>NZ_VMNH01000021.1 GCF_007625115.1 Sedimenticola selenatireducens | reverse complement strand
TGGACTCCTCATGCTCACCGTTAACTGAAACACCAATCTCAGTTTGGCACATCGATGCCGTAAGGGTGAGGAGGAGTCCATCCCATTGCTTTCAACAGGGCGTAAATTTGGTATCGTTCATACTCGGCCAGTTGATTGCAGATTATAGCGTTTCATTTCTTGGTCGGGAGGAGCGCTGACTCTACCAGCTGACCTCTCTTCTACCAATTGTACTTATTATCCAAAACCGCCATGTATGCAAAGCAGGCATAAATGAGGATTGAGATGGATCGACGCTGGATTACTCTGAGCATGACAATTTTGGTCGCTTTGGGTCTCTACTGGGGTAGCGATCTCGAAACACCTTTGCGCATCGGTCTCTCCATACTCACTCTCATTGCCCTGCTCTGGGTCACCGAGACTTTCAATATTACCATCACCGCGCTGCTGATACCGGTGCTCACAGTCAGCAGTGGAGTGTTCAGTGTCGATCAAGCCCTCAGTAACTTTGCCCATCCGATCATATTCTTGTTTCTAGGCGGGTTCGCTCTAGCGGCGGCGCTGCACAGACAGCAGTTGGATATCCGTCTTGCTTCGTTGGTGATGCGGGCCGCCAAGGGGCGGCTTTCTGTCGCCGCGCTGCTACTGTTCATCACCACTGCCTTTGTCTCCATGTGGATCTCTAACACTGCTACCACCGCGATGATGCTGCCGCTAGCGCTGGGTCTGCTAGTCTGTCTACCCTATGAAAACTATCGCCCGACCTACTGGTACCTGCTTCTTGGAATTGCCTACTCAGCCAATATCGGTGGCATCGGCACCTTGGTTGGAAGTCCGCCTAATGCGATTGCAGCGGCAGCAGCAGGGATTAGCTTTGCCGAATGGTCGAGTTTCGGTGTGCCAATTGTGCTAGTCCTGTTGCCCCTGATGTTCCTACTGCTGCGACTAGTCTTCCGCCCAGACCTGTCACATCGTATTGAGCAAGAGATACCAGAATCATCAAATAACCATTTTACAAAGCCGCAATACCTGACATTGGGTGTGTTTCTTCTTACTGTGCTGCTCTGGCTACTGAGTCAACCTATTTCAAAGGTTCTGGGGATTTCCAAGGATTTTGACTCTCTGGTCGCAATCATGGCTATTGTCTTGATCGCTGCACTGAGATTGGTGGAGTGGAAGGATATTGAAAATTCCGCGAACTGGGGTGTGTTGTTGCTGTTCGGCGGTGGTCTCACTCTCTCCGCTTTGCTCAAAGAAACCGGCACCAGTGTCTTTCTGGCGGAGGGGGCTGCCAGTCTGCTTCAGGGGGCACCGCTACTCTTACTGCTATTTGTTATTGTCTTTTTTATGGTGATGCTGACTGAGGTGGCAAGCAATACCGCCAGTAGTGCACTGATGATTCCTATTTTTGCCTCCATCGCTGAGGCTATGGGAATATCGTCTGCCGTTATGGCAGTGGTGATTGCTATCGCCGCTTCCTCCGCGTTCATGCTTCCTGTCGCAACACCACCTAATGCGATAGTATTTGGATCGGGCTATATCCCCCAGAGTCAGATGATACGGATCGGCTTGGTATTAAATCTGGTACTGGCGTGTCTAATCAGCCTCGTTACCTGGTTTATTATCTAGCCAGCACAGTACAGAAACAACTTGAGTGCTTAACTCTACTGGGTTAGAAACAGCACGTGTCGCCGTCAAAGAGCCGGTAGAAATAGCTACAGTGTTGATAGCGCCCGTTGTTTAGATGGAAAAAACACTCAAACAACCCAATTCAATTTAGGAAGTTCTTCAAGGGATCCAAGTCGAGACAGGAGACTTGATTTAAGCCAATCCTGAAGGTTAGAAGCGAGCTTCTTATCACCCATAACCTTAATATCCCCGCACTCTACGGCTTGCTTGAATGGTCTTTGGCAGGTCCACACTGCCGTCATATCCGCTAAAGAACTTTTTATGAGAATATCAACTTCATAACCAGGATCAGACAGACAGAGATCAATGATCCCATCCTCCGAAATCAGCCACCAATCATGGGCGCCCTTCGGTGCATCGGGATATTCAAACTGAACAACAATACGGTTTTGCGGAAAAACAGCAGGATCTACACTGCGCCGCATATCCCACATCAATAATCCAGCATCCAGATCACCCTCATCTAAATTGGTTTGCGCCCAACGATGACCCCAAGCACCGAGCAATTCTACTACGGGTTTCAACTCTATCCCTGCCTTTGTCAATTCATAATGATTTTTCCCACTCTCGCTTTTCATTGTGATAACACCTGCTTTTACCAATTGCTTGAGGCGTGTTGATAACAATGTTGGAGACATTAAAGGCACGCCTTTTTGCAACTCGCTATAACGGGTACTCCCAGCAATGAATTCCCTTACAATAAGCAAGGTCCAACGCTCACAGAGTAACTGGGTTGCTTGTGCTAATGGACAAAACTGACCGTACGCCTTCATGCTTACTCCTTATTCATTATTTGATTTCTTATATACAACGCTATTAAGCCTAGCAGCTACTACAGATTCTGTACTTCTTTCTGTTAATCAGCAGTGCTAATTTCGCGCTGTACACAACAAAAACGTAACGATGCAGAGTTCATTACTGATTCACAGGAGGAAACCGAATCATGTCACAGTCACTATACGAGCGATTAGGTGGAAGTGAGGGCATAACCAGCATTGCGAATGACGTAGTTGATAATCATCTGATAAATTCAACTATATCTACAAGGTTTGAAAATTCAGATGCCGATAAGCTGAAGCATGCGGCAGCCACCTTTTTTATCACCGGAACAGGTGGACCCGAGGTGTATAAGGGGGTGGATATGCTCTCTGCCCATAAGGGTATGAATATTTCTGCCGGTGAGTTTATGGCCGTCTTGGATGATGCGTTAAAAGCACTTGAAAATAATAACGTTGGTCAACGGGAACAGGAGGAAGTGCTGTATGTTCTCTACAGCATGCGTTCACAGATTGTATTGGTCTAATACTCAAAAACACCTTATTGAATCAGCATGCCCCAGAAATAGAGGGGTATGCTGATCTCAATAAGAAATGGAAAGGCATTCTGTTTAATAACGCGCAAATCTCATTTTCCAGCGAACTCATATAAGCTGTTCTTAGAGAGTGATTGAAACTAACCATGAGTGACGTAAATGTTATAACCCAATCCTATCAGCAGGATTAGGCACGACAGCAATTTAATCACGTTGACCCATTTATCCAAATCGTTTGATGCTCAACTTACCGGCTCTACAAACCATTCGCCGGTATCAATGGATTGTTTCTCGACAGCATTTTTGATTGATTGAATCCAGTCAATTGGTCCTGCTAAATAGATCTGCGTTTTTCTGTTCTCGGTAATCTCTTCAATGAGCTGGTTGGCTAATTCATCAACCGTGATATCCTTTTTTGTATCCTTGTAATGAAAATTATCCAGGGCATCATTCCAGGACCGACAGAGTTTCTCCAGCTGAGAACCTGCAGGATTACCCCCGACCAAGATCAGCGAGATGTCTTCTGCATCATCGATCGTGATGGCCTGTTCAACCAGGCTCTTGATGGGTGCCAACCCACTGCCTTTTGCCATAAACACCACCGGACGCGAGGAGTCCTGATTCAGCACAAAACCACCTTCGGGTCCCTCGAGCACAACCGTCTGTTTGGCCAGCTCTCCACTGTAGACAGCTTGCATTAATGGTGATTTTGATTCGGCAAAAATCAGGAACTGGAGATTACGCCCATCACAGGGGCAACTGGCAATATAGAGCTGATCACTGATGCCATCCTCTGTTGTCACTGTGACCCGCTGCCCAGCCTTAAAGCGCAACGAATGTGTGCGGGGCGTCTGTACATGGAGCAAAGCGAGTTCAGGGCCCTCTTGCTCAACTTTACGCACAACCGCTCGAATGACCTGATGGGGAAGTGTGTCAGAGACTTGCGCTTCATTCGCCTCGATCACCAAATCTGAAATAGCCGTGTTGGAACACGCCAGGATATAGCCCTCTTCTTGTTCTCGCGCACTCAGAACATAATCGTGATGACGCAATTTTCGCACGGCACCGGCGGTCACTTTGCATTTACAGGCCCCGCAATTCCCACTGGTACAGCCATAATCGAGATACAGTCCTGCTTTGAGTCCAGCTTCCAGAATCGAATCATTACCTTCAATAAAATACTCATGCCCACTCGGTAATATTCGAACACTGGCGGTCACTATCTTGAGCAGCGCATCTTTGGCAAACAGACGCGCCTTTGCATCACTGGCCCGGTCAAGGCGCCCTATCGCGCCTTCAAGCTTTTCAATGCACTTTTTAACCGAAACACGCAGTGCTTTCTCTGGTTCTTCCAGCGCGGATGTAAGATCAGTTACAGCCTCGTCAATTAAGGCCTCTGATGAATTCAATGCCGCCTTCGTATGTACTAGCGTATGTTGAAACTCATGCAAACGCGTCATCAGCACCTGCGGATCTGGCATCCACCCATCACTGTAGTGTCGTTTGGGACGCGCCTCGGACTTGATACGCTGCACCCGTTCCAGAACAGGGTCTTCATCCATATCGATATGGGGATAGAGCGCCAGCAGTGTCTCCAGGGAGATCTCCCCCTCGAAGGTCTCTACGCGCTCCTTTCGGATTCTCTTCTGCAGTTCGCCACGGCTGACATCAGCCAGACGTGCAGCCCGAGACAGTGATAACAGTTGTGGCATACGGCTTCCCTCCTGATTCACTTTCCAATCCAATATATCAACTATTATAAGAATAGTAAGCCAGATTGATTCCAGCCAGAAGAGACAACTGCAACCGTTAGCCGTATTATTGGTCTTAATTACTGCAATGTGCTGGATTGGACAGTTTGGTTACAACTATGAATGAAACCATTGATAACAATGACACACAGCTTGCCGTTATGGCAGAGGGATTGTTCCTGGCTAACTTGCTCCTGCTTCCAGGGGTCTGTTTTGCCTGGCTGACTTACCTCTATTTCAAACACCGCACCACAGCCTCAGCGCTTGCCCGCAGTCATCTTGAACAAACCTTTGTGGCGAGCATTATTGGCGGCATTTTATTAGTTATAGCCAACCTGGCCATACTCTGGCTTGGGGGTTATCAAAGCGCGAATACATGGATGGTATTAATTCTCTATTTTACCACCGTCCACTCCACACTGGTCCTATTGGGTATCGTAGGATTGGCCAAAGCCATGGCTGGCGCTGAATTCCGGTATCCCATCATTGGCCGCTTCAGCTTTAACTAGATAGCCACATCCGCATCTATTTCCACCCTATGGATTATTTTTCATTCAATATTAGTTGACATAGTCAATTAATAAGTTGCATATTGCATGCAATAGAGCATCATGGGTGGTCGTCATGAAACAAATCGCAGACTCGCTGGACGAAATTGATCAGATACGTGCCTTTAATCGATTCTATACCCGTCACATAGGTATCCTGGATGAAGGGTTCTTGGGACAAGCACTTAATCTCCCAGAGATTCGCGTCCTGTTTGAGGTGGCAAAAGAGAGCACATTGACCGCCACCACGCTTGCGGACTACCTGAGAATGGATCCCGGCTATGTCAGTCGAATACTGGCTAAACTGCTCAGACAGAGCCTGTTGCAGAAAACAACAGATCCAACGGATCGACGCAGAAAACGGCTTACGCTGTCCCCCGCCGGACTGACAACATTACAAGCGCTGGATGGACTTGCCCGGGACAATCTGGATCAACTGCTTAAGCCCTTGCTCATGCATCAACGCCGCGAACTGGTAGACGCCATGCATCGCATAATGGACCTGCTTGAGCCGACACGAAAGCGCTCTGTACTGATACGCCCCCTACAACTGGGTGATATCAGCACAGTAATCAATCGTCACGCGGTGCTCTACGCCACAGAATATCAATGGGATAAAAGTTTTGAGCGTACCGTGCTGGAAGTGCTTGCATCGTTTGCCAACAACTATGATGAAACCTGCGAACGAGGTTGGATTGCTGAAGTAGATGGCCGATTCGCTGGCAGTATATTTGCTGTCAAAGAAGATACTGAAACAGCTCGGCTGCGTGCCCTGTTAGTCGAACCCGAATTTCGCGGCATGCAGATTGGCCGACAACTGATTCAACAGTGCATCGACTTCTGTCGCCAATGTGGATACAAGAAGATGACGCTCTGGACCTGCTCCTGCCTTACTCAGGCACGAAAGCTCTATACCAAATCGGGTTTCACCTGCACCAAGGCGTGGGATGAACATATATTTGGCGCCGATCTGACCAGTGAAAGCTGGGATAAGGTGCTTTAAGGTACAGTACCTTGTGCCTGGATCTGGCAGTTACTGTCGAGTGTATTTTGTTTACTGCTGATTGCGGTGTTACTTTCTCGTTTGGTTGCCAAAAGCGACCATTGAGTCATTCAGTTTGTTCGGCAGAAACCATCCAATAGCTGCCACTCAACCCAGATCGGTAGGGTGGGCACGCCGTGTGTGCCCACGCGATAATTATGGCGCATACCCGTGGGCACAAAAAACGTGCCCACCCTACCTGGCTGAGTAAGTCTGTCGGTTTGCTTTCGCAACAAAAAAAGGGGGGCTGTGTAGCCCCCCCGGTGATTACCTTTTAATCCGGCGGGACAATCCCAGCAGGCCAAGGCCAAGACCTATAAGACTGAGCGGTACCGGTACGGGTACCTGTGCACCAGTACATTGGGGGTCTGTCGGATTCAGCTCACAGAATGTGGGGGCAACCGTCTCGGTGAATCCCTGGTAAGCAACCTGAGACTGGGAGAAGTTGTAGAATCCAAAGCGGCCCGTGGTGTTGCCGGACGTAGCGTAGTTGAAGATGTTGGTACCGGTCCCGAAACTGCCTCCGGAGATGTCGATCTTGATCAGGGATGCAGTGTATTCCAACGTAAAGTCGTAAATAACGTTATCCACCCAGCCAGTTCCCAGGTTGGTGGCCAGTACATCGTAACCGGTCGCGTCCAGATGGTGGTTTCCGAACGGAATTGCGTTCAAACCTCCAGACACCTCGGAGAGGTAGAATCCAGGCGCGGAGCCCGACTGCTGGCCCTGTTTCCAGTCAAACAGGAAAAATGGTGTTGTATCATTCGCATCAAAACCAAACACAAAGCCCATGTAGTCATCATCCCCGTCGTTGGCGGCGGAAAATGATCCCTGGAATTGCGTATTGAAAAAGTTCCCAGGGCTTACAAAGGCTGTAGGATTGCCGTTGATTGTTTGCAGTACACTGTTTCCGTCACCCGATACCACCCAATTGCCATTGCCCAGAGGCCCCTCCTGCTGGAAGGTATTCAGGTCGATGGGTGTCGGAACGGCAAAAACAGATCCTGCAATACTCATCAATCCGACAGCGGTTATTATTTTCATGTGGGTTAGCATAGTCTTTACTTCCTTAAAGAATTCTTGAAATAAATCCGTCGATATCACACTTTACGAGGATTGCAATTATGATGCCATTCAATATAAATCAACGACTTATTTAGTGTTCCTTCAGCCGACCTGTAAAATTACCTGACACTTTGTGTTGTTTGCACATGAATTAAAAAGGGCAGATTTATTTTCTACGTACAAGCCGGTGCAGGAGTAAGCGGCCGCTTTTGGATGTTTCTTAACCAGCACCTAGATTTTTCTAATAGCAGCCTTGTGTCAGAAACGATCTGAACCTTTGCACCTTTAACCCTTACGCATACCCGTACGCCGGCCCTGTGCCTCAACGAACTGTTGTAGCGTAGCGCTGCGCGCATCGGCGGTCGTCATGATCTCTATCAGCTGAAAGCACCCTCGCCGCTCAACAGCCTGACTCAGTGCCTGTTGTAGTTCTGCACGGGTCTGCACACGCACACCATCACCGCCCATTGAACCCATCACATAGCAATCCGGGCCAGAGAACAATTGTCGCCAATATTAGAGTTAATTGTTCTCTGACCCGAATGGTACTTACTTAAGCTCAAATGTAGGGTGGGTTAGCGTTTTTTGCGTAGCCCACCAAGCGTTGCGCAGCAACACAAGGCGTTTATTTAAGGTGTGCCTGACGGCACCGTTGGTGGGTTACGGCGCAAACAACGCGCCTAACCCACCCTACATTGGATACGAATCTGCTTAAGTAAGTACTATTCTTCTCTGACCCGTTTTTTGTTGGCTATGCCATGGGTTTAGTTGCCTCGATTGTAGCTGATACCACATAATCCGCTATTTTGCTGCCCGGAACCCATTCGCGGATGAAGTCACGACTTTCATCCTTAGGCGAGATGCGGATATTCCCAAACCCCGTATCACTCAGATAGGCTTCAATGTCTGGAAGTGAACTGGCCCCTGCCATACAACCGGTGTAAAGGAATAGGTCATTTTGCAGTGCTTCCGGCAACGCCGCTGTTAGAACAATATCGGAGACGGCGATACGGCCACCAGGTTTCAGGACACGAAAGGCCTCCGAATAAACCTTCCGCTTCTCCGGGGACAGGTTGATCACACAATTGGAGATAATGACATCTACACTGTTGTCTGCTGCGGGAAGATTTTCGATCTCACCCAGTCGAAACTCCACATTTTGCACGCCGGTCTTTTCGGCATTTAACTTGGCTTTGGAGATCATTTCGGGCGTCATGTCCACCCCGATCACAAAGCCCTTATCACCCGTGGCCTTTGCCGCCAAAAAACAATCAATTCCGGCGCCGCTTCCCAGATCAAGAACGGTCTCTCCCTGTTTAATTGAGGCAATGGCTTGAGGATTGCCGCAACCAAGGCCAAGATTCGCCCCTTCCGGCAAGGAAGCCAGCTCGCCTGATGAA
The DNA here is from genome assembly GCF_007625115.1 of Sedimenticola selenatireducens. Lineage (GTDB taxonomy): Bacteria > Pseudomonadota > Gammaproteobacteria > Chromatiales > Chromatiaceae > Sedimenticola > Sedimenticola selenatireducens_A. The sequence goes on along the minus strand of NZ_VMNH01000021.1, from coordinate 33,243 downwards.
TAGCCAAGTGCTTTTGAGGTTTCATCCGGCGATAGCGCCGGGCCGCTGCAACACGCGCCTTGTACGCTGTTGTTATCACTTGATGGTGTTGCAGTGTCGCAACCACAACCGTCTTCACCGGCTACTTTTGCCTCGGCATCTGCCACGCAGCAGGCATCAGTTTCTTTCGGGGCTGGCCCACCGCAGCAGCCTTCCGCTACTTTGCCATAGTGGCTACGTACCGCTTCGCGGACTTGATCCGTGTTGAGTGGTTTCATCTGTGTCTCCTTTCATGATTACAATTGAATCAGAACGATTTCTGCTTCCTACACAGGTAGACGGAGACATCACGAAAAAGACGCAAAATCAGTAAAACTTCTTAGCAGAATTTGCAATCGCCCTCTTTTTTGTCGTAATCAACTATTTGGTTCATCGCGTTAATTTCTACTGTGCAGCAGTCGTAAAGCATGGTTTTCAACAGCGCTCTTCCCCGTTGGACGCGCGACTTCGCCCCGGACAGTGAAATGTTTTCTTTTTCCGCTATCTCACTTTGGGTCTTCCCTTCCATCGCAGAGAGCTGAACCGCATGGCGGTATTTTTCCGGTAATTGCTGAATCATCGGGGCAAGACACGACGATAACTCCCGCCTGTTAGTCTCCTCCCTGTTGGCTTGCGGTTGTTCAAGCCACTCCGGTAATGCTTCCAGCGGCTTGTGAGAACGATAGTAATCAATGAGCGCATTTCTTGTTATTTGATAGAGCCAGCTTTCAAGCTTGTTCCTGTTTTCAAGGGTATCAATCCGAGAATGAACCCGAACAAAGATATCCTGAAGAATATCTTCAGCCGCATCTTTATCGTTGACCCGCTTGCCTATGAAAGCGCGAAGATTGGTGTGATACTTATTCCACATTTCTTCAGTTGTATTCATGCTGTTTCATCCAATGACATAACGCAGCTAACGCAGCTGTAGAATAATCCGCCATAAAATAACAGGACCCCGGCATTAAGCTAGTGCCATTTAAGTGCGACCCTTATGATACTCGTACCTTTAACCCTTGCGCATACCCGTACGCCGTCCCTGTGCCTCAACGAACTGTTGTAGCGTAGCGCTGCGCGCATCGGCGGTCATCATGATCTCTATCAGCTGAAAGCGCCCGCGCCGCTCAACAGCCTGGCTCAGCGCCTGTTGTAGTTCTGCACGGGTCTGCACACGCACACCATCACCGCCCATCGAACCCATCATATCGGCAAAATGCCAGTCATCCAGCTGATTGAAACGACTCTCCGGTTGAAACGTAGCCAACATGCCCCAGCAACTGTTATTGAACAACAGCACAATTGGATCCCAGCCATAGCGTCTGCAGTTGCCCAACTCCCAACCGGTCATTTGAAAGGCGCCGTCACCAACCAAAATGAGGGGACGCTGACCCGTTGAGGCTTGTAATCCCAATCCTGCAGGCACACCAAACCCCATGGTGGCGTAGTAGCCCGGCGCAACCAGTTGCGTGTTATCCATATCCATGGCGGTAAACAGGCAATCACCAATATCCGAGGCAATGGGCATGGCACCACGCTGATCAAAAAGATCATTAACAGCCCGGGCAATATCGGTTGGCACAATTGGGTTATCATCAGCCTCAAGGCCGCGCGGATAATTAGGCTTCATTGGAGAAGCATGATGGGAATTGGGCGTTGTCTTGGAAAGCAACTCATCAATCAGTTCAGTCAGTGAGAGTTGCTGATAAAGATGATAGCCCACCTTCACCTCTTGATCGGAGGCATTAATGGTATGGCGGATATCCAATCGCTTGGCTGAAACACCAAAGTTTGAATCACAGACAATGACGCCCAACATCAACAACTGGTCGGATGTTTCCACCGTGTTACTAATGGCCTGATCGCCTGCCATGCCGATATAGGAGCCGATCAATTGACAGTCAGCATCTGAGAAAAGCCCTCTACCCATAAAACTGGTTGCTACAGGCAGCTTCAAGCGACGAGAGAGTTCGGCTACTTTATTTTCCAGCCCATAGCGGCGCACTTCTACACCCGCCAGAATCACAGGATTCTCAGCCGCCGACAATCGGCTGAGTATCTCATCCGCACAGGCCGACAGTGCCTGTGGATCGGCCATTGTAGGGGGTAACTGAGGAACCGGATCACAGAGTACATTCACCAAGTCGCGCGGGAATTCGATATAGACGGGTCGGGACTCTTCAAGACAACGGCGTAACACCCGGGCAATTTGCTCGGGTGCCTTCAACGGATCATTCAGCAACACTTGATCACAGGTGAACTCTTTAAAGACCTCATACTGCGAACCCAGTGTCTTCACCTGATGATGCAGCAACAGATCGCCTTGCAGTTCAGAAATACCCGGTGCACCCGAAATGACCACCAGTGGAGACTTCTCCGCATAGGCGCAGGCAACGCTATTGACCATATTGAAGGCCCCGGCACCATAGGTCACTACAGCAACGCCGAGTGATCCTCTTCCCCGTGCCGCCGCATCAGCCGCGAAGCCAACACCCGGTTCATGACTCAACGTATAGAACGGCAGAATCTCTGACTGCTCAATGACCTTGAAAAAAGGCAATGCAAAATCCCCGGGGATGCCGAACAACTCCTTTGCCCCATGCAGCTTCAACCCGTTCAGTAACGCCTCTGCCAGTGTCATCATGCTCTCCAAAATAGTGGTTCAATTTGGAGGCTAGCATAGTCGATCTGACATGACGTTATCGGGTGTTATCCATAGCCAAATAAGCCAGATATGCTATATTCATGCATATATTTTATTTTTTTGCTATTTAACTGCGCTTTTATCGCTTTAGATACTCTTTACAAAACAAAGAATCAGCCCATGAGCATCAAACTCGACAAGTACGACCGACTGATACTTCACCATCTGCAGGAGGATGCCCGCCTCTCGCACGTTGCGTTGTCAGAACGCGTTAATCTCTCGCCCTCTCAATGCGCCAGGAGGCTTCAACAGCTTGAAAACGAGGGCGTGATACGCGGTTATTCGGCCATACTGGATCCCCAGGCACTGGGTATGGATGTGGTTGCGCTGATTAACATCACACTGGAGAAGCATCAGGAGAACATTGCAGCGGCATTCGAGAAGGCCGTTCAAGAAAGACCTGAAATTCTGGAATGCTTATTGATTACAGGTGATGGTGATTACGAAATGCGCGTTATTGCAAAGAACCTGCAAGAGTTTTCGCGCTTTATCTCTGAGCATCTGATGAGAATGCCTGGGGTCTCTTCCATCAAGTCGAATATTCAGCTATCACAAATAAAGGCCCGCGCTCCCCTACCCCTACTCGATATTGAATAGAGCGCTAAAGTAAAAACACCCGCACAAGCGGGTGTCACTTAACGTGCAGGGGGCTATTATTCATTTCTTTTTCGACTTCTTGCCTTTTTTCTTCTTCGATTTCTTTTTCTTAGCTTTAGCTTTTTTCGCAGCTTTTTTCTTCGCCTTCTTCTTGGCTTTACGCTTTTTAGTCTTTGCTTTTAATTTTTTCTTCAGCTCATCAGCTTTTTTATCGTCTTTCTTATCACTTTTCTTTTTTCCCATTATCACTTCTCCACTGTTTGGTTGATATAGAGCCCAGAATCCAGAAAACCAAGCCGTATCTAGACCTATTCCGACTCTATACCGTTTTACTTTCCAAATAAAACCACTTTGCGATTTACATGACCTAGAACAACTGCATAAGTCACTCTAATGGGCATAGGTCTCCTGCAGCGCCTTTACAATACTGACCAGTGAGAGATGACAAGTCGCCAAATCACAAACCCATTGCAAACCGAATTTTTAGGCCTTTTCCCTTTACGTCATCCATGGAAGGCATATCTTCTCTACCCTATGCAGTCTTTACACGTTTGCTTTACAAATGCCGAGAGAATAAATGCTGCTGCGATTTTATTCACGACCTAACACCGCCAGACCTTTAAAACAGATTTACAGGTCGACCCTGCCAGCTTATCCAGTTCGCACTCAAGCTTGTCTCGCCAGGTTTCAAGTGTAGCAATGATCTGCTTCAGTTGATCAACAGGGAGCATGCCATCAATCATTCGGGTGAGTTGCTCCAGCATGCCATTTATACTGTCACATATCTGGTCAATGAACTTCCTTATTGGCTTCAACACCGAATCAATCAATCCGCGAATCAGTTTGTCTACGGCATCAATATCAATACCAAAGCGTTTGAATGCCGCTTTAACTACCGCCTCTACTTTTGATACAACCTTTTTTCTAAAGTCTTCAATTTTCTTTCTGCACTGGTTTACCTGACGAATGAGATCATTGATTGGTTTAATATCAATCTGTTTTAGTAGCTGGGTGATTTTCTGTGCCAGATCAGCGATAGGATCAAGCGTATTCTTAATCGTTTGCAATACCATTACGAGCGGTTGGATGGCCTTATTAAACTGATTTTTAATTTCTTGAACGGACTGGTCCAGTTGATCAAGCGCGTGGTTAATCTCATGCACACAAGCCACGGTATCGGCTGAGGGCGGAATACGTTTATAGTGCTCAACTAATTCGGCCAGTTTCTCTTCAAGTGAGATCACGCGGCCACGTAGCGCGTTTAACTCCTCAAGCCCCTTATTAACCAGCGGTTCAACCTTTTCAAGATACTGTTTTATTCTAGACGCCATTTTATCCATATCTTCGGTTGTCTTGATCATCTTATCCAAGACACCTTTATTGGTTGGCGACACCAATGGAGAGAGTAGATTGTGCGCGGCTTTACAGGCACTGCCTAATTGACCAGGGACCCACTCAAGTAACTGTGTGATTTCATTCAGCGCTAAAATAACTGTCCTGAGTTTCTTCAGATCTTTTGCTATAGTGTCAGGCAGATCCAATAGCTTTTTCATTTCGTCAATAATCGACTTGATATTGAGCAGAGGCTGTCGGATTGTGTCAACATCTTGATGCAGTAGCACTATACGCTGGTAGAGCTTTTCAATTTCGTCCGTGTTTTTTCGCATCATGGGAAATCCTTGTCCGTAATAGGCATCTATAGGAAAGTCTAACGTCAATTGGCGAAATAAAAATCACAAATACTATAGGGTTAGAGGTACAGTATGACTCAGAGACCCTGTTCAGAGGCCGCATTATGAATATCGACAGAGCCAAAGAATTGATACAGGTTCAATTGCAATTCAATAGCGGCTATAACCGCAATGCCGTACGCATGATCCTTGGGGACATTCAGCGCACTCAGGGCCAGCATGCCGTTGATCAGCTGATCGAATATTTTAATCTTGATCAGCACTATGGGCTCAAGCAAGGCACTGACTTCAGCAAGGTTGGAATGGGACCAACGACTTAGTACATATACACCCGTGTTAAGCGCGTCTATTCAATAGACGATGTTTCATTGTTGATGTCTATCCGAATGGAAAAATGATGAACAAGATAAGCGAAAAGAAAAGCTATGAGGCCACCAAATTCCAGCGAAAAGGCGAGCACCATCTGCCACGGATCGATAAATAGAATACCAGCCAATGCACCACCTATCCAGAGTAACAAACCTAATAGCGCGCTCCTTTTAAGTGATCGACGGTAGTTTGATGTGAAGGCTTGACCACAAGCAGTGCAGGTGAACACTGGGCGCCGCACAACCCATGATGCAATCTGGGTGTTGCATACCGGACAATCAAAATGGTTAATACTTTGCGCCACAAACAATCAGATCCCTAGGTAACTTAAATACTCCACCCTATCCTGGGTCGGGCGGCACGACAGGCTAAGGTAAGGGCCCATAACTCACCAAAATCATTCACCACCACATCGGGTTTATGGGGATGGCGCTCTGTTCCTGGAAAGATCTTATCCAGCCACTTTTGATCCCACTGGGCCCCATTGAAGAAAACACTTGTCACTCCAGCTTTCTTGGCCGCAATGGTATCTGTGGTGCTATCCCCGATATACCAGATTTCAGGCCCAGGCAAGAAGTGCAAATTCTCCAGTGCCTTGAGAATGGGATCAGCGTGGGGTTTTCGCAACGCTGTATCATCTCCGCAAACGGTGGTATCAAACAGGTCAGCCCAGCCCGTTCCTTCAACCGCAGCCAGCTCATGCTGAAAAAACTCACGATCACGATTCGTTAGCACGCCCAATTTTAAACCGAGTGCACGCAATCCAATGAGCATATCCTTTACTCCAGGCTCAAAGGGATAGACTGCGCCGTAGTGATTTCTATAGTGCCGATTAAACGCCGCATGGGCGATCTGTTTTGCCTCTTCATCAGCCCCAAAAAGCACTTCGAAAATATCGGTCCGCGATATTTTTCGGTCCGCCTTAATTTTAGGGTGCAACTGGTGGTAGTCACGTACATGCTCCACCAGCTTGGCATCTTCAACGGTTTTACTCTGAGAGGGATCTACCAGTCTTTCCGCAAGTCCTAACGTGTCAAGTTCTGGCAGCATATCGTCTACAGCGTGGTACATGGCATCCAGGGTGTCCACCAAGGTGGCGTGCCAGTCAAACAATAAAAATATAGGCGCAGTTAACTCAACGACGGCCGGATGCCAGTCAGGTTCAATGCGTGCAGGTGGCTTGCGTCTTGCCGGAGCACGCTCAGGACGCTCTGCCCAAATCTCGGCCCTTTCAGGCCCGTCTATTTTTTGAATCAAATCCAGCAATGAATCGAGATCATCAACGACCGCATCGGGTTTATGCGGATGCTGTTGAGTGCGGGGAAAAATCCGCTCTATCCAATCCCACTCCCACATTGCGCCGTTATAGAAAATGCTTGTAATACCCGCTTCTTTTGCCGCTATGGTATCGGTTCGACTATCACCCAGATACCACACATCAGGACCCGGTGTCGCCTTTAAATTAGCGATTGATTTCAGCAATACATCGGGAGCCGGTTTATGATGATTCACCTCATCACCACACACCGTGGTATCAAAAAGATCAATCCAACTGCCACCTTCCAGGCTTCTCATCTCATGCCCAAGAAACTCTCGACTGCGGTTGGTTGGCACGCCCAGTTTTATGCCTAATTTTCGCAAAAACTGTAGACGCTCACGCATGCCTTCTTCAAAAGGGGCTACAGCACCATAATGATCCCGATAGCACTTATTGAATGCCTTGTGGGCAATGGATATGGCTTCCAAATCCGGACCAAATAAGGCATCAAAAATATCGGTGCGGGAAACGCGCCGTTCCGCCCGAATTTTCGGATGCAAGCGTCTGAAGATACGAACGAAGCGGACCAGCTTCCGATCATCGGGTGTCTTACTCAACTCCTCAGGAGCCAGGCGGTTTAATAACCCCAACGCTTCGAACTGAGGCAATAGATCATCAATGGCAAGGTACATCGCATCCAAAGAATCAACCAGTGTTGCATGCCAATCCAACAACAAGATCTTAGGAGGAACAAGCTGTGGCACACTGTGGTCGATTCGATAACTCAATGGATAAATCTCCTCAATCAATTCTCTAAATTAAGCGCCGCCTTACTTCGAAGGCCCAGCATGGCAATTCTTGCTGTCTCGAGTATTACATACTCAATATGATTCCGTGAAGACAACAACAAGGCAATCAGGTTCATCCCTATAGCGCGCTTTCCAGTTGAAGTCCTAATAGTCAACGGCTATGCTTCCTGTTTGCAACAGTCCCGCAAGACACACACATAAAGACAACCTAACTAACGGTATTATAATGAAAAAAGGCCTTCTCATCGCTGTTCTGACACTGCTCATATTCTTAACGGGTTGTGATAACAGCACACAGCCACCCAGTCCCACGGACCAACTGAATAAAACTGCGCAGCCTGTAAGCGATCCAACTGAAGGAAAATACACGACGTTAAAGTCCCCACTGCCCAGCGCAGAATTAGCGTCTCAAAAACCCTACCTGGTTGAATTTTTCTGGTTCGGCTGTCCCCATTGCTACAGCCTAGAGCCCTTGACCAAGGCGTTTAAGGAGGATAATCCAGATTTCCAGTTCATTATGATACCTGCTGCACCTAACAGCCGCTGGGAAATTGAAGCGCGGCTTTTTTACGCAATGGAAGCACTGGGTATAAAAGACGCCCTGCTTGATCGAGTATTTAAACTCTATGCAGATAAACGCAATGAAAAGCGGTATCCCACCTTGGATGAAGTCGTTAGCCTAATGGATCAACAAGGCATCACAAAAGAGGTACTTGAAACCAGCATGAACAGTGATGAAGTCTCCATCCAGATCGAACGCTCAAAGAAGCTCTTTGATCAGGCCGAGCTAACCGGAGTGCCATCCTTAATTATTAACGGTAAATACCAGCTTGAATTCTCCAAACTGAGTAGTGAAAACTTCGCCGCAGACTTCATGCAAACCATCCTATCTTTAGGAAAAAAATAACTTACTCTCCTATAATGAGCACACAAACCAGGATTGCCTCGAATATGAATGGCAACTGATATTTCCTTTGCCTAGTACGTACAAACCATGCTAATAATGATACATATTTTTCAGCGACGGGATATATTTTGAATCCTATCCTTAACTGAATTCCATGATTATGTGTTATAGCCGAGGCCAATCCTATGTTGGATGTACGTTTAGACGCGCTAAAGAAGGCGATGCAATTAGAAAAAGAAGGCATGGCCTTCTACGCCGCATCACGGGACAAGGCCAGCAGTGAAATGGGTCGAAATATGTTTGAGTATCTGCGCAAATCAGAAGAAGGACATATTCGGCGAATCCGCGAGATTTACCATGCTTTGGAACTTTCGGGCACATGGCCTCAAAATCCACCCCAGGCTGACACACCTGAAGAGACGGTGAAAACAATCTTTTCTGATGCACTACATGAGCTACAAGAACAACAGACCGTAAATGCCGATGATATTGAGGCACTCAGACAGGCCGCCGTCTTTGAGCAAAATGGCGAACACTTTTACGCCAAAAGAGCCGAAGAGGTCACTGATTTATTCGAGAAGAATTTTTATACCCAACTGGCCCATGAAGAGTTTCACCATCTAAAAGCCATCCAGGATTCAATCCAGATGCTGGAAGACCCCCAGGGTTTCTTTGCCGATAGAGAACACGGCACCATGGCAGGTTAATGCGACAATTTCAGGCATCAGTAGTATTTGCCGCATGATCGTTTGAAGAGGCTGTCGCTTTACCAATGGGTGAAATAGAGATCACTGTCTGCAGAATAAAGCTGGAGAGTGCCAGCAGTAGCGCCAGATAAGTAAAGGCTTGTACCTTTTGCCCGAGCAGGACAAAACCGACATCGAACAGCACAATCGTCGTACAGGCCGCTATAACGGCCGCCTGTACGGTAACAACCTTTCCAAAACGTCGTAAAACAGTCACCGCAAGTGCCGCACCCGCACCAATTATAATGCCGTAGACAATATGGTACATGATCGAGGCAAACCAAGCCCCGCCAGCACCTACATCTTCTGCCAAGACAGACCAAGCGGGCATCAGCCATTGAACAACCGGCCCAACCAGCACAGTAACCACCAGAGCTGTGGCAAATATCTTCAAGTTCATAAAACCGTTCATTCGGCTTCCTCTTTTCGTTAGCTGTCTGATTATAAACCAATAAAAAGTGGCATCAAATTGATCAGAAGCAAAACATTTCGCTTCTTAGATCAGTTCTTCAAGGTAATGGATAGCGATTATCCCCTCAGGTACCGACTGACGCATTGGATTAAACCAGACCGCCTGCAGACCACTCGCGATAGCACTCGCAACATCACTACTAAAGGAATCACCTATCATCACGATATTAGACGATGGACAGCCGAGGGATTGTTGAATTTGCGTATAAAATTGAGGGGAATCTTTGCCGCATCCAAGTGTATGGGAGCAAAAAATACGTTCAATAAATCGGGACAGCCCAACACGCTCCAGTGCCTGCCTGATCTGATGCTCGTCAGAGTCAGCCGCACTGGTCGCCAAATGGCACCTATATTGAGCAGAGAGCGCCGCTAAAACGCGGTCAGCTCCTTCCACCATAGACACCTGTGACCAACTACACATGGGACCTTCCATCTCTGGTAGGTCGACCATGAGGGTATTACCCCAGTCAAATATGCAGTGCTGAATATCAAGCTTGCGCACATAACCAGAGGGGGGCTTCCCCTCTAAATCATGGAGAGTTTGAACAACAGTCACCCAAGATCATCCAGCGCTGATATAACTAGAGCAGGCCCTGGCATGGATGTACTTAAACTCACCCTGTCTTCTTATGACTGCCATCACAAAGAGGGGCCGTCTGTGTCACTTTACATCCACAAAAGTAGACCGTCTTTGTTTCACTAGCCTCATACTTGACGGGTTTGAATGCTGTATCTTTATGTGAACCATCACAAAAAGGTTGTTTGGCGCTTTTTCCACAGGCACACCAAAAATAGGATTTACCCTGTTCAACATCAATAGCAAAAGGGCTTTCTGCAGCCCGCACTGGCTTATCCATTATGTCAATTCCCTTGTTACTGATTATCTGATCAATACACAGCTGTATACGCCATTCCATTGAGTACTAGCGCGCGCTATGCATCACCGTTCAAGCTAAAACTCAGTACTGTTTTCTTTCGACCGTGTGCAATTTATTCTGCATTTCACGTACTACGGCACCGTATTTTCGAGTACATTTTTTCCAGGCCAGATACCGCTCACGTTTTTTACTGTACTCATTATACTCTTCAGGCTCTTCCCCACAGAGGCGATGCATCTGTGCCGTTGCCACATCGACATCTTTTTGAGCCTTGCTTACATCCCGCATATATTCGGCTTCAGATTGCCGCACATCATCCATTTTTTTATTAGCCCACTCAATCGCACACTGATACTCATTGACCGGTTTCTGATAGCGTGCCAGCTCTTCGTTGAAGGTGGATGACTTATTAGTGGATGACTTATTATAGGAGGAGTAGCGTTTTCTTTTTGGAGCAAGATACCTATCAAGCGCTTGCTTGGATCGATCCAGAGATTGATTCCAATATTTAATCTTTTCACTGAGTGTTTTCACACTCATCTGCCGATTTTCCCGTGGCTTGGTTAATTTTAATTCACCACAATAGGGTTGACCCTCGACTACCATGGGAATCAGCACCGATCCAGAAGTGGTCTGTACCTGCACTTGATCTTGGTCGACCGATGTTTCATTTGGAATGGGCGGGGTCTGGCTAAAATGTACTTCGCCATTCTCATCCACCCATTTATACATCTTGGCAGCGAACGCAGTACCATATCCAGATAAACAGAGACACAGTACCAACCATGGAATCAACACCAGAGGCTCTCTATTCATTACAATCATAAGACTTCGCAATCAATTTAATTGGTGTTCCAGAACAAATAATTTGTTTTTATCTAATACACTGTATTTTCCGAACTATTACGGCAACCAGACAGAAAAACAGCCTCCCGGTAACCGGTAATTATTTTCAAGCCGAATAAATCCTGACTGGTCTTTATTCTTATGCATCTCGGCAATCATAGTGGCAAAATATATACCCAACTGCGTCCGCCCCTCAGCCAGGTCTCGATGTAGATCTTCTGAGGTCTGAGCAGCAAGCATCTGTTTGGGATATCCTACACCATTATCCTCTACCCTAAAAACCAGGTAGTTATCCTCCTGAGCAGCCGAAATCCGCAATTCATCCATGGTATAGCGCAGGCCATTCCCCACCAAGTTATTTAACACCCCACGTAATAATCCCTCATCAAAGTACCCATACAGATCAGGGTCGCAATCGTAACTCAGTTTAATATGATTGGCAGTGGCCGATGAGGAACTTTCAGCCACAATCTCGGCGAGAAAATTGGCCACATCCACATCCTCAATCGTAGGCGAGATACGTTCATTCTCGATCTTATACAGGGTGAGCAGTTCTATAAGGTTATTATTCAGTCGCCGTGCTTCATTCTGTAGGGCCGTAACCTGCTCCGGTTTATCATAGTGAAACGATGGATCACTTGTGAGCTGTTCCAGGGTATGCACGACCATACTCAGGGAATTTTTCATATCATGGATCAACGAAGCCAGTACATCATAAAATTTCATTTGAAATCTCCTTGTTACTGCTTTCTATGAACCGCTCAAAAGCTGCTTGAGCATTCGTTCCATTTTATGCAATGTCCTATTCTCGGAATCCATCTGCCGTACTCGTGTCAGGTATTCGCGCACCTGATCTAACCGCTTAGGATCAATTCCAGATTTTTTCATCTGTAACATAAAGATACGCGCCGCATTAAGATTTACCACTTTGTTCCCCGGCATGCCCTCTACGGCTTCCTCAAACAGCAGCATCGCTTCATCCAGTTTGCCAACCTTGGCCAGTTCAACACCGCGATTATTAAGACGTACAATGCCCTTCTTGATATCGGCAATAAGCGCATTGGGGTCGTCCGAAAGGCCTAGGTCAGCCAAGGTTGATCCAACTTGTTTCAAGAAGGTTTCATCTGAGTGGTTGTTTTTGACCGCCTGTTGCAACAGTTCATGCGCCCGCTCCGTCTCACCCATTTTGCTGCATGAGCGTGCCATATCCAGTGCAAGTTCGGGTGCGGCCCGGGTACCCAACTCCTTGTAGAGTTCATGGGCATTGATCATGCAGGTCCTGGCCCGCTCACCATTGCCCATGTCTTCCTGTAAAACAGCTTCCGTCATGGAGGAGTAGAGATCCGCCTCTTTATCTCCTTTAAAGGCCTTTTTTAGATCACGAAGCACCCTTAGACCCGCTTCCCCGTTTGTGGTCGTCGCCTTGGCTTTTGCCAGGTTGGCGTAGATTGATGGATGCTTATAGATAGAGTGTCGACCCAGATGAATTGCCTGACTGAAGGCATGCTCGGCTACTTTCTCATCATGATTAGAGAGTGCCAGTTCCCCTAGTGCGCGTTGTCGGACTATTGCCTTGGCGGAGTGCGCTGTCGCTGTCTCCAGCACTTTTTGTGCTTTCTGTGGCTCATCTAATGCCAACTGGGTCTTCGCTAGCCAATCATAGGCAGCCATGAAACGCTCATTACCCTCAAGCAAGCCTTCGAACACGCGCTTGGCATCATCGAAACGCCGATTGCCATAGTAGGCCTTTCCAATGCCGAGGCGTGCCCAGGCGATATCCCTCTGAACCAGCACATCGGAGTAGATAGCCTCGGCTTGATCATAGGCACCCGCCTTAATACAGAGTTCAGCCTTGAGTTTTATGAACTCATTTACATTGCGTGGATTTTCCGCAATTCGCTTATCAAGCATTACGTTAGCAAGCTCATACTCTTTATGATCAATGGCATTTTCGATCTCTAATAAATCGGCCTTTCTATTCAGTAGGCGCTCAAGCCGCTGCGCAAGCAGATCTTTGGTGAAGGGCTTGGTTAGATATGAGTCCGGTTCATACTCTACAGCCCCCATGACCATGAGCCTTGTATTCTCTGCAGTGATCATGACAAATATACTGCTTACGCCTATCAGTTTTCTGGCGCGGATTTCTTCAAGTATTTGCTGACCATCCCGACCATCACCCAGATTATAATCACAAAGGATTACGTCATACCTTTTAGCCTCGATGTGCGCGATAGCCTCTCGCCCATTGGCCACAGAATCGATATTGGCCACACCAAATGACTGCAACATATTGCGCAGCACACCACGCATATCGCCATAGTCATCAACGATCAGAAAATTAAGCTGTTCAATTTTGTGTGTCATACAACGATCTCATACTGCACTGTCGTCTACCGTTATCCGCACTTCTATCAGAAAAAGGGGCTATCGAATCAATTTGTCTCAACTGCTTTATTTGACCTGCTCTTCACTGCAACATCGATTACGTCCACCCCGCTTTGCCAGATACAGCGCTTCATCTGCTCGCTCAAAAGGCGTTTTTCGAGCATCACCCTTCCTGAATGAGGCGATACCACAAGAGACTGTTATATTGACCCGATTGTCACCAGAGCGGAACGGTTTTTCTTCAACTGCTTGCCGAATTTTTTCAGCCACAATCTTGGCGCCTTTTAAATCCACTTCTGGCAACAGTACCACAAATTCCTCACCACCATAGCGCGCAGGAAAATCAACATTTCGAGTCGCTTTTTTCAGATGCGCACCTATTACGTGCAGTACCTTATCCCCCGCTAAGTGACCGTAGGTGTCATTCACCTTCTTAAAGTGATCAACATCCACGATAATCATGCTGAGCGGAAAGCCGTAGCGATTCCAACGTGCAAACTCCTCTTCCAACTTGCAATCAAATGCATGTCTGTTGTGTAAACCGGTCAGGGCATCGGTGAATGCCTCTGTTCTGGCTTTCTGGACAGATTCTTTTAATGAAGCAGTCTCCTGCTCCATGCTCCCGATCTTTGTCGTGAGTAGATCAATGCGGTGCTCAAAATCCTCTACCAGCCGCTCATTGTCGCTCCGGTTGTCTCTCAGACGCTCCTGAATCACGTTTAATCTTTCTGTGATAGATAGTTTGAGGTCATTCAACTCTGTCGCATGATCCACACTGGACTGGATATGGTCGACTTGAGTCTGCATCTCTTGGTCAAGTTGCCTGCTACCCTCAATAAGCTCACCACCTATCGCACTGACTCCAGTGACCTCCTGGTCCAGTTGTTGCAACTGTTCCGTCATCTGCAGAAGAAAACGCTCTACCTCCTGACGCTCATTTTCAGCCTGAGTCTTGGCATACTCTACCAGCTGTAGCAGTTCTGTAAGAATTGAAGGGATATCTTTAGCGATGATGCCTCGAACCAGTTGTTTTTTGAGGGCTTGAATCCTGGGCTCGAGTTGTTTAGTGATATCTATCCGTTCAATCAGCTGTAGTAGTACCTGATCAACGGGAGGAAGCAAATCGGCTGCGGCGGACGTTTCATTGAATGACAACACCTTCACGAGATCAGTCGCGAGTAGCTCCAACTCACGATGGCTAGAAGCTGATGCAGCTTTCTTGGCAAGCGCATGCAATTCATCCATCTGCCGCAGGGACGATTCGAGCTGGTTTATCAGGGATACGAGTAACGTCTGCCCCTCGATCCGCTCCTCCTGTACCGTAGGAGCCGAATGATCAGAGGCTGTGGCAGGTGCTGACGTGCGCTCATCTTCCTTCTCTTTATCTTTCGCGAACAGCTTCCCTATCAACCCTTTCCCCTTCTCTGCCTCAGGGGTAGACGGCTGAGACAAGGCATCCAATATCAAGGCCTTAGCGGCCTGCAGCGTATCAGTTGAAACCGCCGGCTGACTCAGTGCCTTGGCAAGTTTACGCGCCCGTTTTTCAACTGTTTTGGGGAAAGTTGCCTGGGAAAAAAGGTCGCCGAGGAATTTATCAGATGACGCCATGCCACCCAAAGGTTCCGATTTACCCTGAATACCCTCGGCCTTGGCTGCAATATCCTCCACCAATCGGAGTAAGGCCCGGGTATCTTTTTCGCCCCTGACACGGTTACGCAAATGCTCCAGCCGTTCATCCAACGTCGGATCAAGGCCGTCGCCAATAAAAGAGATACGGGAGATACAACGCCTCAAGGCTGATTCGACCGTCTCCCACTGTTTCTCCTTGCGTTCGAGATCAGCCAAGCTGTCAAAATACTTTTTTTTCCACTCGTCAGACGGTTGATTCATTATCCCCTCGTTAACCCCTGGCTCATTAAAGAACCTATCGGCAGCATAGTGAGAGGAGTTTAATAAAAAAATGGCGCAATAGAGCGCCACTGTTCAAAAAAACGGGATAATTCTACTCATACCCCCTGAAATGCCGGCACAACCTTTCTCTGGTTCAGCCAACCCTCCCAGGAGAAGATCGCCAACGCCGTCCAGATAAAGCCAAATGTAATCAGCTGATAACTGCCAAAGGGTTCATTATAGAGGTAGATGGCCAGTAGAAATGTGATACTCGGGGCCAGATAGTGCAAAATCCCAATCGTAGTCAGTGACAGGCGATTGGCGGCGGCCGCAAAGCAGACCAGAGGCAGTGTTGTCACCAGCCCTCCCAGCACCAACAAAAGGTCCATGGTGATGGAGATTGATCCGAAACCCAGCCCACCTTGGCCATCAAGCCATGAGAGATAACCGAAGGCGAACGGCGATAACAGCAGCGTTTCCACACCTAATCCCAGCAGGGGATCAACTGCAATCTTTTTACGAATCAAGCCGTATAGTCCAAATGTGACTGCCAGTGTAAGCGCAATGATCGGTAGCTCACCCAAGGTAATGACTTGGTTAGCAACACCGCAGATTGCCAAAAGAATGGCAATCATCTGTAGCGGCCTCAATCGTTCGCTAAAGAAGAGAACACCCAACAAGACACTGAATAAAGGGATAATGAAATAGCCCAGGCTAGAGGCAACAATCTCACCTTGAGATACAGCACTGATAAAGGTCAACCAATTGGCCGCGACCAGTAAC
Organism: Sedimenticola selenatireducens; assembly: GCF_007625115.1. GTDB lineage: Bacteria > Pseudomonadota > Gammaproteobacteria > Chromatiales > Chromatiaceae > Sedimenticola > Sedimenticola selenatireducens_A. The sequence goes on along the minus strand of NZ_VMNH01000021.1, from coordinate 16,894 downwards.
GCAGTCACCAACAACCAACTCACCCTGCGAAAATCCTTGAGCAAGCGTCCCAGATCCCGCCACTGTCTCTGCCAAGTAATGAGCAACACAAGCAAAACCACTGACCAGATGACTCGATGCGCCAACACTTCCATGGGTGATATCGACGAAACGGCCTTGAAATAGACAGGCCCAAAGCCCCACATGGCAAATGCCAGCAGTCCGTAAATAAACCCTGTACGCGCCTCACTGGGCGATATGATAGGCGCACTCATGGCTTTGCCGCCTCTGGTTCACGAACTAGATAGCGTCGGTGAAACTGCTCACTGCTGCGATTCATCAGACGACTGACCAGCGCCACCACCAAAAAACCAAACAGCAAGCGCATCCAGAGGATGCCGCTGATATCGGCACCCAGCAGAAGAATCAATAGGGTATCCTCAATAACGCTGTGGCAGAGCGCCAGCAGTGTCATGGCGCTGAATACATCCCGATACGGTACATGACCTGCCTTCGCCTCTTTGATCAGCAGTCCGCCACCAAACGCCAATCCCAGAGTGAACCCCACAATGGTAATAGTGGTTGCCGTGGGTCCTATCCCCAGTAGTCTAAGAACGGGTTGAAGCAGCCAGTGAAGCAGCCTTTCGATATGCAACAAACGCAGTAATTTTAGTGTCGTCAGCAATAGGGATATGATCAATAAAATCATACCAAGACTCTGCACTTGGGAAACCAACCAAGCCTGCAGCGAGCTATCAATCACGCTGGGCGACCAGAGCAGTTGATTAGGCTGTTGCAACCAGCCTCCCCAGGCATAGAGATGATGCAGCATAAACCCAAGTAGCAAGGCACTGGAAAGGCGGATCAACAGTGTGACGCCAAGACGTACGCCCGCTTTCTGTGCAATTCGCGCCTCAATCGGCAAGGTGTGAGCAACCAGCATCATGGTGCCTACTACCGTCACCTGGGCAACAGTGAGCGATTCAGACTGCGCCACATTGAAAAAGATAATCATGCCGGTATAGATATTGGTTAGAAGCGTCGTTGCCCAAACTAATCCCATTGACTCAGGAAGACCAACAAACGCCATCACCGGCCCCAAGACCCAGGCGATGAGTTCAACACCTCCCATCTCTTCCAGCAGCTTCACCACCAGCAGTGTGGGAATCATGATTTTGAAGAGTGTGCTGGTTACCTGGTAGATATCGAGTAACAGTTCTTTAAACCAGTTTTTCAAGCGAGGCCTCAAATCAGTTGATATCAATAGTGCATATTGTAATCAATGAATCTCTGCTATGATTTTGTTTATGCATATGATTATGTAATATAATTTTTTATTATTAGAATTTTCTTAATTTTATTTTATATTATCAATATTAATTGTAATTTAATTAACTATGAAATCAGATACCCTTGACCGAATTGATCGACACATCCTCAATCAATTACAAAAAAACAACCAAATCAGCAATTTAAAACTTGCCGAACGAGTTGGGCTATCTCCGCCCGCCTGCCTCAGACGGGTAAAACGCCTGCGGGACGAGGGAATCATCTCAGGTGATGTGTCGCTGGTAGAACCGCATATAGCGGGACATACTATTAATATTATTGTTGAAGTGGAGATGGAGAGGGATCATCTGGAGTTATCAGCGCAATTCCGGAAGACAATAATAGCCTCCCCTGAGGTCACTCAATGCTATGCCGTCACAGGAGAGGTCGATTTCATTCTGGTTGTTTCAGTGCCAGACATGCAGGCCTATGATGCCTTCACCCATAAAGTATTCTATACCCAACCCAATCTCAGAAAATTCCGCAGCCTGATCTCACTGGATCGGGTAAAATTTGAAACGGCTGTCAAGCTATAACCAACCTGTATTATCCAGGGATCACTCGACCTGCCTGTTGGTTGACTGTTACAGTTGAAACCAACTATCGTCTGGAAACAGCATAACCATGAACTCGCCCACAGAATCTGATCGTGCTGTAAACATCGGCGTTGCCAGTGCATTGGGTGCCTTTCTCATCTGGGGCTTTTCTGCGCTTTACTATAGGGCTATTGGCGAGGCCCCAGCCCTCGAAATCATTGCCCACCGCGCTATCTGGTCACTGCTGTTCACACTGATCCTGGTTGGTTTCAGCGGACAGATTCGGATTTTTATAAGGCTGTTCTCTAACCGTAAAATGTTGCTGACGCTACTCACCAGCTCGATTCTTGTTTCGGTCAATTGGCTTGGATTTATCTGGGCGGTCAACAACGAAAAAGCACTGGAAGCCAGCATGGGCTATTTCATCATGCCCATTGTGATGGTTGTGTTGGGCAGGTTGTTTCTCGACGAGCGGCTAAACCGCAACCAGATCATTTCTCTGATTCTGGTCTGTTTAGGCGTACTGAATCTTTTGATTGCGATCCAGCAACTCCCCTGGATAGCATTGCTGTTGGCCATCTCGTTTGGGTTTTATAGTCTGGTTAGAAAAAAGATTGATGTGAGTGCATTGGTGGGCCTGACCATGGAGTGCCTTTTTCTCGCACCGCTCGCAGTGGGTTACCTCTGGCTACTGCATCGAGAGGAGACACTTGTCTTTGGCACCCAAACGATAAGCTTTGACCTGTTGCTGATTGGATCAGGCCTGATGACCGCCCTGCCCCTGATCCTCTTCACCTCGGCATCAAAACGCCTGCGGCTGGGAACCGTTGGTCTATTACAGTACCTAAATCCAACCTGCCAGTTTCTGCTGGCTGTATTTTTATTTGATGAACCGTTCTCGCAGCCTCACTTAATCACTTTTGCCCTTATCTGGCTCGGTCTGATCGTGTTTACGCTCGACTCAAGGAATCGGATCAGGCAGGAGTCTTTGGCCAGAAAAGTAGGTCAACTCTCTTCATAATCCACCGCCTCGCTCAGGAGCCGAGCGCAGACAATTCCGCCCATCATGCTTGGCTTGATACATAGCCGTATCGGCGGCATCCAATAGATCACTCCAGTTGGTCGAGATAGCTGGAAAACTGGCCACACCGATACTGATCGTCAAAGCCACTTTCTCATCACCCAGTATCGCTTCATGGCTGGCAATCCTATGGCGTAATCGTTCACCGAGTTCGATTGCCCGGGCAAGTGACGTCTCAGGCAACACAACCAGAAACTCCTCACCCCCAAATCGGGCAACATAGTCCGTTTTTCGTAGCGAGCGCTCCAATTCGAAGGCAATACTTCGCAAAACACGATCCCCGCCTGCATGCCCGTAGTTGTCATTAATCTCTTTAAAGTGATCGATATCCACCATAAAGATAGAGAGGGGATGCTGGTAACGGGCGGCACGTTCAAGGTCCTCGGCTATTCGGCGCTCAAGTTCATTTCGGTTGTAGAGCCCCGTCAGCGGATCATGTGTTGCCAAATGCTTCAGTTTTTTCTCCATCCTTTTGCGTTCTTTCAGCTCATTACTCAACTGAAGCGTGCGCAGCGCAACCCGATTTTCCAATTCGCTGTTTAAGAGATGCAGTTGTCGCTCCTCAGCATGGGACAACATAAAGAAGTAATAAAGCACCAACGCATAGGCGACAAATCGCAAGAGATGCCAGTACCACCAAATCCCATCCCAAGGCACTGAATATTCGAATAATAGTCCTGACAGTCCAAACAGGAGACAGTGACTGCTGAAGATCGTGTTATCCCGGCTGATGGATGAACGCTGCTGCAATAAAAAGTAACCCGCAGCAGTGAGGAAGAGTATGCCACCCGCCAAATTCATTATTCTGGCTAACGCGGTAAACGCCCCCGATTCAATCATCACCGGAACTGAAGAGGGACTAATAAGCGCAAATACGCCGATGATCGACATAGACGCAAGAAAAATGAGTGGCAGTCCCCTTCGATAAACACGCCGCGCAATCTCATCGGGTAGCCATATGCAGGCAAATATCAACCCGCCACTTAACATCGCCATCGAGTGTAACCAGACAAAAGACTGAATCTCTTGTGTAACCGCGTGAAAACCATCCAGCACGCCCATACTGACTAAGGCCGATATGATCCAGATATAGCGAACAGGCAGGCGATCATAGATGCGCAGCATCAGAATAAGGACAGCAATCAGCAGGGCAATAAAGGCACCCAGACTTTCGATAAAGGCATGCAGGGGATAGTTAATCCAGGAACCAGAAAAAATACCGAAAAAAACCGCGCCACCAACTAGGAAGGAGAGAATCACACTGTAAAGCACGGCGTTTAATGTTCTCATCACGATTCAAGAATATGTACTCATAATAGGCCTGTCCATATGCAGCATAGGGAACAGATCAAACTTAATGATGTGCGTCAGGTGATGGCGCAAAAAACACGCCGGCAATGTGGTTGATAAATTACTTTCTTGATTAATATCAAATATATAGACTACCCGCTAACGCCGCTTATGCGCTACTGGAATGCGGAATTCGAGGTGAAATCGATGACTTTGATTAATGAAGTGATTATCCTGGTAACAGGCATGTGGAGGGATGCTTCTCGCCTGATAATCACTGGCCGGCAACCAGTACATATACAGATTTCGCATCAGGTAGAGTAGGTCTCCAAATACCCCTTCCGCTTCGCAGCACGCATGCAGACCACCGGGTATCTCCATGACGCCAACGCCATCACTGGGATAACTTTTTTTGGGTAACGTCAGACAGGCCACATAGCGACACTGATCGAAAGGGATCAAATCCGGATTGCTGTGGTGTAGTGCGATCATCTGTTGCTTATCGACATCAAATCCATGATCCGCCCCCCAGTCCAATAAGCGTTCCCACACCTCACCAATACCTTGGTCATAACCTATGTGCCGAATATAGGCGACCGATTGACTGGCCAGGCGTTTTATAACGACAGGCGGCAACAGAGGCCGCTCGTTTTCCCGGAGTGTATCCTCATAAAATTTGCGATGCGGATTGACCGCTGAAGTCGACCAAAGCGCCTTTAAACTGCGGCTCCTCTGTGCATAGCCCTCCTTACGCCAAATGCTGGGAGAACAGCCAAAAAAAGACTTAAAGGCGTGATTAAAAGAGGCGTTGGAATGAAAACCACACTCCGTGGCAATCTCAACAATCACCGTGTCTGGATTGTAGATCAGCAGATTGGCCGCCCACTCCAATCGACAGCGGCGAATGTAGTCATGCACACTCTCGCCGGTTATCTGTTTGAAGATGCGCTGGAAGTGATAAGGTGAGTAGCAGGCGCGCTTTGCCAGATCCGCTATAGTGAGTTCTGCGGAAAGATCGGCATGAATACGATACAGCGCCTCATTAATACGCGTCTGATGTTCGTAGGATGTATTTCTGCGCAGCCCCATAGTGCAAAAATAGCACATTTCGACAAAAGAATACCCTCTTCCAATCAAACTCGGAATCAGTGGCCTGCCTTATGCTCCGATGATCACTATTAGAACGAGAGGATCAGCGGATGTTTGCCCAACGGACGAAAAACCTTAATAGCTCATTCATCCGGGACATCCTTGCCGTCACCCAACAGCCGCACATTATCTCATTTGCGGGCGGGCTACCTGACCCCCAACTTTTTCCTGTTGATGAGTTACAGCAAGCCGCCCAGCAGATGCATCAGCAGCTGGGTAATGCACTCTATCAATACAGTGAAACGGCCGGTCTTTTACCATTGCGGTCCTATATTGCCCAGAACCTGACCATTGCAGAGAGCCAGCCAGATAACATCATCATCACCACGGGTTCACAACAAGGGCTCGATCTGGTTGTACGCTGTCTGATTGATCCCGGTCAGAAGGTCGTTGTCGAAGCGCCCACATACCTGGGCGCCTTGCAGGTTCTCAGGGCTAATCAGGCTGAACTGGTGACCATCCCATCTGATGATCAGGGGCCCGACCTATCTGCCCTGGAAGAGATCGTTAAACTGGAGCCGATCCGCTTTTTCTACACCGTAACGGATTTCCAGAATCCTACCGGCGCCAGCTACTCACTAGAGCGGAGAAAGGGGCTGGTTGAGTTGGCAGAAAAGTATGATTTCTTGATTCTGGAGGATGCCCCCTATTCATCGCTGCGCTATTCAGGCGAATCTCTCCCCAGCCTGCACACACTGATGCCCCATCGGGTGATCCATTTCGGATCATTCTCAAAGGTGATTGCACCGGCACTCCGGCTTGGCTGGATCAATGGGCCACGGGAGGTGATCAAAATTGTGGAAAAGCTGAAACAGGCCGCCGATCTCCACTCTAGTGGATATGATCAGCACTTGGTTTTGCACTATCTCCAGAGCGGCGCACTGCTACCCCATCTACAAACGATTTGCACGGCCTACGGCAGACGGCTTGAAGCGATGGCTGCCGCCTTGACGACTTATATGCCAGATCAGGTTCAATTCACCAAACCCGAGGGCGGCATGTTTATTTGGGCGACCCTAACCAGCAATGAGAGCACGATGACCCTGTTCAAATCAGCCATTGAACAGGGTGTCGCCTTCGTTCCAGGAGAAGCCTTCTATGCCTTTGGTGAGTCACATAACAGCATGCGACTCAATTTTTCCAACAGCCATGTGGATCTGATCAACGAAGGCGTGAAACGACTTGCTTCACTGATCAATAATGAACGCCTGGAAGGGCGTTCATCCATCGCATAAACGCCCACTGATTGATCAGTTCAGGAAAGGGTTGGTAGCCCGCTCATGGCCGATGGTAGAGACCGGGCCATGACCGGAGATAAACTCCACATCATCCCCCATACTCCAGAGCTGCTCACGAATAGAGCGCAGTAAGGTGGCATGGTCCCCTTTCGGAAAATCTGTTCGACCAATCGAGCCACTGAATAAGACATCACCGACGATGGCTACTTTATCATTGGGATTAAAGAAGACTACGTGACCAGGTGTATGACCGGGGCAATGACGTACTTCAAGCTCTTGATTCCCCACCTGCACACGATCACCCTGATTAAGCCAGCGCGCCGGTTCAAAGGTCTCGGCAGGGGGAAAACCAAACATCTTCGCCTGCTGTGCCAAGTCATCAATCCAGAACTGATCTTCCTTGTGTGGCCCTTCAATGGGAATCCCTAAACGTCTGGAAAGCTCACCCGCCGCGCCTGCATGATCAATATGGGCATGGGTTATAAGGATTTTCTCGAGCGTTACTCCCTGCTCCTCTGCCTCCTGGAGAATCCGATCGATATCACCGCCCGGATCTACCACGGCTGCCCGTTTAGTTTCATCGCAAGAAACCAGCGTGCAATTTTGCTCAAATGCTGTAACAGGGATTACCGTAAACTTCATATGAAACCATCAGATATTGTTGAAAAATAAAAAGTATACCGGAAGAGTCTCCGGTAGTCGCAAAGAAAGTCCCGAATTAAACCTTATGGCCGGAGACCTTCTTTATCCAGTAGAGGAAATGCCCATCCTCCTCAGCGCTCGACAGCAGTTCAAATTCTGGCAACCGACAAAGTACCGGAAACTCCTTGCGGGAATCGGGATGGGTTACGATCACTTTTAGTACCTCACCCACCGCCATTCTCGAGAGCGCCGCCTTGGTCTTTAACACGGGAAGTGGACAGATAAAGCCACTCACGTCCAACTGCTGATCACTGCGTATCTCTTCAATTACTTGGGTCAACTCACCCTCCAGGGAATCATTGAGTTAATAGACTGAGTGCCTGTTTGAAGGGACACTCACCGACATAATAGTGCAAAAAAACGTCTTGACAAAAATTAAAACGAACGTTTAACTGAAACCTATTATGGCATAGTTTATCAGGTAATATGACGAATGAACCCGTTCAGAGCAAATGCTGTTGCTGAAACAGTCAGCCAGCACATGAAGCCTCCCGTCGACACCAAGGACAAGATACTTGATGTAGCCGAGGAGATCTTTGCTGAGAAAGGTTATTCCGCCACATCCATGCGGACGATCACCTCCAGGGCCAATGTCAATCTGGCGGCCGTCAACTATCACTTCGGGTCTAAGGCACAGCTCTATCAAGCGGTATTTCAACGTCGCGTTGCCCCCATGAATAAGCAGCGTATCGATATGTTGGAAACGCTGGAACAGAAAGCCAACGGAAACCCGCTGGCACTTGAAGATATCCTGCGCGCCTTTATTGAACCGGCGCTGCGTGCCAGCCTCAATCCCAATCAAGGGGGGACAAACTTCATCAGACTGCTGGGACGGACACATGCCGAGCCCGGGCCTGAAGTGCATGATTTTCTCCCTTTGCTGTATGAGAAAGTAAAGGATCGGTACCGCTCAGCATTGGCGCTGACACTACCTGAACTGTCACAAGAAGAACTTTCTTGGCGCGTACATTTTGTGATTGGCACAATCGCTTTCACACTTGCAGGCACTGATGCTTTAGAGATGATTGAATCATGCCGGTATTGCGATCCGGCAGATATTGAAGGAATAATCCAACGCCTGCTGCCTTTTCTGCAGGGGGGCCTATCGGCTCCTGCTGCTCTGACCAAATCCACAATTGATTGAGAGGTGACCCAAAAGCCAGTCAATACAAAACTTGATAAATAATGGGCACAGGCCCGACAATTAAACTAAAACAATAATTAAAAACCACCCGGCGAAGAAGGTGACAAAGCCCCCGCCACGCCAACCGGGATACCTATTTTACCCAGGTTGAAAAGAAGTCAATTGTGTACAAACAGACAAAAAGATCTTTGGCACACATTCGCTTCGTGAGAGGAGAGCATTATGAAAGCCAACCAGGAAATCATCTCCCTGGATGAGGCCGTTACATTAGCAGGACTTTTCCAGGCCAGAATTCGGCAAAGCGCTGATCGTGTCGCCTACCGCTATTTCGATCCAGATCGAGCAAGCTGGCATGATTGCAGTTGGGCTGAAATGGGGCGTGAGACAGCCCGCTGGCAGGCGGCATTCGAGAAAGAAGGATTAAAACGTGGCGACCGTGTTGGCATCATGATGTCCAACCGGCGCGAGTGGGTCATGTTTGATCAGGCCGCATTGGGGCTCGGCTTGGTAAGCGTTCCGCTATTTTACAATGACCGTGGGGGCAACGTCTCCTATATCGCTGAAGCGGCAGGCATCAAACTGCTGGTGATTCTTGGCCGGGAACAGTGGAAAAGCCTGGAGCCGGTCCGGGATGAAATCACCACCATTCACCGGATTGTCTCCATTGAATCACTGGATGGCATGGCACACGATGATCGTGTGCGTCTGCTTGACGCCTGGTTACCTGAGACAACCGAAAACTATAAGGTAGTGGATGGCATTGATCCTCATGAGCTCTGTTCAATCGTCTATACGTCCGGTACCACGGGTCATCCTAAAGGCGTGATGCTGAGCCATCACAATATTTTGAGCAATACTCACGAGGCGTTGCAAACCACTACCATCAATGATGACGACATACTGCTCTCGTTCTTGCCCCTTTCGCATATGCTGGAACGAACAGGCGGCTACTATCTGCCCATGATGGCGGGAATTACTGTCGCGTATGCGCGCTCAATACTGCAGTTGGCTGAAGATCTGGTGATTATCCGTCCAACCTTTATGATTAGCGTGCCAAGGATCTATGAGCGTATCTACGCAAAGATTCAGGAAGGGCTGGATGCAAAGCCACCCATCGCACGAAAACTGTTCAACTTGGCTGTTGATGTTGGCTGGACGCGTTTTGAATACTTGCAGGGGAGAGGCCGCTGGTCACTGTCAATGCTGCTCTGGCCGCTATTAAATAAACTGGTCGCCAGTAAGATTGTTGAGAAACTCGGTGGCCGACTAAAGACCGCGATCAGTGGCGGTGCCCCACTACCACCGGATGTGGCACGCACCTTTCTTGCGCTTGGCGTACCGGTATTACAGGGTTATGGCCTGACAGAAACCAGCCCGGTACTGGCAGTCAGCCGGATTGATGACAATATTCCTGAGAGTGTTGGTCTAGCGCTGCCCAGTACGCAATTAAAGGTTGCGGATAATGGTGAATTACTCGCCAAAGGTGCCGCTATCATGCTGGGGTTTTGGAATAACCAGGCCGAGACTGATCGGGTTATTGATCAGGACGGTTGGTTTCACACGGGAGACATTGCACGCATAGACCCCGATGGTCATGTGTATATTACCGGTCGCATAAAAGACATTATCGTCTTGGCAAATGGGGAGAAGGTTTCACCTGCAGACATGGAGATCGCCATAGCCATGGACGCCCTGTTTGAACAGGTCTTGATCATTGGCGAAGGCCGGGCATTCCTATCCGCCTTGATCGTTCCGGAAGCTGAACACTGGAAAAACTTCGCTGAAGGATTGGGGCTGGATCCAGATGATCCATCCTCCTATAAAGCCCCACAGGTATTGGAACACATCAATCATCGGATTAGTGAGCAGATCAGCGAGTTCCCCGGCTATGCCCAGGTTCGTAAGGCAGTATTGCTAAGTGAAGCCTGGAGTGTAGAAAACGGTTATCTGACTCCGACACTCAAGACCAAACGAAAACTGATCGTCGAACACAACAGTCAGGTGATCGCTGATATCTATAGCGGACACTAGCCTGACACACAGCATTCAACGCTGTGCCCAGATTAAACCCTGGGTACAGCGCTTGCTAGTCCACCATCAATGGTGGTTATCTCTCCCATCGAGCCCTGCTATAGTGGAGCCCTCACTCTCCCTTCGATCACACTGGCCTGGCGCGTATGAATGAGTTTATTCTATTTTCTAAAGCACACTGGGAAAGTATCCTCGCTTTTTTCTGGTTCTTAGTCTGCTTTTACGGTTACATGCTCTATTCACAGCGCATGGCTGCAACCACGCACTGCCTCTCCAGCGTACTGCATCAATACCGCCAGGAATGGATGGAACACATGCTGTCACGGGAAGTGCGCGTGGCAGATACAACCGTACTCTCAAATCTCGAGCGCAGCGTCGCATTTTTTGCCTCTTCGACCATGTTGATTTTGGCGGGCCTCATGACGGTTATGGGATCTACCGACAAGGTTATCGATATGGTGGCGGACGTCCCTTTCGCGATTGTAGCGAGTCGTGCGGAGTGGGAGATGAAGTTGGTACTGCTGGTTGGGCTCTTTATGTATGCCTTTTTCAAATTCACCTGGAGTCTGCGTCAGTATGGTTTCTGCGCCGTCATGTTAGGTGGAGCCCCCACACCTGACAACCAGGTATCTGACCGTGAACGCAAGGCTTACGCGATACGTATCGCCCGTGTTGCATCCCTTGCGGCCAACAATTTCAACCAGGGCTTGCGGACCTACTACTTCAGCCTCGCGGTGATTGGCTGGTTTATCAATCCCTGGCTATTCCTGGCATTGAGCACCGGCATTGTATGGGTACTCTATCGACGCGAGTTCAAATCTCGCACACTGGAAGAGCTGATCACCAGCCGCGCCGAAGAGGGGACGTCGGACCCCTTATAAAAAAGGCAGTCCTGCCTCTTCATGTCCACCCAGTTCGGTAAGCTTACGAGAGATCATCTGTTTAATCGGCGGGAAGTTGTTACTAAATCTTAGCACCAATCCTCTCAGAATCTTTGCAGGAACGGAGTCATTTGTGTAGAGGTCTACGATCTCGTTGGTCCCGGTATATAACGGCCAGGTGACGCGCTGATGCTTACGCTGGTATTTCTCCAATACAGAAAGAGAACCGATATCCTGCCCCAGAAGATGCGCCGCCATAATCTCGCGATACAGCGTATCCTGCCCCCGCAAACCCAGATTAAAGCCATGTGCCGTAACGGGATGCATGCCAACAGCCGCATCACCTAACAAGGCATAGCGAGATTTAACGAATTTATTGGCATGCACCGCAACCAGAGGATAGGCATGCCGCTTACCCACCAATTGCATCTTTCCAAGGCGGTTTTTAAAACGCGTCTGCACTTCTGCTGCAAAGGCCTCATCACTTAAAGCCATTATCTGCTGAGCCACATCAGCAGATACCGTCACTACTGTGGATGAGAGATTACCGGCGAGTGGTAAGACAGCCAGTGTGCGGCCGTAATGAAAGCACTCATAGGCAATCTGCTCATGGGGTTTTTCATGGGTCATGCGGCTGACAATCGCGACACGCCCAAAATCTTGCATCGAGGCAGAGATGCCCACTTTTCTCCGGGACTCAGAGAAGCGACTATCAGCGGCCACCACCAATGTGGCATTTACCGCCTCGCCATTGGAAAGATATACAGTGGCTTGCTGTTCACCAATCTCAACATTACTCACCGTAGTTTCCGTTAGAATCTGCACATTCTTATGTGGTGCAACTACCTCATAGAGTGCCTTTCGAATCAGATAATTGGGCACCAGATACCCGAGCGCTTCCACAGCGGCCTTTTTGCTATCGATCTCAAGGCAATAAGATGAGTTGCCATTGATTACTTTGGCTTGTTTTATAGGTGATATTTCACTCTCCGGGATACGCGCCAGCACCCCCATTTCAGTGAGAATCTTCTTCGAGAGATGGGTCAACGCAATATCGCGCCCATCAATCGATGGGGCTTTTAGATCATCAACCGTAGCACGTTCAACCACCAGAACACTGAATTTGCTGTCGCAGAGGGAGCGCGCAAAACTCAGTCCGGCAGGACCACCACCGATAATGACAATGTCATACTTCATAAATGCCTCATTTGAGCAGTGCATGCTGAGTTCGATTCCCGGATCATCAATCCTAATCCTTATACTACATGATAACGGCTAACGAAGATGACGGACAGGCCTGTCAAAAAACACGGCAAGCCTTCATATTATGTAAATGACAACGCCCGCCATTAAGCCACCCCCATCCATTTCCACTAGAGAATTAAAGGTTATAGACATTGAGGACGCTAATAAACCGTGCTATACATTTTCCTTGAAGCAGTTATTGGCTCAATCAACACTTTGGACGTCTGGATAAAACACTATGAGCAGACCCATATTATTCACTTTGTTAGTCATGGTGCTTGCGGCGATACTGTTACCCGAAATTGCTCTGGCCAATAAATTCACCACCATTGGTGGCGGGGTGAGTGGGGAAGATAGTCATAAACTGGGCATCCTTAAACAAATTGCCTCGTATGCCGGCCTCTTTTTTATTCTACTTGGCATTCTCAGCCTGCTGACCCGGTCACGTTTTGAAGGCTTTGTCGGCATGCAAAAAAAAGGCGCTCCACCCTCTCCTGCCCCTTATGTGCTTATTGGCATCGGCGCATTACTTACCATTTTCTTCTTTGTATAGCCTTCACAGCACCAGCACACTCCTCCGGATTACCCCTAGATCATTGGTATATTCCACAACTGATTCCGCCATTTCAGACAGCTAGAATGGAGTGGACATTATCAGGAGGAAACCATGCGTCTTTTACTCTCACTCGTTCTTTTGGTATTACCAACACTGCTGATTGCAGAAAAGGCGCCACCACTTCCTGACTATCCGCTAAAACAGATAGGACCCAACAGTTATCTGATAGAGGGACCACTTGGCCGTCCATCAGCAGAGAATCAGGGCTTCATGAACAATCCTGGTTTTATCCTCACCCAAGACGGCGTTGTTGTCATTGATCCTGGTGGCAGTGTCCAAATTGGCGAAATGGTATTACGACAGGTCGCCACAAAAACCAGCGATCCGGTCATCGCCGTGTTTAACACACATATTCACGGCGATCACTGGCTAGGCAATCAGGCCATACGGGAACATTACCCGACGGCGGTTATCTACGGCCACAGCAAAATGCTGGAACGAGTGAAACTGGGAGAGGGAGAGTCTTGGCGCCAATCTATGCTTTCGATGACTGAACAGGCCACTGCCGGCACTCAGGTAATCGGTCCTGACCATGCACTGGAACACGCAGACGTCATCACCATTGGCGATATCACATTCCATTCACTGTATGTCGCCGAAGCACACAGCGATACGGATCTGATGATAGATATCCCAACAGAGGATTTACTGTTTTTAGGTGATAATGTCATGAGCAAGCGCTTCGGACAGATGACCCACGGCACATTCAAAGGGAATATTGCAGCAATTGATCTAGCCCTCACATCATCCAGCAAAAACTTTGTTCCTGGGCACGGACCGGCTGGTGGACGAGAGGTCGCGGAACACTACCGTACCTACCTAAACAAGATACGCACTCAGGTCACTTCGCTCATCGAAGAGGGACTGTCAGATTTTGAGATGAAGCCGAAAATCATCAGCACACTGGGAGATTTCACAAATTGGGTGGGCTTTGAAGATGAGATAGGTCGACATATCAATCGTGCCTACCTGGAAGTGGAAAAAGAACAATTTTAATATCGGAATGGAGCGTCTGCTCAGACGCTCCGCAACAACATTCAGGCGGTATGCGCGAGCTTGTAACCCTTGTAGGCATTCACCATCTTATTCATGCCGCTCTTCTCGTAGGGTCGCAAACCTCGTAAGGCCATCCGTTTCTCCCCTTCACCGACAATGCTGCCAGCCGATTTCAGGCAGAAACGCATCCGGACGTCCCCTCTTTTGCCCTCTACCTTAATCTCAGTCTCCATCAACTCAAGCGCCGGGTCTTCAATATCCAGGCGCCGTAAATCAATCGACATACTTTGATACATCACCAAAGGCCTATCAGGGTTTATCATCACACCTTCCCGTTCCATCATTGGCACCAATACCTGCAGGAAATTATGTCCGGAAAATTCCACATAGCGCCTGGAAAATTCCCATACGAGCTGACTATTTGTGCTGATCTCCCCATCGCGTTCGATACCAAGACAGGCCTTATCTTGTTCATCGACGAGGACCAAATCCTGATTTTCATGTTCAAGGTAGTGCAGATTGATGCCGTCACCCACCATTCCGGAAAAAGTAAAGCACATCCGCTGACTCAATCCATATTTTTCCAGAGTTACTGCAAACAGCAGATCCCCTGGCACACAGAACAGTTTGGCGTCCTGATCATGTAGAGGATTGAAGTCATCGGCTATTTTTTTAGCAAATTCACTGGCCTGAATTCGGGTGAAACGAAGCCCTGACTCATCTTCGTTGTAATAGTTCTTCAATACCATATTTATTGTCCGGTTTTATGGGTGCTGCCGAACGCATGATAACAGGTGTTGTCACAAAGCCGTAATAAGAAAGCCTGACAGAGGCATCAGATCTGCTTTTCTGCGTAAAAATGGGGAGTTGGTCAAAAAATTGTGGCTGGAGGCCCTACTAAAATGAGTAACGAGGAGTCAGGCTGGGCGAGTGAAAAGAGATCTTTCACACTACCTATCAACCATTCTGAGCAGGATGCGTACAAGATCCCGGCTTTCGCCGGGATTGTGGATTCAGCGAAACAACATAATCAAGAACGTCAGTAAACGCTACGGACTTCTTTTAAGGCGTCATTCCAGCCCCAACATCTGCTTTTTAAGATCGGTTGTGATTGGATCCTTACCGATCCATATCTGTATCAATGCAGGATAGAAATCATCACCAGGAATAAGCCCTTTTTCTGCACCATTAATTGTCACTCGCGTTCCACTACCAGGGATGTTATCGAGCCAAATGGTATCCCCCTCCACCGTATCAGTGAATAAGTCGGAAAAATCATCCATACGTTGCCCGAGTTGTACCAACATTGCTTTATCAAGATTATCCGCAAAACCCTCTTTCCATGCCTTGTCCATATCCTTCTTCTGGACCTTGTCATAGAGGAAATGCATCAGGATTCGTTTTGGACCTTCACTGGCGATGATAGCCTCCGCATCCTGACTCTTCTCAGGCAGGTAGAGTGCACCGATATAAATCTTGAAAACAAACTTGTAACGAATACCGGCCCCATTCAGTACCAGGGATTGTTCAACCCCGTCTAAAGTGGCCTGATCAGGAATAGTCTGTTTTGCAATCTCCATAGCTGATGACGGTAAGGCCATAATGAGACATAAACCTGCCAGCAAATTGATGATGGTTTTTTTCATCCTCGCTTCTCCTTTTGAATTTGAAAAAACACCCGGCCATGTACCGCCATCATGACTGAGTGCGTGATGCGTTAAAGTGCTTCCGCCAACTCAGGCAACGCCACAAACAGATCCGCTACCAGACCATAATCGGCCACCTGGAAGATCGGTGCCTCTTCGTCCTTGTTGATCGCCACAATCACCTTGCTCTCTTTCATACCCGCCAGATGCTGAATGGCACCGGAGATACCGACTGCAATATAGAGGTCTGGTGCGACAATCTTGCCGGTCTGTCCCACCTGGTAGTCATTCGGGACATAACCCGCATCCACCGCCGCACGGGATGCGCCAATCGCAGCGTTGAGCTTATCTGCCACCGCTTCGATCAGTTTGAAGTTCTCGCCACTGCCCATGCCACGACCACCGGAGACCACGATCTTGGCTCCGGCCAGTTCAGGGCGCTCCGATACGGTCAGTTCAGAACCTACATAGCTGGACTGGCCATAGGCCTCGCCTGCCGCGATGTTTTCTATCGCGGCACTGCCACCCTCGCCTGCCGCATCAAACGCGGTGCCGCGTACGGTGATCAGTTTGATCCGATCACGGCTCTGTACCGTTGCTAATGCGTTACCGGCATAGATGGGGCGCACAAAGGTGTCTTCGCTCTCTATGGCGGTGATATCAGAGAGCATCGCCACATCCAGTAATGCGGCCACTCGGGGCATGAAGTTCTTGCCATAGGTGGTGGCGGAGGCCAGCACATGGCTGTAGCCTTCCGCCAGTTGGGTGATCAGTAGCGAGAGCCCTTCCGCCAGCGGGTGTTCGTAGGCGGCGTCATCCGCTACCAGCACTTTGCTGATGCCGTTGATCTGGGCGGCCGCTTCGGCGACCGCACCGCAACCGGATCCGGCCACCAGCAGGTGAATATCGTCCCCCAGTTGGCTGGCCGCTGTGACGGTGTTGAGGGTGGCGGCCTTCAGTTGGGCATTGTCGTGTTCGGCTATGACCAGGATACTCATGAGATCACCTTCGCTTCGTTACGCAGTTTTTCG
>NZ_VMNH01000004.1 GCF_007625115.1 Sedimenticola selenatireducens | reverse complement strand
TGTTCGCTCTCCTTGAGACAGATAGTGTTTCCCTTAACCCGATTATAGCCGCTGACGAAGAGCACGTATTAGCGCTCCACATCATAAATAAGATCCATACTCTGGCCTTTTCCTGATTGAACTTCCAGTCGCAAACGTTCACTCAATCGGTAACGTGTGATCAGTGCACCCTGGTTATCAAACAGGCCTACCGCATAGCTGACATAGAGATCGGGTGACAGGTATTTTCCCAATAGCAGGGCGGTGTCTTCAAGGCTGCTTCCTTCCTGGATTCTCACTTCATCAACACCCAATCCTGTGGCGATACGGTCCAGGATCTCCTGGCTCTTTTCCAGTCCCTTTGTGGCTACCGCCTGACGTAGCAGTGCGGCCTTACCCGGGCCTTCTGCGGAAAGTCCCTGGCCGGTGATCAGGTAAGAGAGGGCTTCTTCCTCGGGTAACACGGGTGTGCTTGAGACCTGCACCTGGGGTACGCGAAGATTGCCGCTCACTCCCAGTGTTGCGGTGACAGATCGATCGAGAGAGAGGCGGGTTGCCTTGATATCGAGGTTTGGATTTTCGGGTGGGCCGTTAAATAACAGGCGCCCCTGGGTGATGGTGAGATCCTGACCGTAAGCCTTGTAGCGTCCCTCTTTAAGCGCGAGTTCACCCTGGGCCTGATTGCGGCCCTGTTTACTGCGAAGATCAACCTGGCCTTCCAACCGGGTATTGAGTCCAAATCCATTGAATTGTACTTGGTTGCCGACTTCAACCGAGACCTCTGCATCGATTACCAAAGGTGACGATTTGGCTGTCTGCTCAATCCGGCCGACGATGATCTCATCGTCCGACAGGCTCACCGCGCTCTTTGGCAGTTCTCTCAACTGAATGGTGGCTTTGGGTAGCAGGAGCGTCCCTTTTAGCGTCAGCAGATCCTTTTTCAGTTTGATCTCCATATCGGGGGTGGCATAGGCTTCCGCCTCGGGTAGACGTACCACCTGGACGTTTTCGCCCTTGAGTGTAAGGGCTAGAGGCCAGCCCTGTTCTGCTTGCAGCAGCAGATCACCGTTTAGCTTGAGTGGCCCACCACCCGATGTCAGCTCTCCCTGCAAAAGCAGGCGCTCAGTCCCTTCGTTTCTGGCGGTAAGCTGAATCTCCCTGAGTTCCAGCCCCAGTTGTGGGAGATTGGCAGATCCCTCACTGAGTTTTAAAAAGCCCTGTATCTCCGGTTGTAGAAGGTGCCCACCAAGCGTGGCCTCTGTCTCTAGCTTTCCGCGAATGTCAGTTAGTCCAGGAACCAGCAAGCCGATGGGTTTTAAATCGGGTATCTCTGCATTCAATCGGCCTGCGAGTGGTATGGGCCGGTCGCTGGAGAGTGGCCCCGTCCTTGCCGAGAGGGTTACCTGTCCTTCTCCGGCCTGGAGTTGCAACTCGGCCTGGTTTTCCTGCGGTGACATGCGAAGTGACAGCAGACCATCCTGTAGGGCCAATCGAACCGGTTGTTCCTCTGTTGCTTCAAGCAGCAGTACCCCTTGAGCAAGTAAGAGCTTGGCCTCGCCTTGTAGTGCTGAGAGTGGGCCGGCCAGTTGGAAATCACCATCAAGATTGCCTTCTACGGCCACCTCTTGCGGGAGCCAGTGCAGTATCTGTTTCAGTGGTAGTGCGGAGAGATTACCCTCAAAGCGGCTGGTATCAGGTGTCCAGGCACCACTGGTACAGAAGTGTGCGTTGCCCTGGGTGAGACAGGTCTTGGTCAATTTTACCTGTGAGGTGCTGGCCAGTAGTTGTGATGGTGATTGGGTTATCCATCGGCCTAACTGTGGTTGGGTGATGGAGAGTGTGGCAAGCTCTCCTTGCCATTGATGATTCTGCCAACCGCCCTGAAGTGATGTGTTTACGGAGATTGTTTGTGCGTCCAGTGACAGTTCGAGTCGGTGGGCATCGGGTCGGCCTTTGAGTGTCAATGCGAGTGATCGCCCTTGCCAGTCTCCGCTGTGCAGCCCTTTCGTTGTGAGTGCTCCCGTTGCCTGACCTTTTTTCCAGACCAGGTGCCCATCAATCTGATCGACTTTGTGCGCCTCATAAGCGAGGCCCTGGCCCCTCAGTGTGGCATTAACTTCAGGTGCGGAGATTTTTCCCGTCAGTTGGCCCTGTGCCGATAGGGAGCCTTTTAATGCGGTCCAGAAGGCGTTCAGGTCCGGTGCATCGAGCTGATAGTCGAGATCCAGCGTGTCGCCTACTGACCCCTCGGCTGAGAGTTGGTTAGGTCCGCTGTTGAGTTTTATGTGCTGCAGCTTGAGTCCCGACTGATCATAGTGTCCTTGGCCGCTGGCACTGATCGGCTGTTGTTGCAGGATGCCGGTAAGGCTCTTCAAATCGGCATCCAGCCAGATTCCCTGTGGGTCTTCCCCTCCCTTGATCGCGGCTTCCAGCGCCAGCTTGCCCGGCCACTCCGGCCACTGTTGCGCAGGATTGAGGGACTCGCCAGTGAAAGCGAGATCCCAGTTAAGTGCAGGGGCCCAGCTCAGCTGACCTGTCGCGCGGGTATTCCCCCCCAGAAGAGTGGCATCAAGTTGCAACGCTTGCATGCCCGTGGGGCTCAATAGACCCTGCAGACGAGCCGCCATGTCAGGTGCCTGTTTTTGTGGGAACTGGAGTGTGCTGTTGCTATCCAGTCGAAGCTGTTGCAGTGGACCCTGAATGGTGAAATCACCCCTGGGGCTGATCGCCTGGGGCGCGCTCAGCAGTGGCCAGCGGGCTTTTTCCCAGTTGCCCTTGATATCCAGTTCAGCTGCATCGCCTTGTAGCTTGATTGTCCCCTGCACGTTGAGCGATAGGGCGGGAGTTGATCTGTCCCCTTGTTCGAGCAGGGTCGCACTGAGATCGTTAAGCCCTGCAGTTGACAGTTGAGTTTTGAGCTTCAGTGTTACAGGGGGTGTTTCGGTCCCGGGAAAGTATAGATCGGCTCCACTTTCAAGCAGTGGCTCGCTGAGTGCGCCACTCAGCCGGTAATTCCCAGTAACGCTTTTTAATCTGGCTGCCTGGAGTGGCCATTGTGCCTGTTGCCAATCGCCTTCCAGTTGCAGGGTGGGTTCGTTGCCTGCGAGTGTAATCTGGCCACGAGTGCTGAGCGTGAAAGGGGTATCTGTGCTGTGATCAATCGTGACACTATTGAGATCCCCTTTGATTGTTCCTGCACCGTTGGCTTTCCCCAGTTCCGGTAATTCACCCTGCCACTGGATACTGACTTGAAAGGGGTAGTTCTCTATCAGTTTCAGTTGACCATCACCGCTAGCGGTAAAGCCGGCATAGTTGAGTTTTAGTTCGGAGAGCTTGAGCGTTTTCTCAGTTGTCTCGACACGTAAGGCAACCAGATCAATGTGTTCGGTATCTGTTGCGGATGTGATCTGAATATCCGCAAGCTCAAGTTGATCAAGTTGGATCGCGACGGGAAGAGAGGGTGGGGCAGTCGTTTTGCGCTCTGTGGACGGATTTATTGCAGTGTAGTGAATGCCGGAAGCCTGCAGTTGTTCAACATGCAACAGACCACGGAACAGTGCGTGGGGGCGCCATTGAAATTGCAGTGATTGAATGGTCAGTTGTTGATCTTTATCGCGGTAATTGAGTTCGCCCAGTGTGACACCCTCAAGCAGACTCCCTTGATAGGATTGGATCTGTAGTGTGTCGCCCATTGTCCAATTCAACAGGCGCTGATTACCGGCCTGAGTGCCGAGTAGCCAGGCACTCGTCGCCAGTAAACCCAGAAGCACTAACGTGGTCAGGGTAAGCAGAGGGCGCCTCACAAATCCGCCCCCATGGAGAAGTGAATACGAAAGCTGTCCTCGCTGGTATCTTCTGGTATGGCAAGATCCAGGCGTATAGGACCGACTGGCGAGCGCCAGCGAAGACCCATGCCTGCTGATCGTTTCAACCCTTCATCCCATCCGTCGACCGCATTGCCTGCGTCAACGAAAAGTGCGGCAGACCAGTCGTCCTTGATCGGATACTCATACTCTATACTGCCACTGAGCAGATAGCGCCCACCCACAACCTCTCCGTCGGAATCTTTTGGGCCAAGTGCCTGATAACCATAACCCCGAACACTCTGATCACCACCGGCAAAGAAACGGTAGGAGGCGGGGAGTTGGTTAAACTCTTCTGTTAATGTAAGTCCTGTATCACCACGTATTAACAGGCGCCCCGCACCCAAGGGATAAATCCATTTAGCGGCTGCCTGGAGTTGAAAGAATCGTACATCGGAAAAGAGCGCCTCTTCAGCGCCTTTAAGTTCCAGGCTTAGTCGATAGCCTTTGCGTGGCAGCATCCTATTATCTGCCTTGGTCTGCGACCAACTGATCCCTGGGACGAGCAGTGTGGCCTTAGTTGTCTCGTTGCCTATGTCGGATTCTTCGGAGATCCAGTCCAGATAACGTGTCTCACTCCAGCCGTTTCGGCTACCCACGGCCCGTACGCCGATGGTTGCCGTGTTACTGGTGGTGGTATCGGTATCCAGGTGTCGATAGCCTGTACGAAAACTGATCTGATCAATATGGGGTTGCTGGACGGGAATCAGATACTCCAGTCCCAGAGAACTATCTACCTGGGATAAGACAATCTTAGATTCCAGTCGATGACCCAGGCGGTTCAGGCGCCGTCGCTCATAACCGAGACTAAATCGAGGGCCTGTGTCGGTGGCGGCACCCAGACCAATTCGATAGGCCATCCGCTTAACTGGCTCCAATTCAACCCGCACGTCAATTGTCCCATCCTTTGCGCCTTTGAAGTCCGGTTTAACCGAGACGTTTTGAAAGTAGCCGCTATCTGCGAGGCCGCGATGGGTATTGGACAGTGCTGTGGAATCATAGGGGTCGCCAGCGTGAATCTTGATATAGCGTTCCAAGAGTTCGGGATCATATGTCTGCTGGTTTATCTCCAGTTGTCCGATACGAAAACGTTGGCCAGATTGATAGTGGAGTACAATGGATGCCTGGTTTGCCTGTGGGTCTATTTTAAGTTCGCTGCGGATGAAACGGCCATCAAAATATCCGTGCTCCGCAGCGATACGTTCAATATCGCCTTTCAGTGCTTCATACTGTCCATGGTGTACTTTGCTGCCCTTTTTTACCGGTGAGGCTTGCAGCAATTTACCGAAGGTCGCATCACTCTGTGCTTCACCCAGGATGGTGATCTCAACTTCATTGAGATAAACCGGATTCCCTGGATTAATATCAAAATTGGCTTGCCAGCAATCTGTTTGGAATTGCAGGTTTTTCTCAACCTTTATCTGATAATAGCCGAGTGCCCTGGCAGCTTGATCCAGTTCATTGTCTGCCCGGCGGAACAGTCGCTTGACTCTCCAGGCAGGGGCATCACAGGTTTCAGTTGTCAAAGAAAGGCCGGCTCGCAGGTTGGTTTGCAGTTCTGCGGACACACCTTTTAGCTCAATCAGCGGTTCAGCGGCGTTGAGTGCTGTAGCATTCAGTGAAAACCAACTCATCAATATCAGAACCCAATGCCTATACAGGAACTGCTTGGGCAAGCTGCATTCAGGGTTCATGTGAAGAGTGTTATCCTTTTTGCTATTAAGTTGTTCTGTTTTGATAGGGCTGATGACATCATCCCCATACACAGTCAGATTAAGTCAATCAAAAGAAAGTTCAAAAATGACCAGAATCAGACAATTTCGTGCTGATTCGTTTAAAGGGTTTAGAAATATGGAAAACTGGACAGAGTATTCCCGCTTTATCACCTCCCTGGTGGTCATTATGGACCCTTTTATGGCGATACCCATCTTTTTGAGTATGACCAAAGGGTACTCCCATCAGAATCGTGCCCGTGTGGTGCGAATTGCCATCTTTACCGTCGCTGCCACGCTTATCGTCACCGCATTTGCAGGTGAGGGACTGTTGGCCTTTATGGGAACCAGTCTGGGATCATTTCGTGTAGGCGGGGGAATTGTTCTTTTTCTGATGGCGTTAGCTATGCTTCAGGCGCGAATTGATCCCGTACGCTCAACGCCACATGAAGAGGAGGTGGCTGCCAGTCTTACCTCAGTGGGTGTAGTGCCACTGGCTATCCCTTTACTTGCGGGCCCGGGCGCCATGAGTACAGTTATTATTGGCATGCACCGCTCCACTGCACCCTACCATGCGGCGATGGTTGTGGCGAGCATACTCTTGGTGGCTGCCATTTTATGGTTAGTCCTGAGTCTTGCTGTGCCGATCGGAAAGCGGCTGGGTGATATCGGTCTGAATATTCTTAATCGTATCTTTGGGTTAATACTTGCAGCTATTGCGGTTGAAGTAATAGCCAATGGTATTAAACAGCTATTTCCTATCCTTGTTGTATGAGGGGAGAGTAGTGTTAATCACTTGGTGACTCCGACGCATCTATAGACAATAAAACGCTGCTGACCATCTTCGACGGGCGAATCAGCAACAACAGTGTCACCACCAATTTTGGCTGCACTGGTGCGGGCCAGTGTCTCGAGTTCTTTCTGGACTTTTTCCGCATTTCTGTTGATGCCCGCTATCTTATCGATCAAGGATACATTTGTGGTGCCAAGTTCTTTGCAGCTTGTCACCTCATCAGCATCTAATACCCTCACTTTCTCTCCTTCAGGTGTGGGTTTTACCCATGCGCACCCGGTCAATAGCAGAATGCTGGTAGTTGTAATGATCGCCTGTATTATTTTCATTGGATAACCTTACTTGATTGTCCTGCTATGAGACCCATGAGAGGGTGTAGCCATTCAAGGAAAAATTATTGATAGCCACTTACGACTAATAAGTGACTCGGGTATTTCCTCCATGCTGTAACAGTCGAATACGATCCCCAGGGTTGAAAAACTGGTCATTTTCAACCTCTTGTACAACCGAGATGATATCCCCCGTTGACTCCAATCTAATCGTCAGTTCCTGTCCCTGTTTTGTGGTGAGTTTTTTCTCGGCTGCCTGACCTGCCAAGCCACCTGCTACAGCACCCACAACCGTAGCAATGCTACGGCCTTTTCCGCCACCGACAGTGCTTCCGGCAATACCACCAATAATGGCACCAGAGCCAGTACCTACGATGCCATCTGTTCGCCCTTCGATAGTGACAGGGGTAACGGACTCAATCGTTCCGTACTTCACTGTTTGTACTTTTCGCGCATCGCTGCGGGAATAAGTTGTTCCCGTAAGACCGCTACTGGCACAGCCGGCCAGCGTGGTGAGTGCAACCAGGATGATAAAAAAGCGGTAATACATGTTCATTCCGGCCTCCCCATAGACCAATGCTGCAGCTAGTGCACAGACCTTAATCAACCGTTCGTATGAGCAGTGAGCGTCACGATTACGGCTTACTCTATTAGAGCCATTATCTTCTAATAGTTCCATGCGAAGTCTGATCTTCGTCATTAATATCTGATTCTGTTGGTTAGTTGTGGATCGGCTGGCGGATAAGTGCAGTTAATCGGAGTTACCTGAACTTGAAGCTATCCATAATCGATGGCACCAATGGTAGCTTTGATTTATCTTTTCTTGAGCTACACATTACGATGGATTTATTCTAGGATCATAACTATGAGCTGGATAAAAGGCATAATTCCCATGTTTATGAAAGTGTTGGTGTTTGCACTTGTCTGGTGGGTAATGACTAATGGTGCACTTCAGTCATGGCTGATCGGAGGGGGAGCAATTGTGCTCGCAACACTGGCCGCAAAGAAGCCTGCCACACATTTCACTATTCGTTATTTTAAACTGGTGATGTTGATCCCGTTTTTTTTGAAACAATCTATCCTTGGCGGTGTCGATGTAGCAAGACGCGCCTTACAGCCGAGTATGCCGATTGATCCCATTCTAGTTGAGTGTCCGCTAAGACTTCCACCCGGATCGCCTCAGGTCTTTATGACCAATATGGTGAGTCTGTTGCCTGGGACTCTAAGCGCAACACTGGAAAACAATCGATTGAAAATGCACGTACTTGATCAGCAAAGCAGTTACATGAAAGATTATTTGCTACTTGAGGAAAAGGTGGCCGAGCTATTTTCGGTTCCGGTACAGAATACTGGCGCAGGTGAATTACTATGAATCGATTTAAGAACATTTTATGTATCATTGAAAAAAATAGGGAGTCATGCTGTCGTGCTCTCGAGCGTGCTGTCTCACTGGCTAAAAATAATCAAGCCAACCTAACAGTGGTGGATGTGGTTGATAAGATGACGGTTGGGATCGGTATGCCAGATGCTGGTCCGATATCAATTGATCTCCAAGCAACAATTAACCAAGCTCATCAGTTGGCATTGGAGAAGCGGGTGGCCCCTTTTCGCAAACAACTCGCAATTCAAACCAAGCTATTGGTTGGAACCCCTTTTCTAGAAATCATCAGGGAAGTCTTGAAAAACAACTACGATCTGGTTGTTAAAACACCACTTCGTCAGAGCTGGGTTGATCGCCTGTTGTGCAGTGATGACATGCATCTGCTGCGCAAGTGCCCTTGCCCAGTATGGCTTATAAAGTCTCAGGCCCCAAAGAGTTATAAACGGATTCTTGCGGCCATCGATACGGAAGAGGATAAGCCAGATGATGAGCAGGTTTCTGAGCATGCGCTAAATAAGCAGATTTTAGATATGGCTGGCTCATTGGCACTCTCTGATTTTGCAGAGTTGAATATTGTTCATGTGTGGCATCCTATTGGGGAGAGCGCATTACGCGGAGCGTTCATGAATACCGAAGAGGAAAAGATCACGGCCTATGTTGAGCAGGTTCGAGGGCAACATGCAAAAGCACTGGATCAGAATGTGAAGGAGATGGTAGATCAACTGGGTGACAGCGCTACTGACTTTTTAAAACCAAAGAAACACTTGATTAAAGGGTGGCCCAGTAAGGAGATCCCCCTCCTTGCCAAAGAGATTGATGCTGAGTTAGTTATTATGGGTACGGTCGGACGGACTGGCATACCTGGGTTTATCATGGGTAATACGGCTGAGACTATCTTGAATCAAATTGATTGCTCTGTTCTTGCCGTCAAACCTCCGGGTTTTGTTACGCCGGTCCAGTTGGTGGATTAATAACAGATGCAGATGCTTTACATTTCCTTAGCCCTATTTCTCCTGGCAAATCTGGCAGTGGGGATGTGGCGGGTATTACGGGGACCTGGGGTTGCCGATCGCATGCTGGCCGCGCAGCTTTTTGGTACAACCGCTGTAGCAATTCTGTTACTTCTTGCGGAAGCTGCTAAGAGTAATGCCTTGCGTGATGTGGCGTTGGTGTTTGCTCTGTTGGCTGCAGTAACGGCCGTTGCATTTGTGAAACGTGCCTGGTCGATGCCGGAGGCGCGTGATATTGATTGATTTCTTTTCAATGCTGTTTCTTTTGGCAGGGGCTCTGTTCTTTTTGGCTGGAACGGTTGGTTTACTACGTTTTCCTGATCTCTATACTCGCCTGCACGCATTGACCAAGGCCGACAATGTGGGGCTTGGCTTGATGATTACTGGACTGGCATTGCAGGCGGAGTCTTTAAGTGTTGCTGGAAAGCTTGTGCTGATTTGGGGGCTGGTTTTGCTGGCAGGAGCCAGTGTGGCTTACCTGATTGCGCGGGGTGCGTTGCTTCGAGGCGTCTTACCTTGGAAGCGTTAGATTTTGCCTTGGGTCTGTTTGACATACTACTCGTCTTTTTAGTGCTCTCGCTGGCATGGCTGGTTATGAGTTCAGAGGATCTGTTCAGGGCCATTGTTTTATTCGTGGCATTTGGACTTCTCATGGCCTTGGTGTGGGTCAGGCTGGAGGCGCCTGATATTGCATTGGCTGAAGCCGCCATTGGTGCGGGGCTAACGGGTGCGCTGATGATGGCGGCGTTAGACCGATTGAGCTCGGTAAAACCGATACAGAAGGTTGCAGCATCGGCTCAACGTAAGCAATTGAGCCTTTCTTCCAAAGTGTTGCCCTTGATTGCATTGGTATTGATAGTCCTGGGTTTGGGGTATGCGCTTTTATCTTTACCTGAGATAGCGGATGGTTTGACTCCGAATGTTAAGGAGAACATGGCCCAAAGCGGGGTTAAAAATCCAGTCACGGCCGTCCTGCTGAACTTTCGTGGTTATGACACGCTGCTGGAGATGGTCGTTTTACTGCTGGCCCTGTTATCTGTCTGGTCGTTGGGTGGAGAAAGAAAGCTTTCACCCAGAAGCACTAACCCTATTTTAGGTTCACTCTGTCGCGTGTTGGTGCCAGTTCTGATTTTGGTCTCATGTTATTTATTATGGGTTGGGGCAGATGCCCCGGGGGGCGCATTTCAGGCTGGCTCCGTATTGGGTGCAGCTGGTGTTCTGTTACTGCTTTCCGGTTGGCACGTCGAACAAAAATACTTGCTCTGGCCGCTGCGCTTTATTCTCATACTGGGCTCCGGTGTCTTCATCATTATGGCTGCAGTACTGTTATTGATACAGGGAGGTCTACTGACCTATCCTGTTGCGCAGGCCGGTTGGATGATTCTGTTACTTGAGAGTGCGGCCACACTTTCGATAGGGGCGACCCTTGCCGCACTCTTTCTCGGCGGAGTTCCCAAGTCGAGGGTGGATCAATGAATAGCCCAATGATCTATGCCCTATTGGGTATCACCCTTTTCTCAGTTGGTTTGTATGGATTGATTGTCAGGGAACACCTGTTAAGAAAAATACTGGCGCTCAACATAATGGGTAGTGGTATTTTTCTTATGCTGGTGGCGCTGGGAAAAAGGAGTGCAGGAGAACTGCCTGATCCCGTACCCCATGCCATGGTGATTACCGGTATTGTGGTGGCCGTTTCTGCAACGGCATTAGCACTGACATTAATGCTTAAGCTGGTGGAAGCGAGCGGCAGTGCGGTGCTGCATGATGCACCCAAAGATCGCAGCTGATGGGTGATCTATTAACAGATGCGCATTGGGGTGTATTGCTTATTCTCCTGCCACTGTTCGGTGGTCTGTGCAGTTTCTTATGGCCTAGTGCAGTAAAGTTTATTGGCCTTGCAACGGTTAGCGCAGTTGCCCTATCTGTAGTTGGCTTGGGCGATCAGTTGCTGGCCACGGGTGTTTATCATCATGCCGTGGGAGGGTGGGGCGCACCGCTGGGAATTGATCTGTACGCGGATGGATTGAGTCTGTTTATGCTGATGGTCACTGCCCTGGTGGGGCTAGGCGTCAGTATTTATGCCCTGGATTATTTTGATCAGGATGAGGCGCGTCGTTTTTGGCCGCTCTGGCTGCTGCTCTTGGGCGGCCTTAATGCCCTGTTCCTCTCTGCCGATATATTCAATCTTTACGTGACGTTAGAAATAGTCGGGCTGGCAGGGGTGGGACTCGCTTCACTGTCTGGGGGTGGGGCGGCACTGGACGGTGCCATGCGCTACCTGATGGCCACGCTGCTTGGATCACTCTGCTATCTGCTCGGAGTGGCATTGCTTTATCACTCCGCAGGTACGGTCGATATTCCTTTGTTAGCAGAACGACTGGAATCTACTCCGCCAGTGTGGGCTGCACTGGGATTAATCTGTGCGGGCTTGGCACTTAAGACGGCATTGTTTCCGCTTCACTTCTGGCTACCCAAGGCTCATGCCAGTGCATCGGCACCGGTCAGTGCATTGCTCTCTGCATTGGTTGTAAAGGCATCTTTTTATATTTTTCTACGGTTGTGGTTGGAGATCTTTTCGGTGCGTACGGAAGGGGTTGATGACCTGCTTGGGGCTTTAGGCATGGCGGCCATCATTTGGGGCTCATTACAGGCCCTGCAACAGACACGCCTGAAATTAATGATTGCCTACTCAACGGTTTCCCAAGTGGGGTATCTGTTTTTGGTATTTCCACTTGCTGCGATAGGGACTTTTTCTGCCTGGAGTGCCGTGGCCTATCTGGTACTTTCACATGCGTTGGCCAAATCGGCCATGTTTCTGGTGGCGGGGAATCTGATGCATTTTGGTGGCCATGATCGCATTGCTGATCTGGATCGGGCTGTGCAGCGACTGCCGATAACCGTTGGCGCGTTTGCGCTCGCCGGGGTCAGTATCATGGGGCTGCCACCGAGTGGTGGTTTCATTGGTAAATGGTTATTGCTGAATGAAGCGCTAAATCAAGGCCGCTGGGACTTGGTGTTTGTGATGATGATCGGCGGAGTGTTAGCGGCAGCCTATATCTTCAAGGTTCTGGGTTTTGCCTTTACTCAAGCCCCCGTGACCCATGAGCCCAAAGGGGTGCCCGCTGTCATGGAGTGGTCTGCCTTGCTATTAGCAGTCGCCGCCATTGTCGTCGGTTTTCTCGCGTCGCCCCTGATGCTGATACTGGGTATCGGAGAGACTGTTGAACTCATGGGAGCAGGGCAGTGAACTGGCATGCCTGGATTCCATTGTTTGTGGTCGTCAGTTCACTGCTGCCCGGTCTTATTATTTTTGGCCTGCCAGAAGAACGGGTGGGATGGCGTACGCTCCTTAACTTGACCGGCGCAGTGATTAAACTGCTGTTGGTCAGTTGGATGATCTGGGGTGTTTACCAGGGTGATCATTTTGAAACCCGCCTGGCACTGTTACCTGATCTCGACCTTGTTTTGCGGGCCGGTCCCTTGTCACTGTTTTTTGTGGCGTTGTCGACGATTCTCTGGTTGGTGACAACAGTCTATGCCATCGGCTATTTAGAAGGTTCGCCTAATCGCAGTCGCTTTTTTGGTTTCTTCAGTCTCTGTGTGACCGCCACGGTGGGTGTGGCCCTGGCAGGAAACCTGATTACCTTTCTGCTGTTTTATGAGTTGCTGACGCTGGCAACCTATCCTTTGATTGTCCATCGTGGCACAGATACAGCGCGTCGCGCTGGTCAAACCTATCTGCGCTATACCATCTTTGGCGGTGCACTGATTTTGTTAGGGACGGTCTGGTTGTATCAGTTAACGGGTACTCTGGAATTTACCCCCCGTGGTTTTCTCAGCCAAATAGATCCCCAGCACTATCCGGCATTGAAAATCATTTTTGCTTTACTGATAGCCGGACTCGGTGTGAAAGCAGCGCTGTTTCCACTGCATGGCTGGTTACCTCAGGCGATGGTGGCTCCTGCGCCTGTCAGTGCGTTGTTACATGCAGTCGCCGTGGTTAAGGCTGGTGCGTTTGGGATTGTACGGGTGATATATGATGTATTTGGTGTGGAGTTTTCAGCCGATCTCGGTGTTACTACACCATTAGCCTGGATAGCGGCGTTTACTATTATCTATGGCTCATTGCGTGCGCTGTTCCAGGATGATCTGAAACGTAGGCTGGCTTTTTCAACCGTCAGCCAAGTCTCATATATTGCGCTGGGCGTCGCCATTGCAGGTCCTATCGCGACGATCGGAGGCGTGGTGCATCTGGTACATCAGGGACTGATGAAAATTACATTGTTCTTTTGTGCCGGTAATCTGGCTGAGACGCTGGGTATTCACAAGGTCAGTGAAATGAACGGGGTAGGGCGACGAATGCCTTGGACCATGGCGGCATTCACAATCGGTGCGCTTGGTATGATAGGCGCGCCACCGGTAGCCGGTTTTATCAGTAAATGGTATCTGGGGGTTGGTGCACTGGAAGCAGGTCAGGATTGGGTGCTGTTGGTGCTTATGGGCAGCAGCTTGTTAAATTGTGCCTATTTTCTACCCATTCTGTATTCTGCCTGGTTCAAGCCCACGCCGAAAAGCTGGCCTGAAGAGCACCATTTTGGCAGACAGGAGACTGCCTGGGCCTTGTTATTGCCACCTCTGATCACGGCGCTTATGGCGTTGGCAGCCGGCTTGTTGACGGGGCTACCGTTTAGTCCGCTGGAGTGGGCGAAAATAATCGCGGAACGGGAGTTCTATCAACCATGATTGAGGCTCCCTTTTTGCTGCCGCTCATCATCATCGTGCCGCTATTGTTGGCCTTGGGCGTGGTTATACGTGTCACCCAAAGAGTCGCAATAAAAATAGCACCGTGGGCCGCACTGCCGGCATTACTGGCTGGTTTGCTGTTGGATGATGGCAAGCTGCAACTGCCAGGCATGCTCATCAATAGTTATCTGCTATTTGACAACACCGGAAGGTTATTTCTCCTGATGAGCGCAATGCTCTGGCTGGCAACCGGTCTTTTGCATCAGGCGTATTCGGGGGCTCTGTACGCACAACAGAAAGTCGTATTTAAGCTATTAGCCATGGCCGGCTGTTTCTTGATGCCTCTGGCCGGTGATGTGCTGATGTTTATGGCTGCAACAACCCTGGCGGGTTATTCACTGTATGGGCTGCTTGCCCAGGAGAAAAATAGAACCACACGGGAAGCGGTCAACGTCATGCTGGTTGTACTGGTTGTTGGCGATATTGTGCTGTTTGAATTGCTACAACTGCTGGGAATGCATGCCGTCTCCGTTGACTTTGACGCGATGCGCCAAGCTTTTGTAATGACGGAACAGATGAATGTACAGTTTGGTCTGTTGCTGTTTGGGCTAGGTGCAAAGATGGGTTTGCTTGGTTTACATTTTTGGTTGATTCCCGTCTTTATCACATCACATTTGGCCTTACGGCCTGCATTGATCAGTTTTATTTTTAGTGCCGGTTTTATTGCCTGGTTGCGACTTTTCCCTTTGGGTGAGGTTTACTATCCGGCAATTGGAGCGCTTCTACAGTGGGGTGCATGGCTGATGTTGGGCTACGCCTTGCTATTAGGCGTGCGTCAGACTCATCGGCGCGGTGTTTTAGCCGTTATTCTTATGACAGTGACTGCGCTTTGGCTGTCGATCGTGGCAGCTTTACTGATCCAGCCAGAACTCTGGTTGTCGATGAGCAGGAGTCTTGTTTTGGCAGTCATACAAATGGGATTAGTGATGTCTGCACTGTTGATTGGACAAGGTCTGCTTAAGCATAAGCCAACATTGAAACACAGCTATGCATTAACCGTTTGTTTGGCTATTTTTCTCCTGGCAGTGGCACCTGTCAGTTTGATTAGACATTTTGATTCAGCAAATAGCCTAACAGTGACATCACTCTGGATTGGTGCAGGAATAATGATGTTCTTGTTATGGCGCACTCATTTTCTGTTGCTGGCTTCCGCTGAAGATTCTTCATATTCAAAAGTCCTGAAAACAAGTCATAAGGGCAGAAGTGTTAATCGGTATCTCTTTCCTGGCTTGGTAGCGGTTGCCTTGGTGACGGCTGTTCCAAATCTGAAGTTCCTCTCAGCGATCACTGCATTTAGTTTCCTCCTGCTATTCGCCAGTATGCTCTTGATAGCTTGGTTGAGTCGCTTCTATAAACCGACTGAGCCTTCACAATTGACATCCGGTTTTATCGTGCAACAGTTTAAACAGGGCAGTTCGGCGATAATGGAGGCGACTCAGTATCTGGATATCTACTCAACCCGTTTACGCAAGGGTATAACAAAGCGCTTCTCGCCAAAATTCGTATTGAGTCATTTCAGCTGGTATGAACGTTCACTCAACCGCTGGTCTGTGGCATTGATCATAATGGTGTTGATCGGTTTACTTGTTTCAGTACAAGGGCTGCTGAACCAATAGACTATAAAACTAAAATTGCTCAGTGTGGTGCAGGTGGCTTAGGCATTGTTTTTATCCGCTGCCAGCGTTCAAGCGTCTGCTTGCGTGTCTTTTGCAAATCAAGCATGGGTAATGGGTAGCTCAACCGATTGTTGGCTGGCTGTCGTCCGTTTATTAATTCATGACTGTCTGCAGATGAAAACTCTGGTAACCAGGTTTTTATGTAGCGACCTGCAGGATCAAATCTTTCGGCTTGCCGTGCCGGATTGAATACACGAAAGTAGGGAGCAGCATCTACACCACAACCGGCTGTCCACTGCCAACCGAGCGTGTTGTTTGCCAGGTCAGCATCCACCAGGGTGTCCCAGAACCAGCGAGCGCCTTCCAGCCAATGTATTCCCAGATTCTTGGTCAATAGTGATGCGACTATCATACGCACCCGGTTATGCATCCAGCCGGTCTGCCAGAGTTGCTTCATGCCCGCATCCACAATCGGTATCCCTGTCTCACCTCGTTGCCACCGTTCGAGTTGTTCCCGGCTATCCGGGCTGTTATTCCAGTGATCCTTTGTGAATCGGCTATCCATTGATTCAGTTGCGGTGTGTGGAAAATGAAACAGGGTGTAGTGGGCAAATTCCCGCCAGCCTAATTGGGCGCTCAATCGATCCAGTGATTGACTGAGGCCGGGTGATTGGTCGTTTTCGTGTTGCAGTGTCCAGAACAGTTGTTTAGGTGTGATCTCACCAAAATGCAGATGGGGTGAAAGGCGGGTTGTGTGCTCCTCTGCCGGGAAGTTTCGCTGCTCATCATAGTAGGGCAGACTGTTGTATAGAAACTGCTCCCACTGCTTATGGGCGCCGCGTTCACCGGGTTGCCAGAATGTTTCAAATTTATTGTACCAGGCGGATTTGGAGAGCAACTCAAGTGACGATAAGGGCAGGGATGGAAAGGGGATTTTTGGCGCTGACAGTTTATTGATTGGCGGCAAGGGTGGGGTCATCTCCTGTAACCGTTGTCTAGCCACTTTCCAAAAGGCGGTAAATACCTTGTAAGGTGTTCCTTGCTTATTTTTGAGCGTTGTTGGCTCAATCAGTAATTGACTGCTAAAAGAGTGGCAGTGGAGGCCCTGCTCACCCATGCCTTGCTTGATCTCACTGTCACGAGCCTGGGTCATGGGGTCATAGAGACGGTTCCAGTAGAGATGGGTTGCACCGGTTTTTGATGCGATTTCCTGCAAGCGTGTCAAAGACGGTCCTTTGGCGATGATCAGTTCAGAACCAGCGTGCTGGAGTGAATCAGACAGTGCGCTCAGGCTTTTGTGCAACCACCAATTACTCGCTTGGCCTGGCAGCCAGGGCGCTTCCTCTTCGGGCGCATGAATATAAACAGGAATAACTGATTTACAGTTATTCACCGCTTCGCAGAGTGCGGGGTTGTCACACAGTCGTAGGTCTCTTCTGAACCATACGATGGCGGTTCCTTGTTTACTCACGGTTATCAGTTCTCTTGTGGCTCTCCACTGTTTATCCGTGCCGCTGTATTGAACGGTCGAGATCAGCCTCAGTCCGTGGATGAGCTGATTCATCAACCAGGGCACAAATAGCCGAGGTGATGTCTGGATAGCGGAAGCAGAAACCACTTTCCGTCAATCGGCTGGAGGTCACCGACTGGCCTGACAACATCACCTCGGAACCTTTTCCATAGACCAGCTTGAGAAATAGGCCGGGTACTCTGAATCGCGTGGATCGATGCAGTGCTTTGCCGAGTGTCTGGGTGAATCGTTCATTGGTGACAGGGTTTGGGGCGCAGAGATGAAACATATCTGCGTTTGGCTGGTGCTTTATGATGAAAAAATAGGCCCCGACCAGATCATCAATGTGAATCCAGGAAAAGTGTTGCTGACCATCGCCCAGTGGTCCACCCAGCCCCAGTTTGAAGGGGAGCATCAGCTGTTTCATTAGTCCACCGTCTTGTCCCAGCACAAGACCAAATCGAAATATATTCGTTGGTACGCCAAAGGTTATTGCCCGCTTCGCCTCGGCTTCCCACTGTTTGGATACCTCGCCAAGAAAGTCGTTGGCATTGGGTGTGTCCGCCTCGGTGTAATGTCCTTCGCAATCGAATGCACCAATGGCTGAGGTGGAGATAAACTGTTCAGGCACAGGCTTTCCAGGCTCATGACTAAGTGTTTCGATGGCATCCACCAACTGCTTGGTTGTCTCCACTCGGCTTGCAGAGATTTCCCGCTTGTAAGCGGCTGTCCAGCGGCGGTTGATTGGTGCACCTGCCAGGTTGATTAACACCTGTACACCACGAATCTTGTCAACCAGATAATCTGTGCCCTGGGCGAAATCATTCCGCCCGATCTGAATCATGTGATAACCCTCGCTTTTGAAGGCACGGGTTAGATGCTGTCCGATAAAACCAGTGGCACCTGTTATGGCAATCTTCATTGTCTACTCCCGTTAGATCAGTAACCAGCTCAGACTCAGCAGCGCGCAAATAATCAGCGTTAACTGTAGCCGCAAGTTTTTATACCAGTGTTTGAGTTGTGATTGCCTCGCGTCAAAAATGTACTGGCTGAAAAAACCAAGCACCAGTAGCGGCAGTGCAATCAGTGGCGTCATAAACA
Organism: Sedimenticola selenatireducens; assembly: GCF_007625115.1. GTDB lineage: Bacteria > Pseudomonadota > Gammaproteobacteria > Chromatiales > Chromatiaceae > Sedimenticola > Sedimenticola selenatireducens_A. The sequence continues at coordinate 347,179 of NZ_VMNH01000004.1, read as the reverse complement.
GCGTGCACCAGGCCAGTAGGGAGGGTGCCACTGAGGGAATCAGGGTCTCTATCTCCAGATTTTCCAGTGAGCGTCCCCAATGAACGGCGCCTACAAAGGTGAGAATAACAGCGGCATAAGTCTGGATCCCCGTGGTCACAACCGGACTGTCTACCTGTATCGCCAGCAAACCTGCGCCTGCAACAATCGGTAACAGGCCAAGATAACCCAGCCAATAAGCCCGCTCTCTAAGAATAATCTGTTGAGTTGCCATGATCATTTCTCCTTTCAGAGCAACCGTTCGATTGCACCGATCAGCTGTTTGCTTTGTGGCTCAATAGATGAGCCATAGCTCTCAATAACTGTACCGTTACGATCAATCAGATATTTGTGGAAGTTCCAGCGTGGTGCGCTCTCTGTGGCACGATAGAGTGCCTGGTAGATTGGCGCTGCCTCTTTACCGACAACACGGGTCTTCTCATACATCGGAAACTGAACACCGTAGGTCAGGCGACAGAAATCTTTGATCGCCTTCTCTGTACCCGGCTCTTGCCCGGCGAAGTCATTGGAAGGGAAACCGATTACAACAAGCCCTTTGCCTTGATAGTTTTTGTAGAGTTTTTCAAGTCCGTCGTACTGATCCGTGTAGGCGCAGCGGCTGGCTGTATTGACGACCAGCATCACCTTGCCTTTATACACCTCACACACGTCATCCACCTGGTCACTGCTCAGGCGTCTGATCTTGAAGGATCCATGATCACCGCAGATCGTTCTTCCGGATACTTTCGGATGGTTTGTCTCGGAAGCCGTGGCCTGCCAGCCGGTCGAGAAACCGACCAGTGCGGTCAGGGCGAGGGCAGTTGCAATCGTGCTGCGTATGAACATGGTGACACCTCAAGATTTGTGACGAAGTATTGGCCGTCAAGTACGACTAGCCCTCATCGATACCTTCTGTAATTGGGTTATGGATGATCTGGTGCAGACGGCTACCAGGTACAACCGAGTGGAGAATTTCACTCCCTTGGCTCTCGATATCTTTCATCATCTGATCGTTTTGACGTTCGGTTTCCAGCAGTTGCAGTTCAAAGCGTGACATGATCTCTCTCCTAATTTGTGTTGTACAAAACAGGCCGTTTCGGCGCTGCATGAGTCGTATTATAGGCATAAACTCATAAATGTCTAGTACAAATATAATATTTATGTCACGATTAGCCTAATCCAGGTCATTTTGTACAGTACAATAAATGACCTGGATTACATCTCATCGTGAATTCAGGAGATTATTAAATGCATGCACTCTTGCTCATTGCGCACGGAAGTCGAAGGACAGCCTCTAATCAGGAAGTTCAGGATTTGGCCAGGAAGATTGAGGCCATTGCGGGTAGTCAATTTGACTCTGTTTCCAGTGCCTTTCTGGAGATCGCCGAGCCGGATATACCAACAGGAATTCGCCGCTGTATTGAGGCGGGTGCTACAGCGATCACCATCGTGCCCTATTTTCTCTCAGCGGGCCGGCATGTGGCTGAGGATATACCCAGGGAGATCAACAAAGCAGTCTCTGAACACGCCGACGTGAAGATCAACTGCCTGCCCCACATCGGGGCTAATCCATCCATGCCTGATTTTTTAATCAGCGGTGTGTCGGGATAAAGGCGCTTGCAAGTTCTGAGGGTAGTTTGGAGCGTGCCGCAATACAGAGACAAAATAATTGCGCATATTTATCTGATAGTATGTGTTATATTATAACATTAACCGATTCCTACTGATGGCTGTTATTCGGTATACGAGATTACCCTCTATATGCAGATACACCGGTTTGGTCAGAGCGCTATAGTCGCGCGCCGTCGCACGGTTATTCCTGTGCTAATCTTTCTGCTGCTATGGGGCATGGCGGCCTTCGCGTTACATGCCCCCCATCATGATGAGGGATTGGGCGATGATGTGGCGTGTCAGATATGCGAATTTGGCGCACTGAACAGTACAAGTATCATCCCTGTTGGGTTCCCGGCCATTCCAATCCTGTCGAGCGCGTTTTCTCTGGTAGGTCATGACCTTATTCTTATTCTTCCCCATGTTCGTTTGCTTGATGCACGTGCCCCGCCGTTTATCTCCTGATCGTCAACATTTGAAATTATTAGTTCCTAGACACATTCTTAGCCTTAAATGAAAGAGTTAAGATGTTGTTTGAATCGGAGATACAAAATGCGTTATTCCAAAATTACCCTGCTACTGTTGCTGACCTTTGGCATGGTGTTGTCTGTACATTCAGAAGAAAACCGTCAGCATGGTGTACATGAACACGGTGGCGGCCAACTCAACGTGGTCGTCGAAAAAAACACCTTGATGATGGACCTGTCGATTCCGGCTATGAATGTTGTGGGTTTTGAACATCCCGCCAGAAATGATGACGAACAGAAACAGCTGGAACACAGTAGCGACTTGCTGCGTGACGGCAGTCGAATTTTTATGCCCAGTCCGTCAGCAAAATGTGTTTTGGAACAGGTAAAGATTGAATCAGCGCTGCTGGAAACACACGCCAATCATGATGCTGAAGAAGGTCATGCGGACTTTGATGTTTCATATCTCTTTGCCTGTGCTGAACCGATGCAGCTAAAGTCCTTGACGCTAACGCTATTTAAGATGTTCCCGTTAACGGAGCATCTGCAGGTCCAGATGATTACCCCAGCCGGTCAGACCGGAACGGAGCTGGAAAGCGATAACCCTATTCTTAATCTTCAGTAGGCCCGGCAGTAGCGGGGAGGCTGTTTTTCAGCCTCCTGCCTACAGGGAGTATTCAAAATGATGATGGAAACTGATGCCATCACTATTCAAAATCTTGCGTTCCAATGGCGCAAGGACGCGGCACCTGTACTCAACTTGCCAGTGCTGCAGATCAAGCGTGGTGAGCGGGTCTTTATAATGGGATCCAGCGGTAGTGGTAAAAGTACATTGCTTAGTTTGATTGGTGGTGTCTTGCTACCACAGAAAGGGACGGTTACGGTGTTGGGTCAGCAGCTGAATGGCTTGAGTAATGCCCAACGTGATTCATTTCGTGCGGAGCATATTGGTTTTATCTTTCAGATGTTCAATCTGATTCCCTATCTCTCTGTTGTTGAAAATGTGCTGTTACCCTGTCGATTTTCAAGGCGACGCAAACAGAATATCGAAAACCGTGGCCACTCGCTTCAAGACGAAGCAGAGCGTCTGCTGAATCATCTCGATCTCCCAAGGGAACTGTTGCATCGGTCTGTTACCGAGTTGAGTGTCGGTCAACAGCAGCGTGTGGCGGCCGCCCGGGCGCTGATTGGCAGCCCGGAACTGGTGATTGCCGATGAACCGACCTCGGCCCTGGATGCAGATCGCCGTGCCAGTTTTCTCAAGTTGTTGCTGAACGAGTGTGCTGAGCAAAACACGACCCTTGTCTTTGTTAGTCACGACTCAGCGCTGGAGCCCCAGTTTGATCGCAGTGTCCAGCTTGCCGACATTAACAACAGCGTGAATTAGCGAGAATTACTATGCACATCCTTATGCTGGCCTTTAAAAGTATAGTAAACCGAAAATTTACCATTGCCCTTACGGTCTTTTCGATTGCACTGAGTATCATGCTGTTACTCGGTGTGGAGCGTATACGCAATGATGCGCGTGAAAGCTTTGCCAGTACGATCTCAGGTACGGATCTGATTATTGGCGCACGAAGCGGTCCCGTTCAACTTTTGCTTTACTCGGTTTTTCGAATCGGCAATCCGACCAACAATGTGTCATGGAAGAGTTATGAGGAGATCAAAGATCACCGACTCGTTGCATGGACCATTCCGTTCTCGTTGGGTGATTCCCATCAGGGCTTTCGGGTGCTGGGCACCAATCTCGATTATTTCAACCACTATCAATATGGCGATCAGCAGCCGCTTGAGTTTTCTCAGGGCAAACCCTTTTCCACTGTTTACCATGCCGTAGTAGGTGCCGATGTCGCCAAAGAGCTCGGCTATTCGCTGGAGCAGGAGATTGTACTCGCCCATGGAACGGGTAAGGTGAGCTTTGTTCAGCACGCCGACAAGCCCTTCCGTATTGTGGGTATCCTGCGTAAAACCGGTACCCCTGTTGATCGAACCGTGCATGTCAGTCTGGAAGGCATTGAAGCGATTCATGTAGGCTGGAAAGATGGCGCACTGGATCTAAAACAACCTAAAACCGTGGACAAGACGTCGCTCCTGGATCTGCAGCCGAAGACCATTACCGCCGTCCTTGTGGGTTTGAAGTCGCGCCTGGCCGTCTTTCGTGTTCAACGTTACATCAATGAATATCCGAAAGAACCGCTATTAGCTGCACTCCCCGGTGTGGCCTTGCAGGAGCTATGGGATACCATGGCCATTGCCCAGCAGGCGTTGCTGGCGATTTCGATATTGGTTGTGCTGGTAGGTATAAGTGGTATGGCGACCGCGATTCTTACCAGCCTCAATGAACGGCGGCGCGAGATGGCGGTCTTACGTTCTGTGGGGGCTCGACCCTGGCACATTTTTGTCTTGTTTATGGGGGAGGCGGGTGCCGTTATGACTATTGCATCAGTTACAGGCGTTGCTGCGCTCTATTTAGCACAGCTGATCGCCCGGCCTATCATTCAAACGCAGCTTGGACTCTTTCTCCCTATACACCCCCCTTCGTCACACGAACTGTTTTTGTTGGCGGCGGCTATTGGAACGGGACTGTTGGTTGGATTAATACCTGCCTATCGCGCGTATCGCTACTCTCTGGCCGATGGCATGACCATCCGACTTTAACGCAGGAAACACTGAAATGTTTATAAAGAGAATATTTGTCTTAATCATCACGCTTGCTGTCCTGTCTGGTCTCTTTATCAGTCATGTTCATGCGGCAGAGAGCCCTCAAGAGCTGGAGTGGACGGACCTTATCCCACAGGGCTTCAATCCTGATGAAGTGTTGGCGCAGTATCAGAAAGAGTACGATATTGACAATTTGTCCGACGATGACCCACGTATCGCAGAACTTACAAAAAAACTGGAAGCGCTCATGAAGGACGCGCCTGTTAATGACAGTCTGGCGGGCAAGACCGTTAGACTCCCTGGCTTTGTTGTGCCGCTTGAAACTGACGGGGAGAAATCCTCTGAATTTTTGCTGGTTCCTTACTATGGTGCCTGTATCCATGTGCCACCACCACCTGCTAACCAGACCATCCATGTCACCACACGTGACAAGAAGGGGGCAGCCATCCGTCAACTCTTTGATGTGGTGTGGGTGACCGGTGTAATAGACGTTGAGCAATTCAGCTCAGATCTTGCCGATGCCGGTTACACCATTGATGCAACAAAAGTAGAACCTTACGAATAAACCCCATGCGGTCTGTTTGCTACCTGATGACGGGCCTGCTTTTATGGCCTCTGTGGGGGTCAACCGCATCTGTGCTGAGCTGTCATCTTCACTCGCCGGTCTCAGGGAATCAAAAAATCCCATCACAGCCGATGAGGTCTTACGAGAGTAACACCGCGTGTGCTCAGGATAATGAACAACGATTTTCAGGCCTGGGCAGGTGTCATTGTGGGTTTGGCTCTTTCCCGGATGTGGGCCGACCCGTTTTTCCGGATAGGGATTATCTGATATCGCCTGGCAAGGGTTTAAACAGACAGTTACCCTGAATACAAGCAGCCATCAGCAGGGTTCGCCTAACAATACCCGTTACACCTCTATACATCTCAGCAGCCTATTTCCGAGACAGTCGGTCGTAATAGACCTGGCCACTCAAGAAAGGCTTATTGTCTTTAATTCCCTTCCCTCTATGCCGTTCTTCAGCCCTCCCGCTGGCTGATCCATCAGGTACCGCCGCTTAGTGCGTGATGCGTTCAGTGTGCGTTCGTTTTTGATTTGGCACGCCAGAGTGACGGTTTTTGTCCTGTACGAAAACAGGATAAAACCGCCTTTCAGTGTTTTTTTGGCCTGCATCCCCATATTGTGCTGTACAAATAGCTTGCATTACCGCTGACATTCGCTATTATCGTAGATATGTATAGTACAAATAGGCCAATGGATATGAAAATAGCAGTCGTGGGGAGTGGTATCAGTGGTCTGGCTTCGGCCTGGTTGCTTAACCAGAAGCATGAGGTGACGCTGTTTGAAGCAGCCAACTATCTGGGTGGCCATACCAACACGGTCGATGTCACTCTCGAAGGGGTCACCCATCCGGTTGATACCGGCTTTCTGGTGCATAACGATCTTACCTATCCCAACCTGATACAGCTGTTCAAGCATCTGGATGTGGAAACCTATGACACCGAGATGTCCTTTAGCGTCAAACTGCCTGATCACAATGTGGAGTGGGCAGGCAGCTCGCTCTCCACGGTATTCGGACAGAAGCGAAACCTTATAAGGCTTGCATTCCTGCGCATGCTGATAGATTTGCTGCGATTCAATAGTCGAGCGCAGCAGCATCTGTTGGTTTCCCGACAGAAAGGGCTTGCCTTGGGTGAGCTACTGGACCAGGAGGGCTACTCAAGCGTACTGCGTGACTGGTATCTGCTGCCGATGGCGGCGGCGATCTGGTCCTGCTCGCCGGAAGAGATCCTGCGTTTTCCTGCCGAAACCTTCCTCAACTTCTGTATCAACCATCGCCTGCTGCAGGTGGAGGGAAGGCCTCAGTGGCGGACAATAGCAGGAGGAGGGCGTGCCTATGTCAAACGCATGGCGGCGTCCATCGACACCAGACTCAATCATGTCATCGAACGCGTGACACGATCAGAGAAGGGCGTGGAGCTTACCAGTGGTGGTGTGGCGCATCAATTCGATGCAGTGATCTTTGCGACCCATGCTCCAGACACCTTGCGCATGCTGGCCGATGCGGATGAGCAGGAGAAACAGGTACTGGGTGCGGTGGGATATCAGGCGAATACCGCTGTGCTTCACACCGATGCACGCTTCCTACCGGAACGTGAATCACTCTGGTCGGCCTGGAATTATCTATCGACGGGTGAGAGCGATCAGACGGTTTGCGTCACTTACCTGTTGAACAAGTTGCAGCGGCTGCCGTTCAACTCGCCAGTGATGGTGACGCTCAATCCGCCGGAAACGATGCAGCCAGAACATGAGATTGCGCGCTATCACTACGATCATCCCGTTTTTGATCAGGTAGCAATCGCGGCGCAATCTGCCTTGCCACAGATACAGGGACGAAATCGGGCCTGGTTCTGCGGTGCCTGGTGTGGTTATGGTTTTCATGAAGACGGTTTGAAGTCAGCCCTGCGTGTGACTGCTGATTTTGATGTGGAGGCCCCATGGCCTGTCGTGCTCTGAGTCGAATCGTACAGGGCAAGGTGATGCATTTCAGGCGGCGTCCGTTTGAAAACCGTTTTGTCTATCCAGTGTTTTACTTGCTGTTCAACTGTGATGAGTTCGATAAACACAACAGCTGGCTGTTTGGTGTGAACCGACGCCGGCCGCTCTCCCTCCATTTCGAGGATTATGGTGACGGTGGTGATCCCAGGCTGTGGCTGAGGGCGTTGCTTAAGCAGCAGGGCGTGACGGATTGTCCTGGGACGATCTGGCTTCACAGCTTTCCGAGGGTGTTTGGATATGCGTTTAATCCGGTCAATTTCTGGTACTGCGAGCGTGCCGATGGTTCGATTGGGGCGGTGGTGGCCGAGGTAAACAACACCTTCGGTGACAGACACTGTTACCTGCTGCGCCTGGATGCTGAGCGTGCCGAAGATCAGACGCTGCAGGCGATCAAACAGATGCATGTCTCACCCTTCTATCCCGTTGAGGGTGAGTACCAGTTTAAATTCAAGATGGATTTTGATGCGCCGCATGTGTGGATTGACTACTTACAGTCAGGTGAGCTGCAACTCAATACCGCCATCTGGGGTAAATCCAAACCCTTAACCGTTTCGGCCTTATTCACCGCCTTGTTGAAACAGCCCTTGCTGACGGTCGGTGTAATGGTGCGTATCCATTGGCAGGCACTGCGGCTTTGGCTCAAGGGGGCCACCTTTCATCAACGTCCGACACCATCCAGCGAGGAGATCTCGAGATGAACAGCATGACACTTGAGGCACAAACTCTGCCTCTGCGTATTCGCCCGATTATCAATCGAATCGGACGGATCAGGGAGGGAAAACTACGACTCATAACCCCAGAAGGTTATCGACTTAATCTGGGCAGCGAGTCCGGTCCCCGTGTCCAACTGGAGATTCTGGATTGGCGTGCGCTGCGTCGTGTATTTAGAAATGGTGATATCGGCTTGGCGGAATGCTATCGGGACGGTTTGATAAAAACCAATGATCTCACCGCACTGATACGGCTGGGTATTCGTAACCAGGCGGTACTGGAGCGTGCCATACACGGCAATCCACTGCTTAATCTGGGTTATCGATTACGCCATCTGTTACGCAGAAATACACCGAAAGGGAGCGCCAGAAACATCCAGGCACACTACGACCTTGGCAATGACTTCTACTCACTCTGGCTGGACAGCAGCATGACCTATTCCAGTGCAAGATTTGAGTGTGGTCGACAGGGTGGCCTGTTGCAGGCACAGGAGACGAAGTATCAACGCATGCTGGATCTGGTCGGTGCCAAGCCGGGTGAGCAGATCCTGGAAGTGGGCTGTGGCTGGGGTGGCTTTGCGGAATTCGCCGCAAGCCAGGGTATCCGAGTGCATGGTTTAACGCTCTCTCATGAGCAACTGGCGTTTGCGCGCAAACGCATTCAGGAAGCGGGTCTGGAAGCGTGGGCCACATTTGAGTTGCGTGACTATCGGGCGGCTAAAGGTCGCTATGATCATGTGGTCTCCATCGAAATGCTGGAGGCCGTGGGTCAGGATTACTGGCAGACCTATTTTGATCAGCTTCACCGTCTGCTTAAGCCGGGCGGGCGTGTGGCGATTCAATCCATAGTTATCGACGAAGAACATTTTGAACGCTATAGCCAGGGAACTGACTTTATCCAGCAATATATCTTCCCGGGTGGCATGTTGCCTTCAACGGAACGGATGCAGCAGATTGCTTCAGAGGCGGGGTTTCAGGTTGGTGTAAGAGAGGATTTTGGCGCCGATTATGCAGAGACACTGAGACGCTGGGCCCATCGTTTTGAACAGCAGTTACCGGCGGTTCAGGCATTGGGCTTTGATGAAGCGTTTATTCGTCTCTGGCGCTTCTACCTGGCGTACTGTGAGGCCGGTTTCGATGAAGGCCGGATTGATGTGGTACAGCTGCAACTCGAGCGGGAGGGCTGATCATGAGCCGGTTCGCGAGAGAATGTTTGTTCGGGATTTTGTTGCTGGTTTTGACGGGTTCAGCGTCAGCTACAAAGTTTGAGAATCTGTTGGGCCAAGTTAAGCCTGTTGGTTCCGGGGAGCTTTCGTTCTGGGGTATGACGATCTACCGTGCGACCCTGCTGGCCCCGGAGGGTCGATACCAGGCTGATCAGCTTCACGCGCTACAGATTGACTATCAGTCAAGCTTTTCCCGTAACCAGTTGACCTGGGCCTCAGTCAATCACATGGAACCCCTGTTGGAAAGTTACGTGGACCGCCAGTCATTGTACCAGCAGCTCAGTGCCGTACTGCGGGATGTTGAGGCCGGTGACCAGATCACGGGTGTTCACCATCCGGATGAGGGTGCCGTGTTCTACAGTAACGGCCAGCTAATCGGTCGGTTGCATGATCCGGCTGTTGCGGCGGCCTTCTTTTCTATCTGGTTAGATCCCCGAACCCGGGAACCGGACTTGCGCGCACGCTTGCTGGGTCAGGTGAGATGAGGATCGCCCAGCGTCTCTCTTATGGCCTGTTAGGTGCGCCACTGGCGATGGCCGCACTGCCGGTCTATATCCATGCACCAAAACTCTACGGTGATGAGCTGGGGCTGGGACTCACCCTGACTGGTCTGATCCTGCTGCTCTCCCGCGCAGTGGACACACTGCAAGATCCCTGGCTGGGACGACTGGCTGATCTGGCACAGCACCGACGGGGTGGTTGGGGTGTATTGGTTGCCTTGGCAACAGGGTTATTGCTGATCGCCTATGTGGCCTTGTTTAATCCGCCGGTTGCAGCGGGTGGCTGGTTGGGTATCTGGTTGGCGATATCCCTGATACTGGTTTACACCGCGCACAGTGCGCTGAATATCACCTATCTTGCCTGGGGTGCCCGGGCCAGTGAACACTCCCATGAGCGTACCCGTCTGGTTGCGTATCGTGAAGGCTTTGCCTTGTTGGGTGTAATTCTTGCCAGCCTGCTGCCCATGCTATTTGTTGAGTGGTTTGGTCTGGCTCAAGGCTGGTGGTGGTTCAGCGTGCTGTTCTGCTGTGTGCTGATACCGGCGGTCTGGTTGCTGATGTCCAAGGCGCCATTGACTCAGTTAGTTTCCAATGCGACAGAATCAGACATGCTGCAGCCACTTCGCTACAGGCCGTTTCGTCGCCTTGCCACGCTGTTCCTGCTAAATGGTCTGGCGGTGGCGATTGCCGCTACCCTGTCACTGTTTTATATCGCTGATGTCCTCAAGCTGGAGGCGGCCAGCGGTTATCTGCTTGCCATTTACTTTGTCAGTGGTGCCTGCTCGTTGCCGCTTTGGCTCTCGTTGTCCAAACGGGTGGGTCGTCCCATGACCTGGCTTGTGGGTAGCCTGGTTGCGATAGGCGGTTTTGTCTGGGCTATTCAACTGGGTGCAGGGGATTTGGTTCCGTTCGCCATGATCTGTCTGATGTCAGGTGCGGCACTGGGGGCTGACCTGGCCATGCCGGCAGCGATTGCCACTGACCTGATACCCGAATCGGAGCGAGATCGTACGGCCAGCTATTTTGGTATCTGGAGCCTGATTAACAAACTGGTTCTGGCCCTGGCAGCAGGCCTGTCACTGCCGTTGTTGTCCGGCTTTGGCTATCAACCGGGGGATACCGCCGGATTGGGTGCGCTGGCCATTTTCTATGCCGGAGTGCCCTGTGTGATCAAACTCTTTTCTGCTGGGTTGTTGTTGCGTTGGCGTCCCAGCCTGGAGGTTCAAAATGCTAATTAAACCCTTACTGTTTCTCTCTGCCGTGAGCTTGACGGGCTGCGCCGGGATTGATGTGAACAACTATCAGGCCGAGCAACCTGAATTGAAAATGGAAGCATATTTCAATGGTCAGCTGGATGCCTGGGGCATGTTCCAGAAACGCAATGGCGAAGTGGTCAAGCGCTTCAAAGTGGTGATTGATGCTGAATGGAATGGCGACAAAGGGGTGCTGGATGAACGTTTTACCTACAGTGATGGCACCACGCAACGGCGTGTCTGGCGGCTAACCCGAATCGGTGACGGCCTGTATCAGGGTGAAGCTGATGATGTGGTGGGTGTGGCCGAGGGGCGTGTCTCGGGTAACGCGCTGCACTGGGTTTATACCCTGAAACTGCCGGTGGATGGCAAGGAGTATGAGGTCGCCTTTGATGACTGGATGTATCTGCAGGAGGACGGTGTCATGTTCAATCGTTCCGTGATGAAAAAGTTCGGTTTCCGGTTGGGTGAAGTCACGCTGTTTTTCAGGAAACGGTCATGAAACCCCTTAATCCCCCCATTACGGACTGGCAGGGACGACGGGTCTGGGTGATTGGTGCAAGCAGTGGTATTGGTGCGGCCCTGACAGGACAACTCAGGGAGGCGGGTGCCCACCTTGCTCTGAGCGCCCGCAGTGAGGGGGGATTGCAGGCGATTGCCCATCAGCAGGACCTTTTGTTGTCCCTGACGGTCACGGATGCAGAAGCGGTAGCCCGTGCCTGCGATGAGTTGATTGAGACCTGGGGCGCGATTGATATGGTGATCTATTGCGCAGGGGTTTATTCACCCATGCGAGCCTGGGAGATTGACCTGGAGTGTGTCGATGACACGCTCATGACCAATCTGCAGGGGGTTTATCACCTGTTGGCGACGATTGTACCGCACTACCTTCGGACGGGATCCGGTGGTCTCTGCCTGCTCGCCAGTGTGGCCGGCTTCAGTGGCTTGCCCAAAGCGCTGGCCTATGGCCCGACCAAGGCGGCCATTATCAATCTGGCCCAGATACTTTATAGCGACCTTTCCAGTCGGGGGGTCGGGGTCTATCTGGTCAATCCGGGCTTTGTCGAGACACGTCTGACCCAGCAGAATGACTTCAGCATGCCTGCCCTGATCTCACCAGATCAGGCCGCCCAGTCCATAATCACCGGGATGTCGAAGGGGCGGTTTGAGATACACTTTCCAAAGCGATTCACCTTGCCGATGCGCTGGTTGGCCCGGCTTCCTGACCGGCTACGATTTTACCTGGTCAACAAGGCGGTGAGCTCATGAAACTCAAGGCGCTGGTTAACTGGTATAGTACCCTAACGCCTCAAACTGTCGGGGCGCTCTCAGAGATCTACCATGAGCAGGCCGTATTTCGTGACCCGTTTAATCAACTGCAGGGACAGGATGAGATTGTTGCATTATTCAGGCATATGTTTGAGACCACGGATGCCCCGGTTTTTCATGTTATTGAGAGTCAGTCGACAGGCAGTGTTGCATGGGTTACCTGGGTGTTCAACTGCGGCATCCGAGGAAAAAAGATCACTATTGAGGGCGTAACACGGCTTGAATTCGGTAGGGATGGGCGAGTGTCTCTGCATCGTGACTACTGGGACAGTGCCGATCTGTTTCTTGAGTTTCCGCTGGTGGGTACAATATTAAGACAGTTGAAGAAAAAAATGCGTCTACCGCAAAGCCATACTGTATAAGATGATGAGTTATGAGTGAGCAATACAATATCAGTGATGTTTCGCGAATTTCGGGTATACCGAAAGATCTGCTACGCATGTGGGAGCGTCGTTACGGTTATCCCGACCCGATACGCGATGATAACGGTGACCGGGTGTACAGTGATGACCAGCTGGATAAACTGGTACTCATCAGGCAGCTACAGGATCAGGGTAAGCGACCTGGAAAACTGATTGAGCTGGAAGTCACGGAGCTCAAATCATTGCTACAGGCTCCCGCACCGGAATTTGATCCTTCTGAGCTCATTGGTTATCTCAAATCGGGCGATATCTCAGCCTTACGCAATTGGTTGCACGGCCAACTCATCAGTAATGGTCTTCGCAGCTTCATCCATCGTGTCATGGTACCGGCAACCTATGCGGTTGGGGATGCCTGGTCACGGGGTGAGCTGGCGACTTATGAAGAACACCTCTTTACCGAACTGATGAAGACGCTGGTACGTCAGTCGCTCTCTGAACACTACCAGGTGGGTGGACAGCCCCGGATCATGTTGACCACGGTTCCCGGCGAAAAGCACAGCATGGGCTTGCTGATGGTCGAGGCGTTATTGCGCATGGGGGGTGCCGAGGTGATTCCGTTTGGTCCAGAAATGCCGTTCAAGGATATTCAACAGGCGGCTATCAGTCACACGGTTGATATTATCGGGCTTTCATTCAGCGGCAGTTTCAAAGGGGATGATGCGGTTGTCATGCTCAGTGGTTTACGGCAGATGATTGAACCCTCCATTGGCATCTGGGCCGGTGGCGCGGCCTTGCAGGATGTGGCGTCGATCCCAGAGGGGATTGAACGGTTACAGGGCCTGCACAGTGTGGAGCAGGCGTTACTTGAATGGCGCCAGACTCATCCGGTTTCGGTTTAACCGAGTCATTATGATCGTAACCAGGTATTGACGGTCTTTTCATTAATCCACTCATGGGTATGAGCGGAGAATGTAGCAAAGTGCTCACTCGCCAGGTGCACCTGAAAGGCCGGTTCATTGCTGTAGACCTCGTAGAGAAAGACCCGGTTAGGTTCATCCGTCTCCTGGCAGACATCAAACTGATGACAGTCAGGTTCGAGCAGCAGTGAATTGTCCGCCTGCAATAGCATTTCAGTCATAAAATTTTGCAACTTTTCCGGCTTTATTTCAAAAACCACAGTAACAATAAACATGGCTTACCTTCTGAGTAAAAGTGTTGTTTTGTCATCTGTTCAATGTGATTTATTTATCAGGTGATCGGCTTCATTGTCTGATAGAAAGCGACACCTTTCCTGGCGCAACATCAGGAAAAGCCGGGCGGTCTCTTCCAGTTCTTCAGTGGCATACACTGCATCCAACAACGATTTTCCTGCAACCACGGGCCCGTGATTGGCCAATAGCACCGCATGGTGTTTAGACGCCATCTCTTTCACCGCCTTGGCGAGATTGATGTCGCCTGGAGGATGATAGGGGATCAAAGGTAGCTTGCCGATTTTCATCACGTAATAAGCGGTGATTGGTGGCAGGACGTTGTTGTGGTCAATGCCGTCTAGACAACTTACCGCAACAGAGTGGGTTGAATGGAGATGTACAACGGCCCCCGTTTGCGGCCGCTCTTCGTACATGGCTAGGTGTAACAGGCTCTCTTTGGTCGGTTTGTCACCCGAGACCCAGTGGCCCTTGTCATCTAATAACGAAATAGCTGCAGGATCGAGATCACCCATGGATGATCCGGTAGGTGTCATTAGCCAGCCATCTTCGTGCCGAACGCTGATGTTGCCGGATGACCCAAAGGTGAGTCCGCGTTCAAACAGGGAGCGTGCGATAGCGGTGATTTGATCCCGCAGTTTGGTTTCGCTCATTTCAACTGCTCCACGGCTTTTAGAAAAAAGTGCTTGTCACCAAAATTACCGGATTTGAGTGCCAACAGAATATTGGGATCCCCCAATGTACGGCACCAGGGAACACCGGGTGCAATCTCGGGCCCGATTTCCATGGCATTTACCCCCAGCGCCTGTACCACGGCACCAGAGGTTTCTCCGCCCGCGACAACCAGTTTTCGCACACCCCGTTCCAGCAATCCCTGTGCTATTTTTCCCATAGCGACTTCAACCATCTCGCCGGCTTCCGCTCTGCCCAGGACGGATTGAATATGGGTGACTTCAGTCGCAGAGGCGGTGGAGTAGATTAGGATGGGACTATTCTCCACGTGCTGTTCCGACCACTGAAGTATCTCATCAACCAGTCGATCGTTATCCGCCAACGAAATCGCATCAATTGGAAAGGCCGGCCACTGTTTCCGTGCGGTCGCTACTTGTTCAATAGTCGCCAGTGAACAACTGCCGGCCAGAACAGCGGTATTGCCGGGTAGGTTGAGTGGGAAGTGTGCTTCACTATTGCCGACAGATTTTTTTCTTCGAAAGTTGTCAGGTAAGCCCATGGCGATACCTGAACCTCCGGTGATCAGTTTTAAGTCTGCACAGGCGTGACCAATATTTATCAGGTCCTGATCTGTTATGGCATCTACGATGGCATGCTGAATGTTATCCTGCTTTAACTTTTTAATTGCATCTTGTATCGCAGTCACCCCTTGATTGACGGTTGTCCAGGGGATTAGACCTACATTACCTTTCGTCTGACGATCAAGGACGGATACAAGATTGGCATCCCGCATCGGCGTCAGTGGGTGATCACGCATACCTGATTCTGAAAGCAGACAGTTGCCAACAAAGAGGTGACCTTGATAGAGGGTACGCCCATTCGTCGGGAAGGCCGGACAGGCGATGGTAAAGGTCTCTTCCAAGGCATACATTAAGGCCTCGGTGACGGGCCCGATATTCCCCTGATCAGTAGAGTCAAAGGTTGAGCAGTACTTGAAGAATATCTGCATGGCACCCTGATTTAGTAACCACTGCAAGGCTTCCAATGATTCAGTAATGGCCTGCTCAACGGGTGTAGTGCGCGACTTTAAAGCAATGACCACCGCTTCGGCTTCGTTCAGTGCAATGGGCTGTTTGGGAATGCCGTTGATCTGGATCACCGACATTCCCTGTTTTACCAGGGTGCTGGCAAGGTCGGTAGCGCCGGTAAAGTCATCAGCAATACAGCCTAGCGCGATCGTCACGATACCTTCTCCACAAGCGGTGTCTGGAGAATATCCAGGAGTGTGCGGGTGCAGTCAGTCATTCCCTGATGACCGCCAAACTCCATTGGGCTGAGCCGGCCGGATTCAAAGCCTTCATAGACCGCATCATGTAATAGGCTTGCAGCTTCTGCTAACTGCGGAATGCCATGCCGTTCTGCCAGCCAGTCGAGCATCATGGCGGCAGAGAGAAACATGGCCAACGGATTGGCCTTGTCTTGTCCCATGATATCGGGGGCACTGCCGTGCGCTGGTTGGAAAAGCCCGTGGTGATCGCCCAACTCAGCACAGGGGGCCATACCCATGCCACCCACTAGTCCGCCGCCCAGGTCAGAGATGATGTCACCGAACATATTCTCCATGACCAGTACATCGAAGTCCCAGGGTCGACGAATCAGGTCTAACGCTTGCGCGTCGACATAGTTGTAGTTCACCTGGATGTCAGGATTCAGTGCAGCCCGTTCATTAAAAATCTTGCGGAAGAATGCAAAGGCGCGAAAGACGTTGGCCTTGTCAACACAGGTCACCGTGCCTTTGCCGCCACGTGTTTTTCGTTGCCGTGCAACTTTAAACGCCGTATCGAACAGCTTTTCAGAAACCGGGCGGGTAATACGCAGGGTTTCTCTGGCTTCCAGGTCATCAATGATTTCACCGCGGCCATGGGTGTAGAAGAGTCCCTCTGTGGATTCGCGTATCACTACAAAATCGATGAGTGCTGAACGATCATCCAGTAATCGACGGGGAACATTCGGATAGTATTTGACCGGGCGAATACCGGCATAGAGACCAAATTCATCGCGGATGCGCAGATGCGGTGATATCTCGGTACCATCTTCGTAACGAATGCCTGGCAGTCCGATGGAGCCAAGCAGGATCGCATCGGCCTTGCCAATCGCTTTGAAATCCTCATCGCGCATATCAACGCCGGTACGCTGATAGAGTCCCGCACCAATTTCATAGTGGTCAAACACCAGTTTAAAACCTTGGGTACGATTTTGAATGGTCTCCAGAATAGTCAGGCAGGCAGCCATAATCTCCTGGCCTATGCCATCACCCGGGATGACGGCAATACGCAGTTCAGATGTTAACGACATAGAAAACTCCCGAGAGGGGTAAGAAGGTTTTTATTAATCGATGATGTGATGCATGGCATCCGTAATTATTTTTCACTCTGTTGTCCTTGCTTTGAGCTGATGCGAGTCCAAATGCTGGATTTCAGACGCTGGTATATGGGCAGGCGTGTCAGCACCGTGAGTACGATTACAAGAATGAGTAAAATGGCAACAGGGCGCTCAAAAAAGGGCATGAAGCTGCCGTCGGATACCATCAGTGCGCGACGAAGATTCTCATCGGCCATCGGACCCAGGATGACGCCGATCACCAGCGGGGCAATCGGATATTTCATCTCAGTCAAGAAGTAGGCAACAATACCTATGGGTACCATCAGATAGAGATTGAAGATATTGAGTCCCAGGGCATAAGAGCCAATCACGCAGAGGACACCAACAATGGGTAGGAATACGGCCGTCGGTATTTGTAACAATTTAACGACTTGGCGGGCGAGAAAAATACCGTTGATCCACATCGCCAGTGAAGCAAGCAGCAGAATTGCACAGATCTCAATAAAGAAAGAGGGATTCTCCAGGCCAATCATGGGGCCAGGTGTCACGCCATGTAACATCAAGGCCCCCAACAACATCGCCGCTGGTGGGCTACCAGGAATGCCCAGTGTGAGTAAGGGGATGAGCGCACCGCCAATGCAAGCGTTGTTTGCCGTTTCAGATGAAACTATCCCGGCTGGTTCGCCTTTGCCAAAATTTTCAGGATTCTTCGATGTGTTCTTCGCTGTGCCATAGGAGACCCAGCCCGCGATATCTTCACCTACACCCGGCACTGTGCCAATGCCGATACCGATCATGGCAGAGCGGAAGATATGTTTCATATTATGAAGCACTGTACTGAACTCTGGCAGAATGCGCCCAAAGTCTTTCGGCTGGGATAACTTGATTCGATCACGAAGCACTTTGATAATCTGGGGAATGCCAAATGCACCAATCAGCACCGGCACTACTTCAATCCCACCATCCAGTTCAGGCATATCAAAAGTAAAGCGAGGAAAAAATTGCAGCCGGTCACGCCCTATGCAAGCCAGAAGTAATCCTAATAGTCCGGCTATCCACCCTTTATAGACAAGGTCTTTGCTGGTCAGTGTGCCACTGATGACAATGCCAAATATGGCCAGCAGGAAAAATTCGTAAGAGGTGAATTGCAGGGCGATTCCGGTAATCAATGGCGCTGCCATGACCAGCGCAATCATACCGATAACCGTACCGATAAATGACGCGGTAGTTGTCAGGCCCAGTGCGCGACCACCTTCTCCTTTCAAAGCCAGTGGGTAACCATCCATGGCCGTGGCCGCGGCGGCAGCAGTACCTGGTATGTTGATCAGAATCGCTGGATAAGAGCCGCCATAGATTGCACCCACATACATACCCAGCAGAGCAATCAATGCTGTATTAACGCCCATGCCATAGGTCAATGTTGTCAGCAGAGCGACGCCTAAGGTTGCTGTCAGACCGGGGAGTGCGCCAAAGATGATACCTAAAAAACTACAGCCAAATAGCAGCAGGATATTCGAAGGTGACGACATCAAGCTGAAGAGGGTGCTAAAAAAAATACCGAAATCGTTAAAGAGATCCATGCGGTTGACCTGTTAGCTATGGGTACGGAAGAGATACTTGATCTGTTCCATCAGTTCGATGTAGATCCCTTCAGAGGGGAGTGGCACTAAAAGACCAAACTTGAAAATGGGACAGAGAATGGCTGGTACCAAGATCGATACTAAAAGCGCCACTCTTAGTTTTTTTACGTACGTCTCATCCTCATTACGGGCATTCTGGGAGATCAGAAAGAGACTGAATAATCCAAAGGTAGTGAGACCATCTGTTAGCCAGTGATTGGTCGGTTCACCTGTAATCTTGGTGATAAGTAAAAGTGCACCGGCAATGAGTGTGTAAAAAATAATGTTGATGATGAGTACATCTTTTCGTTCAAGGTAATAGCCACTGATAAAGGTAAACAAAAAGAGTACGCTGGCAATAAAGAAGTCGACGTTGGGAATGTAGGCGTAAACAAAGGCACTGAAAAAGACGACAACGCCAATAAAGCGAAGATCTCCACGACCTTGTCTGGTCTGAATAACATTTTTGTCACGCCATACGGCAGACCAACCATGAAATACTAAGGCATTACCCACGAGCACCAGTGCCAGGATAAAGAGCAGCAGTCCAATGATGAGTGGAAACAGCGCGGGTGATACATACCAGACATTCTGCACACCACCGTAGGAGTCTGTCATAGGGTAGGTGGACGCCTCCCACAAAACGCCCAGTGACAGCAGTATGAGTAGTATGCCTGTCTTGAAATCGTCTCTTCTGAGTTTGCCTTTGTCATTTTCCATGGCACATGCACCTCTGTGTCGAATACCGAAAATGATGGGGCTGGAGTGACCAATCATGTTTTATTGGCCACCCCTTGCCCAATTGCTAACGCGTTATCAGGGTTTTGCGATAGCCAGCTTTTCTGGGCTGATCTTGGCTGCGCCCAGGTCATGCAGGGTCCAGCCAAACAGAGACTCCAGATTGGCAAACTCTTTACGCGCCTCTGCACCCGTCTTGCCGGAGAGTACGTAGTAGTTTTTAGCCGCCCACTCTTTAACCGCTGCGCTGTCTAAAGCGGTCTTGAATGCCATGGAGAGTTTCTCTTTTACCGCGTCAGGTGCGTCATTGCGTACGGCCATGCCGATGGCTTGCGAGATTGGCAGATGCTCGGACAGTGAACTGTAGGCTGAAAATGCAGAGGGAATATCACCGACGCCTTCAAGGTTTTGTCCTGAATTAGTCAGGGTTGCCAGGGCACGTAGTTTGCCACCCTTGAGCAACTGTTGCTGTTCCGCCAGAGAAGTAACAACGACGGTCACTTCACCCGTCATCGCTGCCGTCTGTGCAGGTGCAGAACCTGCATAAGGAATGAAGTTAAATTCAGCACCCGTACCTTTCATCACCGCTAAAAGGTTCAGGTGATGAATGGATCCGGCCCCACCAGCAGAAGCCTTGATAGCGCGTGGATTCTTTTTTGCAGCCTCAACCAGTTCGGTGAGTGTATTGTAGGGTGAGTTAGCGGATACAGAGATCAAATCGGGTGAGCCGCCGATGATGAAGGGATACCAGATATCCATCTTCTTGTCCCAGCCGCCTTGGACGCCTGCAGTAACACAGGATTCTGAGAGGCCGACAATGGTATAGCCATCAGCTGGTTTCTGAGCGACATGGCTCATTCCGATTGAACCGGCAACACCGCCGGGTTTGTTGATAACGTTGACGTTGACGCCCAGGGCTTTTGCCAGTTCAGCAGAGACCACACGATTACTGACATCGGTGCCACCACCCGCAGACCAAACCACCACATTGGTAATATCGCGTTCAGGAAAAGAGCCTGCAAAGGCCGTTGTACTTGCAATCAGCAGTGCTGAGAGTGCAGTGAAAACCTTTTTCATCGAAATCCTCCAGATCTTAGTTTAAGAGCAGCCCCTCGAAAGCACCGTTCAATGGGGTAATCAAGGGGCTTGGGTTCACTTGTTGGCATCCAGCAGTGCAATTCTTCTGGTTCCGGTCGGGAGAAAAATGCCAAATGAGCGACGGAAATAGTGTATACATTAATGCATTGATAAATCAATACGGAAAATAATATGTTTTACAATACGTATCAGAACGGGCTATCTTAAGCGTTAATAAGGGTGCTCGAGCGCTGATTAATAAATAGGCTAGAGGGGTGATCTGGTAGCATGAGTGAAAATAAAATAAATATAGATATCAATGAGATAACTCTTGTTGGATCGAATTTGAATCGGCCAGAATGTGTCTTGGCTAACGCCTCAGGACGGCTTTTCATGGCGGACTGGCGCGGTGGCGTGGCCGTGCTCGAACCCGATGGAAATGAGTGGCTGCTGTTAGCAAGGGATGCTGATTTTGAAATAAAACCGAACGGAATTTGCCTGTTGGAAGATGGCAGTTTTCTGCTGACACACCTCGGTGCTGAGGAGGGCGGTGTCTACCATCTGAGTGAATCGGGTGAGCTGACCCCTTTCCTGATAGAGATCAATGGCGAACCACTGCCGCCCACCAACTATATTCATCTGGACCGGCAAGGTCGTTATTGGATCACAGTTAGCACGCGTCTCATGCCAAGAGCAAAAGGATATCGCCCGGATAATGCCGATGGTTATGTCATCTTGCTGGATAACCAAGGTGCAAGGATCGTTTCGGATAATTTGGGTTATACCAATGAGTGTGTGGTGCATCCGGATGGAAAGCGGTTGTATGTTAATGAGACCTTCACACGAAAACTCACCGCGTTTGATATCACCGAACAGGGTGAGTTGATTAACAAACAAACCATTGCGGAGTTTGGTGCAGGAACCTATCCCGATGGTCTGACGTTTGATGCCGAAGGCGGCGTCTGGATAACCAGTATTGTCAGCAATCGGGTGATACGGGTAGATCCAGAAGGACAGCAGCATCTGGTGTTAGAAGATAATGACCCAGCGCATGTGGCCTGGGTTGAAACGGCTTTCCAAGCAGGGGAGATGAACCGTCCTCATCTGGATAATGTTAAGAGTCAGCGGCTGCAGAATATCTCCAGCCTCGCCTTTGGTGGTCCGGATCTTAGAACGGCTTATTTGGGCTGTCTGTTAGGTGAGAGCCTGGCGAGTTTTAAAAGTCCGATTGCTGGGCATCCGCCTGCCCATTGGCACTTCAGTGGCCCGAAACGGCCCGATCAGCTTTAGTACTTGGTACTTGACGTATTGCACAGAGAGGACGGGAAGATATAAATGGATCGAAAGTTACGCATCGCCACCGTTGGCACAGGTTATTTCAGTCAGTTTCAATATGCGGCTTGGCAGCGTCTTGCTGAGCAGGGCAGAGTTGAGCTGGTTGCCATCTGCAATCGCACCGTGACGGAGGCCGAGCAGTTTATTCAACGCTATGGCGCTAAAGAGGCCTTCAACGATTTTGAAACCATGTTGAATCGTACGCAACCTGATCTGGTGGATATCATCACACCGCCTGTTACACATCCTGATTATGTGCGTTTGGCCGTTGACCACGGAATCCCGGCAATCTGTCAGAAACCCTTCACCCCATCCCTTGCTGAAGCCACTGATTTGGTGAACTACATTGATCAGCAGAATGCTCAGGTAGTTATTCATGAAAATTTCCGCTTTCAACCCTGGTATGCTGAATTGCACCGACAGCTATCAGCCGGGGCGATTGGCGAGCCCTACCAAGTTGCCTTTCGATTGCGGCCGGGAGATGGTCAAGGAGCAGAGGCCTATCTGGATAGGCAACCCTATTTCCAACAGATGGAGCGGTTCCTGGTACATGAAACAGCCATTCATCTGATTGACACCTTCCGCTATCTGTTTGGTGAGGTAAGTGCGGTCTATGCATCACTCTCGAAACTGAACCCGGTGATTGCAGGCGAGGATGCCGGGCTGATTATCTTTGATTTTGAAGGTGGCACCCGAGGGCTATTCGATGGCAACCGTCTGGTCGATCACAAGGCAGAGAATCGGCGTCTGACCATGGGGGAGATGTGTATCGAAGGCGCTGAAGGAACATTGATGCTGGATGGCGATGGCGCAATACATCTTCGAAAACATTCGTCGAACGAGTGGATACAGATCGAGTATCATTGGGAGAATAGAGATTTTGGCGGAGATTGTGTCTATCGATTGCAGAAACACGTGGTTGATCATCTCCAGCACGGTTCAGCAATTACAAACAGTGCCCAGGCTTATCTGCGAAATCTTTATATAGAAGAGGCGATCTATAAATCTGCGGCAACTGGTATGAAGGTAGCCTTGCCAATAACAGTTGAGTCGTAAGTCGTGCTGATCTGTCGGCCGTATTTATGGAAAAAGGTATGACAAAAAAAGTGGAACAACAAAAAAAGAGCAGTAAACAGTCATTTTCCGATCATGCCTATTCGGAACTGAAACGCCGTATTCTGGAAAATGAGATCAGTATGGGCAATCAGTACATGGAGCAGGAAGTCGCTGAACTGCTGAACATGAGTCGTACACCTGTACGTGAAGCCTTGATCAAACTGGCCAATGAAGGGCTGGTCGAGATCCGGCCACGTCATGGTATGCGCATTAAACCGGTTTCACTCAAAGATATGGCAGAGATTTGTGAGGTGTTGACCTCGCTTGAGTCCACGGCGGCTGCACTTACAGCAAAGCGTAACCTGAGTGAAACCGATATTGAAAGAATGAAACAGGCCGTTGTTGATATGGACAAGGCACTGGATAAGGATGACCTTGATGCCTGGGCCAAAGCCGATGAGCGGTTTCACAAATTGCTGGTGAGTCTGAGTGGTAATGAGCGTCTGGCTGCACTGGTAGATACCTACTATGATCAGTCCCATCGTTTCCGCATGTTGACACTGCGCCTACGACCCAAACCGGTTAACTCCAATAAAGATCATCGCGAGACCCTAGAGGCGATTATCCGGGGTGATGCCGATGCTGCACGACAAACGCATAGAAAACATCGGGAACAGAGTGGAAAAATGATGGTTGAGCTGTTGAAGGGGCACGGCCTGAATCAACTCTAGTTTACTGTTTGTCAACGCTATACAGGGCAGGGTGAAATGATGCGTATGGGTTTTATAGGTGTGGGCCTTATGGGGCAGGGCATGGCTGAATGTCTACTAAAAGCTGGCCATGCACTGGTTGTATCCGCGCATTCAAATCACAAGCCGATAGAACAATTGATCTTGCTAGGTGCTGAAGAAGTTGCTGATGCTACTGCTGTGGCGGAATCGGTCGATGTCCTGTTTCTCTGTCTGCCAAATGCGGATACTGTGTTATCGGTTATGAATCAGATAATGCCTGCCTTACGCATTGGAGCACTGGTGATCGATACCTCAACATCACTCCCCGAGCGCTCTTCTGAATTGGCTGCGCGCTTGCGTGATCGTGGTGTGGGTTTTGTTGATGCGCCAGTAACGGGTGGCCCAGAAGGCGCTGCAGCGGGGACCTTGACTTCAATGGTTGGTGGCTATGAGCCCGACTACCAACGAGCCCTTTCATTGATTAACTGCTATTCGGAGAGCGTAGTCTATTTTGGTACATCCGGTTCAGGTAACAAGGCTAAACTGATTCATAATTTTATCACTACCGGTCAGGTGGCTTTGATTGTAGAAGCGATGCGTTGTTGTGATAAAGCGGGACTTGATCGTGCCCAACTCTATGAAGTGCTGAGTCAAGGCGGCGCCAGTTCAAAAACACTGTCCAAGTTGATGCCCAGTGCGCTGGCAGGAAGCTATGATGGTCATCGCTTTACACTTGAAAATGCCAGTAAAGATGTCGATTACATGGCATACATGCTGGCGCAACTCAAAGAACAGAGCCGAATGATAGAAGGGCTTCAACAATTCTATCATCAAGAACTTGAACACTACCCAAAAGATACCTTTCTGAGTGGCCTGCTGAAGAATAAATAAACACTGTAGGGTGGGCACGATTTACGTGCCCACGCCGTCACTAAAGAATCGGATCCAATGGAAATAGCTTCCAGAACCAGAGCTTGATCCGCTTTAGCAGGTTAGCCTCGATATCCGCATCATCTCTACCGGCCAGCCAACTGTTTTCTGGCGCCATATCCTGCGTAATGGATTCGCTTATCTGCTGCACAATATCTGCATCCCGGATCACCACACCTACCTCCGTATTGAGATGAGTTGAACGTGGATCAAGATTGAACGTCCCGACATAGGCCGTTTGATTATCAATGACCAGGCTCTTGGCATGTATGGCAAAGACCGGCATCTTGTTGGGTAGGGCTACGGAGCGTTGCATGAGTTTCCTGGCAACGGTGGCATCGGGCCTGAACTCATAAATCTCGATTCCGCTGGCTAATAACTGTTTGCGCTGTTTGTGATAACCCGAGAAAGCTTGCAAGTTATCGGTGGAGGACAATGAGTTGGTCACGATTCGAATCTTCACGCCGCGATCGATCAGATCGGTGAACAGTGTCAGTCCACCCTCCGGTATTACCAAATAAGGACTTTGTAGGGTGATACTCTTTTGGGCACGGCTTAGCAGATCTATCAACGCTGAAGTAGTGGCACCTCCACCTCCCAATCCATCAGTGCCTGCATTCTTGCCGGGCAGATCACTAATGAACTGGATATCTCCCCACCGTAGAAGAGTCATCGAGTCATCAAACTGTTGCTGCATAGTCTGCAGTGCGAGTCTGACTTCCGGTGCAAAGTTTTCTTGATCTTCTGCATAGGCGTGTAGCCAGGATTGATAGTCACTGACTTGACTCTCTTTCAGTGTCTTAAACTCATCGATCAGTAATTGCTCGACAGGAACGGTCAGTGGATCATTCCAGAAGCGTTGAAAGCTCTTGCTCATCGCCTTGACAACGGATCCAGTCAGGAGCACATCACGATCTCTGAAGTTATAGGCATGGTCGTAGTCGTAATACTCATCAGCCATATTACGTCCGCCGGTAATAGCTGCTGTACCATCAAAGATAACGCTCTTGTCATGCATGCGTTGATTAGACGCGCGGAAATCTGTGACAAATCCCCACAGGCGTTCCCACAAAGAAACACCGACCGAATGGCGCGGGTTATAGATCCGGATATGAATGTTCGGATGGGCTGCAAGGGATAACAGCGTCTCTGGTTCAGCGTCTATCAGAAAATCATCCACAATAATGCGTACGGTAACGCCGCGCTCCGCCGCCCGTAGTAATGCTTCCGACGCAAGTGTGCCAACATTGTCACTGCTCCAGATGAAGTACTGCACCTCAATACTAGACTGGGCCTGATCGGTAAGCAGCGCCCGGTTCAGCAGGGCCTGCTCGCCCTGTTCAAGAACAATAATGCCACTTTTTCCGGGATGTGCCTGACCCTGCAGTGCCAGATACTCAAGAGTTGATGCCTGGTTGAGTAGAGGGACAAAAAGACATAGCAAAGCTATGAGCGAGACGTGCTGTTTGGCTAGGCGATTCATGGTGCCATTTTATAGTGAATTTATAGGGTGCAACACTTTTATATGCTAACTGAGTTGGGTGTCACGATTTGAGTACCCACGCCTTTACGAGATCCGCGTGGGCACAAAGGCGTGCCCACCCTACAGATGTATATCAGAGGTATAAAGGTGAGTAGATACATGCTCAGTAAATTCATCATTTCCTGTTTAAATATCACTCCCTCACCAAAATCACGTGCTACCACTTGGCTATCATTTGCACCCCAGTCCTCATCATAACTACCAAGCGACATCGGCTTATGAAAAGTTGAGTAGGGTCAAGCAATTACCTGCTCGCACAATCTATGTCAGACGGGGTCGTAGTGAATGCAATCCATATGCCGTTGAAAATCCTGTTCATCTCGTATCTGGTGTTCCCAGTAACGGCGTTGCCAGATTGTTGATTCCCGATGTTTGTACTTTGACACAGTGATCTATTTAGGCCGTTTATAATCCGTCCCGCAGGCCAAGTTAACGGATCGTTTAATCACATACTCCATAGCGTAGAATAGTTTTCATCGTCCTGTGGCAGTGTCCAGATACAATGCAGATGACCGGGCGGTAAAGCCCAGGCATCTATTTTGAAGGGGAGTTTTGTGCGAACAGGATGGATGGCCTGTCACAATGCATGGCGAATCTTCTAATCACATAAAATCGGTTGTACCGATTGTGTTGGGGTGTCGGTAGTTGGACATCCTTGTCCACCTTTGTTTATGGCTGTTGATTTCGCGTGGACATGGATATCGTTCCTGCCCTACTTGGCAAACTTCGCCAAGCCATTATGGTACTAGTCATGAATAAATCTAACGTATGATTTATTAATTCCAGGATTCAATTGAATTGGCATGTAAGAATCACCCGTTCTGAGATTGAAGTAACGCGGTGCTCTATCAGTTTGGGAAAAATCAAAGGCGGCATATTCCCCCAACGGCGTATTGGGAAATACCTCAGCATTAATCATCGGCATGCAGTCTTTTGACAGCAATATACTAAATTCGCTTTTATAAGGTAACCGCCATTTTGTTTTATTGGCTAGGTATGTTTTTCTGCCTATAACTATTGCATCTGGGGCTGTAATTTCACGCGGGTTTCCTACACATGTTTGGCCATCCCACTGTTGACCATAACTGCAGCGCATCCAAGTTTTATTATTTCTTCTGTCCGTGATGGTGCCATCGCCATTATCACTATAAGGGCAACTAGGGTTTCCGGCACAGGATGAACAGCTATTTAATATTTGTACCTTCGTTGAATCAGGAGAGCTATCAGTGTTGTTCGCTGTTATATGTGTTGAGTACTTAGGTGCTGCTGATGCTACCGGTTGGATAACCTGCCCAGTTGATGCATCTACAACTATGCTTTCCCCCATGATCACAGATAAGTTTTCTGGGTAATTATATCCAGTGCCTTTAGAGTGGTCGATAACGGCACCAATTACTCCGCCAAAGATAATATTGCCGTACAGTCCTGCAGCAGCACGTGAGATTGCTCTAACATCACCATTATCAATACCCTCTTTTTTGCACTCGATCAGTAAGTCGTTTGACGATTTATGAATTGAAACCACTGAAGGTGTTTCAGTACTCCAATCTCCTTTGTCATTTCGTAGTGCGCATTGAGCAGCTACTACCTTGCTGCCATCCTTATTGGTAGTGGAGAGAGAAATTGACTGCATTTCAGATGAGGTGATACTTGCGCATCCTGCCAATATGGTGGAAATAAGTATCAAGCCAATTAATCGAAAAACTAACATAGATCATCCTCATGAATTAAATTCTAGTAAATATAAGGTTTACAATTTTAGATCAAGCTCTAGTGGTTAATGATTTGATGCATATTTGATATAGCAAGGCTGGCATAAAGAGGTTTACGTATCCGATAGGTGGGCGCGTTTCCGTGCCCACGTTGCCACTAACCCCGCGTGGACAGAGATAATGTGCCCACTTTCCACGGTTATGAATAGGGGTGTGGGTGAATAGCATCCTGCCTCAATTGAATAGTCCTTAAAGTGTTTATAGATTATCAAAGAAAAGGAGTTATAAGAACCCCTTTCTTTAATGTATGTGCCCTGTGTGACTCATCAACTAGAGATAATCCTTTCGCTTGATCTCATACTGGATCATTTTGTTATTTAAGGTTCGGCGGGGAAGGGTGAGATCCTCCATCACTTCACTGATGTTGCCTTTGTGTTTTTGCAGGGACTGGATGATGAGTTGCGCTTCGAATTGTTGTACCCGCTCATTGAGTCCGTTACTTGAGGGCGTATTGATCGTCGCATCATTTCCTCCTAACAACGAACGGATACTGCGGGTGGCGCCAACACCCAGAACGTAACGCTCTGCGATGTTTTTTAATTGGCGCACATTGCCTTGCCAGGGGTATTCGATCAGGCTGGTCAGGTCATCATCTGTAGGTGGCATATAGGGTCGTTCAAATTGATAGGCGGCCTTCTGGGCGAAGTGACTAAAGAGCAGGGGTATGTCCTGCTGTCGTTCGCTCAGCCTGGGTATAAACAGTTCTGCGACATTGAATCGGTAGTAGAGATCTTCCCTGAAATCTCCCTCGGCTGAAGCGCTTTCCAGGTTTACCTTGGTCGCAGCAATAATCCAGATGTCGAGATCGATTGTTTTGTTGGAGCCGAGCCGTTCCAGTTTCCGCTCTTGTAGAACCCTCAATAACTTGATCTGAAAGTTGAGTGGCATGCTCTCGATCTCATCCAGAAACAGGGTGCCGCCCATGGCGTATTCTATTTTTCCAATACGTTTTTCTGAGGCGCCGGTAAAGGCTCCTTTTTCATGGCCGAACAGTTCGCTCTCGAACAAGGTGTCTGGAATAGCACCGCAGTTAACTGCAACAAAGGGACCTTCAGAGCGAGGACTCCATTCGTGCAGGCACTGGGCGACGAGCTCTTTGCCCGTTCCGGTAGCTCCGTTGATGACTGTGTCTACAGGCGTGGCGGCGAGTTGCACAATCTGCTGACGTAATTGTCGAATAACGGGAGAGCGTCCAAGTAGTCGGTGTTCCAGGCTGGCCCCTCGATCAACAATCCGCTTTAGTTTTTGGTTCTCTAAGATCAGCTGACGTTTTTCCCAGGCTCTTTGAATGCGGTCAGTCAGCAGTTCCGGTTCAACCGGTTTTTCCA
This sequence comes from Sedimenticola selenatireducens, assembly GCF_007625115.1. Classification (GTDB taxonomy): domain Bacteria; phylum Pseudomonadota; class Gammaproteobacteria; order Chromatiales; family Chromatiaceae; genus Sedimenticola; species Sedimenticola selenatireducens_A. Next base: position 318,091 of record NZ_VMNH01000004.1, on the reverse strand, counting down.
TAAAATCATAGGCTCCATCGCGTATCGCTTTAACAGCCATCTTTATGTCGCCATGAGCCGTAATGAGTATTACAGGCAAGTCTGGATCGATATCGGCGCATCTTCTGGCTAGCGTCAATCCATCCATGCCGGGCATTTTTATATCAGAGACAATAACATCCGGTGATTTAGTGGCAATTTGCTCCAGGGCCGTTTCTGCACGAGCAAAGGTTTCTACCGACATGCCGGCCAGACGCAGCCACTGGCTGGTCGCTTTGAGTACGGCTGCATCATCATCCACCAGTATGATCTGCGGTTGGTCACTGTATTCTGTTTGAGAATGATCGTTATGATTAATCATGGAGGCTTTCCGGTGCGGGTGCAGTGTCCAGAGATAATTTAAATAAGGTGCCTTCTGCTGTGTGCTCGACCACAGTGAGGTCGCCACCAAAGGCCTTGGCAATGCCATAAGATACTGAGAGGCCGAGCCCCAATCCTTCTCCGGGTGGCTTGGTGGTGAAGAAAGGATCAAACACACGAGGTAGATCATCGGGATCGATTCCGGGACCGTTATCCGCAATCAGCAGATCGGTCTTTTCATCATTCGATTCTATCCAGATGCGCAGTTGATGTGGTGGTTCTTGGCCAGATTGCTCCATGGCATCCAGTGCATTGCGGATCAAATTAATCAGTATCTGTTCAAGCTTGATCTCATCTGCGACTACAAAACAAGGAGACTTTGTCGGCTGGATGTCGAGCACAAGTGTGGCCTTATCAAGACGGGGGCGCAGTATCAGCAGGGCATTATTGATGACGTTGTTGATTTCTATCGATGTCGTAATGTCACGTGATTTACTGGCGAAGTTTTTCAGATGTGACACGATGCTAGAGACTCGGCGAATCATGTTGCTGATATCATCGAGATTCTCAAGTGCACTCTGTTTATCTTCCCGCTGTAGCAACAGGCGTGCGCTCGCCGCAAAGGTCTGCATGGCCGAAAGCGGTTGACTGATTTCATGTACAATTCCCGCAGACATTTGACCCAGAGCGGCCAGTTTTTCAGCCTGTATCAACTCTTCATGCGTCTGCCTTAACTGCTCCTCAGTTTGAATGCGACTGTTGATCTCTTTAATCAGTTGGCTATTGGTTTCGTTTAACGCCTGAGTACGTTTGGCAACGCGTACTTCGAGTAAGCGTCTACTCTGTGAGCGATTAACTATAATTACAGTCAGTAGAATGAGCAGGATGGTGAAGAGCATGCCAATGAGGAGGGCAGAGCGTTTTCTGCTAGCCAAGTCAGTCAGGTCAGAGAGGTAATACAGGGTCCAGTTCAGATCACTGATTGGGCGCTGATGTAGCAGGAAGTTTTTGTCTTCGCTGGTAGATTGGTTATCTCTAGCCAGTTTTATGATGCGATGACCTAGTGGTGAAACTTTCTGCTCCAGAATATTCAGCGGTGTAATGAGACTGCTGCCGTATTTTTTTTCTGCGGTCAGTCGGTCAAGTGTGGATGCATCAATCATGCTCAGACTGTTGTACTTCCACTGTGGATTGCTGGAGAGAAAGATAATGCCGTCATTATCAGCGACCAGCACCCGTTCGCCTCCTCGCGTCCAGTCATGCTCTAATTGCGTCATGTCGATTTTGACGACAGCGACGCCAATGATCTGCTTGCCCTGAAAGACGGGTCTTGAGAGAAAGAGGCCTGGCTCACCTGTGCTGGCGCCTACCGCAAAAAACTGCCCTGTGTTACCTGCAATCGCATCTTGAAAGTAGGGGCGAAAGTGATAATTGTTACCGACAAAGCTTTTTTGCTCTTGCCAGTTGCTCGATGCAACTACCTCACCTGTTTGATCCATGAGATAGAGCACTGCAGCTCCTGACTCGATCTGCCAGGATTTCAGTTTTTTATTAACCGCCAGTTGATCTCTTCTTTCCGATAACAGCAAGCCTACCTGCTGATCGCGGGAGACAATATAGGGCAGGTAGTCAAAACGTTGTTTTGCCGCTTGCACTGTCGAAGCATAAAGCTCTAGTCGTGCATTGCCTTGCTGGTCAAGGGATTCGAAGTGTTGCTGTTCAGTCCATTGCGTAAGTCCAATTGAAAGAAGTGAACCCAATATCAAGGTCGTAACCAGTATCAGCAGATACTTGCCCAGCGGTGATTTGTGACCCTCAGTAGTCACAACTGCAGCTGTTGAATGATTCATCCAAACGATCCCGGTGGCTGTTTTGGCGTGTTAGTAAGAATTCCGAACAGCAGAAAAGAATGCACAAATTGAACCACCCTCTAGACCGAGTAATTACGACGTCATCGGCAAGATTAGGCTCATAGCGTCAAATATGATAGGCCAAATTTGGCCTGTATCCCATGTGAAGCGCCGGGCTGCCCACTATGCCTGTGAGAGACGGATATATAAAAACCAGTAAAAACAATAAGATAATCTAGTTATGGTACTCCTGGCCTGAATCTTGAACTAACCTCCGGGAGTTTGGCTGGTATCACGCTGGCTATCCATAAATAGATCGGAGGAGATTTGAGATGCAGATGAAGAAACTGGCACTGATCAGTGCGCTGGCGGCAAGTTTTGTAGCGGGTGAGGTTGCAGCAGCGACAGAATGGAATGTATCAACCTGGGGTAAGCGCCGGGCCTTTACCGAAAATCTGGAGAAGCTGGCAGAGCTGGTTGCTCAGAAAACCAACGGTGATTTTAAACTGAATATCTCTTATGGAGGGTTATCAAAGGCTAAAGAGAATCTTGATGGTATCTCTATTGGCGCTTTTGAAATGGCGCAGACCTGCGCGTTCTATCACAGCAAAAAGAATCCAACCATCACTGTTGCAGAACTGCCTTTTTCTCGTGACGTAACGCTCACTCGAATGACCGAGATCTACATGGAATTGTTCAAACACCCGCTGGTTGTCAAAGACCTGGCAAGATGGAATGCCACCTTGCTGATGCCAACTCCCATGCCTCAGTACAATATTGTCAGTAAGAGTGATGCATTGAATCAACTCGCTGATTTTTCAGGTCTGCGTGTCAGGGGACCGGGTGGCATTATGGGGGTACTCTCAAAACTGGGTGCAGTCAGTACAGGAGTCCCCTTTACCGAAGTACGCCAATCGATGGACTCCGGTGTAATCGATGCAGCATCCTTTGCACCACACGCTCATCTCGCAACCAACTCTTACAAGGTGGGCAAGTGGGCAACGACCAATCTCAATCTGGGTACGGCCAATTGCCCTGTCATTGTTAACACCGATGCACTGAATGCTCTGAGTCCTGAACATAAAGCGGCCTTGCTTGGTTCGGTGGATGAAGCGTTGGCCTATTATGTGAACAATTATGACAACAATACGACGGGGAAATATGAAGCGGCGATCAAGGAGTCGGGCTTGACCCAGGTGACTTTTACAGCTGAACAGACCGCTGAACTGAATACCTTGGCTGAGTCAGTAAGAGCAGAGTGGGTGAAAGAAAATAGTGGTGATTTTGATGCACAAGCCGTGCTTGATTTTACCAAGGCTCAGTTTGCCAAATAGCGTTTGTAAGTAATGGGCGTCCGTGTCGCATCATTCGACACGGATGCTTCATCATCGCGGTAATGCCGTGTTGCAGATTTGTTTTAACTGAATGCTGTGAGTAAGCCATGTCTTCATCCTCTACCGTGCTGGAAGATGGTTCCAGACTGAGTTGGGCCGATCGTACCTTGTTTCGTTTTGAGACTGTGCTGACCCTGCTCGGGGGCATTGTCATTCTACTGTTGGTATTCCTTGCCTCAGTCAATGTGTTGGGGCGCTGGCTGTTTGATCTGCCGATTAATGGTTATGTCGATTGGGTAGAACAAGCGATGGCCTTTTTTGCCTTTCTCGGTATTGCCTATACCCAGCGAATGGGTGGGCACATACGCATGGATATGTTAGTGGGTCATCTTAAGGGTAGGCTACTCTGGCTCAGTGAGTTCATCTCGGTTCTGCTTATGTTGGGAGTAACGCTGGTATTAATCTATGGATCGTATCTGCATTTTTATCGTGCCTTTCAGATTGGTGACTCTTCATTAGATATTGATCTTCCCACCTGGCCTGCAAAGCTTGTTGTGCCTGTGGCGTTGAGTATTCTTGCATTAAGACTGATGCTACAAATCTGGGGATATCTCAGGGCGGTGAAACAGGGTGACGATGAGCCGATTGCCGTTCCACTGATTGAAGATGCGGCCACAGTTGCTGCCAAAGAGGCCGAAGCTGTCATGGGCTCATTGACGGAAGAGGAGGCTAAGTAATGGGTCTCTTTGAAACGATGGGTGCAATGGACAACATCAGTATCGGTATCTGGGTCACTGGTGTGATGCTTTTATTGGTTGTGATCGGTGTGCGAGTGGCCTTCGCCGCGGCTATTGCCGGTTTTATCGGGTTGGTATGGATCTTTTCTGCCAAGATGGGTTTTGAAAAAGGCTTTCTGGTTGCCGTTAAAATGGCGGGAACGATTCCTCATTCCAAGGTCTCTACCTTGGCGTTGTCACTGATTCCAACTTTTATACTGATTGGTTTTCTCGCCTATCACGCTGGCTTGACTCGTGCACTGTTTGAGGCGGCCAAACGCTGGGTTGGTTGGTTGCCCGGAGGAATGGGTGTGGCGACGGTTTTCTCAACAGCCGGATTTGCAGCGGTATCCGGTGCCTCTGTCGCGACCTCAGCGGTGTTTGCCCGTATTGCTATTCCCGAAATGCTGAAGTTGGGTTACGACAAACGTTTCGCTGCGGGGGTGGTTGCCGCAGGTGGTACGTTGGCCTCTTTGATTCCACCTTCTGCCATTCTTGTTATCTACGCCATTATCGTTGAGCAGGATGTAGGTGCGCTGCTGATGGCAGGGTTTCTCCCGGGTGCGGTATCGGCTTTGATTTATGGTGGGTTGGTCGTGTTATTGGCAGTGACGCGAAAAGACTTTGGTCCACCTGTCACCGGTTTTAGCTGGAAGGAGCGTTTTGAATCCCTTCCCGGTTCCTTTCCCATCTTTTTTGTTGTGGCCATTATCGTGATCTGCATCTATGGCGGTGTAGGGACACCGACTGAGGCCGGCTCTTTGGGTGCCCTGATGATTTTGATTATCGCACTCTACAAAGGGATGCGCATGCACGCCCTGAAAGAGTCGCTATTGGAAACGGCTAAGCTAACGGTGATGATCTTTACCATTATCTGGGGTGTGCTCCTGTATGTCCGCTTCCTGGGCTTTGCAGATCTACCGAGTGCCTTTTCAGATTGGATCACTGGCCTGGATCAGAGTCCTATGATCACCTTTCTGATGATCCTTTGCGCCTATGCCGTACTGGGCATGTTTATGGATGCCATTGGTATGCTGCTACTTACCCTGCCTGTAGTCTATCCGGCGGTGATGGCACTCAATGGGGGTGATGCGGTAACAGCTGCCGATTCTGCCTTTGGGGTGTCAGCTGTTGGTTGCTCCATCTGGTTTGGCATTATTGTCGTGAAGATGGCCGAGCTCTGCCTGATAACACCGCCCATCGGTCTTAACTGTTTTGTGGTTGCCGGAGTCCGGCCAGAATGTTCTGTGCAGGATGTATTTCGTGGCTGCACGCCGTTTTTCGTGGCGGATGTCATCACGATTGCCGTACTCATCATGTTGCCGGGTATTGTTTTGTGGTTGCCGGGGCTGATGGGGTTTACCTGAGCGAACTGAGTGATGCGCAATATCAGGTAGTAGTGTTGCTATCGCATGAGTAATCATATATAGATCTATAGGCCTGCAGATAGCCGCCAATGCTATAAAGGCGGCTATCTATGGCAGGATATTAATCTATTATGCCGCTACAAAAACTTTTACGAGCTGTCTGTCCGTGACGCTGCGTTAAAGCTCGTCTCAACAGAAATTCCGGTACGTAATGTCTGCAGGACAATACAACTGTGCTCTGAAGCGGCTGCGAGTTTTTCAATAAGCCTGGCATCAGTACCTTCTGCCGCCTGGAAATTAACACGGCATTGCATCTTCTGGAAACCGACGGGAACGCTTCGGTCAACAAGAAGTGTGCCGCGCACATCTATGTCGGCTATGACCTCTACTTCTAGCGATGTCAGCGATACCCCCATTCGATTGGCAATAATACGCAGCGTCGAATCCAGGCAAGCCGCCAGGGCCGCGGAAAGCAGATCACCCGGATTGGGTGCGTCGTGGTAACCGCCTACAGCATAGTGAATACCAAATGGCCACGACACACCATAGTCTGGTTTGCCGGGCTGGACCATTCCATGAAAGGGGTCGCTTGTGCTACCTCCTGATGTTTTAGCCCGGTCGGTGATAGCGGCTTCCTGGGGGTTATCATTATAACGTTCACGTAATGGGTCCTGCCGATCACGGACGGTCATGTTGTCTTGATGGGTCATTGTTTTACGCCTCACAGTAATTTGATAAGGGTGTGCTCGATAGATTTCAGCCACATAGGCTTACTTAACGGCTACGATCTCCAGATACTCTGATGGGACCACCATTGTCCCGTCATCAGCCTTGTTGAACCGCTGAATCAAGTTCAAAACATCGGTGCTTAACTTTGCACCCGTGGATTCATCAAGCGATTCAAAGGTCTTCAACAGGGGCCCGTAATAGGTGGCGAACAAGTCGAGCCAATGTTGGGGTGATTGATATCGAAAGGTAAAATGGCGCGATTCACTCTTTATCTGCGCCGTATGTGGACCGAAGTTGTTTTCCAGAAATGTTGTCGTTCCCCATGTGGAGGGTGAATTTACACCGGAGGGTGGTGAGATGTACTGACCGATGATCTTAAACAATTCGCCGATAAACCCCCCAGGTGTCCAATTCGCCATGCCAATCTTTCCACCAGGTTTACAAACACGAATCAACTCAGACGCCGCTTGTGATTGATTGGGTGTAAACATCACGCCAAAGGTTGAAATGACATTGTCAAAACTATTGTCCGAGAAGGGCAGTGCTTCTGCATCGGCTTGCTGATATTCGATCGCCAGGCCATCTGCTTCAGCTCGCCGTTGGGAGTGAGCAAGAAGTGTTGGAACATAATCGGTGGAAATTACTTTACAAAAACGTCGTGCGGCAGCCAGGCTCGCATTCCCATTACCACCGGCAACATCCAGGACACTCTGTCCCGCATGGAGATCCATGGCCTCACACAGCTGTTCCCCTGAAATCTGCAGGGTCACACCCACCCGGGAATAATCACCGGAACCCCAGGCGATTTGTTGTTTGGTCTTGATCACATCGTAATTTGGTGTTTGTGGCTGGATATTGTGAGCGGTGTTAGTCATGACGTTCTCCTCGGTATTTTACTTGTGTGTTGGTGTCGAATTGTTCTGCTGTGAACCAACTGAGTGAAATACTAGTGAGGGTAAGCGGGGCGTGCTTGTGGCTAATGTGGAGGTTTTATGGGGATCTTGTGTAGACGAGCTAAAAGGGCAGTGTCATGCCAAATATTTAGCATAGTGCCCGTAACTGTTTTCCCAATTTGGCGGTAATCAGCGCATCTATCTCTGTGTCTGAAAGGTCGGGCTTGATCCTGTAAGCTTCAGCCAGCGCCTGTTGTGCGGCTTCGGGCATTCTGCGGCACAGCAATACAGCAGCGAGTACTACACGTGATAAGTAGGTTCGATCATCCCGTTGACAGGCAAGCTCCGCCCGAGCCTGAGCAGCCTCCAGCTCATGAGTGAGCATCAACGCCAACGCCAGAAGCGCTTCCCATACGGCTAGACGATTATCCAGTGGGCTCATGTCAATCCCACGAGTCAGGTAAGTAACGGCGAGTTCCGGGTTGTTATCGATCAGGCAAGCGGAGCCGAGTGCGGCCCAGGCTTGGGCGTTGTTTGGATTGAGTTCAACGGCATTCTTGAGTATAGGTAGGGCGCGGCTAACCAGGCCAAGATCGGCCATCGCGCAGCCGGCAAAGCCCAATACGGTCGAATCCATATTATCCAGTTGCAGTGCAAGCTCGGCCGCTTGAATGGCTTCCTCCCTTGTCTGCTCCCGTTCACCCAGCAGTCCAACGCGATGACCTAATGCCAAAATCAAGGATAAATAAGCGGGCGCCAAGGCGAAATCCATGTCGAGTGCTGCGCTTCTACGTAGCAAGTCGGCCGCTTCTGAGAACGTGTCTATGTGCCAACCCTTCAGTGCCAGAATACCGCTGGCTTCGAGATATAACGCTTGCGCGCTTGGCTCATCTTCGTTGGTTCTAACGCTGTTATAAATGGCGCGATTTAATTGTGGTTCCAGTTTAGCAATGATAGCTATAACGGCACTGTCCATATTGCCTTTATTATCATTCTGTGGCTGTTCAAATTGTCCCGCCCACAATCGAAACCCAGATTTGGCGTCTACCAATTGGATGTTTGTTCTGATTTGATTATCAAGTGTTTGCACATTACCTTCAAGCACATAATCAACACCCGTTTCTTCATGGATTATTCGAGCGGTCGGCGCAACATCACGATCAGCGTAGCTGGAGGCTGGTGAGCTGATACGTAAAAGGGGGATACGATTCAGTATCGCGTCCAGGTTGGCTACCAGCCCTTCAGCGAAGACATGTATGGCAGGATGGTCAGTTATAGCTTTGAAGGGCAGAACAATTAACGAAGGTTCGATATATTTTGCTCGAAGCGCTGTCGATTTACGGGTTTGTGCTGCAAACGGCTCTTGGTCTTTATCGATTATGCCAATAAACTGAAAGCCACGTCGTTGTAACGTCTTGATATATATCTGCCGTTTACCACTATCGCCTAATGCCTTTCGAGCGGACTTAATACAACTTGCCACCGTTGAGTCGGATACGATTCTCCCGCTCCATACGACTTCAATAAGATCGTCACGACTGAAAACAGTATTTGGGTGTGTTACAAAATGGACCAGTAGGTCAAACACCAATGGTTCAATCGCGATTCGCTCGCCTTTCCTGCGCAATTCATAGCGCTCGGTGTCGATCTCCATGTCGGCAAAACGAATTATCATGCTGAATATCCTTGCAGGTATCTTTCCAGATAGGCCAAACGTTGATTATGCAGAGTGATACTTTGTCAACAGATCGGCTTCGCACTAAGCATATAGGGTTATTCTTAGGCTTGGAAGCATGACTCAAGGGTGAGGGTTTAGTGAAATTCTGCTTTATGACGGATCTTTATGATGGTGTAGATTGAAAATGCCAGTGGAGTAAAATAACTCTAAGAGTCGAATGGCACTTACTTAAGCAGATTCGTATCCAATGTAGGATGGGTTAGGCGCGTTGTTTGCGCGGTAACCCACCAACCGTGCCGTCAGGCACACCTTAAACAAACGACTTGTGTTGCTACGCAACGCTTGGTGGGTTACGCAAAAAACGCTAACCCACCCTACATTTGAGCTTAAGTAAGTGCCACTCTCCTAAGAGTAAGGTTTTATGTAGTAGTCGCTTAATACCTCCTGGGTGCAGCGAACTGCTAGTCTGCAGGCTCGATTACCAATAGGAGGCAGTGATATGCAAAATAAAAAAATTCTGATGATCACGGGTGATTTTACGGAAGATTACGAAACGATGGTGCCATTCCAGGCACTTCAGGCCGTGGGTCATACAGTACATGCGGTATGCCCTGACAAAAAAAGCGGTGATACTGTCGCGACTTCAATACATGACTTTGAGGGTGATCAGACCTATACCGAGAAGCGAGGCCACAACTTTACGCTCAACGCCAGTTTTGATGAGATTAATCCTGCGGACTATGATGCGCTGGTAATACCAGGTGGGCGTGCGCCCGAGTACTTACGTCTGAATGAGAAAGTGAATGCCATGGTGCGACACTTTTTTGTTGAGAATAAGCCAGTCGCCGCAATTTGTCATGGGGCGCAACTATTAGCGACTGCCGGTGTCTTGGAAGGTAAGCGTTGTTCGGCCTATCCAGCCTGTATGCCAGAGGTGAAAATGGCAGGTGGTGAATACGCTGAAATTGCTATTGATGCGGCAGTAACGGATGGTAATCTGGTCACTGCACCTGCCTGGCCTGCGCATCCCGCCTGGCTTGCACAATTTATGGATTTGCTTGATAAGCGATAGTCAGCTTGCAATATTTCCAGACTGACTACTATAACTAGGGTAGATCATTGATGGTTTGGTGGGCGTGTAGGCCTATCAAACCAAAATCCTACTTCCTGCAGAGATAACTATGTGCAAACTTTTCATCAATGCAAATGCGAATAACTGGGTCAGTAGTACCAAGTCATTAAGGATTGATGGCATGGTGACCAGTGTGCGTTTGGAGAACTATTTTTGGAGCACGCTGGAAGAGATTGCTCAGCGAGATGGGATGAATGTCCCGCAAATGATCACCCGGCTTTATCACGAGTCTATAGACGCCGGCCATGACTTGGGGAATTTTACCTCGTTCCTTCGTGTCTGTTGTATGCGTTATCTCGCATTGCAATTAAGTGGTGAAATTCCGGATCAACCGGATGTGACTATAGCCTCGCTGGATGCCGATCAAATCCTGTTGAGAGAGGCAAAAGAACTTCACTAGACCAGAGTACTGTCTTTGGTAATTCAATAGAGCTTGTCGCTTACGTCCACTGCTTAATGTTCAGGCAGTGGACGTATCTTTAACTTATCTACTGCACATTAATAGTTACTATCTGCGAAACCACTGGCGGATCATGAGGGATATGGCCTTTGTCTCCCAGTATCAGCTGCAAGGTATGCGGTCCTGGGCTCAGTGTGAGTTCCGTTTCTGTCTGTCCGGCACCAAAATGCTTGATCTCCTTTCCGAGTGGTTGATCAAGAGGTGGCATCATCTTGCCGTCGACTAACAGATGATGATGTCCGGTAGCCTCTTTTTCAGTACCTGCTGGCGCCACGCCCATGCCTTTAAGCCCAAAGATTACGGTGAAGGTCGAGGATACTGTGGAGCCATTCGTTGGTGACACGATATACACAGATGCGCCTGTAGGCGATTTCGATCTGGGCATCTCGTTGGCGATAGCCATGCTGGAGTATATAACGGCTATGAAAAGTAAAGTTTGCTTAATCAAATGCATACATCCTCCTTGTTGTATCACTGATATCTAGTGATCTACCGTATCAGATGATGGGTACACCATTTTATAGGAGATGTGATAGTAGCCAGTATTAGGTAGCGTGAAAACACAGAGAATGTATGCTTATCTATATGCTGACGAATAAGAACAAAATTACTTTTCTTTGCCCGTTAAGCTTAACTGTTTTAAAGCCAAGCGGGGCGTTTCAGTTCACAAAGAGTCACCTTACAGTGATGGAATAGAGTGTAGTTAAATTAAAATGAGAGGGTTGTGCGCAATCTGGCGGTGAGGTCCAAATTTTGATAAGACACTGACTAATACAAATTGGCAGCGCCATCAGGCCGGGTTTTAAACATTTTCATTATCCATAAATATTGAGATGGGCATATCCGGATAATCGATTCAAGTGATTGGTTCATTAATACCGTATCTTCAAAATCATCCCCCTGGGGGAAATCCTTAATCGCCGGTAAAACATGTACCTGATATTGTCGAGTTTCCTCATCGTAACAGGAGATACAGGGCAAAATATCCGCTTTGCATGTTTTTGATAACCGGCCTAACACAGGAACACTGGCTTTTTGCTGGCCAAAAAATGGGGCGAAAATGCAGCGCTCTTTACCCAGGTCTTCATCCGGCAAGTAAAACATGGCGCAACCAGCACGCACATCTTTTATTATTGGTCGTAAGCCAGAGTCTCGGGTGTAAATCAACGTGCCATGGCGCGCACGACCTTTGGCGACAAACCAGTCTATCAGTTTGTTTTTCATGGGATTAAATGGACCCGTTATGGGGAGTCTCATTGTTATTGCAGATACTGCGGCCTCAAGCCCCATGCTATGGGCCGTCATGAAAATAATGGCACGATTATTGGCCAGTGAACGTTCGATATTCTCTTCGCCTACAATCAAGATACGCTTTTTAAGTTGTGTCTTTGAGCCCCACCATATAAGGCCATAATGCAGCATGCTTCTGACGTAATGTTGAAAGCAGTTCTTTAGAATGGCCTCTTTTTTTGCCGCCTCAAGCTCTGGGAAGCATAATTCAATATTTGTGCGTGCGATATGTTGACGCTTTTTATTTGAATTTCTCATCAGGTCCCCCAGCTTATTCGAGAGTGTATCCTGAACAGAGGCGGGGAGGCGTGAGACAACAAATAAAAGCAATACTAAGATCCAGGTAGACCAGTATTTAGGCAATAAATAGTGTGACTTAAATCGAGTGTCATAGATGAGCGAGCTTTTTGCGCCTTTTTCGACGGATGGCAAATCTGGGCTATTATTTGCTGGGTTCATGTTTAACTATAAAATACTTGGTCAGTTATTTTTTTGTTTGTTCATTACAAAACGGCTGGCTTTTATGGGTGTAATCATTGGCTAGACTGATGCACGGTTAACAAGGCACTGCAGCCTAAATGAAAGTCCAATATTGATTATCGGCTCAGCAAATCATCCCACAACCTCATTACCAACGGCGATTATATCAACAATCTTGGTAAGTCCTAGCGATTCATAAAGCTGCCATGAATGTAAGCTTCTTGATGCAATAAACAAGATGGCAGAAACGCTTCTATAGGGGGCTGTCAAGAATGGTAAGACTATTCTGCTAATCCGTTCACTTGCCTTATGGTGAGAAAATAAAGCAGCTATTATAGGCTCATTAAGCTATATTGGACCTATATCCCCCCTCTCTGATGGCAAAACATGCTGTTACCTCCGAAGGACAGGTGACACAGATAATCCGGCAGATAAAGCCTGAAATGATTACTCTTAACCGCGCTGTATTCGAGATTACGCCATCAATCGGCAGTCGCGAACTGCCTTGAGCGGTTATGAAATCACCAGTGATAGAGCCGAAAACCGTCACTTTTTTCTCGATAATGTTACAAAGAGAACTGCGTGCGGCGGTATTGTGACCGAATGCCAACAATTTTCACGGGATGCACTATTACCGTCCTCGGAGTGAGTATTGGCCTAGATTGGCCGACTGAAACAAGACAATCCGTAAGAGGTATGCACCATGAGTAAAGGACAACAGAGCAATAAAGAAGCGAAGAAAAAGCCAGCTATGACACTGCAGGAGAAAAGAGCCGCGAAAAAGTCGAAGAAGGAGACCTCTTCACCTTTTCTTGGTAATGATCGGACACGGTGAGTTTTTGGGGTTGGGGGCAGTATGGGATAAGGGATAACCCTCTCTTCCAGGGAGGGCTGATGTCGCCTTTTTATCCTCCTCAAATGAGGAGGAGTGTGTAGACGAATCCTAAAATCACAACGCAATTTTATCAAAATACACAGGAGTTAATATGCAGTTAACCCGACATGGATCAGCCGCTTCAGGAAGCACAAAGGTTTCGTTCCCTCGATTAGAGTGCTGGAATGCCACTGCTAAAGTGGCAACTGTTGCAGCTGAAGTGGATAAAAAGCGCATTTTGTGCCGAATTTCGTTAGATATTTTGATTGATAAGTTTGGTGCCACGCGCGAAGACCCCATGCAATCCGTAGCCCAACATCGAATGGCTATACAAGAGGCCGCAAGCAGGCTTATTGAAAGTAATACCTATGAAGAGGATGGATCGGTTCTGATCCGCTCAACTGACCTCTAGCTAACTATCTATATCGGCTACTGACGTAAAACAATTATGATTTTTACCTGGGCAGTATGAGTCCACTCACTACTGTTTACATGTTGTTGATGGCTCAATGTAAAAATTACTGCACTCACTTTCCCGGCCGCGCACTACCCGTCTTCCCTTTAAGTCGCCATGGGTTTCTGTGACCACCGTATGCTGGCCTTCCTGATGGTGGTCATCGTAAAAGTAAATGACCACCCAATCCCGCTGTTTGTTCAATTGATGAGCAAGCGCTGAATTGGAGTAGAGTGCTGTGAAGTGCCAGCCGTCTTGGTCAGTATGCAGGATCGGTAGCCACGCTTCATGTGTTGGATTAAACCGCTTGGGTGCAATCAGCGGCAAGGCTCCAGCTATCGTGCTTTCCAGGTAGAGGCGATCTATATCCAGTAGAAGAGCAATGCTTGGCGCTGTGCTGGTGGTGACTTGATGTGTTCTTTTTGCGCGGCCAAGTATGGCAGTAAGTGAAGCGCGTATTGCGGCCAGTCTGCGTTTACCAATGCCTTTCGTGCTGTCAAGTGTGCTGTTATAGGCAGCCACTTCAAGGGCTTCCAGGGAGTCAATATGCAACTGCTGATAGATATTCTTTGCAAGCTCTTCACCAATGCCGGGAACTGTCTGTAAAAGATGAATGGGATCCAGGTTTCCACGCAGGCGTTCCAGTTGAGACCAGTGGCCCGTGTGAATGATTTCGGCAATGGTGGTTGCGATACCCTGACCAATGTTTGGTAAAGCAATGAGTCCCTTGCTACCCGATTGCTTGAAAATCTCCCCGACATCTTTTTCCAGCTGATTCAGCGTCTCTGCTGCTCTTCTATACGCGCGGATACGAAATGGATTGGCTGATTGTTGCTCCAGTATTTCAGCCATCTCATCCAGTTTCTGGGCAATCCTTTTGTTGAGTTCACTGCTCATGGTTGCCTCCTAATCATCACTTGATACAGGTTATGAGTGGCCTTATTCCTCTTTCATGCTGGCCCCCGCATAGTGTAGGCGAAGTGCAATCCACTCTGCCAACTTGACCTGAATAAGAAAGTTGAATGTCCCTTCTGGATAGATGCCCTCTTCATCAGGTATGCCTGCGGGCAGGCCAGAGAGTAACGCCATCGCTTCTTCTGCGTGCTTTATTGCAAAGATATGGAACAGCCCTGCGGCACTCGCCTCAATAATCTCCTGTTTCAACATGAGATCTTTTGCGTTGGAAAGGGGGATGATGACCCCTTGTTCACCGCTGAGACCCCTGGCTTTGCAGATGTCGAAAAATCCCTCAATCTTCTGGCAGACTCCGCCAATGGCCTGCATCTCGCCGTGTTGATTGATTGAGCCGGTTATGGCTAATGACTGTTTGATTGGTATATCGCCAATAGCAGAGAGTATCGCGCAAAGTTCGGCAGCTGAGGCACTGTCCCCTTCAATTTGGCCGTAAGTTTGTTCAAATACCAGGCTGGCAGTCATTGAAAGTGGTTGATTTTTTGCATAGCGTTGCCCCAGGTAAGAAGTGAGGATCAATACACCTTTTGAGTGAATTGGGCCGCCTTGTTTGGTTTCCCGCTCAATGTCGATAAACTCACCGCCCCCGATACGGGCTGTTGCACTGATACAGGTGGGTGCCCCAAAAGTATGATCGCCCAGTTGCAAGTATGAGAGTCCGTTCACTTGAGCAAGTTGCACGCCTTTGGTTTCAATCTTGATGATGTCTTTTTGAATGGCCTCTTGGAGTTGTTGCTGATATTGGTTGCCGCGGAATGTCTGAGCCTCGATAGCCGCATCAACATCTTTCTGTCTGATCCTGTTTTCTTTTTGTTGCTCGGCGTGGTAATTGGCCTCCTGTAAAAGATCCAGCAGGGTGCTCATATGCAGCGATATTTTGTCCCCGTCCTGGGCAAGGCGACTGTTGTGCTCGATGATCCGGGCAACACCATCGCGCGTGATGTCACGAATCCCTTCGCGTTTCTGCAACGTGGCAATCAGCCGTGCGTACAGCAGTTCATTATTGTCGTCCCGCGGGAATCGTTCTGAGAAATCTGCGGCAACCTTGAACAGTAATCCAAATTCTGGATCATACTCTTTCAGTAGATAGAACAGTTCCCGGCTGCCTACCAGGACAACTTTCAGATTCATTGGAATCGGTTCAGGTTCTAACGAGATGGTGCTGATCAGGCTGAGTTGCCGTTCAAGGGACTCGATACGTATTTCGCGCGACTTGATAGCGCGTTTCAAGCCATCCCAGGCAAATGGGTTGGTCAGCACTTTTTCCACATCCAGAATAAGATAGCCACCATTGGCTCGGTGCAGGGCACCCAACTTGATCAGGGTGAAATCTGTCTGCAAGGTGCCCATGCGTGCAAGGTGTTCAATACGTCCCAAGAGATTCTGGTAGGTCGGATTGTCTTCAAAGATGACGGGGGCCCCCAAGGTATCTGCATTGTCTACCAGGACGTTGACGCGATAGCGGGTGAACCCCGGATCAAGTGCCGTGACATTGTGTTCTTCAGACTCGCCTGCCAGCCGGAATTGATCAACATTTTCAATAATGTCTTGTTTTATATGAGTCAGATAGGCACTGATTTTTTCATCCTGCTGATACTCCTTTTCCAGCTCCGCCATGAATTCTGTGACGGTCAACTCCATCGTCTCTCGATTGAGTTTACTGAACCGCTGTTGCATCTCGCGCTGCCATTCCGGTATGTGGCTCATCGTCTCTTTGAGCTGTTTTTTTATCGTTTCAAGACCTTCATTCAGCTTCTTCTGCTCTTCTTCCGGTAATTCGTCAAATTGCTCCGTTGAGAGCATCTTTCCTTCTTTAAAAGGGGCTAGGGTAAAACCTGTAGGGCCTTGCATCAGGGTGATGCCCAGTCCTTCCGCCTTTTCTCCAAGGCGTTTCACCATTTCTCGTTCGCGTTGGCTGAGATCTTCCTGGATCTCTTTGGCGCGTCGTTGGTACTCATCGCCACGAAAGGCTGCTGGTATGGCCTGGATCAGGTTATCAATCAGCTGAGCCATATCACGTTGCAATTTACGTCCGGTACCCGCCAGAATACCAAGCGCTGTGGGGTTGTTTGGGTGTTGGAAGTTCGCGACATAACACCAGTCGAGCGGGCAGGGTGCATCCATCGATTGTTTGATAAGGGCTTCATGCACCAGGGTGTGACGTCCGAGTCCATGGGAGCCCATGACATAAAGGTTAAATCCAGCATGGGGCATGCCAACGCCAAATTTTATCGCCTCCAGCGCCCGCTCCTGACCGATTGTTTCGGATAAATGCTCCAGTTCCGCGGTAGTCTCAAAGGTAAGGAGTTTCGCGTTGCACGCGTGATAGAGTTGATGGGGTTTTAACAACATCTACTGTTCTCCTCGTCATGAGCGGAACTGTGAAATCTGATTTATTATAGAAACAATCAGTTACAGTTCATGGTCTTGGGTAAAGATGCCTCTAGCATTATAGACTCAAACATCGAAGTCTCTCTATCCTAGGTTAAGCATAACCACGCCTGCTGTCCCGTGCCATGCGCTAGCACAATTAACCTACGCGGCAGTACGCTGTTTATACCTAAGTACAACAGGCCAGGTCGATATGATGTTGGAGATTCATTTGTTGCGCTATAGGCGGACTGCAGGGTATGGCTTAAAGCTGTTCATAGGTCTTATTGGCAAGGAGGTGAAATCGCATGCCATCCTGCGCTATTTGGATATTGTCAGGTAGCGTATTTGGATTGTGTAAGAGCCAATGTTCAAAGCGGTGACTGATATGTGTCAGCCATGTCTTGGTGGGTGTCAGTTGTTGAACGATTTCTAGGGCGCTGTTTAGATCATTGTGATTATAAATGATGTTGCTGGAGGGTGGTTCAGCACAGTCAAGTATCAGATAATCCGGGTGCTTGTTTTTGAGGAAATCTTTAGTAACTACCGGTAGACCTGAGGTGTCGCAGATATAGGCGAGCCGGTTGCCCCCATATTCCAGTACATAGCCTAACGTGGGTTTTGAGTGATTCAGTGGGAGTGCGGTCAGTGTGAAATCATCCCAATCAATGGTATCCAGTTCGCGAAAGGGTTTTTGAAATTCAAAAATACCCGGGTGTTTGTACAAGTCATCACAACCGATGGGGTCGTCTGGACGATAGACGGGGATTTTTCGATCATATTCAGACCAGCGTAGATTAAATAATCCCTGCACATGATCCATGTGAAAGTGGGTCAAAATAATGCGCGCGATTTTCTCTACACTATAGCAATCCGCCAGGTCTGTTCTTCCAGCATCAATCAGTGTTATACCATTAGGGGAAGTAATCGACAGGCCCGCTGGCTTACGCTTGAAAGTGGTGATGTTTTTTGCCCGGACACAGACGGTACAGCGACAACCCCATACCGGTATCTGTGCGGCATCACCCGTGCCGGTAAATCCGATCTCAAGCATCTGATGTTTCCTTTGCAAGTTGCTTTATCAGCTTTTCAAATTGCTGTACTGCTTCAACCAGGGTTCCATTGTTGTCGAGAATATGTAGCGGTTCACTGATTTGTGTCTGATAGTCGCGCGCGCGTTGTATTCGCAATGCTATTGTTGCTTCATCTTCCCGGCCACGCGCAATAAGGCGGGATCTGAGTGTCGATTCATGGGTCATTACCAATATAGGAACCAACTTGTCTTGATAGCGTGATCTTGCCTTATCGAGATAGGACCTGGAGCCATTGACTATCACTGAATGATTGGCCTCTAACCAGGCATCCACTTCACAGCCGATAGCATACTTATTCTGATTGGCTTTCCAATGCATGGAAAACAGGTTTAGGGACTTACGGAGTTCATATTCAGCATCCGATAATTCAATATGGTTTTCTCCCCCCGACTGCCAGTGACGGGTAATATATCGATGAGCGATGATCAGGCGAGACTGAGAATGCAGTTGCTTCCTTAATCGGGAGAGTATGGAGTCCTTTCCACTGCCGGATGGACCCATGAGATAGATCAGTTTTCCCATGCGTCTAGTACACCCGTTTTCCGGCTTTCCACACATGCTCAATATGGATGTGATCATTGGTGCGATTGCTCCAGATCAGATCCGCCTGTGCCCCGGATTCAATCCGTCCCCGGTCTTTTAATTTAACCGCATCGGCTGGATTGCGGGTCACCAGAGAGACGGCCGCTGACAGGTCATAATCGTTTGAATCCAGTTCTGCAATTTTAAAAGCGGCATCAAGCAGACTGGCTGGATAATAGTCACTCGACAGGATATCCAGAACACCCTCTGAGGCTAACTCATAGGCCGCAATATTGCCTGAGTGTGAACCACCCCGCACGACATTAGGTGCCCCCATCATGACAAACATGCCTTTTTTATGTGCCGCAATGGCGGCTTCGGCGGTGGTCGGAAATTCTGCTACCACCATGTTGAGATCATGTGATTCATCCACGTGTGCCTGGGTAGCATCATCATGGCTGGCCAGGGGGATACTGCGTTGATTACAGAGTGCGCATATCGCCTTGCGATAAGGGTCGCTGTATTGACGACTGGCTTCAGTCTGGCGTTCGATAAAGGAGGCTAGTTCGCTGTCCGATAGCTTGTACTTCCCTTGATAGTACTGCCGATATTTTTCCAGGCTGGCAAACTGTCGCTGTCCTGGCGAATGATCCATGACCGAGACCAGCTGGGCGGTATTACCTTCCATCAGGGAGAGGAACATCTCCAGTGTGTCGGCATGGCTCACTTCACAGCGTAGATGCAGCAAGTGTTCCGCGCGACTTAAACTGCGTGCCTTGGATTCAGTCAGTGCGGCTACCATGCGTGTCAGGTTGTTGAGTCGTTCACTGCCTTCTATGACATCGCCGATGGAGACGGCGTCAAACACGGTCGTAATTCCGGCACTGATCATCTGGGCATCATGAACCTTGAATGCCTGTATGCCCGGCCAGGCAACACCGGGGCGGGGCGTGAAATGTTTCTCCATATTGTCTGTATGCAGTTCGATCATACCCGGTGTGACATAGCCACCCTGACAGTCAATCACGCCGGGTAGGTTTACCCCGCCTTGATCAATGGATTGAATAACGCCTTGGTCAATGGTTAATGTCCCATTGATGACCTCGTCCGGCAGTACAATTTGTGCATTGGTTAAAATCACAATATTTTCCCTTGCGTTAATAATTCGCGGCTGCGGCATAGGTCGTCTGGTCTAGATCAAATAGCTGGCTGGCGACTGTTTCACGCACCTCGATATCGTGAAAGATACCGACCACTGCCGTTCCCTGTGCCAGGGTTGACTGGATCAGTTCCACGACTACATGCGCGTTGCGTCGATCCAATGAGGCGGTTGGTTCGTCCAGTAACAAGATTGGATATTGGGCAATAAACCCCCGCGCAATATTTATCCTTTGTTGTTCGCCACCGGAGAATGTGTTTGGAGCCAGCGGCCAGAGCCGTTCTGGAATATGCAATTGGCGCAACAGTGTACAGGCCCGTGTTTCCGCTTCGTCATCGGCAATGCCACGCTCACGCAGTGGCTGCTTTACTACGTCAAGGGCCGATACCCGTGGAATCACGCGGAGAAACTGACTGACGTATCCCAGCGTCTCCTTACGTATCTCCAGTTGCTGGCGACTGCCAGCCGTTGCAAGGTCAACCATTTGCCTGCGATGCAAAACATGGATGCTTCCGCTGCTGGGTAAATAGTTGGCATACAGCGTACGTAGCAGGGTACTTTTACCTGTGCCGCTTTCACCATGCAGTACCATGCATTCGCCGGCTTTTACTCGCAGATTGATATTGTTAAGCACTTGCAGCTCTGCGCCACCTTGATTGTGCAGGGTGAAGCTTTTTGATAAGGCTTTAACATCGATAACCGTATTCATTTCATCACTCCTGTTGCATCATGGAGTCAGTACTGAAGAGACCAGTAGCTGTGTGTAGGGTTGTTGTGGGTCGTCTAACACCTGATCAGTAAGACCACTCTCTACAATATGTCCGTGCCGCATCACGACGAGGCGCTCTGCCAACAGACGGGCAACGGCCAGATCATGGGTGACAATCACTACCGCCAGATCAAGATGGGTGACCAGGTTCCGTAGCAGATCCAGCAGACGGGCCTGAACCGAAACATCTAGTCCGCCCGTTGGTTCATCCATAAATACCAGTCGTGGATGAGTGACTAGATTGCGCGCAATCTGTAGTCTTTGTTGCATGCCGCCAGAGTAGGTGGTGGGTTTGTCATCGATGCGATGGATATCCAGTTCCACATCCTGCATCCACTGCAAACCGCGTGCCCTGATATCTCCATAGTGTCGTTCGCCTACGGCCATCAGGCGTTCGCCTATATTAGCCCCGGCGGAAACACCCATGCGCAGGCCGTCTCTGGCATGCTGATGGACCATGCCCCACTCAGTGCGCAATAATCGGCGACGCTCGAATTCAGAAAGCGCATAGAGGTTCAACCACTGGTTATCCCTGTTGCGGTAGCATATCTCGCCTGCAGTAGGTATCAGTCGGCCAGAAAGACAATTAAGCAGTGTCGATTTCCCCGAGCCCGACTCACCCACGATTCCCAGTACTTCTCCAGGATAGAGCTCAAAGTCAATGGCCTCACAACCCTTTTCGGGTGCGTAAAGCTTGGTGAGGTTTTTGACCTGTAACAGTGGTTCCTGAGATATCATGCCACGGCCTCCTGTTGAACACGTTGACTGCAGTAATCGGTATCGGAACAGATATAACTCCGGGTGCCCTGGTCATCCATGATTACTTCATCGAGGAAGCTATGATCGGATCCGCAGATAGCACAGGTCTCGTCCCAACGTTGTATCTCGAAGGGGTGATCGAGAAAGTCGAGGCTGAGGACTTCGGTATAGGGGGGGACGGCGTAGATGCGCTTCTCCCGCCCGGCTCCAAACAGTTGCAGTGCAGGTATGCGATCCATCTTCGGATTATCAAATTTTGGAATAGGTGATGGATCCATGATATAGCGACCATTAACCCGTACCGGATAAGCATAGGTCGTGGCGATTGAACCATAACGGGCAATGTCTTCGTAGAGCTTGACGTGCATTACGCCGTAATCTTCCAAGGCGTGCATTTTGCGCGTCTCCACTTCACTCGGTTCAATAAATCGCAGGGGTTCAGGAATGGGAACCTGATAGATCAGTATCTGATCGGCTTGCAGCGGTACTTCGGGAATCCGATGACGTGTCTGGATCAGGGTTGCCTCACGGGTCTTCTCTGTGGTTTTTACACCGGTTAGATCTTTGAAGAAGGTGCGGATACTGACAGCGTTGGTCGTATCATCGGCACCTTGATCAATCACCTTCAATACATCGTCTTGTCCAATGACTGCCGCCGTTAGCTGTATGCCGCCAGTACCCCAACCGTAAGGCATAGGCATCTCCCTTCCACCAAATGGAACCTGATAACCGGGTATGGCAATCGCTTTCAACAGTGCACGGCGAATCATTCGTTTGGTCTGTTCATCAAGATAAGCAAAGTTGTAGCCATCCCGAATAGTTGCGGCATTCATGCTGGCTTCTCCTGTGACGTTGAAACCACTGATTTCTTGTTTTGTAATCTCCTCAACAGTTCAAGTTCGGCCTGAAAGTCGACGTAGTGGGGGAGTTTGAGATGGGAAACAAAACCAGACGCCTCGACATTGTCGCAGTGGGAAAGTACAAACTCTTCCTGCTGTGCTGGCGAGGTGCGCTCTTCATCATAGCTGTCCGCCTGTAGTGCACGATCAACCAGCGCCATTGCCATGCATTTGCGCTCACTTTGTCCAAAGGCAAGACCATAGCCCCGGGTAAATTTGATTTCACCCTCTGGAAGTCGGCTAAAACCGTTGATCATTTCACACTCGGTAACCTGCAGGGTGCCGATCTCAATGGTGAATCCCAACTCATCCGGGGTGAGGCAGAGTTCGACATCACCGAAACGAATCTCACCAGCAAAGGGGTGATTGCGCCCATAACCCCGCTGGGTTGAATAGCCCAGAGCCAATAGAAAGCCTTCATCACCCCGTACCAATGATTGGAGTCGTGCGCTGCGATCACAGGGATAGCTGGGTGCATCCTGGGTGATATCTGCTGGCGGTGCACCATCATCGATCTCTTCAACGAGCAGTGCTTCACGCTCCAGCATGGGCAGCACCCGACTCATCAGGAGCGGGTCTGAATCTGCAGGGTTATCTGAGGTTTGTTCGGATGCAGATTGTCCGGTTTCGATGGGGCCTTCGGCCAGCAGTTTGAAATCAAGCAGGCGATGGGTGTAGTCGAAGGTCGCGCCCAGCACTTGACCGCCAGGCAGATCTTTGAAGGTAGCCGAGATACGTCGTTCTACCTGCATCTTGCCTGTGTCAATGGGGTCAGTCGTATAGAGTCTACTGAGTGTCGTGCGATAGGCGCGGAGCAAGAAAATGGCTTCAACCAGATCTCCGGCTGATTGCTTGATCGCCAGTGCCGCAAGTTCACGATCATAGATTGAGCCTTCGGTCATTACCCGATCCACGGCCAGGGGTAACTGTTCGTTGATCTGCTCTACCGACAGTTCAGTGACAGCGGTATCGCCCCGCCGACGTTTTGCCAGTAGTTTATGTGCCTGGCTGATGGCCTGTTCACCACCCTTTACAGCAACATACATATCAACACACCTCCAGTTGCGTGGTCCTTGGAATCGCAACCAGCGACTGCGCTGCAGTAAAAATAAAGTCAATGCCTAACGGGAAAGTATCAGGACGGTCAGACAGATAGCGAATAACGGCTTGGCTGAGCCCGGCAATGGCAATTTGGCGTTCTGTTTTGATGCCGGGCCCGGAGAGTTTCAGTGTTGTACTGTTCTGGTCAGTTGACGGAGATGCAGAAATCGCCTGAACCTGCAAAATCATAGTGCAGTTACGTTCTGGATATTCCGCCGTACCCTTTGCAAAATCATCCAGTGTGGCAATCTCTCCGGCATAGGCGAGGGCAAACTGCGCATCCAACGGCTGTCTGGCCAGCGGCATACCGGTATGAAAATGCAGGTTGTGTTGAATCTTTGGGTTACTGAACTCTTTTGATAACCAGAGAGGCGTTTGCTGATCAAGCAAAGTCTGGCAGACGGCAAAGGTGCTGGGATAGAGGTGTTCCAATGCTTCTGGTGAGGCTGCCTCAACAATCACACCTGGTTCACTCATCGCCTTGAGTACTTTTCTGAAGGTCTGCTGGGCGTCGCTGACAGGGTCTGCAAAGCCAGCAACAATAGCGGTGTTTTGCATAATCAGTCTTCGCCTCTTACCAGGGTAAAGAATTTTACTTTTGTAGCGTCAGTCTCTGATCGTTTGTGTTTCTGTTGTGCATTCCATTGTTGCTGTAATGGTTCTATGACCTGTGCATCGATAGCACTAGCTAATGTACTCTGTTGCATCAATGCATCCAGTTTGGCTGCGCATTGTGCATGGGCTTTATCTCTCCCACGTATGAAGGCGTAGCCGTAGTGGCCGGCCGTCGACTGTACTACGCAGCGTGTAATGGTCGTATCACCAAGATTGAATGTGTTGCCAGTACCACCCATACGCCCACGTATTTGCGCGAGTCCGATCTCTGGTGCGCGAATGGTCTTAAAGTCGTCAGACTTAATAAATGAAGAGGCAAGTTCTATCAGTTTCTCGCTTGGGGCTTTGGCCATCACTGACATCCAGTGCTGGCGTTGTGATCGTGTTGTGTTCATATTCAGGGTTCCACGCTGTATTCAAAAATGTCACTGCGACTGATACTGATGGCGTACTCCATCAGATGGCTGGTCTGCTTAAGGTAGTAACGGCTATGTATCTCCATCACCGGGATGCCACGACCCATGGCCAGTTGTCGACACTCATCGAAAGTCGGCATACGTGCACGCAAGCGGGTGTTTCCTCGTGTGGCCTCATAGCCGTAATGTTTATGCAGAAATTGATGCAATGATCCGCTTGCAAACCGCTGCATCTGCTCAATATCGACATTGAACAGGTGGTGGCGGATTAAAGTGGAGGGTTTGTTATCAATGCAGCGACAGGTCTTTATCACTACCACTGGAGTGTCCAGGGCAAGATCAAGTTTTTCTGCCAGGAGTGGATTTAATGTCTCTGCTTTACACCCAAGTACGACCGTATCTAAAGGCAAGCCTTTCTTGGATAGGTTGTAGGTAAAGCATGAGGGGTTGTCCAAGGCGTAATCGATAGGTGTACTGACGACTTGATTACCCAGGCCCTGGAAGCGTCTGATCAGGCCATCTTGCACCAACTCATCAACGGCGCGGCGGACAGTATGTCGATTGACATTAAAACGTTTCGCCAACTGATGTTCCGATGGTAAAAGATCACCCGCGGCATACTGGGTATGAATTTCATCCCGCAGTTGTGTTGCGATATTCAGGTAAACAGCCATAGTTGTTGTCTATACAAATTTGTCGAGTAAAGAATCAGATGAAGGCCTTACGTAGACGTTGAGAAATCAGATCGATCAGTGTGACGCTGAGGATGATTACGATCATCACGGCACATGTCTGCTGAAATTGAAAACCACGTACACTCTCCCAAAGAATGACACCGATACCGCCCGCGCCGACCATCCCCACTACTGTGGCTGATCGCACATTTGATTCGAAGCGGTAGAGTGAAAAAGAGATCCAGAGTGGTAATACTTGAGGAATGACGCCGTAAAGTATTTCTTGAAATAAACTGGCACCCGTTGCTCTTACGCCCTCTACAGGGAGTGGATCAATGGCTTCAACAGCTTCCGAGAATAACTTGGCCAACACCCCCGTCGTATGGATAAAGAGTGCCATAACGCCAGCAAATGGACCCAATCCAACGGCCACGACAAACAGCATCGCGAAGACCATCTCATTGATTGCTCGGGTGGCATCCATTAAGCGTCGAGTCGGTTGATAGATCCAGGCAGGGGCCAGGTTTTCAGAGCTCATCAGACCCAAGGGAATAGAGCAGACAATCGCCAACATGGTGCCCCAAAGGGCAATATGCATTGTGATGATCATCTCTTCGAGGTAATAGCGTATGTCAGTAAAGTCGGGAGGGAAAAAATCACCGGCGAATTCCAGCATGTTGCTGCCGTCGGTAAATAGAACCAGGGGTTTCATTTCCGCCGCTTGCCAACCCCAGCCCAACATCATGAATAGCACACCCCAGCTCAGGGCACCGATCCAATTAAAAGGCTGTCTGGGAATCTTGTTGATTTCTGTTGATGTCATGTAGGGGTCCGTCATTGAAAAACAGGGCGACGATTGCCGCCCTGTGAATCACTCAGCTTAGTTGTTGGATGCGACGGACAACGAGTCCATGCGACGGTTCAGTTCGGACAGCTGATCATCGATTGCTTTGACCTGTTTTGCCTTGTCTGCTTCACTCAGGTTGGAGTTGTTCATCAGCTTGATGCGGTTTTTGTAGAGCACCAGTTGACGAATGGGCAGCAACTGATCATCGTTGGAAGGCTTAAAGGGAGCCCAGCCCAGATCGGCAAGGATCTGCTTTTCTTTGGCGTCGCCGTTTTTGCCGTAACTCATTAGGAAATCATAGATTTTGCTTTTGGTATGCTCGGGCAGGTTTTTACGCCAAACAATTGGGTCAGAGGGGATAAGCGGTGATTTCCAGATGATTTTTACCTTGTCCAGTTTTTCGGGGTGGGTCACTTTTACCCGAGCAAGGTTTTCGGTATTGTTGGTGGCTACATCTACCTGACCATTGGCTACTGCAAGGAAGTTTGCCTCATGGCTGGTGTTGGTCATGCGCTTGAAGGCTTTTTTAGGATCAACGCCATTCTTGGCAAATACATAGTAGCTGGGGACCAGGAAGCCAGAAGTAGAGTTAGGGTCACCATTGCCAAATGCGAGATTACTACTCTGTTTAAGCATATCTTCGACGGAGTTGATCTGGTCGTTACTTTTGTTAGCCAGCAACAGACTCCAGTAGCCTGGGTTGCCGCTGACATCAACAGTTTGCGCAAAAATCTCCCCGCCGGCACGATCAACGGCTTCCATCGCAGACTTGTTGCCGTACCAAGCGACATCTACTTTGTCGAAACGCATACCTTGAATGATGCCGGCATAATCTGAGGCGAAGAATGGCTTCACCTCCATTCCCAGTTTTGCTGACATGTCTTTCAGGAATGGAACCCAGATCGTCTTCAGGTTTTGCGAAGATTCGGTCGATATAATGCCAAAGTTAATTGTTTTTGTTTCATCGGCCTGGGCAATAGATATTCCAGAAAGGGATGTGGCCAGTACCAGTCCCGCTGTGATTTTGCTGAAAAGTGTTTTTAGTTTCATTGATTGACTCCGAAAGGGTTAGTTAAAGTTATGCGACCGCAAATCGTCGGTTTGTCACCGGTCCATCGATATAGAGGTCATCTCGTTTCTGTTGGGGTGGCCGTGTACCATAGAGTTGGTTGATTTGTTCAGTTTTCAGGGCATCAACCCGTTGGTCAAAAAAGATTTCACCTTGTCGAAGTGCAACAGCACGCTGACAATATTGCTGCGCGTAATCTACTTGATGCAGTGTCACAACGACCGTTATGCCATCGCTCTTGTTGATGCGTTTTAGTGTCTCCATGACTTGACGGGATGATTCAGGATCGAGTGATGCAATCGGCTCATCGGCCAGAATCACTTCCGCCTTTTGCATGAGTGCCCGTGCAATGGCGACGCGTTGCTGTTGTCCACCCGAGAGATCGGATGCACGTTTAAGGGCGAACTCCCGCAGCCCAACACGTTCGAGTGAGTCAAGTGCCGCCAGTTTCTCCTCTTCGGTAAACCAGCCAAGCAACCCACGATAGGAAGGGGTGCGGCTCAAGCCACCAATCAGAACATTGGTCAAAACTGAGAGACGATTAACCAGATTGAATTGTTGAAAGATGTGGCCGATTTGCGCACGGGTTTGGCGTATATCTTTGTCGAGCCGACCTCGCTTCTGTATCGGCTTGCCCAACACCTTTACTATTCCAGGGGTATGTTTATCTGCCAGGGTTAATCCTGACAGATGACGCATCAAGGTTGATTTTCCCGATCCGGAAGGGCCAATCAAAGCCACCATATCGCCTTGCACTATTTGCAGGTCGATATTTTTAAGTGCGGACTCACTGTTTTTGTCTTTAGAAAAAGTTTTGGTTAATGCAGAAATAGCAATGGCTGACATAGCGTGCTCCTCATGTTTATGCTGAGGCATGCTAATGGTGAATTGTGACAGGGCGGTTATCTATACATGTCGAAACTGTGAAAGTATTGTGATTGGTGCTGCGGGAATTGTTGCATATCTGATCAAAGTAATTGATTAGGCTTGTATAAACGTCTGCTCAATGAGGAGGAAATAGTATGGAAGTGATCTGGAGTGCCGGCCTATTAGCACAGCTTTAGCTATCGCGTGATGGGGCTGTTGCCTAACGACTATGGGAAAAAGGAATTCATCATCCCCATGGGTCGGGCGATCTGCCGTACATTTTGTCGAATCAGTGAGACATTGCTGGTCATATGGCCGGATCGCTGTTCGATGTTGAACATGCTGTAGGTCATTAAGCCCATGTCTTTGTCGATTGCATCGACATTTACCGCCATATCGGACATCGCATTACCAATACGGGGTAGTGACTGGGACATCTCAGCCGTATGTATGCTGATTCTGTCCATATACTGGATACTTTGATCAATGGATTGCACATGCTCAGCAATAGTGGACATGTTATTGGTGACTTGACTCAGGTTGTTATGCATGGAGTCCATGTTATGCACGATGCCATCCAGGTCTTTATAAAGTACCCGGACGTAGTAGACGTTAAAAATGGCAAGAATAACGAGTAGCAGTGAGATAACAAAGATCACCAAATTCGTAATCCAGAAGTGACGGTCGCGTTCATCAAGATGCAGTTGGGTCTCCCGTCCTATTCGGGCAACTGTCTCTATCAATATGCGTCTTGGATCGTCAGCCACGTTTACGCTCCAGCATCAGGGGAAGGGGATCATTTTATTAAAGGAGCGCGCAGGTTGCCCCATACGGTGCATTTCAAGGCCCATGCCGCTGACTTCATTATCCATGTGGTTCATGATAGTGGAGATGTTGTCGACATTGCCGCGAACAGTGTTGAGATGTCCGCTGATCTGTTCAACTGAAGTGCGCATGGTCTCCAGGTCTGTGGCGATGCCGGTCATTTCCTGGTTCATGACTTCTGTGTGCTGATCCATTCCCTGTAGAAGGGCGACCCGCTGTTCCATCGAGGCTACAGCAGAATTGATATGAGCCATACGTGCGGAGACGACACTAAAGTCTCGGTTCATCTCGGTCACGACATCGGAGATACGATTGATCTGGGAAGAGAGAGTCAGCAGCAGGATCAGGATGGAAGCGGCGATCAGCCCAAGAATCACCAGCCCGGTGCCAATACCGTAGTTCAGCCGGTTCGCCAGCTTGTTCTTGATATTGATCTGGCTGAGCATGATGCCTTCAAAGGAGCTGACGGCCCGCATGAACTGTTGCTGCAGGACGGTATCGTCAGTGCTGGAAGGCGTAGTGTTATTCTCTTCGGCCATATACTTCTTGTCCGTCTGATATAGGTCAGAGAATACCCAAATCACAGAGGGTTTACCAGAGAATCCTTATGTAGATAGCGGTGCTGATATCGGTTAAGTGAGATGGTGCGGCGCATCACGAACGAGAAGCTGTCTTTGCCTCATGCAAGGCGATGGCGTTCATGAACTCGTCGCCGTAGCGTTCCAGCTTGGCCTGACCGACACCACTGATGGCAAGAAACTCATCTACCTCGGTTGGTTTATCCCGTGCCATGAGTAGGAGTGAGTTATCTCCAAATACTACATAAGGAGGGACGTTGGCCTCATCGGCCAGGGATTTGCGCAGGGTACGCAAGCGCTCGAATAGCTCCTCATCATAAGGGCCGATTTCGGCGGCCCCCTTCGGTGCTTTAGCTTTACGTTGTACCTTCTCTTTAATGCGGGGCAGGGCCAGTTGCAGTGTTTTTTCACCGCGTAAGACGGGACGGGATTCAGGAGTCAAACGCAGCACTGAATAGTGCTCGATATCCTGTAACAGGTAGCCGTGATGAATGAGTTGGCGAATCAGGCTGGACCATTCGACCTCTGTCTTATCTGCACCAATAGCGTAAGTGCTGAGTTGGTTGTGACCCAGTCGCCGTGTGCGCTCATTATCCGCACCACGCAGTACATCTATGACGTGTTTAATACCAAACGCCTGACCAACCCGATAGATGCAGGAGAGCGCCTTGCGGGCATCTTCGGTGGCATCGAATGTTTCTGGCGGATCAAGGCAGAGATCACAATTACCGCAACCCCCTTCGATCTGCTCACCAAAATAGTTGAGTAACACCTGACGACGACAGGTCACGCTCTCGGCCAGAGCTATCATGGTATTGAGTTTATGGATTTCTATCCGCACCCGATCGGGGTTGTCACCGCTCTCAACCAGCTGGCGCACCAGCACGATATCCTGGCTGCCAAACAGCAATAGGGCCTCAGCAGGCAGGCCGTCACGTCCGGCACGTCCGGTTTCTTGATAGTAGCTTTCAATATTTTTTGGCAGGTCGTAGTGAACGACAAAGCGCACATTGGGTTTGTCGATGCCCATACCGAAAGCAACGGTGGCCACTACAATGTCGATCTCATCTCGCAGAAACTGCTCCTGAACCCAGTTTCGCTGTTCCGAAGAGAGACCCGCATGGTAGGCCGCCGCACGTACGCCTTTCTCGTAGAGTTGGGCGGTGAGTCGCTCCACCCGTTTGCGGCTCAGTGCGTAGATGATGCCGGCTTCATTCTCATGGTTGTTGAGAAACTGCCGGAGCTGATTAAACGGATTGTGCTTCTCAAGTACGGCGTAACGAATATTTGGCCGGTCAAAACCTGTGATGTGACAAGGGGCCTGCTCCAGTCCCAGCACCCGGCGAATATCCTTGCGGGTCTGTGGATCGGCCGTGGCGGTCAGGGCGATACGGGGTATAGTTGGAAAAAGTCCTGCCAGTCGTCCGAGCTGAGCATACTCTGGCCTGAAATCATGTCCCCACTGAGAGACGCAGTGTGCCTCATCAATGGCGATCAAGGCGATATCGACATCTTGCAGGCGCTCGATAAAGTCTGGTCGCATCAGTCTTTCCGGGGCCACGTAGAGCAGGTCCAGTTCACCGTTATGCAGTTGTGCCAGGGTTCGACGGGCGGTGTCGGCATCCAGTGAAGAATTATAATAGGCCGCCGAGACGCCGTTGGCCTTGAGTGCATCAACCTGATCTTTCATTAAAGAGATAAGCGGGGATATCACAATCCCTAAACCCGGACGAATCAGGGTAGGGAGCTGGTAGCAGAGAGATTTACCACCGCCTGTCGGCATCAATACAAAGGCGGATTCACCGGCGATGACCTGTTCAATAATCTCACGCTGATGCGGGCGGAATTGACTGTAACCAAAAACGCGGCTCAGTGTCTGACTGAGTCGGTCAGTTGTCTGTGGGGCGAGATTCATGGGCGCATTCTAAAGGGTACTGGCAGAGGATGATAGCCGGTCTGCGGCAAACGCTTCTGAGCCCAGTTCTGAGTAGATAGCAGAGAGTCATCTGAGGCGTATTGCAACATGAGTACGGTTTTTCCCGAATACGCCTAAGCTTAACCATAAAACAAAACACGGAAACATTGATATTCAATCAGTTATCTGTGCTGTTACGCGACCATTCATTAGGACGGGGCTCTCGCGCCCCTACGGCGTGTCACTTTTGTTTCGGCAAAAGTGACCAAAACCATTGCTCCGTCATACCACTCTTGCGTTCGCAGTGCTGCGTTTGTCCACTGGACAAACGGTCACTGCTCACCCTCCGCTACTCATAAACTAGGGGCGTCGCAAAACTCGCTTCGCTCAGACAGTTGCGACGCTGATCCCTGCTTTATTCCGTTGCTCGGTGGTATGAAAGTCGCGATATGTGCAGTATCTGGACTTTGAGTATCTTGTCTTGCTTTTGTGATGCTGTGGCTGAAATGTGTGGGTAATCAGTTTGCACTTTGTTCAGGCCTTACCTTCATCACCCCGAAGATTGATCTTCGGATCAACAGACCGCAGATGCAGATCCCGCTGTGGGAAAGGTATCTCAATCCCATTGGCAGCCAACGCCTTGTTCAACGCCATATGTAGATCATGAATTAACGGCATCCGCTTCAGGTGGTCGCTGACAAAGACACGGATATCAAAGTTAAGTGAACTGTCGCCAAATCCGGTAAAGAACACCGTGGGTCGAGGTTCGACCAGTACATCGCTATGACTTTTGATCACTTCCATCATCACCTTGTGAGCTTTTTCTGTATCGGAACCATAGGCCACGCCTACCTTGATCACCACGCGGGTAATGGGATCGGTTAGTGTCCAGTTCACCAGTGGATCGGTAATGAAGTTTTTGTTGGGCACGACCAGCTCTTTATTATCCCAGTCGGTGATGGTGGTGGCGCGTATGCGTATACGGGATACTGTACCGCTGATATCACCAATGGTAACGGTGTCGCCAATGCGGATAGGGCGCTCAAACAGGATCAAAATGCCGGAGAAGAAATTGGCGAAGATCTCTTTCAGGCCAAAACCCAGGCCGACGCCCATGGCGGCTACCAGCCACTGCACATCATCCCATTTCAGTCCGATCAGACTCAGCACCAGCAACGTACCACCGGCATAGATGGTGTAGCGACTGATGGTTGAAACGGCATAGCGATTGCCCAGTGCCAGGTTCATCGGTTGCAGCAGCGCGATCTCCAGGAAACCGGGTAGATTGCTGCCGGCGATCAGGGTCAAGGCTAACACCGCCAGGGCGAGCAGTGCTTCGCCAATTGAGATGCTTGAGGTGACACCAGAACCGTTTTCAAATTGCCAGAGGGCAATATCATTTAGCCAGCTCAACGCGGGGGTGAGCTGTTCCCAGGTAAAGTAGAGTAGGGCTGCAAGCAGCAGGCCGGCCCCCACTCTGAGCATACGGCGGGTCTGCTCACTCACGGTCGTGAGCTTGACCTCTTCAAACTCCGACAGTTCGGGCATGCCTTCGCCCGCCGCATCTGCGACCTCTTTGGATACCCTTGCATCAATCGCAGCTTGGCGTTTTGCCCGTGCTCGTGCCAGTGCCAGACGCCGTTCTGCAACCAGTAACCAGCGAACCAGCAGGTTGTATATCAGATAGGTTAATATGCCGGCGAACAGCGATATAAAGAGCATGCGCTCCAGGTTCAGGGCGCTGTAGTAGTACCCTTCGGTCGCCAGCAGTGCCAGACCCAGACAGAGCATGAGGGCAACCGGATACCAGATGCCATTCGGTCGGCTGCTGCTGTTTGGGTTCATTGTGGTCAGGAAGCCCGACCAGGGATTCAGTGCCCGATGAAAGAATAAACCCGTTACAAACAGACCGAGCAGGAACGCCAGTCGGCCAAGGGCATGGGTATAGGCTTCGTTTTCAACCCACTCGAAAACACCCACAGTGAAGGCGAGTGGTACCAGGGCAATCACCAGCCAGTGCAGGTTTTTTCTGAATGCCTTGCCAGTGTCCAAATTCCAACGGAAATGTATCTCAGCAAGGCCATTTTTTATAAATAGATAGCGCAAAATCTGAATGACCAGGAAGAACACGGCCAGCCGTCTGAGCCCGATGGAGAGCGCGGTGATAAAGGGTTGATCTGAACCTTTTGTCAGCCACCAACCGAAGGCCGACATTAATAGCGGCCAAGGCAGGGCGAGCAGGATGGTAATGACAAAGGTCTTTATCGTGTGGATGAAACTGTCATTG
The DNA here is from genome assembly GCF_007625115.1 of Sedimenticola selenatireducens. Taxonomy (GTDB): domain Bacteria; phylum Pseudomonadota; class Gammaproteobacteria; order Chromatiales; family Chromatiaceae; genus Sedimenticola; species Sedimenticola selenatireducens_A. The sequence continues at coordinate 284,697 of NZ_VMNH01000004.1, read as the reverse complement.
CTGACATTGCCTACCGAGGGGGCTATCTGTTCCAAAGTACGGATCATTCTGGATCGCCCATAGAGCAGCAGGATGAGAATGCTGAACAGGATAAATATCCTCAACGGCTGTCTCTCCAAGCCAGCCCAGAGGGCTTCGAAGGTCAAGCTCCAGTTTTGTGGAGAGAAAAACCAGCCCAGCGCATCGACTGCTTCGGCAAAGGTATCGCCATTGATCCTGGTGGTGGAGGGGATCCAGAGCAGGTGCCGATCAAGCAGTTCACTGTACTGTTCTACGCCATCATAGAGTTGCAGTAGTTCTGCGCTCAGATCAGCCAAGGCCTTCTCTTGACGACTGTAAGCGGATTTAACTTTATCCAGTAACAGTAGCCGATTTTCCAGTAGCGGCTGCAACTCGGCCTGGAGTGTTTTCCACTCGGCATCAGGCAGTTGATCAGGGCGGTAGGTGTCGAGTAATCCGCGACTCATTTCGGTCTGTAACAGCAGTCGCTGGTCTTCAATCTGAAACGATTCCAGTCGGGAGGTGGCAATGCGCGAGCGCAGCTTGTCGGCTCGGTTATTAATCTGAGTCAGCTTAGGCAGTGAGGCGCGCTGTTTTTGCAGCAACCTTCCCGGCTGTTCATCCAGGCTGCCGATAATGATCTGTTGTTGTAACCTCTCCTGATTGCGACGAATCGAAGCTTTTTGCTGTGCGCTCTTCTCAAACTCCAGGATAGCCGCCTCTGCCTGGTTGGTGAGTTGTGTCAATCGAACGCTTAATTCGGCGTTCTTGTCGGCGGCTTGCAAAATAAGTGGGTGCTTGCCCACTGCTTTTTGCTGCATCTGTTGGGCATCCAGTTGCGCCAGTTCAGCATCTTCGGTTTGCAACGCCGTGATCCGCTCCTGCATCAGCTGAATCAGAGCGTCCTGTTGTTTAAGCCGTGTCTGGGTAATGGTGATCTGCAGGGTCAGCAGGTCCATGCGATGGGCATGACTTAGGCGCTCCATCTCCAGCCGGTTGGCTCGCTCTTTTAACTGGGCTCGCTTGGCCAGGAGTAGATCCCTTTGGTGCGCCGGCATGCCCGAGGCGGTATCGGCGACCAAGCGATTTTCGATTTCAATCAGCTCTTTTTTTGAGTCGGCCAGTTCCACGCCGGACTGTTCCGGCCTGATGCGCTCGGTAATTCGACGATTTTCCAACTCCTGCAATTGGGCCTGAATAAGCTGTCGCTCAGATTGGGTCTGGTTCTGCCGGCGGATTAATTCATCGACTGTCAGGCTGGTGGGTACCCGCGTGTCACCCTCCTTGCTGATCTTTGCCAGATTACGCCGTCGCTCGGTCAAGAGTGATTCCGCGTTATCTACTGTCTGTTTGTAGAACTGGGCCTGCTCACGCTCTTTTTCAGCGATTTGCAGCTGGGACAGCACTTGCCGGTAGGTATCTATCTCGGTTGTATCGGTGCCTTTTTGACCGGCCACACCTTCAAGCTGGCTGATTTTGGCATTGACTGTTTCGATGGTGGGGACTGCACTGTTGGTGTTGAGCGCTTGGGCACGCTTTTCCACCGATGAAGCGGTTGCCGACCACAGGGATACGAAAAGGAGTAATAACAGAAGTGGAAGGCTGTAATGGGTAGGTCTGGACGGCTTTAACACGGAAATTCCCCGGATCGAATAACTGGCTCTAAATAGAGAAGCGGCGATCCAAATTAGGCTAAGTATTTAAACATTGAGCGAGTGATCTGCTATTTCAAGATCTTCCCGCTTCATTGACCTTTATATCACTGTAATGTTCACCCCATTGAGCCATTATTCCAACGTCATCGGCAAGTGCCAATTATCCGGTTTAATGCCGGTTTTCTTGTTTAATATTAACCCGGCAATAAAGGATACCTGATATAATCTCTGCCTATGGAAGAGATTATTGACGCAAGAAAGCTACCTCGTGAAGTACTCGAGGAAAAGCGCCGACAGGCACATCGACTTCGAAAGCGTGGTATGACCCGGGCGGAGATTGGTGAAATCGTGGGTGTTCATGCAGATACGGTCGGTCGCTGGCTGAAGCTTGATGCCAAGAAACTCGAAGTGAATCGAGGTGGCCGCAAGTCTGGAGATGGGCGGCACCTAACTTCAGAGCAGGAAAAGCACATACAGGGGCTGATCAAGGATAAACAACCGGATCAGTTAAAGCTGGATTACGTTTTATGGACTCGAAAGGCGGTGATGGAATTGATCCGTCAAGAAGCCGGAATCGATATGCCGATTCGCACCGTGGGTGAGTACCTGAAGCGTTGGGGCTTTACACCGCAGAAACCGGTCAAACGTGCTTATGAACAAAACCCCAAGGCCGTTCAGCGTTGGCTGGAAAAAGAGTATCCGGCAATCAAAGCACAAGCAAAGAACGAAAAGGCCGAGATTTACTGGGGCGATGAAACCGGCATGCGCAACGACAGCCAGCATGAACGGGGTTACGCACCCAAGGGAAAAACGCCGATTGTGAGGCTAAACGCTAAGCGTGTATCGACAAACATGATTTCAGCCGTCACCAACCAAGGCAAGGTACGGTTCCGTGTATTCGAAGGCACGATGAATGCCGATATCCTGGTGGACTTCTGCAAACGCCTCATCAAATCAGCAGGTCGAAAGGTCTATCTGATACTGGACAACTTGCGAGTCCACCATGCCAAGGTGTTTAAGGCATGGTTGAAATTGCATGAAGAGGAAATCGAGGTGTTCTACTTACCGTCATACTCACCCGAACTGAATCCGGATGAATATCTGAACTGCGACCTTAAGGCGGGGGTGCACAGTGGTAAGCCGGCGCGGAGTAAAGAACAGCTCAAGAAGAAAGTGATCTCACACATGCGCATGTTGCAGAAAAAACCGCAGCGGGTGGCGAAGTATTTCAAGCACAAGAAGATCAGTTACGCTGCATGACAGATGTTGTTGGTTGCCGGGTTAATAGCAAGAACCGGGTGGCTTTTGACAGGGGATTACTTAAGACTACAGCATCAAGTCAATGAATTTCATTAAGGTGAGGGAATGAGTGCCGCCAGTCTGAGTCGTCTTCTGTTACTTTCAGCCATCTGGGGCGGTTCATTCCTGTTCATGCGGATAGGGGCGCCGGTTCTGGGGCCCGTGATGCTGATTGTCTTTCGTGTCGGGCTCGCCGCGCTGTTTCTGTTGGCTGTGGCATTGTTCCTGAAAAAGAGTATGGCGCTGAAGGCCCATTGGAAACACTACCTGGTGTTGGGTCTGTTCAATTCGGCGCTGCCCTTTCTGCTGTTTGCCTATGCGGCGCAGACGCTCTCAGCGTCACTGCTCTCGATATTGAATGCAACTGCTCCGATCTGGGGGGCGATCATCGGTGCGCTCTGGACCAGAACCCTGTTATCGGGGAAGGCAGTTATGGGGCTGCTCAGTGGGGTGGTTGGTGTGATGCTGCTGGTGGGCTTCGATAGACTCTCTCTGCTGCCGGGTGCAGACATAGCCATTGTGGCGGCATTGGGGGCGTCGTTCTGTTACGGCATCACCAGTGTGTATACCCGGTCCATTCCATCTATTGGCCCGTTTGCCAATGCCCACGGCAGCATGTGGGCGGCAACGCTGATCATCCTGCCGTTGGTGCCGTTCTTTCCTGTCAATCAAGCACCCAGCGGCGGCGTTGTGTTGTCAGTCGTTGCGCTGGGTGTGCTCTGCAGCGGTATTGCCTATCTGCTCTACTTTCGCCTGATTGCCGATATTGGTTCGACCTCTGCACTCACTGTCACCTTTCTGGTTCCACTGTTTGGTGTGTTGTTCGGTACACTGTTTCTGGATGAGGTGGTTGGTTGGTATACCTTGGTAGGTGCGTTTCTGGTTATTGTGGGTACGGCCTTGGTTACTGGCTTTTCTCCTCGGGTGCTGTTTCGGGAAAAGACGAATAAGGCACCCTAGAATAAGAGTGTTTGCAGTGTTTGGGGGGTATTTAGAGTTTTCACTCTAATCCCAATTATCCATTGATCGATGTTATAAGTCCTCCCATGGATTACGAGGATCTATATTGGTTCTTTTAGGGCACCCGAAATTATTTTTTATAGCGTGCTGATATTCAGGTCGTTTGAGGATTTTTTGCCGTTCTTCTGGGGTGTCCTCTGTATTTTGAAACCATGCGTTCTTTGTAAATCGCCTAGAAAACTCTTGAGCTTTCACTTCACTAGTTGGGCCGCCAATACCATGTCTCGCCCATAATTCTGCCTCGCAATGGCGAATTTCTGCCCTGAGTTCGCTCTGTGATTTGCTGTTGCTTACATCTAGCGAAAGGTCTGAAATATCAAATAGGACTTTTCTGGCAATAGCGAAATCTTTTTTCCCAGTGCAGCCAGATGAATAATACCTGAAAAGATTCCAATGATGGTTGCTGCTTGGTTTTATTGATCTCCCATATTTGTCTTTTACAATTTTCCAGTCCCCAAGGGAGTTTTTTGCTGTATCTAAATCTAATGGAATATCAGAGCAGTAACCAGAAATCAAAGGATCAGAAAGCATACGTACTCTTATAAACATAATGTTTAAACGATATTCTAATTCCCCATCATATTCTTTAGAAAGTTGTTTTTTATCTGATGAATAGTATTCATTATGTAGTTTTAAAAATTCCGTAAGGACTCTCTGATAGTCATGTTCACGCAAGGAGCGAGCTGGTATGTCTAATGTTGTGTTATTAGCCAGCAGTTCTAAGATTGTCCATGGAGAATCTGTTCCGATTGATAAATCAATAATCATTTTTTCTTTTAGCGTTTGAGCTAATGATTGAGAGGAAAAACAGAGTGGAGTGCTGAGAATTAGTAGCAAGACAAACTTATGTATGATAAGAGCACGCATAAATATCTCGTTATATTACGTTAATGAGGTTCAGTCTGAATTTATTAGATTCTATGATTGAAGCAAGTGGGTTGGGGTAAGTGCAACGAAGCCTAACAAATATTCCAAAAATGTTGGGCTTCGCTGCGCTCAGCCCAACCTACGGTGTATAAATCGGAAGTGTCAGGCTTTATTGATCGTAAAGCAGGTATCTGCAATAAGCTCACGAGGTTTTCCTGATACGGACATCCTGTCTTAATCATTTTTGAGTCTTAAGTAATGCAATTAAAATTATTCATGGAGTTCTAGTGCAACGTCCTAAAGGTATCATGTATTCATTTTGTAGTGCAATCTTGGCTCGCCCAAGCCTCTCAGAGGCACAATGGGTTCAGAGTGAACCTCCTCCTCAATCCCTCACTGCCGTCTCTCCATGGCTATGATTATGTTGCGGTGTATTAGAGTCATGCTCATGTCCCGCATCCAGACCCGCCGCATGTATATGCATGTGCGAATGGGTATGGACATGAGGGTGGCTGTGCATCACCCCTTCTACCAAGGTGCCATCCTGGATCATGACGGCGCGGGTAGAGAGTCGTTCGACCAGTTTTCTATCGTGTGAAACAAAGATCATGGCGAGTGGGAGTGTTTCGAGATGATCCAGCAGGCGCTTTTCGGCCTTTTCATCCAAGCCATTGGTGGGTTCATCCATTAACAGCACTTCCGGTTGCATGGCCAGTACAGTGGCCAGTGAGATCATTCGTTTTTCACCACCCGAAAGTTTATGGGTAATGCGCTGGGCGTATTGCGCCATGCCGAGTGATTGAAGTGTCTCTTCTGCAATGGCCTTGGCTTCGGTTTCGTCTTTGCCCAGGTTGAGTGGACCAAACATGACATCTTCTAAAACGGTCGGACAGAAGAGTTGATCCTCCGCATCTTGAAACAGCAGGCCTGCCTTGGCTCTCACCTCACGAAAGTCGGTTTCGCTTTGACGTGGCTGACCAAAGGCCACGATGTTGCCGGTGGTGGTTTTGTGCAAACCCACGATGATTTGCAGTAGCGTGGATTTACCCGCACCGTTCTCACCTAACAGCGCCACACGTTCACCGGCATTCAGGGTGAAGTTGACATTCGACAGCACCGGGTGAGTGGGGTAGTCAAAGCCGATATTCTCTAGCGTAATGAGGGGAGCGTTCATAGCAGATGATCCGATAGAAGAAGCAGCAGAAAGAAGAGGCTGAGTATCGACAGGATGACGCTATCACGTCGTTGCCAGTGTTCCGTGGTGATAAGGTAGAGCCTGCCATTAAATCCGCGACACTTCATCGCGGCCAGAATGCGCTGGGAGCGTTCCAGGCTGCGTACCAGCAACATGCCAATCAACCAACCAAAACTGCGCCAGGTGTGACGATTGCTACCCGCGACAAAGGCGCGTGCACGCATGGCCATACGTAGCCGTTGATACTCATCGAACAGCACGCCGATATAACGCACGGTAAATAGAAACAGATGAATCAGTTTTTCAGGGAGGCGCAGTTGTCCCAGTGCATGGCCCAGCACAACCGGTTCAAGTGTACCGATAAGAGTCATCAGCATAATGACAATGGCGTTGGCCTTGAGCACAATCTGTAATACCCGCTCAAGGCCTTGTGTGCTGGCACTGAAGGAGCCCAGTGTGAAGAGGCTATCACCCGGTACGGAAAAGGGCAGCATGATCAACAGGAGGATCATGAACCCTTCCATGGCCAGAAGACGCTTTAATAAAAGGGAACCCGTGAGACCGGTAAAGAGTGCAGATAATAGTGAAGCGGCGAGTACCAGGAGCAGCAAGGGTGTCTGTTGCAGTGAAACGGTGGTCAGGGCGAACAGCAGGGCGGTAAGCAAGCGCAGGCGTGGATCGAATTGATCAAGCCAACCCGACCGGGTGTGATCATCCGTTACCGTTAACTGCATTACCGGTTAGCCTGTTTACTGCGCCACCAGAGCGCAATGCCTGCGATACCAAATATAAAACCGATACCCCCCAGAATGTCGCTGAATCGGGCGCGATCATGATTGCGTTGTAGCGACTCACGCAGTGGGCCGATCTGCTTTGCAACGGCCTGTTCTACCAGGGAGGCGAGTTGTTGATCTGATTTTTCAAAACGCTTTGAGTGTGAATCGGAAGATGCCGGCGTAGTGGGGTTTGCTGTTGTGGCGGTCGGACTGAATGCCTCTGCTTTGATCAACCACTCGGCTTGATGGCCATCGCCGGTGTTGGCCTGTATCAGGTAATCATCTGGTGTAGTAGCGGAATATTGAAATTCGCCTTTGCGGTTACTTGTAAGGCTGACTGGTTTGTCGCTGGCCTTACCTTTAACAGTGATCTCGGCATTCTCAACCGCATTACCCCCGGCAAAATAGACCGAGCCGTGAATGGTGTTGCCTTCAGCATAGGCGAATACCTTGAACAGGTGTGCCTCAGCCGTTGCATGCAGCAGGAGTAAGGTGAGGCCAAGCCAGCGTAGGTTGTGCATGCGTGGTTACTCCTGAACCCGGATCAACTCCGGTGCCACCTTGATAATAAAGGCCAATGTAAAACCGGTCACGGCCGCTTCAGCCAGTACCAGAGGGGTATAGGTTGCCAGCATGATCTTGGCTGCCGGCAGAAAATCCGGCCCACTCAATCCGAGTGACAGACTCACCATCAGACCGGTCAAAATCACACCCAGACCACCACATAATGCACCCAGATAGAGTGTGTTCTTGCCGTTGGCTTGGCGCAGTGCCGGGGCGAACAGTAGACCGCAGATCAGTGCGGGGAGAGCGATATTCAGGGTGTTCACGCCCAGTACCAACAGACCACCATAGCCAAAAAATACCGCCTGCATAACCAGGGCGACCAGAATGGCGGGGACGGCTGACCAGCCCAGAATGATGCCCATCAGTCCATTCAGTATCAGATGCACACTGGAAGGACCGACCGGCACACTCAGCAGTGAGGCGATAAAGAAGGCAGCGGCCAGGACGGCGGCCTGCGGAATACGTTCAAAATCAAGGCGACGTGTTGCGACCACCAGTAGAGCAGTGGAGACCAGTGCACCGCTAATCAATACCGGTGCGGAGAGTACGCCATCAGGTATGTGTGCGATTGGCCTATCTCCTCTCCGCTGTCATGTCGCGGGCGTAGACCCAAATCAGCGCGCCCTGTTCAAGCGGTACCGATTCACCCAGTGGGTTTGTTACCGTCTCAGCCCTTTCCAGCAGGGCGGCAAAGCCCCACCAACCGGAACGGGGCAGGGCATAGCTGAAGGTGCCGTTGGCGTCGGCCTTGATGACCTGGGTGATATAGGGATCGGAGGGCGGGATTATAGTACCGTCATTCAGCCACTCTACTTCGATTTCCGCAAAAGGTACGGGTTTGCCTGATCGCTTCACCACGCCCTGAAACAGGTTGCCTGTCCAGAGGCCATAGGGCCGCACCAGGGGATCGATCTCTACCGGGAAGCCGACGAGCTTATCCCAGCCTGTTTTGCCGGCAAAGGCCCCCACAACCACTTTGGTGTAGTGCTTGATCATCACCCCTTCGCTAGGCTCCCAGTAGGGGGCTGGCTCTATATAGAAGAGGTAATCACCCGGACGGGTGAAGCGGTAATTGGCCTGGTAGACCGGCTGGCCTTCCCGTTCAACTTGCTTCAGCTCGGCCTTGAGATCTTCCGGGCCACTGGGCCCGATGACGCCAAATTGCAGGGGCTTACCCATCGCCATTACGGGCCCTTGCTGCATCGGGTGGGTAAAGGCGAGATCCAGTGTTACCTGGTGCTCACTCGTTTGCGAGACGATATCCAACGACGGAATCAGCGTCTGAAAGTGTGCTGTAGCGGGGCCTGGCAGCCAGGTCAACAGGAGGGTTATCCAGGGGGTGAGCTTGGTTTGCATCCACGACTCCGGTCAGAGATCGGGACGATTAGCGCTTTTCTCCCCGATATTTTTATGAAATATTACAAAAAAATAATTCGTAATACAATCGGAGTGAAAGGGTAGGAAATAGTGGCAAACTCAGGTTTGCGGATGGGTGTGGCTGTGTTTATGGGCTGATCCGCCATGATGGTGGTGCTCCTGCTCCACCTCCACCGGGATCAGATTGAGCTTGCCATGTCGCACGCCCGGTTGAGTAATGACTGCATTGGCAAACTCTTTCACCTCACGAATAGAACCATTGACCACAACGGTTTCCAGGCAGTTTTCATGGTCCAGATGGACATGCAGGGTGGAGACAGAGACATCATGGTGATGATGATGGGCATGGGTTAGTCGCCGGGCCAGCTCACGCTCTTCGTGGTTGAAGACATAGGTGAGGGTGCCAATGCAGTGCCCGGCATCGGATTTCGCCATGCGGTCGGCCTCCAGGGTATCGCGGATCATGTCCCGTATCGCTTCTGAGCGGTTCTTGTAATTTCGCTGCTTCAGGAACTCTTCGAACTGGCTGACCAGCTCCTCGTCCAGGGATATGGTGATGCGTTCCATTGTGCTTCCTCTTGACCATCGGCATGCTATTCATGAATGATCGCAGGAGTTTTGTAGTGGGGCAAACATTCCTGCGTTAATGTCGGAAGCTGTTTTTGTGATTGGATTCGGGAGAGAGGGTGATGGGCCAGCGATACAGTGCAATTCCAGAAAAAATGATCAAGTTTATTCAGGGACAGAAAATATTCTTTGTGGGAACTGCCGCAGCTGATGGCCGGGTCAATGTCTCTCCCAAAGGAATGGATTCTTTGCGCGTGATAGATAGCCAACGCGTACTCTGGCTCAATGTCACCGGCAGTGGTAATGAGACGGCGGCCCATGTCGCCGAACTACCCCGCATGACCCTGATGTTTTGTGCCTTTGAGGGAAATCCAATGATCCTTAGGCTTTATGGTGCGGCTCGTGTAGTGCATCAATATGATGCGGAATGGCAGAGCCTATACCCCTTGTTTAATCCAATGCTTGGTGCCCGGCAGATCTTTGACCTCTCTATAGACTTGGTTCAAACCTCCTGCGGAATGGCGGTACCTTTTTATGATTATGCCGGTGAGCGGGATCAGCTTACCGCCTGGACCATGAAGAAGGGTGATTCAGGCATTCGGGATTACTGGGAAGAGAAGAATCAGCAGAGTCTGGATGGCAAGCCAACCTATATTTTTAAGCCATCGAGTAACTAAATTGAACGGAATAGCTTACTTTTCAGTTTAAAAGATTATCGCTGGATGTAGGCCGCAACTCCTCTGTATCGAGTCACCGTTCTTGACTCGATACAGAGGGAATCGCACGACATTGACTGTTTCATACATCTCTTCGTTATGCCCCTCAGCACAATAACAGCATGCTAGCGTGTCGGCAGTCGCAGCCTTGAGGTTGGTGCGGTTGGTCGTGGTGCTGGGTTGGCTGTTTCACCTGACTCCTCTTTAGTCGGCAATCCAAGACGACCGGCCGGGCGACAATTCCCGGTTACCTGGATCAGTAATGGTTTCATGGCGTTGGCTGCGGGTGCAGCGTATGACAGTGTCAGGCGATTTTGCCCCGGTGGTAGTGCTATCCGATCGACTAACTCAATGCCACCGCGAATCGCGTGTTCAGAGACTCGCTGTGCTGTTCCACCTGCTGGCGCCACATGCCAGCGGCGTTGGCTCATAGCTACTGGGGTTGCCTCTGGGTTCAGCCACTGCTGTCGCAATTCAAAATTGCACAGACCATTCTCCTTACTGACCGCTTGCTGATCGCTCAGGATGATGGCATCACCGTGCCGCCATTGTCGGCCAGCCAACAAGACAGTTACCTGGGTACTTGTTGTACCCCTTGTGCCGCTAGTTGGAGGCAACCGTCCTACCCTGGGTGCCAATCCATTGGTTGAATTTTGGCTCTCTGGAGAGGGCCCACTCAGGGTCTTTTGTTCGGGTAGTTGAATCCCCCCCAACGTAGGTGCGGGTGCCGCAGCCATGGGTGCCTGTTGCAAATGGTCTATGTTAGGCGCTGCAGTTTGGGGTGCAAATCCGCCGCTCTGCCGTGTGCCTCCTGGCAATGGTCCGCTTAGTGCTTTTTGTTGAGGTAAGCTCTGACCACCAGCAAATCCGCCCATTGAGGGACTTGTTGATAACACACCTCCCTTGAGTTCCTGCATGGCATTACCTTTCTGGTTTTCGAACGGGGTAGGATTGATTTTTGGATTGACAAGTTCCAGTTTACTCTCCAGGGGGTTCTTCTTCTCAATGGGTAAGTCTTTGTTGAACGTCATTTCAAACATCAATAAGGGTGTATTGACACCATCAATGTGCTTTGGAACACCACCGAACAATTGATAATCAAATGCCTTGCTGGTGCTGGGTGGGCCAAAACCGAAATCCTGATTCGGTAAGGATTGGACGGCTGCGACCACGCCACTGCTTGATGCCAGAATCACTAATGGGTCTTTGGCTGATCCACCTAAAATCCCTGATCCCATCTGGCTGTTGAGTTGTGCCACTTTCTGGTTCACTGCTGTAAGCAGAGCAGAATAGTCACTATCCATCTTCAGCTCACAGCTCAGTAAGTTGGCTGGGTAATCAGGGTATAGGCTCTTGTAAGTCTCCTTGCAGCTAGCCTGAAGGGTTGGGCGTGAACAGATCAGCCGTTTTGATGATGAAAACTTGAGACTGCCTTTAATCTCGCACGGGTATTTTGATCCCTTGGAAATCAATGCATCACGTACTGACTTGGCGATTTCATTGCCTGCCGCACTGCTGATTTTGCACAGGCCTTCTTGATCAACACTCTTCATTAATGCGCTGCAGTTGTTGTAACTGCTGACACTGCTGCAATAAAGTTTGTTATTGACCAGGGAGCATCCATTGGCTTTCAGGTAGTCATGGAAGCGCTGTGCAAATACTGATTTATTACCTTTCCAGAATACTGCACCACACCACTGTTGATGGGTCAGTGCCTTGACTTTGTCGGCCTCGGATTTGTGGCCCATGATCCAGCGATCAACATGGGCGAATTCCGACGCGTAGACAAAATCGTCCGAACAGCGTTTGATCACTTCGCTGGCAACAGCTGAGGGGCTGCTTTTGCTCAGCCCTGCCACCACTTGGGCACTGGTAGTCACCTTGCTTGGTGTGTTGTATTGGGAACGCTTTGTCGCCAGTTTGCCCAACACCTCCACGACCATATGCTTGGTCCACTGGGCATCGACCGCCTTGGTGAATACTTGCGAGGCGATATCAACAGCACCCTTTGGCAGACCGTTCGCATAGACTGTGCTCGGTATGCCGACGATGCTCCAAATCGGGGGGGCATGCAGTGCATTCTGTTCCAACTGTTGGCGTAGTGTATAGAGGCCTGATGGGTCGGTTGCCTCAATCGCCGTTAAACCCTGGCCCACTCTGGGCTGAAAAACCCAGGCATAGGCAATCTGCTCCGGGGGTGAACTCTTACCGCATCCGCCTAACCCTAAGCTGCAACCGATATCCTTGGCCGCTTCCCACGCCCCCTCGCCTAGTGATGTGAAGAACTGCGCCACTGCCTTGGCGGCATCCAGTAACTCTTCAGCCACCTTGATTAAATCTTCGATCAGGCCGCAGACATCCACGGCGCCGCCCGTCATTACCTGGGCCACAATACAGATGGCCGCCTTTCCGAGATATTTCACCACACCCCAGTAATCGCCTTCGCGATAACTGATGTAGAGTTCCAGGAGATCGAATACCCAGGAGGGTATACCTGCTTGCCCAGACAGCTCACTGCCTATGGGTGTGTTCTGATAGTCATCGATACAGTGTGCAACGGCTATGTCATTGCCGGCATTGTCGAGGCAGACAATCAGTCCTTTGGAGGCCCGTATATCACCACTCTTGATAGGCAGCCAGTTGGGTGGAACACCGGCATCCTCCACCTTCTCCAGCAGATTGGCCAGGCCATCAATGGCGTCAGCCTGAGAGGGGGGTACCCAAAATAGCATCAGCAACAGGGGCAGTATGAGTAGCAGGTTGTGTCGCCGGGAGATGAGGCGTTGTTTCATGGCGGCCTACCTCCTACCCGTTGGTCCGTTTGCCTTGTCAGCAGCCAATCGCTGTTTGACGTCGGCGACGGTGATGATGGTTCCATCGGGGGACTGGAGCCGGGTGGCATCCGGTTTTTGCAGGATAGTCTTCCAATCTGCATTTGGGCCGACCTGAATCGGAGGGGCGACACTCTTACTGCGGGTCAGCGATCGACCCAGTCGTTCTTCCAGGAGCGGTTGGATAAATTTCAACTGGGCTACGGTGAGTCGCTTTCCAGAGGGGAGTTGTAGGGTCTCTTTATCGGGGAGATTCAATGCCGCTTCTAAATCGGCGCTACTGCTGACGGTTCTTCCCTTGGCGGCTGGCAACGTACGAAGGGCCGTTGGCAAGCGGGAGGCGCTGCCTCGGCCGGTTTTCATCCGCCGTGAAAGGGCGGTCAATCGACGCAGGTCTGCTACCCGTACTTGTCCACCCTTGGGTAACTGCACCCGGGTGGCGTCCGGTAGCGCAACCAGTGAGCCCTGTGGGAGAGTTTGCTTAAACTGAATGACTTGTCCTGCCGCCAGATCTGATATGACAGGTTTGGTGGGCTCTGCTGCGTGCAATAAGGTTACAACTAAGAAGAGGCCTGGCAGGAGCAGCACCAGGCGTAAGCATACATGTGGACCGGGTAGATAACGCATAACGACCTCCTGTCTCTCAGAGCAGAACTGCTGTGGTTACCACAGCGGTTGGAATATGTAACCTTGAGTCGTGAGTAGAGCCGTGATGGTTCAATGCCATCAGTGAGTATGGTTGCTTTGAATTATAGACCGGGTTATCCGGGGATTCTCTAGTATGACCGGATGAGGTTTTTGCTGGTCAAGTCAGGCGACGGTGCTTAGGGGATTATTCGCTATCAAAGTAGGCCTTTGACAAGGCCAATCATACTGATGACCAGCAATGCCGTACCGAGTACCCGAAAGAAGAGCGGGGAGTCTGCTGTTAACATTTTTTTGTGAAAACGCAATCCAATCAGATGACCAATGGTGGCGCAAGGGAGCAACCACAGTTGGTGAATCAGTTGCAGATCAATGCCGACGGTGATGAAGGCAGTCATTTTGATGGTGACCAGGATAAACCAAAGGACAAACAGCGTATCCCGCAATTGATGCTTATCCACATGGTTAGCGAACACGGCAATAATTAGCGGTGCGCCAATCAATGAAGAGCCGCTGATATAACCTCCAAGCATCAGGAATAGGGCGTCAATAGTTTTGCTATTGCTGCGGAAAGGGCGATTCAGTATGTAGCCAATAGCGTAGATTGAGACAATGGTAAAAATGATGCTGCTCATCAGTGTGGCGGGCAGGGTAATCAACCCGAACACCCCCAACAGTTTAGGGATGATCATAATAAGCAGTGCATAGCGCAGGTAGTGCCAGTTTATTCCCGCACCGAAGGGGGTGCTTGTACCTCCTATGTTCCGGTTATTAATGGCGCTTATCACCACGGTCGATGATGAGAATACCAGTAAATGGATGGCAATGATGGGCAGAAAAATCAGCGGATTATTATCAATCAACAAAAGGAACGGAAGTGAAAGTGCCGCCCCGCCAAATCCCAGTCCTGAGCGAACGAATCCACTCCAGACAAAGATCAGCGCAATCAATAAATAGTGATACCACAAGAGTTCAGCCATGCCCCAGCTTACTCGGTTCTTGCCAGGATGGGATCAAGAAAAAGATCCAGGAGTTGATCGCCGCTCTTTTTCAGATCCAGCTTTTTAATGCCGGGTTCCAGGTAGATATGAATCAATCCCAGTAGATAGCTCATGAATCCTTGGCTGAGGAGTGTTGAAGATAGTGAAGTTTTCAGTGCTTTGCGCTTTTTCAGCGTTGCGAATGCCTGCTCCATGGTGCTATGAAGCTCTACATGTTTGGCATTAAGAAAACGCTGTAGCTCGGTCTGCTCATCCGTGAATTCAACGCTGTGCATGACAATGCGTATGGCTTGCCCCAATTCGGGCTGATTCACCACGCTCTGGACCAGCTCTTTCATAATGCGCCGGAAATGCTCTGCAGGGTCATCACGATCAAGGTGCTTAAGTTCTGTGGTAAACGCGTCATGCAGTGTGCTGGCATTTCGTTCCCATAAGGCTCGAATGACGGCATCCTTGTTGTCGAAATGCCAGTAGATGGCTCCCCGTGTCATAGCGGCTGCTGTGGCGATATCGTTTAGTGTGGTTTTGGCAATGCCCTGGTGAATAAACAGTTTGGTAGCGGCATCCAGAAGGGCATGGTATGTCCGTTCTGCGTCTTCTTTGGTTTTTCGAGCCATATTGTTTCTGCTGACTGGTAATGCTTTGAATTTATCGTTATTATACATACATGTTCGTATGTTAAAAGGCGTGGCGAATATTTTCTTTCATACAAACCCATTTTTTATGAAGAGTAAGGCCAGGGTTTTCAGGTGACTTGTCACCCTTTTTTATCACCTTATACATACGTTTATGTATGTATAAAAGAGAGTCTCATGAAATTTAAATCACTTGTTGGCGTTTGTACGCTGCTCTTCTCTGTGCTGATTATAACTGCTTGTTCTAAAGCTGATGAGCCGATTGATGTCACGTTGTCAGTAAAAGCACGGCCGGCAAAAATTATTACCGTCCAATCGGCTGCACTCAGTGCTATGCGCACCTACCCTGGGACACTGGAGTCCAACCAGCAGGCCGATATTGCCTTTCGTGTCAGTGGACAGTTGGTGGAATTACCCGCACGCCCGGGTATGCGGGTAAAGCGGGGCGATCTACTGGCAAAACTGGATGCAGCAGAATTCAATAATACGCTGGCTGCGCAGGAGGCACGTTATGAACTGGCGAAGATACAGCATGACCAGGCCAGCGCATTGTTGAAGAAAAAGATCGCCAGTCAATTGCAATATGACCAAGCGGTGGCAGAAATGCGTTCTGCCAAGGCATCACTTGATCAGGCTCGGGATAATCTCGCCTATACCCGATTGCTAGCGCCGTTTGATGGTGTTGTGGCGAGAGTGAGTGCCGAGAACTATCAATCTGTGCAGGCCAAGTTACCCATCCTGCAATTGCAGGATAATAGCCGGCTGGATCTTCACTTCAGTGTACCCGAGTCGCTGATTGCTCAACTTAAGGTTGTCGATAATCCAGAGGTGATAAACAGCTATTGTGGTGTGGTTACCTTCAGTACACGTCCAGGAACAACATATCGGGCTTGCCACAAGGAACATGAATCAGTCCCCGATCCTGTGACACGTAATTATGCGGCCGTCTTTACGCTCGAACCGATCAAAGACTTTTCTGTGTTGCCGGGGATGACCGCCACTATTGCACTTGACTTTTCCCTTCTTTTTGCGGAGACGGACAACAATGGTCTCCTCGTTCCAGTGGAAGCGGTATTTGAAAAAGAGGGTCAACGATCAGTTTGGCGGGTTGATGAAAACGGACAGGCCCGACTCACACCGGTAGAGGTGGGCCGCTTTGAAGGTGAGCAGATTGAGATCACGGCGGGGTTGAAAGTGGCCGATCAAGTTATTGCTGCGGGTGTCACTGCAGTGAGCGATGGGATGTTGGTAAAGCCACTCGTTAAAGAGCGGGGGCTGTAGTTAACCATGGGTATTACCGCATATACGATTCAAAACAAGACAGTCAGTTGGATGGTGATACTGCTACTGATCGGCGGGGGCATAATCTCATTTAATGGATTAGGGCGTCTGGAAGATCCCGCCTTTACCATCAAACAGGCGTTGATCTTTATCGATTACCCTGGTGCTTCGGCGCAGGAGGTTGAGGAGGAGGTCACTCTACCCATAGAGAATGCTATTCAGCAACTCGCTTATTTAGATCACATTACTTCGACCTCAAGTGATGGCTCATCACAAATCATGGTCGAGATGAAGAGCACCTATCGCAAGGATGATCTGGCCCAGATCTGGGATGAGATGCGTCGCAAGATCAACGATATGCAATCCCAACTACCCCCTGGTGTTCAGACGCCCCGGATCATCGACGATTTCGGTGATGTGTTTGGTGCCTTTATGGCGATTACTGGGGAGGGTTACAGCTATGAAACGTTGGCGGAGTACACTGATTACCTGCGTCGTGAGCTGGTATTGGTTCCGGGAGTGGGGAAAGTCAATGTGGGAGGGCGTCTTACCGAGCAGGTCTTTATTGAGGTAGATCGCTCAAAGGTTTCGGCAAGCGGATTCTCAATGAGTGATATTCAGAATCTATTGAGTGCCCATAATCTGGTGGTTGATGCAGGTTCTGTACGTGTCGGCAGTGAATCAATACGTATCAGTCCTCGTAGTAGCAATGAGGTAGGTCTGAGTAGTCTGGAAAATTTATTACTGGGGAATGTGGGTGGACAGTTGGTCTATCTCAAAGATGTTGCCCAAATCACTCAGGGTTATGCAGATCCGCCACAACATCTCTATCGTTTCAATGGCAAGCCAGCACTGACATTGGCCGTATCATTTTCAACCGGAGTTAATGTCGTTCAAGTAGGACAGGCTATCGATGCACGATTAAGGGCGTTAGATGATCAACGACCTGTAGGGATGGAGATTAGCCGCATCTATGATCAACCAGGCCAGGTTGAGGCATCAGTAAATGCCTTCCTGGTGGGGCTGGGCCAAGCCGTTGTCATTGTGGTGCTGGTATTGCTGTTCACTATGGGTTTGCGTCCTGGCGTGTTAATGAGCGGTGTTTTGCTGCTGACCATTCTTGGGACTTTTATCCTGATGTTGATCTTTGATATTGAGCTGCATCGCATCTCCCTGGGTGCGCTAATCATTGCGCTGGGTATGTTGGTCGATAATGCCATTGTAATCACTGAAGGTATTATGATCAGCCTAAAGCGGGGTATGACCCGTATGCAGGCCGCACTGACCATTGTAAATCACACCCGTTGGCCATTATTAGGTGCAACGGTTATTGCCATTGCCGCATTTGCCCCCATTGGACTCTCGCCGGATGCCAGTGGTGAGTTTACTGGCAGTCTGTTCTGGGTACTGCTCATCTCACTTTTTCTAAGTTGGGTGTTTGCAGTGACACTGACGCCCTTTTTTTGTTACCTGATGTTCAAGGAAGTGGAGCTGGAAGCAGAGCATGATGTGCAACCCTATAAGGGGATTGCTTACCAGACTTACCGTTCAATTCTGCATCTGTCGCTACACTATCGTTGGAGCACCATTGCTCTGATGAGCGCTGCACTGATAGCGGCGGTGATCGGTTTCGGGCAGGTGAAGCAGGCCTTTTTCCCTGCCAGTTCCTTGCCGATGTTTATGGTCGAATATTGGTTGCCAGAGGGGAGTGATATCCGTGCGGTGAATCAGGATCTTTCTGCACTTGAACAACAGATTATGGAGATTCCAGAAGTGACCCAGGTGACAACCACCTTGGGTAGGGGCGCCGAACGTTTCATGCTCACCTATGCTCCAGAACTCTCCTATCCGAGTTATGCGCAGGTTATTGTTGAGGTCAGGGCGTTTGATCAAATAGCCCCCGCAATGGCTCAGCTGAAAGGGATATTGACGGATCAGTTTCCCCAGGCATTTAGCAAGTTCCAGCGTTTTGAGTTAGGTCCGGGAACCAAGGCCAAGGTGGAGGCGCGGCTGATAGGACCGGACCCTGTGGTACTGCGCCAGTTGGGTTCGCAGGTTAAGGCACTGTTTGATGCTGAGCCAGACGCCATCAATGTCCGGCAGGATTGGCGGCAGCGGACCAAAGTTTTACGACCACTGTTTGATGAAGCAGAGGGACGTCGACTGGGCATTAGCAAACGAGATCTGGAGCAGGCCCTTGCCATGAATGTGCAAGGCCAGACAGTAGGGCTTTATCGTCAAGGCAGCAAGCTGCTGCCGATTGTGGTGCGTCCCCCTGAAGCGGAGCGCAATACCGTCACACAGCTACAGGATATACAGGTCTATAGCCCCGCTCGACAAGCCTATGTGAATATTGGGCAAGTGGTTAAGCAGATTGATCTGGAGTGGACGGATCCGCTGATTAAAAGACGCGATCGCAAGCGAACGTTGGCCGTGCTGGCGGATCCAGTGGATGGCATGATGCCGGCAGCCTTGCATGCCAAACTGCGCAGTCAGGTTGAAGCGATACCACTGCCTGCAGAATACAGTCTGATGTGGGGCGGTGAATATGAAGCGCAGCAGAAGGCCAATGTGGCCGTATTTGCCTTTGTGCCACTCGGGCTTTTGGTGATGGTGGTGATGACGGTTATTCTGTTTAAGTCGGCCCGCCAGACGCTGGTGGTGTGGATTACCGTGCCGCTATCGATCATTGGTGTGACGCTGGGTCTTCTGAGTACAGATTCTCCGTTCAGTTTTATGGCCCTGCTGGCTGTGCTCAGTCTGATTGGCATGCAATTGAAGAACGGTATTGTATTGATTGAAGAGATCAAGCGGTTACAAGAAGAACTCAAGCAGCCCTGGTTGCAGGCTATTACCGATGCTGCGATCAGTCGTCTTAGACCAGTCAGCATGGCGGCACTGACGACCATACTGGGTATGGTGCCGCTGCTGGGGGATGTGTTTTTTCAGCCCATGGCCGTTACCATCATGTTTGGACTGGGTTTTGCCACCCTGCTTACGCTCATCGTAATACCCGTGCTTTTTGCTCTGTTTTATCGGGTCAAGGGATACTGAATCTCTGTAATACACCCCGAAATGATCGTTCGGGGTGTAGTGTTATGATTTATGTCGCTTGTGTGTCGTTATATGCAATCAATTCGCCTTTTTTGACTAAAGTTTTTTTGTTTGGCGCCCGATAAACTGATTGTTATTTGTAACGCGCTTATGGAAGTTTTTATAACTGCGGTTATTTAAGCCTGGAGTGTTTTCCCATGGGTTGTCCATCTTGTCTGAGTGAGCCACGCCGACGATTAATGCAAGGAATAAAAGCAATATGAAATCTCTTTTTTTACGCATGCGCAGTATCCATTGGGTCGGCATCATCATCCTAGTGGCCAATGCGCTGCTACTGACCGAAAATGTCTGGTCAATGACAATCCAGCTGGTCGTTGCGGCTGTGGTCCTGGTACATGATCTGGATGAAAAGCGTTGGGGGGTCGATGCCCTTAAGCAGATGTCCAAATATATGGAGAATTTTTCCAAACGAGATCTCTCACAAGAATGTCGGGTTAATGCCAATTTCAATACGGAACTGGGTGAGGTGTTATCCGTCATTGAAAATTTCAGAAACAGTATCCGCTCTGCCCTGCTTGAGACAAAACAGTTTGCCAGTTCAAATAAGAATGCCGTGCATGATATTAATCGTATGACCGGTGAAATTAACGGCCGCATCAACAGTATCGCAACGCTGATTCAACGGGCACATAATGAATTGGCCGAGCTCGACCAGATCACCGATAGCCTGGTGGTGGATGCCGAGCAGAGTCAGGCATTGATTAGACAGGTGAGTACGAATCTGAATAATTCCAAGCAGGGTATCAGTGACTTTGGTGACAAGCTGCGACGTTACTCGGACAGTAATACGGAACTGGTAAGCGAGATTGCTCAACTTTCAAATAACACCGATCAGGTTAAAGGGGTTTTGACGGTAGTCAGCAGTATTGCGGAACAGACCAATCTGTTGGCGCTCAATGCAGCCATTGAGGCGGCGCGTGCTGGAGAGCAGGGTCGTGGGTTTGCTGTGGTCGCAGATGAAGTGCGTGGGCTGGCTGTGCGCACTCAGCAAAGTCTTGAAGAGATTCACAAGATCATTGCAGATATCACTTCGTCAGTGACGACGTCGACCAAAAAAATGGAGAGTCAGACCCTGTTGTTGGATGGTGTCATGAGCAGTATGGAGAGCACTATCGAGTTGATCCATGCGGCAACGGGTGATGCGGCTTCTGCATCCAGTCAGATGGAACATACCGTGAAGGCCTCCACCTTGTCCCAGCAAAAGAACGCACAAATCGTGGATTGTGTATCGCAAGTGAATCAGCACTCCCAGGCCAATTTAAATGATATTGCTGAAATCTCCAGCAGGGTACAGCAGCAAGAGTCAATGGAAGAGACCATGCAGTTGAAATTGGCAGCATTTAAATTGTGAAGGGATTATGCGATCCAATTTACTAATCCCAAACAGAAACGCCCCACCATGGGGTGTTTCTGGATGCTTGCCAAATGCGCACTGATATCCAGTCTTTAACGGTGATTTAGCCAGGATACCCTTAACAATACTGCTCCATTCCTTCTTGTGACATAAAATCAATATCAGGCCCTTTTGGGATGATACCACTCGGGTTCAGGAAGGGATGGCTGGTGTAATAGTGGGTTTTAATGTGGGCCATATTCACGGTTTCTGCTATCCCCGGCTGTTGATAGAGTGAGCGCAAGTAGGCCCAAAGATTTGGGTAGTCGATTATGCGCTGACGATTGCATTTAAAGTGACTGTAATACACCGGATCAAAACGCACGAGGGTTGGGAACAGTCGCCAGTCCGCTTCGGTGATCTGATCGCCTAGCAGATAGCGTTGTGAATTAAGTCGCGCCTCCAGTTCATCCAATGCAGTAAACAGTTGATCAAAGGCGTATTCATAGGCCTGCTGACTCTTGGCAAACCCCGTTTTATAAACGCCGTTGTTGATGTGATCATACACAAAGGCATTGATCGTATTGATGTCTGTCTGAAGTGCAGGGGGGTAGAGATCAATCTTAACATCTCCCCAAGCGTTGAATGCACTGTTAAGCATACGGATGATTTCAGAGGATTCGTTATTGACGATCTGGTCTTGCTGTTTGTCATACAACACGGGAACAGTCACTACACCGGTATAACCCGGAGCAACGCGTTCATAGAGTTGGGCCAGTGTCTGATAACCATGTACATGATCAACGGTGGCGCCTGGATAAGCACCGAAGTTCCAGCTCTCTTGGGGCATCACTGGATTGACTACCGAAACAGAGATGATCTTTTCCAGGCCTTTAAGCTTTCGAAAGATCATTGTTCGATGGGCCCACGGGCAGGCATGGGAGATATAGAGATGATAACGCCCTGGCTCTGCCTTGAATCCTGCCGTACCACTTGGTCCTGCATCGCCACTAGGTGTTACCCAGTTTCTAAATTGGGATTCCCAACGCACAAATTCACCCGACTTATTGTTATTCATCCGCTTTGTCCTTTTTATCGAGGTAAATCAAAAAGCAGTATTTCGGCCTGATTGACACCCGTTAATTCGGTATTCAATTCATCTGTAAGGATGATGGCATCTCCGGCCTGAAGCGGCTCGCCATTGACGACTGCTTCTCCTTTAGCAATATGCACATAGACTATACGTTCGCTTGATTGCAAATAGGTGACTGACGCTCCCTTCTCCAGGAGTGTGCTATACAGCAGGCCTTCCTGGTGAGTCGCAATGGAGCCCTCACGACCATCGGGTGAGATCAGTAGTTTCAATACTCCCTTACGCTCATTCAGTGGGAAATGCTGTTGTGTATAGGTGGGTTTCACCCCTTGTTTATTGGGTTGTAGCCAGATCTGTAACAAATGAACACGGTTTGTATCCGACGGATTGTATTCGCTATGTGCCACACCCGTGCCGGCACTCATTCGCTGCACATCGCCTGAGCGAATTATGGAGCCATTACCCATACTGTCCTTATGCTCAAGTTCGCCATCCAATACATAAGTGACAATCTCCATATCTCGATGACTATGGGTGCCGAACCCCGCAGAAGGGGCGATACGGTCATCGTTAATGACACGTAGATTGGAGACACCCATATGTGCGGGGTCGTAGTAGTTGGCGAATGAGAAGCTGTAATAACTCTCCAGCCATCCATGATGGCCTATGCCCCGTTCGGTCGCCCGCCTGATCTGTTTCATAGTGTGCTCCATGGTTGATAGTGAGAGTCTAGTTATCTATTATCAGGTAATAAATGGTGATAAATGCAAATAACTATTACGTAAAATGAAACAATATGACCTTATATCACTGCGTAGCTTTGTAGCGGTTGTTAATTCCGGCAGTTTTAACAAGGCGGCGGAACAGTTGGAGACCAGTACGGCGGCGATAAGCCGCCGGGTTGCATCTCTCGAAGCGGAATTAGGCGTACGGCTTTTAAACAGAACCACACGTCGCATTGATCTGACGGAATCTGGGCGGCAGTACCACGCGGATGTTACGGCCATACTGGAGGCCCTCGAAGAGGCCGAAGAGCGAATCAATTGTGATCGACAGGCGATTAGCGGTAGCCTGCGTATTGCGGCGCCACTCAGCTTTGGCACTCAGTGTCTGGGGCCGCTTTTGCCGCCCTTTTTGCAGAGGCATCCTGAACTGCGTCTGCAAGTTCAACTTGAAGATCGTTTTACTGATCTCATCGCCGATCAAGTTGATCTCTCTATCCGCATTGGTTCTCTCACCGATTCCAGTTACGTGGCCACCCATATTACTGAGTTGCCCCGAGTAGTCTGTGCCTCGCCAGGCTATATAAAGTGCATGGGGATGCCCCGAATTCCTGCGGATCTGAAATCGCACAACTGTTTACACTACAATAATGTCACACTGAGAGAGGAGTGGGGTTTTCGGGGTGATAACGGGGCAATAAGTGTTGAGGTCGGTGGGACATTCTGTGCTAACAACGGAGAGTTACTGCGTGATGCGGCACTGCAGGGCGTAGGGGTCATCTCATTGCCACAGTTTATCGTTCAGGAGGCACTGGATAAGGCGCAATTGATCCCTTTGTTGACGGCCTATACGACGGCACCCATGGGGCTGTATGTTTTGCGGCCCACGCGCAGTTTTACACCTGCCCGGATACAGCTGTTTATTGAGTATCTTAAGTCGGCTTATACCAATCCAGTTTGAGTATTATCTTCAACGACTATTTGCATAGAGAAAAACATGGGGCTTCTTACATTTTTAAAATCGCTGGTGAGTTCAACTGAAACCCAGTCAGCATCACCTCTTCCGACGGAGCAGTATAAGGGGTTTAGAATTACACCCGATCCTTTGTTGGAAGACGGGCAATATCGCGTACGCGGCGTGATTGAGTATGCCGATCAAACCCATCAATTTATTCGTGCGGATCAATTGCCCAGTCGCGAACTTTGTGCTCAAGAGACACTGCGCAAGGCACGGGTATTGATTGACCAGCAGGGAAGTGGATTGTTTAAATAATAGGCAAGAGCCAGATGCGATACCTATCTGTTCACTGTATGTTGAAGAATTAAACGGTCAACAACGTTATTGACGGTGTGTTCAGTTTTGGATTAGACGCGAAGCCCCGTACCAGCACGATAAAATCGCCCTCTTGTGCAGCCCCTGAATCACGCGCAACACGCCGGGCCAGTTTATTCGGATGTGTATTGCCTGCATCCTCTGCGAGAATAGGCAAGGTGCCCCATTGCAGATTAAAGCGGCGATAAGTGCCCGGATTGCAGGAGATAGCCAGCAGTGGAACTGTGGGTCTGGCTGAACTGATGGTAACGGCAGACATGCCACTATTGGAGAGACTGATGATCACTTTCGCTTCCATCTGTTTAGCCATGTTTGCTGTGCTATGTGCAATGGCATGGCCAAACGGGATGGGCGTATCCATCTGACTGAGGTGACGTTCTAGATCGGCAAAGTTATTCTCCTCAAATAGATAGGCCTCAGTCTGTTGGATAATGCGCGCCATCATCCTTACTGTCTGTACCGGATAGCTTCCTGCGGCTGTCTCGCCAGAGAGCATGACGGCATCCACCCCTTCTGCAACCGCTTGTGAGATATCAGATACCTCTGCACGTGAAGGATGGGTGTTTTCCATCATCGATTCCAGCATCTGCGTGGCGACAATAACGGGGCGATTGAGATTGCGTGCCCGATTAATCAGTTTGCGTTGAGCGACGGGTACTTGCTCAGGCTTCAATTCGACTCCCAGATCACCTCGGGCCACCATGATGGCATCAGAGACCTTGATAATCGAAGAGGCGTTGATCAATGCTTCTGGTTTTTCAAACTTTGAGATAATGCCCGACTGGAAACCACCGTCATCAATCAGTTTTCGCAACTGAAGCACATCGGCTTCTGTACGGACGAATGAAAGCGCTAGGAAATCGACACCAAGGTTCAAGGCGAATTGGGCATCCTGTTTATCTTTCTGTGTCAGAGAGGGCGCCGAAACTGCGACACCTGGTAGGTTAATGCCCTTCTTATCTTTGAGCGTACCCCCTTGAGTGACTTTACAGGTGATCTCCGTGTCGTCAATCGAACATACGAGTAACTCCAGCTTGCCATCATCAAGGAGAATACGGTCGCCGGGGTTGACATCATCGGCCAGTGCGCTGTACTGGGAGGGGATGAGATGCGCTTCGCCGGTTATATCCCTTGTTGTTACAGTGATGGTGCTGTCTGTGGTTAAGGTGATTTGCCCATTCTTAAACAGGCCTGTACGTATCTTCGGTCCACAGAGATCAGCAAAAATGGCAATTGGATTATTCAGTTCATTGGCAATCGATCGGACTTTTTCATAGGTGGCTTCATGATCCTCATGGCTTCCATGGGACATATTCATCCTGAAGACATTGACACCCGATTCAATCAATTGACGAATAATAGCGGCGTCATTACTGGACGGACCCAGTGTGGCGACGATCTTGGTGCGTCTACTATGTAATAGGTCCAGCTCTGTTTTTATGCCCATCTCTGTTTTCTCCGCTATTTCAAGATAGTAGCGACTGCGGGTCCAATAACTGAATAGTAGCCCCTAAATGATTATAGAATGTCCTACCATACCGGGCCTGGCAAAGCTGTGTATAATTGTGGGCAATCTCAGCATTGTTGATCAGTTTTCCACTCTATGTGTTCACTGTTGGTAGGCTATGGCGAATAAGGATGTTTCATCCATTAGGCGAGTAGGCAGAGGACACATCCTGCTTTCACCCTCGTGGCTGTTGCTATCACTTTCCTTGATCGGCGGCATACTGCTGGCGCTGAATGCCCAAACACTCTGGCGCATGGATCAACTTTTCTATGATGCTCAGCTGAAGTTTTGGTCGCGTCCCGCACCGGAAGATATTGTTATCGTAGCGATTGATAGTGGTAGTCTTGCCGATCTGGGGCGTTGGCCGTGGCAACGCGGTATACATGCCGATTTGGTTGATCGCTTATCCGCAGAAGGGGCAAAGGGTATTTTTCTGGATATCCTTTTTTCTGAGCCGGACGAACGAAACCCTGCTGAAGATGCCCGTTTGGCCGAGTCGATCGCGCGCAGTGATCGGGTCTTTCTCCCTGTTATTATCGAACAACTGAAACAGAATGGGGCGTTGAGTGAAACACTGCCAATGCCAGACCTGATTGCATCGGCTAAAGGTCTTGGGCATGTGGATATCGATCTTGACCCTGATGGCATTGCCCGTCGGGTTTTTCTCAGAGAAGGGGTTGGTTCTCCTAACTGGCCAAGCGTCAGTGTCGCCCTATTGGAGAGTCTTTATCCCCGTCTGCTTGACTCCCTTCCTGGTAGTCGAAATCCTGATGCTGTGTCTACAGGAAGCGCGTCCATTGTGCGTGACTATCATGTGTTACTGCCGTTTGCTGGTCCCCCGGGCCATTTTAATCGCATACCCTACACACGTGTTTTGCAGGGAGACTATGCAGCTGAAACCTTCAGGGGCAAGATTGTATTGGTTGGTGCAACCGCACCTGGCCTGGGTGATCTGATCCCAACACCTGTCTCCGGCTATAACAGGCCGATGTCGGGGGTTGAGGTCAATGCCAATTTGATTGATGCCTTGCGACGTGGGATTGCCATAGAGACCCTGGATCTGGGGTGGCAGATAAAACTTACTGGTATGGTGCTGTTTTTGGCATTGATCTCGTTTCCTTTTGTTAAGCCGAGAGTGGTACTACCTTTGGTGAGTATCATGTTCCTACTTACCTTAGGGGTGAGTAGTCTGTTACTGCACGCCTTTCAGCTCTGGTTTCCACCGACGGCCATCCTTATCGGTCTGTTACTCGGTTTTCCGCTTTGGAGTTGGCGCCGGTTGGTGCGTACGGTTCGCTATTTTGAGCAGGAGTTGGCGCGTCTGCGTGATGAGCCGAGGAGTATTCACTTTGCCACAGAGCCAAGGCATATAGCTGGCGGTCTTTCGTTTCTGCAAAACATCCTGCAGTTTGAGGCTTGGGTCTTGTGTGATGCAACCGGTTTGGTGGTGAGTCAGAGTAAAGCAGCGCTGATGGGCACACCACCTGCAGCACTCAAACTGCTGGGACAGATCAGGCAAGACGAGTTGTTCTGGATTTTGATACCCCGTGGCAATACCCATTGGCAATTAGGCTTGAAGATCAGTAAGTCGTTGTTTGAAGAGACAGCAGCGATGCAACTGTTGACGGAATATATCGCGCAGTTTGGTATCAACTACATGCCTGAAAGAAGAGGTAATGTTGAGCTGGTAGAGCGACAAGTGCGTCGCGTGCAATCGGCTATTGCAGATCTGCGTTCAGTACGTCGATTACTGTCGGATATTTTACGCCAAATGGTTGATGGTGTACTGGTTATTAATATTGGTGGTCAGGTGGTGATGTCGAACAAACAGGCAGCCCACTTTCTTGGGCTCGGTTCTGAGAGTGAGTTGCCACTCATCGATATTGAGTCATTGGAGGCACGCCTGGAACTCAACAGTACGGGGATACTCAGTGCCCATTTCAAGGATGTACTGGTGGGCGGTCAAACCGTTTCGCTGGAGGGCCGTGTTCAAAATCTGAGTGAACTGTTGATTCAGATTTCACCCCTCTCTGAAGCGGGCGGGCGGTTTAATGGCGCGATCATCATTCTGTCTGATATCTCTCTCTTGAAAGAGAGTGAGCGGCGACGCACTCAGACATTAAACTTCCTTTCACATGATCTACGTTCGCCCTTGACTTCCATGTTATCCATGTTGGAGATACAACGCTCGGGTGTTGGTTCATTATCTGAAACTGAGATGGCAGAGCGAATAGGTCTCTACGCCAACAAGGCACTTAAGTTGGCCGACGATTTTCTACGCCTTGCCAAGGCGGAAAATGCGGATTCTGACAATTTCCGCGATACGGATTTTGTTTCCGTTACGCATAATGCGGTTGACGCGGTATTTGCAGAGGCCAAGGAGAAAGAGATCAGGCTGGAACGTGATATACAGGTTGAGGATGCCTGGATGAAGGCCGATGCGGCACTCTTGGAGCGGGCACTGATCAATCTGCTTGAGAATGCGGTACGATACAGCCCAGAAAATTCCGTAGTGACTGTGCGGCTTCAATACATTGACGATGCTGTACAGTGTTGCATACGGGATCACGGGCAAGGCATAGCGGAAGAGAACCAAGCTAAGATTTTTGCGCCCTTCCAACAAATACGCATGGAGGTCAATAAGGATGAGAAGGGAACAGGCCTGGGATTGGCGTTTGTCAAGGTTGTGGTTGAGAAACATCGCGGAGAAATCACTGTCCAAAGTGATATCGATGTAGGCACGGCGTTTTGTCTGAAGCTTCCACTTGCCGCTAACGAGTGACCTGTATTAACTGCGGGATGGTCTTCCTATGATGCATAAAATAAAACAGTTTTTTGATAACCACCTTTCACCGATTTCAAGTGATATGGCGCGTGATCCACAACATGCACTGCAATTGGCGGTGGCGGTTTTGCTTTATGAGGTGGCTGAGTCCGATTACCAGCAGCATCCTGAAGAGAAGGCTGCCCTGCTTGAAGCGGTCAAGAGTATATTTAATCTGGGCGATGCTGAAAGCAGTGAATTGCTCGCTATGGCTGAAGCAGAGCATGCCGATTCTACCGATTACTTCCAGTTTACCCGTCTTATAAATGAGCACTATTCAGCGGATCAGAAGGTTGATCTGGTGGAGAAGCTTTGGTTGATCGCTTTTTCGGATAGGGAACTGCATCACTACGAAGAGCATGTTATTCGTCGTCTCGCAGAACTACTCTATGTGCCTCACTCGGCCTTTATTGCCGCTAAACACAAGGTTCAGCAAATCTGCTAGTCAAGATTCGTCTATTTCCGCTCCGAGTCAACACAGGACACTACTCTTGTAGTCATCACTGGAAATATTTATTTTTTCCAAACTATAATCAATATCGATGGAATAACATCATTGCATGCTGTGACTACAGTGATGACGAGTAAAAATATTATAAGCAAATAACCCTTTCGTTAATGAGTTAATGGAGTGCCAAAAATGAAAAAGTGGTTTACCCAATCCCTGCTAGCTTCCTGTCTCACAGGGAGTCTCTGCTACAGTGCCTCCCTGATCGCTTCCGAATCTATACAGGGGGCAATCGATTTCAGGGAATCTGTTATGACCACTTTCAAGTGGTATCTTCAGCCTATGGGGGCTATGGCGAAGGACAAAATACCCTTTGATGCAGCCTTGTTTAGTAGTCGAGCAGAGGGTCTTGCCAATGCCACGCGTCTCGATGTAACGGAGGGTTTTCCAGAAGGATCCGATGAGGATACCGAAGCGCTCCCGAAGATCTGGCAGAATTGGGATGATTTTAAGTCAAAATATCAGGTACTTCAGAAGGAGGCCGCTGAGCTGCAACGTGTAGCGGCGATGGGTGATGAAGCGGCCATGAAGGCACAATTTGGCAAAACGGCTAAGACCTGTGGCGGGTGCCATAAAGCGTATCGAAAGAAGAAATAATAGCGGAGCGCATAACGGTGCAAGATAGGTTGGGTTGTGAATAGCGACCTGGCCTATCATGCTGCTGGTAAAATCCAACGAATACCTCGTGGCCCAAAGCCTATTTGTTGGTATGATTTTACGCCTAAGCCGTATGGCAGTCGGTTATGGATGAAATCAAATTGAATACTCACTACCCCCTCTTTAATCCGCTACGCCTAGGCGATCTGACACTTGCCAATCGAATCGTCATGGCGCCGCTTACCCGAAGCAGGGCAGGTGATGGGCACGTAGCGACACCCCTTATGGCAACATATTATGCGCAACGTGCCACGGCGGGTCTGATTATTGCTGAGGCCTCGCAGATATCCCAACAGGGGATGGGTTATCAAGATACGCCGGGAATCTATAGTCCGGCACAGATCGAGGGGTGGCGGCTGGTAACCGATGCGGTGCATCAACAGGGAGGGGTCATTTTCCTTCAACTCTGGCATGTGGGACGTGTCTCTCACCGTGCACTACAGCCTGAGGGTGGACAGCCGGTTGCACCCTCTGCCATATGTGCAGATGCCATGACATTCGTGGATGGAGAATTTGTTTCTGCCTCGGAGCCGAGAGCGTTGGGTCTGCACGAGATTCCAGGCATAGTGGACGATTACCGACGGGCTACGGAGAATGCACTGGTGGCCGGGTTTGATGGTGTGGAAATTCATGCGGCAAATGGTTACCTGATTGATCAATTTTTGCGTAATGGATCGAATCATCGAACCGACCAATACGGTGGTTCCATCGAAAATCGGGCACGCTTTCTTCTGGAGGTGATGACCGCTGTGATTGCGGAAGCTGGAACGGATCGAGTTGGGATAAGGCTTTCACCGGTCAGCCCGGCAAACGGCGTCAGCAATTCAGATAACTGGGCACTGTTCAGCTATGTGATAGATCAACTCGAACGACTCAGTCCCGTCTATCTGCATATCATCGAAGGCGCGACAATGTCCTCCAGGGATTACGAGCCCTCATTCGACTTCAGAAAACTGCGGGAACGATACAGCGGTACCTATATTGCCAATAACGGTTATACCCGTGAGGTGGCCCTGCAGTTGACGGAATCCGACCCGAATGCGCTCGTAGCCTTTGGGCGTAAGTTTATTTCAAATCCTGATCTGGTGGAGCGGCTCGTCAAAGATGCCCCGCTGCAGAGTCTGGATAAACAGACGCTCTACGGCGGTGGTGCAAAAGGCTATACCGACTACCCAAGGCTGGCAGACGAACCCATCGCTCAGGATTAGTTCATGCCGCTGATGTAATTGGCCAGTGCCTGAATTTCAAACTCAGTGAGCTTGGAGGCAATGGAGTGCATGACAGCATTATCATTGGTTCGGGCGCGTTTGTTGAAATCCTGCAACTGACTGACCAGATAACGTTTATGCTGTCCGGCAAGACGGGGCAGGTTGTGCGTGCCCTTGCCTTCCTCTCCGTGACAGCTTTTGCATGCCGCCACACCGGAGTATGAATTGCCCTTGTGGTAGAGATAGGCACCAACGGCCTCAAATTCTTTGTCCCTGACACGATGTGCTTGTGGCGGCTTGGCGGCAAAATAGTTACCCAGGGCCGTCATCTCCTCAGGCGTCAGATCAGCGGCCATCTCATTCATGGTGCCTTTTCGACGTCCTGCCTTGAAGTCGGCAAGCTGCTTGGCAATATATTCTGCATGTTGTCCGGCAAGCCGAGGATAGATGGCGCTGGAACTCTCGCCCTCTGCGCCGTGGCAGAGATAACACTTCTCATTGACGATCTGTTTTGCCCGATCAGCGAGTGCATCGGCCTGAACCTGCCCTATGCTGAGTGCGACTATGACGATGCCTAATATTCTCTTCATGACTTCTCCCTGCGTACTGCTTATTCCGTTAATGTAATAGAGACTGCACTGGTTTTGCAAAGAGAATCCTCAATGAGGAGAAGTTGCCGCCATTCTAGGTAGCAATGAGTTGCTCAATCCGAGCGAGTATCTCAGTGGTCAGTTCATCATCAATAGCGATTTGCTTCTGTTCTTTTAATATCTCGGTAAGGATCTCAGGTGTGGTGAGTGGATTGGCGAGCACAACACGGAAAACCGTGATGGTATCACCGCTATAACGTGTGGGTGTAAGCCGTGTTCTCGAAACAAAAGAGATGCCAGAGGCACGCTGGCTCTTTTGGATCTGTTTCGTCAGCTTGTTCAGTTCACTATTGATTGAAGCGCGTTTCTCGGTATCAACAGATTTCAGTGCCTGCTGGATACGTTTCGGTACATAGCGATAAGTGAGTAGGTTGAGTTCTGGCCGTGTGATCAGTTCAAAATCACCGGAGGCCTCAATCAGATCAGCGAAATTGCTTGCCGTGGCAATACCCTTGTCAATGAGCAGTTCATAACCTTTGCGCCCGATAATATTCAGTGCGGAGTGAACCAGCATGGCGGTGCCAGGTCGTGAGCCCTCCAGCGTATGGCTACCCAGATCCTTGGAACCTTTACGTAGGATATACTCGGCGTGATGTTCAATACTGGCGAGCGAAGCAGGGTTTTTGAACAAAACCATGCCGGCGCCCATCGGTACATACATCTGTTTATGCGCGTCAATCGTTACAGAATCGGCTCGCTCAATTCCTTTCAGAAGTTGTTTATTCGTGGATGAGAAGAGGGTCGGGCCACCCCAGGCCGCATCTACATGAAGATAGCACCCTTCATCGGCGGCGATATCAGCCAATCGATCCAGTGGATCTACGTTGCCGGTTTCTGTTGTGCCGGCAATACCCACAAGACTTAATATCTTGATGCCTTGTTGCTTTAACTGCTTAATGGTACTCAGTAGTTGATCGATGTCGATCTTGTTATCCGAATCGGTTGGTATCGCGACAATAGAATCACGGCCAATACCCAGGACATCAGCCGCCTTGCCGAATGAATAGTGTCCCCGTTTGGAGATCAGAACGGCGACACCCTCGCAGTTGTAATGTTTGAGTGCCTTATGGAATCCCTCACGGGCAATACCACGAAAGCCTTCGCAGGCGGGGAACAGTTTGTTTCTGGCGACCCAAAGTGCGGTAATATTGGCCAATGTACCGCCAGAACAGAATGCGCCCAGCGCACTGTCGGCGTTGTGCATCCAGGTCTGGTAGTAGGTGTCATCATTGTTATAGATCAGGGCGTGCAGCATACCCAACACCTGGCGCTCCATCGGCGTGAAGGCCTTGGAGGTCTCAATCTTGACCAGATTCTGGTTCAGCGCAGTCATGATGCGAGAGAGCGGTAGCATGAAACTGGGCAGGGCTGTGGTCATGTGCCCGACAAAACCGGGCGATGCGGTATGCACCGACTGGGCCACTAAAGTATCCATCAGAAACTCTGTGTAATCAGAGACAAAGGTGGGTTGTTCTGGTATCTGCGGGGATGAGAAATCCTGCTCGATCAATGCCAGATCTTTCTCTGTGGCAACAATCCGGTTACCTAGGAAGCCGACCAGATTCTGGGAGATTTCTTGATCAATCTTTCCAAGCGTGGTGTCAGGGGATTCCTGTACGGTAAAAATTCGATAGAGATTGCTCAGATTAGCAACAGCATGCTTCTGATCGCTATCAGGAACTGGAGTCATCATCACTGCAAAATACCCGGGTCAATGCCAGTGGTTAAATGTAGTGGCTGATGGCTGTGCTGTCGAGTTTTTTTGCTGCTTTGCGTCATGTTGTTCGATAAGCGCCGAAGATCAGAAGGAGTATGACTGTAAAACCTAACGCGGCAGTGGTTACTGCAATCATCCAGTTTCCACTATCAATAGCCAATATGCCCATTAGAATATCGATGACGACTCATTGTAAAAAGCCAACTATCATGAGTGTGGCGTTGATCTGAGGCGATATCGACGACGTCTTTAGCGGCTATCAGGTGGCTGGGTCGACTTCATCATTCAGCTGCTTTTTATCGGCCTTGGGTAACTTGCTGACCACCAACTCATAGGATTTTTCTAATAGCTCTACAAGTAGCTCATCAGCCAAATCCCCAGAGAGTGAAATGGTTATCCAGTGTTTTTTATTCATGTAGTAGCCAGGAATGACCGACTCAAACTGGCTGACCAGCACTTCCCCTTCGCTTGGTACGCATTTTAAGGTAACCCTGGATGTTGCTTCGTTTTGTGATACCAGGGCAAACATCTTTCCCATGACTTTAAATACAAGCGCATCAGGCCCAAATGGATAGCTTCCCTTAGATCCTTTAAATTGTGATAGGGCCGTTTCGACGGCTTGTTTTTCCATGGTCGTATCCCCTTGGCGTGCTCATTTTATAGTTAATGTACTGTCCCTGATTTATGCATTCCAAGTTTCTCTGGTCATTTCGCCTATGTGGACAGGAATAATCTTGTGGAATTCAATGTCACGGACCATCTTCATGTTGGCCCACATCAGGGCATGCCCTTTACTGAAACTGACGCTCTTGACCCGTTTTTGCCAGATCGCAATTTCTGTAGTCGTCGCTTCTCGCCGTTGTCCTGCCGTTCCGTAAAGCCGAACAGCCGGTGGAGCAGAAAACTTTCCCTTGATCAAAGCCTTAAGCCAAAACCAGCGCCCACTATTGACCGCTAGCACACAAATCTGCTTGTTCGATGCATAGTGATTTGGCAATGTTGAGGTGAACTCCTCAAAATAGAACCCCTTTCCGGGTTGGCCGAGGATCAGCGAGCCAATCGGTGTGACATGGGGTTCACCGGATGCAGATACAGTTGCAATCGAATAATGAAAGGAAGTCTTAAAGGATGCCCGAAAAAGTGTTTTTACAGCTTTCCAGTTTTTAATAATATCCATGGCCGAATGCTCATATGACTCGATTGATAAAAGACTTTAGCACAACAGAACCGGTGGATGTATGAATCCACATGAAGAGTGCGCAGTTAAGCAATACTGTCAGCCAGAAAGTAAATTGAAAGGATTGCTTGCTGGATTTATGTCGGAGTCGCTGTTGTGCAATGAGTGCCCCGGGCCAGCCTCCGGCAAGTGATAACAAATGCAGAGTTCGCTCTTCGGTTCTCCATGCGCCACTCTTAGCGGCCGACTTATCTAGCGCATATAGGATGAACGTAAAAATACTGACAGCCAGGTAAAGTGCGAATATTGGAAGGGGTGTTCTGGCTGTGGCGGCTGAGAGCCCAACAACGGCCAGAAAAACAACAGCGAACAGTATGGAAAAAACACCAGACCTGGATCGCTTACCTATTTGACCTCTATCGCCTGCCAAGATGGCTTGAGTTGCGCAGGGCCTGCCTTGCTTGTCTGTTGAGAGGGTGTAGGTGACTATTTGGCCAATTTCAGGGCGGCGATTGCGATGATTGAACGCCTTGATATGAATGAAAACCTGTTTGCCTCCAGTATTGGGTATCAAAAAGCCAAAACCTCTGTCGTCATTCCATGCCGTTATTTTTCCTTTACTCCGCATCATAGTTGTCCGATGTCATCAGTTTTATGGGAAGTCTAATGGTGATCTATCGTTACGGCTTTATGGGATAATGTCTAATCTTTCACTCAGCGCTGTTGGTGGGTGGCCCTTTCAGTTCAACCACATTGCCTTCAGGGTCAGTGAGATAGAGAGAAGGGCCTACACCTTCAGCGCCATAGCGTTGTTCGACGCTGCCAACCTCGATATCAAATTCTTCAAGATGGGCACGTATGGCCGATTCTTCAAACGGATCGATACGCAGACAAAAATGCGCCATATTACGCCCCTCCTTACCAGGTGCCATACCACCTTCTCTACCAAGTTGACCATCGATAGGCACAAGATCAATGAGTGAGCGACCAGCGCGTAATTGAACGAGACCTATATCATCTTTGCACCTTTCCATCGTACAACCCAGAGCGCTGCAATAAAAGTGCAGCATGGCATCAAGATCAGAAATGCGTAGCACGAGATGGTCGATATCGCGAATATGAATCATTGAATCTCCTTATGTTTGTAGTGGCACTTAACTATCAAAAGTAAACAAAAGATAAAAAAGTAACAGTGAATATAGGATGCAAATAAAAAAGAAATTTGTTAATGCTGATGCACTGCCAATTAGCCCAAAGAGTAGAAACAGGAGAAGTGCCGTCATCGAGAGTGCCACTTTCCAGTACTCCCAGTTATTGACAATATCATTGCTGATTAATCCGACCGCTGGAATAAAGATCAGCAGGATATATACGGCATCCAGGTTCGCCGGATGATCGCCTACGAGACCTAGATTATAAAAAGCAAGAAATATAATCAGGACATCGATAAGATCAAGTGCAAAAGAGCTTTTGCGGTAATTTGAAACAAATTTGCTTCGATAAAGATTGGTGAAAGGCACAAAGAAATAGAGTAAATACCAGGTAGCCAGATAGAAGATGGGCTCCTCTAGTAACCCGATCAAGTGATCTTTATCAATGTAGTTAACAACAAACTCAGAAAACCAGAGGAGTGCTGCTCCCAGAAATGCCGGGTAAATTAAACCCTTTGTCAAATTGAGAAGATGGGACGCTTTTTCCATGTTATCAACCCAAATTAATGATGTAAGGGTGCATTAGGGATAGTATCGGGTGAATATTACCGCTGACATAGAATTATAGAAAAATATTGGGGGCAGTGTGAGAATTGTGCAGTGGGTATAATCTGCCCTGGCCACTTTTTCCATGTGGTATGTTGTAAATGCCATCATCTATTTGGCATAAGTGTGAAGTCCTATCTACTTGCGTGAAAGAATTTATGCGATTATCGCTAATATGACAGGATATTTATTGTGACCGGATATATTGCTAACAGATCTTAGTGGTAACGCATGATGAACTATCTTTGGGTTCTCTTCGCAAGCTATTGGAGTGTTTATGAATAAGAAAATACTAACCTGCAGTTTGGTCGCCTCGGTAATCATGATTCAGGCCTGCACGACCGTCGATCCCTATACCCGAGAAGAGAAGACATCCAGTGCTACAAAAGGGGCTGCCATCGGTGCGGCTGTTGGTGCTGTATTAGGCATCGCTACATCAAAAGATAAGAAAAAGAGAAAAGAGCGGGCGCTAAAGGGTGCGGGTATCGGTGCGATTGCCGGTGGTGGTGTGGGCTATTATATGGATGTTCAGGAGGCCAAGCTTCGCCAGCAGTTGGAGAATACTGGTGTGAGTGTGACGCGGGATGGCAATAACATCATCTTGAATATGCCCAGTAATATCACTTTCGCTGTAGATCGGTCAGATGTGAATCCAAATTTTGTCGAAACACTCGGTTCAGTAGGTCTCGTATTAAAAGAGTATAAATCAACAATGATTGAAGTGGCGGGGCACACAGACAGTACGGGTTCAGATGCCTATAATCAGGATTTGTCACAGCGGCGCGCCAATGCCGTCAGTAATATATTAATTGCCAATGGCGTTCAAGCTGTTCGTATCGATAGCGTTGGCTACGGTGAAACTCGCCCAATTGCCAGTAATAGTAACGCCACAGGTCGACAACAGAATCGTCGGGTAGAGCTGACACTCTTGCCCTATACAGGACAATAAGTAGCTAAATAATAAACCCCCACTGAAATTGTTACAGTGGGGTCATCAAGATCAGCTGCCATCCCGCCTTTCTGCTAACAAATCTCTATACAATAACAATTCTTATTTCTGGTTTCTTTGGGAGGTATGATCGTAACAATTACCTAACCCCATTTTTATTAAATAGGCTGCAATATTTCATCACATCATCCATTAGCCCCTATCTTGATTCATTCTGTTCAAAGAACCACTTGCAAGTGATGCAGGTCACTTGCTACAGACAAACAGCGATCATTTCCCCAACCATTTGGTCGGTATTTTCAGCTTCATTTCATAAAGCCCATGCTAAGTTTAGCTAACGAAAAGACCATGCTTCGTAATGTGGATAAGGATGCGCTTACATGACAATCGGATACCTAGCATTAATCATATTTGTTGTGATCCTTGCCCAAGTCGGCATGAGTATGATGCTCGGTCTCTATCGCCGGCACAGGACGTTTAAAAATAAAGCTGGCGAGTCTGCCTTTGAGACAGAACATGCCGATAGTCAGGGCGCTGCATTGCTAAATGAAGACACTGGATGGAAAGGGTTTAGGGAATTTATTGTAATACGTCGACAGATTGAAGACACACAGGCATCAATCTGTTCATTCTATCTTAAACCCATTGATGGCCAACCCCTGCCGCAATTCAAGCCGGGGCAATTTCTTACTTTCAAGCTTTTGATTCCGGACCTTGCCACCGGCCAGGAAAAAACGGTCATACGTTGTTACTCTCTTTCTGATAACTACCATCCCGATTATTATCGGGTCTCTATCAAACGGGTACCGTCTCCAGACAACCGGCCAGAGCTTTCTCCCGGTGTTTCATCAAACTATTTTCATGATCATGTGGAGGAGGGGGCACGCCTACAAATTCGCGCACCCTCTGGCCACTTCCATCTGATAGAAGAGGAAGCGCTGCCAGTGGTGTTGATTGGTGGTGGGATCGGCATCACTCCAATGCTCAGTATACTTAATACTTTACTGGAGAGTGGCAGTCAGAGAGAAATCTGGTTGTTCTATGGTGTACGTAATAGCAGTGAATTGGTGATGCAAGAGCATCTTCGTTCACTGGCCAAAGCGCATAGCCGTTTTCATTTACATTGCTGTTTTAGCCGTCCTACTGTACAGGAGGTGGAGGGCGTTGATTATCAGCACAGGGGACGAGTGGATATCTCTCTCTTACGTGCCACACTTAAGCTTCAGCGTTATCAATTTTATATCTGTGGTCCCAAACCAATGATGGAGACATTGGTTCCTGGTTTATCAGAGTTAGGCGTGCAGAGCCGGGATGTCTATTACGAATCTTTCGGTCCCGCCACACTGGTACGACAAGTCAGAGTGAAAACTAAAGCCAGTCAATCGGTAGATAAGGATATCAATATTACCTTTAGCAAATCTGGGAAGAAAATTACCTGGGATCAGAATGCAGAGTCACTGCTGGAGTTTGCTGAAGCTCAGGGCATCGATGTCCAATCCGGTTGTCGTGCCGGTAGTTGCGGTAGCTGTCAAACGGCTATTGAATCGGGTGAAGTAGAATATAGTCAGCAGGCGGATGCCGATGTGGAATCAGGCAACTGCTTATTGTGTATAACCAGACCAAAAAATAATCTGACACTGGCAGCTTAGAGAATCATCATGCAACGCTCACTCATAAGAAAAGAAGTTATGCCATTCCTGCTGATGTTCGGCGCTCTGATCTTGGCTACCATCATATCAGATGCCCTATTGCATCAGTTTGAACTTGCCTGGATCGGACGCTGGCTTGGCATACCTGGAACTCTGTTGATTCTCTCGTCATTTATATACTCACTACGCAAGCGAAAAAAGATCAGCTTTGGTAAACCAAAAACACTGCTGACGATACACGAAACCCTGACATGGATTGGCGCGCTGTTTATTCTAGTACATGCCGGGATTCACGTTTATGCCATTCTGCCCTGGCTCGCGTTGATAGCCATGTTAACTAACGTCATCAGTGGTATGACGGGTAAATACCTTCTTGATCGTTCTAAACGTTTCCTTGCCGAAAAAAAGGAGATTTATAATCAACAAGGGTTTTCTGCTGAAGAAGTAGATAAAAAACTCTTTTGGGATGCCACAACTTACGATTTGATGAAGCAGTGGCGTACCATTCATTTACCGATCACGCTTGCTTTTGCTGTACTGGGTTTGACACATATTCTTAGCATCTTTCTTTTCTGGCAATGGAAATGAATAAAAAACGAATCACCTTTATTGTTGCGCTGAACTTGATTGTACTCGTTCTGTTGGCAATCTTTGCACCACACCTAATGATCAGTCCGGGAAAACCTGTTGAGGCACATATTGAACTTGCAAACGACTGCTTTGCCTGCCATACCCCTTTCATCGGCAGCACGGCTCAGCAGTGCATTTCCTGTCATTCGGTCGCTGATATCGGTATCAAGACAACCAAAGGGGTCATAATTGATAAAGAGCAGAAGAATGTCGCATTTCATCAGAAGTTGGTCGAGGATGATTGCGTTGCGTGCCATAGCGAACACAAGGGTGTTCAGCCATTCAGGCCCATTGGACAGTTTTCCCATGAGCTTCTGCAAACTTCAGTACAGGATCAGTGTGACAGCTGCCACAGCAATCCAGGGGATGCGTTCCACCTAAAGATCACGGGTAACTGTGCACAGTGTCATAGCAATGATGCATGGCTCCCGGCCACGTTCGAGCACGACAAGTATTTCCGTTTTGACCGTGATCACACAACGGAATGTGCAACCTGTCATATTAATAACGACTATACGAAATACACCTGCTATGGATGTCATGAACACTCTCGTTCAAAAATCCGTGAGGAGCATTTTGAAGAGGGTATCAGGGACTATGAAAATTGTGCTGAATGCCATCGCAGTGGTGATGAAGATGAAGCCAAAAGAATTTGGCGGTCAGGAGGCTATAAAAGCGAAATGCAGCGGCAACTGAACTCGGAAGGATTTGATCAGCGTAATTACAGAAGACGAGACCATGATGATTAATCTCGCGTATAAAGTAAGTATAGAATAGTTAGGGCGTCTATATTGTCACTAAGGGCGCGCACGCTTCCCTCTTTAAAAAGCCTAAATCGATCCAAGGTACTTGATCATCATTTCGCGTTGCTTCTTATTTGGTAGTCGACCTTTGCCGGCCTGCATATTGTCAATCATATGCTTTGCTTTAGTGGTAGCCGGTATGGCGCAGGTCACTGCAGGGTGTGATACGGCAAACTTTAGAAAGTATTGTCCCCAACTGTTGCAGTCAAACTCCTTTGCCCATTCCGGGAGTGCTTTGCCCTTGACTTGGCGGAAAAGTGAGCCACGCTGATAGGGACGGTTAATGATGACAGCGATACCCCGTTCTTGTGCCAAGGGTAATAAATTGGACTCCACCTCGCGGTCACCGATGTTGTATGTCAATTGAAGAAAATCAAAGTCATGCTGTTTAAGGATACGTTCCAGTTGATTGTGTGATCTGCCATGTGAAGTGGTGATACCGGTATAACGGATCTTCCCATCGGTTTTCAGCTGGTTAAGTGTCTCCAGATGGTTTTGCCAATCCACCAGGTTGTGGATCTGCATCAAATCAAACTGTTTGATGCCCCATTGCTGGCGTGATGTTTCCATCTGTTCAATACCCGCCTGCTGTCCGTCAATCCAGACCTTGGTCGCGGAAAACAGCTTTTTATCGCCTTTAATGTTTGGTAGGAGCGTTCCAATGACTTGCTGTGCGGAGCCGTACATGGGTGATGAGTCGATCATGCCGCCCCCCAGATCAAAAAATGTCTGCATCACTTGTTGCAGTTGAGCAAGCAGAGCAGGGTCATTACGTGCTTCAAAGGTGCGGGATGTGCCCATGCCGATTACAGGGAGCTGTTCTCCACTCTTTGGAATAGTTTTATAGATCTGTTGATCAGCTGCGAATGTCTCTATTGGCAGGACAAGACCAGCGGCCAAGTAACTACTGAGATAGATGAACTGACGGCGACTTATCAGGTTTTTGTCAATCATATTATTTGCCTCATTTAACGTGGGCCACTTCAGCCTTTATTTGCTGTTCTCTGCCGAGCTTGTAGGCGACCCATGCCCATACTAGTGCCAGTGGTACTGCAATGAATGCAATCCCAGACAGGCTGATACCCAGGGTGCGCATGCCACTGTAGATCCAGGCACTGACGGCATCACCTGTTCGGTAAACAACCGTGTCGATGACATTTTTTGCCTTATACTTCTCCTCTTTGCTGAGTACTACATAGAGCATCTCCCGGGCCGGACGCATGATGGCGTAGTTGCCTGCCCGACGTATCACCTGGACGATAATTAACAGGGATAGTATGGGTGCAAATCCCAACAGTATGAATCCTATGGCAAGCAAAAGTGGAATAAGTGCCAGTACAACGGGTAGATTGAGCCACTTTATCAGTCGGCTGGTGAGGAATAGTTGCAGTATGAGGGTGAGTGCGTTGACTGCCAGATCTATTTGGGCAAACAGTGCTGTGCGTTGAGCTGAATCAACCAGGGCATCTCGAATGATCTGTGCCTGCATCAGGTACAGAAATGTTGCTAATGTGGTGAAGAGCAACATCAATAGGCAGATCCCCAGTAGATAAGGTGACCGGATGACCAGTCGTATACCGTCCCAGATACTCCCGCCAATGGCCTCTTCCTCTACATTTTTCGTGGCGTCAGTTGGCTCGGGAGATTGTGTTTTAGACCAGCGTGATAGCCGGATGATGCAGAGAATCGCCCATGAGAGAAAGAGTGCAGAGATTAACAGCAGATTTCTGGGACCGATCGGTTCAACCAGCAGTGTGGTAATGGCCGGGCCGGCAAGAGCGCCTACGGTCCCACCTGCTGCAATAAAACCAAACAGTCGACGGGCCTGCGCATTGCTGTAGATATCGGCCATGAAGCTCCAGAAGACTGAGACAACAAACAGATTGAATACACTGGCCCAGATGAAAAAGGTCCGTGCCATGTATATCGAAATGTTTTGCTCATTCATCAGGGCGTAAAACAGCAACAGTGATCCGATGAAAAATAGGTAGACATAGGGAAGGAACTGCCGGCGTGGAAAGCGTGAACTGACCCAGCCGAATAAAGGAATCGCCGCCGTCATGGCCAACAGGGTGCCCGTGAAGAGCCACTGCAGATTTTCAACGCCCCCCAGGATGCCCATCTCATCTCGCATGGGGCGGATAATGTAATAACTGCAGAGCAAGGCAAAGAAATAGCTGAATGACCAGAGGAGGGCCTGTACTTCATCCGATTCAACCTGGATGCTATTGCGTATTCTTTGGTAAAGACGTGGCCAGATGTGCTTCATGATGTGTCCATGCCATCAAAATGCTAGCGAAGTCTATAGTTACTTTTTTCTGCAGCTATAGGGCCAGATCATTTTGGTATCGGCGGGATAGTATTCGCCACTGTCCAGTTTGTATGAAATGGCAATCATTTTTTCTACCTCCGGTAGCGCCCGCATTGAGTGTGAGTCAAACGGAGGCTGTTTTCGGTACAGGGCGATCGGATCCA
This sequence comes from Sedimenticola selenatireducens, assembly GCF_007625115.1. Taxonomy (GTDB): domain Bacteria; phylum Pseudomonadota; class Gammaproteobacteria; order Chromatiales; family Chromatiaceae; genus Sedimenticola; species Sedimenticola selenatireducens_A. The sequence goes on along the minus strand of NZ_VMNH01000004.1, from coordinate 242,159 downwards.
TCCAGTGAGCCTCAAAGGGAACCAATATATTGCCAGTGTCGTAGTATTTTTCACTGATTGAGTAGAGGATGTCGTAGTGTGTTACCGATCGACGGGGGCGTTTACAGGGTATTCCTTTTAATTCACAACCCTGTACACCGGTATTACCTGTCTCGCCAATAACCTCCCCCATTTTTATCTGCTGCCCTTTTATCAACTTCGGCATACTGTCGAAGTGGGTATAGCGAGAGTATAGGTAGAACGGCAGGCCGCTCTCTTCCGGGGTGTGGCGTAGAACCACTTCGATACCCCGAGGGTTCTTCTTGCCTTCATAAAGGGCGATCACTTCACCATCCATGATGGCCAATACCGGTGTGCCAAAGGGGGCGGGCAGGTCAATTCCGCCGTGATAGGATTCTTTTGGTCTTACCGGTGTGTAATCCTTTCCATACCACTCATCAATGCCGCGACAGATCACATCATCACGCCAGATGGGCTTAAGCCCTGTCTCAAACAGTCCGCGACTCTTTTGGTGTATGACATCATCGAGTTTGGAGCGACGAATAGCGGCCATGGAAACAGGGTCAGGTCGGTCTTCGTTATTGCTCTCTTCGGTTTCACCAAAGCGTTGTTTTAGTTCATTCAGTGAAATGGAGCCGTCTTTATCCAGATCGACTTCAGCAAAAATATTTTTTTTACGCCACTCTTTGCGGCTGATCTTGCCGTCCTGATCCTTATCCAGTTTCTCCATGACACTTGCGGATCTATTCTGAGCGAAGGCAACAGTTTGGTAGGTTATTACTGTTCCGATCATGGCAAACAGGAGAATGCGAGCTGAATGTAATCCGGTTTGTGAATTGCGCATCTGGTTGACCTTGTTGTTGTACGCTACTCAAACAGTAGACTATTTTTTACGGGTTGCCATGATCTTGATTAGGGGATACTGGATCGGCTTATCGGGACCCCATCTTTATAGTTTAACCACAAGAATAATAAGTTGGTCAGTATACTTCTTGTAAGCAGTTTTAATTCGATTCCCCCCCCCTGTTTCTTTTTGCATTATTTCGGCCGCAAAAAATCTATCTGCAATCAATGTAAGCCAAGTAGACAGTACAAGAAGAAGGGCCACCCTATAGGGTTTATCCCGTCCTGGTTTTCCCTGATTGGTGTTGCTGAGTATTGAACTGAATAAGTTGGTCGAGCCATTTTAACCCGATTTCCCATTCGCCGAGCCCTGATTCATGGTTGATATGCCCATAGTTGCCGATCTCTTGTATCTGTGCACCGAAGCGTTCTGCTAGCAGGCGTCCCCTTGATAAGGCAGCGTAGGGATCATTGTTACTCAATACGGCGATTGCGGGGAAGGGGAGTGGCTCGAGTATTGGGTTGGAAAACCCCTGTATGACTTCTGGTAAATCCGGTCGTTGTACGTCGGGGATGGCGACAAGTAAGGCACCTATAATCCTGTCAGAGGCATATTGGCGGGCCCATTCAGCTACGGTGATGGTGCCTAGGCTGTGGGCGATGAAGATGATAGGGTCTGTGGTGCTGTCTACGGCCCTGTTGAGTGCGATGACCCAGTCATCATGTTCGGGATGATCCCAACTGCTGGGCTGGTTTCGGCGGCTGTTGAGAAGCCGTTTCTCCCAAAGCGTCTGCCAGTGATCGGGGCCAGAATTCTGATAGCCCGGGACGATAATGTAGTGAATTGGGTCGCTTCTATTCATGTTCATCCCTTCCTGGTGAGTGATCAGGTGAGGGTAAAGTATAGGGGCTGTGCATTAAATCACATAAGAATCAAAGGCTATGCGATTAGTCTGTTTCGTTATGTTTAATCAACTGGTTGCCCCTGGTCGACGGGTATAACATAATGGTCCTATAAAGAGGGCTTATCGTTTATATAAAGAAATTAGCCAGTACTACCGTCATTGGGTAATGAAGTTCTTATGCCCCAAGGTGGGCGCTGCATAAGATCCGTGCTTATGCGGTGTGGGGTTTTGTTTTTCGGCGTTTTTTTATAAAAATATCAATTAGATGCGGTTTGATGTGGCCATAAAGCATTCGATGGTATTTTCAGTTTTGAGCGATTAGTGCTGACTGTAGCCAGAATACCGTACATTTAACGGTGATTATGGCGCATCGTTTGAAATAACGGTGGGGTTCGGTGGAAGGAATGCCGAAGACCCAACTGGAATGAATACCGAGACTTATTTTTTAAACTTTCCAGGAGAGAGAAGTGGATATGGCTACCAGTGACCTTGCAGCAAAAGTTGACCTCAGCCAGTATGGCATCAACGATGTTGCTGAAATTGTATACAACCCATCCTACGAACTGTTGTTTGAGGAGGAGACCCGCCCTGACCTTGAGGGTTATGAGAAAGGGGTTGTGACCGAATTGGGCGCTGTGTCCGTCGATACCGGTATCTTTACCGGCCGATCTCCAAAAGATAAATATATTGTCAGTGACGCGATGACCGAGGATACCCTCTGGTGGTCACATCAAGGCAAGAATGACAATAAGACCCTCTCCCAGGAGACCTGGGAAGAGTTAAAAGATCTGGTGACAAAACAGCTCTCCAATAAACGGCTGTTTGTTGTTGATGCCTACTGTGGCGCCAATGTAAATACCCGTCTGGGTGTACGCATTATTACCGAAGTGGCTTGGCAAGCACACTTCGTGAAGAATATGTTTATCCGTCCCAGTGACGAGGAACTGGAAAACTTTAAGCCCGATTTTGTCGTGCTGAACGGTGCCAAGGTGACCAATCCCAACTGGGAGCGTCAGGGCCTCAATAGTGAGAACTTTGTAACCTTCAACATGACCGAGAAGATGCAGCTGATTGGCGGCACCTGGTACGGCGGTGAGATGAAGAAGGGTATGTTCTCGGTGATGAACTTCCTGTTGCCGCTGCGCGGTATTGCCTCCATGCACTGCTCGGCCAATGTGGGTGAAAAGGGGGATGTGGCGATCTTCTTCGGTCTCTCGGGTACGGGTAAGACCACCTTGTCAGCGGATCCGAAGCGGGCTTTGATCGGTGATGATGAGCATGGTTGGGATGATGATGGCATCTTTAATTTTGAAGGTGGCTGTTATGCAAAGACAATCAATCTCAGTAAAGAGAATGAGCCGGATATCTATAACGCGATTAAGCGGGATGCCCTGCTGGAAAATGTTGCAGTAGATGCTGAAGGTAAGATCGACTTCAGTGATGGTTCCAGTACTGAAAATACTCGGGTCAGCTACCCCATCTATCATATTGAGAATATTGTTAAGCCCGTCTCTGCGGCAGGTCATGCACAGAAAGTGATCTTCCTTACTGCTGATGCCTTTGGTGTGTTGCCGCCGGTTTCCAAGTTGACCCCTGATCAGACCGAGTATCACTTCCTGTCGGGTTTCACCGCCAAGTTGGCGGGTACCGAGCGTGGTATCACTGAGCCGACCCCAACCTTCTCGGCCTGTTTCGGTGCGGCATTCCTGAAATTACACCCCACCAAGTATGCCAAGGAGTTGGTCAAACGTATGGTGACGGTGGGTGCGAGCGCCTATCTGGTTAATACGGGCTGGAACGGTTCTGGCAAGCGAATCTCCATCAAAGATACCCGCGCAATCATTGACGCCATCCTGGATGGTTCCATCGAGAGTGCACCAACCAAGAGTATTCCTGTATTTAATCTCGAAGTGCCAACAGCATTGCCGGGTTGTGACAGTGGCATCCTGGATCCTCGTGATACCTACAGTGATGGCGAGGAGTGGGATCGCAAGGCGCAGGATCTGGCTTATCTGTTTGCCGAGAACTTTGGTCGCTATACGGATACCGCCGAAGGCAAGCGCCTGGTGGCGGCCGGTCCTCAGATTGACTAGATAGTGTTGACGCCAATCTTTAGGGTTGGCGTGCAGGCATAAAAAGAAACGCCCGTCATCGACGGGCGTTTCTTTTTTAGCGGTCAGTTACGACCCTGTTTATCGTTACTGGCCATACTTCGCCTTGGCTTCACGGCGGCGGGCATGCAGTACTGGCTCGGTATAACCACTGGGCTGTTCACAGCCTTTGAACACCAGGTCGCAGGCAGCGGCAAAGGCCACGCCGTCAAAATCGGGGGCCATGTTGCGGTAGTTGGGATCGCCGGCATTCTGACCATCCACAATGGGTGCCATACGCTTGAAGGTCGCCATCACCTGCGCTTCTGAACAGATACCATGCCGCAGCCAGTTGGCAATGTGCTGGCTGGAGATACGCAGGGTGGCGCGATCTTCCATCAGGCCGACGTTATTGATATCCGGCACCTTGGAGCAGCCGACGCCCTGGTCGATCCAACGCACCACGTAACCTAAGATGCCCTGAGCATTGTTGTCCAACTCTTGTTGTATCTCTTCTGCGCTGTAGACCTGGTCGCCCTTTAAGGGAATCTGCAGAATCTCATCCAGGCTGGCCATCTTTCGTGATGCCAGTTCGTTCTGACGCTCGGCCACATTCACTTTGTGATAATGGGTAGCATGCAGTGTGGCGGCAGTAGGTGAGGGGACCCAGGCGGTGTTGGCACCGGCCAGTGGATGGGCGATCTTGGCTTCAAGCATGTTGGCCATCTGATCGGGAATGGCCCACATGCCTTTGCCGATCTGAGCCTTGCCGCGCAGGCCGCAACGCAGGCCGTTGTCGACGTTCCAATCTTCATAGGCCTTGATCCAGGGGAGCTGTTTCATCTGCTCTTTACGGGCAACTGGGCCGGCTTCCATGCTGGTGTGAATCTCGTCACCGGTTCGATCCAGGAAGCCAGTGTTGATAAAGACCACGCGTTCTTTGGCAGCATGGATACAGGCCTTCAGGTTTACCGTGGTGCGACGCTCTTCGTCCATGATGCCGACCTTCATGGTGTTGCGGGCCAGTCCAAGGGCATCTTCAATGCGACTGAACAGTTCGCAGGTGAAGGCGACCTCTTCGGGGCCATGCATTTTTGGTTTTACGATATAGATACTGCCTTTGCGGCTGTTGCTGTACTGGCCGTCGCCTTTCAGATCATGCAGGGCAATCAGGGCAGTCATCATGCCATCCATGATGCCTTCCGGGATCTCGTCTCCGTTCTTGTCCAAGATGGCTTCGTTGGTCATCAGATGACCGACATTACGGATAAACAGCAGGCTACGACCCGGCAGGGTGAGGCTGCCGCCATCGACGGTCTGGTAGGTGCGGTCTTTGTTCAGTGCGCGGGTGATGGTCTTGCCACCTTTCTCCATATCCGCCGTCAGATCACCTTTGATCAGGCCCAGCATGTTGCTGTAGACAATCGCCTTGTCTTCCGCATCAACGGCGGTCACTGAGTCTTCACAGTCTTGAATGGTGGTAATCGCCGCTTCCATGATCAGATCATTGATGCCAGCAGGATCGTCTTTGCCAATCATAGAAGTGCGATCGATCTGAATTTCAATGTGCAGGCCGTTATTTTTAAGCAGAATGACATTGGGTGCAGCGGCTCCGCCTGTGAAGCCTGCCAGCTTTTCCGGTTGTGCCAGACCCGTGCTGTTGCCATCACTCAGTGTAACGTTGAGCTTTCCGCCAGTGATTTTGTATCCAGTCGCCTGTTTGTGACTGCCCTGTGCCAGTGGAACGGCTTCGTCGAGCAGCTCTCGGGCGGCTTCGATGACTTTAGCGCCTCGCGCTGGGTTGTAACCGGAGGTGATCGCCAAGTCACCGCTCTGCTCAATGGCATCGGTGCCATAGAGGGCATCATACAGGCTACCCCAGCGGGCGTTGGTGGCGTTCAATGCGTAGCGCGCATTGTTGATCGGGACTACAAGCTGGGGGCCGGCCATCTCGGCAATTTCAGGATCGACATTGTCGGTTTCGATAGTGAAATCGCCCACTTCAGGCAAGAGGTAGCCGATCTCCATCAAAAAAGCCTTATAGGCTGCAGCGTCCAGCGGTTGGCCGGCATGCTGTTGGTGCCACGCGTCGATCTGTTTTTGTAGTTCTTCCCGTTTCGCAAGCAGGGCACGGTTTTTCGGTCCTAGATCGGCGATGATCTGTTCCAGTTGATTCCAGAAGGCTTCGGGGGCTATGCCGGTTCCAGGTGCGATCTGGTTGTCAACTAACTCTTTGATTACATTGGCTATCTGTAGGCCGCCAATCTGTGTACGTGCTGTCATGAATTGCCCTTCTTGCAGTTGTGATACAAATATAAACCCACTATCCGTGCCGGCACCGCGAAAAGAGATTCGCCGCGTTTTGTGGATATGTTTGCCGGAACTGGAAATAACGGTAAATAATCAGTCTATCAAATTCATATATGGAATGTACCCCTAAAAATAACCTGGGATTGTCGTTACCTGGACTCGACAGCCAGCCTGGGCAGGGGGTGTTCATTGATCGGTAGATGGATAAAGGCCGCAACGAGTCCCAGAATCACACCTGCCCACCAGATTGCATCATAGGTGCCGGTGGTGTCATAGAGACGGCCGCCCAGCCAGACCCCAAGGAAGCTGCCGATCTGGTGACTGAAAAAGACGATTCCAAAGAGCGTGGCCATGTAGCGAACACCAAATACCTGGGCAACGATACCGGACGTCAGGGGAACAGTGGAGAGCCAGAGTATCCCCATCGCAGCGGCAAACAGATAGATGGTCATTGGCGTTTTGGGTGCAAGTAGCAGTGCGGTGATAACGATGGCGCGGGTGAAATAGATGAAGGCTAAGCCACTTTTCTTACTCCAGCGGGTACCGGCGGCTCCAGAGAGAAAGGACCCGGCGATATTAAACAGACCGATGATGGAGAGGGCATAGGCACCGACCTCGGGCGCGAGACCCAGGTCTTTAACATAAGAAGGAAAGTGTACCGTAATGAACGCCACATGGAAGCCACAGACAAAGAAGCCGACGGTGAGAAGCACAAAGCCCCGGTGTCCCATTGCTTCACGTAGGGCTTCATTGAGGGTTTGATCACACGCGGCTTCACCGGTATGCGTCTGATTATTTGGCAGGCAGAGCGACAGGGGAATAATCAACAGGGCCGTGGCGGCAAGGATCATCAGTGCGGACTGCCAGCCATAATTCGCGATGAACTGCTGACCCAGTGGTGAGAAAATTACCTGTCCCAATGAACCTGCTGCAGTACCAAGTCCAAGTACCAGCGTACGCCGTTCTGGACCCACTACCTTGGCCATGGCTGCGAGGGCAAGCGAGAAAGCCGTAAAGGCGATACCCAGGCCAGTGAGTAGGCCGCCAAACAGATGCAATCCCATACTGCTATCAGTGACGGCCATACCCCAGACGCCCAGTCCGTAGATGACTGCGCCAACAGAGAGTACTCGCATCGGGCCATAACGATCAGCCAGGGCTCCTGCGATGGGTACGCCAATACCCCAGAGCAGATTCTGAATGGCCATGGCGATCGCAAAAGTTTCGCGGCTCCAGCCATGCGCAGTGGTCATAGGTTCAAGAAACAGACCAAAAACGGAACGGATGCCGAAGCCGATCATGGCGATGATGCAGCCAGCCACAATAACCAGCAGGGGAGTTCTCCATGATGTGACTTTTGGAAGGAGGCTTTCTGTGGTCATTGTTTATGCTCTCAGGTTTGGCTGCATTAATCTCGTTTCATATTACACTACCTTTTGTCTTCAAATAACTCAGTTGAGGTAGGGGATAATTTCATCTGTAACTGAAAAGAATGATAACGAACAGTGTGCAAAAGCGTGCATATTAGCCGTGTGATGACGTATTATGAAAACTACGATAGTAGGTAACCTATAGAGTATTTTTGGCGCATGTCCACTGAAAGTGCACTGGCCTTCTTTTTGGCCATTTTCATATTTTCGATCACCCCGGGTCCTGGCGTGTTCGCTATTCTGGCGCGTGCCATGACGGAAGGGGCTGCGGCCTGCTTTACACTGGCGCTGGGGATGTCGGTCAGCGACATCATCTATCTGATCCTGGCCTGTTTCGGATTGGCCGCCATTGCGGAGCATTGGAGCGGTCTGTTCACCGTGATACGCGTTGTCGGTGCCCTTTACCTGCTTTACCTCGGCTGGAAGATGTGGCGAACTCGGCCAACACTGGAGCAGGAGGCGGCCGAGGTGAAATCAATTAATCAGTTGATGAGTTTTGTGCAGGGCTTTTTAATTTCGGCATCCAATCCTAAGGTAATTTTGTTTTATATCGCCTTCCTGCCGACTTTTATGGATCTAACGGTACTCTCCTCACAGGATATTGCGTTAGCTTCTGTAATCACGCTTGTCGGTTTGATGTTGGGCTTGATGCTGATTGCGGTGAGTGCCTCCTGGGCGCGTAAAAAATTCCGTTCTGAGCGGGCGATGCGTGGCCTCAATCGGGTGGCTGGTTCTATTATGATGGCGGCAGGTGCCTATATTGGTCTGCGTCACTGATCCTCGTTATTTTAAGTATTGTTCTCAGCAATAGACCTTCAATCGATGCTTGAACGCAAGTCCCATCTTGATCTTTTGGCCATGGTGTTGCTGGTTGTCCTCTGTGCCAGCTGGGGATTGCAGCAGGTAGCGATCAAGGTAGCCAGTGTAGCGATACCACCCTTCTTCCAAGCGGGCATTCGTTCGCTGGGTGCTACGCTGTTAATTCTGATCTGGATGGGGCTGCGCCGTGTGCCGGTGTTAGAGCGTGATGGCTCTGGTTGGTGGGGGTTATTAGCCGGCCTGCTATTTGGCGGTGAGTTTCTGCTGATATTTCTGGGGCTACAGTATACCTCGGCCTCGCGTGCAGTCATCTTCCTCTACATGGCGCCCTTTGTGGTTGCCATAGGTGCACATCTGTTTATTCCAGGTGAACGGTTACGCGTTATTCAGGTCGTGGGGCTTATTGCAGCCTTCTCCGGGGTACTCATTATCTTCGGTGATGCCCTGATCCTGCCAAGCAAGGTGATGCTAACAGGGGATCTGATGCTGATTGTGGCGGCGATTATGTGGGGCGCTACCACGGTCGTGATCAAAGCCAGCAGCCTCAATCAACTGGCGCCTAGCAAAACGCTCCTCTATCAACTGTCGGTTTCTGCTGTGTTGATATTAGGGGTCTCCTGGCTTGCGAATGAACCGAGTGTAGGGGCGCTAACGCCCTTGGTTATTGGCAGTCTACTGTTTCAAATGGTTTGGGTGAGCTTCGTTACATATCTCACCTGGTTCTGGTTGGTACGACACTATCCCGCTGGCCGACTCTCTGCCTTTACTTTTTTGACACCAATCTTCGGTGTACTGGCCGGTGGTCTGTTGTTGGATGAGCCACTGACGCTGTCGCTTTTGCTTGCCCTGATCTGTGTGGGTGTGGGCATCTATTTAGTGAATCGGCGATAACGATTTAGTTGTCGACCCCAATCATCTGTACTTGCTGAATAAGGCTGATTATGAGTTTTTTATAACGGGTCTTATAGGTTGTTCCTGAGTCCCAGTTTTTCCGGATGAGGTTGCAGGTAAACCTGCTTATTGATGTAAGGGTCTGGGTGTCTGCGGAAATAGTGATTGAGTAGTGTAATAGGCACTACTAACGGTATCTCTCCTGTTCGATAACGTTCAATGCTGGTCACCAGTTCATCCTTGTCATCACTGTCAATATTGCGTTTCAAATAGCCCATGATGTGTTGCAGAACGTTGGTATGCCCCTTTTTATTGACAGGACGTTTCAGTGCCGTCATTAACTCATCGATGTATTGCTCGCTGACTGATTTGAGTGCACTTTTTGGAACATGGGATAACAGTTGTCCCATGCGTTTATAGGCGGCCTGTGAGTGGGCCATGACCAGGTATTTATGTTGTGCATGGAAATCAATGAGTGCTGCTGGAGTGAGTCCATCATTGATTAGATCCTGCCAGTGCCGATAGACAAATATGCGGGTTATAAAATTTTCACGTAATACGGGATCATTCAGTCGGCCCTCATCTTCAACCGGCAGATGTGGATGTTGATTCAGTAGATATCGGGCAAAGACGCCCACGCCCTTGCGCTCGGCTGCCCCCCCTTTGAGTGGATAGACTTTGACACGAGTCATACCGCAGCTCGGTGAATCTTTTTTCAGGATATAGCCGCTGATATCACCGAGCTGTTTAACCTGACGTTTTGAGTAGCGTTCTATTTGATGGGTAACATCCCTTGTAGGGTCGTCTACGCCTAACACTTTTGGGTCTTCTGGATTACCCGCTAATCTTATGGGTGGTCTTGGCGTGGACATGCCGCTGCCCATCTCAGGACAGACCGGTTGAAATGTCATGTATTTTGCAAGTGTATCTGTGATAAAGCGGTCTCGCTTGTGCCCACCATCGTAGCGGACGTTTTCTCCCAGCAGACAAGTGCTGATACCAATAGTCACCTTGGGGAATGTTTTTATACTCATGCGGGTTTACTCCCTGTGATCTCAATGAGAGCCTGCTCCACTGTTTCATATTTGAAGTTAAAGCCGGCACTACTTAATCGCTCTGAATGCAATGTTTGACCTGATGTCATTACCTCGGCCCCTTTTCCAAAGAGTAGTTGCAGTAACAGCTTGGGTACTGGAAACAGGGTAGGCCGATGCAGCACCCTCCCCAGTGTTTTAGTGAACTGGCGATTGGTTGTCGTATCGGGTGCGCAGAGATGATAGACGCCCGACATCTCCATTCGCCCAAGCGCCAGCAAGTAGGCACCGACCAGATCGTCGATATGTATCCATGAGAAGGGTTGGCTTCCGTCACCTATAGGGCCGCCAAGTCCCAGTCGAAAGGGTGGGAGTAGTTGTTTCATCATACCGCCATCGCGCCCCAGTACAAGGCCAAGGCGAAATATCAAGGTGCGAACACCCAGTGATTCCGCCTCCATGGCGCTTGCTTCCCAATCGTGAGAGAGACGACCAAGAAAGTCTGTGGCATTCGGTGGATCTGATTCACCGTAATCACCCTCACTGTCAAAGGCGCCTATGGCCGATGTGGAAATAAAGCAGGTAGGTTTCTCATCCATCAGTCGCATCGCACTGACCAGTGTCCGTGTGGTAAGCACGCGACTACTATAAATGGCTTTCATATAGTGAGCTGTCCAGCGTCGGCTAATGTTTTCACCCGCCAGGTTGATCACCGCTTGACAGCCCTTTAGTTGAGTGGCGAGTTGTGTGGCATCTTGTTGAACATCATTACGTCCCAGCATGATGAGCTGATGCCCCGTTTGTGTCAGTGCTTGACAGAGATGGGTGCCGACAAAACCACTGGCGCCAGTGACCGCAATAATCATTCAGCCCCTCGTTTAATTGTTTGTAGTTGGCTTGTCAAAAGCATAGTCCACGTAAACAATTCAAGGGGCAGGATAGCGCATGGCGAAGCCGTTGCGAATCTGTTGCGCCAGCTCTTTAACAATTTTACGTGTGCCTTGATTCGGCATGCGCAGATTGATGTAGTAGCGGGGTAATGCGGGTAGACCAGTGGCGGGTTCGATCGTGCTGAGAGTCTCAGGAATAACTTGAGACATATAGGGGGCGATGGCCATATCTGCTTCCAACGAAGCGATAACAGGTTCGATGCTGCCAACCTGACAGATGGATACCCACTCTAAGCCTGCACGATTAAGGGCTTCTGCTGCAGAGGCTCTAAAACCGCAGGATTCAAGTCCCAGTGCGACAGGCAATGGATTGCGGTGACAGGCTTCACCATTGGGTGCGCCAATCCACACGAGTGCATCGGTAAGCAGATGCTCCTCCTGACGACCCTGGATCGATTCTGTCGTCAGTGTCAGATCAATCTCTTTCTTTTTTAACATCTCCAGTAGCACGGGTGTGGCGTCACTGATCAGGGTCACCCGTATACTGGGGTACTCACGATTGAAGCGGCGGAGAATCGGCGGCAGGAACGGACGCACGATATCAGGCGGAACGCCTAACAAGATTTCGCCAGTGAATTCTGGCTGGCGCATCAGTTGTAACACTTCATCGTTCAGCGCCAGCAGACGATTGGCACTAGCAACCAGCTTTTCTCCATCCGGCGTCAGTTGCATCTGTTTCTGTCGGCGGTCGAACAACGGCTTGGAAAAAAATGCCTCCAGGCGCTTAATCTGCTGGCTTACTGCTCCTTGGGTCAGATTCAGGCTTTGCGCGGCCCGTGTCATGCCGCTGTTCTCGGCTACAGCCAGAAATGTGCGAATCAGGCTGATATCAATATCTCGGCTCATGCGGCGTCCGTCATTACGATATCTAATTGTTGGGATTATGATAATTCGTTTTCATAATATATCACAGGCGCGTATAAAATAAGTTTACCGTCCACAGGAAGCGGATTAGGTTATGCTCACCCATTCAGTCAGTCTCTATTTTGCAGCGGTATTTATCTGGGGTTCTACCTGGTATGCCATCAAGTTTCAGTTGGGTACGGTTCCCCCGGAACTCTCTGTCGCTTATCGTTTTGCAATAGCTGCAGTGATTCTGTTCGCCTGGTGTCTCCTGCGTGGGTTGCCAATGCGTTTTAACAGAGGGCAGCATCTCTGGATGGCCCTGCAGGGGCTGATGCTGTTTTGCCTCAATTACTTGATCTTCTACTGGGCCACGGCCGAACTTACCAGTGGCTTGATCGCGGTTATTTTTTCGACGATTGTGTTGATGAATATCGTTAATAGCGCACTCTTTTTCCGCAAACCGATCGACGCCTCAATGGTAGCGGGAGCTGTTATAGGATTACTGGGTATAGCCTTGGTGTTTTGGCCAGAGATCGCCAATCTACGGCAGAGTGATGGGGCCGTAAAGGGGCTTGTCTTGAGTATTTTAGGGACCTTTATTGCATCGCTTGGCAATATGATATCTGCTAGAAATCAGCGCCAGCGCTTGCCCGTCATTCAGGGTAATGCCTTCGGCATGGCCTATGGCGCAGTGATACTGTTTCTTTTTGCAGCCGGGCAAGGTCTTCCTTTCGTCTATGAAAATACACTTTCTTATAACTTGTCGATACTCTATTTGGCATTGTTTGGTTCTGTACTGGCCTTTGGCAGTTATCTGACGCTTCTGGGGCGTATAGGGCCAGAAAAGGCCGCCTATGCGACGGTTCTTTTTCCGCTGGTAGCGCTGGGTATCTCCACTCTGTTTGAAGGTTATCAGTGGAGCGTATTGGCAGCCAGTGGTGTGGCGCTGGTTGTGATGGGCAATGTGTTGGTCATTATGCCGAAGCAGATGGCCTTGCGTTCGTTGATGTTTTTCAGGGCAAGATATGCCAAGGACCATTAAGCTAGGTGACTATTTGAGTACGCCAGCCAATTATTGCTGAAGTAGAATATGAATGCTGTTTGGTAATGATCGTTGGATAGCTCTTTCCAGGGCGAAATTTAATCGCTGACCAGTAGTTTAATCGCCATGGCGATGGTGGCGATGATTATTGCGGGTCTTACCAAGGCAGCACCACGCTTAATCACCATGTTCGAGCCAATGCGCGCACCCATGATTTGGGTGAGCGCCATGATCAGTGCGGCACTCCAGATAACATGGCCACCCCATAGAAAAATAACAAGTGAGGTGGCATTAGTGACCAGCACCAACGGTTTGGTATTGGCGGTTGCGCGGCGCATGTTATATCCCAGCAGGCTGGTAAAGGCGAAGGCAAAAAAAGAGCCAATGCCTGGACCAAAGAATCCACCGTAAAAACCGATGCCTCCCCCCACAGACCAGTTGAACGTGCCCGATGCAAGTCGTGCGTGTGAATCATGATCATCAGCTCTTGGCGATATCCAAAAGTAAAGCGCAATCACGATCAACAGATAGGGAATCAGTGACTGCAATAGTTGCGTGTTGATGTTTTGTACAGTGAGCGTCCCGGCTACCGCCCCCACACCTGACCACAGCATTGCCGGATAGAGGCGTGAGAAATCAATGTGCCCTTTACGGAAGTAGTTGATGGTGGACGAGAGTGTGCCGAATACGCTCTGAAATTTGTTCGTGGCCAGGGCATTGAGCGGTGGCATGCCCACCGTTAACAGGACGGGCAGGGCGATCATTCCGCCCGCACCAGCGATAGAGCTGACAAAGCCGGCGGTAAACCCCACTATCGCCAAAAGTGCGAGCAATTCTAGCGATATGCTTATGACAACGCCCTTTTAACAGTTTGGTGGCTTTGCGTGATGATGTGGCGACTTAGCACCTGCTCAACCGGCCCAGGTTTGCCAAATAGATAACCTTGGAATGCACGGCATCCTTGCGTAGTCAAGAAATGATGCTGTGCCTCTGTCTCAACACCTTCGGCAATCACTTCTAAACCCAAGCTGTGAGCCAGTGCAATAATTGTGCTGGTGATTGCTGCGTCGTTTGGATCAGTTAACAGGTCACGCACGAATGACTGATCAATCTTCAGTTGATCGAGTGGTAATCGTTTGAGGTACGAGAGCGATGAGTAGCCGGTGCCAAAATCATCCAGGGAGAACAGTACGCCTCTGGCCTTCAGGGTAGCCATCTTGCTGATAATGCCCTCCAGGTCATGCAGCAACATGCTTTCTGTAAGTTCCAGCTTGAGCCGTTTAGGATTGGCGCCAGTGCGATCTAGGATAGCTAGGATCTGTTTAACGAAATCGGTTTTTCTGAACTGTACGGCACTGACATTGACTGCCAATGTCATCTTTTCTAAAACGCTATCTTTTGACCATAGCACGAGCTGTTGACAGGCACTCTCCAATACCCAGTGACCTATTGGGAGGATCAATCCAATCTGCTCGGCAGCAGGAATAAACTCGGCGGGTGATACCATCCCCCGTGTTGGATGTGGCCAGCGAATAAGTGCTTCAGCGCCTATGATGCAACCCTGATGGTCAACCTGTGGCTGATAGTAGAGTTTGAAACTGTTGTCCTGAATGGCCTGGCGAAGATCAGTCTCAAGGTTCATTCTGGAGTTGACGGCATCTTGAATGCCAGGATCAAAGAAACAGAGGTTATGCTGCTCATGCCGCTTGGCCTGATTCATTGCCAGATCAGCGCGTTTTAAAAGCTCTGCGGTGGTATCCATGTGATTACCAAACAGTGCGATACCGATGCTGGCTGTGGCATGGTAGGTCTGTTCCGCCAGATCAAAGGGTTGTTGGAGCAATGCCTGAATATTTTCGGCGACACCTTGTGCCACGGTTGCCGCGTCTTGTGAATTGCCGTTGAGGTCTTTGAGGATGACAACGAATTCATCACTTCCCAGTCGGGCGGCCGTGTCACCCTCTGGTATGCATTCAGAAAGGCGCTGGGCAAATTTTTGCAGAAGCAGGTCGCCTTTATCGTGCCCCATTGTGTCATTGAGTGACTTGAAATCATCCAGGTCAATAATTAATAGCGCACCTTCATGTTCTTTACGCGAGCCAGACAGCGCCTGTTGAAGTCGGTCGAGGAAAAGTCGCCGGTTGGGTAGCCGAGTGAGGGTGTCATAAAAGGCCAGTTTATTGATCTCATCAGCCGTGGCCCGGCGATCCGTGATATCAAGAAGGCTGGCTTGTAGCAACGGCCTTGATTCAAATGCAAAATCCATCAGATGCACCTCGGCGTCCCAGGATTTTCCATCAGGATATGTGTATCGCCACTCGAACAGGTGAGAGCCTTTCAGTTGAGCGAGTTTGATATGACCCTTGGCCGATTCGGCAGAATCAAAGCCATCATATTGTGTCGGTGATGATATGTCTGCGAAGTGTTTATTTAACAGCGATGCCCTGTCTGCCAAATGGAATATTCTCGCGGCAGCGAGATTGCAATCGACGATAATTTCAGTATCAGGCTCTAACACCAGGAGTGGAATCCGGGATTCTGAAAAGAGTACTTTATTATAGGCATTACTCTCGCGCAGATTAGCCTCAGCCTGCTGTAGCGCATCGACCTGATGCTGCAGCCGGTCAGATTGTTCAGCGAGTGCACGTTGGTTCTGTTGTAGCATCTTGCGCATATTGTCTTGTGTCGATGCAAGCTGTTGTATCTCTTTTATGTTGCTGGTAACTGCGGGGATCGCCTCGAAATCAAGTTGGCCAATTCGCTGACTCACCGCTGCGAGTCGCTCCAGTGGGCTGGCAATGGAAAAAGCCTGCTTTCGTGCGATCAGAAAGGCGGTTGCCAGTAGCACGATCAATCCGCCCGCGAGTAGCATGACAAAGGGTAGCCAGTTCGGGGTGAAGTCGTCAGCAGGTGCCATGGTGACAACCCAGAACTGCTGATTGCCTAAGGTGTAAGGATGAACGCTGGCCAACCATCGACGGTTCTCGGAGTTGAAGCTGAGGGCGTTGTTTAATTCACGTCCAGCTTCATGCCAGCCTTTTAACGCATCACTGATGGCCGGTATGCCCAGGTTGACAGCAGGATGTAATACACGTTTTAGCCATTCTGTGCTGTCTGCTGTTTCTGGTTGGGGGGGCAAGGCCAGAACGAGCTCGTTGTCGGTAAGTACCAATGTCATCCCCTGTTTGCCAACTTTGGATTTCATGGTGAAGTTCGACAGATCACGCAGGGTGAGATCAAAACCAAGGATGAGTTGATCACCATTCCTCAATTGTTTTTGAATCGAAGCGGTTATCCCAGGGTCGCGTGTAGAGTAAAAGACATAGGGTGCTGTCCAGTTTACTGTTTGTTTGGTCTGGTTGTTCTGTGCTGAGATAAACCAGGGGCGTTTTCTGGCATCGTAGTCGAGTTGAGTCCACTCTTGCGTAGAGCTTCCATCGGGATGATGCATCATCATGAGATGTTGATCACCCCAGCGTTCAATATTGGTCATCCGATTACGCCAGACACCATCAGTTTGCTGAAGTAACAGCCAGCCTTTTCCACTGGTTGTACCGGCAACGACGGAAGTAATCTGGGGGATCTGTTTCAGTAGCGGTTGGAAGTAACTATTGAATCGGTCTGGTAGATCCAAATCCGGGGCTTGGTCACCTATCCATTCACTGCTCATTTTAAGCAATGCATGGGTAGGGTTGAACAAGGCATTCAGATCAGCCACCACATTATTGGCGGCACTGTTGAACTCTTTCTCTGCAATGTCATCAATGATTGGTAACAGGCCCAGTATGATGAAGCCAAGGCAGACAAGGAGGGCGGTGCCTGTGACAAACAGACTGAGTCTGACAAGCAGCGTCTGACGTAACGATTTGGGTTTTATATTCGGGTTGCTCACCACTCAAAGAATAGAATGTCAGGTGGGAGCTGTCTACCTGGAATATGCAATTTATTCCGGTTGGCTTGGTAGCGCTGACGGCTCAGAAATCCAGTGAATCATAGTAATCTTGCAGCGCTTCATCATCCATATCATCCATCTCGTCGAGATTTAGCATACTGAAATCATAGGCGTCTGATTCGGTGTGGTTATCGACATGGCTTTTCTCTGTTGTGCTTTCCATGATTAGATCTCATCCAGTTATTTGTTGATGAGGCATGCTAGCGATTAAATAATACAGAATGATGACGATCAACTCACACTAGAATTAGTGTCTAGGGAAGGCGTCAGATTGAGCCGCGACAATATCGTCTCTGGTGACGGTTATTCTCGATTTTGCCCTGTAATGAGCCAGAGCATCTGCAGTAGCAGGGTGTTATCCATACGATCCTGTTTGCACGAGTCGAGCTGTTTTTCTTCGTGGCATATTTTGTCAAACAAGAGTACTTGCTTACCTTCATATTCCACAAAGAGTTGTCTGCTTCTATCCACAACATAGGCAACCGCTGCAGAGACATCCCGATCAGATAACTCATCAAGCCCTCCTTTTGGGGGCATTTCACCGTGCCCCTGGAGGGCGTGTTCGATCAATGTCGGAAGTGTGGATTTTAAGCGTTCATGCCAATCATTGACCTGCCCTAACTGGGGCGCCCCGGATTCGGGTTTTCCGTGACACTTGATGCATTGCTGAGTGAACACAACTCGGCCAAGCCCAAGGTTGTATTGATGGGTGTCTGTTTTCTCTTTAACCCTGTCAGCGGCAACGGGGGAGAGACTGATCAATAATCCCATGCTTATAAAGAGGTATTTGAATACGTTTGTGGCGATATTCATACTGAGTTTCACGCTCCTGAAAATAAAGTCTTATACCCTGTAGGCATATTACCTGTGACAACAGGGTATTACATTGATTCAGATCTTGAACTTGCTGCAAAGTATTTTTATGCCCGTCATCTTATCAGCTCTTCAGAAAGTTGCTGCGAATCCGCTATAGTTTAGTAGGGCCGTAAAGAAGAATGCGAGGGAATGTGCAAGGGCAGGAGCTACACGTTTCAGTAACCCCCATTGAAGGTGTCTTTGATCCTTCCGGGGTGCTCTTATCTGTCATTGTTGCCTTTGCCGCCTCCTATGTCGCCTTCAGTATGGTGAGACGCTTACTGGTGGCAGAGGGTATCAGTCGGTGGTATTGGTATCTTGGTGCCGCTGTGGCCCTTGGTGGGGGTGCCTGGACCATGCATTTTATTGGCATGATCGCCCTGCAATTACCTTTTCCAGTTCAGTATCATAAAGGGTTAACCCTACTCTCCTTATTCATTGCTATAGCCGGTTCGTTTATTGCGCTTCTTGTGATCGTTAATTACGAAAGGGCTTGGCAACGATTTGCTTTGGGTTCACTGATCTGGACATCGGTGGTTACTGCTATGCACTTTGTTGGCATGGCGACCATGGTGATGCCAGCTCGAATGGATTATGACATCGGCATCATTCTGTTATCGGTTGTGATCTCCTTTGGTGCAGCGGGGCTTGCTTTATCACTGCTTTACAAGGAAGCAACGCTGGATGTAAAGACCTCGTCGTGGCGATTTATCAGTGCGGTGACTATGGGG
Organism: Sedimenticola selenatireducens; assembly: GCF_007625115.1. GTDB lineage: Bacteria > Pseudomonadota > Gammaproteobacteria > Chromatiales > Chromatiaceae > Sedimenticola > Sedimenticola selenatireducens_A. The sequence goes on along the minus strand of NZ_VMNH01000004.1, from coordinate 223,461 downwards.
CTTTCCATCATCGGCATACACTACCTGGCGATGTTTGGCACACGTTTTGTCCCGGTGGAGACGAGCAGGAGTGTCTTCCTCAATAGTTTTGAAAGTGATCAGTTACTCTGGCCATTGGCAATCGGGGTATTGTTCATCCTCTATCTGCTGATGGGTATGTCACTAAGGGGCAATGGGCAGGCATTAAAAGGGAGTATCGGTACGCGCCTACGAGTGATTGTGGTTGTTCTGGTGACGGTGACTGGCATGTGCGTGGGTCTTCTCTCAGTCATAGAGATCGATTCAATTTTAGTACGTAATAAGAATGAACATTTAAAGTTCGAGCTTGAAGGTGAGGGTAAAGAGTTTGCGCGCCTGATCAGACGGCTGGAGGATGATGTTCGTTTTCTGTCACGCGTACCCGGTATCGCTGTTTTAATGAAGGGACTCGCTGCAAAAAATTCTGCAATAGGTGATGTTCCTCCCGAGGTCGTGAAAAGACGCATCTCTTCTTTGTTTCGTGATTTTCTTATAAGCAAGCCTGAATATATGCAGATTCGCCTGATTGGTGCAGACGGTGGGGGTCGTCAGTTGATCAGGGCAGAGAGACAAGGAGAGGATATAGTTGAAATCAATGAACAGCTGTTACAGCCAATGGCTAGCGAGCATTATTTTACCGAGACGCTGAAACTGTTGCCTGGCGTCACTTACCTGTCTGATATCGATTTTAATCGGGAGGATGGTGTCGTTACAGATCCAAGGGTTATGGTCATTCGTATTGCAGCGCCCATATACTTCGATCGTGATAACTCACCCGCCGGTATAGTCGTTATCTACGTCAACCTGAGTCAAGTGTTTAGTATGATGACGCGCTCTGAACAACCAGGAGATCGTAATCTAGTGACTGATCAGGCGGGGCGGTTATTAGCCTATCGGGATTCAACCCTGCAGCGTTATGGGGCAGATGCGCTTTTTACACAGGTTCGCTACCCGTTCTTACGTGAGTTATTTAATAAGACACCATCGGGTGGGAGCTTTGCGGCAAAAGTCTCGGATGGCGGCGAACAGCTTTATGTGCATCTTCATAAAGTCGGGGTGAGTGAACGTTATCCTGATAGGGAGTTGGTAATGGTTGAAATCTTGCCGGCTGCCTATATCGATCAGCAATTGCGTCCAATACTGAATAAGACATTCATTGCCACACTGTTGTTGATTTTGCTGAGTATTCCTGTGGCAATCTGGCTAGTGCGGCAGATTGTGAATCCCCTGAATATTTCGATGCGCTCTATAGCGCAGTTTGCAGCCGGCGACATGCGGGTAAATTTCCCCACTTCTGACTTGCATGAAATCAGTTTGCTGAGCGAGGCCTTTACCCAGATGCGTGAGCAAGTGAATTCCAGAGAGCTTGCGTTATCTGAAGCAGAGGCCAGAATCCGTAGTGTTGTTGAACATGTTGCAGATGGCATCGTCACTATTGATGGAGAGGGCATCATTCGGTCTTTGAATGGCGCGGCGGAAAGGATGTTTGGTTATGATGATCAGGCCATTGTAGGTAACAATGTTTCAATCTTGATGCCGGAACCCTATCGCACTGAGCATGATGGTTATATTGATCGCTTCAATAAGGGGCTGGGTGGAAATGCGATAGGGTTTCCCAGAGAGTTTCAGGCGCAACATCAGGATGGACATCTTTTTCCGATCGAAGTCACTATCAGTGTGGTTCAGCAGGGTAAAGAACAGATTTTTATTGGCCTGATCCGGGACCTGACAGAACGTCAGCATGCACGGCAACAAGAGAGGCTTGCCGCTAAGGTAATGGAGACTTCGCTAGAGAGTATCGCCATTACTGATGCAAAGAATCGCATTCAATATGTCAATCCGGCCTTTTGTGAAATTACCGGTTACAGCTTTGCTGAGTCGCTGGGTAAAAATCCCAGTTTTCTCTCCTCTGGTCGCCATGATGGGGCATTTTATAAGGCCATGTGGGAAGGCATTAATAACGAAGGCAGTTGGCAGGGTGAGATCTGGGATCGGCGTAAAGATGGAACGCTTTATCTGAAATGGCTGAGTATTACGGCCATTGAGAATAGCGCAGGAGAGGTGACCCATTATGTGGGTATTGCCTCTGATATTACTGAGCGAAAGCAGACAGAAGAGCGTCTAAAGGATTTGGCACATCATGATCAGTTAACAGGATTACCTAATCGCCAGCTGTTTAATGATCGGCTTGAGCATGCTGTTATTCAGGCTGCTAGAAGTAGGGAAAGGATAGCTTTGCTGTTTATCGATTTAGATCGGTTTAAAGGAATCAATGATACCTACGGTCATGATGTAGGTGATAAGTTGCTGATTGAAGTGGCTAACCGTATTCATGGCAAGGTACGGGAAGGTGATACTGTTGCCCGATTAGGTGGTGATGAGTTCACGGTGATTTTACCAGACATTAAAGAGGTGTCGAATGCGGTACATATTGCATATGAAATAATCGAATTGATTGATCTCCCTGTGATTGCTGAGGGCCATGATTGTTCTGTGGGTGCCAGTATCGGCATTGCTTTTTATCCAGAGGATGGCACAACGACGAGTGCTTTAGTGCGACACGCAGATATTGCCATGTATCGCGCCAAATCACATAGCGGTAGTGCCTGCAGTTTGTTTGATAAAGAGATGGAAGAGACGGCTGCCCGAAGGCTCAGTATTGAAATGCGCTTGCGAACGGCCATTGAAAATGGCCAGTTTTTCCTCAACTATCAACCGTTAATTGATATCGAGTCAGGATTGCCGGTGAGCTTTGAGGCACTGATACGCTGGCAGGTGCCAGGCATGGGCGTTGTATCACCTACAGAGTTTATTCCGCTGTCGGAAGAGACTGGACAAATTGTAGAGATTGGAGCCTGGGTATTAGAAGCGGTCTGTCGCCAGTTGGCGGATTGGCGTTCACTGGGTTTGAAATTATTGCCAGTGGCGGTCAATGTCTCCACGCGTCAATTGCTTGAGCGTGACTTTGTCAGTCAAATTAAAAAACTCCTGGAACATTATCAATTGGATGCACAGTGTATTGAATTGGAGCTGACAGAAACGACGTTAATGAAATATCCCAAAGAGTCACAGCAGGTATTAGAAGAATGTCATAGGTTAGGTTTGTCGATAGCTATTGATGACTTCGGTACAGGCTATTCATCACTGGAATATCTTAAGCAGTTACCTGTAAACAAATTGAAAATTGATCGTACCTTTATTAAAGATCTTGAAGCAAGTACACGCACCCAGGCGATTGTGGGTTCAGTGGTGCATCTGGCACAGGGGCTAGAGATGCAGGTGGTGGCGGAGGGTGTAGAGACTCCCGGGCAACTGAAGCTGCTCCGGGAGTTTGATTGCGGTTATCTACAGGGTTATCTGTTCAGTAGGCCCGTCTCGGCTGAAGTGGCCGCTGAGGTATTGTCTGAATCCAAAGTTTACTGCTGATTGACCAGCTCTGCGGCTTGTCTGTCTGCATGATATGACGATCGAACAAAGGGGCCGCTGGCGACGTGAGAGAACCCGATTGATTCGCCGTAGCGTCTCAATGCCTCGAATTCATCCGGTGTGACGTAACGACTCACCGGCAGATGATGTGGGCTGGGTTGCAGGTACTGTCCCAGGGTGAGCAGGGCACAGCCGTGATTGCGTAAATCCTGCATCACTTGCCTTACCTCATCCAGTGTCTCGCCCAAGCCCAGCATGAGGCCAGACTTGGTGGGTACACCTGGGTTCTCTGTTTTGAATCGCTGAAGTAGATCAAGCGACCATTGATAATCCGCACCCGGTCGAACCGACTTGTAGAGGCGGGGTACTGTCTCCAAATTGTGATTCAATACATCGGGTGGAGTACCCGTCAAGCATGTCAGTGCCGGCTCCATGCGGCCGCGAAAATCCGGCACCAGTATCTCAACCTTAATGCCTGGATTGATTGTGCGAATAGCGGCTATGCATTCAACATAGTGTCCTGCGCCGCCATCCATCAGATCATCGCGATCAACCGAGGTGATCACCACATAGCGGAGCCGCATTTTTTTTACGGCATCTGCAAGACGTGCAGGTTCATCTTTGTCCAGCGCCAGTGGTCGTCCATGGGCCACATCGCAGAAAGGACAGCGCCGTGTGCAGATGTCTCCCATGATCATAAACGTCGCCGTGCCATGGTGAAAGCATTCGGCCAGATTGGGGCAGGAGGCCTCTTGGCAAACCGTGTGCAAATCGGTTTCTGCAACCAATGCTTCTACCTGTTGACGTTGTTCAGGACTGGGTAACTTGATACGAATCCAGTCTGGTTTTTTAAGGGGCGTTTGAGTTGGAACCACCTTGATGGGTATGCGGGCTACCTTGTCCGCGTCACGCAGTTTTTCACCGGCAATAACGGGTTTCTGTTTTTGGGATGATTTGTTCATGATGTTACCTGAAGAGCGTGCTTTCTCAGAAAGATATCCCCGCATAAGCGGGGATATCAATGCGCGGCTAAAAAACAAACATTACTTTTTTCGTTTCGGTATGAACAGATCAGTAATGGTCCCTTCAAATGCTTCAGCGGCCATCGCTACGGTTTCTGATAGCGTAGGATGAGGATGGACCGTCAAACCAATGTCAGAGGCGTCACAGCCCATCTCTATTGCCAGGCACACCTCGGCAATCAGATCGCCTGCATTGGGTCCAACAATACCGGCACCGATGACATGGCCAGTCTCTTCGTCGAAGATCATTTTGGTCAGGCCTTCGTCTCTTCCAAGAGAGAGTGAACGACCGCTGGCTGCCCAGGGGAATGCGCCCTTACCGTATTTGATCCCTTCAGCCTTGGCTTCGGCTTCAGTTTTACCCACCCAGGCAATTTCAGGGTCGGTATAGGCGACCGAAGGAATCACCCAGGCATCAAAGAAGGTGCTGAGACCGGCGCAGACTTCGGCCGCGACCTTACCTTCATGGACAGCCTTGTGGGCCAGCATGGGTTGGCCCACTACGTCACCAATCGCATAGATATGTGGCACATTGGTGATTTGTTGTTTATCGACGTGGATGAAGCCTTGGTCATCAACGGCAACACCGGCATTTTGCGCATCAATCTTATGGCCATTGGGAGAACGACCCACAGCGACCAGTATGGAATCATACAGTTGTGGTTCAGGTGCCTTGGCCCCTTCAAAGGTCACGCGTAGCCCTTCGTCCAGCGCTTCAACCTTGGTCACGCGGGTCTTGGTAAGAATCGCCTCATACTGTTTTTCAAGACGTTTATGCAGCGGTTTAACAATATCTTTGTCGGCACCGGCAATCAGTCCATCGAGCATCTCGACAACCGTAATCTTGCTGCCCAGTGCGTGATAGACCGTGGCCATCTCAAGGCCAATGATGCCGCCACCAATCACTAGCATACGCTTGGGAATTGATTTAAGTGCCAAGGCACCCGTGGAGTCAATGATACGCGGATCTTCCGGTAGGAACGGTAGTTTAACCGGAGCGGAACCGGCCGCAATAATACATTGCGAGAAGCCGACAACTGTCTTGTTGCCTTCACCATCAATGACTTCAATATTGTTTTGATCGATGAATTTACCAAAGCCATTAACAACTTGGACTTTGCGTTGTTTGGACAAACCCATCAGTCCGCCAGTAAGTCGGGTGACCACACCGTTCTTCCATTCACGCAGCGCATCCAGATCCACTTCTGGTTCAATAAATTTCAGACCATGGCTGCGGAAATCACGCGCCTCTTCAAGCACTTTGGCGGCATGCAGTAGAGCCTTAGAGGGAATACAACCCACGTTGAGGCAAACGCCACCCAGGCTACTGTGACGTTCGATCAAGATCACCTTCTTACCCAGATCAGCCGCGCGGAACGCGGCGGTATAACCACCAGGGCCCGCACCGAGTACCACAACGTCAGCTTGAATATCCGCATTACCAATGTAAGCGGCGTGTTCTGCGGCAGGAGCAACCTTGGCTGCAGCAGGAGCCACGGTTACTGTGCCGGATTGCGTAGTAGCTTTAGCACCAGGCGTTACCACTTCCAGCGTCAGGATCAGGTCGCCCTGTGAGACGGTATCACCCACATTGATATGAACGGCATGGACATGGCCACTGCTGGGAGAGGGGACTTCCATGGAGGCCTTGTCACTCTCCAGGGTTAGCACCGGTGTATCAACAGTGATGTTATCGCCAGGTGCTACCAGCACTTCGATGACATCCACGTCCTGGAAATCACCGATGTCGGGTACATAGACATCTTTTAGTACTGTCTTGCCGGCATCACCCGGGGCAGCACCACTCTTGGCATTTTTCTGCAGGAAGGGCTGTGGATCCTGTACAGCTACTTTTGGTTCAGTCGCTGTCTCCAGGTTGATGATGTGACTGCCCTTGGAAACCTTGTCACCCAGACTGACCAGAATCTCTGTCACCGTCCCGGAAGAGGGCGATGGAATCTCCATGGAGGCCTTGTCACTCTCCAGGGTGATTAGCGGATCATCGATATTGATTGCATCGCCCACCGACACCAGGATTTCAATAATCTCAACATCTTCGAATTCCCCGATATCGGGGATCTGAACTTGTTCAATTGTGCTCATTGTCTTATTCCGTTTGTTTTGGTGTTGGGGGAAATCTAGAGCAGCAAGCGCCGCACATCATTCATCAAAATACCGAGGGTGCGAACGAAATGCGCAGCCTGGGCGCCATCAATGACACGATGATCGTATGAGAGCGACATCGGTTGCATCAGGCGTGGGACAAACTCACTGCCATTCCAGACCGGCTTCATCTGTGAACGCGTGAGTCCCAGAATGGCTACTTCCGGCGCATTCACGATCGGTGTAAATGCAGTGCCGCCAATACCACCCAGACTGGAGATGGTGAAGGTGGCACCTTGCATGTCCGCTGGCTTGAGTTTCTTGTCACGTGCCTTGACACTCATCTCCATCAATTCGGCAGAGAGTTCAAAAATGCTCTTCTTATCCACATCACGAATTACCGGGACAACCAATCCATTCGGTGTGTCGACTGCAATACCGATGTTGATGTATTTCTTCAGAATCAGGTTTTCGCCACTGCCATCCAGTGATGAGTTGAAGGTCGGGTAAGTCTTCAGTGCAGCCGCACATGCCTTCATAAAGAAACTGAGCAGGGTCACACGCACGCCTTGCTTCTCAGTCTCCGCCTTGAGCGATTTTCTGAATGCTTCAACTTCAGTGATATCTGTCTCATCCTGATGAGTGACATGGGGTACATTCAACCAGGCGCGGCTGAGATTGATCCCGGTAAGCCGTTTGATCTTGCTCAGGGGCTGGAACTCGATCTCACCAAACTTGGAGAAGTCCTGTTCAGGTATGGCTGGAATGCCTGATGTGGTCGGTGCGGTTGTGCCGCTGCCTACGGGTTGTCCACCCTTGGATGATTCAACAAAGGCCTTGAGCACGCGCTGACCGGCGTTGGATAAATCTTCACGCGTGATGCGCCCCTTACGTCCTGTCCCTTGCAGGGTGTTCAAGTCGATCCCTTTCTCGCGAGCGATACGACGCACGGCGGGACTGGCGTGGGTGCGCTCGAATGACACCTGTCTAAGGTCAGATGCTGCGCTGGTTGCAGCAGGCGTTGTGGCGGCTGTTGCGGCCGCGACCGGTGCTGCTTCAACGGTAGGTGCAACAGGTTGGGTTGCTGCAGCCGGTGCTGGATCAACTGCGGCACCTTCTACTTCAAGTAGAATGACCAGACTGCCTTCAGAGACCTTATCGCCCAGTGCGACCTTGATCTCTTTTACTACACCCGCATCAGAAGAGGGTACTTCCATAGAGGCCTTGTCACTCTCCAGGGTGATCAGTGCATCATCAACCGCGATGGTGTCACCGGGGGCTACCAGGATCTCGATAATTTCAACATCGGAAAAGTCGCCGATATCCGGTACAAGAATTTCTTTAATAGTCACGTCTGTTTCTCCTTATTCTGTGCGCGCTTAAACGGTTACCGGATTAGGCTTGTCGGCGTCGATGCCATACTGCTCAATTGCCTGGGTGACCTGCTTTACGGGGATAATGCCCTCATCGGCCAGTGCCTTCAGTGCGGCAATAGCGACGTGATAGCGATCCACTTCAAAATGACTGCGTAAACTTTCGCGACTGTCTGAGCGACCGAAACCATCCGTACCCAGTACGGTGTACTTGGCTGGGACAAACGGACGAATCTGTTCGGCAAAGGATTTCATGTAATCGCTTGCGGCAATCACCGGACCCTCACGATCTTTCAGGCAGGCCTCAACGTGACTGACGCGGGCAGGCTGTTCCGGATGCAGGCGATTCCAACGTTCCACATCCTGGCCGTCACGACACAGCTCGTTGAAACTGGTGGCGCTCCAGATATCGGCCTCGATTTTGAAATCACTCTTCAGCAACTCAGCGGCTTCAATGACTTCATTCAAGATGGTGCCGCAACCCAACAGTTGTACCCGAGGGTTCTTCTTCTTGCCTTTCTTTTCTAGCGTGCTGCTACGCAGATGATAGAGCCCTTTGAGAATGCCTTCCTCGGAGCCCTTCGGCATATCCGGATGGGCATAGTTCTCGTTCATGGTGGTCAGGTAGTAGAAGACGTTCTCCTGCTCCTGGTACATGCGGCGCATACCTTCATGGATGATGACTGCCACTTCATAGTGATAAGTCGGGTCGTAGGAGATGCAGTTGGGGATGAAGCTGGCAAACAGTTGACTGTGACCATCCTGATGCTGCAGACCTTCACCATTCAGCGTGGTGCGTCCGGCGGTACCGCCGATCAGGAATCCACGCGCCTGTAGATCGCCGGCTGCCCAAGCGAGATCACCCACACGCTGGAATCCGAACATGGAGTAGTAGATGTAGAACGGTATCATGGTGACGCCGTGGTTACTGTAGCTGCTGGATGCGGCGATCCAGGATGACATGGCACCCGCCTCGTTGATACCTTCCTGCAGCAGCTGGCCCTTCTTATCTTCGCGATAAGGCATGATCTCGCCGGAGTCCATCGGCGTATAGAGCTGCCCTTCAGGGGCATAGATACCCATCTGACGGAACATGCCTTCCATACCGAAAGTACGGGCTTCGTCAGGGACGATCGGCACCAGGCGTGGACCGATCTCCTTATTACGTGAAATGGCCACCATTGCACGCACCAGCGCCATAGTGGTGGACATGGTGCGAGCGCCGGTACCTTTCAGTAGCAGGTCAAACATGGAGAGATCGGGGATATTGAGTACATCTCCCTGGGTGCGACGCTCAGGCAGGTAGCCACCCAACGCCTTACGTTGTTGATGCAGATACTTCATCTCAGGGCTGTCAGCCGCTGGCTTGAGGAAGTTGGCCTGAACCACATCCTCTTCAGAGATTTCTAAATCCAGGCGGGCGCTGAATTTTTTCAGCTGATCGTTACCCAGCTTCTTCTGCTGGTGAGAGATGTTCTGTCCTTCACCCGCTTCACCCATGCCATAACCCTTAACGGTCTTGGCCAGGATCAAGGTCGGTTGACCTACTGTGTTGACCGCCTCGGAGTAAGCGGCATAAACCTTTTGTGGATCGTGTCCGCCGCGGATCAGATCGTGATAGATCTGATCATCGGTCATGTGCTCAACCATCTTTTTCAGTTCGGGATACTTGCCAAAGAAGTATTCGCGCACATAGGCGCCATCTTTCGCCTTGAAGCTCTGGTATTCACCATCCACAGCCTCTTCCATGCGTTTGCGTAGCAGGCCGTTATGGTCTTGGGCAAGCAGTTTATCCCAGGAAGCGCCCCAGATGACCTTGATCACGTTCCAACCGGTGCCGCGGAAATTGCCTTCCAGCTCCTGGATGATCTTACCGTTTCCGCGAACCGGGCCATCAAGACGCTGCAGATTACAGTTGATTACGAAGATCAGGTTGTCCAGTTTCTCACGCACGGCGAGGGCAATAGCGCCCTGTGCCTCTGGCTCATCGGTTTCGCCATCGCCCAAGAATACCCAAACCTTGCGATTTGATTTTGGAATAAGGCCGCGATTCTCCATGTATTTCATGAAGCGGGCCTGGTAGATCGCCATGATCGGGCCGAGGCCCATGGAAACGGTAGGGAATTGCCAGAATTTTGGCATCAGCCAGGGGTGGGGGTAAGAGGGGATGCCCTTGCCGCCGGCTTCGATACGGAAGTTATCCAACTGCTCTTCGGTAATACGCCCTTCGAGGAATGCACGGGAGTAGATGCCGGGTGCCACATGACCTTGTATATAGATCATATCGCCGCCATGGGTGTCAGAAGCCGCTCGCCAGAAGTGGTTGAACCCCGTCTCATACAGCACGGCAGAGGATTGGAAGCTGGCGATATGACCGCCGGGGGAGGCGGGTTTACGGTTGGCGCGCACCACCATGGCCATGGCATTCCAGCGAATGATGTCACGCAGGCGGCGCTCCACATCGGGATTGCCTGGAAGAGCAGGTTCACGGCTGACCGGAATCGAGTTCAGATAGGGCGTTCTTGAGCAGTCAGGTGGCTCGGTACCTGCCGCTGTCGCCTTGTCGATGGTCTTTTTAATCAGAAATTTCGCACGTTCCGTGCCTTCCCGCTCGACTACAACATCAATAGCCTCCAACCACTCCTGGGTCTCCTGCGGGTCAGTATCCCGATACTCGTTCGAACGATCGCTCATTTGATTAATTCCTCTTCTGGGTCAGTGCTGCTTCTTATTTGATGGCTCAATGATTACTTGTTAGTAATATCAATGGTCAGACCATTAAAAGGTAAGGTGTATAATATGTCAAATACTTTTTATCATAGCGATAACAGTCATTTAGGATGATTTGGACTATGGTTATTTAAATATTTGAAATTTAAATATTTAATATAGTTTCATAAGCGTAGAACTTTTTGGTATAAAAACAATGGTCAGACAACTAATTGGTTGTATATAATGACTTTGCACACCACCTGGAGCAGTATCATGCAGTTACAACCGATCAAACCCGCTAGATTGTCAGACTCGATAGCTGAGCAGCTGAAGGCTCAGATTCTTAACGGGGTGTTAAAACCCGGTGACAAACTACCTGCTGAACGGGAACTGGTAGATCAGCTTAAAGTGTCTCGACCCTCCGTGCGGGAAGCGTTGCTCAAGCTGGAGGCGCAGGGTTTGATCTACAGTCGCCAGGGTGAAGGCACTTTTGTGCTTGATGCTCTGAGTGCAACTATTACCAATCCACTGGCGAACCTGCTGAAAGATAATCCCCAGGCACTCTCTGATGTTATGGAGTGTCGTCATGGTCTGGAAGAGCTTGCTGCCAGTTACGCGGCAGCCAGGGCTACAGAAATTGATCGGGCTATTATCCGTGAGCGCTTTCTGGCACTTCAGGCGGCCCATGAGAAACGTGATCTTCCGCTGGAGGCCAAGGCCGATGCGGCGTTTCATATGGCCATTGCGGATGCCTCGCATAATGTCGCCTTGATCCATCTTACACAGAGCCTTTTTGATCTGTTGGGTGATGTTGTTTTGAGCAACTGGGAAAAAATTTACACCATGGAGGAGAGCTATCAAGCTATACATGCCCAGCATGGTGAAATCTATGAAGCCATCTTCTCGGGTGATTCAACCGTAGCGCGCCATGCAGCCCACGAGCATCTGGCGTATATTGAGGCCTGCCTGCGAGGCGCCAACTAGCCCTCTTTTGTGGCCTCCTCATGAGAGGTCAAGAGCACTTCAACCAGTTTGACCGCTGCGGTGTAATCGAACCCTCTCAATTGTTGTATCAGAAGCGCCAGTTTTTCCGTGTGAGGTGAACTTTTCAGTTCGCACTCAATAGTATCGACCCGGCTGCTTTCGATCAGATTATGTGCAATCAAGTCATCCCTCAGTTCTTTTAGTAACTGTAGCAGTTTACCGGAGGGCAGCGCGTTTTCTTGCTCATTCTCAGTGTTCGCTGAGGTGAGGGGGCTCTGTTCAGAGAGCTGGGCAATACGGCTAATGATTCGATCAAGTTCATTTTCCATGGCCTGATAGCCATTGGGCAGGGCGTTCGTGTCGCCAGAAGCCAACCTGTTTTCCAGTGTGAGGCACTGTTGATAAAGGGCGAGCGTCCCCATATTGGCCGCTGCGCCTTTCAGTCGATGTAACGACTGTGCCATGCCTTGCCACTCCTGTTCTTCCATACAGCGGCCTATCTCAAGGAGATCGTGCTTAAAGGACTCTTCCGCCTGTAGCAGCAAGCGAAGTACGCGTGGCTCATCACCGTTAAAGCGATTAAGCAGCGACGTAAGGTCAAGGGAGGGTGGTGAGACGGGTTCAGCTGAGTTAGGACATATCGGTCGGTTAGCACCGTTTTCTGTAAACGTGATAATGCGTTTTAATACCCGAAGTAACGCTTCCCGATTAACCGGTTTGGTTAAATAGTCATCCATGCCGGCAGCCAGGCACTGCTCACGATCACCTGTCATGGCATTGGCAGTCATTGCGATGATGGGTATATCGCGCAGTGTTTCGTGCTGACGTATCTGTCGGGTGGTTTCGAAACCATCCATTATAGGCATCTGAATATCCATCATGACAAGATCAAACCCATCACCATCTTGTTCTTCAAGAATGTTTAGGGCTTCTCTGCCAGTTCGCGCCAATGTGGTGGATACATGCATTTGTTCGAGCAGTTCAATGAGTACGCGTTGGTTGAGTGGTGTATCTTCCGCAAGAAGTACACGCACACCTGCCAGTGAATCCTCTCGATGGTCCGACAATTGGTCAACTGGCAGAGCTCTTTTATCTCTATTGAATAGATCCCTCATCGCCGCGTTAAGTCGATTCAATGTCAGCGGTTTCTGCTGTGTCTCTGTTATTCGCCTGTCGGCAGTTCGTTCATCATCGAAATTGTAGAGCTGTAATACGGGGGTTGGTGTATCAGGGTGTTGTTTGCCCAGTAAATTAATCACATTCCGTATACTTGTCGGGTTAATAGATGAGTCAATAATAAGCCCATCTATTTGTGCTGTATTACTGCTTCTGGAGAGAAATGTTTCAAACTGTTCTCCCGTGATGAAGTGATAACAGTTACAGCCCAATTGCTTAAGATCACGAGGAACGGTTTTGTCAAGCAAGGGGTGGTTGGACAGAAAGGCGATATTTTTTTTGGCGATGACCGGATCATACCGTGCATTTAAAGCACTTGCCGGATTTATCGGTTCAAGGTTAGCGGTGAAGCTGAAACAACTGCCCCCTTCCTTGCGTTGTGTGACACTGATTGTCCCACCCATATACTCAACCAACCGTTGGCAAATACTCAAGCCCAATCCGCTGCCCCCGAAATGGCGGGTTGTAGAGGCGTCGGCTTGTGTGAAGGGGCGAAACAGCCGGCTGATTTGATCGGGGGCGATGCCGGGACCGGTATCTTCAACAGTAAACAAAAGTGTGGCTAAATCAATTCCACTTGTAACAGGTTTAATGCTGACCTGCACATAGCCGCTGGGTGTGAATTTTATTGCATTACTCAATAAGTTTGTTAAAACTTGCTTTAAACGTAAGCTGTCACCAATATATTCATTTTCTATTTCTACTGAAACATCAAAGCGTAGTTCGATGCGCTTTTGTGTGCAGGCTGGCAACATTAGATTGGCCAGTTCATCCAGCACTTGATTAATTTTGAAAGGGTTGGCTTCAAACTTCATCTCACCGGCTTCGATCTTGGAGAAGTCGAGGATGTCGTTGATGATCGCGAGAAGCGAATTGGCCGCAGAGTGGATGGTTTCCAGATAGACTTGTTGCTTTTGATTGAGTGGTGTTGATTGAAGTAATTGGCACATGCCCAGTACACCATTCATGGGCGTGCGGATTTCATGGGACATATTTGCCAGGAATTCACTCTTTGCCTGATTGGCTGATTCTGCCAGCTCTTTGGCATCGCGTAAGGCACTGGTTTGCTGCGTAACCCGTTCTTCGAGTGTAGTTACCAGATCACTCAATGTATTTGTCATGCTGTTAATGCCAGCTTGAACCTCACCCAATTCATCATCGACGGGTTTGTCAATTTGCGTGTCAAGATGACCTTTTTCGATCAGCTTGAGCGCTTCAAGCATGCGTGTCACTTGAAAATGAAATCTTCGATAAAAGAGTGATGAGAGTACTGTTACCCCTAAAAGAGGGGTGAGCGTTAGGAACAGTGCTAAAATAGCAAACAGGTTTCTTTGTACAAACATCTCTGATTGGGTAATGCTGAGCACCAGCAGCCAGTCCCATTCTGATTGTGTGTATACTGCAAAGAGATCCACATTGTCTGACTGAAAATTGATGCTGCCACTCTCTTTGCCAGCGATCAGTGAATGTATCAGTTCGGGACTTATTATAGCGGTGTGGTCTTTGGGTTTCTGCTGTAGCGCATTATCTTTGAGGTTATAGATTGTCAATCGACCTGTTTCACCAAATCGATATTTTTCCAGCTCCTTGATCAGACGATTCTGCTCAGCATTGACATAGGCATCCAGGCCGGAAAGCCCTGCCCGTTCGAGTTCACTGACACTCTCCTTAATGGCAATGTCGATGTTATTGATTTCGCGATGAAAGCTCTCTTCATACTGGCTGTACACAATACGGTTGATTATCCAAAAACCACCGGTTGCAAGTGGTAACATCAGCATACCGACCATGCTGAGTGAGAAAAGGGTGAACTTATGGCGTATATTCATTCAACAAATGTCGCCCTGGAATAGAGTGCTTTATCGATCACTATATCCAGTTTTTCGAGTAGCTGACGATTGATGACAAGTTCAAATGTATGGTTCTTTTCAATGGGGATCTCACTCGCAGGTGTACCGTCAAGTATTCGTAAGGCCGTTTTTGCTGACCATTCACCGTGTTCCAAAGGTGATTTAATAAAACTGATCAGAGCATGGCGCATAGACCAGGGTGCAAAAGCACCAACCGGTATCTTTATCACCTGCCTGGCATGTTTCTCAGCCGCTTTCTGATCCCAGCTGTTAATACCAATGTGGTTTACCGCCAGCACCATATCTACTTCATCTTGAAGCTTACTATAGGCAAGTTTCCACTCATCGAAGGATTCGACGAGGTAGCTTTGTGTTATTGGTATATTGAGATTGTTTTTAATAAAGTGGACATTTTTTCTGGCTGTGGCCCGGTTTACTCCAATAATACCTATCCTATCGCCCTTGGCATATCGACGTAGCTGACTCAATACTTCTTCAATGGCATCCACTTCTATCATGCCCGTTGTGTTGGTGTAGGGAAGTCCGTAGACCGAGGCATCCCAATTAAGTCCGCAAAAGACCACAGGGGTTGGGATATCTTTATAATAGGGTTTGATCAAATGTTTCATTGCATTGTCATCGCAAGCAATGATCAGATCAGGATTAAAAGCAGCTATTTTAGACCGGGCTTTTGCAACGGCCGCCTTAATGTCTACCTCAAGCGGGGACAATTTAGAGTTCAAGCGTACAACTTCAAGATTGACTCCAGAGAACATGAGTCCAGATTGAATGCCTTTTAGTAATCCGTCACTCCAGAAGTAATCTTTGTGATACGAGTCGATAAACAGAATTCGTTTTCCACTATAAGGGTGAATCAGTTCGGCACGTCGGTACAGTGCAGGATCAAAGGTGATGCCTTGGGCTTCTGCCATGCCAAGATTAAGGGTGAGTAACCCCTCTTTGTTATGGGTGACTGGAATTTCTGAGGGAGGGGTTCCCTGTAGAATGCGCAGTGCGCTGTTGGCCGCCCACTCACCCTGTTCCTCAGCGATTCTGGAATAGCCCAAAAGGCTAAAGCGCGTACGCCAGGATGCCGTTGTGCCTGTTGGAATACGCGTATGCTTGAGTGCTATTTGAATGAAGTCAGACTTATCCCAGCCGCTTAATCCCTGTGGGTTGCCGATGACCAGCATATCCACTTCATTTTGCAGGGCCAGATACTTTTCAACCCACTCGGCATAGTCTCTGGCTAAGTAACGCTTAGAAAAATTGAGGTTAAAAAGTTTTTCATAATGGTTGGAGACTTTTTCTGAACTGAGTGAATTGATTCCGAGATACCCGATGCGATCCCCTTTAGCGTACTGCCTGAGCTGCCTTATCAAAGGTTCAATCATATCCACTTCTATCATTCCGGTAATATTGTGGGCAGGAAAACCGTAAGTAGAGGCATCCCAGTTGATACCGCAAAAAACGATTGGGAGATCACTGTTTATATAGGTAGGCGCGATAAGGTATTTTGCTGCATTATCATCACAGGCGATCACTACATCGGGCTTGAATTCATCAATGACCTCTCTTGCTTTTTTTGCGGCGGCTATCTTGAATGTTTCATCACGGTTTCGTTTGGTATCCATGCGATGAATCTTTAACTCTATCGGCTGTTGTTGCAGTGCCGCTACAACCCCTCGGGTTACCCCATCACTCCAGGTGTAACCTTCGTGGTATGAGTCTATGAAAAGTATGCGGGGTAGGGGATTGGTTTCATTGGCCAAAAGCAATTTGCTGAGAATCAGGCAGAATAAGAACAGTGTTGAGCGCTGCAATTGATGCATGCTAATCACCTGAAGATACGGGCTCACCCAAAGGAGTGCTAGGCATCAGTATGCCTTTCACACAATTTCTTCCTGCGTTCTTGGCGTTGTAGAGCAGTTGATCGGCCGCTTCCACCAAGTCATTTGGGGAATGCCTTGAGCTTGGTATCACTGTGGCTGCACCCAGACTGATACTGATATAGGGGTGGCTGGTGTGAGTATAAGCGTGAGGAATAAGCAGTCTAGCCACTTGGCTGCGCATTTTTTCTGCCAAGGTCATGGCTATCGCGTGGTCGGTTTCTGGGAGCACGGCAATGAACTCTTCGCCACCATAGCGAAATATGCTATCGGCAGGCCGTTTCAATGGCAGTGTCAGGGATTGAGCCACGCGGGTGAGGCAGCTGTCACCTGCCAAGTGGCCATAATGGTCGTTGAACTCTTTAAAGTGATCAATATCCAACATGATGATCGAGAGTGGACTCTGGGAGCGACGTGATCTGCCCCATTCACGTTTGAGAATCTGCTCAAATCGGCGGCGGTTTGGTAGATTGGTTAGTGCATCGATCAGTGCAAGCTTTTCCAGTAGATCACTGTTGTGCTTAAGTTTTATGTGCGTCTTAATGCGCGCTTTTACGATCGGTGTACGGAAGGGTTTTGTAATGTAGTCAACGGCACCCAGGCTGAGTCCGCGTGTCTCATCTTCGGTATCACTCTTTGTAGTGATAAAAATTATCGGTATGTTACGCGTTTTATCATCGGCCTTGAGGCGACGGCAGACCGCATAGCCATCCATGTCCGGCATGACAATATCCAGCAGAATGAGGTCCGGTTGTTGACTTTTTGCGACCTCAATTCCGGGTTCACCTTTGTTGGCAACTTTAATGTTGTAATCGGTCTTTAGAACTTGTGCCAAGTGTTCAATATTGATGGGGCTATCATCAATGATGAGAACGGTGTGCTTCTGTTTCGATCCTTCATTCAGCATATTCGCCGGCTTCCTCATACTCAAACTGATAGCAGTTTAAATACAAGCATAGATAAAAAAGGGTTACTGCAATAGGGTAGGTTATAAATAGGAAGTAACATACTGATTAGTCGGCAGAAGTATTTCAGTAATGCGGCTAAACCCTGTGATGGGTTAAGTGGTTTCACAATGGCGAACGGAAGCACATGCCTGTGGAACCCTGGCTGGATTGAAAGGTCTACCCTTGGGAGCCCTGTTCAGCCTAAAATAGCGGATTATCGGTCCGGTTGTGTTGTTGATGCGCAAAGGATTGGTTGTGCGTAAGATGCCTTACGGATTCGGAGATCCGAATAAATACCCTGATTACAATAATATCCATTGATCGGTCCTGATATGCGCAAGTTTCTACCATTGTTGTTGTTGATAACGTTTGCGGTTGTCGCGCAGTTGATCTCACACTTTAAGCCGGTTTCGGCCAAGCGAGAACTCCCTCCTACGCCAGTGATAAGCGTGGAGACACTAACCATTCAACCGCATGAGTATACGCTGGTGATCAACTCATTTGGCCGGGTAAGACCCAGGACCGAGGGCGAGTTGGTTGCCCAGGTATCAGGTCAGATCATTGAGGTCAGTCCAAATTTTCGTGACGGTGGTTTTTTTGAAGCAGGGGAGGTTTTGCTGACAATAGATCCCCGCGACTACAACATTCAGGTAGACATCGCTGCGGCAGAGCTTGCTAACGCAAAAGTTAACCTCGAAGAACAGCAGGCACTGGCAGATCAGGCCAAGAAAGATCGGGCCATTCTTAATAGAAAAGGGCTGGCCTCTGATTATGCCCTGCGCAAACCACAATTGGCTGCGGCGCAATCACAAATCGATGCGGCCCGTGCGAAGCTTGCCCAGGCGCGTCTCGCTGTTGAGCGTACCCGCATCAAAGCGCCCTATGCTGGACGGATACTTTCGCGCAGTGTTGATCAGGGCGTTGTTGTCTCCAATAATCAGAGCTTGGCGCGAATCTATGCTACCGATAGGGTAGAGGTACGCCTGCCCCTGAAAAACAGTGAGCTTAGCTTTATCGATCTTCCTGAGCAGTTTCGCAATGAGAGTGATCAGTCCGCGACAGTAACCCCTGTTCGTATCCTCAATAATCTGGGTAATACTTCCGAAGAGTGGCCGGCCGAATTGGTACGTACGGCGGGGGCCATTGATGAACAGAGCCAGCAACTCTATGTAACGGCGCAGATTGATGATCCCTATGCGGTCAATCGTCAAGGGTTACGGCCTCTGAAGATAGGGCAGTTTGTGACGGCTGAGATTCAAGGTAAAAAACTCCCTGATGCTATTACGATACCGAATGCGGCCATCTATCAAGGGAGTTATGTTTATCTATTCAGACAAGGTCTGTTACAGCGGGCGGACATACGGGTGGCCTGGCAGAACGGCAGTGAAGCCTTGATCAGTGAAGGTCTCAAACCAGGTGATCAGCTGGTGCTTACCCCATTGGGGCAGGTAAGCAGTGGCACGCCGGTTAAGCGACTGGGCCAAGAGAAAGGGGGGCGTGGCAAAAATGTTGCGAGCCAACAGATGAATAGTGATCACGATACTCCAATTGGTAAATCTAACTAGGACCTGCCCATGATCGCCTGGTTTGCACGTAATCATGTTGCCGCCAATCTATTGATGGTGAGCTTGCTTATCCTTGGTTTAATGTCTCTTTATCATCGCATTCCACTTGAGGTGTTTCCAACTTTGGAGGCACAGCAGATCAATGTGGTGATCAATCTACGTGGCGCAACGCCGGAGGATGCTGAACAAGGCATCGCCATTCTGGTAGAGGAGGCAGTGCAGGATCTCGAAGGCATCAAGGAGATCACCAGTCGTTCTGCGGAAGGAACCGCGAGTGTCGGTCTGGAGATAGAGTCCGGCTATGATCCGCGCGAGTTACTGGCCGATATCAAGAGTCGGGTCGATGCTATCAATAATCTTCCTGTTGAAGCGGAAAAGCCGGTTGTCAGCCTGGCGACCCGGCGCCGAGAGGTTATCACGGTGGCGGTAGCGGGTCCCTATTCGGAACAGGAGATCCGTACCCAAGCGGAACAGGTGCGTGATGATCTGTTGCGTATTCCCGGTGTCACGCAAGTCGAACTGGACTCTGTGCGGGCCTATGAGGTTGCCATTGAGGTGTCAGAGAATAGTCTGCGTCAGTATGGCATTACCTTGCGTGATGTGGCGCAGGCAATTACCAGCAGTGCCTTGGATCTTTCAGCCGGAAATATCAAGGCTGAGGGTGGTGAGATCCTGATCCGCTCCAAGGGGCAGGCCTACCGCCGGGATCAGTTTGATAACATTATTGTGCTGACTCAACCCGATGGCAGTCTGCTTCGTGTTAAAGATCTTGCCACGGTGATTGATGGTTTTGAAGAGACGTCACTGCGTAGTCGCTTCAATGGAAAGATGGCTGCATTTATTGATGTCTATAGAGTGAGTGACCAAAGTGCCATTGATGTAGCCGACAAGGTCAAGGCGTATGTGGAAGAGCGTCAGCATGCTTTACCCCAAGGCGTAGAGTTGACCACATGGCGTGACCGTTCCCGAATTGTTAAGAAGCGACTCAAGACGCTTGCCAATAATGCTATTCAGGGTGGTGTGCTGGTACTTTTGTTGTTGACCCTGTTTTTACGGCCTTCCATTGCCTTCTGGGTCTTTATTGGTGTTCCCGTGAGTTTTATGGGGGCCTTTGTGGCGATGCCGTTTTTTGACGTCACGCTGAATGTGTTCAGTCTTTTTGCCTTCCTGCTGGTACTCGGTATTGTGGTAGATGACGCCATCGTTACCGGAGAAAATGTCTATACCCATCTGCGGCACGCGGAGAATGGACTGGAAGCCGCCATACGCGGCACCCGTGAAGTCGCAGTGCCTGTTACCTTTGGTATATTGACCACCATCGCAGCTTTTTTGCCACTGGCTTTTATTGAGGGGACTCGTGGACTGCTCTTTGCCCAGATCCCGGTTGTAGTGATACCGATTTTTCTGTTTTCACTGATTGAATCAAAGTTTGTTTTACCCGCGCATCTAAAACATATCAAATTGCGGTCTGAGTTGAAGTCGCAGGGGTGGTTTGAACGTTTTCAACATCGATTTGCGGACGGTTTTGAGCAAGGCATCCTACGATTTTATAAACCGTTATTACAGCAAGCGCTGAACCACCGCTGGACAACATTGATCCTGTTTTGCGGTATCCTGATGATTATGATTACCCTGGCAACGACGGGCTGGACACGGTTTACATTCTGGCCGCGGGTACAGAGTGAACTGGCACGCGCATCGTTGACTATGCCGACGGGAACACCCTTTGAGGTGACGGATCGGTATGTGCAAAAGATGACGGATGCGGCGTTTGCACTGAAGAAGAAATATCGTGATGAGGATGGCATTGATCTTGTACTGGATATTCAGTCCACGACCGGTAACAGTGGTGGACGAACCAGCGGGTCACATACGGGTCGAGTGATGTTTGAGATTGTGGCGCCAGAGGATCGTACCTCTAAATTGACCAGTACCGATTTGGTCAAAGAGTGGCGCAAAATGATCGGGGTGATTCCTGGCGCAGAAAACGTGACATTCCGGGCGGAGATAGGGCGTGTCTCTGATCCGATAGAGATACAGTTTTCCGGCATTGATTTTCCAGTGCTCTCTGAAGTGGCCGATAAAATGAAGGCCCATCTGGCACTGTATCCTGCCGTTTTTGATATCAGCGATACCCTGTCAGATGGTAAGCAGGAGTTGCAGATTGAACTCAAAAAAGAGGCGCATGCGCTGGGCTTGACGCGCACTGATATCCTCAATCAGATTCGTAATGGTTTCCACGGTTTTCAGGTGCAGCGTATTCAGCGTGGTCGTGATGATATTCGCGTCATGGTTCGTTTTCCTGAGTCTGAGCGTAAATCAGTTGCTAATCTGCAGGATCTGCGTATCACCAATGCCAGCGGTCTTAGTGTACCTTTGGGTCAAGTGGTCACGTTGAAACCAGGTAAAAGCCCGACCTCGATTATTCGTATCAATCGTTATCGTACAGTGAAAGTGTCGGCTGATATCAATAAAGCCACGGCCAATATGACCGTGTTACAGGGCGAGTTACAAACCTATATTGATACGCTTTTACTGCAATACCCGGGGGTTAATTACAGCTTTGAAGGTGAGATGAAAGAGCAACAGGAGTCTTTCAGTTCTATGGGTATTGGGCTGTTGATTATGCTGTTTGTAATCTATGGCTTGCTGGCTATTCCATTCAAATCCTATCTTCAGCCACTGGTGGTGATGTCGATTATCCCATTCGGTGCTATTGGTGCCTTAGGGGGGCACTGGATAATGGGTATGGACCTGACCATGCTCAGTATGTTGGGTATGATGGCGTTGGTCGGTGTGGTAATTAATGACAGTTTGGTGCTGGTAGACTTTATTAATAACCACAAGAAAGAATCAGGACTGTATGAGGCTATATTGAAAGCTGGCGTAGCGCGTTTTCGCCCGGTTATGCTGACGTCACTGACCACTTTTATTGGCCTTATGCCCTTACTTTTTGAGCAATCGACGCAGTCACAATTTCTGATCCCCATGGCGGTGTCACTGGGTTTCGGTATCCTGTTTGCCACCTTCATCACCTTGCTGATGGTTCCGGTCAATTACCTGCTTATGGAGAACGGTATCGCTACCTGGAAGCGGCTGATGGCTAAATGAGGATTCTGCATACCGCTGACTGGCATATTGGTCGTCAGTTTCATAACCTGTCACTGCTTGAAGATCAGCGCCATGTGTTGGCGCAGTTGATTGAGTTGATTGACTCACGTCAGGTGGATGTCATGCTGGTAGCGGGCGATATCTATGATCGTTCCGTCCCGCCAGCAGCAGCCGTTTCTCTCCTGGATGAAGTGCTTCATCGTATCTGCATTGATTTAGGGGTGCCGGTCATCATGATTGCGGGTAATCATGATGGGCCTGAACGGTTAGGGTTTGGCTCCAGGCAGTTGGCCAAGGCCGGTCTATATATTGCCGGGCAACTTGAACAGGAGCTGCGCCCCATTATTCTGGGTGCGGCCGGTGCAGAGGTGGCCTTCTATCCTATCCCCTATGCCGATCCGGTCACTGTCCGTCATCTGCTTAATGAAACGGTGACGACACATGACGCCGCCATGGGGTTGTTGACCCAGCGTATTCTGGAACATAATCGGGGTCGCTATCCCTGCGTAGTATTAGGACACTGCTTTCTGGCAGGCGGAGAGGTGTCTGAATCAGAGCGTCCCCTCTCGATAGGTGGGGCAGAATGGGTCTCCCCAGAACATTTCATGCCGTTTGAATATGCAGCATTGGGTCATCTGCACGGCAGGCAATTCAGGGGGGCGGCGCATATCCGCTATTCCGGTTCCCTTCTCAAATACTCTTTCTCAGAAGCACTTCATCATAAGTCAGTGACGCTTGTGGATGTTGATGCATCAGGCGCACACACTATTGAACAGGTTGATCTGCAACCACTGCATGACATGCGCATCCTTGATGGTGCGCTTGATGAACTGCTGCAGCAGGGAAAAACTGATCCAAATTTTGATGACTACCTGCTGGTACGTCTTACCGATAGTCACGCCATACTGGATATCATGGGTAAGTTACGCTCAGTCTATCCCAATGTGTTGCATTTGGAACGCCCAGGACTAATGGTGAACGGTGAACAGCGTGCACTGCATCGGGATCAACTGAAGCGGGGTGAGCTGGCCATGTTCCAGGATTTTTATCAGCAGATGCGAGGAGAACCGCTGACGCAGGAACAGTGCACTATTATTGCTGAGGTACTGGAGTCGGTTCATAAAGAGGGACCGGTCTGAGATGCGTCCCTGTTCCCTTACGTTGACTGCCTTTGGTCCTTTCCAGGGGAGTGAGACCATCCCGTTTGAAGCGCTTGGGGAAAACCCACTCTTTCTTATTAATGGACCCACCGGTTCAGGAAAGACCACTCTGCTGGATGCCATCTGCTTTGCCCTCTATGGTCGCACCACGGGTGATGAACGGGAAGGTAGTCAGATGCGCTGTGATCATGCACCGGATGATCTGCTCACAGAAGTTGATTTCATTTTTGAACTGTCAGGATCACGCTATCGGGTTCGTCGGGTGCCGGAACAACAGCGGCCCAAGGCACGAGGAGAAGGCACTACCACGCAAGCGGCTGAAGCACAGTTCTGGCGTCTTGATCCGGATATCGGTGAGCAATTAATTGTTGCCAATAAAGTGACAGAGGCGACTCGAGAGATTGAGCAGTTAACCGGTCTCAGTGTGGAGCAGTTTCGTCAGGTAATGGTACTCCCTCAGGGGAAATTCCGAGAACTATTGCTGGCTGAATCTAAGGCGCGGGAGGCGATATTCAGTCAACTGTTCCAGACCCGTATCTACCGACAGCTTGAAGAGCAACTGAAAGTGCGTTCTGCCGGAATACGTCGCGAGGTAGAGAATAGCCGGAAGGTACAACAGGGCATTTTGGAAGGTATCGGTCTGCAACAGAAACAGGAGTTACTGCATGGTCTCAGTGAGTTACAGCCAGCGGTCGAACAGGCCTTGCAACAGAAAAGCATCAGCGAAAAAGATTATACCCTTGCATTAAAGCAGTTTGAGCAGGCCCGCTCGATTAGTGAAGACTTTCAAGTGCTGGAGCGTTTGCGACACCAGCGAGGTGAGTTGGAAAAGCAGCGCTCCAAAATTGATGCTAAACAGCAACAACTTCAATGGTCTGAGCAGGCGGATCAGATCAGGCCTCTCATGCAGACGCGGGATCGGTATCGGCTTGAGTTTTCAGTAATCGAACGTAAACTGCTGGGAGCCAATCAGCGGTTAACGGATTCAAAACAACGGCTGGATAAATCCCTCATTGACGTAGCCAACGCGGATCAATTGACCCACTCACTTGATAACGCCAAACAGCAGTTATCAACACTGAATGGCTATCAAGAGCGTGCTGTGCGACTTGAACAGGTACGCATCAAACTGGACAGTGCCGTACGTACCGAGCTGGCCGCGAGTGCCGGGCAGCGGAAGATTGCAGATGACTATCAGCAACAATCGGATCGGCGTTTAAAGAACCAGCAGGAACGGTCACAGCTTCAACAAGCCCTTTCTAATCTGCTTGATGCGCCATTGCAACTTCAACAGATTACAAATCAGCTAGGAGAACGCCAGGCGATTGAGGCGCTGATCGTTCAGCGTAATGAAAAACAGCAGCAGTTGGACAAGGCAGAAAAAGCAGGCAAAAAACTGGCAAGCGATCTTGATAGGCTTGTTGAACAGGATAAGATCATTCAACTGAGCTGGCACAACGGACAGGCCGCACTCCTGGCGCGGGATCTAGAGATTGATCAGCCATGCCCGGTATGCGGCAGTGTTTCCCATCCGGCACCTGCTACCACGTTGGAGCCTCTTCCCTCAGAGCTTGAGTTGGAGCAATCTGCGAAGCGTGTTCAGCAAGCCCAGACGCAATTGACCTCTGCACGTGAAAACTATGCCCACATTAAAAGTGGTTTGGAAAGTTTGGTTGATCAGATAAACAGAAAACAGGAAGCTTTGGGTGATGTCTCCGAGCAGACAGTGACACAACTGCAAGAACACCAGAAAAGACTAAAGCACCAAGCAGAGCTGCTTACAAAAAACCAGAGCACTCTGCAAGCACTCGAAACAGCCGATCAGCAATTACAGCAGCAGGTGACTGAATCGCAGTCAACTCTTGATGAGGTCAATAAACAGCTGGCAGAAGCACGTGTTGAGCTGGCGGCCATTCGAAGTGAACTGCAGAGTGCCGAGCAGGAGTTACCTGAGCCCTACCGTCAAGCGGGTATGCTCGCAGAAGCCATCAAACAGGTACGCAGTGAGATCGAGCGACTATCTGGTGCCATAAAAGCTACGCAGGAAGAGCATCAACATGCCCATGGTGATTGGGAAGCGGCCAAGGCAACGTCAAGTGCGGCAGAAGAGCAGAAAATAGCGCTACTGAGTGCCAAGCAGTCCAGTGAGTCTCAGTGGATGAGTGCCTTGAGTAAAAGCGCTTTTAAAGATGAAGCGCATTTTCTGCGGGCATTGATGGATGAAGCAACAAAGGCAGCATGCAAAGTACAACTGCAGGCGTATGAAACGGCGGTCCAACAAAATGCCGGGGCATTAAAACAGCAGCAATTCCGACTAGAGGGTCAGCAGCTTCCAGACTTAGTCGTTATGCAGCAAGCGCTGGAACAGATAGCAAAAACAAAGGCTGAAACTGAGGCGCATTGGCAAACCCTGGATAAGCGCCTGGGACAACTCCAGCGTGCCGAGCAAGAATTACAGCGTATCGAACAACAGTGTGAAACGCTTGAAAAGTACTATGCGCTGATTGGAACGCTGAGTGATGTGGCCAATGGCCAAACAGGTGACAAGATCAGTCTGCAGCGTTTTGTCCTCAGTGTATTGCTGGATGATGTCTTAATTGAAGCGAGTCACCGACTGCATCTCATGACCAAGGGACGCTATCAACTGCTCCGCAAAGAGGCACGGGCGAAAGGTAATCGTGCCTCTGGGCTTGAGTTGGAGGTGGAGGATGCCTACAGTGGAAAGTGTCGGCCTGTGGCCACCCTGTCAGGGGGGGAGAGCTTCCTGGCGGCTCTGTCGCTGGCCTTGGGGTTGTCTGATGTAGTGCAAGCCTATTCGGGCGGTATACGGCTTGATACGCTGTTTATTGATGAGGGATTCGGTTCATTGGATCCTGATTCTCTTGATTTGGCAATTCGCACGCTCATTGACCTGCAGGCATCGGGGCGCATGGTCGGGGTGATTTCTCACGTAGCGGAATTGAAGGAACAGATGCCGCTGCGACTGGACATCATACCGAGTCGAGCCGGTAGCCATGTTACGCTAGTCACACCGTAATAAAGTTCAGATGTACTGGAATTGAAACCGAATTGAACTACGCTTGTAACACGTATAACTGGGAAAGGAGATGCTGTTATGGATAAACGAATGGGGTTGCTTCTGCTGGGGCTGTTTGGGCTTGCAGGTTCGCTATCAGCCGCGAGTGGCATCAGTGTCATCTCTACCAATAATTCCAATGGTGCCTGGGTGGGCTATACGGATGGTGCGGTGCGATTCTGTAATGGAGGCGGGGGAACGGCCGTACCTTTCTGGACTTCCTGCACCACAGCGTTAGATGCGCATGGTTCAGCGGTGACTGATATCAGTAACAGTCAGCAGCGTGCCTGGGTAG
The DNA here is from genome assembly GCF_007625115.1 of Sedimenticola selenatireducens. Taxonomy (GTDB): domain Bacteria; phylum Pseudomonadota; class Gammaproteobacteria; order Chromatiales; family Chromatiaceae; genus Sedimenticola; species Sedimenticola selenatireducens_A. The sequence continues at coordinate 196,754 of NZ_VMNH01000004.1, read as the reverse complement.
GCTATGCGGATGGACAACTGTATTACTGCAAGGAGAGTGGTAGTGATCAGCGGCCCGTCGCTGAGTGTATTGCAGTCAAGCCGTAAATATTGCCGCTGTGTTAAATGTCATTGTCCTTCTGTAAATAGGATTGGATTGATCAGGTTGAGGCGTTGATAATACTCAAACAGGCGTTACAGGATTGGGCCAGCGAATCATTTGAGCAATCACTCAAGCAAGAGTTGATGGCGCTTGATCCGGCGCTATTACCGTTGCAACAGGGCGTCCAGCAGGGCGGTTATGCGGATGGATCAAACAGGGAATTCTCCCTGCTTACAGCCGTTGATTGTGGAAAGCGGATCAAGGTTCAAGTCGGCGTGTTTTTCAGTGAGATCATTGCCGGCTGCAGTTGTGGTGATGATCCGGCTACTGAAAATGTCTATTGTGAGTTTGTGCTCTTGATTGATAAACAGACGGCCAGGACAATCATTGAGCTGAATTGATTAGTTGTATTTCGTCGTTGCTCGACAGATGTGTTTGTTGTATTGAATAAGGAAGAGAAGGATCAAGTATGAAAAATGCCTACCTCATTGGCCATATAACCGTGAAAAGTATCGATGAGTGGAATGAGTATCGTAACAAAGTGCCTGCTACGTTAGCGCCGTGGGGTGCTGAACTGGTATTCAGGGGTAAGCTTCGTTCTGTTCTTTCAGGCAACCATGCCCATACTGATACCGTCGTAATACGGTTTCCTGATTTAACCGCGCTCAATGGCTGGCATTCTTCACCGGCGTATCAATCATTAATCCCGCTCAGAGAGAAAGCCGCTGAGGTTGATTTACTCTCTTATGAAGAATAATGGGTCAACAAAACCTTTCATTCTTCATTCTCACGATACGTTTTCTGTAAACCCATCAGGAAGTTGCGCAATAGCTGATCTTTGCACTCACGATAGTGTTTGTGATCTGGCTTGCGGAAAAGTGCACTCAGTTCATGTTTGCTGATGCTGAATCCAGCGGATTCGAGAATGGCGAGGACATCATCAGCCTTCAGGTTCAGGGCGATTTTCAGTTTTGTGAATACGATGTTATTGGTCAGTCGCTTTTCAGGTACGGGCTTGGGCCCCTCCTTTTGGCCGCGCATATCAATAATGAGTCCATTCAGGAAGAGGGCGAGCTGTGTATCTGTTAGAGGAACAAATTCGGGTGCATCTTCCTTCAGTAGCCAGTTTCGGATCTGGGGAAGTCCAACCTTATAATCCGACAGGGCAAACAGTCCGCGCATCTGTGAGTCACCCAGATCAAAGATGTAGCGTATGCGACGTAATATATCGTTGTTTTGCATGGTTATTCCCTGAATCAACCGACCTTTCTCGAACAAAGACCTTGTATGTGATGTGTAAGCCATTTTAACGCTTTTATCCGAGCGTACCATCTATTTAAAAAACGGGACTCAACAGTTCGTTGTGAGATGCGAAATGGTTGCAAAGCAAGTATATTTCTAGGCAGGATTACACCCTGATAATCAGTATTACCTATTGACTATGCAATCCAGTGAAGATGAAAAAATAGTGCTAGAGCATGAGGCGGCGAAGCTGTTCATGCGTTGGTATGAGCATGATACCGGTAAAGAGATCCGTCATATTTGGCATAACCGGCCAATAAAGCCGGATGTCTCATGCCAGTTCGAAGGAGAGCGGCTGGATCTTGAAGTGGCCCACCTTTATGGCAGCGAGCAAGAGGCGATGCAGATATTGGGTCGCGAGTTGAGTGATATTACGGTAGAGGCGCTTCGTGATCTGGAATCAGTTGCAGACCCCCATGCGCGATTACTGAGGGCATTGAATCGTATCCTTGAAAACAAATCGCACAAGCGTTACAAAACCAAGCGGGTTTGGCTGGTCATTCGTAATGCTCATCCTGCATGGAGTGCCGATGAGATTAAGTCGCTGCAGCATCATATTGCGGTGCCTGAGAACCATCCTTTTGAGCAGATTTGGATGGTGGGTGATTTTGCCGGTAAGAGCGGTATCGTTCAGTTGTTTCCGTAGGATTGACCTGGCGTCGCGTGTTTGTGGCGAGGGTAGGAGTCATGCCGCCCCGGTCGTTGGTTTTTACAGGTGGTTTTGCGCGACCTGACTCCGACCTCCATCAGTTGTTGTCTTTGTCTGGTTTAACACCCAATCCCTGAATAAAACCACTTTGTGGTCCTTGCATCGGTTTTCCGGGTAGACCAGGTAGTAGCCATTACTTCCAATAAGGCTGATATCGAAAGGGATAACAATTCGGTTGCTGGCAAGTTCCTGTTCAACCAGATGTCGGCTGACGATACCGTATCCCAATCCGGCTTCAACGGCATCCAGCATTAGCGGCGAACTCTGGAAACCGGCACCCATCTTCAGTGCTTCATGTGCTATGCCTGCGGCCTGAAACCACTCTTGCCAATCGGTTGCTTTGGGTTTGACATGCAGGAGTGGGAATTTTAGCAGTGCTTCTGGTGACTCGGGGTGGTCATTCTTTGTGAGCAGTTTAGGGCTGCATACAGGTATCAGTAGCTCATTGAGCAGCAGGTGGCTCCTCAGGCCTTGCCAGTGGCCTTTGCCGAATCGAACGGCCAGATCCACATCCGATCGATTAAAATCCACCAGTTTCATTGATGTGGTGATTTCTATCTCGACATCAGTGTGCTTATTATAAAAATCGTACAGTCGCGGTATGAGCCAGCCTCCCGCTATAGCCGGGGCAAGATTTATTCGGATCACGGTATCCTGGCGACTCATGGCTCTCCGGGTCGCTTCGTTGATCTGATCCAATCCCATTCTTATAGCCGGTAGGTAGGCTTGTGCCTCGGGTGTGAGTGTGACTTGTCGGGTCTGGCGAATGAACAGCTTGATATCCAGATACTCTTCCAGCGTTTTGATCTGATGACTTACTGCTGAGGCTGTGACATGCAGTTCCTCTGCTGCAAGACTGAAGCTGAGGTGTCGTGCGGCGGCTTCAAAGGCCCGTATGGCATTCAGGGGTGGTGTGATCATGTGTTAATAGATGAGAAAATATAATGTGTGAGTGAAAATCTATCGTTTGTTGAGTGTGTATTGGCCAATTATAGTTCTATTTAATCATCTTGCTACGAAATGTAGAAAAACATATAGATGAATAATACTTGACTATATAGGAGCGTACCATGGATACGAAAAGATTCGATCATTATATGGAATCTGAGGTTCCCACAAGCACAGCAGTACGCCGAACCCTCAATGGTAGTATTGATTTTCGTTATTACCAGCGACGTGCGCATTGTCAGCGTTCCAGTAAGGCCTGGGATATCATTCATTATATGAGTCAGATATTGCCATTCCATCGTTATTCGGAAGCGTCGCCATCACTTGGCAATTCGGACTGCACTATGATGAGATAAGGCTGGGGCCACTATTTCCTTGAGGGGTGTGCATGGGCTGGAAAACCGATTATCGATCTTTTTACTACCAGGGCGCGCCTGAACCTGAAGAGTTGTTGTTGGATCCGAAGGAGACGGTGTTGCTGACGATAGATATCCAGAATATCTACATGCAGCAGTCTGATGATGAGAATGAGCGCGCAAGATGGGCGCCATTCCATGATCGGATGACCGGTATCGTCATCCCAACGGTAAAGAAGCTACAGGGGCATTTTCGTGCTCACGGGATGGATGTTTTGCATGCACGTATCGCATGCATGCTGGCGGATGGTCGTGATCGTTCATTGAGCCAGAAAAAGCCCGGTTGGAATTACCTGCTGTTACCTAAAGATGAGGTGAGCTCACAGATTGTTCCTGATTTGATGCCGCTACCAGGAGAAGTTGAACTTACCAAGACCACGGACAGCGCCCTTACAGGAACCAATCTGCGTTTGATACTGCAGAATATGGGAGTAAAAAATGTGGTTATGACAGGCATCTTTACGGATCAGTGTGTCTCCTCTACGGTTCGCAGTCTTGCCGATGAGAGTTTTAATGTTATCGTGATAGAGGATGGTTGTGCAGCGGGGACAGATGAGTTACACCAGAAAGAGTTGGAGATTATTAATATGATCTATTGTCATGTACTCTCTAGTGACGAGTTATCTCAAGTGATGGGTTTTTAGCAGGGGTCAACTCAGCACCAGTAATTTATCAGCGGGCTGTGGTTTTTCTATGTGAAACCCTTGCGCATAATCAATACCGATCTCTCTGAGGAGATCAATTACCTGTTCATCTTCAACCCACTCTGCAATAGTCTTGAGTTTGAGTGCGCGGGCGACATCCTGAATGGTTCTAACCATAACTCTATCGACCGGATCTTTTGCCATGTCTCTGACAAACTGGCCATCAATCTTTAAAAGTGAAACAGGCAGTTGCTTGAGATAGCCAAACGAGCTTAATCCTGAACCAAAATCATCCAACGCGAACTGACAGCCAATCGTTAGCATCTGACGAATAAATTCATCAGCAGTTGAATAGTTGGCGATGGCGGATGTCTCTGTAATCTCAAAGCAGATCAATTCCGGAGTAATGTTATAGCGTTTTAACTGGCTACTGATAAATCCAGCGAGTTTGGGATCGCCAATCGATTGGCCAGAGAGATTGATAGAGTAGAGGCGTGACCGCAATGGCACATACTCCGCATGAACCTTTTCGATAAGTGAGAAGGCGTTTTGAACTACCCAGCGGTCTATATTACGCATCAGGTCATAGCGTTCTGCTGCGGGGATAAAGATGCCAGGAGATACCTGACTGCCATCCCCTTGTGGCCAACGAAGTAGGAACTCATAAATTTCATGCGGATCAGTATTGTTTTGTAGTGACACAATGCGCTGAGTAACCAACTTGAATTCATTGTTGTGCAGCGCTTCTTGAATGCGAGGAAGCCATTGCATCTGGGAGTGTCGATGTGCAATCTCTTTATCATTTGGCTGATAGGCGTGTACGGTATCTCTGCCCATATCTTTGGCGGTGTAGCAGGCAAGGTCGGCCGCACTCATAAGATCAGAGAGCGTATCAATATCGTGTGTGATCTGCACAACACCAATGCTGGCGTGTACATCGAAAATCTTTTCATCCCATTTGAAACGATGATCCCCGATGACTTGTTTGAGGCGCTCTGCCACTTCAAGCGCCCGATCAAGTCCGCAGTGATGTATTAGCACGCCGAACTCATCTCCGCCAAGACGGGCTACTACATCCATTTCGCGCATCTGAGCCTGTAAAATACTAGCCAGTTGTTTTAACAGGTTGTCTCCAGCCAAGTGACCACAGGTGTCATTGACCAGTTTGAATTGGTCCAGGTCAATATAACAAAGGGCGTGTTGAGACTTCTGAATTCGACTGCTCTCCAGCATCTCTTTTAATCGATTTTCGAATTCATTACGATTTAGTAAGCCGGTTAAGGCATCATGACTGGCCTGGTAGGCTAAAGCGGAAGTCAGTTCACTTTCCAGACTGACATCCCTCATCACCAGCACGCTTCCTATTGTATTGCCAACGCGATTGGTCAGATGAGATACGGTACAATCGATACTGATTTCCCGACCGGAAGGGTGTGCAAGCACTAAGTGCGTAGGCGTGTTTCGACTCTGCTGTGCACCCATGTAATAGGTAAAGGGGTTTTCCACCACTTGGCCGCTCTCTTTTGTCCTAAAGGGGGCGATTTCTGAGATAAAGCGTCCTTTTATTTGACTGAATGTGCGACCTAATAGAATCTCTGCGACGGGATTGATATAGGTGATACGAAAAGCGATATCTGTGGTGATGACGCCATCACCAATGCTCTGTAGGGTAACGTCCGCTTTATCCTTTTCTTGAAACAGTTGTTCCTGGGCGGCAGAGCGCTCAGCCGCCGCCAGTCTACGATTCAACCATATGGATGAAAATGCGTAGAGTAGTACTGCCGTAACCACCATGGAAAAAAGAACGGACAAGGGACGTAGTTCATCTTTAATGGGCCAGCCTATTATATCCAGGCGAATGTTTTGGTTTCCAAGGTTAAATGTCTGTGATTGCTCTAAGGTTCCTAGCATGAGTGATCTGTTCGAGCCATTTGTATTTTCGGTATTGAAAATATTCTGTTCTTCACCGTTAGAATCAATAATCGAAAGGGAATAGCTGAGTTCGGACATGGGCTCGAGTTTGAATTCGAGTAGTGCAGGGTAATCAATCGTTAGTAGAAATACGCCACTCAACTGCTCTTGTCTTTCGGCTAGACTACGTGGTGTTACGTTTCCAAAGTAGGTTGGGCGCAGCATCATATGTGGGTTAAGGAATTCAATCGCGCTGTTTGATGAGGCTAATGCGGGGCCATTGGTTGTGACGGCCTCAAAGATCATCGTTCTAAAGCGCTGGTCACTCCACCAGTCCATGCCTATTTGACGTGCAGTCTTTGGCTCAAGGGGTTCAATAAAGGTGGTAATCAAACATTTCTTTGTGAAACAGTCAGGGAGGGTGTCAGCTTTGTGACTGCCAAATGGCTGGAGTTGGAATTGTGGCATCCCATTGTTTCTCATCTCCGCTAGGAAGCTTTCAATTTCAGGGGGAGTCAAGAGCGAGAGATAGGAGATGGATGTGATAAATGGAAAACGTTCGATCAGTTTTTCACTGATCGGTGTTAATAACGCTGAATTGAGCTCTTCAGTGGCTTGGCTTAATCCAATCAGTGTGATGAGCGCCGCATCAGCAGAGGCGAGGCGCTGGGATACGGTTTGTACAATCGTCTTGGTGCGATAGTTGAACTGTTCGTTGGCTTTTTCCCAGTTCATAAAAAAAGCGACAAAACCGACACATAAGACAATAACCAGACTGCCTATTGTAAGTAAGACGCTGGTACTGACAGAAACGGTGGTTCGTTGTTTCACTGTCATGGTTGAGTGGTAACTTTTTTTGCCTTGCGCGTCAGTTTTCTCGGTAACTTTATGGCGGATTTTTCAAGTAGGATCGGGTTGAGCCAGAGATCCCACTTGCGATTGGAGACAATCGGAATATCAATAGGTGATGTTCCGTCAAGTATCGCTATTGCGGCCTTGGCAGCCCACTCACCATGTTCTTCCGGTATTTTGGTAAAGCCCAAGAGGGTGAATGGCATCATCCAATCATGGTTTGTTACGCTGACGATCTGACCCCTGTCGGCTGTAAATTGTGCCATCTCTTTGGCATTCCAATCGCTAATGCCTGAATGGCTGCCGAGTACGATGTACCTCTGGTTTTGGGCGTCGAGATAGGCTTTTTTCCAATCCGCCATGTTACTAACCAGTCGCTTCTCAAGGGTGATACCCAGTTCAGCGGCCGCCGCTTGTATGCGCGAGAAGTTCTTCTTCTCAGTCAGCGTGTCCGCGCCAATGTAGTAAGCGCTGTAGAGTGAATGTGAACTGAGGCGTGCCGCCTGTTCCAGCATCGGTTTTAGCGGTGCAACTTCGATGATTCCGGTGACATTGCTATAGGGGAACCCGTATTCACTGATTGTCCAGTTGACGCCACAGAAGACAAAGGGAATTTTTGCGTTTTTATAGTGGGCCTGTATCAGATACTTTGCTGCATTATCATCGGATGTGATGATGACGTTGGGTTGCCACTCTTCAATCAGGTGTTTGGTTTTTTCTACTATCTGTTGGATATAAGCATCGCCCTTGTTGCGTTTTGTGTCCATATCCAACTGACGTAACTCGCAGCGTTCACCCAGGGTATTGCGAATGCCACGTTCTACTCCATCTGACCAGGCGTAGCCCTGATGATAGGATGAGATATAGAGGCAACGGTCTGCTGCAAGGGTTAGGGTTGGACCGAGTAGCGTAATCAGCAGGAGTAGGCTAAGCCCGTGACGAGCCCATGATTTCACTGTCCTTGACATCCTTTTCTCCCCGGATAGACACTTATATTTCAGATTCTAATATCTATCGGCCAATTTCTTACTCTCTTTAGCCCTGTTACTTTAAATTATTCCGGTGGGTAATCATTTGAAAACTAACCGTTATTCATGGTGCATTTACCCGCCACGCGTTCTAGCCTACCCTAAAGGGAGTCAGTCCATTTGTCTTGACGTAAAACGTCAAGTGAAGGTACCTCACTAGGGAGAGCGTAATGGTGGCAATGCTTTTTTGGTTCCTATTGTTTCCTGTTGTGGCTATCGCATTGGCCTATCGGCGGGAGACGCTTAAACGGTCCACATTTATCCTGGGTGGTGTGCTGCTCGCCTATTCATTCTGGGGTTGTGCAAGCGGACTCTGGTTGCTGGCGTTGTGGGTGCTTTTTCTTGGAATGTGCTTGTTGAACCTCCCCGGTGTAAGAAGGAACCATATCTCACGACGTTTATTGGCGGTCTATCGAACGATGCTGCCCCCCATGTCCAAGACAGAGCGGGAAGCGCTGGAGGCCGGTACCGTCTGGTGGGAGGGGGAGCTGTTCTCCGGTTCACCAGACTGGGAGACACTGCATCAAATGCCTGCGCCACGCTTAAGTCGGGAAGAGCAGGCTTTTCTTGATGGCCCGACAGAAGTGCTCTGTAAAATGCTCGATGACTGGCAGATTACTCATGAGCTGGCCGACTTGCCACCGGAGGTGTGGGCCTATATCAAGCAGGAAAAATTCTTCGCCATGATCATTCCCAAGCGATATGGTGGGCTTGAATTCTCCGCACTGGCACAGTCCAAGGTACTCACCAAGCTGGCCAGCCGCAGCCTGGTGGCGGCCTCTACCGTGGGTGTTCCCAATTCATTGGGCCCCGGGGAGCTGTTGCTGCACTATGGCACTGAAGCCCAGAAGGATTACTACCTGCCACGGCTGGCGGCTGGCGATGAGATCCCCTGCTTTGCCTTGACCTCCCCGCGTGTTGGCTCGGATGCAACGGCCATTACTGATACCGGCGTGGTCTGTCGGGGTGAGTATGAAGGCCAAGAGGTGATCGGCATCCGGCTCAATTGGGATAAGCGTTACATCACCTTGGCACCCATTGCTACTGTATTGGGTCTCGCCTTTAAACTCTATGATCCTGAACACCTGATGGGTGAGCAAGATGAGTACGGTATCACAGCGGCGCTGATCCCTACCCATCTGCCGGGTATTACTATCGGTCGGCGTCACTTCCCGTTGAATATTCCTTTCCAAAATGGACCAACCCAGGGCAAGGATGTGTTTGTACCTTTGGACGCTATCATCGGGGGCTCCGAGATGGCAGGGCAGGGTTGGAAGATGCTGGTTGAACAGCTATCGGTCGGGCGTGGGATTACCTTGCCATCCAACGCAGTTGGGACAGGCAAGGCTGCCGTCTATGCATCCGGGGCTTATGCGCGTATTCGTCGCCAGTTTGGTCTGCCTGTTGGCAAGTTTCATGGGGTTGGGGAGGTATTAGCTCGTATGGCGGGGCGTACCTACATTATGAGTGCCGCTGCGGATGTGACGATTGGTGCCATTGATGCCGGAGAAAAACCGTCGGTGCCCTCGGCCATATTGAAGTACCACAATACTGAAATGGCCCGTGATATCGCTAACGATGCGATGGATGTACAGGGTGGCAAGGGCATTATGTTAGGGCCAAAGAATTATCTTGGGCGGAACTATCAAGGCATACCGATAGCCATTACGGTGGAAGGCGCCAACATCCTCACGCGGGGCCTGATTATCTTCGGACAGGGTGCGATCCGTTGTCATCCTTATGTGTTGAGAGAGATGGAAGCGGCCGGTGCAGAAGGTGAGACAGGTCTCACGCTTTTTGACGAGGCACTGTTCGGGCACATCGGGTACGCCGTAAGTAATGCCTCACGATCACTGATTATGGCACTGACCCAGGCGCGCTATGCGGTAGCCCCAACACGGGATGAGACGCGCCGTTATTACCAGCACATATCCCGTTACAGCGCCTCTTTTGCTCTGGCGGCTGATGTGGCCATGCTGACACTGGGTGGTGCACTGAAACGCAAGGAGCTGTTATCCGCACGACTGGGTGATGTATTGAGTTCGATCTATCTTGCCTCCATGGTGTTGAAGCATCATACCAATCAGGGTAGCCCCGAGGCGGATCTGCCACTCGTTGAGTGGGCATGCCGCTCACTGCTGTATGATGCACAGGAGCAGTTGCATGGTTTGTTGCGCAATTTTCCTAATCGCTGGGTGGGTGCGCTGCTACGACTGTTTATATTTCCACGGGGCCGCACCTACTCTTCCCCTTCGGATGAACTCGGCCTGCAGATTGTTGAATTGATCATGAAACCCAGTGATACACGGGATCGACTCTGCCAAGGCATTTACAAAACGGTAGAGCCCAACAATCCACTGGGCCTGTTGCAGGAAGCAATGGAGCTGTCTGAGTCGGTGAAACCTTTAGAGCGTAAGGTCTATGATGCTCGTAAGGCAGGTCTATTTGAAAGCGAAGATGCCCCCTCGCAGATCAATGAAGCGGAACAGAAGGGCATCTTAAACAGTGACGAGGCGCAGCAGCTTCGCCGTTTTGATGAAAAGGTCATGGCGCTCATTGCAGTGGATGATTTTGCATCCGACGAGTTGTCTGCATCGGCGTCTCAGGTTCCTCTTGCCACGAAAAAGGCACCGGCAAAAAAACGTGTGGCGAAGAAAAAGGTAACCAAAAAGAAGGTGGCAAAAAAAGTCGTTGCTAAAAAAGAACCTTAATCATAGTTCGGCAGTATCTGCTGGCTAATGGAAAGTCCATCGGGAGTTGGTGTTGTCTAGGGATATCACCAACCGTTCCGCTAATATGGGGTCGAGCCTGTACTCTGAACTACCTTGGATTATTTTCGTCCTATGAGTATCTTCTTTTGAAAATGGAAACCGGGCTCGATGATTTTTCTAAAACAAATTTCGACATTTATCTTGATAGGTCTGGTACTCATTGGTTGTACTTCTGGTAAGGATTGGCGCTCTGCCAGTCGCGAGCCTGCGGGTATTGCCCCTGAGCCTTCAGTTACTCCTGAAGCCGTCCTCCAGGTATATGGTGCTGATGCGTGGGGTTGGCGCGGTTGGTTTGCCATTCATACCTGGATTGCTGCCAAGAGAACGGGTGCAGAGGCCTATACCGTGTATGACGTGATCGGTTGGCGTGGCCGCCGCGGTGCTCCGGTAATGCAGATTAAACGGGATGTTCCTGACCGCTATTGGTTTGGAGAGCGGCCCAGGATTATAAAAGAGTATCGGGGAGAGGGGGTTGATAAGCTGATAGATGCAGTAGAAAAGGCGGCCAATAACTACCCCTGGAAAAATCAATACACCGTCTTTCCCGGTCCCAACAGTAATACCTTTACCGCATGGGTTGCCAAGCGGGTTCCGGAGTTGGAGTTGGAACTGCCTTTATCTGCAATTGGTAAGAGTTATGTGGAGTAGAAGGGGCTGAACGGGCCTCTACTTAACCCGGAATCCCAGTTCTTCTTCGCTCAAGCTTCTTCTGCTTTGTAGCGCCGAAAACCAACACCGACCAGACAGCGCTTGATCACGGTCAGAATAGTCGCCTCAAGTACATTTATGGTGAGATTGTTCGTCAGCTCGAGTCAGTAAGCAGTGGACCTATGGCTTTGACTGCTAGTGACATTCAGCGGTCATTAGCGGCAGTAGGTGAGCGGCTGGACCATCCAAAAGCTGCCCATTCGTATAAGCCTGAAAGATCCGTAGGGTGGGCACGTCGTGTGTGCCCACGCGGTAATTATGGAGCATGCGCGTGGGCACGAAAACGTGCCCACCCTACCTGACTTTTTTAACAGCGATTAAGCGTTTTTGTAGCGCCGAAAACCGAGACCGACCAGACTGAGTCCCAGTAATGTCAGCGTGGCAGGTTCAGGAACATTGGTGCTGAGATTGTTTGTCAGTTCTACGCGATTGAGTAGTGGGCCTACATTGTCGTTGCTGGAGGTCTCTACAAAGAGGTTTGCAGACCAGTCAACGCCCCTTGATACGCCAAAAGTCCGTGTTGTCCAATCATCACTGGATAATATATTCGTATAAGTGAGTGTGAAGGGTACGGCGCTAAAAAAACCAAATGAGAGATCGTCAGGCCCGCTATTGCGTGCGTTACCGCGATATTCAACCGTAAGCGTGTAGATGACATTCGCCAAGAAATTGAATGTGGTTTTGCTCTCGATACGACCACCGTTACGTGTTGATCCATCCATATCCAGACAGCCCCCGCTGAGACAGGGCAGGTTAAATCCGCCATTCACATAAGCATCCACTGTACCATCGGTGACATCCCAGTTATCCAGTGCTGTGAAGTTAGTGTGGGCTGAAGTGATGTCTGATTCAGCAAAATTATCTGAGAAGATTAATGCGGCATTAGCATTACCTATAAAACCCAGCAGGCTTGTAAGGAGTGTAATTGCTAGAAGTTCGTGTCTGGTTTTCATTGATATTTCCTGCTCGTTATGACTACTCAATTGCAAGAAAATTACTGCATAAATTGTGCCTTATAATATATCTATTTGTAATATCAACAAAAAATACTTTTTATATTTGAAGTGCGGGTGCCAAGTGTAAGATTAACTGACAAAAAATAAGGTTAAATAGTGTGGTCTGGGATAGAGGCATAAGGTTTCCGTTTGAGTGAATTTATCTGGGCCACATTCCCAATGATAATAAATAGGTAAAAACGATTAATAAATAATATAAAATCAATTAGATAAACTTCTATTCCTCGCCTATGCTTACTCCACGTACTGGGTAAGTGCGCATTTATCAGAACGATGATGAGGAGAACGATATGGAACTAAAAGGTAGTAAGACAGAACAGAACCTGAAGGATGCATTTGCCGGTGAGTCACAAGCCAATCGGCGTTATCTCTACTTTGCAGCAAAGGCGGATATCCAGGGTTACAACGATGTCGCTGCACTGTTCCGCTCTACTGCTGAAGGTGAAACCGGCCATGCCCATGGTCATCTAGAGTATCTGGAGTCTTGCGGAGACCCCGCTACAGGCTTGCCGTTTGGCGATACGACGGATAATCTGAAGAGTGCAGTAGCCGGCGAAACCCACGAGTACACGGATATGTATCCAGGTATGGCAAAGTCAGCCCGTGATGAAGGTTTCGACGAGATTGCTGACTGGTTTGAAACCTTGGCCAAGGCGGAGCGTTCACACGCTAACCGTTACCAGCGTGCATTGGATGAAATGGACTGATCATCCGCAGGGTAAAAAGGCCGGGATGTTCTATCCCGGCCATTTCTAAAACAACAATACGGAGGCAGATAACATGGCTGTGAAAGAGGGAAACCTGGAGGCACCGATACGCCACCCCATCGATTGGAAAAACCCCGATTTCTATAACGAATCCTCATTGAACGAGGAGCTCGAGCGTGTGTTTGATATCTGCCACGGCTGTCGCCGTTGCGTCAGTCTCTGTAACTCATTTCCAACCCTGTTTGATCTGGTGGACGAATCGCCCACCTATGAAGTAGACGGGGTTGATAAGGCCGATTACTGGAAGGTGGTGGATCACTGTTATCTGTGTGATCTCTGCTTTATGACCAAGTGCCCCTATACGCCACCGCATGAGTGGAATCTCGATTTCCCTCATCTGATGCTGCGTGCCAAGGCGGTAAAATATAAAAAAGGTGAAATGCCACTGCGTGACAAGATCCTCACCAGCACAGATGCGGTTGGCTCCTTCGCTGGTTTTCCTGTGGTTGCGGGTATTGTTAATACGGTCAATAAAATCAAACCTACGCGTAAGTTACTCGAGGCAACACTGGGTGTTCATGCGGATGCACGACTCCCTGAATTTCACTCCAACACATTGCGTAAGCGTTTGAAAGTGAAGGTAGGTGTGTCAGCCGAAGGTGAACCAGCAGGCGCAACAACGGGTAAGGTAGCACTTTTTGCAACTTGCTACGGCAACCGAAACGAACCTGTGACCGGGGAAGATCTGGTGGCGGTGTTTGAACACAATGGCATCCCTGTGACACTGGCTCAAAAAGAGCAGTGCTGCGGCATGCCGAAACTGGAATTGGGTAACTTGGAAGCAGTAGAGCAGGCGATGCAGGGCAATATTCCCGGGCTTGCAAAGCTGGTTGATGAAGGCTGGGATATCGTTGCACCAGTACCCTCCTGTGCCTTGATGTTTAAGCAGGAGTTACCGCTGCTGTTCCCGGATAATGCGGATGTCATTAAGGTCAGCAAGGCGATCTATGACCCCTTTGAGTATCTGGCGCTGCGCAACAAGCAGGGCAAGCTGAAAACTGACTTTAAAACTTCGCTGGGCAAGGTGGCCTACCATGCAGCCTGTCATCAGCGGGTACAGAATATCGGATCAAAGACCCGTGAAGTGCTGTCGCTTGTTCCAGATACTACCGTTGAGGCGATTGAGCGTTGCTCCGGGCATGATGGGACCTATGCGGTCAAGAAAGAGTTCCACGAGGTGTCGATGAAGATCGTCCGACCTGTGGTGAATCGTGTTAAACAGGCCGAGGCCGATCACTATGGCAGTGATTGTCCCATGGCCGGTCATCATATTGAACATGGTATGGCCGACGGGAGCAAGACAGAGCACCCCATGAGCCTGCTTAGAAAGGCTTACGGAATTTGAACCAGGAGAAAGACAATGTCGAATGAAGGTTATCATGAACCCGTTGATCAGTTGTCAACAGAGACCAAGGATATGCATCGCGCCATCATCTCTCTGATGGAAGAGTTGGAAGCAGTTGATTGGTATAACCAGCGAGTCGATGCCTGCAGTGACCCGTCGTTAAAGGCGATCCTTGCCCACAATAGGGATGAGGAAAAAGAGCATGCCGCAATGGTATTGGAGTGGATACGTCGAAACGATGCGCGCTTTGACCATGAGCTGAAGGATTTTTTGTTTACCGATAAACCGATTGCCCACGAATAAGAGAAATGAAGGAGATGGCCGACATGAGCAAACTATCCCATACCGATCTATTTAGTCTGGAGGAGTATTCCCGGATCCGGCCCGATTTTCGTGCCAAGGTGATCGATCATAAAAAGAACCGTAGGGTTGTTATAGGCGAGCATGCGGCCCTCTATTTTGAAGATGCGTTGACCATGCAGTATCAGATACAGGAGATGCTGCGGATTGAAAAAATATTTGAGGCGGATGGAATTCAGGATGAACTGGATGTTTACAATCCCCTGATACCTGATGGCCAAAACTGGAAGGCCACCTTCATGGTGGAATTTGCAGATGTCGAAGAACGGAAGGTGGCTTTGGCCCGGTTTATTGGTATAGAGCAGGCGCTGTGGATTCAGGTAGAGGGGTATGATCGGGTACAGGCTATAGCCAATGAAGATCTGGATCGCACGACGGAAGAGAAGACATCTGCCGTTCATTTTGTTCGATTTGAGCTGACCTCCGAGATGGTTTCAGCGGCTAAGCAGGGCGCCACTATCAAAGCGGGTATTTCTCATCCTGAGTATGATGAAGAGACGTTGTTAAGTGATGCGGTGAGGCAATCGTTAGTAGGTGATCTACACTGATTATTTTTTGATTTTAGACCAGCACATAAAAAACCGCCGCTCGGTATTAGCCGAACGGCGGTTTTTATTTAAAGCAGAAAGCGAATTAAGCGGCTTTCTTAGCAGCAGGTGCCTTCTTGGCAGCTGGTACTACGTTTACAACAGCAGAAGCGGCTTCAACACTCTTCTCAGCAATTTTCTGAGCTTCGGTTGAGAACTCGGTACCGATGTTAGCAACAGCCTGTGAATCAGCCATTACTTTCTCACCGATGTGCTTGAAGGTCTCGGTCTGTTTGGTGATGAAAGCTTCCAGGCCTTTCTGATCGTTGATCTCAGAAACTGAACGGAACTGATCCAGACAGATTTCAGCATAGTCACGAGCGCTGTTAAGCTGAATTTCAACCAGCTTCTCAACGTTGTAGAAATAAAGTTTGTTCAGCTCCTGAACGGGAGCAAGAACGGTCTGTACCTGAGCGGTAAACTTCTCAAAGATTTCGTTGGTCATGTCAGCAGCCTTCCTTAGTAAGGGGTTTATGTTGATGTTGCGATGCAGCATAGCACTAGTTTTGTTGCGGTGCAATATAGTTAGATGAATTATTTGTTACATATCCTATTTGTCCGATGGTCTTACCTTTCGTAGGTTGGTAATTGCAGGGCTGGCGGGATTGATAGCGATCAAAAATCCTATTGCGATAGTTGGCAATCTCCACTATCTTGCTCGACTGAAACCAACTATTAAGGAGTAACGGTATGTCCAGTGATCAATCGGTGCCACTGATCGATGTCAGGGGTATTGGACCTAGCTTGGTCACCAAGCTGGAGCAGTGTGGCATTAGCACAGCCAATCAACTGGCGGATATGACTGTTGCAGAGTTTAAAGAGAACTGCCCCATCCTTGCTAAGAAGGGAGAGGCTTTGGTCAAGGGAGCGAGACGGTTATTGAAGCGACGTGATATCGCGAGAGCCATTGCCTCATCAATCGACATTTCTGAGCAGGAATTTGCAAATCAAGAGGCCTCTTCCCATGAAGAGTTGATCAATTCGGCAAGTGTTTCGGATTCCGCTATTGACTCGATACAGAAGGACAAAAAAGTTAAAAAAGAGGGAAAAGATAAAAAGGCAAATAGAGATAGGGACACGGACAAAGAGAAGAAGAAAGACAAGAAGTCTAAGGATAAGAAGAAAGAAGGGAAGTCTAAGGAGAAAAAGAATAAAGACGGGAAGTCTAAGGGGAAGGAGGGTAAAGAAAAGACGACAAAAAATCGCAAGGGAGATGGAAAGACCAAAAAAGAAAAGAAAAAGAGCAAGAAGCAGCAAGACTAAAGTGGGTGAATGATCAAAATCGCCTTGCCAGTTTTAGATGAGAATGATGTTGCTCATCTAATGAGTATTCTATGAAGTGCGGCCTGTGTAATATCCGAAGCGGTGGGTAATTACACATGGCAGCGGTTATTGACCCTCGTTCAGCAAAGCGGAGAGTGAGCGCCTAAATTCAGCAAGATCTTCAGGGACTAAGGCGGGTAGCTGCACTAATTGTTGCTTGAGTTGTAATGCCGCTGCACCACTGATGATCAGCTTAATACCGCTCGGCAATGTCTCCCTCAGCAAGATCATTTCACTCATAAGAACAACCTCATCCATTGTGCACTGTAGACCAAGCGCAACGGCTTTGGCTTTGGCCTGGGTTGCTGCAGCGGCAATCTCAGCAACTGGAAGATCAGGTCCCAGGTAAAGTGCTCGCCAACCCTCTGACTCGGCAGTAACAGCGGCCATTAAAATGCCTAGCTCATGGTAATGCCCTGAAGGGCTGGTAAATACCAGCGTGTTTAAGTCATCACCCGTCTTATTCAGTAAACCAATGAGATAGTGCCTAATGACTGCACTCGCCATATGTTCCTGGCCAACCCGA
This sequence comes from Sedimenticola selenatireducens, assembly GCF_007625115.1. Classification (GTDB taxonomy): domain Bacteria; phylum Pseudomonadota; class Gammaproteobacteria; order Chromatiales; family Chromatiaceae; genus Sedimenticola; species Sedimenticola selenatireducens_A. Next base: position 179,460 of record NZ_VMNH01000004.1, on the reverse strand, counting down.
ATTTGACCCTCTTTACAGCGATCGCCAAGCGCCCTCAAAAGAGGGATAAGCATCTGCTCCAGTAACATATTGAGCGGTAGGTCAATCGTTGCAGACGCAATTACCTGACGCAGTTTCTCCGGGCTCAGTTGCTCGATTGCCTGCATCGCGTGAATCATGTGACGTTCAGCTGCAGTTTTAGCGCCACCATTGGTGAATATCTGTCCAGCACTCCTATTGTCTTCCTCCACCATCGCTGCTAGGGCGGTGTTATCAAGTGTTGCCACGTCTCCAATACGCCTTCCTGCGGAGGTAACCTGCTGCAGTAATGCCAGACGTCTGATGTCAGCATCAGAGTAGACGCGTCTGCCGCCGGGCAGCCGGGAAGGGCTTACTGCGTTGTACCGTCGCTCCCATACCCGTATTACATCGACGCTCAGCCCTGATCGTCGTGCAGCAATCTGGATGGGATGTCTTGACTCTAAGTGATCACGTGATGGGATCGATTCTGCAATTTCATTCATGGCTTTATTCTATGTCATTTATTTGTCCAGGACAAAGGTTGACATAAGGCGTTTGTTATATTATTGTCCTAGACACAAGCTAGACGCTTGGAATGAAACCCCCCTAAACAGATTACGATGTATGGAGAACAGAAATGAAAAAGTTTACTTTTATCGCCGCAGGATTCACCGCCGGTCTACTCATCTCAGCCACGGCCTCAGCGGATTATGCATACGACAGGGCCAATTACATGGCCTACAGTGGCATTAACGATTCCATGGAGCATATGCCGGCTACTGCCTCAGGCAATCAGCCTTCGCACATGATGATGAAAGATATTATCGATACAGCCATTTCGGCCGGTAAATTCAATACCCTGGTGACGGCGGTCAAACAGGCTGGATTGGTTGAAACGCTGAAGGGTGAAGGGCCATTTACCGTTTTTGCACCCACAGATGAGGCTTTTGAAAAGATCCCGGCTGAGACCCTGAATGCACTGCTGGCTGATAAAAAGGCACTGACAAATGTGCTTACATATCATGTGGTAGCAGGTAAGGTGATGGCGGCTGATGTAGTTCAGTTGGCTTCTGCTGAAACGGTTCAAGGACAGTCTGTACGGATCAATAGTTCGAATGGCGTAATGGTCGATAACGCAAAAGTAGTCATGACAGATATTGAGACCAGTAATGGAGTGATACATGTGATTGATAGTGTAATTCTTCCAAAATGATGGGTTGCGGGAACAGCCGACTGATGCTGTGTCAGTCGGTTTTTTCCTCGTACTACCTGATAGATAGCCACGCTTGATTTTCATGTATTAAGAAGGAGAGCGGTCAATGATTTGCAATTAATCAGTCCTCAAGCTATCGTTGCCATTCTTCATGATCTTTGTCCTGCCTATTAAGACTTCTATTCGCTGTTTCCTCACCGACGCAACCGAATCGAGCTTCATAGTGCCTGACAAGATGCGTTTTCAGGGTTCGTTTATAAGACGAACCTCCTCTCCAACTCAATACAGTAGGTTTAAGCATTGATTACTCTTTCGGTCCGCGGACTGCCTAGATCAACCACAGAAGAGAGCCTGACTGCACTCTTCACAGAATACGGCGTAGTCCGTTCCTTAACCATGGCTAAGGATCTCTTTTCAGGCGACTGTAAAGGATTTGCCACTATCGGAATGGAGGGGCATGAGGCGCGTGCTGCAATGGCAGCGCTTGATGGCCGTGAATGGAATGGCGGACTGGTTCGCGTGGGCCCTGATCGTCCTCGACCAGGGCGTGGTGGTAAACGCCGTTAATCGATTGCAGTTACAGCATTTCATCTTCTGGAACGAAGAAAAATGCTGTAACTAAACTAGCTGGGTTGACTCTTTTTTGGCTCCACCTTAACCAGCTGGTAGCCTCTGTCTCTGACGCCCTGCATCAGCAGCTCAACACTCTCATCTGCAGCGCCAGCCATTTTCAACGCTTCTGCTCCGAGACGCAGACTGGCCTCTAGGGCCTCCGGGAATGCATGAGTAGCACCTGCTTTCAAGAGATGGCTGCAGGCCTCGAGATCCCTTGCGCGTGCAATTACCGGTACATGTGGATAGATGTTTCTGAGATGGGATACCGTGCGCAGTACGGTGGCACTCTGATCAATGGTTAGTACGACCAGCGAAGCGCGTTCAGCATGGGCTGTTGCGAGGAGTTCGGGATCCGATATATCACCGTATTGCACAGAATGACCAGTATCCTTTCCACGCTTGATATGTGTGGGATTGGTGTCAAAGGCCACGAAGGGGATACCGCTTGCCTGTAACAGGGTTGCAACGGTATGTCCTACACGGCCATAGCCTCCAATAATGACGCTTCGGTCAGAGATCTCGATGCTACCGTCGGGTACTTTCACGGGGTCCCGGTGCATGGAATCAGAGTGGTGGGCCAATCTGTCACCTAATTTCACCAACAGCGGGGTCATCAGCATGGTCAATGAAATGACGGCGATAGCCATGATAAACGTTGCTTCATCAATAACATTTAGCGCCAGAGCTGATCCAAATAGCACAAAGCCAAATTCGCCCGACTGAGCCAATAGAAAGGTTATGCGAAGTGAATCACCCCGGGTATAACCAAAGGCCAGTGCCAGTGGAAAAAGGACAGCGAGTTTGATGCCCACCAGTACCAGCGTATGGCCAATAAATTCAGCGGGACGGTTGCTCAGTTCGCCTAAGTCTATCGACATGCCCACGGCTACAAAGAAGAGACTCATCAACAGCCCTTTGTAAGGCTCAACCAATGAGCGTATCTGCATGTTATAGGTTGAACCGGACAACAGCATGCCCATGATGAAGGCACCTAGCGCCATGGAGAGTCCGGCCTGATGCATAGCCCAGGCGGCCAGAAAAACGGCAAGCAAAACCACCATTAAGAAGGCTTCACGATTATCATGCCGAGCCAGCCACTCTAGGGCAGCAGGTACTGCGCGAAGTCCAAAAATCCACAATACAGAAAACATACCGGAAAGAATAAGTAACTGCTCCCAGAGCGGTTTTCCGGAGGAGATGGCCGCCGTTTCTGAGAGCAGGGGGACTAAGGCGAGCAGGGGAACAACGGCAAGATCCTGCATTAACAAAATGGCAAAGGTCCCCGTTCCGTGTTTGCTGGCCAACTCCCCTCGTTCCTGTAGCAGTTGCATCACGAAAGCCGTGGATGAGAGTGACAATGTGAGGCCAATCAGCAGGGCCGTCTGCCATGAATCGACGCTGAGTGACACATACAGGGTAATGGCGAGGCCGGTGAGTAGGATTTGGGAAGAGCCAAGGCCAAACAGATAACGCCGCATCGACCATAACCGGCTGGGTTTCATTTCCAGCCCGATAACAAACAGAAGGAGTACAACGCCCAATTCGGTAAAGTGTCTCACGTCATCGACATGAGCAGTGACATAAGGTCCTGGGGAGTATGGTCCTACAACGATACCTGCCACGAGCAATCCCAGTACTGATCCGAGACCAATATGACGGAATAGCGCAACAGCGACTGAAGTTACTGCCAATAACAGCAATGCAGAAAAGATAAAGCTATCGAGATGCACGAGCAACCCCTTCAAATGATCTTGGTAGCTAATGATACCGATCGGTTGAGTGATGGTGAAGGTGTTTCGGATTGTCTAGAAGCTCAGTTGAGTCGGAGCGAGCGTTAAACCAGTGTTCACCCGTCTCATTGCTTGGCCGTTATTGGCTATTTTTTTCTGAAACGAGAATTCCTCGTCTGCAGTCGTTGTGGCCGGACGGTTTTCCTTAATGAGCTTCTCTATTAACTTAATTTTGCCGGTCAGATGCCGATAAACTATTTATATTTCTTGGGCTTCAATGAGTGATGAGTTTTCTAGTGGTTCGCCATAAAAAGCTTATCGGATTGATATGATTGAACTGGATATACGCACACTATCGTTGGTTGCTGTCCTGGTAACGCTTCTGATGGCATGTGCCATGTTATTGTTGTGGCGTCTGAATCCGGAGGAGCGCAGTGCGCGTTCCTGGGCAATTGGCAATGCGGCTATAGCCATTGGTTTCCTTTGCATTGGTTTTCGGGGCATCTTACCGCTATTTATTAGCGTGCCCGTAGCGAATACGTCTATTGTATTAGGTTATGGCTTGTTGCTGGTGGGTGTCTGGGAGTTTCTAGGACAATCGAAACGTTGGTGGATTGTTGTAAGTGCTACAGCCTTTGTCTTTTTTTCCTTTCTTTACTTCACCTATCTTTCACCCGATATTCCTTCCCGCATTGTTATTGTTTCACTGGTTATTGCTGCATTGAGTGGTGTATCTGCACAATGCTTGCTTAAAGATAGAACACCCAGAATGCGCAAGATCCAAGCCCTGACAGCGGCGGTATTTGGCTTACATGCGCTCTATCTTTCGTTGAGATCAATTTTAACCTTGGCGGGTGTACACATTCAGGATCTTTTTGCTTCAAATTGGGTCCAGGGATTGGCCTTTCTGGATGTTATAGTGAGTGCGATTTGTCTCACTTTTGCTTTTACGTCGATGATCAATCGGCGGTTACAGTTTCATCTTAATCACCTGGCCAGTTATGACCTGCTGACAGAGGTGTTCAATCGGCGTGCCTTTGAGCAGGCCGCTGTGAGGGAGATGTCACGTTGTGCGCGACATAAGACTATGCTGTCTGTTCTGCTTCTGGATATTGATCATTTCAAGCGTATCAACGATCGTTATGGCCACTCCGTAGGTGATCAGGTACTCAAAAGTACTGCAACTGCGATCGTAGGCGCCCTACGCAAGGAGGATGTGCTGGGTAGAATCGGCGGTGAAGAGTTCTGCATGTTGTTACCTGAATCAGATCAGGAGTCCGCGATTGATATTTCGGAACGGGTTAGGATGGCCGTCTGTACCAATACGATTACACACGAAGGTCAAACCATTAGTATAACGGTCAGTATTGGTGTGGCCACTATCCAGCCTGACGATACAAGCTGGATATCACTCTTTCAGATTGCTGATCAGGCTCTTTATCGTGCAAAGGCTGGTGGAAGAAACCTGATCGCTATCTAGTCAATCAATTTGATTTAGATGGGTCATATTTCTGCTCACTATTATTACAGAAACAAATTAATCCCAATCATCATCACAACCAGGAATAGGATCGTCATGATGCCGCCGGCCCGGATAAAATCTGGTACGCGATAGCCTGCCGGCCCCATGATCAGCGCATTAACCTGATGAGTGGGAATTAGAAAAGAGTTAGACGTGGCTATGGCCACCGTCAAAGCAAACACCGCGGGGTTAGCGCCAGCGCCAATGGCAATATTTACCGCGAGCGGTACCAGCAGTACTGTGGCCCCCACATTGGACATGACCAGGGTAAAGAAAGTGGCGAGTATGGCCACTGCCGCCTGAATGACCCAGATCGGTTGTTCACCCACTACGGAGAGTGTCTGTTCTGCAATCCACTTGGCAGTCCCAGTACTTTCAACGGCCAGTCCTAATGGGATTAGCGACGCTAATAAGAATACGGTTTTCCAGCTGACGGCTTCATACGCCTCTTCAATGGAGAGAACGCCGGAGAGAATCATCCCCATCGCACCGGTCAATAGGGCAACGGACAAACGAATATCGGTAAACAAAACCATTGAAAGCGCGATCAGAAAGAAAAAGGCTGCCCAGCCGACTTTGTTTGGGCGCAACTCTTCGCGGGGATATTCTGTCGTGATTACCACGAAATTACGGTCTTTCTCCAAACGGGCCAGTGCCTCCCATGTGGTGTGGACTACCAGTGTGTCGCCTGCAATAAAGGGCACACTGCGAATATCATCCCCTTCACGCATTGTCTCACCGTTTCTGTGGAGGGCGATCATGGCAATGCCGTAGACCTTGCGCATCCACACATCACGTGCGCTTTTGCCAATCAGATTAGAACCGGGTGGTATCAGTACTTCTGCGATACCGGCTTTGGTGGCGGCCAGTGATTCTGTGAACGTACGCAGCTCGTTGCGTTTCTTCAGTCCATAAGTCTCAACAAAGTGATTGATATCGCGTGATTCGGCAATAACGCCCAATACCATGCCACCTTCAATGGCGGTGTTGCGCGCCAGTGTGCCTGGACCCACTTGGCTATCGCCACCAGCCCGTTTGTTGGCAATGACACGGACCTTATAAAGCGTCTCTACATCATCGAGTTCTTTACCCACCAGATCGCTACCATCGGGTACCACCAGTTCAAATAGGCTGAAACTGACGCCGTATAGATCGCGAAAATATTGTAAAGCCCCTGCTGCAGATGTGCTGCTTTCACTTTTAGTGGCAGGTAGGACAAAACGGCCGGCAAGGACAAAGTAAATGACGCCGGTTGCGACCAGCATCAATCCAATTGGTGTTACCGAGAAGAGACTCCAGGCGTCCATCTTCATCTCTTCAGGCAGGGCGCTGTTGGAGGTAGCAATGAGATCATTTAAAAGAATCAGCGGAGATGAACCGACCATGGTGACCGTGCCACCCAGGATGGCGCAGAAACCCATGGGCATCAGCAAGCGTGACATGGGCAGATCGGCTCGTGCAGAGATACGGGACACTACCGGGAGGAATAGAGCAGCAGCACCGACGTTTTGCATAAATGAAGAGATAATGGCGACGGTGCTGGAGATGATCGGGATGATACGACCCTCTGTTTTACCACCCACTTTCAGAATGAAACCGGCGACCTGGCTCATAATGCCAGTGCGGTCTAGCCCTGCGCCAATAATCATTACTGCAATGATCGATATCACGGCGTTAGAGCTGAATCCATCAAACAGGTGTTGCGTATCCACCAGTCCAGTGCTCAAGCCCATAATGGGAGCCGCCAGCGAGGTGAGGCCAAGGAGGACCATAATTACAATGGCCGCCACGTCAACGCCGACCACTTCAAAGGCGAACAGATAGATCGTCAGCAGCAACAGGGCAGAGACCCAGGCGATCTCTATGGTAGGAACGTTGTATGCCAAAGTAAGGGCTGCAACCAGGAACAGGACTGCGGAGATGGACTGCTTCAATGACAGTATACGAGTGGGTGGTAAGGTCTGCTCGGCGTCTGCCAGTGTATTCATCCAAGAGGCTCCCGTAAAAATCTTATAATTTAATGGTGTGCTATACCCATAATCTTTGCAGATATTGGAATCTCAACTTCCTATAATTTCAAATAAACTGCGCTGACTCCCTTGAGTGCTGGGAGGTGGTGACCTTCTAATGGCCCGTTAGCGAGGTTGTAGATTCTCGAATACCCGGTCTGAAGCAGCCAACTTGGCTGAAGTCCAGAACGTATAGGGTACTACACTTCATAAGCGAACTCTAATTTATTAAATTTACATCAGGGTATTCATTGACTTATGACGTATATCGGTTTTTTATTGGCAGATGTTCAGTGCAGGCCTTGTCCATGTACTTGATGATGCTGTCTTGATTTTCGTTTTGTTGCATATTTCCTTTGTTAAAACAGTAGATTATCGCTTTTTCTGGGGTGAAAAGTCTTATGTTTTTTATCCACACTCTGTTAATCTTTTCACCATATCTAAATGCATAATGCGTTGGCGATTTTGAGTCATAATCGATTTTTGATACAGGTAATATAAAGAGTATGAATGAGACCACGACCCAAGACGAAGGCGAACACAAGCTCACACTGCGCCACCTGACTCTGGATGACTATGATGACATGAAGGAGATCATGGATCGGGTCTACCACGAAATCGGTGGGGCTTGGCCCAAGAAGAAATTTCGTGCTCAACTGAACGTTTTTCCGGACGGTCAGATCTGCATTGAAGACCATGGAAAGGTGGTGGCAGCAGCGCTCTCGGTTATCGTTGATTACGATAAGTTCGGTGATAAACACACCTATGATCAAATTACCGGCAACGCCTATTTGACTACGCATGATCCGAATGGGGATGTACTCTATGGTGTGGATGTCTTTGTTTCACCGGATTATCACGGCATGCGTCTAGGGCGCCGCCTCTACGAGGCACGCAAAGAGTTGTGCCAGAATCTTAACCTGAAGGCCATTGTGGCCGGTGGGCGCATCCCCAATTACAGTCAATATGCGGCGGAAATGTCGCCCCAGGTCTACATAGACAAGGTCAAGAAGAAGGAACTCTATGATCCGATTCTGACGTTCCAACTCTCCAATGATTTCGAAGTCAAACGGGTGATGACAGATTACTTGCCGGAAGATAGGAAATCAGGGGGTTACGCAACACTCCTGCAGTGGCATAACCTTTACTATGACGCCACCAAGACGCCATTGATCGGTGGTGTTCGTACCTCTGCGCGCATTGGGTGTGTACAGTGGCAGATGCGTACCATGGAATCTGTTGAAGAGATCATGCAGCAGGTGGAGTATTTTGTAGACGCATTGTCTGATTATCAATGTGACATCGCCCTATTTCCGGAGTTCTTCAATGCGCCACTGATGGGTGTTACGGCCCATCAAACATCGAATGATGCGATTAAGGCATTGGCCGAATATACCGAAGAGATACGCGATGCGGTCTCGAAATTGGCCGTCGCCTATAACATCAATATCATCCCCGGCTCGATGCCCTATATTGAAGACGGTGAATTGTACAATGTGGCCTACCTGTGCCGCCGTGACGGTACGATTGAATCACAAGACAAGATCCACCCAACACCCCATGAAAAGCGCGACTGGATTATGTCTGGCGGCGATGCCATTAAAGTGTTCGAAACCGATTTTGGAAAAATTGGTATCCAGATCTGTTACGACATTGAGTTTCCCGAGTTGTCGCGCATACTTTCTGAAAAAGATGTGCAGATGATTTTTGTACCTTTCTGGACTGATACCAAGAACGGCTATCAACGGGTACGTTATTGTGCCCAGGCACGCGCCATTGAAAATGAGTGCTACGTGGCCATTGCGGGCAGTGTTGGGAATCTGCCCCAAGTGGACAGTGTGGATATTCAATATGCACAGTCTGCCGTGTTCTCACCATCAGATTTCTCATTTCCGCACGATGCCATCATGGCAGAAACTACCCCAAACACGGAGATGATGCTGATTGTTGATCTTGACCTGGAAAAACTGAAGACGCTGCAGAATGAAGGCTCTGTCAGGAATTATCTGGATCGTCGGCGCGATCTCTATAAGATCGTCTGGTTGGGTGATTGAGTAGATGTACAACAGTGTCAACTGATCAAGGCTGTTGGGTGAACTCATTGTGCTGTAAGGGATGTTTTTAGTGCATCCCTGGTGCTGTTTTACTTGACACTCTCTGCGTTACCACCTGTTGCACGCCCTTGTGACAGGTTGTTTCATTTGTGGCTATAAGGAGCATTGCTCCAGTCAGGAAAATAGCGGTTAATACAGATGTCAGTCTATTGTCAGCTATGCTTAACGATAGCTCTTTTTATCCGCTGTAATTCACTGATCAAAAATTAATCCGTGTTAATGACGCATGGCGAGTGGTATCTCCAACTTAATGACAGCGGCCCTTATTTCGATATCCTTTCCGGACAAAAGATAAACGGCCCGATAGTTGTACTAGCGCTGAGGAAGCGCACGCCGGTGTGTTGAACCTAGACTGACCCGCTGTCTGAGGTTCAGCGAATCACGACCTTGATTTAAAAATATACAGCCAGTAGGTCGCAGGCGATGAAGGCAAAAGCAGCAGTTGCTTGGGAGACGAAAAAGCCCCTTTTCATAGAGATGATCGATGTTGAAGGGCCAAAGGAAGGGGAGGTGTTATTAAAAGTGATCGCCTCTGGGGTATGCCATACGGATGCCTTTACCCTGTCCGGTGAGTGTGTTCCCTTGTGTATTAGGAGATGAAGGGGGGTGTGATGTGCCCTTTGCCTTCTGGAAAGCCGATTAACGCAAGGCCTGATGTTTCGCCTGCCAATAGCAGATCACCGATCGGGCTGTGGTAATAATCGAATTGTATGGTCATTATCTGTTTAATTGTGTAGCGGCTTGCCAGAGGTGCATGCCTGCGTAAGCACGCCAAGGTCGCCAAGCCATGGAGCGCTCCAGCAGGTCTTTTGGGGTTTCATCACCATAGAGCTGCTTGGCAACCTTGAGCAGTACAAGATCGGTATGTAAAAAGGTGTCAGGATCGGAAAGTGCACGCATGGCGATATAACTGGCAGTCCATTCTCCAATGCCCTTTAGAGAAAGCAGTTGCTGTTTGAGTGATTCGGTTTCTATCCATTGATTCAATACAATCTTCCCTTCAACAATAGCGCATGCCAGATTGATTATTGCCCGTGCTCGGCTTTGTGGCATGGGAAAGTCCGCCGAGTCAGCCTGCATCAATACGCTGGGGGATGGAAAGGTGTACCCCGACTCTAGTGGATTACCATAACGGGTGGCAATCCGGCCCATGACGGTTGTGGCCCCGGTTACCGAGATCTGTTGTCCGACAATGGCACGCACGGCGACTTCAAACCTGTCCCAGGCACCGGGAACACGCATGCCCGGATTTTTCTTTAGCAATTTTCTCAGTATGGGATCCTGTGACAATGTTCCTGATATTTCAAAAGGATCGGCATTAAGGTCAAACAGGTTCTTGATGCGTTCGACCAGGGTGTAAATGGAAGCAGTAGATGGGATGTCGAATTTACAGAGTAGAAATGGACCGTCTTGACCCTGGCTGACGGCCACATGTCCTGATTCGCCCTCATGTTCAATATGGCGATGCCAGACGCCGTCAATCACCCACTCCACACCGGGCACGGCACGTTTGGCTAAGAAGGCCGTGATAGATTTCCAGCAGTAGGGTTCACGGTAGGGGAGTTTGAGGGTGAACTGCGGCTCACTGGGCGCTTTATTGGCTGAACGTAAAGCAGAGGGCGACCGTTGATAGACCTTTTGGAAATGGTCATTGAACCGGCGAATACTGCCATAGCCGGATGCCAGTGCAATATCGGTCATAGGCATCACGGTTTCATCAATCAGTTTCTTGGCGAAATGCAGGCGCCGGGTCTGGGCGATTGCCAGCGGAGATGCCCCGAGATGCTGTTGAAACAGACGGCCAAGATGGCGACTGGTAACTCCCAATCGATCGGATAGTGCAGTGACGGATGATTGATCCAGTGCGCCTTCATGAATCAGGTGCAAGGCCCGGGAAACTGTTGTTGAGGTGCCACACCAGGCGGGGGTACCCGGTGCTGATTCCGGGCGACAGCGCAGGCAGGGGCGAAAGCCTGCATCAGTAGCCGCGGCGGCTGATTTAAAAAACTTAACGTTTTCCGGCTTTGGTAATCTGACAGGACAGATGGGACGACAATAGATGCCGGTGGTCTTCACACCCACAAAAAAACAGCCGTCGAAACGTGGATCACGGGTTTGTCGTGCCTGTTCGCAGCGTGTTGTGTCGAGTTCCATTGCCCTATGATGATCTTTAAAATTGAAGATCATCATAGGGCAGGCTAGGAGAGAGTGCTAGCCAGAATCGGACCTGGTATTTTTTTGATGCTAAGTCCTTTTCAGGCGCTTACCGATTTAATCCGTTACAAGTGCCTTGGTTTTGGGTGCACTTCGGCACTCCTGGAAAATGTGCTGCTCACATCCTTCGCAAACTTTTTTGTCAAGCTTGTGATAAATGGCGTGGATAGCCGCATTTTTTGACTGGAAAATATTTCGATCGCCGATCGCTTCCAAATCGCCACCTTTTTCCAGTGAATCCCAAAGACGATCTTTTACGTCAATTAGATAGAGTTTGCCACCTCCAGCAGCACGCCGTTTTGACTCTTCAACCAGTGCATGGCCACCTTGAAGATCAACAAAGTTGATGCCGCTGGCAATGATGGCGAGATGCTTCTTTTCAGGATTTTTATCACGAATACGATCAAACTGCTCCTGCAAGTGGTTCACCGAACCAAAGAAGAGTGAACCATCAATGCGGATAATCTTTAACTGTTTGCACTCTGGCAGATCAGGATCGCTAGAGAAGGCATGCTTATAAAGGCGTTGGTCAGGCACCCGCGTGACAATGTTGGGTTTGGATACCCGCTCCAGGTAGAGCACAAGGGAGAGTAACACCCCTGCAAATATCGCAAATTCAAGTTCCAGGAACATCGCGCTTAATAACGTGACCAGTAGAACCGAAGTCTCTCGTTTGGATGATTTGAGGACATGACCGATCTCCTTGAAATCGATCAGTCCCCAGGCGACCAGGAACAGAACGCCAGCCATGGCGGCCTTGGGCAAGTACGCCGCATAGGGGGCAACCAACAGCACAATGACCATCAGTAACAGGGCTGCAAAGATAGCTGCCAGCGGCGTTTTTGCGCCGGATTGGTAATTTAGTCCGCTACGGTTAAATGAACCTGTTGCCACGTATCCAGAAAAGAAAGAACCGGCAATGTTGGAGAGTCCTTGTCCAATAAACTCCTGATTACCGTTAATCCGATAGCCTCCCCGTGCCGCGATTGAGCGACCTATTGAGACCGCCTCTGTTAATGCAAACAGTGTAACCGCCAGTGCCGTCGGGGCTAGATCTTTGATATGTTGAAACGACAGATCAGGTGCAGAGAGTGGAGGTAAGGTGGCGGGCAGGGCGCCTACAGTTGGAATATGGGTAATGGCGTGACCAAATTCATAATCCAGAAACAGTGATACCAGACTGCCGGTTAGCATGGCTGCGATCATGTAGGGGATTCGCGGAAACCAGTGTTTGAAGGCTATACCCGACAATAGCGTTACCAGTGCGATGCTGGTCACCCAGGGGTTGATCTCCAGCAGATGGTGGGAAAAATTTATAATAATCTCATGCAGATGCCCGCCACTGTCCATCTCGATGCCAAAGAAGTGCTTTAATTGTTTGGCTGCGATTAATACGGCTGCACCCGCAGTAAATCCTACAATCACCGAATGCGAAATAAAATTAACCAGGGCGCCCATCCGTGCAAGTCCAAGGACCAGCTCAAAAAGCCCCACCATAAAAGTGAGGGTCAGGGCGAGGGAAACATAATCCGCGGTGCCGGGAGTGGCATACACAGAAAGGGCGGAAAAGAGGACGACCGAAGCGGCCGTTGTAGGCCCTGAGACCAAGTGCTTTGATGAACCAAACAGGGCAGCAATGATTGCTGGCACCATGCCTGCGTAGAGCCCGTACTCAGGGGGCATGCCCGCGATGGTTGCAAAGGCCACGCCCTGGGGTAGGACAACTACGGCCCCTGTCAATGCCGCTATCAGGTCGGCGCGAATATCTCGTTTATTAATATTGGGAAGCCAGCTGGTGAACGGGAGCAAAAAACTCCAGCCCGTATGCAATGCAGAGCTGCGCATTTTATTTGGTTACCTCAGGCGTAGTGGTTTCGTATGGCTTTAGCAGGCGCGCTCACCATCCAGAATGATTGCGGTAACCGGTATGCTCTATTGAGTCATGATCAGGCTGACTGATCTGGTAGCTGCCAGGTTATCTGTGCAATGAGTTACTGAAATTTCAGTTTTTGGAACGGAATGACGAGCGTGCTGATAATACGCTTATAATCCTATCACGAGAGATTAGATAACTCTAATATATTAAAGTTACCGTAAGCGTAATTTTCACTTATGGACAAGCGAAATGAATGAACCAGGAATGATTTTTTTAGGCGATTTGAGTGTTTCCAGTTTCATCAATCCCAGGCGACTGAGCGTTTATAGAGGGATTCGGCAATCGCCAGCAGGGCCTCTTCACTGAGTTCTGGATAGAGTGTGCGCGCCACTTGCTGGCCGATTTCAAGCTGTCCATCTCGGCAAAGACCAGACATGGCAGCCTGCTCAATGGCTTCTAATATTAAGTGTTGTCTTGAATCCATCAATAAATAGACCGCTATCACAAGTATTAACCGCCGCCTATTTTACCACTCATCAGGGAACACGGTCTCAAGGGATTGTGAAAATGACCCTGTCTGATATTATTTCCCATATTTCAAAGCCTATCTAAAGGGATCCTTGTGCGAAGACTGATTCTAATTGCGACGTTGTTTGTTTGTACCCCGCTCTACGCGGGTTTTTTGGAACTGCCGTTTGGCTGGAACCTGGGGAAAACCACCTCAGAAGAGTTACGCCAGCGATTAAAATGCACCAGTGATAAAGAAGAGTACTCATCCTCCTGTACGCGGTATACCTTGGGTGAGCATCGGTTAATCGCCCATACCTCTAACAGTCGGGTTCTGATCAAGTTGGAGGTCTTTGAGCCTGCTCGTGAATGGAAGAAGATGGGTCTTGAGCGAAATACAAAGCTTGAAAATGTGCGGAAAATACTCACCCAACACAACATAGCATTCAGAGAGACCGTTAGCTTGGTTCCCTGCAATAAATGCAAGCTAAAAGATATACGACGCATTGCGCTGCTGAGTTTTGAGGATGGGGATCATTTTGTGGAGATGACGGTGAAGTTCGATGATCTCAGCCGGCTCGAATACAAAAACGGCAGCTCACAGAGTGAGGAAGTTATATTCTGGGGCAAAAGAGATCATGGGTTATTTTTAACTACCCTGACAGAACTTTATTGACCCTGTGGTGCGGCGGAAGGCCGCACTCTGATTTTTATTTTTAATCTACTGTCCGGTTCATTTCCTGGTTGGTTGTCAGCGCCAGTACGCAATGGGCAATTTCAAGCTCTTCGGATAAATCCGCTATCAAGAAAAAACCCGCACAAGGCGGGTTTCAAATGGTAGAACAGTATCTTTCAGGATTAACGGGTTTTGCTGATGCGGCGACGTGTGTAGCCAAAACCAGCCAAGGTCAATCCCATCAAGGCGATGGTGGATGGCTCAGGTACGCCGCTGGGTGGTTGTACCACGATATTGATGGGTACGGTGGCCGAGGCAAAGCTGAGGCCAGCCCAGTGTACATTGTTTGAAAAACTGGTGAGGGTAACGGCATTGTTACCTGCGCCAATATTCAAGACTGCCAACTCAGCCGGGGTTAAGCTGACGATGGCGTACTTGCCATTAGTACTACCACCAGCATAGCCGATGGCGCTCGTGACACCATCAAGCCCAAGGACATTCAGGCCGGGTGCACAAGAGGCGTTTGCGCTTGCGGGACCAATACAGTCGTTCAGATTGGTTGCACTTCCAAGGTCGAAGTCGATCTGAATGCCGTTGATAGTCAAACCGGCAGGATTCGCGCCAAAATCATCCACACTCCCAGCACCACCGATGGAACCAGGGTGGTAACTGACACCGTAGAAGTTGAGATCACCACTTGCGAGTGCTTTCCAGCCGATATTCCAGACATGTGCCGAAGCACTCCCACTCATGGTCAGTAGGGCGGCGGCCGCTATTGCCACATTAAGTTTATGTTTCTTTATCATCGTTTTTTACTCCTCCTTATTCATACAGGTCAGGTGTGCTTTGGTAGATGTGGCGTTTCTACATGCATATAGTGGGCCTGTTTCTTTATCTATTTGAAAAGTCAGAATAAACAGTGAATGTTAATGAGAATCGATATTATAATATGTAAAGGAAACTGACATAAAATAAGACATATCACACACATGTGTGTGATATAACTCATAATATTGAAATATAGTGTTATGCCGAATGATTATTCGGTTGGGACTATTTCCATTCGTCGTAGTCATTGATAATGGACGTGAGCTTAGAAAGATAAATGGATGACTTAACCGCGTATTGATGCTTGATAATGAGCGGGATATAGAGGTTATATAAGTCCCGTTAGAAGAGATTCGGCGACAAGAAACAGGTCAAGCGGGGGCAATCCACGGCTGTTTACACAAAGAAATTACTGCATTCAGATGACGCGGCGATGATTACGTTTTTTGATGACTAATCAGGTCTTGAGCACAGAGCGCAATTTCCAGCTCTTCGTTGGTGGGGATGACCAGTACTTTAACACGGGAGTCGATGGATTGTAGCGCTTGGATCGTTGAGTCGCCTGAGGCGCAGGGTTGATCCAGCTCGATACCCAGCCCTTCCAATCCTGCGCAGATTTGTAGCCGCAATTCAACATCATTTTCACCAATACCGCCGGTAAATATAATCGCATCCACCTGTCCCAATACCGCATAGTAACTGCCGATAACCTTCTTTACTCGATAGGCGAACATGGATCGGGCCAGTTGTGCCAGTTCATCACCCTGTTGTGCCTTCTCTGCCACTTCGCGCATGTCGCTAGAACCACAGATTCCCTTGAGACCACTCTCTTTGTTAAGCAATTTCTCGAGTTGATCCGTTGTGAATTGGCCCTCGCGCATCAGGTAGAAGTGGAGTGCCGGGTCAATGTCACCGCAGCGGGTACCCATCATCAATCCTTCCAGGGGCGTCATTCCCATGCTGGTGTCGATGCACTGGCCGGATTGGATCGCCGCCGCACTGCAGCCGTTGCCGAGGTGTAGGGTGATCAGGTTAAGTTGATTCAGTTCTGTATCAAGAAATTCCGCTGCCTGTTTTGCCACATAGTGATGTGATGTGCCATGAAAGCCGTAGCGCCTGACTTGATGGTCACGATATAAATGATCCGGCACAGCATAATGGAAGGCGTGGGCGGGCATGGTCTGATGAAAGGCGGTATCGAACACGGCTACCTGTGGTACCGCTGGACAGAGTATCCGGCACACCTCAATACCCTCCAGGTTGGCCGGGTTGTGCAGGGGGGCTAGGGGAATCATGGATCGGATCGCTGTGATCACGGCTTCAGTAATCAGGGCTGGTTGTTTGAAGGCCTCACCCCCATGAACGACTCGGTGTCCGATGGCCGTCAAATTATTCAGTGAATCGAGGGTGCCCTTTTGTGTAAGCTGTGTTATTGCCTGCGCTAGCGCTTGATGATGATCGTGAATATGACCTTCGAATTCACTTCGCTGTTGGTTTTGATCGGCATCCAGCCATTGATGACGGTGCAGGCTCTCAGACTCACCAATACGGTCTACCAGGCCCGAGGCCAGCACTTGATGTTGGGCCATATCAAACAGCTGGTATTTGACGGATGAGCTGCCTGCGTTGATCACCAGAATACTCATTGATTAACTTGTCTCTCAGCGTTTTCCTGTGCCTGGATGGCGGTGATGGCTACAGTGTTAACAATATCGGTTACCGTGCAGCCACGACTTAGATCATTGACCGGTTTGTTGAGTCCCTGAATGACCGGTCCGATGGCAATGGCATTGGCAGAGCGTTGCACGGCCTTGTAGGTGTTATTGCCGGTATTCAGATCAGGGAAGATGAAAACGGTCGCTTTTCCCGCCACTTCACTCTCAGGCATTTTTGAATGTGCCACTTCGGGATCGATGGCGGCATCATATTGTATCGGACCTTCCAGTTTCAGGTCGGGCCGTTGCTGACGTGCAATCGATACCGCCGTTCTGACTGACTCTACGTCATCACCCTTGCCGGATATACCCGTGGAATAGGAGAGCATGGCTACTCGGGGTTCGATGCCAAACATCTGCGCAGTTTCAGCAGAACTGATGGCGATATCGGCAAGCTGTTGTGCATTGGGATTGGGATTGATGGCGCAATCACCGTAAACCAGTACCTTATCTTCGAGGCACATGAAGAAAACGCTAGAGACGAGAGAGCAACCCGGCTTGGTTCGGATGATTTCAAATGCCGGCCGGATGGTGTGCTGGGTCGTGTGGGCTGCACCCGATACCATACCATCAGCATAACCGTGATGGATCATCATGGTGCCGAAATAACTGACATCCGCCATGGCATCATAGGCCATCTGTTCTGAGATACCTTTATGTTTGCGCAAGGTGTAGTAAGTATCGGCAAACTGTTGACGCCAGGGCGAGGTGCGGGGATCAATACATTTAACCCCCTCCAGGTTCAGACCCAGTTGGCTGATGCGTTGCTGTATCTTCTCTTCTGAACCCAGCAGGGTGATATCCACTACATCACGCAGTAGCAGGATCTCCGCGGCACGCAGGATGCGTTCATCAAAACCTTCCGGAAGGACGATGTGCTTTCGGTCTGATTTAGCGCGTTGAATCATCTCGTATTCAAACATCAGCGGGGTCTTGCGATGGGCGCGGCTAAGGGAGATCCTGGATTTCAGCTCTTCAGCATCAACATACCGCTCTACAATACCCAGCGCTGCAGCAATCTTTCTGTCGTCTGACGGGAGAATACTCCCTTCCACATCGTTGACTTTCAGGGCAGTGCTGAAAGTATCCCAGGGCGCACTCAATATGGCGACGTGTGAACGTCTCAGTCCATCCAGCAAGCGCGTGACCTGCGGCGCTGGCTTGATGCCGCCGGTTAGCAGTAGACCGGCAATTTTTGGATAGGTGCTAGCGGCGTCAGCGGCCAGACTGGTGAGGATAATGTCAGAGCGATCACCCGGTGTGATGATCAAGCTATCTTCCAGCAGGTTATCCAGAAAGTTCGGCACTTCCATGGCGGCGATCTTGTAGTGACTGACCTCATGGTTGAGAGACTCCTGATCCCCACTCAGGCACTCGATCTTCAGCGCGCGCGCGATCTCACCTACGGTTGGTTTCTCCAGGGTGCGGTGTTCCGGAAGTACATAAAAGGGGAGAGTCGGCATGGCGGAAATAGTCAGCTCGGCAATGACTTGATCAATATTGTCTGGATCAACTCTGTTGACGATGGCGGCCAAGAGATCACAGCCGCGATTGGAGAGGGACTCTTCCAATACCCTTACGGCATCCACTGTCTCGTGGGCAGTGCGTCCATAACCCTTGATTACCGGCAGCAACAGACAACCGAGGTTATTCGCCAGGTCGGCGTTGAAATCCAGTTCCAGTGCAGAGGTGACATCCGAGAAGTCGGTGCCCGCACAAACCACCATATCCATCTGCTGTTCGACCAGCTTGTATTTTGCCATGATCTGCTTCAACAGTTCGGCGTAGCGCCCCTCTGCCAGCAAGTTGCGAGCAGTCTCATCCGTGCAGCCATATAGGGCACTTGGGGGAAGCTGAATGCCGTAGCGGTTGATGATTAAGTGGGTGAGATCATCATTGCCACCATTTTCCTTGATGATTGGCCGGAAAAATCCAACCCGCTTGCTCACGGCCGTAAGCATTTCCATCATGCCGAGAACGGCCACTGATTTTCCACTGCCAGGCTCTGCACCGGCGATATAGATACTTCTAAACATAGTTTCCACTGTTACTTTAATAAGGGCGTAGCATTGTGCGCTGCAGCATTAGATAAGCATAAGGATTTTAAGCAAAGAATACCATCCCTTTCCCATGACGTTTTTATGAACTGATCCTGGTTCGCGTGGATTAACGGAGAGACGCTTCGTCAGGCCGTCATGTGCTTTAATAAACAACAGTGGACTGAACAATAACAACGAGGTTTTAGCATGCGTCCTATCCAGGATATCGCAGACAGCATCGGACTCGCAGCCGATGAGTTGATGAGTTATGGAGATCAGATGGCCAAGGTCAAACTGGCTACTCTGAAACAGAATAGTCAGCGCCCGAATGGGAAGCTTGTTCTGGTCTCTGCCATTAATCCTACGCGTGCAGGTGAAGGCAAGACCACAGTCTCTATTGGATTGGCGCAGGGCATGCATCGACTGGGAAAACGCGTTGCGCTGGCCTTGCGGGAGCCGTCACTGGGCCCCATCTTTGGCATCAAGGGAGGGGGTGCTGGAGGCGGGCAGTGCCAGCTTGAGCCTTCTACCCGTATCAATATGCACTTTACCGGGGATATGCACGCCGTAGGTGCCGCGCACAACTTGCTGGCGGCGCTGGTGGATAATGCGGTGCATTTTCACAGTGAACTGGATCTGGAGCATCGACAGGTGTTCTGGCGGCGGGTACTGGATGTCAATGACCGGGCGCTACGCCAGGCGGTGATTGGTCTGGGTGGCCGATTGAATGGCGTGCCGCGGGAGACCGGTTTTGATATCACGGCGGCCTCAGAGGTAATGGGCATCCTTTGTTTGGCCGAAGATCTGGCGGACCTGAAACGGCGATTGGGCCTAATACTGGTTGGGTTTGATCGGGCGGGTGCGCCTGTGACGGCAGACAGTCTCAAGGCAACCGGGGCCATGGCCGCCCTACTGCAGGATGCCATTCTGCCAAACCTGGTGCAGTCCACTGAAGGGGTTCCGGCATTCGTACATGGCGGTCCCTTTGGCAATATTGCCCATGGTTGCAATAGTGTGATTGCGACAAAGACTGCGCTGGGTCGGGCGGATTATGTGTTAACCGAAGCCGGTTTTGGATTTGATCTCGGTGCGGAGAAGTTTTTTGACCTGAAATGTCGCAGTGCCGGTCTCTGGCCCAGTGCCGTGGTTCTGGTAGCGACTGTCCGCGCCTTGCGTATTCATGGGGGTGGTGACCCGGCGATTGGTGGCACTGTGCAGGAGATCGAACAGGGTATGGAACATCTCTATCATCATGTTGAGAGTGTGCGGGCATTCGGCTTTGATCCGGTCATCGCGATCAACTGTTTTGATGATGATAGTGAGGTTGACCTGGCCACTATAGAGTCTGGCTGCAGAAGCAGGGGCCTGAGTGTGGCACGCTTTAACGGCTTTACCCAGGGTGGCGCCGGTGCTGAAGCACTGGCTGAGGCCGTAACGGCTGCCGCACAGGTTGAGACACCGCCTGTACGTTTTCTGTATGAATTGAATCAATCACCCGAAGAGAAGATTCATGCCGTAGCCAGCACGATTTACGGGGCCAGCAAGGTCAACTTCAGTCGCATGGCGTTGAAGGATCTGCAACGCATTCGTGATCTGGGCTATGAAAAACTGCCTATCTGTATTGCCAAGACCCATCTCTCGCTTAGCAGCGATCCTACCCATGTGGGACATCCGCATGGCTTTGAGCTGCCGGTTGAGTCGGTGCGGATCTCCGCGGGTGCCGGTTATCTGTTGGCCCTGACCGGAGATATTGTGACCATGCCGGGGTTGTCCGCCAGCCCGGCGGCGCATCGAATTGATCTCTCAGATGACGGTGAAGTATTGGGTGTTTAGCCGCTATAGATCCTGGGGTGTCGGCGTCGATACTTCGACGCCGACACCTGCAGCAGATTGTAGTATTTATTAATCCCTGCGCAGTTTGGCAGACAGCGCAATCGGCGTGGGGTATTTAAACAGCACCCGATAGGTGGACACAAGAAAGGTAAGCAGGGTGGCCAACTGAATCAGATAGGAGGCCTCCAGTCCGATCAATTTGCTCTCCAAGGCCAGTATCGCCAGGAGCAAGGAGAATTCGCTCATTTGACCGAGGCGGGCGCCCACCTCGGTTGAACGTGCTTTGTTTTCACCGACTAGACGCAATAAGCGATCGAAAACCAGCGGTTTCATCAATAGCATGGCGGTGGCAATCAAGGCTGCAGGTAAGATGACATCGTCCAGCATCGCCAGATCAAAACCGGCCCCGAGTGAGAAGAAAAACAGTACCAGGAAGAAATCCCGCAGCGGTTTCAGGTTTTCTGATATGAAAAATGAGACGGGGCTGGTCGCCAGCGAGATACCGGCGATAAAGGCACCGATCTCATGGGACAGGCCGAGACTGGTGGCCGCTTCAGCCAGTCCGAGACACCAGCCGATGGTAATCAGGAAGATATATTCTTTGATGGTGTCAAACTTCTTCATCAAGGGAAAGAAAACATATTTCACAAACAGGGCCGATATGCCGATGAGAAGGGGCAGGGCGACTACCAGTTTAATAATTTCCAGTACGGATAACTCAGCCCCGCTGCCCCCTTTGAGGGCCAGCAGTAGCAGAATCGCAATCAGATCCTGGAACAACAGAATACTGATCACCAGTTCACCGGTATGCTGATGATGCAGCACCGTCGTGGGTAGCAGTTTTAGCCCAATGATGGTACTGGAGAACATCATGGCTGCGCCGATGATGAGTGACTCTGTGAGCGTGAAGTCAAACAGATGGGCGATCAAACCACCGCATAACGCAAACAGCGCTGAACTGAGGACGGTCACCGTAGTGGTCTTTTTCAGTAGCAGTAACAGCTCCCGCGGGTTCAGCTCCAGTCCCATCAAGAACAGCAGGAACATGATCCCGATATTCGACATTTCTCGCACGAGTTCACTGTCGTTGACCAGTCCTGCCACGGAAGGGCCCAGCAAGACACCCAGCAGGATATAGGAGATGAGTAGCGCCTGGCGGGCATACAAGGCCAGCGTAGCAACGACCGCTGCACCGGAGAAGATCAGGAAAATGGTAAAGAGGATCGGGTGTTCAGTCATTGGGATGTCGCACTTCTCTCGGTTGTCATGCAGTTTGGCAGTAATTAAAGAATTATTTTCTCCCTGTTGGTTATAGGATTGTAGTTGAGATACTGCTACTCATCCTGCAACTCTTTTAACCGCGTCTGATAGGTTTCGTCATCAATCTCACCACTGGCGTGTTTCTGCTGCAAGATTCGGATGTGGTATTCAGCCCACTCTTCAGGCGAACCCGTTGACCGGTTCAACCACCAGCGCAGAAAAAATATCCCTGGAACAATAAAGGCAAGTCCTGCTGCAACCTTGAGGAGTTGATCTTCAATCATGGTGATTCAGCCTTACAAATAGAGAGGTGATTAGAGTCGATAGTGCTGTGCATTATACACGATGGGTCCATGGGAAGGTGAGACTGACCATTTCTGCCTATGTCGAAAACAGCTACTTCAATTTATTAGCCCTTGTAATATAGCTCGTTTAGGCTAAAGGTAGATATATAGTGATCTCTCGTGGAGGCGGGATGTTTGTAGTAGATGATCCTGTATTGGCGCTCATTGTTCGCTTTGTTGTTGGCTCACGCGAGTTGAGAGTTGCCGATGAGGCGTTTCTGCAGCGCCAGGTTGAGATGTTACAAAAAGAGCTGGCGCGTTATCCCGAAGAAGAACAGGAATCACGGGCGATACAATGGATTGCAAAGCATGCTGAGCGCTATCGAAACCAATGGCAGAATCGGGTGCTTGAAAAGCAATCAAAGCAGGTTCGTTGTGCAGATTGTCCGATGACATTGCGGGGTGCGGATGTCCATTGCACGGTACACTTCAAGTGGCTTGAACTCCTTAGTAAATATGCCACAAATGAACTCAGCTCCATTGAATATGTGAAGGCGGCCCTTGAGGTTTTAAAGATGCACAAGGCTGAACTGGTTGTTCGTAGAAAGCAGGAAATAGAAGAGTTTCAGCAGTTAAAGGCCTATCATGATGCCCGTAATAAGCGCCTCTGATTAGGGCTGTAGGTATTTGATACAATTCGATAAAAATACGCTCCTATTCTGATTTTTTCACATCGCTCTATTTGCCTTTCTGTTTACTGACTGCATCCTCAAGGCATTCGATTTATAATCACCCAATACAATAGCGAGCTTGAGGTAACCGATGTCGGTTCATTCAGTAGAACAGTGGCAACATCACCACAACTTCAATCTAGATACTTCTGAAGGCGAACGCAGAACGCAACTGGTGGTTGTTCTCACGGCTGTCATGATGGTGATAGAGATTGCGGCAGGCTATCTGTTTGGTTCCATGGCGTTACTGGCGGACGGCTGGCATATGGGTACGCACGTGGCCGCCTTGGCGATTTCGCTGTTTGCTTATCGCTATGCACGCATAAATGCCGACAACCCACGCTTCAGCTTTGGAACGGGAAAAGTCACGGCACTGGGCGGTTTTGCCAGTGCGATTACACTGGCCATGGTGGCACTGCTGATGGGGGCCGAGTCAATAGAGCGCCTGATATCGCCCCACACGATTCAGTTTAATCAAGCCATTATGGTGGCAGTAATTGGCCTGATTGTTAATCTGGTAAGTGCCTGGTTATTGCATGGGGGCGCTGCACCACATCACCACCCTCACGATCATCATCACGACCACGACCACCATCATCAGGATCACAATCTGCGTGCGGCCTATCTGCATGTGATTGCGGATGCACTGACATCCCTGCTGGCCATTATTGCGCTGTTTGCCGGCAAATATTTCGACTGGATCTGGATGGATGCCACTATGGGTATCGTAGGTGCGATCCTGATTACTCGCTGGAGTATCGGGCTGTTGAAAGAGACCAGCAATGTCCTGCTTGACTCAGTACCTGGCAAGCAGTTAGGAAAAGCAATTACACAGGCGATCGAAAGTGAGGATGATAACCAGATTGTTGATCTGCATATTTGGCAGATAGGACCAAACAGTTACGGTGTCATTGTTTCACTGGTCACCCATGATCCGAAAGATCCTGAACACTACAAGGCACTGATCGCCCACCTTCATACATTGGATCACGTAACCATTGAGGTGAACTGCTGCCGTGATGCCTCATGCGTCGAGCCAGGTTGAGATAAAAGCCATGAAAAGTAATGTAGATACACTATTAAAAAAACATGGCAAGCTGGTGCAGTCAGATATGCAGAAGGTGGTTTCCCATGTGCAGCGTGATCAGGATGATTGGATAGTTAATACCGTGATGATTGAAGACCAGACAACGCCTTTTATCTATAAACGAAAGCGCTTGTATAAATCCCTAGAGGGACAGCGGGTGAACATGACCTATTATCCCGAAACAGATAGGATTGCCGGTATCGAATTTGAAGTAATGAAAGTGGTGCGCATCCGCATTGCATGACCTGTTACAGGAAGCAATCAAAAGAGATCACTTATGCAAATGTTAAAAAGTAACGCGCAAACACTTCACGTGAATGGCCATCTGTTGGAATGTCAATGGCATGGAAAAAAAGAACCCGACCAGCCCGTATTGGTGCTATTACATGAAGGGTTGGGTTGCGTTGCGATGTGGCGTAATTTTCCACTACAGTTGGCTGAGTTGACGGGTCGTGCAGTCTTTGTTTACAGCCGTCAGGGATATGGTGGTTCAGATCCATTTGATCAGGATCTGGATGTTGACTTTATGCATCGCGAGGGAAATAGCGTGTTGCCTGCTGTATTGGATGCCGCAGAGATAGATCAGGCTATCTTGATTGGTCATAGTGACGGGGCATCTATCGCTATTATTCATACGGGTGAACAGCTCGATAATCGGATAAAAGGATTGGTGCTGCTGGCGCCGCATCTTTTTGTTGAGCCAGAAACCCTTCATGGAATACGTTTGGCAAAAGCGGCCTATGAACAAGATGGTCTAGCCGATAGATTAAGACGTTATCATCTGGGTCATACTGATGATACCTTCAGGCGCTGGTGTGGTATTTGGCTCGATCCAAAATTCGAGGCATGGAATATCGAAGCCTCTGTTCCTGGGATTAATGTACCGGTGTTAGCCATCATGGGTGAGGATGATCAATATGGTACTTTGGCTCAGATCAATGTGCTAGCAGATCTTTTGCCTATGCAAACGGAAAGGACAGTGTTCGAGGCTTGCGGCCACTCTCCACATTTAGAGCAATCGGATGCAACCTTGGCTAAAATAGACCGCTTTATCAAACAGCTGTTTCAGTAGGCAGGCAAGCAACTCTATGATTTTCACTGTGCACCTTGTCATAAAACAGGTGGTATGGGGATTTTTTGAAAGGTGTGTCGCCCAATAGGAACACAGCACTTTCTGTCTGGGAGATTATCCACAAGACAGAAGCGGTGTTAATAGAAAAATGCCAAGGTTTGATGCGATGCCCGACGCGGAGGCGGTAAAGATCGCCGTCTATCTCAAGTATCTCGGTAAAAAAAGTTTCTGATGTTCGCATAGCCCCGGCCAAATGACCGGGACTATGCGTTGCCTATCAGGCGGCTTCTACCTTGTTATCCAAAATACTGTTAGCGCGTTTCTGAATTTCAATTCGACGCGGTTTCATTGCCTCTGGAATCTCTCTCACCAGCTCTAGATAGAGCATGCCATCTTGTATATTGGCGCTGGCGACTTTGATATGGTCGGCCAATTGGAAGCTGCGCTCAAAGTTGCGGTTGGCAATGCCACGGTGCAGGTACTGGCGACCATTCTCATCCTCTTTTTTCTGGCCGGTAATTCGCAGTTTATTCTGCTCTACCTCAATCTCCAGATCATCGGCGGTGAACCCAGCTACTGCCATGGTGATGGTGTACTGGTTTTCATCAACCAACTCGATGTTGTACGGAGGGTAGCCGCCACTGCTGTTGGTGTTGTGGATTGACTCCAGTGTATTGGCCAGTCTGTCAAAACCAATAGCACTGCGGAATAGGGGTGATAGATCGTAAGTTCTCATGGTATATCCTCATTATGTTAAGCGATATAGATTGGTTGCGTGTTCAGTTGAACCACGCTGTTCATGGATCCCATGGGGCATCCACTTGACCATGAGTTAGGGGCAGGTGAAGGTGATTTCAAGCATTGTTCAAAAAAATTATTTCAAATTATTTTTTTGACTTGAAACGGATAGAATCATCCCAACCTAATGTAGCTAGGGCATTGATATCCTCAACTTAAAAACAGATTTATTCATAACCGGTCATCTCCAGGTAACCGCTGCCGATCTGTTTGCCTTGCTCGTAAATATCAACAGCGCCTTCCCAATAGCGGACGCTTAGATCCATCTCCTGTTCATTCAGGATAGGTTTTATCCGCAAGGTACGATTGTCTGCTTTAAGTTTCATAGTCCACTCAACGGGATAGTTATTTCCGTTTGGACTTCGCCACCAGTTTGATGGTGCCACTTCAATCTCATTGAGTGACAGTCGTTTGGCATTTCCTGTGTTATCAATCCATGTCCCCGCACTGAATGGATCGGCTGTACCCTGGCGGTTTCGTAGGTGATAGAACATCAGGTTATCGCCACTGTTGAATTGCAGTGAAAACCAGTCCCAGCCGGTTTGTTCGGGAGAGAGTGCGCTGGTTCCCCATTCGCGGTCGAACCATGACAGCCCGGTTACCAAGTAACGCTGTCCATTGATTGTGATCTGGCCGCGGCTATTAAGTCGGGGATACGAATAGTAGTAGGAGGCATTGCCTGGTTCTGCACTTTTCTGGCTTAGCCCTTTATCTCCCTGCAAAATAATACCAACGGTAGGTTCCACTTCCAGGTCAAGTTTGAACCGTTCGCTGTTGATACGGATATGCCAGGGGAAGCCTTCCTTGCCCTGTTGAACCTGCCAATCTTCAACCCAGACGCTAAACGGTTGTGCATGACTGCCCGCCAAACCGGGCCCGGCTCTGACCAGCTTCTCCTGTGTTAGGTGACGCTTTGAGTCTTTGTCCGTAATCGCTGCATGGGCCATCCAGATTTGATTATTTGCCCAATGAGATGCGGCTGCTTTTTCACTGGGAGGTTTCAGCGCAAAACGAAAAAAGGTGACTTGATAACCAAAACGTCTTCCTGAACTATCCTCCAGATTGCCTGTGAAATACCACCACTCATTACGAAACCTGGGATGCGGACCATGATCCTGTGGGAAAATAAACTCACGGGGTTTCTCTGCACGATCAAAGCCTTGTTGATCAACGGATGAGAGCAGCCGCGTTGCAGAGAGTTTTTCTGTAACAACTATTTGGTTCTCCTGGCATCCAGAGAGCAGGATCAGAAACAGGATAAGTATCAGTCGTCCCATACTACTCCTCCCGCAGTGCCAACGCAGGCCGAGTTCGGGCCATGCGCAGACTGGGATAGAGACCCGCAAGAAGGGCGGCAATCTGGGCGAAGAGGATCGCTTCCATGAGTATCGATGGGGAGAGTTGACTTGGCATACTCCAGCCAAATGCTCGTACATTGATGACATGGATGAGTATTTCGGCCATGAGCCAGCCCAAGGGTATGGCCAGCAGTGCCGCCATCAATCCCATCAACAGCGTTTGAAGTGTTATCTGCCCCAGTAGTTGTCGTGGCGTCAGTCCGGTTGCGCGCAGAATGGCATGCTCTTTGGCGCGCTCCAATTGCAGTGCCATCATGGCGCTGAGAATGCCTACGAAGGCTACGGCTATAACAAGTAAGCGAAGGACCTGGGTAATGGTAAAGGTGCGATCAAAAATCGCCAGTGAGTGTTTCAATATCTCTTGGTTAGCGCGCACGGTCAGTGGCATTTCAAAACGGCTGGTCGTTTCTTTAACTTTGCTTAACACAGTGTCTAGTGCGGTTTGCTGTTTCAGGTAGATGCCAAGCGTTGTCACCTGATTGTCACGCCAGATCGCAGCGTAGTGTTCTCGGGGCATCACCAGCAGTCCGCGATCTGAACCGTAGTCATAGAAGATGCCACCGATGGTAAACACCCTGTTGCCATCCGGTGTCAGCAGCGTCACGCTATCGCCGACCTGTAATCGGTTGTGGTAGGCGTAGGGCTCAGAAATCAATACCAGCTTGCCGGTAGAAAACTGCTGCCAGATATTGGCAAGGGTATCCCCTTTGAAATTAAAACCGCGATAACTGGTGCTCGATAACCCAATGGCCAACATGTTGACCGGGCCGTGCGCTGATTCAAGCGTGACATGGCGTCCGGTGCTGATCTCTTTAACGCCGGGTAGCTTGAGCACTTCGGTCGGGAGTTCTTCTGGCAGGGGTGCCGATGCCCGCTTGGAACTGCTATGCGGTACCGAGATATAGATGTCGCCCTGCAGGGTCTGGCCCAGCCATTGACCGACGGTGGTTCTAAAGCTGTCGACCATGATGCCCATGCCGATAGTGGCTGCAATCGCCAGTGTCAGAGCCGAGATCGCTGGGCCGGTGCGGCTGAGTGTGGCATTGATGCCCCGGGTGGCAAGGCGTCCAATGGTGCCAAACAGCCACTTGATTGGGTATTGAATCAAGCGGGAGAGTGTCGGCACCATCGCTGGCACCAGCAGGCAGTAACCTACAATAAAACAGAACAGTGCGGCAAATCCCAGCAGCAGGCTACGGTCTGAAAATTTAGCCAACAGTAAACCCAAACCCATGGTGAAGAGGCCGATCAATAACAGCCAGGGGAGGGCACGATGGCTCTGTTGTTCAATGACGGAACGGCGGTTAACGCTCTGGGGCCGCGATCGTGTTGCCTCCCAAGCGGGGGCGGCAGAGGCGAGCAGGGTTGTTAAAAGCCCAAGCATGACCCCGGCGAGCAATATTTCAGGGGCTAGATCGAGTCGGCTGATGGTGACCGTATAATAGAGGTCATTGATCGTCCGGCTGACCAGCCAGAGCAGTTCTCGGGCCAGTAGAATACCCGCCCCCATCCCAATCAGGGTGCCGATCAATCCGATGAGAAACTGTTCAAACAGAATCACCTGGAACAGTTCAGAGCGGGTGGCACCCAGCAGGCGCATGATGCCGAACTGCCGGCGTCGCTGTAATACGGAAAAGGTCGCGGTGTTATAGATCAGGAAACCGCCCACCAACAGTGCCAGCAGACTCATGGCGCTGAGATTGGTCTGAAACGCCTTGCTCATGTTTTCCATGGCCGACGTGCGTTGACCCGTCTCTACCAGTTGGAAGCCTTTGGGCAGCCACTGCTGGAGTGGTGCAATCTGATCTGGCCTCAATGCGAGGTCAATCCTGTCCAGCATGCCGAACTGCGCCAGCAGCGTCTGGGCGGTCGCAATGTCCGAAACCAATACGCCATCCAGAACCGCGCCCTGTTGTTCGCCGAACAATGCCATTATCTCAACTACAGAGGTACGTGCGGTAATATCCAGTGTGACCTGATCGCCCGCTGATAGCCCCAATCGTTTGGCCGTGTAAGCGGAGATCAGCAAGCCGTTCTCCTGTGTCAGAATGCGTGCCAGGAGGCCTGCATCGGGAAGCTGGGTGACCGTCCGAAAGGGCTGCTCTGATAAAGGGTCCAGGCCCAGCAGAGTGAACTGCTCTTCGCCAATATGCACAACGCCTTCCACTACAGGGGCACTTTTCAGATGCGATTGTTGCAATCGTAGTTGGGTATAAAGTTGTTCTGGTAATCCGTTGGGACCACCCAATATCTGATGGGTCACCCGACCAGAGATCTGTTCCATGGTGATCGCAAAGGCACGACTGGCGCTCTGGTTTGCCAGGCCAACAGCCATCACGACGGCGACACCCAGTGCAATACCCAGGATGGCCAATACTGTCTGCCACGCATGGCGCCGTTGATGGCGGAATCCAGCCAGCCTCAGTCTTGAACCTACCAATGGGGATCCCCGTGGGTACTCAGTGTCCCATCATTCAGGGTCAGGATACGGTCGGCCTTCTCTGCCACCTCCAGACTGTGGGTGACAATGATCAGGGTGCGTTTGAGTTGTTTCGAGAGCCCCAGCAGGATGCGCATTATATGCTCACCTGTCTCTGCATCCAGATTACCGGTTGGCTCATCGGCCAGCACAATAGCCGGATTGTGAACCAGGGCGCGGGCAATGGCTATTCGCTGTTGCTCGCCGCCTGAAAGTTGGTCAGGGTAGGCATTCCAGCGGTTGCCGAGTCCGATGTCCGAGAGTATCAATCCCACCAGCTTTTTGATCTCACGTTCCTTGTGGCCATTCAGCTCCAGCGGTAGGCCGATATTCTCGGCGACAGTCAGGGTTGGAATCAGGTTGAAGAACTGGTAGACGAAACCGATATGGCGACGTCTTAACAGGGTGCGTTCCCGTTCAGAGAGATCATGGATTGCCTGACCCATGATGTTAATACAGCCCTGCTGAGGCGTATCAATCCCTGCCAGCATATTCAGGAGTGTCGATTTACCGGAGCCGCTACGGCCCAGCAAGGCAATACACTCATGTTCTGCAACCTGTAGATTAATACCATTAAGGATAGGCCGGCTATCGCCACCTTCCTGGTAGCTGTGATAGAGCTCTTCAATAACAAGTAGCGGTTTATTCTGCATAGGACTATAGAATAGGGAATCTGGGGCCATTTGCCCAATAGTTCAGCTATCAACTGATGAAACTATTTGGCACACTAGGCTTTCATCGGGCCGTTGTTTGACGCATATGACATATGACCATCACAATCAATAGTAAGCTTCCTCAGGTAGGGACCACCATCTTTACCGTTATTGGTGAGCTGGCCAATAAACACCATGCGATAAATTTGGGGCAGGGTTTTCCTGATTTCAGTGCACCTCAAGGGCTACTGGACCGGGTGGATTTCCATATCCAACAGGGCCATAACCAGTATGCCCCTATGGCCGGTGTTACAAGTCTTCGGGAGGCGATTGCCACGAAGATTCGGCAACGATATGACCGGCATGTGTCGTTTGATCTGGAAGTAACGGTTACCCCTGGTGCTACTGAGGCAATCTATTGCGCCATCACAGCCTGCATCTCGCCGGGCGATGAAGTGATTGTGTTTGATCCCGCCTATGACAGTTATGAGCCGGCCATTGAACTGAGTGGTGGACGAGCCATTCATCTGCCGCTGTTGCCACCTGAGTTCAAGATAGACTGGCAGCGGGTGAAGGATGCGATTAATCCTAAAACACGGATGATTATTCTTAATTCCCCGCACAATCCAACCGGGGCCACATTATCGGCGGAAGATCTGGCAACGCTTGCAGCGTTGGTTAGTGATACCGATATACTGCTGCTCTCAGATGAAGTGTATGAGCATCTGGTGTTTGATGGCGAAACACACCAGAGCCTGTTGCTGCATGATGAATTGGCGGCCCGGGCCTTCGTCATCTTCTCGTTCGGCAAGACCTATCATGTAACGGGTTGGAAGACGGGCTACTGTATTGCTCCCGCGACACTGACGGCTGAATTCCGAAAAGTTCATCAATACGTCACCTTTGTAGCTGTCACGCCCATTCAATTGGCCCTGGCCGATTTTATGCGGGATTGTCCCGAGCACTATCAACAGCTACCTGCTTTTTATCAAAACAAGCGTGATCTGTTCTGTGAACAGATGGTCGGTTCCCGGTTTCAATTCACCCCAGCGGCCGGTACTTTTTTTCAATTAATGGACTACAGTGAAATCAGTAGTCTGGATGATCGTGCAATGGCCGAGTGGTTGACGCGTGAAAAAGGTGTAGCGGCCATACCCGTTTCGGTGTTCTATAAGGAGCCACCCGAAACAAAGTATGTGCGTTTCTGTTTTGCCAAAGAGGATGAAACCCTCATCAAAGCGGCGGAGTTGTTGTGCAGGATCTAATTACAACCTTTATTCAAGATCAGATTGAGTGGCATGATCCCGAAGCGAATCGCCAACGCTTTGAAGGATTGATCTCCAGCGCACCACAGAGCGATCTGATCCTGTTGCCTGAGATGTTTAACACGGGCTTTTCACTGGACTCTTCCAGGCAAGCTGAAAGCATGACCGGCGAAAGTGTTCAATGGCTGACCCGCATGGCACGTCAGAGTGGGGCAGTGATCGCCGGATCATTGATCATTGAGGCCGATGACCGTTTTTATAATCGCCTTATCTGGATGCGACCAGATGGCAGCTTCGCCTATTACGACAAGCGTCACCTGTTCCGTATGGCGGATGAACACCATCACTACACCGCAGGTGCTGAACGGTTGGTGGTGAATCTCAAAGGCTGGCGAATCTGTCCATTGATCTGTTATGACCTGCGCTTTCCTGTCTGGAGCCGGAATAACAGCCACTATGACCTGCTGCTTTACGTTGCCAACTGGCCGGAACGCAGACGATTACACTGGCAGAGTCTGCTTAAGGCGCGAGCTATAGAAAACATCTGCTATGTCGTGGGTGTTAATCGGGTCGGTGTCGATGGCAATGAGATTGCCTACAGTGGTGATAGTGTGGTGATCTCTCCACAAGGGGAAGAACTGTTAAGTGCAGGAAGTGAAGCCGGCCTGTTTACCCAGTCGCTGAATTATGCAGCACTCACAGAATACCGTCAGTCTTTTCCTGCGCATCTGGATGCGGATCATTTCTCGTTGAATTGAACGATGCTGAAAACTCCACGCTACTTTGCTTTGTCGCACTAAGTCATTAATTGGATCTGGAATTGCTGTTGTCGCTTGGCCGATTGGGGTCAAGTGCAAGTAGGAATATACCACTTGACTGGTGTGGAAAATGGCGCCTATTCTCTCTGCGTTTGACCACTTTTATATCCCATTATTTTTACTGAGGGAAACTGCATGCGCTTCTATCGAATTGCTCTACGCGGTCTTATTCTGTGGCTAGGCTTTTTTGCAAGTGTGGCCTTCGCAGCTCCGAATGACGTGGGTATTATTCTCATGCATGGCAAGTGGGACGAGAGGCCTTTT
Source organism: Sedimenticola selenatireducens (assembly GCF_007625115.1). GTDB lineage: Bacteria > Pseudomonadota > Gammaproteobacteria > Chromatiales > Chromatiaceae > Sedimenticola > Sedimenticola selenatireducens_A. The sequence continues at coordinate 146,500 of NZ_VMNH01000004.1, read as the reverse complement.
CATACCAACAGCCTCGCAAGTGCCCTAGAAAAAGCAGGCTATCGGGTGGTTCAGCCAACCATGACTTGGGGTGGTGCCAGAAAGTATGATGTTGATTATCAGAAAACTCTGATGGAAATTGATGCTGAAGCAGAAAAATTACGTGCTGCAGGAGCAAAGTATATTCTTGTCGGCGGTATGAGTTTTGGCGCTAATGGTGCCTTCGCCTATGCGGGTGCAGGCCATAAGGTTGACGGTGTCATCGCTATTGCGCCCGGACATATACCTGATGCTAAGGGGTGGATCAAAAAGTTCGGTAAGGCCTATCAAAAGGCCAGAAAAATGGTTGATGCTGGAAAGGGCGAGGACAAGGCAAGTTTTGAGGATCCAAACAGCGGTGGTCGCTCACAATCTATTTCCATGCGCGCTAAAGTTTACGCTTCATTTTTTGATCCCAAGGGGTTGGCAAGTATGGAGAAGAGCGCATCCAGTTTTCCGCAGCCTCTGCCCGTGCTTGTTGTCATAGGTAAAAAGGATCCCGGAATTCGTTACGCTAATAATTTACTTTTGCCAGCTATTCTTACCCATCCCAAGAATTCAGTTGTGGAGGTTAATGCGGGTCATCTGGACGCAATCAGTGAAGGTCTGCAGGCGACAGTGCAGTGGGTAAATGATTTGGGTTACTAAGTGAAACCGAAAAGCTATCCCAAACTTCAGATTAAATAACTGAAGACATAGAAAGGGTCAGAGAGAATACCCGCGTCTTTTTCTCTCTGATCCTGTTGGGATTATAGTGAGCCCATGATAATTTTATCTACTGCTATGAGTTGTTATTTTCTATCTTTATTTACGTTGCGTCGGGCTACATTTTGTTAGCCAGATCAGGCTAATGCTCCCAGGATTTTTGGCATCCTAATCGTCTTCACGCGGTTTTTTATGGGCAATGCCCTTGTGACAATCGATACAGGTTTTGCCATCTAGCAACCCTTGTTCCATTTTCTCTTGGGCGCGGCGTGATTGCTTGTGAAAGTCCATCCGGGACTGATTGTGACATGCCCGGCACTCTCTTGAGTCCGTCTTATCCATGTAGTCCCAGACATGTTCCGCCAGCTCCAGCCGCTTCTCCTCGAACAGTTCCGGCGTGGCTATGCTGCCAGTGACAAACTTCTGGTACAACTCGTTGGTCGCCTGGATCTTGCGAACGATCTTTGGACCCCACGCGCGCGGCACATGGCAATCCGGACAACCGGCCGTCACACCGGAGGGGGTCTTGTAGTGGGGCGATTTCAGATACTCCTGATAGACCGTCTGTTCCATTTCGTGACACGAGATACAGAATTCTGTGGTGTTGGTGTATTCAAAGGCAGCAAGTGACCCCAGTAGTAGAGCACCACCCAGCGCCATGCCGACCAGAAAAATGACTACAATGCTTCTTTTCATACAATGGGCCTGTTATTTGATGGCCAAAAAAACCCCCGGGTCGACCGGGGGCTTTTGTACTCAACGCTCTTTTGGCAGCGTGGTGATATGCGCCAGAATATCTGCCGTGATCTGGTGATCCAGGGCGCGCAGTGACGGCATGGATTCTGCTGGCTGGCCATTCAGGATCTTGTGCATCACTTCCCAGGGATTGCCCATTAGCGATCCGAGCGGCGGCATCTCTTTGGGCTGCAGACCATCCTTTCCATGGCACTTGGCACAAATGGTATTGAAGTAGGCCTCACCTTTCGCCTGATCGCCCTTCGGAGCTTTGCTGGCCCGGTCGATGTACCGGTCCATGTCCACCTGCCCCTGACTGACAAACAGCGCCAGGTCATTCAGATCGCCGGCGCTGAGCTTGTCGCCATAACCATGGGTCGGTGCGCTCAGAAGTGCAATGATCTCATTAACATCCTTGCCCTTGGCGCCATTGATGCCGATCACACCGGAGTGATGCTTGCCCTTGCTATAGGCACCGTCTTTACCCTGGTAATCCCAGCCATGGCACTCCTTGCAGCGCCAATTGTTTTTTGCATCTTTTGCATATTTTTTATCTGTCGGATAAAGAGTATGGGGTGTTGCCGGGGCATCAACATCTATTACCTTATACCATTTGTCATAGAGTACCCCACCTCTGGCAATAGCCGATTCCAGTTCTTCGGCCTGCAACGAAACTGCAAGTGTCATGAGCATGAGCCCTGCCAAAATCGAACCCCATGCCCTGTGAGCGGTAACATATATTTTCATCTTTATCCCCTTTACTCTGTGCAGTGAAGTAATGCCGATGCCGTCTGTTCAGACGCCGGGCACCATTAGCTCTGGAGCCAAAAAGCTTACTGAGGGTAAGCTTTATTTCTTAAGGATAGCTTAAGAATGATAAGTCCGGTTGGCTTTGGGTATTATCGACCCAGGAAAATAAATGGGTGCTCAGGATTAAAAGGGGTAAAGTCAGGCATTTTCTCGATTGATCAGAGTGATTTGGGCGTCTGTATTTTGTCTGTGCTGCGGCTGGTATAATGTGCCGTTACTGCCTTGATTGGACATTGCAATGAATGATGAGATTGATTATACGAACAACCCCCTGCACGGTGTGAGTTTAAAAAAATTGTTAACTGAAATGGTTGATCATTACGGTTTCGATATTCTCTATGCCTATTTAAATGTCAACTGCTTCAAAACCAACCCCAGTATCGAATCCAGTATGAAGTTTCTTAAAAAAACAGAGTGGGCGCGTGAAAAAGTTGAAGCCTTCTATTTGTACAAATTTAAAAACTTACCGAGAGCGAGCGCCGAACAGTTTGAGTTATCTCCCAGGGATCGGATTGTACCCGAAGGTCAAACACCGGGTGAGCCTGCGGAATTGAGTCTGGAAGAAGCCGAAATGTTACGTGAGAAACGTGCTAAGCAATCGGCTGAGCGGGGGCAAGGGGCAGGAGATCGCACGGGATCGGGTAATCATTACCGCATCAAACGAAGCGATGGACATTCTAATCATCGCGCTGGGGATGGTTCTCGGAAGGAGGGGCGTGAATCTTCCAATTCATCAGGTTCTTCTGTTAGCAGTGATATTGATCCTTGGGCGAAGTGGAGAAAGTAATCCTGGTTTGTAAAATCGCACTAGAAAATGCCTGTGTCAGAAACAGGAAGAATAACGATTAGTCATCGGATTCGGTTATTATAGAGTTGTTATCACACTTGGCTTACTGAATTTTGCACTATGCTACCTTTTCTTGCCTTGGATTATATAAAGCATGATTGAACACTACTCAGGCAATATTGACTGGGACAAGGTCTATAAAGCTTTTCATGCTCCTCAGAGAGAGTTGAAGCTATTGGCACTATAAAAATGAAACTACATATTCTATTAATTTGTGCCTTCTTCTCCTGTTCCTTGCTTGCCAAAGAGATGCCCAGCTTGGAGTTTTCTGTCGCGGTATCGGATCAGGATATTAATGTCATTCACTATCCTGCGTCAGGGAAGCATCTGGCCATCTGGTTTATACCGGGTCTGGGAAAACCGGACCGCATATACGATACCGCATTGCAGCTTTCCCGACTGGGTGTTGAAGTCTGGATGGTGGATCTGGCCGAGAGTTTCTTTCTGCCTAAAGGACCTTCGGCTATGCGCGCAATCGATGGGAAGTATGTGGCGACCCTGATCGATACTGCTCATAAAAGAACCGGAAAGATGGTCAGTCTAATGGGGAGCAGCTATTCGGCTATTCCCGTATTACGTGGCATACGTGAGTGGCAGGCAAAACAACAGTCGGAAGGTTTGAGCGACAATTATCTCGCAGGCGCTGTGCTTTTCTCTCCCGAACTTTATGCGACAATCCCTGCCCTGGGGCTGGAGCCTGTGTTTGAATCCATTGTGGACGCTACTAATGTGCCGATAGTGTTATACCAAGCCGGTAAACGCGGTAATCGTTGGCAACTGGATAAACTGATCGCGCGCCTTGAAAAGGGAGGTGCCAATGTTTATATGAAAATTATGCCTGGTGTTACTGCGCTCTATTACGACGAAGACAAGACTCCGGCCACACTGGATACACTAAAGCAAATTCCTTCACAAATTGTCAGTAGTCTGAATTTACTGGAAAAGACAACGACGCCTCGAGTGGCGCTTCCACTATCTGAAATACCATCGGTGTCCGGCAGTGGTCTCGATTCTCAGTTAAAACCGTTCAAGGGAGAGCCCACGCCACCGACAATCAATCTGACCAATTCTGCTGGTCACCCGCTGTCAATCCAGGATTATCGTAACAAAGTCACGGTGATCAATTTCTGGGCAAGTTGGTGTCGACCCTGTGTTGAAGAGATCCCCTCACTGAACAATTTGCGCAAGCAGATGGAAAATGAGTCTTTCGAGTTGATATCAATCAACTACGCAGAAGAGGTAGCGCAGATACAGGCTTTCCTACAGCAGGTCAAAGTGGATTTTCCGGTGCTGTTGGATCCGGATGGCAAAGAATCAGCGAAATGGCATGTGCTGGTATTCCCGTCTACTTTCGTGATTGGCCCGGATGGACAAATTGCCTATGGATTGAATGGTGCTATTCACTGGGATGCCCCCGATGTGGTCGAGCAGTTGAGGACGTTACTGCCTCCCAGTAAAGAGGCGAGGCTTGTTGATTAGATAGCCCTGCACGCGGTTATTTTACGGCTGATGCTCTATAATAACGATGTATGAAAACAACGATCAACAGGTCAACCATCCTGATATCATTGATCCTTATTATTATTGTTGTTTTTACAGGATTAAATATGAGGGCTAAGGTTGCCGGACTTACTGATGGGATATTGTCTCAATGTCCAGACAAGGCTAATTGTGTCTGCAGTGAACACATGAACGATAGCCGTCATTATGTAGAACCCATTAGCTTCACTCAAAATTCACCGGCTTATACCCTTTCACTTTTACACGAAGTCATTCAAGAGCTGGGCGGTACTGTTCAGGCTACGAGTGAAAATTATCTTGCAGCTACCTTCACTTCAGCAATATTCAGGTTTGTGGATGATTTAGAGGTCAGGCTGGATTTGGCCGATAATGTTATTCATATTCGTTCGGCATCCAGAGTGGGGTATAGCGATTTGGGTGTAAACAAGAAGAGGGTAGAGTCGCTTAGGGCGCTATTTAATACCAAATTGGTTGGTCAGTAATATAGGCATGTTCCTGATCAGTAGTTAGTAAATTAAGTGTCCTAATATCAGCTAAATTGTTTTCCAATATGTCCTCGAGAAAGTATTTTATTTCTATTTCAACGTATACACTACAGGCACGTTATTTTGAAATATAAAATCCTTTGGCTGTTGTTTTTTTATCTGTTTATTGGAAGTGCACTGTCAGACCCTACACTTCATCAGTTTGCAATGTTCATCGCTCCAGCTATGGATGCGAAACACTGTGTGTTAGTAGAGCGTTATTCAGACTCTCACGATACTACCAAGTATCATGGAAAGTTAGAGGGTTCTGGATGCGGCGTGTCAATAGCCAAAAATACTTATGAGGATAGATTCAGTTTTTGCTTTTTAAGTGGTATTAATTCATACAGGATTACAAGTGGCGCTTCGTCAGAATGCTTTATCCAGCAACGGGATAGTGACTATCTGTTTTATGCTTTCCTGTCTGGTAGTCTGAATAATGAAAGTCAATTGATGTGCTATTTCAGTTGTATAGGAAAATAATAATCGCAGATAGGCCCCTCATGGCTATCTGAACAGGAAACTGTTTTATGTGGAAAATCACACTGGGCTTTAATGTTTGCATGATGTTTGTATTCTGGCTGCTCTCCTATGTTGTAATTACGCCTGCGTATAATTACTTGGTGCAGTACAATGATGTTAAGTTGGATATCCCCATATTTACCCAGTGGGGCATGGATTTCCTTCCTTATTTGATCGTGTTACCACTTCTCTGGTTGATAGCAACGCTTGTTTTTGGCTTCAGGTTAATGCGGAAAACAGATAGTGCGATAAATCAACTCGTCAGTTTACATACATCGGCAACTCTCCTGATTGGGCTGCTATTTACCACGTTGTATGTATTGGCGACGATTCTACCGATACTCAAGTTTTCCGCAGTGATTGATTAGCATTTTGTTTCAGCAGTCCCATAGAACCTACTAGTACTAATCGGTTAGAGCAGAAGGCTGGCTGTATAATAGTTCTTTTTTTGGTGCTGCTATGTAAGAATAGAGAAGCACATAAAGCTTCATTGAGTAATTGAATACGTGGAGAGTTTTCATGGAATGCAGGCACTGCGGATTTGCTAATGATGTTGGCGACAAGTTTTGTGGTAAGTGTGGCGAACTTCTTGTCGAAGCAACCATCAACCCTGTATCAGAACAAGGCTTGGATGAAAAGACCTCTACTGGTTATCGAATTAAATTAGCGATAATTGTGTTAGTGCTTACGGTTTTAGCTGATTCTGTCATAACAATTACTCCCATAAATGGCATTCCTCTGTTTATGTGGGAAGATGCTGATCTTTGGTATATCCTGATGTCAATAGCGATATTGATCATTGCTCTTCCCAGTGGAATCTCTTTGCGTTATATCGCTGTAACAAATAGCTCGAAGGGTTTTCTCGATTTCCTTCTTATTCTGATAGCCGCTTTTGTGGGCTTCATGCTGGTTGAATATGGGGTGCTTAAATATTATATGCTGGAGCTTGATTCAATTGCTTTATTAGTCGTTGATTTTGGTATTGCAGCATTGATTATCGGCTTGATTGCATGGGGTGTTTCACGGGTATCTTTTCGTTAGAAACTCGAATTACTCACTAGACTGGCCGCAGTTTGTGCAAAAGGCGTTTCCCGGTTTTATTTTACTCCCGCATTGGGAGCAGAAATTCCCCCTGATATTTTTTGAATGTTCCACTGCGGCTCCGCAGCTTGGGCAGAATTGATGTTTTGCGTCCAATGGCTCACCGCATGACTGACATTCTGGAATAGAGTCAGTTTCAGTCGTTGGGTTACTTTGTTTGTCAACTCTTAACTTTTCGACTATCGATTCCCGAAGTTTAAAGAGCGTCTCATCCTGAAAGGCTTTCTCAGGAAGAAAGTCGAGTATTTCAAAGGCCTTTTCATATTGCCTGAGCACGATAAAGGCTTTTGCCGCCAATGAACGTATTAAAGGATCAAACGCCTGTGGTGCATCCCATAATAACTGTTCGTATTCAATTGCGGCAGCATCGGTATAGCCATTTAGCTGCAATGCCAATGCCTGATGTACCCGCAAGCCACGATGCTGTGGCGATATCCGCATTCCAGCATTGAGATTGCCGAGTGCGGCAAGGGTGTCGTTGTTTGATACATTATTAGTGGCACAAAGCATGGCCAGTTTTGCTGCATTACCCGCATATTTTTCTTTAAGCTCTGGATGTGAAAATAGAAACTGATCCAGCTCGTCTAATATGGCATCCAGTGATACCTTGTCGGTTTCAAAAATTGGACCGGCTCTGTCTGCCCTAACAGGGAAGGGGAGTGCATCGAAGTCGTACTCGTTGAGAATTGCTTCGGGCAGTTGATAGAATTGGTATGTTTCTTCAGTCATTGTGATGCCTACCAGGGACGGTGCTCTCGTTTGCCAAGCCAGTCTGAAACATTGGGTAAAGGTTCACCGCCTGCATATCGAGGATCGGCTAAATCAGGCAGGGGATTACTTTCCGTGAATCTGATCCCTCGCCGCAAGTTTCCATCAGGACCCATTTGAAGGACCGTTTCGCCATTGCCTTTCCAGTGATTACCTGCCAGCTTTTCATGTAAGGGCTGATATTTGTCCAGCGCTTTTTGGTAGTCAGGTGTTCCAGGTGTCTTGCCGCTGGTCACATCAGCCACGAGATTACTCTCGACACCGTGTTGTCCAGGGGCCTTACTTTTTTCCCAGTAATCCGGAATAAGGTCCGGCGCTTTGCCCTGGTGTATGGCGCCTTCTGCAATCTCCTGATTGATCTTTTCAGTGTTGCCTGTCCAGGCTGCTTTTAGCCGGTCATATCTTTCACCCGGTGGTATCAATTCACCCGTAGTACCATCAGCAAAATAGACGCCGTCAATATCACCCGCATAAGGCTTTAACTCAGTTGTACCATCGGCCTTTTTCAAGACAGCATGAAGCTTGCCATCTTTCTCGGCCATAGTGCCTTCTTTGATGGCTTTTTGGATGTCATCCCAATTGTCGCTGTACTCCTTGAGACGTGTTTGATGTCGTTCAGAGACGGCCGCTTTAAGATGATCAGGGACGTTGGTTAAATCAAGTGGCTCTTTAGGTTTAAAATAACCGACCAGCCCTTTGTCATCAGTTTTCATTCCAAGATAGGTATCAAGTTCTGAGACGGTTTTAGATTTGATGGTGATCGGTTTGGGTACAGCATTGCCATCACGAATATGACGCATTGAATCGACATTTGTACTACGGGCACCAACAATAACATTTTCCTGCTTGGCGAATTTTGCCATATCATCAATTTGAGCACCGGTATAGCCAGTTCCAATCGCTAGGTTACGATCCACCAGCGCACCAGAGGGTAGTTCACGTACATATCCCTCAGGATCTGTTACCCTATTCGGAATGCCATTACCTCTGGCAGCAGCACCTTCTGGTGTATTAACCGGGCCTTTTCTTTGATTAGCGAGACGTTCACGCATTTCATCAATAGTTTCACGACCCGCTGTCCCCGTTTCTGATGCCTTGGCGCCGTTGGCTAGATCCTGGGTCGCCTCTGCACTTTTTGCGGTATCGCCAGTGCTGTCGACTAATCGTCCGCTTTTTGTACTATCACCCACGCCATCAACCGCTTTTCCCGCATCGCCTGCGCTATCAATTAGATGACCACTTTTAGCGGTATCAGCAATAGTATCTGCAGTTGCGGCGCTTTTAACAGTGTCGCCCAGTGCATCGGCCGCTTTTAGCGTGTCTCCTGCGCTATCAAGCATTTTCCCGCCACGCATAAGATCGCCGGCCGTATCGGCAGTGCGCATAAAATCACCGAGTTTGGCAGCGCCTTTCATCGCTTTAGAGCCTACGCCCACAACAATACCGCCGGTATCGACTACACCCCAGAGTGCGCGTCCCATTCGTTCAGTTACGGGTACGTCGGGATCAATGGCTTTTTGCCAGTTATCAGTGCCGAGTACAATTTTGATGACAGATGTGGCTGCTCCCGCTGGATCATTCCACGTCTCCTTTGCAAGGTGTCCGGCAACTTTTGCAGCGGCTGATCCTCCTTCTGCAAGATTTTCTGCAACTTTTTGTGAGCGCTCTCTATTACCGGTTGCTGCGCCATAAATATCCTTGATCGTCTCAACAGCCGCTTCACCCGCGACGCGCCAGTTTTCTGGATCGCTTAATATTTCCTCAAGCTTACCGCCAGCTTCTGCCATGGTATCTGCGATGGCGCCAGGGCTTTTTGTAATAAGCTCAATGATGTCCTTTGCAGAGCCTTTAACGAAACCCTCTACCATGTTGATTCCCCAGCCGATACCGCTGTTATCAATGCCGGGTGTTACAAACAGATCTCCCTCTGGAGTTGGGATTTCGCTGTCAGGTAGTGGGTCTGCGTCACCTTCACGTTGAATGCTTTCTCGGGTTTTGCGACGTGTCTCCTGCTCGGCTAACTCGCGTTCTTTTTCTGCGGCATGTCGCTTTTGGGTATCTTCGCGCCATTGGTCAAGCATCGCTTCGGTTTCGCTGTCATGCTGCTGAATCTCATCCTGCCGTTGTTTATCAAAAGCAGCCTTCTCCTTGTGTAATTCACCAACATAGCGCTCGGCCTCTTCACGACTCATCCAACGACCCGCTTCACCTGCTCTGGCTGCCCAGTATCGACCGTCTCTCTCTTCAAGGGGCTGCTTATCATACGGATCATAAAGTGGTGGATATTGGTGGGTGTCTGGCATGACGGGGTCTGATCGAACAAATTCTTCGGCGACGGTGTTGATGGTCGATTCAGTGGTGGTTTGAACGGCATTAGCGATAGCAATGGCGATAGATTGCGCGATATTAATGGCAATGCCTGCTGCAACCAGAATTGAGATAACGGCCGCGGTGATTAGCGCGATCTCCTCTTCGCTTGGACTTAATACACTGGGCGGCTTGTTAACCCCGGTACTATTCTGTGGATTATAATCGGTACCAATGTCAATTCTGCTCTTGTTTTTACTCTCGGTGTGACTGGCTGGAGGAGGGAGTGTGCTAATAGATTCAGCTTTAGGGATTTGCGGTAAAACCCTTTGGGCGATTTGTACTGCCAAATCACGATAAAAAGACGCTTTATTGTATTGGGTAGGTTTTCCACCGTAATATTTTCCGTCGACCGTTATGCTGATTAACCTGGAATTCTTTATGCACATGACACGTGCAGTGCCGATATAGTAAAGATGAAACATCCTTAGCGCCGGTTTCATCTCTTCCATATATTTACATTGTGCACTGCTTCCGATGGAGATTTTTTTGTACGCTTTTAAGTGTGCCCAGGTGTCAAGATTTGTAGATTGTGGCGGCTCAATTGTTTTTGAGATCCTACCTAATGCATTCACCGTATAATGGATATCTTTACCTTTCAGTCCACTGGCTAAAACGGTAGCACCGGAGGCATCTTTTTTATCCGGCTTTCCTTTATGGCCATAAGAGATTTTAAATACACAATCATTATCTCGGGGCCCTTCCATCGTTGTAATCATTTCATTGGGTTGACTGAAGTACTGTAGACCGGTAGTACTTAAAACGGCCTTTGCGTCGCTTTGCAGTGCACTTTTGGTTAATCCACACACTTGCTCTTGTGCAATGGGTGCTTCAACTGGGATAAAAAGCAGGCATACAACTGCGACTAATGAAATGGCTGCTCTTTCCAGTTTGAACCGGCGCCAGATGAGTAGGCTGACGATGATGAGCACGGCGGTTGAAAATGCGCCAGTCATTAGACCAGCACGAATAATCAGTACATCTGCAGACAGATATCCTAAAAGCTGTGTAACGCCATAGCTGAGCACCCATACCACTAAAAAACCTAGGTTGCGTTTTGCGATAATCCCGCCATCTTTGGCGCGTGAGAGGGTATGCTTACTGGCACGCCACCAACCAAACAGCATGCCCAATAAGATAGCAATAGAGAGTGATTGAAAGACAGCTATGTCATCGTCCGCGAACAACCAAAGCTGCAGAAGATAGCACGTGAGTGCCGCTGCAGGGGGAGTGAAGCAGGTTAGAAAGGTGAGCCGCCAGGGTTTTTTGTAGGTTCGAGCCATGAGCCAGAAAGAGCCAATAAACATCCAGATCATTCCAGAAACCGGATAACCAGTCAGCAGTAATCCAATACCAGGCCCGATGGCAATTGTGCTGAGTAAGATGCTTTTGCTCAATCCACGAATGACCGCCTTAGCAATGGATGGGGTTACGGGCTGATGTGGTTTATTCTGATGCGCGATTTCAGTTGGCCCTGCTTGGGCGGCATGCTGTTGGTTTGGAGTTACAGGGATCGAATTATTGCTGGATTGTTTGATGGTTGCACCGCATTGGGTACAAAAGTCAAGATTAGCTCGCGTTGGATTACCACATTTTGGACAGAAAGCCATTTCTTATAACTCCCCCGCGCTCGTATGTTTTTATTCTTTATGGTAATTGCTTCGATATCAATGATATGCATCAATAGGATTTAGTATTAATGAATCGCTTAATCGCATGAAATACGTTTGGAGTGTTTATCCACCTTAACTGTATGTCGGTAGAAATATGCTGTTATCTGTAGCGTGTTATCACACTATGAAGGTCGGGTTTAGTGGCGATATTTACCAGAATCTGATCCGATCAATATCGCCTGCTAAACCACCAATTGGATAAGCGAACTATTTAAAAATGGACTTTAGTTTGTCACCCACCTCACCCGTCTTTCCTTCAAGTCCTTCTGGAGCTTTGATCTGACTCTGGACGTCTTTCAGTTTATCGCCCACTTGAGATTGTAGTTTTGTCTTCAACTCATCAACGGAGATATTGCCCACATTGGTGGCGGCTGAAGTGACCTTTTCAATGACGAGTTTGACGACATCTGAGGAAGAAGTACCGCCACTCTTTTTACCTATATCTTTCAATTCAATATTGGGTAGCGAGGTGCTAATGGGTTGGTCTGAGAGTGGAGTGGTTACAGAGACTTCGCCATCAACGATACTTAATAGATCGATGATCAGTTTTTTCTCTTTTCCTTTCTCACTCTTTTCCTCACTTGAGGTACTACTACCGGCAAATTGTTGCACATTATTAACCAGTTGTTTCAGGTTTGATCCCGCATCACCACCGGGCTCATAGTTGAGTTTTGGCGATTCGATTAGAATGGATTTGATACGGATAACATCGGAGGTCAGCGAGTCGGTATCAAGCACCATCTTTATGGCGCCTAATTCAAAGGCATTGTCACTTTTGTAGCCCTTGGGATTGCCAACAACCAAACCGTTCAGCTCACCTTCACCCGTTATTGCGATATTCGCACTGTTTAGCGAAACCTTGCTCTGCGTGACTTTGGGGCCAAAGCTCTCCACCGCATCGACAATGAGTGAACCTAGGTTGGAGGACAAGAATATGTACAGGCCCACAATAACAACGATGAGGGTAGTGGTCAGACCGATAGCTAACCGTTTAAAAGAGTTCATTTTTCTCACCTTTACGGATTCTTATTGGTCTAACAAGATTGCATCCTTTGACTCAATATTTCAATGGGAAATTTACCCCCACTATAAAGGGCACCATCTTCAGTTATTTATGGCGTGGTAATATGTGAGGTAATCGCCCGTTAGAATGGGTTTCAAGTGGGTAGTGTCGTGGGTGTATATATAAACCCAGGCGGATTGAATGGTGCCGTCAGAGCGTTCTATAGGGAGCAAGACACGACGATACTCATGGGGATCGGCGAAGTGATGGCTACACCCCTCATATTCGTCGAGTAATTGGATGAGGGGTTTCTCTTGACGGATTTGATAGAGCTCACCATGAACCCAGTCATTGGTATGCGTGGATGGGACGACACCCGGATAACGACCGATATCGTAGAGCTTACCCCGTAGTTTTCCTGGCGAGTGAAAATGGCAGTATTGTGTTATGTAGCTCTGTTTAGGATGACCTATTGCCCGGAGTAGGGTGCCGTATACAAAGAGATAAGACATGGCTTTTTGATCACCAAAAACTCAGTCATCGTGCCGGGTGCTTTTCTTCTTTTTCTTGATGCGCTGGGCATTCTTGGAGTTTTTGACCAGGTCTTCAATGATAGGTGTCAACAACACTTCCATGGCGAAACTCATCTTGGTGCCGGGTATTACCAATGTGTTACGCCGAGAGATAAACGAGTTCTCGATCATGTGCTTCATGTTGACCAGATCAATGTTGTACTTTTTGATGATCTTCTTTTTGACTCGAATCACGACCAGGCTTTCGTCTGCAGAGGGTACTTCCCTGGAGATGAAAGGGTTGGATGTATCAACAGTGGGTATGCGTTGGAAGTTGATGTCTGTGTGGGAGAACTGCGGAGTAATGTGCTCTACATAGTCATCCATGCGACGTTTGATGGCCTCAACGATAGACTCAGTATCATAACCGCGTGTCTCATTATCACGCTGGATTTTCTGAATCCATTCCAGATTGATGATCGGTACTACGCCAATCAGGAGATCGACATACGGGCGCACTTCCGGCATGCCGCCATGTAATCCTTCGTAAAGCAGTAGATCGGTCTCGTCTTTTGTCTCTTCCCAGGGGGTGAACGTGCCGGCCTTTAAACCCCACTGCAGCGCTTCCTCATCATTGTGCAGGTAATGGCGAACTTTCCCTTGCCCCTGGGCTTTATAGTTTTTGAATAATTCCGCCAAATCATCCAGTAAGTTCGCCTCTGGGCTAAAATGACTGAGATTGCGCCCTTTCTGCTTGGCCAGTTTTGTGGCCTTTTTCATGTCACTGCGGGTATAGCGATGATAGGAGTCCCCTTCAACCAGCAAGGCCTGTATGCCTTCTCGGTAAAAGATGTGACTGAATGCATCACGTACAGTGCTGGTGCCTGCTCCGGACGAGCCGGTGACTGCAACGATTGGAAATTCTCTTTTGCCCATGGATTGGAACTCGTCTAGGAATGGGTACTTCAATCAACCGATTTTGGCATATTTTCAGCTTGATTGCGCTGTTGCGTTATGATCGAAAACCGTTTATGTCTGAGTCAGCCGTAACGGCTTTCCCTTTATATAAATCACCAATAGCGCGAAACCCATGACCGGTAACATCAGTAGATTGAGATTTTGCCAACCCGTTGTTGCCTCAAGCCAGCCTGAGCCTAGGGCTGAAAGCGTTACCGTGCTGAAGACCAGGAACTCATTGGCTGCTTGGGTCTTGGCTTTTTCTGCTGGAGCGTAAGCCTGTGTGACCAACTGCGTCGCGCTGATAAACATAAAGTTCCAGCCAACACCGAGTAGTAGCAAGGCGGTCCAGAAGTGCCACTCGCTCTGCCCCTGCACATTGATCAGAATACAGAGCAGTATCAGTGCCGCGCCCAGTTTTATCATAGGCAGAGCGCCGAAACGTTGGATGAGTCGCCCGGTATAGAATGAGGGTAGGAACATGCCGAGGACATGCCACTTAATGACGCTGGTCGCAGCAGCAAAGCTGTATCCGTAGCGTTCCATGGCCAGTGGCGTGGCGGTCATGATCAGGTTCATCACCGCATAACTGGCCATGCCGGCAACGACGGCGACTATAAACAGGTCTTGCCGGATAATTTCGCCAAGTTGACGTTCGGTTTGCGCTTCATTTTCCTGCTCAGTTGGGTTTATTTTTACCAGGAATAGCAGCAGTAGAGCGATCAGGTAAAGGACCAGAAGCCCCATAAAGCTACCGGCAAAAGGGGTTTCTGGTATCCAGTAGCGGCTGTTTAGGGCCAGGGTTGGGCCAAGCAGGGCCGCCAGGACTCCGCCGGCCATGACCATTGAAATAGCATGACTCTGCTGGCCTGGATAAGCCACTTCAACGGCGGCAAACCGATAAAGCGTGCCAAAGCCAATACCGATTCCCAGTAGGAATGTACCCCCGCAGAACAGGACGAATGCGCCATCAGGCAGCGCGATGACGCAGAGCACGGCACCGAGAATGCCGAAACTGGTGCCCAGGTAAAATCCGTTCTTGCGGCCAATCCGTTTCATGATGAGCGAAGCGGGAATAGTAGCCGCCATCAATCCGACAAACTGTAAGGCTACGGGTAAGGTGATCAATAGTTCACTGGGTGCAATGGCCCGTCCGATCAGTCCATTGACGGAGACCAGTAAGACGTTTCCCGTAGTCAGTAGCGCCTGACAGAGGGCAAGCAAGATAACATTTCTATTCAATGGCTTGTGACTTTATTGATTGAGTGGCGGTGAGCGTGAACGCCGAATGGTGATGAAGTCACCCAGTCAGTAGATTACATCCTTGCCATTATCAGGCGGGAAGACGGCTAATACAATCGTTGAGATATCAGGGTTATGACACCGCTCAGGTTATGCTGCCTCTGTCGCTTTTATGCGACGTCCAAACGGACAGACCTTGATGCAGATGCCACACATGGGGGCGCCTATATTGGGTAAGCTTGCGAACTCTACGGTGACTTTCTCTGCACAGCGTTGCAGATCCAGCGCCTCTTCACGAGAGCTGTAGTGCGAGTCCGTATTGACGTTGTAGATGGCATCCACCGGGCAGGCATCGACACAGAGCCGACATTTGCCACAGCGATTCTCAATCGGGCCATCCACATCCAGCGGCGCATCGGTCAATAGCGTGACCAGGCGCACTCGTGAACCATGCTCTGGTGTGATCAGTAGCAAGTTTTTACCTTGCCAACCTAACCCCGCCATACGTGCGACCGCCTTGTGACTGATAGCACCATACCAATTTTGGCGATCCAGTATCTGTGCGGCTGGAACGGGCAGGGCGCGATAACCCTGCTTTTGTAGATGGTTGGCTGCTTTGAGTGCAATCTCATCAAGCAGGCGGTTGGATGTTTGATAGGCCGTTGCATATATGGGGGTGGGCTGGTCGTTGATGGTCTCAAAGACATCGGTTGGGACGCGTAGCGCAATAGCAATAGCCCGGGTGTAGTGCTGCAACAAGTCAGCAGGGTCAGTCTTGAGCGCTTTAAGGGGCGAAGTGTCAGCGATCCCAACCAGATCGGCGCCCAGTTGGGTAATCACTTGCTTGATTTGTTCTGTGTAAAGCATCTGTACCTGCTGGTGAGCTTGAGTGTCACCCTATCAGGAACATCATGTTAGCGGTCAGGGAATGGCTGGGAAATACTCCCAGCCGACAAGGGGATCAATGCTCGCCTTTGGTCTTGCGGATACCTGCCAGGCGATTGCCCTGCTTCTGCGGGCCACCCATTGGAAAGATATCGTGCAGATAACGGTTATTACCGTGTTCGCTGCCCCAGACCTTTTTGAAGTGCTTGATCATGTCGCGTACCTGAGCTTGCACATGATGTTCGTGGTAATAGTTTCGGATGTAATGAATCACTTCCCAGTGTTCATCAGTCAATACCAAGTTCTCTTTTTCAGCCAGAGCAATGGCAAAGCCTTCTGACCACTCATCCATATCCTGTATATAACCTTCTTGATCTGTCGCAATCAGTGCATCACCCACAGAAAGATAATCTGTGCGTATTGCAAAAGGGTTTGTTTTCATCTGTTAACCTCCGAAAAAAAGGGGGGCACGAATGCCCCCCTCTTATCTACAACTGCTATTCGGTTCCACCTGTAGTGGAGCCTGCAGGTGCCGCTTCTTTGATGCGTTTCAGCGCACTCTCTTAAAGCGGTATGTTACCTCAGAACCGAATTATTTCAACGCTCAGTTCATACGAATCTTTCTGACCCGAACGATCTGGTAAGCACGGCCGAGATAGCTGAGCGGTACACTCCAGACATGAACCAGGCGGGTGAATGGGAACAGCAGGAACACGGTCATACCGAAGAACATATGCAGCTTGAAGATGAAGTTAACATCTTGAATCAGGCTGGCATCAACGCTCAGGGTAGCCACGCTCTTGACCCATTCGGTCAGGGCGATCATGGTGCTGGCATCGCCATGAGACGCATGGTCAATAGAGACCACAGTGGTGCTCAGGCCCAGGGCCACAGTTGCAAGCAACCAGCCGATGATGAAGGTGTCACGTTTACGGCTTACCGCACGTACGCGTGGCTCATTCAGTCGACGCAGCAGCAACATGATGGAACCGATCAGGCAGAGGCTGCCGAATATCAGACCCGCATAGATGGCGATGTACTGGTGAGCGGTATCAGAGATACCCAGCGCCAGGAACCAGCTGTGCGGGGTCAACATGCCGACCAGGTGGCCGAAGAATACTGCCAGAATACCCACATGGAACAGGTTGCTGGCAATACGCATGTTTTTGTTGCTGAGCAGTTGGCTGGAATCGGCTTTCCAGGTGTACTGTTCACGATCAAATCGGAGCCAGCTTCCCAGCAGGAAGATGGTACCGGCGAGGTAGGGGTAGGCCCCAAAAAAGAAGTCATTCAGTGTCATTCAAATCTCTCCTCAGGCTGCTTGGGCCAGATGTCCACGGTTTTCAACGATCCGAAGAATCCGCGCATAGGGGCTCTCGGCCTTTTCCAGATTTTCGCTAATCACCTTTAATACCTTGGCGGCGTCACCCAGGAAGACCCGTGCTTGCAGGTCATCCAGGGTTGAGACGTACTCAAGGATGAGTGGCAAAAAGTCAGGGATCTCTTTCCCTTCCACCTCAAGTCCACTCGCTTTGTAGTATTCCGACAGGTCGATCAGGGCAGGTCCCCGACCCCGGTCATCACCAAACAGGTGATGAGTCAGGTGCAGGTCATGTTCTGGAACCATGTCGAAGGTTTGGACATACTGGCTCTGCAGACCGGTCAGGTCATGCATATTTATCCAGGAGATCAGGTTCAGAAGATCTTCCCGCTCCTGTGAGCTGATGGCTTTATCTTCCTTAATGGCTTCAATAACAGCCGGAAGATTGTCCATCAGCTCCTGGTCTGGATAGTCCAGTAATCGAGCTAAAATGTTGTATATGAGCATTGTCATAATCTCCTGTTAAACCGTATCTTTTTTCCGCGGCTGCTGAATATCCTGCGGGGTATAGGTACGTTTACGCGAAGCAGGGAACAGGGTGAAACCTTCACCGCTATCGCTGCCCTGAGAGCTGGCGTTGCCTGCAGTGAAACCGTTCTGGCCCTGGAAGGCGTAAGGATCTTCCTGTGCCAGTGCTTCGTTGGCGGTGGGAATCACGAAACGGTCATTGTAGTTGGCGATCCCCAGCATCTGATACATCTCATCAGACTGTTGCTCGGTCAGACCAGCGGCCTCCAGTGCAGCGACGTTCGTGGTGCCGTCGACATTCTTGGAACGCTGATTACTGCGCATAGCGAGTAGACGGTTAAGCGCACTGAAGATGGGCTTCTCATCACCCGCAGTCAACAAGTTAGCCAGATACTGAACAGGGAATCGCAGGGCTTCTGATTTTGGAATGACGCCGTCTGCTTCTGTGGGCAGGGTGCCCTGATCGATCTGGCTCTGTACCGGTGAGAGCGGTGGCACGTACCACATCATGGGCAGGGTGCGATACTCTGGGTGCAGTGGGAATGCAATCTTCCAATCGATTGCCATCTTGTAGACAGGCGAACGCTTGGCTGCATCCAGCCAGGTGTCAGGGATACCCTGTTCCTGTGCCTGACGAATCACTTCTGGGTCGTTTGGATCCAGGAAGATATCCATCTGCGACTTGTACAGATCCTTGTCGCCAGCAACGCCTGCTGCATCACTGATCTTGTCTGCGTCATACAGAACAACACCCATGTAACGAATACGGCCTACGCAGGACTCTGCACAGGCGGTTGGCATGCCAGACTCGATACGTGGATAGCAGAGAATACACTTCTCAGATTTACCGGATTCCCAGTTGAAGTAGATCTTCTTGTAGGGACAGGCGCTGACGCACATACGCCAGCCGCGGCAGCGATCCTGATCGATCAGAACAGCACCGTCCTCATCACGCTTGTAGATAGCGCCGGAAGGACAGCTGGCCACACAGGCTGGGTTCAGACAGTGGTTACACAGTCTGGGCAGATACATGTGGAAGGTCTTCTCGAACTCCTTGTAGATCTCCTTCTGGATACCCTTGAAGTTCTGATCCACTGAGCGGTGCTCGAATTCACCGGCCAGATCGTCTTCCCAGTTTGGACCCCATTGGATTTTCTCCATACGCTGGCCCGTAATCTGTGACAGCGGACGTGCAGTCGGCGCAGCTTCAGAAAGCGGCTTGTTCTGCAGTTTGGGGTAGTCATAGTCGAACGGCTCGTAGTAGTCGTCGATCTCTGGCATATCAGGGTTGGCGAAGATGTTCAGCAGTTTGCTGATACGGCCACCGGCCTTCAGCTCCAGCTGACCATTCTCTTTTTTCCAGCCACCTTTCCATTTTTCCTGGTTTTCCCACTCTTTTGGGAAACCGATGCCGGGCTTACTCTCAACGTTGTTAAACCAGGCGTATTCAACACCCTTACGGTTGGTCCAGATGTTCTTGCAGGTTACAGAACAGGTGTGGCAACCGATGCACTTGTCCAGGTTCAGGACCATTGCAATTTGTGCACGTATATTCATCTCATATTCCTCAATATTCTTTTCACCGGGGGTGCAGGGTGGGTTTGAACACCCTGCACCGTTGCGATTAAGAGACTCAGTTGTTGATTCCTTCAGGATTCAGCTGGGCCTCGCGTTCCGGTGTCAGATCACCTTCCAGCCAGTTCACGTCGGCATCTTCGATCTTGTGTACGATGACGTTCTCGTCACGCTGGCTTCCGACCGTTCCGTAGTAGTTGAACGAGTAGGAGAGCTGTGCGTAACCACCGATCATATTGGTCGGTTTCATGATCACCTTGGTCACACTGTTGAGAATGCCGCCACGTTTACCGGTGGTGTTGGAACCCGGTACGTTTACGTTCTTCTCTTGAGCGTGGTACATCAATGCCATACCTTTGGGTACACGCTGACTGACAACAACACGGGCTACGGTGGCACCATTGGCGTTGACCGCTTCAACCCAGTCGTTATCTTTCAGGCCAATGCTCTTGGCTTCGTCCTCGTTGACCCAGAAATAGGGCCCGCCGCGGAACAGCGTCAGCATGCGCAGGTTGTCCTGGTATGAAGAGTGGATACCCCACTTGGAGTGTGGTGTGATCCAGTTCAGGGTCAGGGTCTTCTTGCCTTCCAGCTTTTTGGCCAGACCAGCAGGCAGGTTCTTGTGTGCACCCAGATCTTGTGGTGGACGGTAGCAGCAGAGACCTTCACCAAAGTCCAGCATCCACTCGTGGTCGAGATAGAACGAGGCACGACCGGTCAGGGTACGGAACGGAATATGCTCGTGGATGTTGGTGTAACAGGCGTTGTAGCTCACTGTTTCAGATTCAATGCCGGACCAGGTCGGTGCGGTAATGATCTTGCGGGGCTGTGCCACGATGTCATGGTATTTAATCTTCTCTTCATGACGGCCTTCATACAGATGGCTGTGGTTAATACCGGTCTTCTTGGAGAGGGCGGACCAGGACTTGTGGGCGACTTCGCCGTTGGTCTCTGGTGCCATCATCAGAACGGTGTCACACACCTGTACGTCTTCCAGCAGTGAAGGCAGACCTTTGGAGATACCTTCCTCGGTGATAACACCGTTGTGGGTCTTCAACTGTTCGATCTCGAGATCGGTATTCCAGTCGATACCCTTGATGTTGTTGCCGAGCTTGTTCATCAACGGACCTACAGAGGTGTACTTCTTGTAGGTGTTGGGGTAGTCACGTTCAACGACCTTGAACAGCGGAGCAGTCTTACCTGGGATCAGGTCACATTCGCCACGCTTCCAATCTTTGACTTCACCATAGGGTTGAGCCAGCGCCATGGGTGAGTCGTGCTGCATAGGCAGGGAGACAACATCCTTCACGGTACCCAGATGCTTCTCTGCAATCTCAGAGAACTTCTTGGCAACGCGCATGAAGATCTGCCAGTCAGACTTTGACTCAAACGCGGGATCCACCGCTTTGCCCAGCGGATGCACGAAAGGATGCATGTCGGTGGTGTTCAGGTCAGCCTTCTCGTACCAGGTAGCGGTAGGCAGAATGATGTCGGAATAAGCACCCGTGGAGTTGAGGCGGAAGTTGATATCCACCATCAGATCCAATTTACCAATCGGCGCTTTCTCGTGCCATTTGATCTCTTTGCAGGTAGCACCTTGAGTGCCTTCCTGCATAACGCCGTTCTGTGCGCCCAGCAGATGCTTGAGGAAGTACTCATGGCCTTTAGCGGAACAGCCGATCAGGTTGGCACGCCAGACAAACAGGTTGCGTGGATGGTTCTCTTCCGCATCGATATCTTCAATAGCAAAGGAGAGATCACCGCTCTTCAACTGTTCTGTCATGTACTGGGATACACCGGCCTCATCTGTTGCGCCGTTTGCTTCAGCCGCCTTGACGATATCCAGTGGATTCTTGTTGAAGTGAGGTGCTGATGGCAACCAACCCAGACGTTGTGAAACCACGTTGTAGTCGCCAATCTGGTAACCACGATACTTGGCTTGTGCGGTAGAGCCGAGGATGTTGTCCGCCTCTACTTTCTCATAACGCCACTGATCGGTATGGAAGTACCAGTAGGTGGTGCTGTTCATGTGACGCGGTGGACGGTGCCAATCGAGTGCGAACGCGATGGGTGCCCAACCCGCTTGTGGACGCAGTTTTTCCTGGCCTACATAGTGAGCCCAACCACCACCGGTTTGACCAACACAACCACAGATGTGCAGGATGTTCATGATACTGCGATAGCCAAGGTCGTTGTGATACCAGTGGTTAATCGCCGCACCCATGATGACCATGGATTTACCGCGGGTCTTGGAAGCGTTCTCGGCAAACTCGCGACCGGTACGAATCAGGTCAGCGGTTTTGATACCGGTAACCTTTGAACCCCAAGCAGGGGTATAAGCGACGCTGGCATCATCATAAGAGGTTGCCAGGTTGTCACCCAGGCCACGATCAATACCGTACTGGGAAACCATCATGTCGAATACGGAGGTAACGAATACCTCTTCGCCTGACGCCAGTTTCAGTTTACGAACCGGGATGTTACGCAGCAGGGTGTCATCTTCACCTTCAGCAAAGTGAGGGAAGGCGACACTGACGACGTCATCGCGATTGTCGATACAGGTTAGCTCGGCTTCGATATCGGCCTGGGTGGCTGCATTTTTGGGTAGCAGGTTCCACTTGCCATCTTCGCCCCAACGGAAGCCAACAGAGCCATTAGGTACAACATAGCTGTTGGTGGTGGAGTCATAGACAACGGTCTTCCACTCAGGGTTATTGTCTTCGCCCAGGTTCTTGTCAAAGTCAGTCGCACGCAAGAAACGTCCAGAGACATAGCGATCACCGTCTTTACGCAACATGACCTGCATCGGCATATCGGTATAGGTGCGCACGTATTCCTGGAAGTAGGGGTCCTGTTTCTTAATGTGGAACTCATTCAGTGCCACATGGCCCATAGACATGAAGGCTGCAGCATCAGTGCCTTGTTTGACAGGCATCCAGAGATCAGCAAATTTTACGAACTCTGCATAGTCAGGCGCCATAGAGACAATCTTGGTGCCGTTGTAGCGAGACTCGATAGCAAAGTGAGCATCCGGGGTACGGGTCATCGGCAAGTTAGCACCGCAGATGATGATGTACTTGGAGTTATACCAGTCAGCCGCTTCTGGTACGTCAGTCTGTTCACCCCAAACCTGCGGAGAGGCGGCAGGCAGATCACAGTACCAGTCGTAGAACGAACCGCAAGCGCCACCAATCAGAGAGAGATAACGTGAACCTGCGGCATAGCTGATCATGGACATGGCAGGAATAGGTGAGAAGCCGTAGATACGGTCCGGGCCCCATTTCTTGATGGTGTAGACGTTGGCTGCTGCGATGATCTCGGTCAGCTCTTCCCAGTTGGAACGAACGAATCCACCCAGGCCACGCACAGCGGTATAGCTCTTACGCTTGGCAGGGTCAGCCTGAATCGCTTCCCATGCTTCTACGGGGTCTTTGCCACTCTTACGCTCAGCGCGATAGAGGTCAACCAGACGTCCACGTACCAATGGGTATTTGATGCGGTGCGGGCTATAGAGGTACCAGGAGAAAGAGGCTCCACGCTGACAACCACGAGGTTCGTGGTTAGGCAGGTCGGGGCGGGTCTCGGGATAATCGGTCTGCTGCATTTCGTAGGCAACCAGACCGTTCTTGACATAGATCTTCCAGGAACAACCACCGGTACAGTTCACACCATGGGTGGAACGTACCACCTTGTCATGGCGCCAGCGGTTCCGATAAGTATCTTCCCACTGACGATCTTCATTAGTCACTATACCGTGGCCCTTGGAGAAGGTCCCTTGGACCTTCTTAAAGAACCTCAGGCGGTCAAGAAAGTGGCTCATTGTGTATCTCCTCTAAGCATGTCGCATTAACGTGCTATTAACTAAAACTGCATATAAGTTGGAGCAGACCCGTTGGGGGGTAAGTATCCGCATGAGCAAGGCACGTGTGGATGGTGGGTCTGCTCCAGACCCTTTCAACTCAAAACATTAAGGATTGTCGTACTCACGCTTCGGACCCAGGTAGTACCACCAGTTGATGACCAGGCAGACGAAGTAGAATGCGGCAAATCCATACAGGGCATTTTCCGGTGTGGCGGCCTTGATCTGTTCACCAAACACCTTAGGAATGATGAATGCACCATAGGCGGCCACCGCAGAGGTCCAGCCCAGTGCGGGGCCTGCCTGTTCCTTATCAAACACCATAGCAATGGTGCGGAAGGTGGAGCCGTTACCGATGCCGGTTGCTGCGAACAGCACCAGGAACAGGATCAGGAAGGGTACAAAGAACTCTTCTGGTGTGGTGGAGGCGTAGGCTGCCTTCAGGAAGTAGGCCACGCCAAACGCGCTTGCGATCATAATGATAGATACGATCTGGGTGACTTTGGCACCACCCACCTTATCAGCAATCCAGCCGCCGACCGGACGAATCAGGGCGCCGATGAAAGGTCCCATCCAGGCGTACATCAGTGCGGAAGGACCGTTCGCATTGACCACGTCATGGGTCAGGACTCCGTTGACCATCAGGTGCTGGTAGCCGAAGACCACTTTGATGGCCAACGCGAACCCGGCGGAGTAACCGATGAAGCTACCGAAGGTCATCGTGTAGATCACACTCATGATCCAGGTGTGCTTATTGCTGAAGATCTTGAACTGACGTTTCAGATTCGGCTTGATATCGCCAGGGATCAGCTTCATCAGCATGACGGTACCGAACAGGATACCGGCAATGACTGGCCACTTGACCCATCCAGGTGCACCTAAACCAGTTGGTGCTGGCAGGATAATGTAGAGGCCAATAGCGGCAGTAATGAATCCGATCAGCAGCATGGCGGTAATCTTGGCCATGGCGCCGATAGGTGATCCAATGTGTGGCGATACCTCTTCCGTCCGGATGTTGTTCATACCGAACCAACCCGCGAATGCCAGTGGGATCAACAGGAACAACCAGACAAAACCGGCATTATGGATATAACTCTCGGTACCAGCGGGAATCTTGCCGATCAGGGTGCCTGAGGTGTTTTCCAGGATCATCGGCTCACCGCCGAAAATACCAAAGGTCATTACCAGAGGGACCAGGATCTGCATGGTGGTTACACCCGCATTACCCAAGCCAGCATTCAGACCCAGCGCCAGACCCTGCTGACGTTTCGGGAAGAAGAAGCTGATGTTGGACATTGACGAGGCGAAGTTACCGCCGCCAAAGCCGGAGAGGAACGCCAGACCCTGAAATACCCAGAGTGGGGTGTCCTTGTCCTGCAGCGCGAAGCCGGTACCGATGGCCGGAATCATCAACAGGGCAGTGGTAAAGAAGATGGTGTTACGACCACCCGCGATACGGATGAAGAAGCTGCTGGGAATGCGCAGCGTTGCCCCCGTCAGGCCTGCGATCGCGGCCAGTGTGAACAGCTCAGACTTGGCAAAAGGAAAGCCCAGGTTAAGCATCTGTACTGTGATAATGCCCCAGTACAACCAGATGGCGAAGCCACACAGCAGACTGGGAATTGAGATCCAGAGGTTACGGTTTGCGATCCGCTTACCCTCAGATTCCCAGAATTGGGTGTCTTCGACATCCCATTTTTTCAAATCAGACATAATTGCCTCTCTATTTTATTGTTACTACTTAAATCAATAATTTTCAGTGCGTTTTTATTCCAGTGTGTCAACGTTTGACGCCTTGATCTGACGCATGCGCATCGCATCGGCTTCAAGTCTTGCCTTCTCTTTTGATTCGGTATATTTCTCGATTAACTCTTCCAGCAGATGAGCCTGCTCGACGGCCGCTTTCGCTGCGGCGTACTCTTCAGGACATTCGTGGTTCTTAACATACTCATCCACGGCATGTTCCTTGGCGATCTCCATATCCTGTTCCTGATGCTCTTTGGCGAAGGTGTAGTGCATCCAGATCAACGAGACGCAGGTAGCGCCGTAGAGCAGCATGAAGACGGTGGAGTTGACGCCAGTGATATCTTTCATGGCGCCGAACATGATGGGGAGCAGGAAGCCGCCCATGCCGCCGGCCAGACCGACGATGCCAGAGATGACGCCAATGTTGTCGGGGTATTCGTCTGACAGGAACTTAAAGACAGATGCCTTACCAAAGCCCCAGGCGATACCGACAATGAACAGCAGCGCGGTAAAGACCCAGACATTCAAACCAAGATCCAGGGTAACGGGACCATTAATGGTCTTGATGGTCAGTGCCGTCTGTGGATATGACATGAAGAACAGGCAGATCCAGGAGATCCACATGACCCACCAGGTGACTTTGTAAGCACCATACTTGTCTGAGAACCAGCCACCCAGTGCGCGAATAACACCGGAAGGCAGAACAAAGATAGCGGCCAGCAGCGCAGCATGGGTCAGATCAAAGCCGTATTCGTTGATGTAGTACTTGGTCATCCACAGTGACAGACCGACGAAGCCGCCGAATACCAGTGAGTAGTATTGGCAGTATTTCCAGACCTTCGGATCTTTGAGTGCCTGTAACTGCTCTCTGATGGTGACGGTTTTGGCTACCTTATGTTCTGGATCCTCATAAGTGAACATCCAGAACAGGATCACGACTACGGCCATGGCCACTGCATAGACCTTGGGAACCATAGTCCAGCCGTAGGAAACCACTAGGGTTGGAGCAACAAACTTGGTGAGGGCAGCACCGGCATTACCTGCACCGAAGATACCCATGGCAAAACCCTGTTTCTCTTTGGGGAACCAGCGTGCGGTGTAGGCGATACCTACAGAGAAGGAAGCGCCGGCGATACCGACAAACAGACCGAGTACTAAGAACTGCCAATATTTCGTGGCATCGCCAATAAACCAAAGGGGCAGGATCATGGCGCACATCAGGATAAAATAGACGATGCGACCACCAAACTTATCGGTCAGCATACCTACCGGCAGTCGGACCAGTGAGCCGGTCAGGATGGGAGTGGCGATAAGCAAGCCAAATTGGGTGTCATTCAGGGTGAGCAGTTGTTTGATGGGGATGCCGATGATGGAGAACATGACCCAGACTGCAAAACATGCAGTAAAGGCGATGGTGTTCATGCTCAGCACGGAGATTGCTTTTCTTTGCTGACTTGCCATGTTTTTCAATACCTGTAGATACAAATTATTGAGAAGAACCAGCCACTTTTTGAGTGTGGCCTGGAGTCTATACTTAATTAATGGTAATAAAAGTGGGGTTATTCCAGACTGAAATAGTAGGAATACCACCAAAGAGGTAGTGGTGGTATATTTCCTAACGAGCTGTAAAATAAGTGAAAAATATTAATTGAGGCGGGTGGTTGGTATACGCTGGTGCGGCGGCCAACTTTAAGGTGGTATACCTAAAGACCTTGATTGTACCCCCCCTTTCATCAAGCTAAGATCCGGTGATGGCTCAGCAGTTTAAAAATTCCATTGTCCTTCGTATGGGCCTCTCCATGGCGATCATTACCCTGCTGGGGTTTCTCACCATGTTGGGGTCGGTCATTATCGAGGAGATGACTCAAGGGCACGCCGCAGCGATTAATCAGGCAGGCACCCTGCGTATGCAGTCGTATCGGATCGCTACACGGCTGGTTTATCAAGCGAATATTGATCAGGAATTGTATTGGAAGCTTACGGATGATCTGGTTCGCGAATTCGAACAGCGTCTGACTAATCCCCGACTCACTACCGTGATCCCCGATGAGGCGGAGCACGCTCTTAGAAAGTCCTATAACCGTATTAATCTTCAGTGGCACAAGAAAATTAAACCTGTCTTGAATGTTTACGTGGGTTTGGTTGCGCCTAAAAACAGAGATGCATTGCCCGTACATAAAGATGACAAACTGCTCTGGCTGACAACACAGAGAAATATTCGTGAGCGATATGTCTCTATTGTTGATCGATTTGTATCTGATATTGACAATCTGGTTAAACAGCTTGAAGAGGGGGCTGAATCAAAGATTCGCTGGTTGCGTGTCATTCAGATCAATTCACTGTTCCTAACCCTCGGCATGGTTTTCTATACCATGTATTTGGTACAAGCCGTCGTTTTGCCCCCCCTGCGTGATTTACTGCGTTTTTCCATGTTTGCCAGAAGGGGGGATTTCTCCGTGCGGGTAAAACATGAACACAATGATGAATTGGGACAACTGGGTAGTGCCTTCAATGGTATGGCTGACGATCTATCCAAGATGTATGCCGATCTGGAAGAACGGGTGCGTGAAAAGACCACAGATTTGGAGCGGAGCAATCGTTCGTTGGAGTTGTTGTATAAAACAACCAGTCGCCTGAACGATACGCATATATCTGCTCAGACCTATGAAGAGCTGCTGAAAGATATTGAGCAGGTGGTGGGTTTTGGTCCAGGTAATATCTGTCTGGCTAAATCTATGAGTGAAGAGGTATTTACACTCGCCTCCAGTAGACCCCAGGGCGGAACAATCTGTAGCACAGATCACTGTAAGGAGTGTATGCATCAGCAGGGGACGCAGATTAAAGAGTGGAAAGAGCTCGATCAATCGGTACGGCGAGTGCTCTCTATTCCCATCCGTGATCAGGATGAACAGCATGGTATTCTTTTTATTGCTATCCCCGAGGGTACCCTGCTTAAGGTTTGGCAAAAACAGTTACTGGAAGCAGTGGCTGATCATATTGGTGCGGCCATCGGCGTGGCCTATCGGACGAGCTTTAATCGCCGTTTGGCTCTGCACGAGGAAAGGGGCGTTATTGCCCGCGAGTTACATGATTCATTGGCCCAGTCACTCTCTTATTTAAAGATCCAGGTGAGTCGACTGGATATGACGTTAAAACAACAGCGTGATGAGGCGGAAATTCAAAAAGTTGTTCAGGAGATACGCGAAGGCTTAAACAGTGCCTATCGCCAACTGCGTGAGTTGCTTACGACGTTCCGACTCAAGGTAGATGATCGGGGGTTGCTGCAGGCACTGGAAGATACCGTTCATGAGTATCAGGTTCGTTCGGATATTTCTATAAAGCTCGAATTTGATCTGCATGGCATGCAGCTAAGTGAAAATGAAGAGATACATGTCTTGCAGGTGATTCGTGAAGCGCTGTCCAATGTTATCCGTCACTCAGGTGCCAAGCATGCTCGGGTAACTCTGACGGGGGGGGGTGAAATGCCGATCCGTGTCAGCATTATTGATGATGGATGTGGTATACCTTCTGCCCCCGAGCGTTCTAGACATTATGGTTTGGCCATCATGGATGAGCGTGTGAGGAGTCTTGGCGGGTCAATCAGTGTTGAACCTGCAGAGGGTAGTGGTACGCAGGTGGTATTTGAATTCATGGCTACAAAAAATGAAAATAATCTTGTCAGCGATAAAGTGGATCTAAAGGCGTTATGAGTAGAGAGAAACCCATTTCAATTCTAATCATTGATGACCATCCCCTGTTTCGGAAGGGTTTGGCTGATTTGATTGGTATGGATCAAAGCCTGCGCCTCATCGCGGAAGCCTCATCCGGTGAGGAAGGTCTATCGAAAGCGTTAACGCTACGGCCAGAGTTGATACTGCTTGATCTAAACATGAAAGGTATGGACGGACTGGAAACCCTGAAAGCACTCAAGCAGACAAACCTCGAAAGTTACGTAGTGATGTTGACGGTTTCCAATAATGAGAGTGATGTGACAGATGCCCTGCGTCTTGGTGCGGATGGTTATTTATTGAAGGATATGGAACCCGAGAGTGTACTGGAACATATTCAGATTGCCGCATCAGGTCGATTGACCATTACCGATAGTTTGACTGAGTTATTGGCTCGAGCTTTACGCGACGATGGACGACCAAAAACACCCAACGAAGCGGGATTGACCAATAGGGAAGAAGAAATTCTTAATCTCATCTCTACCGGTATGAGTAACAAGCAGATTGCGCGGGAACTGGATATTACGGAAGGGACCATCAAGGTTCATGTTAAACATTTGCTGAAAAAGCTTAATCTTCGAACCCGCCTTGAAGCTGCCGTATGGTGTACCAAAAACAGTCCGACCGCTTGAGTGGGCCCGCAGTTCGATTAAGTTAGAAAAAGTTGCCAAGTACGGATCCCGGCAAGTCTACTCTTCTCGCGGTTATTTATTGGCCAAGCAGGCTTCGACCATCGCACGAGCCGCGTTGGAGAGTGATCGATTGGTGTGAGTGACAGCGCCGAGTGTCCTACTCAACCGCAGTTCTGCTATATCCATTATCTTTAGCTCTGGATCATGAGTCATCGATTCGGGAAGCAAGCTCCAGCCGAGGCCGATAGAAACCATCATCTTAAGGGTTTCGAAGTAGTTGGTTGCCATGCCAATCTTAAGACGAAGACCCAACGGTTCCAGCGCCTGTTCTAAAATACGTCGGGTATAGGTTCCTTGAGCAACCAGTACCGCAGGATAGCTGGCCAGGTCTGCCAGCAAGACTCGTTTGCGATTGGCCAGTGGATGCTCTCGGGAGACTACAAATAGCAGTGGGTCATGCCAGATAGGTAGGGTGGTGAGATTGGTCAGCGGTTCGGTGGGCAGGGTGACAATGGCCAGCTCGAGACTGCCGTGCTGGACGGCGCTGCAGGCGGTTTCTGAATCCATGAAACGAATATCCAGTTGAACCTGAGGGTAGCGACGGCTGTAATGCTTCAGTGCTGGTGGTAGCCTGCGCAACCCAATGTGGTGACTGGTCGCCATGGTCAGTGTGCCGCTGACTTCTCCGGTGAGATTTGAAATGCTGCGTCGGATATCTTCCAGTTCATATAGCATTTGTTGCGCTCTGGGTAACAGCTGCCTACCTGCTTCGGTGAGACTGATTTTACGGCTTATACGATCAAACAGCCGAGTGTTCAGTTCCTGCTCAAGGGCTGCAACCCGTTTACTCACGGCAGGTTGGGTCAGGTGCAACTGTTCACCTGCCAGCGAAAAAGATTCAGTTTCAGCCACTGCCAGAAATGCCTTTAACTCATTGATATCCAAAGTCGTTTCCTTAGCCCCAGCGATTATGTATTCCTGTAGAGAATTATAAACATAAAAAAGATGAATTTGTTTTATATTTGAGTGAGGTTTATCCTTTCGCCTCCATTAATAGGTGGCAGAACAATGAGCGCAAAAACACTTTACGACAAGATTTGGCAGGACCATGTGGTGCGAACCGATGAAGACGGCACTACGCTTCTCTATATAGATCGGCAGCTGGTGCATGAGGTGACTTCTCCCCAGGCCTTTGAAGGTCTGCGCATCACTGGCCGCAAGCCCTGGCGTACCAGTGCGACCATTGCAACCCCTGATCACAACGTGCCTACACTGGGTCGTGTTAACGGTATTGATGATCCTATTGCTCGACTACAGGTCGAGACCTTGGACCGTAACTGCGAAGAGTTTGGTATTACCGAATTCGGTATGTCAGATGTTCGGCAGGGCGTGGTTCATGTGATGGGTGCTGAACAAGCGCTGATCCTTCCAGGTATGACGGTTGTTTGTGGTGACTCCCATACGGCCACCCATGGCGCTTTTGGTGCACTGGCGTTTGGTATTGGCACTTCTGAAGTAGAGCATGTGCTGGCAACCCAGACACTGATCCAGAAGAAATCCAAGTCGATGCTGGTGAGTGTGGATGGTCAGGTCGGGCCGGGTGTCACCGCCAAAGATATCGTATTGAAAATCATCGGTGTGTTGGGTACCGCTGGCGGAACAGGCTATGTGATTGAATTCGGTGGCCAGGCGATACAAGCCCTGAGCATGGAAGGCCGACTTACTGTTTGTAATATGGCCATTGAGGCGGGAGCCCGTGCGGGCATCGTCGCTGTGGATAACACCACCATCAATTATCTTAAAGGTCGTCCGTTTGCGCCGAAAGGGGAGGTGTGGGATCAGGCTGTAGCCGTCTGGCGTGGGCTTCATTCTGATGAAGGTGCCGAGTTTGATCAGGTGTTGCGTATCGATGCCACAGAGATCGAGCCACAAGTGACCTGGGGTACTTCTCCCGAGATGGTGCTGCCGATCGGTGGTGTAGTCCCAGATCCTGAGCGTGAGCCCGATGCGACTAAAGCCGATGGTATGCGTCGCGCGTTGCAATACATGGGCCTGGAGGCAGGAACCCCTCTGGTGGAGATCAAGCCAGATCATGTGTTTATCGGTTCATGCACTAACGGTCGTATTGAGGATTTACGTGCTGCTGCTGAAGTGGCCAAGGGTCGCAAGGTTGCCGCAGGTATTGTGCAGGCGTTGGTGGTTCCTGGTACGGGCCTGGTCAAGCAACAGGCAGAAGAGGAAGGTCTGGACAAGATCTTTATCGAGGCCGGATTTGAGTGGCGTGAGCCCGGTTGCTCCATGTGTTTGGCTATGAATGCTGACCGTTTGAAGCCGGGTGAGCGTTGTGCCTCTACTTCAAATCGTAACTTTGAGGGACGCCAGGGCCAGGGGGGGCGCACCCATCTGGTCAGTCCTGCTATGGCGGCTGCAGCGGCAGTAACCGGTCATTTTGTTGATGTGAGGGAGCTCTAATGGAAGCATTCAAGTCATTTACCGGTGTTGTGGCCCCATTGGATCGCTCTAATGTGGATACAGACGCCATCATTCCAAAGCAGTTTCTTAAATCCATCAAACGCACCGGTTTTGGCCCTTATCTGTTTGATGAGTGGCGCTATTTGGATCACGGTGAACCTGATATGGACTGTACCAACCGTCCATTGAATGAGGTCTTTGTGCTGAATGATCCGCGTTACTCTGGCGCCCAGGTGTTGTTGGCACGGGAGAATTTTGGTTGTGGGTCATCGCGCGAACATGCGCCATGGGCATTAGAAGATTTTGGTTTCAAAGTCATTCTGGCTCCCAGTTTTGCAGATATATTTTTCAACAACTGCTTTAAAAACGGCATTTTGCCTATAAAGCTGTCAAGCGCACAGATAGATGGATTGTTCGCTAAGGCGACGGGTGAGCAGGCATTACAGATTGCCGTTGATCTTGAGGCCCAGACCCTGACACTTGCTGGTGGTGATGTGATCGCTTTCGAGGTGGATGAGTTCCGCAAGCACTGTCTGTTGGAAGGCTTGGATGACATTGGACTCACCCTGCGCCACAGTGACGAGATTACCGCCTTTGAGCAGCAGCGCAGAGCGCGGGCGCCCTGGATCTTTGGTGAGGCCTGAACCCAGATAGCATCGAAGGGGTCGGAGTCGATGTGTCAACTCCGACCCCAGTGCAGTGAAGAATATTTATTGAATTACAGAACAAAGGTTAAAACATGAGCAAAAATATATTGGTATTGCCGGGTGATGGTATTGGACAAGAGATCGTAACGGGGGCCGTCAAGGTGTTGGCCTGTCTACGCGACGACTTTGGTCTGGATATCGAGATGGATGAGGCGTTGATCGGTGGTGCGGCCTATGATGCAGCGGGTCATCCGTTGCCCCAGGCAACGATCGATCTGGCGAAAGAAGCCGATGCTGTACTTCTGGGTGCAGTGGGTGGTCCCAAGTGGGAGCCGCTGGATATTTCTGTGCGTCCAGAGAAGGGATTGTTGGGTATTCGTAAAGAGTTGGGCCTGTTTGCCAACCTGCGTCCCGCTATTCTCTATCCACAGCTGGCCGGTGCATCAACCTTGAAGCCAGAAGTGGTGTCAGGTCTGGATATCATGATTGTCCGTGAGTTGACCGGTGGTATCTATTTTGGTCAGCCACGGGGTATTCGTGAGCTGGAAAATGGCGAAAAAGAGGGCTTCAACACCCTGGTCTATCGCGAATCTGAAGTTGATCGCATTGTACGTGTTGCGATGGATATCGCCATGAAGCGCAACAAGCGCCTCTGCTCTGTGGATAAGGCCAATGTGCTGGAGTGTACCGAGATGTGGCGCGATGTGGCCACCAAGGTTGGTGCAGATTATCCAGAAGTAGCGCTTTCACATATGTATGTGGATAACGCTGCCATGCAGCTGGTGCGTGCGCCGAAACAGTTCGATGTGATGGTTACCACCAACATGTTTGGTGACATCCTTTCAGATTGTGCCTCCATGCTGACAGGCTCTATCGGAATGCTGCCCTCGGCTTCACTGGATGAGCACGGCAAGGGCATGTACGAGCCAATTCACGGTTCTGCACCTGATATCTCTGGGAAGGGCGTCGCCAATCCGTTGGCAACTATCCTCTCAGTTGCCATGATGCTGCGCTACTCATTGAATGAGTCAGCAATGGCCGATCAGGTTGAGAAGGCGGTTAACAGTGCATTGGATCAGGGTCTGCGGACTCCGGATATCTACTCAGAGGGTACCGAAAAGGTCGGCACCGAAGCGATGGGTGATGCAGTAGTCAAGGCGCTACGGGAAGGCTGAGCACGCGTTCGCCGTTTGGGCAGTGAAGTAATTTATTTTATATAGGTGATAGCAATGAAACGGGTTGGTTTTGTAGGTTGGCGTGGCATGGTGGGGTCCGTTCTGATGGAACGGATGCTGGCAGAGAATGATTTCGATCTAATTGATGAGCCAGTCTTTTTCACCACCTCACAGGTGGGTCAGGGCGGTCCGGATATTGGAAAGCCAATACCTGCGTTGAAAGACGCCAGTGATATTGAAGAGTTGAAGGCGATGGATGCCATCATCTCTTGCCAGGGTGGGGATTACACCAAGCAGGTCTATAAGGATCTGCGTGGTACAGGTTGGCAGGGTTACTGGATTGATGCCGCTTCTGCACTGCGCATGGAAGAGGATAGCGTCATTATTCTCGATCCGGTCAACCTGAATGTGATTCAGGATGCCCTGGCATCGGGTGCGAAGGATTTCATCGGTGGCAACTGCACTGTCAGTCTGATGCTAATGGCCCTGGGTGGTCTGTTTAATGCTGATCAGGTTGAGTGGGCAACCGCCATGACCTATCAGGCTGCCTCTGGTGCGGGCGCCAAAAACATGCGCGAGCTACTGAGTCAGATGGGTGCGGCCCATGCTTCAGTCAAAACACTATTGGATGATCCTGCCTCCGCTATTCTGGATATCGATCGTCAAGTGGCTGCGGCCATGCGTGGTGACAGCTTCCCCACGGATTGCTTTGGTGTGCCGTTGGCAGGCAGCCTGATTCCCTGGATCGATACCCAGCTGCCGAATGGCCAGAGTCGCGAAGAGTGGAAAGGCGGGGTTGAGACCAACAAGATTCTTGGTCGTAGTAATAATCCTGTTCCGATCGACGGACTCTGCGTCCGAATTGGTGCCATGCGCTGTCACAGTCAGGCCCTGACCATCAAATTGAAGAGCGATATCCCTATGGACGAGATCCAGGGAATGCTTGCTTCAGCCAATGACTGGGTCAAAGTGATCCCCAATGATCGGGAGATTACGGTTAAAGAACTGACGCCTACAGTCGCTACCGGTACATTGAGTGTGCCGGTCGGTCGTCTGCGCAAAATGGCGATGGGAGGTGAATACCTCTCCGCATTTACAGTCGGTGATCAGTTGTTATGGGGCGCCGCTGAGCCATTGCGTCGTATGCTGCGTATACTTCTGCAGGCGTAACAGAGCACCAGAGACTAGACCGGGAGCCGGTTCAGCAGCCAGGATGTGCTGCTGAACCGGCTCCCTTTGTTATTTATGGGATAAACCAAGTGACTGAAAATAAATTGAATATTGCTGTTGTCGGGGCTACGGGGGCCGTTGGTGAGGCGATGCTCTCCATTCTGTCAGAGAGGTCCTTTCCCGCCGGTGAGGTCCATGCGCTGGCCAGTGAGCACTCCGTAGGCAAGCGCGTGGCATATGGTGATAAGCATTTGGTTGTGCGAGATCTGGCTGACTTTGACTTCAGTAAAGTTCAGCTGGCCTTGTTCTCTGCGGGTGCAGCTATATCAGCAGAATATGCCCCAAAAGCGGTTGAGGCGGGCTGTGTCGTTATCGATAATACATCACAATTTCGCTATGAAGAGGATGTGCCGCTGGTGGTGCCAGAGGTCAATCCTGGCGCGATTGCGGATTACCCGGCACGGGGGATTATCGCCAATCCCAACTGTTCAACCATCCAGATGATGGTTGCCCTGAAGCCGATTTATGATGCCGTTGGGATCGAACGCATCAATGTATGTACCTATCAGGCAGTCTCCGGTTCAGGTAGCCGCGCGGTCGAGGAGTTGGCGGGGCAGACTGCCCGGTTGCTCAATGGACAATCGATCAAGCCAGCCGTCTATCCCAAGCAGATCGCCTTCAATGTGTTACCACAAATCGACCAATTCATGGAGAACGGTTATACCCGTGAAGAGATGAAGATGGTCTGGGAAACGCAAAAAATTCTTGGGGATAAGCGGGTCCAGGTGAATCCCACCGCAGTTCGTGTACCGGTATTCTTCGGGCACTCGGAGGCAGTGCATATTGAGACCCGGGAAAAAATCAGCGCTGAACAGGCGCGGTCCTTATTAGAAAAGGCCTCAGGTGTGGTTGTGATGGATACCCGGGAGGAGGGCGGATATCCCACCCCGGTAACCGAATCAGCTGGACAAGATGGTGTCTTTGTCGGGCGGATTCGGGAGGATATTTCTCATCCAAGAGGGCTAAATCTGTGGATTGTGTCAGATAATGTCAGAAAGGGTGCGGCACTTAACACTATTCAGATTGCTGAAATTTTGGAAAAAGACTATTTGTAAGCTATAGTTAGGCAACAAATATTAAGTCCATTCTATGATGTGGGTATTTTCCGGATTTTCCTATCTGAATTAATAAGGGAAGCGGGTATGGAAGGGGGAGACATGGTTCGTAAATTATCCTTGGCTGTGGCCTTGGTATTGGGTATTTCACCACTCGGCGCACAGGCCGTAGGTTTGGGGGATATCCAGCTGAAATCTGCATTAAATCAATATCTTGATGCGGAAATCGCTCTGTTGTCGGTGGATAAGGATGAGGTTGGAGATATCAAGGTCAATCTTGCTACTCCCGAGGCCTTTCGTCGTTCAGGGATAGAGCGTCCATTTATTCTCAGTAAACTGCGTTTTCAGGCGGACCAGACCGTAGATGGCAAAACCATCATCCAGGTTTCCAGTCGTGACCCTATTCGTGAGCCTTTCCTGAACTTCCTTATTGAGGTCAATTGGCCGAAAGGCAAGCTACTTCGTGAGTACACAGTGCTTTTGGATCCGCCAGTAACATTGGATCGACGACCTGCACCTGTACAAGCTGCTCCCATGCAGCAGAAGCGCCAACAGCGAATTGCTGCAAGCCAACCCACTGCACCTACCCCACGATCCGCCGTTGCACCCTCCGATGTTTCCTGGGCGGGTTCAGCCAGCGTAAGTGAATACGGTCCAACCAAACGTAACGATACTTTATGGGGTATTGCCAAGCAGGTTCGCACTGATGGTGCCAGCATGCAGCAGATGATGATCGCGCTACAACGTGCTAATCCACAGGCTTTTATAAACGAAAACATCAATAATCTGAAAGTGGGTCAAGTCCTGCGCATTCCCAAGGCCGATGAGGTTATGGACCTCAATAAGCGCGAAGCGGCCAATGCCTATCGTGAGCAGTTACAGGAGTGGCAGGCTGATAGTAAACCGACAGAAATGGCGGCAGATGAGCAGCCAGTCAGTGAATCAATGGGCAGCAACATGCCCGCTGAGAGTGCTCCTGAACCCCAGGCTGAATTGAAGATTGCTTCAGCGCGTCCCAGTGGGGATGGCGCAGCAGGTCCCAGTGAAGGGGCTGATCAGGGTGAAGTGCTCGAGCAGCTAAAACAGGAGCTGATTGTTTCTGAGGAGGCCAAGCAGGCCGCTCTACAAGAGGCTGAAAATGTACGTTCGCGTGTCGGTGATCTGGAATCACAGCTCGAAGATCTACAGCGACTGCTGACACTCAAGAGTGAACAGTTGGCCAAGCTGCAGGAGAATTTGGGTGGTGCGACTGAAGAAGCAGCATCGCCTGAAATCGTCGCAGATGCCGTACAGGACGGTGCCACAGATTCACCAGTAATGGTCGAATCTGAAGAGGCGACGGCCCAAGATGAGCCGATGCCTGCCGCGGCTGAAGAGAGTGAGAAAGAGAGTATTATTAAAGATCTCTCGATTGATCAATCCACCGAGCAAACTGAGGCCGCTCCCCCACAAACTGACTCACCCGTTATGGCGGATGAGGCTAAGGAAGAATCGCCCATCGTTGCAGAGGAGCAGGCCCCGGCCGTTGTTGAGCCAGAGCCTGCAGTAAAACCGATAACACCACCTGCAACTCCTGCAGAAGAAGAGGGTTTGCTGGATATGATTGCTGGTGACACCACTATGTTGGGTGTTGCCGTGGCGGGTGTTGTTGTCTTGCTGGCACTGCTCTGGGTAGCCATCAGCCGTCGCCGTTCCAATAGTGCAGATTTCCAGGAGAGTATCCTGATCAGCACCATTGACGACAATGACTCCGAGCAGGTAACGGATACGACGCCGCAGGAGCCGGTTTCACATCCGACAGAAGAGACTTCATTCCTGAGTGATTTCTCGCCCAGTGACATTGATGCCCTCCAAGACGAGACAGGCGAAGTAGATCCGCTGGCAGAGGCGGATGTCTATATCGCCTATGGGCGCTATCAACAGGCTGAAGAGTTGATTCGACAGGCCATCGACAAGTTCCCTGAACGGACTGAACTGAAGCATAAATTGTTTGAGATACTTTATGCCACGAAGGATAAGGATGCCTTCGTCGCGTTGGCTGAGTCGACCTCGGCAGAAGGACTTGATCAAAAGGATCCAGAAGCTTGGGGTAAAGTGGTCACGATGGGTGCCCAGTTGGCGGCGGGCCATGCGCTATTCGCTGCAGGTGGATCGGCAGATTTTGATGATGATGAGCTGGCCTCACTGGAAGATGAACTTGGCCTCGACAATGAACTGGGCTTAGATGAGGTGTCTACCACAGTTGATCTGATTGATTCGGACAAGACTGAAGAGCTTGAGTCGATCGCCTCGCTGGATTTTGATGACTCATCTGAATTCTCCGGTCTCGGTGATCTGGATTTGGATACGGATCTTGATGTTGAAAAGAGCGAGGACGAAGTACTCTCTGTGGAAGAGAGCGACAGCCTCACGCTGGATGCCGATACCGACCTGAGTCTGGTTTCACCTGAAGAGAGCGTCGATGAGGCGTCTTCAGAATTTGATATGACATTGAGTGAGCTGGATACCGATGGCTTACTGGATGAGGAGAGCGCCTTCTCAATTGAAGATCCACTGGAGAGTGCGGAATTGGATGATCTGCGTCTTGATGCTGATTCAGAGGCTGAACAGTTAGGTGATGCCGTGATTGATTTCAGTGATTCGGCACCGATGGAAGGGACTGATTCTCAAACTTTTGATTCGCTTGAACTTGATCAGGTTGATGATCAACCTCTGGAATTGGGTGATTCGTTCTCTCTGGATGATCTGGATGAGGATGATGGCACTGAATACCAGATAGGCGAATCTGGCGATGACCTGACGGATGAGAACAACACCAAGCTGGATCTGGCTCGTGCCTACGTGGATATGGAAGACGCCGATGGTGCGCGCAGTATTCTGGAAGAGGTGTTGAAAGAGGGGAATGAAGGGCAGCAGCAAGAGGCACAAGCGCTGCTGGACAAGTTGTCCTGATATACTGACTCTCTGAGTTGAAGAGGCGCACTTCGGTGCGCCTTTTTTGTTATTCTGATCGGCAGATACCACCGACTACAGATAGAGTGGCAATGGTGTCTTAAAAGATTGGCTATACCTAATGAAGGGTAATGATATGCGGTTGGCGATGGGTGTGGAGTACGATGGATCCTCATATCATGGATGGCAGCTACAAAAGTCCGGGGTCCGCTCTGTCCAGCAACAGATCGAACAGGCTTTGGGCAAGGTCGCCGCCCATCCGGTGCGAGTGTTTTGTGCTGGGAGAACCGATACCGGGGTACACGGCGAAGGGCAAGTTATTCACTTCGACACGCCAGCTGTTCGCTCTTTGCGAGGCTGGGTGTTGGGAACTAATGTGAATCTGCCGGATGATGTGAATATCAACTGGGTGCATGAGGTTTCTGACGAGTTCCATGCGCGGTTTTCCGCAACCAGTCGTAGTTATCGCTATGTGATATTGAATCGACCCACTCGGTCAGCGATATGGCGGGATCGTGCTGTCTGGATTCACCATGTGCTGGATGAAGTGCGGATGCAGCAGGCAGCCGAATCGCTCGTTGGTACCCATGATTTCTCCTCATACCGGGCCATAGGTTGTCAGGCCAAAAGCCCCGTCCGCACAGTGACGAACCTTATTGTAAATCGCATCAATGATCGGGTGGTCATTGAGATTACTGCCAATGCCTTTCTTCACCACATGGTGCGTAACATCGCCGGTGTGTTGATGACTATAGGGCGGGGAGATCAGCCGGTGGAGTGGAGTCGGGAGGTGCTGGATCATCGAGATCGGACATTGGGTGGTGTGACCGCACCTCCCCAGGGACTTTATCTGGTTGATGTTGACTATCCTGCAGAATTTGGGCTTCCATCGGCATCGAAAGTGTAATGCACTCGGGCAAACTTGATTGATTCTGATATCGGCTTACGAATCAATTGACGGCTCGGTTTTTTTTGGGGATTAATTCTCTTTCGAGAACAGGTACAATCTTTCTCATCCAAGCACTATCCTGTATTGTTAGGCCTTCTATGAGAACCCGGGTCAAAATATGCGGAATTACTCGCACCGAAGATGCCATGGCGGCAATCACTGCGGGTGCGGATGCGATTGGTTTGGTATTTTACCCACCCAGCCCTCGAGCGGTTACGATCACTCAGGCGGCTCAAATTGTTAAAGATCTGCCCCCTTTTGTCTCGGTTGTTGGTCTGTTTGTGAATCCAACTCAGGATGAATTAACCGAAGCACTGGCACAGGTCCGCCTGGATCTCATCCAGTTTCACGGTGATGAG
Source organism: Sedimenticola selenatireducens (assembly GCF_007625115.1). GTDB lineage: Bacteria > Pseudomonadota > Gammaproteobacteria > Chromatiales > Chromatiaceae > Sedimenticola > Sedimenticola selenatireducens_A. The sequence goes on along the minus strand of NZ_VMNH01000004.1, from coordinate 106,082 downwards.
ACAGCACAAATGTGCGAGGCCTCGGGGTGTCCCTATATCAAAGCGGTAAGGATGCGGCCGGATGTTGATCTGCTTGATCTGGATAAGCAGTTTGCATCCGCCTCAGGGCTGCTTTTGGATAGTTATCAGAAGGGCACTCCGGGTGGTACAGGTGAGACTTTTGAGTGGCAGCGCATACCGTCCAGCTTGCGTGAGAGAATCATTCTGGCGGGCGGCCTATCGCCCGATAATGTTGAATCAGCTATTCACCAGGTTAAGCCTTATGCCGTGGATGTGAGTGGTGGCGTCGAGCAGGCGAAAGGTATTAAGGATCACACGAAAATCAAGGCATTCATGCGAGGAGTTGAGCGTGCCAACCGAGAAACCGATTGATTTCACCAGCATGCCAGATTCACGAGGCCATTTTGGCCCCTATGGTGGACTGTTTGTGTCTGAAACCCTCATGGAGCCGCTGGATGAGCTTCGTGTGGCTTACGAAAAGTATATGCAAGATGAGACTTTTCTGGCCGAGCTGGATGCCGATCTGGCCAACTACGTTGGAAGACCTTCACCGGTTTATCATGCTGAAAGATTGAGTCGCGAGAATGGCGGGGCACAAATCTACCTCAAGCGGGAAGATCTCAACCACACAGGTGCGCACAAGGTAAATAACACGATTGGTCAGGCGTTGCTGGCGAAGCGTATGGGTAAGCAGCGCATTATTGCTGAAACAGGCGCCGGACAGCATGGCGTGGCTACGGCGACTGTTGCGGCTAGATTGGGGCTGGAGTGTGTCGTTTACATGGGTGAGGTCGATATTGCCCGCCAAGAAGCCAATGTCTACCGCATGAAGCTCCTGGGTGCCAAGGTTGAATCGGTATCGTCAGGATCGAAAACCCTAAAAGATGCCTTGAACGAGGCCATGCGGGATTGGGTCACCAATGTAGACAATACTTTTTACATTATTGGAACGGTTGCTGGCCCTCACCCTTACCCCGCCATGGTGCGAGATTTCCAAGCGATTATTGGACGTGAGGCTCGCGAGCAGATGCAACGCCAGACAGGAGCCTTGCCTGATGCCCTGGTGGCTTGTGTCGGTGGAGGCTCGAATGCGATCGGTCTCTTTTACCCCTTCCTGAATGATGAGACCGTGAAAATATACGGAGTCGAGGCAGCGGGTGATGGGCTCGATACGGGACGACATGCCGCGCCACTGTGTGCGGGAACGCCAGGTGTATTGCACGGAAATCGTACTTACCTGATGGAGGATGCCAATGGCCAGATCATTGAGACGCATTCTATCTCCGCAGGACTCGATTATCCGGGTGTTGGCCCCGAACACGCCTGGCTGAAAGATATTGGTCGTGCCAACTATGTTGCAGCGACGGATGATGAAGCCTTAGCGGCCTTCCATACCCTGACCCGGGTGGAAGGCATTATTCCAGCATTGGAATCGAGTCATGCCATTGCCTATGCCTTGAAATTGGCACGCGAGATGGATCAGGGCCAAACAATCCTGGTGAATCTCTCTGGTCGAGGTGATAAAGATATGCATACTGTAGCCGCACTGGATGGATTGAAGATATGAGCAGGATCAGTCAGCGTTTCAAGCAGTTGGAAGAGAAAAGCCGGGTTGCTTTGATCCCTTTTGTGACGGCAGGTGATCCTGGGCCTGAAGTAACCGTGCCTTTGATGCATGCCATGGTAGAAGCCGGTGCTGATATTATTGAGTTGGGTGTGCCATTCTCTGATCCCATGGCCGATGGCCCGGTTATTCAGCGTGCCAGTGAGCGGGCGCTGGAACATGGCGTTAGCTTGCACGATGTGTTGGCAATGGTGAGTCAGTTTCGAGAGAGCGATGCAGACACGCCGGTCGTGTTAATGGGGTATCTGAATCCCGTTGAAGTAATGGGGTATGAGACCTTTGCCTTGGCGGCACAAAACGCGGGTGTCGATGGCCTGTTAACAGTTGATTTACCGCCGGAAGAGGCGGACGATCTGTTGGCGGCTATTAAACCCAAGGATATCGATCCCATTTTTCTGTTGGCACCGACCAGCAGTGATGAGCGTATGCAGCGCATCTGTGATGCAGCCAGTGGTTTTGTCTATTATGTCTCGGTAAAAGGCATAACAGGCTCGAGTCACATGGCCATTGGCGAGGTGGCCGCCAAGACGGCACAGATTCGCAAACACACAGCCTTGCCAGTGGGTGTCGGATTTGGCATTAACAGCGCCGAAAAAGCCCAGGCAGTGGCCCAGGTTGGGGATGCCGTGATCGTCGGGAGTGTGCTGGTGAAAAGGATGGAAGAGTTGAGTGACCGTCCGGATGAAATTGCCCCGGCTATCGCACAGATCCTTACCGCCATGCGTCAGGCTATCGACCTGGTTTAGGGTATATTAAGGGGTGTGCTGTCCGGACGGAATATGGCCCCTCTGAGAATCAAAAAATAGTACAAACGGGATTGTTACCATGAGTTGGTTTGAAAAGTTGATGCCAAGCCGTATTCGTACGGAAGGCGGGAGCAAACGCGGTGTCCCAGAGGGACTCTGGACAAAGTGTCCCGGTTGCGGGGCCGTGCTCTATCGTGCAGAAATGGAACGCAATCTGGACGTTTGCCCCAAGTGCACGCATCATAATCGTATTGGCGCCCGCAAGCGTCTTGCGGCCTTTCTTGATCCGGAGTCGCTTCATGAAGTGGCTGCTGATCTTGCACCTGCAGATCCCCTGAAGTTCAAAGACAGCAAGAAATACCGAGACCGACTCATCCAGGCACAAAAAAGCACGGGTGAAAAAGATGCTTTGATCGTGATGCAGGGCACCTTGAAGGGATTAAAGGTGGTCTCTGCGGCCTTTGAGTTCAGCTTTATGGGCGGATCAATGGGGTCAGTGGTAGGGGAGAAGTTTGTCCAAGGGGTGAATATCTCGCTTGAACAGCGCATTCCGTTTATCTGTTTTTCCGCCAGTGGCGGCGCACGTATGCAAGAGTCGCTCTTCTCACTGATGCAGATGGCGAAAACCAGTGCAGCACTCAATAAGATGCGCCAACAAGGAATCCCCTATATCTCTGTGCTTACAGATCCAACAACAGGTGGTGTATCGGCCAGCTTTGCGATGCTGGGTGACCTGAATATTGCTGAACCCAATGCGTTGATTGGTTTTGCCGGGCCTCGCGTGATTGAGCAAACAGTTAGAGAAACGTTGCCAGAAGGGTTCCAGCGCAGTGAGTTCTTGCTTGATCATGGTACGCTGGACATGATTATGGATCGGCGCGAAATGCGCGATAAGCTGGCTGATCTCCTCAGTATCCTGACTCATCAGCCAAAGCCGGTGTCTGAACAGTCAGAGATACTAATAGCGCCACCAGTTGAAGAGTGATTCAAGCGGTTTGAGTCTGGTCGGCCTGTCTATTCTTGACTAGCTTCTCCCCCCGAATATTGCGGGGGGTACATACTATTTCATCGATAAAAAACAGATGCGATTTTCTAATCTTCAGGACTGGCTTGAATGGCAGTCCACGCTGCATCCAGAAGAGATTGAGTTGGGCCTTGAAAGGGTTCGGGCAGTCTGGGAAAAGCTTGCAACCAAGTCATTGAATTGCAAGATCATTACTGTCGCAGGGACCAACGGAAAAGGCTCCTGTGTCGCGTTCCTTGATACGATCCTGAGATCTGCCAGTTATCGTGTTGGATGCTATACCTCACCGCATTTAATGCGTTATAACGAACGCATCATGATCGATGGCGAACCGGCTAGCGATGAGCAAATCTGCCAAGCCTTTGCCGATGTCGATCAGGCCCGCGGTGATATCTCACTCACCTATTTTGAATTTGGCACCTTGGCTGCTTTGCGGCTCTTTGCTGCAGCTGGACTGGACGTGGCGGTTTTGGAGGTTGGGCTTGGCGGGCGTCTGGATGCGGTCAATATCATTGATCCGGATGTTGCGGTGATTACAACTGTGGATATTGATCACACCTCTTGGCTGGGTTCGACTCGTGAAGCCATTGCTGTCGAAAAGGCCGGTATTATGCGCAGAGATAAGCCGGTTATTTTTGCTGATCTGGATATGCCCTCTACGATACAGAAAACGGCAGAAGAGGCCGGTGCGGTGTTGCTAATGGCCGGGATTGATTACCGTTGGCGCACACAGGATCAGGGCTGGGACTGGTTACATCATGAGCATCCTCGGCATTCACTGCCGCTTCCCAATATGCGTGGGCGGTTTCAACTGCAGAACGCTTCTGCCGCGTTGATGGCGTTGGAGTGCCTGCGCCTGGAGTTACCACTGGATCAGCGTGCTGTCCGGTATGGTTTGCAGGAGGCGAAGCTTCCAGGTCGGTATCAAGTGACCGGCCGGGATCCAGTAGTGATTCTTGATGTTGCGCATAATGCCCAGGCGGCCACCGCGTTGGCTGAGAATCTGGGGGATATGTTCTGTCATGGGAAGACTATTGCAGTATTCTCTATGCTGGCGGATAAACAGATTGCTGAAGTGGTGAAAATCATGTCGCCACGTATTGATCAGTGGTATCTGTATCCCATCAACACAGCAAGAGCTGCAACTCTTGAACAACTGGAGGATATCCTGCAGTCGCAAGGGATTGAATCTGCACAACGACACAGCTTTGAGCATGTGACGGAGGCCTTCAGTTCCGCAAAAACGGCAGCTGGGGAAGGCGATCGAATTGTGGTTTTTGGTTCTTTCTACAGTGTTGGCGATGTGATGCCCTTGCTCTGAAATTTGCAGGGTAACCGGGTACAATACCAAATATTCTGTTTAGGCCTGGAATGCCAAGTGCATCCATCCCTATAATGAGGTTCCTCTGGATATCAGCAAAGGGCATTCAACGTGGATGAAGGATTAAAGAGACGATTGGTTGGCGCGACCGTCCTGGTATCGCTGGTAGTGATATTTGTTCCTATGTTGCTGGATGATGACCCGGTCATTGAGACGGGTATCTATAAGACCAATATCCCGCCCAAGCCAGAACGTGAGTATTCATCGCGCGTCATACCTTCCGCGGATGAAAATTTGGCAACACCTCCGGTAGAGCGCCGTCCTGAAATCGTCCCACTAAAAAGGCCTGCTCAATCCACAGTCAGTGAAAAGCCAGTCACTACACCCGTACCCGATGTGTCACAAGATACAGTCGTTGAGAAGCCGGAAACGGATTCCCCCGCTGTGGAGCCACGAGTGGGCTTGACCGCCTGGGTTGTCCAGGTGGGTAGCTTCTCAAGCAGAGAAAATGCTGAAAAACTGGTCACCCAGATCAGAGAGATGAAATATGCCGCTTTCATGGAACAGGCGGATGTGGATGGGAAGACGCTCTTCAGAGTGAAGGTCGGGCCTGAGATTGATCGCAAGCTCGCGGAGAAGATGCTTGCTAGTCTAAATAAAGATCTTAAGTCATTAGATTTGAAGGGTTCTATTAAGTCCTATCCCTGAGGCAGGAGTGTTTCAAATGTTTCAGCAGGATTAAGTGCTTCTGCTGTAGCTAAGCCTCTGATAAAATTAACCGTTCAATCATGATAAAAATTCCCAAATGAATAGTTGGCGCTTTCTAGTACAGATGAGAATGTATTGAATGATCTGGATTGATTACGTCATTCTAGGCATTATCGGTTTATCTGCGGTCATCAGTCTGGTCCGCGGATTTGTCAGAGAGGCCCTGTCATTAGCTGTTTGGGTACTTGCCTTTTGGGTTGCCTGGACCTTTTTCCGTGAGTTAGCACTGCAATTGGATTGGTTTACAGTGCCATCGGTACGTCTTGGTGCCGCGTTCCTCATCCTGTTTATTGCGACGCTCATGCTGGGCGCATTAGTCAATTTTTTAGTTGGTCAGCTGGTCGATAAAACAGGTCTAAGCGGCACCGACAGAATGATTGGTATTCTCTTTGGAGCAGCGAGGGGAGCTATACTAGTAGCAATACTGGTATTACTGGCAGGGTTAACCCCCTTTCCAAACGATCCTTGGTGGAAGGAGTCACAACTGATCGGATATTTCCAAGAGTTGGCAGTCTGGTTAAAGCAGCTGCTACCTGCGGATATTGGTGAGAAGTTTAAGTTCATTTAACTCTTAATCAGCGATTGAGACGACTCTCAAGGGTAGATAGATCATGTGCGGTATTGTCGGAGTTTTTGGGCGTAGTCCAGTCAACCAGGCGCTCTATGAAGCGTTACTTGTGTTGCAGCATCGCGGTCAGGATGCCGCTGGCATTGTCACAATGGATGGCAGAAAGCTGTATTTGCGTAAGGACAATGGTTTGGCCCGTGATGTGTTCCGTACAGAGCACATGATAAATCTGAAAGGCAACATGGGCATCGCACATGTTCGCTATCCTACAGCGGGCAGTTCATCCTCGGCAGAAGCGCAACCTTTCTACGTCAATTCACCTTATGGCATTACGCTGGCCCATAACGGCAATCTAACCAATGCGGATGAGTTGCAGGGTGATCTCTATCGCGAAGATCTGCGTCATATCAACACCTCTTCTGATTCAGAAGTATTGTTGAATGTATTTGCCCATGAGTTGCATAGTCTGGGCAAGTTAAGAATTGATGCGAATGATGTGTTTAAGGCCGTTGCTGCTGTGCACAGACGCTCCCGTGGTGGTTATGCGGCTGTAGCGATGATCATTGGCTATGGCATGGTGGCGTTCCGCGATCCTCATGGTATCCGTCCGATCGTCTTTGGCAAGCGTGAAACTGACCTTGGTACGGAATACATGGTCGCCTCTGAGAGTGTGGCGCTGGATTCTCAGGACTTCGAGCGGGTACGGGATCTCGCTCCGGGTGAGGCGATCTTTATTGACATGAATGGCAAGTTGCATAGCTGTGTCTGTGCCGCTAATACCGAGCATACCCCCTGCATTTTTGAATTTGTTTATTTCGCTCGTCCTGATTCAATCATTGATAATATCTTTGTCCACAAAGCCCGCTCCAGAATGGGCAGCAAACTGGCAGGAAAGATCAAGCGTATCTGGCCTGATCATGATATTGATGTTGTGATTCCAATCCCCGATACCAGTCGTACCGCGGCTTTGGCTTTGGCTACGGCGCTCGGGGTGGAGTATGCCGAGGGCTTCATTAAGAACCGTTATATTGGCCGTACCTTCATCATGCCTGGACAGCAAGTAAGAAAGAAATCGGTCAGACAAAAACTGAATGCAATCGATTCTGAGTTTAAAGGTAAGCGGGTCATGTTGGTGGATGACTCTATCGTGCGGGGTACCACTTCGCAGCAGATCGTTCAGATGGCCCGAGAGGCCGGTGCTGAAAAAGTCTACTTCGCATCTGCTTCACCGCCAGTGAAGCACCCCAATGTGTATGGCATTGATATGCCCTCTGCCCATGAGTTGGTGGCATACAACCGTACGGTGGAAGAGGTGCAGGAGATCATCGGCGCAGACCGTCTTATCTTCCAGGATCTTGAGGATTTGATCTCAGCCGTTAAGAAAGAGGATAAGTCTGTCGTTAAGCGATTTGATACGGCTGTTTTTGACGGTCAGTATGTGACCGGAGACGTTAGTCCACAATATCTTGAACAGCTTGAACTGATTCGCAATGATTCAGCCAAGCAGGATAAGAGTTCTTCCAGTGATGTGGTGATTGGGTTACACAACAACCAATAACAAACGGGCAGGGATTAACCCATCAGAAAGTGCGCATGGGCAGCAGCCACGGGCCGCTGCTGATCAGATTGCCACGCCTCAATCCGTACATTTGATACGCTTCTCCCTTGCTTGATCAGATAGCCTCGGGCAAAAGTGTCCTGGTTTCCAATGCACGGACGAAGATAGTCTACTGAGATATTGATGATCTTGGGAAAGCGGCTGATGTCGCAGGCATGTATGATGTGCATCACGCCCGCGTGTTCCAGCAAAGCGCCCACCACGCCACCATGTACTGCCGGAATCGTTGTATTACCGATGTTACTGCGCTTACCACGCAAGATGGTCAGTAATCCCTGCGCATCAACCTGCAACTCAAAACCGACAAAAGCACTGTAAGGAATCAGGGCGCTGATAGCGGCAAACTCCTGGTCTGCCTTCAGCTGCATCACTTGATCAAAAAGAGAAGTATTACTGTTTTGCATTAGGGGAGAATCCTACAGAGCCGACCATGAAGCTGGCAACAAAATGGGCAATTGGGTCATCGCGTGACTCGTGATAGGCATGCCCCTTTACAAATACGATGTGCTGGGTTTGCCGATAGCACTCAGCAAAGCCAAGGATTGAGCGTTCCCTGTCCGCCTGTGTTAGATAATCAATACGCAAATCCAGCGTGGCAACTGAAGCGCCCGCAGGGACCACGGTGAATGCGGCTGCTCCCCCTGCGCTGTCAAGTAGAGTGGTGATGACCCCGCCGTGAATAACGCCTGACTCAATATTGCCTACCAGATGTGGTGCATAGTCTACTTTAAACAGGCAGGAGCCTCGATTGAGTTCAATGGCTGTCAGGCCAAGTGCCTCAACATGAGGAAGTTTTTCAAGGATCGATTGGATTCCGTCGAGTGGATAGAGGGCTTTCGCATCCGCTGTCATGGCCTACTCCTGGCGGGCTATCCATTCCTGGGAAATCAGCAGTTTATCCCCTGAATAGATGCTGCCGACAAAATGGTCGCCCTGCTTGAATGCACCTACACCTTTGGGTGTGCCGGTCATGATGATGTCGCCATCCTCAAGCGTGAATGAGCGAGAGATCTCTTCAACGAGATAACCGGGCTTGAAGATCATCAGATCATATCCACCTTGCTGGGTAAGTGCGCCATTGATGGTTAGCTCAAGTCTCAATGTCTCCACGGGGTCATTCAGTGAAACAAACTGACTGAAAACGGCAGCACGATTGAATGCCTTGGCGCGTTCCCAGGGAAGGCCCTTGCTCTTCAGTTCGTTCTGAACTTCACGGTTGGTCAGGTCAAGACCGAATCCCACACCCGCTATTATTCCAGCCATGATAAGCAAGGCGATCTCGCCTTCATAATGTAACGGCTGGACATCACCTGCATACAATTCGTCGCAGATGGCGGAGTTGGGTTTTAGAAAGATGACCGGAGAGGTCGGCACCTCATTATCCAATTCTTTCGCATGATCGACATAATTTCGACCAATGCAGACCACTTTAGATGGGGTGATTGACCGTTGGTCAATGAGTATGGTGTTCATCTGATTGCCTGGGTGATAATGATAAGTGGGACGATGACTCTAGCCAAACAGCAGGGCAGCAATGACCTTACGTCCCTCGGATGTCAGGATATTGTAGGTCCGGCAGGCGGCAGGGGTGTTCATTACCTCAACACCAATACCGGCATTTGTGAGTGATTGATAAAGGGCCGGCATGGGGAATTGCTGCTTTGGGCCTGTGCCAAGTACCACCAGGTCAGGTCGCATTTCGAGAATGGAGACGAAGTCGGCTTCTGTCAGTCCCTCAAAGGATTCCGGTTTCCAATCGGGGATGATTTGCTCAGCCATGATGACCAGGCTGCGGGTGAACTTTACACCATTCACCATCACACTCTCATCGGTGTAGGCTTGAATGATGTTTCCTATAGATTGATCGGCCACTGAAAATTTCATGGGGGCAAGATAGCAGGCTGCGGCAATCCCTGCAAAAAGAATAAATTCCCCTTAGTTGACAGTTTATTACATTGACATGGCTGTCGTCGCTCGGTTACGTTAAACCCTTTTTTCCACCCATTGAATCAATGAAGTAAACGAGGTCCCAGTGTCAACGCCCGAGATGGAAGATTTCAGCAGAATCAAACGCTTACCGCCCTATGTTTTCAATATCGTAAATGATTTGAAGGCGGCGGCGCGAGCGAGGGGCGAAGATATTATCGATTTCGGCATGGGAAATCCCGATCAACCGACCCCACAGCATATCGTGGATAAATTGGTTGAGGCGGCCCAGCGCAAGGATACACACCGCTATTCCATGTCCCGTGGTATACCTCGTCTACGCAAGGCGATCTGTAGCTGGTACAAAAAACGCTTTGATGTGACGCTCGATCCTGAGTCTCAGGCGATAGTCACCATCGGCTCCAAAGAGGGGCTGGCCCACTTGTCGTTGGCCTGCTTGGGGCCAGGTGATTCTGTGTTGGTGCCAAACCCTGCCTACCCGATACATCCCTATGGGTTTGTCATCGCCGGTGCTGATATTCGCCATGTCCCCCTGGTACCCGATGTTGACTTCTTTGATAAACTGGAAGAGGCAATTATCGATTCATGGCCCAAGCCAAAAATGTTGGTGCTTAACTTTCCGGGCAACCCTACCGGGCAGTGTGTGGATCTGGAGTTCTTTGAGAAAGTGATTGATATCGCCCGCCAGAACAATATATGGGTGGTGCATGACCTGGCCTATGCGGACATCGCCTTCGATGGTTATGTGGCGCCATCAATCCTGCAAGTAAAAGGTGCAGAAGATATCGCTGTAGAGTTTTTCTCACTCTCGAAGAGTTACAACATGCCGGGTTGGCGTGTTGGCTTCATGTGTGGAAACAAGGCCTTGGTGGCGGCATTGGCCAGAATGAAATCCTATCTGGATTACGGCATGTTTACACCGATACAAGTAGCCGCTATTCATGCGCTGGAAGGGCCGCAGGATTGCGTAAAGGAGATACGCGACATGTATCAACGTCGTCGTGATGTTCTTTGTGACGGTTTGAACGCCGCGGGATGGCAGGTAGAAAAACCTAAGGCTACCATGTTTGTCTGGGCAAAAATTCCTGAGCAGTACCTGGCAATGGGTTCTTTGGAGTTTTCCAAGAAAGTGTTGCTGGAAGCAAAAGTGGCTGTTGCGCCCGGTATTGGCTTTGGCCAGCACGGTGATGATTATGTGCGCTTTGGTCTGATTGAGAACGAACATCGAACTAGACAGGCCGTACGCGGCATTCGTGAGATGATTCGTAAAGACGCCAAACTGGCGGAAGCGTGAAAATGTCTTCATAGAGCAGCAGTGCTCTGAAGTGAAAAGTTTTGGGAGAAAGTGTTTTGGAACCGGTCAAAGTAGGTTTATTGGGTTTAGGTACGGTAGGTGGCGGTACGGTCAATGTGTTGACCCGCAATGCGGCTGAGATTGCCCGTCGGGCAGGTCGTGGTATTCGAATCACCCATGCGGCAGCGCGCGAATTCAATGCGGAATCTATCAATGGTCTCGACCAGATAGAGATCACCGATGATGCCTTTCAAGTAGTCAACAATCCTGAGATTGAGATTGTCATCGAACTGATTGGGGGTTACTCGCCTGCATTGGAGTTGGTGCTCAAGGCAATTGAGAACGGCAAACATGTCGTCACCGCCAATAAGGCATTGATCGCCATGCACGGCAACGAGATTTTTGCAGCGGCTCAGGCGAATGGGGTGACGGTTGCCTTTGAGGCGGGTGTGGCAGGTGGTATACCCATTATCAAGGCGATTCGTGAAGGCTTGGCAGCCAACCAGATCGAGTGGGTTGCCGGTATTATCAATGGCACCGGTAACTTTATTCTCAGCGAAATGCGTGACAAGGGCCGGGATTTCGATGATGTCCTAGCCGAGGCGCAGGCCTTGGGCTACGCAGAAGCCGATCCTACCTTCGATGTCGAAGGTATCGACGCCGCTCACAAGCTGACCATTCTCAGCTCCATTGCCTTTGGCATTCCGTTGCAGTTTGACAAGACCTACACGGAAGGCATCACCCGCATCGAACGTCAAGATGTGGTGTTTGCTGAAGAGTTGGGTTATCGCATTAAGCATCTGGGTATAGCCCATAAGACCGCCAAAGGCATCGAGATGCGGGTACATCCCACGTTGATTCCTGAGCGTCGTCTGATCGCCAATGTTGATGGTGTGATGAATGCCGTGTTGGTGAAGGGTGATGCTGTCGGTCCCACGCTTTACTACGGTGCGGGTGCGGGGGCTGAGCCGACGGCCTCTGCGGTGGTGGCTGATGTAGTCGATGTCGTGCGTGCCCTGACCACGGACCCAGAGAATCGTGTCCCGCATCTGGCGTTCCAGCCCAATGAGTTGTCTGATCTGCAGATACTCGGCATGGATGATGTGGAGACGGCCTACTATCTGCGCATGCAGGTGGCGGATGAGTTGGGCGTGATGGCGGAGATTACCCGTATTCTGGCCGATTCAGCGATCAGCATTGAGGCGATCCAACAGAAAGAGCCTGCCGAGGGTGATACCCAGGTTTCGCTGATTATGCTGACCCATGAAGTACTGGAGCGACAGATGAATGAGGCGATCAGCAAGATCGAAGCCCTTCCCTCAGTCACCGGAAATGTCATGCGTATTCGAATGGAGCAGCTTGAAGGCTGATCCCTGTTGTATGATCGTGAGGCCGTGGATATAACGTTAAAAAGACGTTGATCCACGGCCTTTTTATTTTTACTGGATAGCCATGAAAAAAGCGGCACTGAACATTCATTTGATTGTCCCCGGTTTACTTGGACCTATGCCTGCTCTAGACCAGTTGGGAGGCGAGCTTCGTTTGCCCCATCTGGAACGGTTGTTTGCAAAAGGCCATCAGGTAAAACATCCTGGTAAAGATCTTGAGTCTACGCTGTTCAATCTTTTTGGAATCAGTGCAGATGAGAAATCTAATCTGCCTACGGCGGCCTATCGACGGATAGGTGATGGCGGCAGTGTCGATGAACGCTACTGGCTTCAGCTAAGTCCAGTCTATCTTAGACCTGATCAAGACAGACTGTTGGTATTTGATGTTGAAGACTTGGGCTTCACTGAGGCAGAAGCAAGCGCGCTGGCTGAACTGTTCAATGCACATTTTACTGAAGAGGGGTGGTGTATCGATCCATTGCACCTCCACCGTTGGTATCTGCCGCTGGAATCAAAACCGGATCTGAAGACCTATGAATTGACGGATGTCTTTGGTCGCAACATGGATCTGTTTTTACCAGAGGGTGAAGAGGGCATCAAATGGCATGGCGTGCTGAATGAGATTCAGATGCTCTTCTACACAGCGGAAATTAATGACCGCCGAGAGTCTGAAGGGAAAGGGGCTATCAGTGGGCTGTGGATTTCTGGGGGTGGCCAACTTGCCGCACGTTGTGCAACCTCAATCACTGCCTTGTATGGGCGGGACCCCTTGTTACTGGGATTAGCCCGCGCAACAAATCTCTCCATCAGTGATAGTCCTGAAGAGGCCGCCACACTCTATGACTTAGAGGGAGAGGTGCTGGTACATGTCGATCGCTTGCAACGCTCCGTTCTCTGTGCAGATCCAGACCGTTGGCGAAATGAGATGGTTGCACTTGATGATTGGCTGGCTCCTCTGATTGACGGGATAAAAAATGGAAAGGTTGATCGTATTCTCCTCTATACCTGTAATGGTCGGCAGTACCAAATAGACCGATCAGCACTGCGTCGTTTCTGGAAGCGTAGCCGGTCGATCATGGCGCGATTGGATGACAACAGTAGCGTGAGACAGCATGGGCAACGCTTATAGCTACTCATCTGTCGGCTTTCTCCAGCTGCGTCTATTGATCGTATAACTGGCGCTGTCTCCGCTAAAGGGCAGCATGAGCATGCCCCCAATCCGTTCAACCTTGCTGGGATCACGAAAGTGGTCAATACCGATAGTCATCCCTTCATGGCCAGCACGGGGTTGTGCCTTGTAAGTGCCAAACAGCCTGTCCCACCAGGGAAGGTTAAAACCGAAGTTGCTGTTGGTTTCATCATCCTCTACAGAGTGATGTACACGATGCATGTCCGGTGTCACAACAAACAGTCGTAATACCTTATCGACAGCAACTGGAAGTTTCAGATTGCCATGATTAAACATGGCCGTTGCATTGAGCAGTATCTCAAAAATTATCACGCCAACCACAGGCGGCCCCAATAGCAAAATAGTGGCAAACTTGATCAGCATCGAAAGCACAATCTCGATGGGATGAAAGCGGGCACCCGTTGTCACGTCGTAATCCATGTCCGCGTGATGCACACGATGCAGTCGCCATAACAGCGGCACCGCATGCACCATGACATGTTGCAGATAGATAACCCCGTCCATCAGGATGACGGTGATTACCGCAGAAAGAACCAGTGGTATCTGGTAATAATTGAACAATCCCCACCCTTGTTGCTGCGCAAAGAGGGCGACACCCACAGCAGCCGCGGGAAAGAGCAGCCGCAAGACCAATGAGTTGAGAAAGGTCAGGCCGAGATTATTTAGCCAGCGCATTGTCTTGGGTTGGGTCAATTTTCTTCGAGGTGATTTGATCTCCCACAGGGCAACGGCCAGTAACATGCCAAAGAAAAAAATCAGTCTGATTGGTATCTCATTGCCGAGGATGAAACTGTTCCAGTTCATGATCTTAGTAATTACTCCAGGTTGCCATGGTAAAATCCTTCGTTTGCTTAATGGTATACCTAGGTGAAAAATTATGCGCGGACTTGAATTAACATCATGCGCTGCAATACGCATAAAAAATATAGATAAAACAATAAGATGTTTTAACTGTATATTTCCGATTACAAGAGTACGATCGATATCCGAGCAATTTAATGTGTAAATTGCCTTGCAATGAATAAGGGATTATCCTGATAGGAATTAATAGTTAGGGATGATACATGTCACTTAAATAGGCTCATAAGGGGAGTTTTAGTTCATTGCGTCACACCAGCTTCCTAAGTAAGTTCTCCCCGAAGTATTCCCTATGCTAACGAGAGCGCAAAAAACACACCGGTATTATCACATCACTATTCCGGTGGCCCTTTTCTGTTTCTGGACGGTTTCCACACTTCATGGTTTCGTCGCGTATGGTCTGGTGAAACCTTCTACCTATGTCGTTCCCACACTCGTAGCACTGGCAGTCGGCACTTTAGTCGGTTATCTCTTTACCCTACGTAAAGCGCTTCAGGTAACCAGTGAGCAGTTTCGTGCCATTGCCGATCAAGCACAGGAGTTTGTCTATCTGCGTAGAGTGGATGGCGTTTATGACTATGTCTCACCGTCGTGTGCTGAGATAACGGGATACTCTGTCGATGACTTCTACCGTCGTCCGAGTCTGATGGATCAACTGATTTACCCGGAAGATCTTCCCCTGTGGCAAAACCATGTACATAGCGTCAACGAAGGGGGCGCTAACGACAGTTTTGATATCCGGCTGAGAACGGTAGACGGTCGTATCAAATGGATCAATCATATCTGTATGCCTATCTATGATGAACAGGGAAAACAGACAGGCGTGCGTTCAACCAATCTGGATATCACTGCACGTAAAGAGGGTGAAGATAAGTTACGACAGGCATCTAGCATCTTTATGCATGTGACTGAGGGTGTGGTAATCACGGATGCAGCGATAAAGGTTGTGGCGGTAAATCAGGCTTTTTGTGATATCAGTGGATATGCAGAAGATGAACTGCTGGGTAATACACCTCGGACCTGGCGATCGCAGCAGCAGGATGACGCGTTTTACCAAGCGATGTGGAATTCAATCAATTCCAAAAAACAGTGGCGTGGTGAAATTATAAACCGCCGTAAAAATGGCGATCTCTATCCCGCTTGGCTTACTATCAGTGCTGTGAGCGATGAGCGTGGTCGCATTACCAATTATGTATCCATTGTCTCCGACATCAGCAATATTAAACAGTCCCAGGAACGTATTGAGTATCTTGCCCATCATGATGTGTTGACAGGCCTGCCCAATCGTCATCTGCTGAATGATCGATTAGAACACGCGATACAGAGGGCACATCGTAACAAGACGCAGGTCGCGGTCATGTTTTTGGATTTGGATAATTTTAAATCCATCAACGAAGGATTAGGCCATCCAGTTGGCGACAAGGTTTTGAAGGTGGCGGCTGATCGTCTGGACCAGGTGGTGCGGGATGAGGATACCGTTGCACGTATTGCCGGCGATGAATTTTCTATTATTCTGGAAGATATTGTCGATACAGAAAGCGTGGCAATACTCGCCAGTAATATTTTAGCGGCCTATGCATCACCGTTCAATATTGACCATCATGAGCTTCATGTCAGTGCCAGTATAGGTATTAGCCTCTATCCCGATGATGGTGATGATGTTACCAGTCTGGTCAAGAACGCAGATGCCGCAATGCATCAGGCAAAAGATAAAGGGAAGGGGTGCTACTGTTTTTACACGCAAGCCCTGACCAGCGCCGCACTTGAACGGTTGTATCTGGAAAATCAGTTACGGAAGGCGCTGGGGCAGGATGAATTCCAACTCTTCTATCAGCCACAATATGCACTCAATACAGGTAAACTGATTGGTGCGGAGGCATTGATACGTTGGCAAAACAAAGAGTTGGGTTTGGTCTCGCCGGACAGGTTTATACCATTGGCTGAAAGCACAGGACTGATTCTTCCTATTGGGGAGTGGGTACTTTATGAGGCGTGCAGGCAGATCAAAACTTGGCATGATGACGGGTTAGACTTGCCCAGAATGGGCGTCAATGTGGCCGGCCAGCAAGTGCAACACGGCGATATTGTGCATACGGTAAAGCGCGTTCTGGAAGCAACCAGTCTAGATCCAATGTACCTTGAGTTGGAGATAACAGAGAGCTTTATCATGCGGCAGGCAGAGGAGGCGATCTCCACGCTGCGTGCACTCAAAGAGCTGGGCGTTACACTGGCAATCGATGATTTCGGTACCGGTTATTCCTCACTCAGTTATTTGAAAATCCTACCCATCAATAAACTGAAAGTAGATCGCTCATTTGTAAAAGACATCCCCAATGACAAGAACAGCGAAGCCATTGTTCGAGCCGTAATCGTGCTTGGAAAAAGCCTGCAACTGGAAGTCATCGCCGAAGGTGTCGAGACAGATGCACAGGAAGCCTTTCTGAAATCAGAAGCCTGTGATGAAGTGCAGGGTTTCTATTACAGTCGTCCCGTACCGGCAGATGAATTCACCAAGATTCTACAGCTATCAATGGAGTCTGTTTCTGAAGCATGCGCCACTGATGATTGAGGTGAGCGAACGATCAGTCTATGCATGGAACTGATTCCCCCAAGCCCGGTTCTTTGATAGCCTATCGAAAAATTAGGGATTATCCTCTCTGGCAGGATGCTGAACACCTTCCCCATACCTACATATTGCCGTGTTGGTCTAATCAAGGCGGTTAATAGCCTACTCGCGTGGGCACGTCTTTGTGCCCACCCAACTTGTCTTTCGACTACAAGTAAAAACTGTCGACGCATCTGGTAATGATCATGTCGTCCTTAATCGCTGGGAAGGCAGTAACGTAGATCTGGTTATATACTTTGTTGGCAATTCAAACTGGGGCATCATATTTTTTTGGGTCAGAGTCAATACCTTCCTGATTTGATTTGTGACTGCCAGTAAATAAACATGGATGCCCACTAACTCGCATTGATTTCAATATATGTCCAGCATTACATAGGTTGATCGCAGTTTGCTAAGTGATGATCCCAACTTCTCAATCGATATGGCTGCAGTATCTCCTGCCTCCGAGGGGGGGATGGTTATATTGGGCGTCTGCATCTTTTATAGCCACCTGTAAGTGTCTATTTATGGAAGAAAGGTGTATTAGCTTCTAAACTGGTCGTTAACGTCTAATTTGTAATTCAGGGAATAACGCTATGAGTTCAATGATAGAAGGTCCAGATGGAAGGCTCCGCTGTCTTTGGTGTGGTGCCGCTCCGGAGTTTTTTGATTATCACGATACTGAATGGGGATATCCGGTAAGTGATGACCAGCGGCTGTTTGAGAAGTTGTGTCTCGAAAGTTTTCAGTCGGGTCTGAGTTGGCGCACCATCCTGGCCAAGCGTGAAAACTTTCGTAAGGCATTTCAGCATTTTGATTTTAACAAGGTTGCTCGTTATACCCAGAAAGACGTTGAGCGCTTGCTTAAAGACGAAGGGATCGTCCGGCATCGCGGAAAGATCGAAGCAGTAATTAATAATGCCCAGCGAGCAAAGGAGTTGGTTAAACAGGAAGGCTCACTGTCGGCTTATATCTGGCGTTTTGAACCTGATGCAAAACAGCTTGCGGAACCGCAGTCGGCTTCTACATCAGTGGAATCAATCGCGTTGTCTAAGGATCTGAAGAAACGGGGTTGGAAATTTGTTGGACCCACTACAGTCTATGCTTTCATGCAAGCCATGGGTTTGATCAATGATCATGTCGAGGGTTGTGTGATCAGGGATAAGGTTGGGCGCGCACGCAAGCGCTTCAAACGACCGGGTAGCTGATTGATCGCTTGATCATTGACGCAAGTGGTGTAATGGATTAATCAAATAATCTGTTTAATCCATTGTTGTTTGCTCTCTTCTTGCCTTATTTGTCGCCAAGCTCCTTTATCAAAGCAGCCAAGAAGCGTCCTGCCTCACCGCCTGTGACTGCTCTATGATCAAAGGTGAGTGACAGTGGTAACAGTCGATGCACGGCGGGTTTTCCGTCAACCGGTACGACAGCGTCATAACAGAGACCTGCACCCAATATAGCCACGGTGGGCGGTATGACAATGGGATTGGCATGGCGTCCGGCAATGGTGCCGAAGTTGGATAGGGTAAAGGTGTTTCCCCGAAGTTGATCTGCCGGTATGGATCGATCTGAAACGGATTTTTTCAGATCATTCAAACGTATACGCAGTTGTGCGGTTGAGTATTGCCCAACGTCTGAGATAACTGGGACGAAGAGCCCATCAGTTGTATCGACGGCAATACCCAGGTGGACCTTCTTGAGCAGTCGCCGGCCTACGGCGTGGGCGTCGTACCAGGCGTTAAGGGAAGGTTCCGCTTCACAGGCGGCGAGGATCGCCTGGATCAGTCGAACGGTAAAATCTTCGTCTGTCTTCCAGTGCTGTATATCGACCACATCGCAGAGTGTCACCGGTACAACTTCGGCATGGGCTTGTGCCATGCTGCGAGCCATGGCGCGACGCACACCCCGTAGCAACTCCATGGGGCCAACCTCTGCCAGGATCTTGGCAACCCGCTGCACATCCCCGGCGGTGATGGTGTCTTTGGGGCCAGTGGGGGTCACAATGGAGAGATCCACATCGAGTTGTTTGGCCAGTGCCCTGACAGCCGGTGTGGCTTTGGCGCCACTGCTCTGATTTACACCCAGGCGGGCCGCTTTTTCTTCGATGACCTGTGAGCCACTCTTGACCTCTCCGACCACCGTGCCACTGTCCTGCTTGACTGGTTTTATAGGTGAAGTAGGGGATTCGGTCGCACCTTCCACCTTGAATTCAACCAGTGGATCACCGACTTGAATAATGTCCCCATCATCACCAAATGTTTTAGTGATGATACCGGCCTCCGGAGAGGGTATCTCCACGATGGCCTTGGCGGTCTCTACAGAGAGCAGCAGTTGTCCCTGTGTCACCTCATCACCCGGTTTAACCTGCCAGGAGACGATCTCCGCTTCCTGAAGTCCTTCGCCAAGATCGGGTAAATTGAATAGTTTCATGCATACTCCAAGGTCTCTCTGACCGCTTGAATGATGCGTTCGGTGCTGGGCATGTAGTATTTTTCCAGCCGGAACATCGGCATGACGGTATCGTAGCCGGATACCCGGCGTATGGGTGCGAATAGCGACATCAGACCCTCTTCTGCCAGACGGGCGGAAATTTCCGAGCCGACACTGCAGGTGCGGGCGGCCTCTTGCACGATGACGCAGCGCCCGGTGCGGCCAACCGATTCCAGAATGGTTTCCATGTCGATAGGCTTGATGGTTGCCAGGTCGATCACCTCGGCCTCAACCCCTTCTGTTGCCAGTTGTTCGGCGGCGAGCTGTGTTTCATGCAACATGGCCCCCCAACTGACCAACGTGATGTCATTACCGGGACGTAGCACGAAACAGGTATCTAGCGGCAGTGCTTCGCCGTTGTCTTTTACCGATTGTTTCATCAGGCGATAGACCCGCTTGGGTTCCAAAAATACCACCGGGTCCGGATCTCGAATAGCCGCCAGTAGCAGTCCATACGCCCTGGCTGGAGAGGAGGGGATCACGACGCGCAAGCCAGGGATATGGGCAAACATCGCCTCGGTGCTTTCAGAGTGATGCTCTGGGGCGTGTATGCCGCCGCCATAGGGCGCCCTTAACACCATCGGACAACTGAGACGACCGCGGGTACGATTACGCAGGCGTCCGGCATGGCTGATCATCTGGTCTATGGCGGGATAGATGAAGCCCATGAACTGAATCTCTGCCACAGGATGAAGCCCCTGCGCTGCCATACCCACCGCGATACCGGCGATCATATTTTCTGCCAAGGGGGTATCCAGCACGCGCTCTTGGCCGAATTTATCCAGTAATCCAACCGTAGCGCGAAACACGCCGCCATTAATACCGATGTCTTCGCCGAGGACCACCATTGCGGGGTCCTGGTTCATCTCATAATGCATCGCCAGATTCACGGCATCGATCATTGTGATGTCTGACATGATGTCACTCCTTGCCCAGTAGAGACTGACGTTGGTTGGTCAGTTCATCGGGCAGTTCAGCATAGAGTGAATCAAACATGCTTGAAGGTGCCTGGGGTTCGCTATCAAGATATAGCCTTACCTCTTTCTCAATGTCGTCTTTGCATTGTGCCAGCAGTTGTTTTTCCTGATCATCAGACCAGATGCCGCGTTGGTTCATGAACACCTTTAGCCGTGGTATCGGATCAAACTTGCGCTGGGCCTCTAACTCTTCATCACTGCGATACCGGGTGGCATCATCCGCTGTGGTGTGATGACAGAGTCGGTAACTAATGGCCTCAATCAGCGTAGGCCCGCCACCGCTACGCGCGTTTTCGATGGCTTCGGCAACATGGTGACGTACCGCGATCGGATCATTACCATCAATCTGAATGCCTGGAATACCCGCTGCAATCGCCTTCTGTGCCAGGGTTTCGGTTTTTGATTGCATGGCTCGGGGAACGGAGATGGCCCACTGGTTATTGTTGATGACAAATACCAGGGGAAGGTTCCAGACACCAGCCAGGTTGATCGCTTCATAGAAGTCGCCCTTTGATGTACCGCCATCACCCAGGATACAGACCACCACTCGAGGCTCTTTACGATATTTAACAGCAAAGGCGGCGCCGGCAGCATGGGTGGCATGGGTTGAGATGGGCACACAGATAGGGAAGTCATCCCCTACTTCAGGATTGCTCATGCCCCGTTCGTCTCCACCCCAGTAGAGCAGCAGGTCATACACTCGGAATCCTCGAAAGAAGAGGGCACCGCTCTCACGAAAACTGGGTGTGATAATGTCGTTGGGCTGCATGGCATGCCCCACGCCTGCACCGATTGCCTCTTGACCCAGTGATGAGGCGAATGTGCCTATCTGCCCAGTACGCTGTAAGTTGACCGCCCGTTCATCGTAGAGACGGGTGAACAGCATGTTTCGGTAAAGTGCATGTATGGTTTTCGTATCATCTGCCAGTGGTGGCAGTTCACCCTCCGGTTCTCCATTGGGTTGAAGATACTGGTAGTAGTCCACTTTGAATGATGCCGTCTTATTCAAAACTGACCTCCTTTGCTATAAGCACCCAAGCCGTGCCTAAATGAAGATCTGTGCGTATCCTATTGTTGATAGTTTTTCAGATCTTGACTGATTCCCCCGTGACATGGTTTTTAAGTTGATGTGGCCAATAAATCCTTATCACTAGTCTAGTACATCCATTCCATATGGGTGGAAAAGAACAGGATTGGTAGGGGTGGTTTAACAGGCACATTTTACGAACTGAAGTATTACTACAGGGTATAATCGGCAGATGATTACCTTCGAGACACTCTCCGCTTTTCTGTCAACCTCAGCACTGATTTCATTGGCAGAGCTTGGTGATAAGAGCCAATTAGTCTGTATGACCCTGGCGGCTCGACATCGACACTGGCCAGTATTATTAGGTGCTGTAACAGCATTTACCCTACTCAATATTCTAGCGGTTCTGTTTGGTGCTAGCGTGGCGGCTTGGGTTCCTGAAAGGGTCATGGCCGGTGTCGTTGCCGTTCTTTTTTGTGGTTTTGGTGTTCACGCGTTGTATAGCGCAAATGCTGAAGAAGCAACGGATGTAAAGGAGAAAGCGAGTCGTGGCATATTTTTTACGACTTTTCTATTGATTTTTGTAGCCGAGTTTGGGGATAAGACCCAGATTGCAGTGGCTGCGCTGGCGGGTAGTTTGGCGCCTCTTCCCGTCTGGGCCGGCGCCACGGTAGCATTGGCGTTCACGTCGGCGTTGGGCGTCTGGGCCGGTCGAACGCTGTTGCAACGTTTACCAATACACTGGTTGCATAGGATCAGTGGAGTGATGTTTATAGGATTTGGATTGTTTGCGGCTTGGCATTCGTTTGTTTGAATGGCATTAGCAGCGGTTTTATTTCTGGGGTATTTGTGTCAATTGATTCGGTTTATGCGCCGGACAGCCATGGGACGGTTAGCAAACGTATTGATCAACCAGACTCTGAAAATGCAATGATGGTAACGATGCCTTGCACAGTGTTTTTTCCAGTGTTGTGATAACTGTGGCCGATATTTCCCTTGAAATGTGCGCTGTCTCCTTTGCTTAGGGGAATATGCTGTCCTGCTACCTCAAGCGTGAGCGATCCGTTCAGAATATGCAGATACTCCTCACTTCCGGGTGGGTGTGGTTTACCTACATAGGTTGATTTAGCTTTTAGGGTAAATATCTGCTGACTGTAGGCGGGGTTAGTCATGGGTGAGACTGTAGTGGCCCGATAGTTTCCATCGCCTGATTCCACTCGGCCCATATCGGCATCTCTAATCATTTCCACCCGGTCATGTTGTTTTTCTAGCAGATCATCAATGGTGCAGTTTAGCGCCACCGCAATCTTGTAGACCGCTGCCAAGCTGGGATTGGACTCATCCTTTTCTATGGTTGCCAGCGTGGCACGGGGGATGTTGGCAGTATCCGCCAATTGCTGTTGGGTGATATTGCGTCGGGCGCGCAACTCTCTGATCCGGTTTCCGACAAGGTTACTGATCATCCAGACGATTCCTCGCGTTACAAGCATGATGATATAAGAACAAGATTGTTGCTATTTTGTTTTTTTTGTTGACAAATAGCAAGGGCAAAGACAAAATGACAACATAAATGTTGATGAACGAGATAATCCATCTGGTTCTTATGGAAAATAAAAAAATCTATTGAGAGGTAAGAATAGATGCCTGTAATAAACCGCTATATTGATATTGACCAGGTCGAAAAAGAGGCTAAAAAGGACTATATCGATCGTCATTCGCCCTTTATTCATTGTGCTGAACAGGCCAATCAAGGGGAAGTATTTAAAGTAACTGTTCGCATGGGTAATGAATATGCCCATCCTGATGACCATGATCATTATATTCGTTCCGTTCAGCTCTATAATGGGCAGACGCTGTTAGCTGAAGCCAGTTTCCCCCCGGGTTCGCTGGGTGGAAATGGCGCTAAGGGTAATGCAGAGGTAACCTTCAGTGTTGTTCCAACCTCGAGCAAGTTGAAATTGAGTGCTATGGCTTACTGCACAAAGCATGGCCTGTGGGAGAGTGATCCGGTAGAGGTCGCGGTTGCCTGATTGCCGGGTAAACAGATATACAATTTTCTGTATTCAAGCAGAGAAGATTACCTTTTTAAGACAATAAACATAGACAAAATTGGAGACATAGAATGAGTGTACTCGTAGCGAAACAAGCACCTGATTTCACCGCCATGGCTGTTATGCCTGATAACTCTTTTGAAGAGCTGACACTCTCCAACTACAAAGGAAAGTATGTGGTGATGTTTTTCTATCCACTGGACTTCACCTTTGTCTGTCCATCGGAGCTGATCGCCTTTAACCATCGCCTGGAAGAGTTTAAAAAGCGCAATGTTGAGGTGATTGGTGTCTCTATTGACTCACACTTCTCCCATCTGGCCTGGAAGAATACCGCAATCAATAATGGCGGTATTGGTAATGTTCAATACCCGTTGGTCGCAGATATCTCTAAAGAGGTGACGGCTGCTTATGATATGACTACCGGTCCAGGTATTGCCCTGCGCGGCTCTTTCCTGATTGATAAAGAGGGTGTGGTTCAGCATCAGGTGGTTAATAACCTGCCTCTGGGTCGTGACATCGATGAGATGCTGCGTATGGTTGATGCGCTGCAGTTCACCGAAGAGCATGGTGAGGTTTGTCCGGCGGGTTGGAAGCAGGGTGAAGCGGGTATGAAGGGTTCCACTGAAGGTGTGGCTGAGTATCTGGCAGAGCATGCAGAGACCCTCTAGTTTTTGGGTTCTTGTCGTTTTGTGTTGAGGGCCGCATAACAATGCGGCCCTTGATGCGCTACTCCTCTAGCGTTATCTACCAATCCGTTTGGGTTGTGCGTTATCTAAAATGACCTGCTCACTGTGCTGAGTGGTCGAGATCTACAAGGGCTTGAAGGACATTGAGCCTGCATCCAATTTGCCGGAGGACAGGCGTCATGATACTCCCGGATCTACTGGAAGGGCGGCTGATCCGACGCTACAAGCGTTTTCTTGCCGACATACGACTCGTAGACGGGTCAGAAGTCATTGCCCATTGTCCTAATACTGGTTCCATGAGAAATTGCGCCGAACCTGGCAGCAGAGTTTGGGTCAGCGATGTTACTTCACCCAGCCGTAAGCTTAGATATCGATGGGAATTGGTTGAGGTTGAAGGTCGGTTTCTCGCCTGCATTGATACAGGTCTGGCGAATCATCTGGTTAAAGAAGCGATACAGTCAGATCAAATCCCTGCGCTTAGCGGTTATAGTGGTATTCAGACGGAGCGTCCCTACGGTGAGGAAAAGAGCCGCATTGATTTGCTGCTGACTGGGCAAGATCGACCCGATTGCTATGTTGAGGTCAAAAACGTGACCTTGATGGGTGAGGGAGGGCAGGGGTATTTTCCGGATGCGGTTACGGCACGTGGTAGTAAACATTTACGGGAATTAATGTCCGTGATCAAGGCAGGTGGCCGCGCAATTCTCTACTATAATGTAGCGCACACTGGAATCAATCAGCTTTCACCCGCTAGGGCGATTGACCCTGTTTATGCGGATATTCTGGAAGAAGCCGTGCATTACGGTTTGGAGGTGATGGCTTATGGTGTTGATATTTCGACAAAAGCGATGAGTGTAGGCCAACCAATTCCCTTTAGTCTGACTGCAGATGAATTGGCTGAGTGATCTGCAGGAAAGATAAGAATTAACTAATCTGCTTTTTCATTGATATAGATCATTTCCTTGTAGTGTAGTATAAAATCCTTGTTAAACAACGAGTTATATATTATTTTTGACTGATAAAGCGCATATTTTGACTTGACAAATATCACTTATCAGTGTCTTATAAGCCCAATTTTGGGGAATAACCTGATAAAGAGTCAGGTTTGAATATCAGAGTCTGGTAATTTTTTTTAACTTTGTTACGTAAGGGGGGTTCATGGACGCCGTAGCTGAACAGAAGTACGACCTGGGAGTTGTACGCTGGTTCACCGTCATGGCTACAGTCTACCTGTTGGTAGGCGCTACCGTCGGGGTGTATATCGCCTCGGAGTTGGCCTGGCCGGTGCTCAATTTTGATTTACCGTACATCACGTTCGGGCGCCTGCGTCCACTCCATACTAATGCAGTGATCTTTGCCTTTGGCGGCTGCGTTTTGATGGCGACCGCTTTCTACTCGGTACAACGTACCTGCGGTGTCCGTCTTTGGAGTAATAAGCTGGCCTGGTTTACTTTCATTGGTTGGAATCTGATTATCGTTTCTGCGGTTATCACCCTGCCATTGGGTCTTACCAGTGGTAAAGAGTACGCTGAACTGGAGTGGCCGATCGATATTGCCATTGCGGTGGTATGGCTCTCTTACACCATCAACTTCATTATGACGATTGCAAACCGCAAGAGCTCGCACATCTATGTGTCGAACTGGTTCTTCCTCGGCATGATGATCATGATTACCTATCTGCACGTTGTGAACAGCCTGGCAATACCGGTCGGCATGTTTAAATCCTACTCCATTTTCTCGGGTGTGCAGGATGCGATGATTCAGTGGTGGTGGGGCCATAACGCGGTTGGTTTCTATCTGACAGCGGGCTTCCTCGGTATCATGTATTACTTCGTACCGAAGCAGGCAGGTCGCCCTGTCTACTCTTATCGTCTTTCAGTAATTCACTTCTGGGCGTTGATGTTCGGTTATGTCTGGCTGGGTGCGCATCATCTGCAGTATACGGCGCTACCTGACTGGACGGGGTCATTGGGTGCGGCTATCTCCTTGGCCATGATCATCCCGTCCTGGGGTGGTGCGGTTAACGGTATGATGACGCTCTCCGGTGCCTGGGACAAACTGCGTACTGACTATGTCCTGCGCTTCCTGATCATGTCACTGGCCTTCTATGCCATGTCCACCTTCGAAGGTCCGGTCATGTCAATCAAGACCGTGAATGCGCTCTCTCATTACACCGACTGGACGGTTGGTCACGTTCACTCTGGCGCATTGGGTTGGGTTGCCATGGTAGGTATTGGCGCGATCTATCACCTGATGACCAAAGTTTTCCATGTGCAGATGTGGTCTACCAGTCTGATCAATGCTCATTTCTGGACTGCAACCATCGGTACCGTGATATACATCGTTGCCATGTGGGTATCTGGAATTATGCAAGGTCTGATGTGGCGTGCTTATGATGAGTATGGCACCTTGGCCTATACCTTTGCTGAGTCTGTTGAATCGATGCATCCCTACTATGCTATGCGCGCCATTGGCGGCATGGTCTTCCTGTCGGGCGTAGCACTGATGCTGATCAATGTCATCATGACAGTGATTCAAGCTAATGCTCAGGGTAGCGTGCAGCAGGCACGCACCGCAACCGCTGCGGCTACTGCATAAGGGGAGTATAAAAATGGCTATGCAAGAAAAAATGGAAAGAAACATCTGGGCCATGCTGATTGTTACAGCATTGGTGCTCAGTGTGGGTGGTCTCGTTGAAATTGTGCCGCTGTTCTATCTGAAGAGCACCATGGAGTACAACCAGCATCCGGAAATTTTGTGGCAGCGTAAAACCGAACAGGCGTTGAGCGATCATAAACCTGGCGATGGTATGCGTCCCTATTCCGCTTTGGAATTGGCTGGACGTGACATCTATGTACGTGAGGGTTGCTATCTCTGTCACTCACAGATGATTCGTCCCTTCCGTGATGAAAAGGAACGCTATGGTCACTACTCGCTGGCTTCTGAGTCTATGTACGATCACCCATTCCAATGGGGTTCCAAACGTACTGGACCTGACGTTGCTCGACTGGGTGGAAAATACTCCGATGACTGGCATCGCAAGCATCTGCGTGCGCCCCGCTCTGTTGTGCCTGAGTCGGTCATGCCTAACTATCCTTGGCTACAACATGCAGAGTTAGATGGTGAGACGATGCAATCGCACATGCTCGGTATGCAGCGCATCGGTGTTCCATACACTGACGCTGATATTGAAGCTGCGCCTGCACTTCTCAAGGGCAAGACCGAAGAGGATGCTGTAGTCGCATTCCTCCAGGTGCTTGGAACGATGGTCAAGCTGGACGAAAGCAAGGTCTATCGTGAATAGTCTTATGGACTATTTTTCTACTGACTTACAGGCGATGACCACCAACGACTGGGTGGGCACCATCCTAACCGTGGTCATCTTCCTGTTAATGCTTGGTCTATATGTTTATGTATTGCGTCCAAACAAGCGGGAGCACTTCGAAAAACAGAAGCATATCCCTCTGGATGACGACGAACAGATAAATAGCGGAGATAAAAATGGCGGATAACAATCCTTTTCCCGGTGAAAATAACACCGGACATATCTGGGACGATAATCTGCGAGAACTCGACAACCCAGCACCTCGCTGGTGGATGATCGCCTTCTGGGCATCCATCCTTTGGGTGATTGGTTATGCGATTCTCTACCCGATGATTCCTGGACTTTCGGGTTTTACCAAGGGTGTTATGGGCTGGACCCAGATAGGTGAGTACAAAGAGGGTCTTGATGAAGTCGAGATGGTTCGTGGCGAATTTGAAGCCAAGCTGAAAGGCATGACTGCAAAAGAGATTCTTGCTGATGAGGGTCTTTCCAGCTACACGGTCGCTTCTGCCAAGGTACTGTTTGGTGATAACTGCGCGGCCTGTCATGGTGCAGGTGGACAGGGTGGTCCTGGTTATCCGGTTATTGCGGATGATGACTGGCTGTATGGTGGTTCTGTTGAGGTCCTGGAGCAGACCATCGCCAATGGCCGTATGGGTGTCATGCCTTCTCATGCCAAGTTGCTCTCTGATGAGGAAGTTGACAAGTTGGCGACTGCGATTATGTCCGGCAATCCTACTGCTGAGCCCCTGTTCATGAGTAAGGCCTGTTTCGCCTGTCATGGTCCGGATGGTAAGGGTATGCAGGCGCTGGGTTCAGCTAATCTCACAGACTCTGTGTGGCGCTTTGCGGAAGAGGATCAATTGGCCAGTGTCAAGTTGACCATCAAGCACGGTGTGAATGATACGTCTGATCCGATGTCTCGTAATGCTGTTATGCCTAAGTTTGGCGATCGTCTGTCGAAAGATGAGATCAAGAAGTTGGCGGTTTATGTATACAAACTCGGTGGTGGCCAATAAGCGATAGCCGAGCCATGCTGCATGGGGTCTGTGCCCCATGCAGTAGCAACATTCAAGTAATCAGTATCTGGGGAGGTATACGATGAATGTGGATGCAGTAGCGGTAGCGGCGATTGTCGCAGTGGTACTTTGTTTGGTGATCGTAGGTTATATCGGCGTGAAGATAAAACAGCAGATCGATAAGGATGCTCAGTCCCACAAAGAGTAGCGTCTGGATTATTAAAGACGCATAAAGAGGGGGGTGAACCCCCTTTTTTATTGGTGATATAATTCAGTTTGAATATTGATAAATCGCATTTTTTAATACCCTTCCTTTCAGTAGACTGTTACACGAAATCTTGAAGCTGTTTGTTCCATATTGGAAGGATATATGAAGCAATCGCTGTGTGTAGCAGAGGAGTAATCTCGTTGAGCAACAGTCCACAATCAAAGCATGATGCTGTAGTCGATGAATTGTATGCGGAGGCGATCCACTGGAAGATCAACACGGGTGAAGAGAAGATTCATGCGAAGCGTATACCGGGTACCTGGCGCGCGTTGAAGTGGATCGCCAGTCTGGTATGGGTTCCGTTCTTTCTGGTGCCTTATCTTCGTTGGGATGATCGTCAGGCCATTCTTTTCGATATCCCGCATCGTCAGTTTCATCTGCTCGGTGTGACTATCCTGCCGCAAGATTTCTGGATGCTCTCACTGTTGTTACTGTTCTTTGCCATACTGCTGGCTGTTATAACCGCCCTTGCAGGGCGTGTATGGTGTGGGTTCTTCTGTTTTCAAACGGTTTGGACCGATGTTTTTACCTGGGTTGAGGAGAAGCTTGAAGGTCCACCGCAAAAGCGCATAAAGCTCGACCAGGGTGCACTCAATTTTACCAAGCTACGTATCAAGGTCACCAAACACGCGATCTGGTTGGTGGTCTCTGCATTAACCGGTATTTCCTTTGTTGCCTGGTTTATTGATGTCTATCAATTATGGGCAGATATATTCAGTTTTAACCTGGGTATTACGGCGGGTGTGACAATTCTGCTTTTTATTGGTGGTACCTATGGTCTTGCCGGCTACCTCAGAGAGCAGACCTGTTTCTGGTTATGTCCCTATGCCCGTATCCAGGGTGTTATGGTTGACAATACAACGGCGGTTCCAACTTATGATTTTCATCGTGGTGAACCGCGTGGACGCGTCAAGAAAGGGGTGAAGGACGCGGAGCGCACCACGGGCGATTGTGTCGATTGCAATCAGTGTGTCGCTGTCTGTCCGACGGGCGTTGATATTCGCCATGGACAGCAGGAAGGGTGCATAACATGTGCACTCTGCATCGATGCCTGTGATGCGGTAATGGAAAAGCTCGATCGTCCTAAAGGGTTGATACGTTATGAATCCCTGGATGTGTTGAACGGCAAGGAGGAGCGCCCTCTGCTAAAGCGTCCGCGTGTCTGGATTTACAGTTTAGTTCTACTATTCTCGCTTGCCGGTATCGGTTATGGCATGGCTTCTCTGGATGCCATCGAAATTAAGGTCATCCACTCCAGGCAGCCGCTTTATGTATTGCAGAGTGATGGATCGGTGCAGAATAAATATGTCATCAAGGTGCTAAACAAGATGACGGAGAAGCTGGATGTCACCATTACCGCTTCAGGTATTGACGGTATTGTGGTTGTGGGTACGGATGAGCCGGTGAGTGCCCGGAAAGGCATGGTAACACCTCGAACGGTTTTCGTGAGAATACCCCGAGAGAATATTAAAACAGAATCACAGCCGTTGACCTTTTATGCAGAGGCTACGGATAGCAGTGGTACTAAATTAAAAAGTGAACGCATCAGCGTGTTCATTGGTCCGAAATAATAGTCACTTCACCCGCCTGTTTGCGAGTGAGGAATTGAGTAGAGATGAGAAAGTGATTGAGATGACAGAGAAGCAATCGCCTTGGCGTAATCCCTGGGTACTGGGGTGGATTGGTTTATTGGTGGTTTTTGTTATGGCAAACTTTGTCATGATCTATCTTGCCATTGATCGAAATCCTGGCTTGGTTGTGGATGATTATTATGAGCGTGGCCAGGATTATGAAAAAAACATGCTGAAGCGTCAGGCCCGTAATCCGGGTTGGAAGATGAAGATAAAGGCTCCAGAGTTTGTTGATGTGGCTGTCCCGGCGCGTTTTAGTATCAAAATAGTCGATAAGCAGGGTTACCCCGTATCTCCTGATTCAGTCACCTTTTATGCCTATCGTCCTGCGAATGTAGACCTGGATTTTTCTGTTCCAATGCAGGTGATTGATTCGGGGGTTTATGAGGCCGAAATCAGCTTTCCTAACCTTGGTGTGTGGGATATTCTCGTCAGTGCAAAACAGGGCGATGATGAATATAACCAGTCGCATCGAATCAGTGCCGGGGTCAAGTGATCTTGGTTAAGTCATCTTCGCCGGGCTGTTTTTTTCTCGTTACACCATCTGGCTGGTATCATGCCAATTACTAATTGAAATCTTTTGTCTTAGATTCCCCTTTTGCTAGTGAGTGGCATAGGGAATCTGCGGCTTAAGGGAGTGATACCTGTTGAGCGCTGAATCCCCCAAGGCCTGTTTTCACTGTACCTTGCCTATAGAGGCAAGCGAAGAGGTGACGGCTGAAATTAAAGGGAAGCAGCAGAGCTTCTGCTGTAATGGGTGCAAGTCTGTCTGTGAGGCCATTTATGCATCCGGGCTTGAAGGTTTCTATCAACGGATGTATGACGGTACCCAGCTCGCCCCACCGCCTGATCTCCCCAAAGAACTTGCCCTGTACGATATGGATGAGGTTCAGGAGGAATTTGTTGATGATCTGGGGCAGATACGTGATATCCACTTGTTGGTTGATGGGATTCATTGTGCCGCTTGTGTCTGGTTGATTGAACACTCATTGCTTAATCTTGCCGGTGTAAAAGCCGCACGGGTTAATCTTACCGGCCGGCGTCTCCATGTCACCTGGGACAACAGCCGATTGAAGCTCTCAGCGATTATTCGCAGGTTGGGGCAGATCGGCTATGCGGCCGTGCCCTATGATCCTGAAGCGGCAGAGGATCGCCTCAGGCTGGAAAATAGACATTTGCTTTATCGTATGGGATTTGCCGGGTTCACCATGATGAACTTGCTGTGGATCTCCATTGCTCTCTACAGTGGTGCCGATAAAGGCGAGTTTCGCACCCTGTTTCAGTGGGTCGGATTTGCTCTTGCGACACCGACGTTGATCTATTCAGGTTACCCCTTTTTTAAAGGGGCCTGGTCTGGTTTGCGGCATCTTCATCTCGGTATGGATGTGCCAATAGCGATCGGGGCCAGTATCACTTATCTCTACTCTATCTATGTCATGCTGAGTGGGTCTGGTACGGCGGAAGTCTATTACGACACGGTGGTCAATTTCATTTTCGTCATTTTGGTCGGGCGTTATTTAGAGGCGATATCGAAACGACAAGCTGTGGCATCAACTCAACGCTTACTTGATCTGCAACCCCGGGTAGCGACCCTGTTAATCCCGGAGGGCGAGAAAGTCGTTCCGATCCGATCTGTTAAACAGGGCGATCGGGTATTGGTGAGGCCGGGTGAGCGTGTTCCTGTCGATGGCTTGATCGTTGAGGGTCATAGCGCTGTTGATGAGTCCATGCTGACGGGGGAGTCGGTGTCGGTCCAGAAGGGGCCAGATATGTCTGTATCGGCGGGAACCATCAATGGACATGGTGCACTGCAAGTGAGTGTGACTGGGTTACTCAAGGACAGTGCCTTAGGTCGCATCATTCGACTGGTGGAAGAGGCCCAGGCGAGTAAGGCGCCAATACAGTGTGTGGCTGATCGCATTGTCCCCTGGTTTGTCGCTATTACCATTGGGTTGGCCTGTGCAACATTCTTCTGGTGGTGGGATACTGATTTTGAACTCGCGCTGATGGCGGCAACAGCCGTTTTGATCATCACCTGTCCCTGCGCGTTTGGTTTGGCAACACCCATGTCAATTGCAGTGGCTACCGGGCTCGGCGCGCGCTATGGCATCTTGATCAGAAATGGCGATGTGCTAGAGCGTTTTTCATCCATTGATCACTTTGTATTTGATAAAACCGGGACGTTAACAAAAGGGCAGATGCAAGTGACTTCTCTACAGATGGGGAGACAGGTTTGGATGCCGGGTGAAACTCCACCTGAGACAGCACGCAAACTGCTTGGGCAGTTGCTGGCGGTGGAGCAATTTTCAGAACACTCTATTGCTGAAGCCTTGGTTAATTGTGCCGAGTTGATCGGTGTAAAGCGGAATCAGTTTCAGGTGAGTGAGTTTGTAAATCGTCCCGGCTATGGCGTCTCTGCTCAAGTAGAGGGTGAGACGGTGTTGATAGGTAACCACACCTGGTTAGTGCAGAACGGTGTGGAGATGCAATCTGATCTTGAGCAGGCGGCCAGTGAGCTGGATAAGCTTGGGGTGGGTTCAATACGTTGTGCGATCAATGATAAAGAGGTTGCGTTGATCGGTGTTGAAGATCCGATCAGGCAGGACGCTGCAGGATTGGTGTCGGATCTAAAGGCTTCAGGTATGAAGCTTTCGATGCTCAGTGGTGACAGGCAAGCAACAGCTGAGGCGATAGCGCAACGGCTAGGCGGCATGCCTGTCATTGCGGAAGTGCTACCGGAGCAGAAAGATCAGGTGATTGATCAACTACAACAACATGGTCAACGCGTGGCCATGGTAGGGGACGGTGTCAATGATGCCCCTGCACTGGTGCGTGCTGATGTCGGCATCGCCTTGGGCTCGGGTACGGATGTCTCGATTGCCAGTGCCGATATTGTGCTAATGAGTAATGAACTGGATAAGGTACGCCTGGCTTCGGCACTATCCCGTAGAACCCTGCGCACAATCCGGCAGAATATTGGGCTCTCTATCGCGTATAATATTATTATGATTCCCTTGGCGATGTCTGCCTTGGTCACCCCATTGGTGGCGGCGATATCAATGCCGATCAGCTCTCTGCTGGTGATTGGCAATGCGGCGCGGATACGCACCCTATTCAGAGGTATACGCTAATGCTGGTGAATGAATGCGCAGGAGCCGCAGTATGGATGTGATCTATGGTTTGATCCCAGGCATGTTAATTCTGGGCCTGGTCGGTGTGGCGGTTTTTTTCTGGGCTGCCCGAAGCGGACAGTTTGAAGACCTGGAAGGGGAGGCGAATCGTATTCTGATGGATGATGATTTAACGGAGCATCATCAGAATGCCTCAGTAGATGAGGAAAAATTGACTGAATCCGATCAGCCACCTGAAGAGGAAAAGCGATCATGAATCTGAATGATCCATTCGGGCGTGTTGAACAGAAAAAGCAGGGTAGTTACGATTCCCTACGCCGATCATTGATTGAGGCTGGAGTAACTACCCGTGCCCAGGCCGAAGGGGTCATGCAGGGGATGCGAAAACGCGCCATCGTTATTTTGTTGTTAGTAGGCTTTATAACGATTGTCGCCGTGTTCTTCTTTCCTTCAATCAGTGCGTTGGTCATAGTGCTAGCTGTTATTATCCTCTTTTGGCTGTTAGTCACTACGCTGAATGGTTTTAATTTCGTGAAGCGCTATGTGAAAGACGAGCTGTCAGAGTAATCAGTTACTGAGTTGCAGTGGTTTTAGCACTTTAGAATAGTCACTTGGATTGACATACTGAATCACCTCTTTCCCCTCTGGATTGACGGCAATATCCATGCCTTTGGAGGGATAGAGCCAGTGAGTAATCGTTGACTCGGGCTCTGATGCTTTGCTCTCCGGCTCACCGAATCGTTTTGCAATCAACAACTCTTCAAGATCAACCGCGGGTAAATAGGTAATATAACGAATCCGCTCATTTGCCAGTGTTGCCATATCCTCATTAGAGAGTTCGACCTTACGGGTGCCATTTCCCATTTTGCTGATTCGTTCACCCCGTTCAAACATCTGCTTTGCCAGCATCTCTGGCAATTCCATATTCAACACGATATCGGCCCGTATGCCACTGAGATAGAGACGTTGAAAATAGACCTCCACAACATACCGATTCTCAGGGGTTAAAAAAAGGTTGGCTTTCCCTTGATCCTGGAAGCTTTCACGTGCTTGTTCGAGAGTGCTCTCGCCCAAGGTTATTCCAAACACCGACAGTTTGCCCTGGCTATCTATCTGTACGATCCAGGGAAGTTTGGGATTTTCATTGACCGTGCGGCCCCCGGGTAACAGGATCGCGGCAGCCAGTGCAATTAAGCTGATGGCCAATATGCTGAGAAGAATCTTTCGGTCCACTTTATTACCTATCTGATAGTCTCTATGTAGAGGAGATAACTATCCTGTTGCGTTGTGAATTGTCATGTCACTCGGGTTTGTAGGGTTGCTATTCTACGTGACAATGATTCACGTGAATATGGCGCGCTACTTATGGGTAATACACTCTGGTTTATCAATATACTTAAAGATCAGCCCTGGTTCGGCTTTTTAATCGGACTGGCCTTTGTTGCGGTGATGTTCGGTTCCAAGAACCTGGTGATCTATTTTTATTCTCGATCAAGGGAGAAAAAGAAAAATCAAGATCAGCCCTGATATATTTTTACTCCAGCAAGTGATATTTTAAAGCGCTTGACGAGGAGTGGCGGCATGAAGTTTGAGATCAGTGAACAAGAGAGCAAACAATCCAAGATACCCCATGAGATTTTTCTGACCAATCTTGTGGGTAACCATATTCTCTGGTTTATCGCCTCACTGGGTTTGGTGCGATCATACTGGCAACCACTGGCTATGGTTCCCGTAGTTTCTCTTCTGTTGCTGTGTTACACCCTCTGGCGTGCCAATAAATCAAAAAAGAGTGATCCCTGGTATGTGATGTGTCATTGGCAACTCTGCGCAGGCCGCAGCCGGGTTTTTATCCTGATGCTGTTGCTGTTAGGTATCATTGCTTTACTGGGGTGGGTTGGCTTTACCTATTTCGGTATGAAAGAGGTGGCGGTCATTGCCTTGATTGGTGGGCTGGGTGTGCTACCTGTGATGGTGACCGTGTTGGTGCTGATTCTAATGGAGTCTGACGCCCTGCATCAGGCGGCACAATATAAACTGCCAGATCGAATGATCAAGCTGTACCCAAATCCCGATATTAAGATTATTGAAGAGAAGACGCTGATTGACTCTTAACCGATCAGAGTGCGTTCCAAAGCGTATAAATTCCAAACAGAATAACGGTTACACCGGCGAACTTGCGGGCAATTTCTGAACGCGCAAGCCGCGCTGCCGCACCGGCTAACAGCCCTATCGCGAGTAGGTTGGGGAGTGTCCCTAAAGCAAAGGCGAACATCAGCGCAGCGCCCTCGGCTGCTCCTCCTGACGAGACCGCGTTTATCAGCATGGTGTAGACCAGTCCACAGGGCACCCAGCCCCAAATCATGCCAATACCGAGTGCCTGCATAGGTGTCTGAACCGGCATCAGTTTGCGTCCGTAGGGTTCGATTTTTTTCCAGAGTATGCCCCCGATACGTTCTACCCGATTCAGAATCATCCACCAACCGGAAAGATAGAGCCCTAACAACACCATGAAGATACCGGCTATGAATAGCAGCGTACGTTGAGCGATCTGTATGGGTATCAGCTCAGCCAACAGCATGCCAAGTCCACCCATAATGGCACCGGCTATCACATAGCTGAGTAGACGGCCAAAATTGTAGGCGAGCTGAAAGGGGAGTAATGAGGCGAACGATTGGCGTTTTTTTTCCGGAAGGCCAAAAGTGAGGGCTCCGACGATTCCACCACACATGCCAATGCAGTGAACACCGCCAAGCAGTCCGACGATAAAGGCACTGAAGTAAGGGAGGAGCTGTTCCATGATCTCGCTACTATACCGCAACTCACTCAGACCAGGAGGATGTAATCCTGATCAGGTCTTCTGCTATTTGGTTTGCAGCGTGGGGGGCGCTGAAAACGGCCTGATATTCCCCCTTGGGGTTGAGCAGTATGATGGTGCTCGAGTGATCCATCAAGTAGTCCAAAACGCTTCCGTCGGTTTCGACACGCGCGTAGAGCACGCCCAATTGCCTGGTCAGATTTTCCAGTTCGGGGGTGGTTCCGGTAACGCCCAGAAAACGGGGGTTAAAATACGGCATATAGTTTGCCAGCTTCTCAACCGTATCTCTCTGAGGATCAATAGAGATAAAGGCGGTCTGAATGTTGGGGTTTGGCGTATGCTTGTTTATTTGATCATCGACTCGGGCAAGCATCGCCAGTGTGGTTGGGCAGATATCTGGACAGTGAGTGTAGCCAAAAGAGAGCAATTGCCAGTGTCCCTTGATCGTTTCATGGGAAAAATTTTTGCCACTATGATCCGTGAGTGAAAAGGGCAATAGAGGGCGCGGATTGGGAATCAGCGTGCCACTGCTGATCTGAAGGGGTGCGGTATTACGGGCGTCTTCTTTCGGCGATTTCAGAAATAGGTTGGCCGTAATGCCCAGGGCGACAGCAATCACAGCAACAAGAATAAAGGCTTTGTTGGATGAGTGACCCTGTGCTTTGTTTATTGATCGCATTGACTTCATCCCATCGTGTACGCGCGCTTTAGCTGCCAATTAAGTGTAAGTAAGGTTAGCAGTAAAAGTGCCGCGACACCGTTGTGTGCGACTGCAATAGGTAAGGGTAAATGACCAAGGACATTGGTGATCCCCAACCCTACTTGCAATGATAGTAATAGACCAATTACCCACGCCATCTTATGTGTGATAGTTGCCCTGCCGATTCGATAGAGCGTGATGCACAGGATTGATAGATAGAGTGCTGTAGCCAAGGCCCCAAGCCGATGCATCATATGAATGGTAGTCCTCGCTTCAGCACTCAGAATGCCATACTCAAAGTTTATGTCTGTACCATGCCACAGGGTAAAGGCTTCTTTCATTGCGAGTGTGGGCCACCATTGCCCGCTATGGCAGGTGGGGAAGTCCGTGCATCCGATGGCAGCGTAGTTAGTGCTTGTCCAGCCGCCTAAAAGAATTTGCATCAAGAGAATAACTACGCCAAACCGACTTAGCCAAAGCAGTCGGCGGTTGTGGTAGATGACATAAGGATTAATGGATGGACTGTACAGCTTTAGTGTCAGTATCCAGAGCAGGGCTATTGTCGCCAGCCCACCTAACAGGTGAGCCGTTACAATGATGGGTTTGACCTGTAGGGTTACCGTCCACATGCCGAGGGCACCTTGGAGGGCAACAAGCAACGCCAATGTCCATGGGACTAGTAGAGGCTGCCCAGCCTGATCCCGTCGCCGCAGTGCAATAACAGCCAAAGCAAGAATACAGAGGCCCAGTGTGCTCGCTAGATAGCGGTGTACCATCTCTTTCCAAGCCTTGTCGGTTTCCAGTGGCCTGTGCGGATAGATGGTATTGGCGGAAGCGATCTCGGCTTCTGATGAAGGTACAATCAGCTTTCCGTAGCAACCGGGCCAGTCTGGGCAGCCAAGTCCTGCATCAGACAAACGAACATAGGCCCCTAACAGAATAACCACCAGGGCCAGTAGCGTTACCCAAAGAGCAAACCGAGCTTGTATCAGTGAATTAATCTGCATACCAAAGGGTGCGGTGAAGGGCCTAATGTTGTGATAGGTTATATGTTTATATAGGTGAAAGGGATGGGATACAAGTGCTTGGACCATTGAGTGTTACTCAGCAGCGCGAGACAAGGCGCTGGCTGCAACTTGGCGTGCTTGCCTTAGCTATTGCCGGTCTGTTTGCGATCTTGTTGGTACTCTCCCGTTCGCCCGGTATGGAGCAGTTTTTTCCCTGGATCGATTTTTTCCGCACTGCATTGGTTGTTCATGTGGATCAATCTGTTTTGATCTGGTTTTTGGCTATGGCGGGAGTGGTCTGGTCGCTGGCCTATGATGGGGGACAACGAACGGGTCTTGCGTTTGCCGCTTATCTGTTGATGCTGGCTGGAACGGTAGGTATTGCACTGGCGGCATTCTATGGGAGCGGTGCTCCACTGATGAATAACTATGTGCCGGTATTGCAGCGTCCGCTTTTCTTTGGCGCGTTGGGGCTGGTGGGTATAGGTGTTGCACTTCGGCTTGTACTGTTGCTGAGTCAGGTTCGGCAACGAAAACTATTTAACGAGCCTAATGGTTTGGTCAGAATTGCTGCTTTTACCGTAGCGGTTGCCTGCGCCACAGCCATAATTGTCCTGATCTACACCTGGATCAGTATGCCCACAGAGTTGGATGGGGCAGCCTACTACGAATATCTTTTCTGGGGTGCCGGGCACGTATTGCAGTTCGCCTATACCCAATTGCTGTTGCTGGCCTGGTTACTGCTGTTGGCAGCCAGTGGAGCTCGACTTCCTGTTAGGCCGATCATTATTAATGGATTGGTGTTGCTGGGACTGCTGCCTCTGCTCTGGGTTGTGGTTATCTATGCGCGTTATGATCCTGTCTCTGCTGAGATGCGCATTGCTTTTACCCAGTTGATGCAATATGGGGGTGGTTTCCCCGCTATTCCTGTTGGATTACTGGTGATCTATAGCCTGTTTCAAAATCGTCACGATCTCATGGAAGAGGCCCGACCTTTGCGCATGGCGCTGTGGATGTCGTTATTGTTGTTTGGTTTGGGTGGTTTGATTGCCATGATGATCACTGGCATCAATACCGTCATCCCCGCGCATTATCATGGTTCCATAGTCGGTGTAACACTGGCGCTTATGGGGTTTGCCTATATGCTGTTACCAAAGCTGGGATATGCGGCTGTTACGGGACGATTAGCTGCGGCACAACCGATTATCTATGGTGTTGGACAGATCCTGCATGTCGGTGGTTTAGCCGTTTCCGGATTTATGGGTATTCAGCGTAAGACCGCCGGAGCAGCGCAAGGACTAGAGAGTCTCAGCGCTAAACTGGCCATGGGTGTGATGGGTATTGGCGGCCTGTTGGCAGTAATAGGCGGAATACTCTTTGTCTGGATTATGCTCAGGGCGTTTATGAAAGGCCCTGAGAACTCCGCTACAGAGGCCTCATGATCCCAACCCAGGGAAATAGATCACCAGGTAGTGATCGACCAATAGCAGTGTAAATAGCAGGCTCAGATAGACAATGGAGAAACCAAAGGTCTTCATTGCATGCTTGTTGTCGCTGCTGCGCCAGAGTTTGAAGGCATGTCCAATAAACATTACGCCAAGGATTACGGCACCCAGTAGATAGATATAGCCGCTCATGTGGATCATGAATGGCATCAAGGATACCGCTAACAGCATCAGGCTATAGAGTAGGATCTGTT
Source organism: Sedimenticola selenatireducens (assembly GCF_007625115.1). Classification (GTDB taxonomy): domain Bacteria; phylum Pseudomonadota; class Gammaproteobacteria; order Chromatiales; family Chromatiaceae; genus Sedimenticola; species Sedimenticola selenatireducens_A. Next base: position 66,306 of record NZ_VMNH01000004.1, on the reverse strand, counting down.
GCTTGGTAAAGGCCACGCCATGGGTAATAGGCAGCATCGGGATATTGGCGCGGGCATACTCTTTCTGGCGGTGGATGGCGAGTGGCCAGAAGTGGGGCGGGGTCCAGATAAAGATAATCATCAACAGCAGAAAGGCTTCCAGCGGAACATTGTTGGTGATTGCGCACCATCCGAGTAGAGGCGGTGCGGCTCCGGCGAGCCCCCCCCACACAATGTTTTGCGGGGTATTTCGTTTGAGATAGAGGGTATAGATGAATGCGTAGCCGATCAGTGCCAGAAACGTCAGTCCGGCTGTTAGCAAGTTGACTTGGGTTCCCAACATGAGCATGGCGGCGACGGCCAGCAGTAACGCAAAACTGACGGCGTGTGGATTATCCATATGTCCACTGGGCAGAGGTCTGCGGTGTGTGCGTTCCATCAGGGCATCTATGCGTTGGTCCAGAATGTGGTTAATAACTGCACCACTAGCCGCCGCAAGGGATATACCCACAAGGCCAAATATAAGCGGTTGGAGCGGAACGGCTCCAGGTGTGGATAGGAGCATGCCAACCAACGCAGTAAAGGCAATCAATAACACCACCTTGGGTTTGGTCATCTCATAATAACGTCGCCAGGTAATCGTTCTATCGTCTTGCAGGGAGATTTCACCCGTGGCCATTATTGACTCCTTTTGTCCAGTTACTGGATGCTTTAAGCAGTATTTCGAGATCTTTCAAAATATCTTTTGAACTGTTTTTCGCACCATACCCCATCATTAGCATGCCATTGGGGTCAATCAAGAAGATAGCGCCGTCGGAGTGAACCCCGGCAACGGAAAACAGCTTATTGAATGTGTGCTGGTTATCCGATTCCAGAAACAACAGGTGCATGCCTTTTGTTTGGTCGGCCAATTGTGCAAGGATCTGTGGATCGGAGGGTGCATTCTGTATCAGCATCCGCTCTATTCGAACGCGCTCGCCGCCTACAGCACGCCTGATTTGTTGAATTTCATGGAGCTGCTGTTGGCAGGCCGACTCACACCCCCCTTTGTTGTAGGATGCCAGCGTCCAGTGTCCACTCAGGTTCGCCCAGTCAAAGTTTCTGTTCTTGGTGTCTTTTAAGATCAGCTCATTCAATGGTCTGGGGGGTGAAATTAATGTACCGCGATTTTTATGTCGATCTGGCAACCACTGCGGATTGCTGATAAAGAGCCAGCCCGCAGCGGGTGGCAGACCAAATACTAATATCAGCAGAATGAGTGACACAGGGGCTGGTGTTCTACGCAGGGTTTCTGTCATCTGGATACCCCGGACGCAATGGAGTTGGTTCGTGTTAATGAGAGCTTCAACCAGAGCAGAAAGGCAAGGAGTGCAAAAGCAAACCACTGTGTTGCATAGCCAAGGTGCATACCCTCTCCGGGACGAGCGCTCTCCCAGCTTCGGACGAAACCATGTGGTGAGTTTGCTGAGAGCAGCATAATAAACGGAGTGATCTCAAGGTTAGACCAGCTTGCAAAATTATTCAGCGTTAGAAATGGCCACAGGCTCGAGGCGTGCTTATCAAATTCCAGTTCAATCGCTGGGGCAGAGGGAATGTTGATTTCACCCGTCAATGTGATGATATGTGTTGGTGTTTCAATGGCAGGTAAACTTGATCCTGTTCCCGCTACCCACCCACGATTAATCAGGATATGACGAGTACTTCCTTCAATCTGTAAGGGTGTAATGATGTGAAATCCGGGCTTCCCAAGATATTTTCGATTGCTGATTATGATCTGTTTTTCCGGTACAAAGTGGCCAGTGACAGTGAGGGTGCGAAACTCAAGTTCGTCTGCACTAATTTTCTTTTGCTGTAACATCTCTGGCGGCAGTTTACGCCGAGTCTCCATGGTATTGGCCAGTGTGCGTTTTTGCTGGGCGCGATCGATTTGCCAAATCCCCAGACTCAAAAAGAGGGGCAGCATCACACCTAAAATGAGCAGAGACGGAATAAGCCGTGGTTGAAAATTGAATGCCGGGATTGCCATAGCGGTCTATAGTAGGTACATGGGCACGCACTGCTGTTTCGCGCCTCCACTTAAATTCACACGGAGGATACAAAACGCTATGGATATATTTATCAAACTGCCGGTAATACTGGTGCTCATCTTTATTGTATTCTCGCTTTTTCAAGGTATGTATTACCTGTCAAAAGATGATGGAAAGAGTGACAGAACCCGCGTGGTCAGGGCGCTTACCATTCGCATAGTGCTCTCTTTCGTACTCTTTTTCTTACTGATTCTGGGTTACCTCGCGGGCATACTTCAGCCACACGGCCTTTGATTCTCTGAAATTAGAACCAGTAGACAAAGATAAACAGGCCTAACCAGACAACATCCACAAAATGCCAATACCAGGCAACAGCCTCAAAGGCAAAATGGTTATGGGCGCTGAAATGACCTTTCATGCTTCTGCCCAGAATGGCCATGAGCATGATGGCTCCCATTGTCACATGAAAGCCGTGGAATCCTGTCAGCATATAAAAGGTTGAGCCGTAGACACCCGATTGCAGTGTAAGGTTGAGTGCCTCATAGGCGTGAATGTACTCATACGCCTGAAATGCAACAAAGAGTAGCCCCAGTGCAATGGTGGCCATTAGACCGCGTACCAATGTTTTTTGGTTGTCCTGTTTGAGTCCCCAGTGAGCCCAGGTTATTGTGGCGCCACTTGAGAGCAATAAAAAGGTATTGATGGCGGGGATTCCCCATGCGCCCATCGGGATAAATTCTCCGCCGAGCTGCCCTGGCCCATGGCTTGGCCATGCTGATTCAAACTGGTTGTAGAGAATCTCTTTTGTTGCGCCAAGATAGCCTTCACCGCCTAACCAGGGGAGTGCGATATTGCGTATGTAAAAGAGTGCGCCGAAGAAGGCCAGAAAGAAAAACACTTCAGAGGCGATAAACCAGAACATGCCCATTCGGAACGAACGATCGACCTGTGCGTTGTATTTGTCGGATAGATTTTCGGAAATGACATCTCGAAACCAACCGAATAACAGATAGGCAAAGAGCAGCAGTCCACCAAAGACGATGAACTTTCCGACGACGACACCATTCATTGCCAATACGGCACCAAATAAGGTGACTAACAGCGATACCATCCCAATAATCGGCCAAGGGCTAGGGTCTGGTATAAAGTAAGTAGTGTGTTGATCTGTGGATGACATAAGTCGCTGTCCTGTTAGTTAAATACAGTTAACCTTTTGCTTTATCCTGCACTACTACGGGCTTTTCCATTTTCATAAGACTGTATGAGAGGGTTAACGAGCTAATCTCCTTGGGAAGATCTGGGGAGATCATGAATCGCAATGGCATCTCTACCGATTCTCCGCCTGCCAAAGTCTGTTGATTAAAACAGAAGCACTCTAATTTATTCAGATGCCCGGTAGCCTGCCAGGGTGCAACGCTGGGTATGGCCTGCCCCGTGACTTCACTGCTGCTTCTATTATGGGCCGAGAAGTTGACTTGATACTGTTTGCCGGGGTTGACTCTTAAGTTTCTCACCACAGGTGCAAACTCCCAGGGTAGATTGGGATGGACAGAAGCATCAAACTTAATAGTGATAAAACGTGATTCATTGACGCCTTTTAAGTTAGCAGCATAAGGCGCATTTGCACTCCCTGTACTGCGAATATTGACGGATTGAATACCGGTTACTTGGCAGAGCAAATCGTAGAGCGGTACAAGGGCAAACCCAAAGCCAAACATGCCTAACACTAAAAACGACAGCCACCAGACTGTGCGCCGTTTTTTTTGTGTCAGATCAGCATCGCTCACTTAACCGCACTTCCCAAAACTTTAAAAATGTTTTGCCAAAAGGGGAATGCAGTGATCAGCACGATCAGCGCAAAGCCAGCCAATATCAGGGCTAATCGAACATTCTTTCGTCTGAGATCGTCCTGTGGTGAATTCACTGTTGCTCCTGTTTGATAGAAGGGGGTGTCTCCCAGGTGTGGAAGGGGGGTGGTGAGGGTACTTCCCACTCCAGTCCTTTTGCGCCTTCCCAAACTTGTGCGGTTGCCTTCTCTCCTCCGCGAATGGTCTTAATGACAATGTAGAGCAGTAATAGATGGCTGAATCCGAATATCATAGCGCCAATACTTGAGACTACATTGAACTCAGTGAACATTACATTGTAATCAATGATTCGCCGTGGCATGCCCGCCAGGCCTAGGAAGTGTTGCGGGAAGAATGTCAGGTTGAAACCTATTACGTTAACCCAGAAAAAAATCTTGGCGAGTTTTTCGTCATACATATGCCCGGTCCATTTGGGTAACCAGTAAAAAACACCGGCAAACAATCCAAATACTGCGCCTGGCATAAGGACATAGTGGAAGTGGGCAACAACGAACATACTGTCGTGATACTGCATGTCAGCAGGAACCACCGCCAGCATGACACCACTGAGTCCGCCGAAGGTGAACATCATGATGATGGCTACAGCGAATAACATGGGTGTCTCAAATGTCATGGCACCACGCCACATGGTGGCGATAAAGTTAAAGATCATCAGGCCGACAGGAATCGAGATGATAATCGTGCCAATCATGAAATAACTGACAGCGCCAAGCGACATACCAATGGTGTATTGATGGTGAGCCCAAACCACCATGCCAATCGTTGCGACAGCAATCATAGCGCCAACCATCGATTTATAACCAAACAGCGGTTTCCGTGAGAAGGTTGGGATAACATGGGAGAGCACGCCAATGGATGGTAGCAGCAGGACATACACTTCTGGATGTCCAAAAAACCAGAACAGGTGCTGAAACAGCACGGGATCGCCACCACCTGCTGCATCAAAGAAGCTGGTTCCAAAATGGCGATCAAAGAGTAGCATGGTGACACCACCTGCCAGTACGGGTACCACAAGAATCAGCAAGAATGCGGTGACGAGCCATGTCCAGCAGAACATGGGCATTTTCATCAGGGTCATGCCGGGCGCGCGCATATTCAGCAGGGTAACGATGATATTGATTGATGCCAGTACGGAGGAGATACCCAGCAGATGGATGGCGAAAATGAGGAAGTCCATTGACATGCCAACCTGGACAGATAGTGGCGGATACAGCGTCCATCCGGTATTAATCTGGCTGCCACCACCTGGGAAAAAGGGCACCACAAAAGAGAGGATCAGCATGGTCCCGGCAGCAGGTAGAATCCAGAAGCTGAGATTATTCATGCGCGGAAGGGCCATATCTGGCGCACCGATCATTAAGGGAATCATCCAGTTGGCGAGTCCTGCCGCGGCAGGCATTACCGCCCCAAAGATCATCAGCAGGGCGTGATTCGTCACGAGATTGTTGTATAAATCGGGGTCCAGTAATTGAATGCCCGGCTGGAACAACTCAGCGCGGATCAGCATGGCGCTGGCTCCACCCATAAACAGCATACTCAGGGCGAACAGAAGATAGAGTGTGCCGATGTCTTTGTGGTTGGTGCTGAATAGCCAACGGCGCCAACCCGTTGGATTGTGATGGTGGTGAGCGTCATCATTGATTGCGGTTGTGTAGCTCATATTCTGATGCTCCTTAGCGTGCCTGCTTGACGTCTGTGGGTTGTACGACATCGCCGCTCTTGTTATCCCAGGCATTACGCTCATAGGTCACAATGGCCGCTATTTCCAGGTCATTCAAACTGCCCCAGGCCTGCATTGCTGTGCCTGATTTGCCATTGATGACAATCTTCAGGTGATCTGCGACAGGACCGTTGACAATGGCAGAGCCGTTCAAGGCCGGGAAGGCAGGTGGCAGTCCCATGCCTGAAGCCTGATGGCAAGCACCACATTTGGTTTCGTAGAGTTCTTTGCCTTTGGTTATCAACTCATTCTTGCTCCATGCTTTTGATGAGCTTGCTTCTTCGGCGGCAGCGACTTTGATGGCTTGTTGTTGCTTCACCCAGGCGTCAAATTTTTCAGGAGGTACTGACTCAACCACTAGCGGCATTCGGGAATGCCAGGTGCCACACAATTCTGCACATTGGCCGCGGAATACGCCTTCGCGATTAAGCTCCGACCAGGTTTCAGTGACGTAGCCGGGTATGGCGTCTTTCTTAAAGGCCAGCTCTGGTACCCAGAAGGCGTGTAATACATCAGCAGAAGTATGCAGAAAACGAATTTTTGTACCGGTAGGCAACACCAATCGATTATCAACCTCACGGAGATAAAGATCGCCGGATTTTTCCTCTGGAATATAACGGCTTTCAACTTTTATGCCGTAATCCAGATAGTCAAATTCCCACCACCACTGATGTCCGGTGACTTTTACATCCATCAACTTTTCGCCTTTAGGGACTTCCCATACTTTCTTGAGCACGGTGTCTGCGTTACTGGCGATGGTTAGATCAATACCCAAAACCAGGGCAGGTACCATCACCCAGGACCAGTTGCCAAACCATGTGTTGTGGAAGTTTTGATCTGCTGGATAACCACGGCTTTTGCGGTGGAAGTAGAGCGAATATATTACAAACGAGAAGACAATCAGGAGAAGAAATGTGGCTATCTGCATAGTCAGCATATGGATGTCATAGATCTCTTGTGCGACATCCGCAGCCGGGGGTGGAAAGTTTATGCCATACTCCGCATGTGCGGTTTGGAAGCTTACTATTGCTGCGACTAGCAGAAAGCGTCTGCTAATAGTGGTCAATCTCCTGCACATACGTTCTCTTCCCCTGTTGCCACTTCATGAATGATTCTGGGTCAGATATTGAACTGCATATCCTGATTATCGATTTACATGTATTAAATTGTTAAACCTGTGTTTTTTGGATAAGAGAAATGCCTCAACGTTTTGAGTATGTAAAAAATATCTTGAGATTAAATACATTATTAACGTTAAGGATGGTTTCTATAAACCAATCTATCAGGTCATAACGACTGCCTGATATTATTTTAATTAACTGTATCAAGTATCCTGTCTGGACAGTTTATTAGCAACCCCACAAGTTTCAGGGAAAGATCGCCAGACCATCACTACCTAATGGCTTGCACAGACTGCCTGTGTCTGTTGGGTAGCCTTATCTCCGAGAGTCAGTATTTAAAGTCAGTATGGACCAATATCTGTAAAAGGCAATATCAGAGCAGCGCATACAGATGTCCATGTGTTAGCGTAAAACTTCAAGACCGCTTAGGGCTATTACCATGAATTTCTTGGGCTTGAACATTACTTTGAAGCTGCTTATATAAAGTGTCGAGTCACATAGCCTAACAACAGGTTTCTCAGCAGGATGTAGATATCATGATGAATAACAGTATAGGCACAGTAGAGGGATTGCCCGACTCAAGTCCATTAATTAACCAGATTACGCTGGATCACCCTTGGCGATGGATTGCTGCGGGTTGGCAAGATATCAAGAAGGCATCCACGATCAGTCTCACGTATGGTCTGTTATTTGTAATCAGCAGCTTTCTTTTGTCGGGGTTATTGCTTGCAATGGGCATGTTCTTTTTTATTCCCGCTCTGATGGCCGGTTTTTTTCTTATATCACCTTTGTTAGCTATGGGGCTCTATGAAACCAGTCGCTTACTGGGTAATCGAGAAACGCCTCAATTTCTGCAAACCTTTTTTGTTTGGCGACGCACACCCTTCAATTTGTTGGTGATGGGTTTGGTTTTAATGATGGGCTTTCTTATCTGGATGCTACTTTCCAATGTGGTTTTTGCCCTCTTCTTTTTTGGCATCACGCCTGATTTTGAGAATGCACTGAATGTCCTTTTTTTCTCAGGTGATAGCCCCGCATTCATGGGGGCTGGAATATTGGTGGGCAGTGTTGTTGCGCTGGCTGTTTTTAGCATCAGCGTGGTATCTGTGCCCATGATCATCGATCGTAACCTCGATACGATGAGTGCAATAGCCATTAGTACACGCTGTGTCTTGAATAATCCGAAACCTCTTTTGTTGTGGGCTGCACTTATCGTGATGTTCGTTGGGATTGGAATGTTCACCTTCTTTTTAGGGTTGATCATTTTCATGCCCTTGGTGGGGCATGCCAGTTGGCATGCCTACAAAGATTTGGTGAAAACTGAGTCGCTATAATGTTTGGGGTACCTAATCTGCGATTCTCTGATTTTATGTACTTCAGGATTTATCTGCATTGTTAATTTTCTGAGATTGTTTGCACGGACTCTCAGCCTTCTGCGCATCGATATGTGCAAGTCTTAGTACACCTGAATATGGTCTGGCAGCCCGGTATATCCTATACTACGCGGCTTTCTATCTCTGTAATTGGGCTACTCGGTTTGTGAGGGATGAATAGTGCTCTCCTGACGTTGAGGTTTTACCCTCTGATTACGAAATGAATTCCTAAAGCGTTATGCGCAGCACTCTGAGGTGTCAAGAATGATCAAGATTAATGAAAACTACCAGAAGCTACAGGCTTCATACCTCTTCTCGAACATTGCCAAGCGCGTGAATGCCTTTCAGCAATCTAATACAGATAAAAAGCTGATCAAACTGGGCATTGGCGATGTTACCCGTGCGCTGCCAGAGGCCTGTGTTAAGGCTTTCCATGCTGCGGTCGATGAAATGGCCAGTGACAGTACCTTCCGGGGATATGGTCCTGAGCAAGGTTATGATTTCTTGCGTGAGGCGATTGCCAAGCATGATTTTCAAGCCAGAGGCGCGCATGTCGAAGCGGATGAGGTGTTCGTAAGCGACGGTGCAAAATGTGACAGTGGAAATTTCCAGGAGATTTTTTCGACCGATATCACGGTGGCGATTCCTGATCCCGTCTATCCGGTTTATGTAGACACTAATGTGATGGCTGGTCGCACCGGCAAGTGGAATGCCGAGCGGGGTCGCTATGATGGGTTTGTTTATTTGGATGGTAATCGAGAAAATGGATTTATTCCCAACCTACCTGATCAGCCGGTTGATCTGATCTATCTCTGTTTCCCGAATAACCCTGCTGGCTCAACGGCAACGAAAGAGCAGTTGAAGGCTTGGGTTGATTACGCAAAGGCAAACAAGGCACTGATTCTGTTTGATGCGGCCTATGAGGCCTTTGTTCAGGACGAGAACCTGCCTCGCTCTATCTATGAAATTGAAGGCGCGCGTGAAGTAGCGGTTGAATTCCGTAGTTTCTCCAAGACCGCAGGATTTACCGGTACACGTTGTGCTTATACGGTAGTCCCCAAGGAGTGCATGGCCTATACCGAAGCGGGCGAGGCGGTGTCTGTGCATACGCTCTGGAATCGTCGGCATACCACTAAATTCAACAGTGTCTCCTATCCGGTGCAGCGTGCAGCCGAGGCGGTGTACAGCGATGAGGGGCAAGCGCAGATCAAAGAGCTAATCGCTTACTACCTCAATAATGCAAAATATATCCGTGAAAAGATGGAAGCGCTGGGATATGAATGTATCGGTGGTGAAAACTCACCCTACATCTGGATCGACAGCAAGCGCGACTCCTGGGAATTCTTCGATCACCTGTTGAATAGCGCGGCGGTTGTCTGCACGCCGGGTGCCGGTTTTGGGAAGTGTGGTGAAGGATACATCCGCATCAGCGCATTCAATAGCTTTGAGAATGTGCAAGAAGCGATGGAGCGAATCAGTAACGTGCTCTGAAAAAAACCTTAACCGAACCAATGTGCGCCACGGCCTCATGATCTTGTGAGATTGCGGCAAAACTAGATTGTTACTGGAAAAGAACATGCCCATATCGAGTGATTTTGAACAACGTCTCAACCCCATACTTAAGCAGATCGTAGCGCATTACGGTACGCCGTTTCATATCTATGATGAGAAGGGTATTCGAGAAACAGGTGAAGGTCTAAAGCAGGCGTTTTCTGGTGTTGCCGGGTTCAAGGAGTATTACGCGGTTAAGGCACTTCCAAATCCGAAGATTCTCGAGATCATGAAATCAATGGATTTTGGCTTTGATTGCAGTTCTGTTGCTGAGCTGCAGTTGAGCCGGGAAACCGGTGCGCGTGGTGATGAGATCATGTTCACCTCCAATAACACGAGTCAGACCGATTTCTCTGCGGCGGCGGCTGAAGGTGGATGTGTCCTCAATCTGGATGATATCTCTCTGGTGGACAAGGTTCCAGAAATGCCGGAGTTGATCTGTTTTCGTTACAATCCAGGTGAACGGCGAACCGGAAACAGCATCATTGGAACTCCGGTAGAGGCAAAGTATGGCGTGTCCCATGATCAACTCTTGGAGGCCTATCGAAAGGCACAGGCACGTGGAGCCAAGCGGTTTGGCCTGCATACCATGCTGGCTTCGAATGAGCTGAATTACCGCTATATGGTTGAGACAGCCAAGATGTTGTTGGAAACCGTGGTGTGGATATCGGGTGAACTGGGTATACAGTTCGAGTTTATCAATATCGGCGGAGGTTTAGGCATTCCCTACCGTCCAGAAGAGCGGCCTCTGGATATTACGTCGATGGCCAACGAGATCACCGAACTGTTTGATGCATTCAGGCAGCAGCATGGCTATGCGCCGAGCATGTATGTGGAGAGTGGACGTTATATGACGGGACCACATGGTGTATTGGTGACACAAGCGATTAATCGAAAGGAGATCTACCGTACCTATGTGGGTGTCGATGCCTGTATGTCTGCCTTAATGCGTCCAGGCATGTATGGGGCTTATCATCACATCACCGTCTTGGGCAAGTCGGGTGAAGCGGAAGTCGTGGATGTGGCGGGTTCGCTTTGTGAAAACAATGACAAATTTGCGATTCAGCGTTCATTACCTAAGGTAGCGGATGGCGACATACTCTGTATTCATGATACCGGCGCTCATGGTCACGCTATGGGGTTCAATTACAATGGCAAGGCCCGGCCCAAGGAGCTGTTGCTTCGGAGTGATGGAACGGTAGAGATGATTCGTCGCGAGGAGACCCTGGACGACCTGTTTGCCACGCTCAATTTCGAGGCAGATGTGTATACTCCAGGCTGACCCGATATGGGCCGGTTATTAGCGGTCCGTTCGGTAATTCCTAAAGTACAAATTGCTTCTAGATTGCAAGCCAGACCAATAAACTGCCCAAGAGTAATCGATAGATTACAAAGGGCAGCATGCTGATCTTGTTGATCAGCTGTAGGAAGTAGTGGATACAGATATAGGCTGAAGCAAAGGAGAGCAGGGCGCCCGATCCCATTGCCAGCCAGTTGACAGGTGCCGCATGGGTGACTAAATCAAGGGTTACCATTGAACCAGACATCAATATGGTGGGAATGGAGAGCAGGAATGAAAAGCGGGAGGTGGCCTCCCTTGTGAGCCCAAGCATCATCCCAGCTGTCATGGTGATGCCAGATCGCGATGTCCCCGGGATCAGCGCCAGCACCTGAAACAACCCGATAGTCAAGGCGTCACGCCAGCTGATGGAGTATTCATCTCGGGATTGGCTACCCTGTCTGTCATACCAGAAAAGCAGCAAACCAAAGAGTATGGTTGTCGCCGCTATCACGCCGGTGGATCGCAAGTCGTGCTGAACCAGTGAGATAAAGAGTTCCCCAGCCACAATGATCGGTAATGTAGCCAGTATAATCATCCAGACCATGCGGGAGTTTTCGGTTTGAGGTGCGCCGCGTTTTAATGAGCGAAAAAAATCACCCGCCATTAGGATTAATTCATGCCTAAAATAGGTGGTGACTGCGAGCAATGAGCCTAAATGAACCGCTACGTCAAATGCCAATCCCTGGTCTGTATAACCAAATAGCATTGGGGTGAGGATGAGATGTGCTGAACTGGAAATGGGGAGAAATTCTGTCAATCCCTGGACGATTGATAGGATTAGAATCTGCAGGCTATCCATAATTTTGCGAGGCTCTAACTAAAAAAGCTAATGTTTTGATTGATGTCCAATACAGATATTCCCTTTATTAATAAGCTGGCATGCTTCAAAATTATTTCGGGATAGTTGGATGTCATATTTTGGGCAATCATACAGGTTTGGCTGAGGGAATTCATGTGACTTTGTGATGTTTTAGTGTAGTCTTTTAGATGAGCTACAAGGCGAGGCTGTGAATATGTTGTAGAAAGTGGCATCGCGTCCTGAGTATGGGTTTTAGGTATACACGAAGATAATGGAGAAATAATGATACCAGTCATTTTATCGGGTGGTTCAGGCACAAGGTTGTGGCCTTTGTCACGCAGTCATTATCCTAAACAGTTTCTTCCCTTGGTGACTGAAAATACCATGCTCCAGGAGACATTGTTACGTCTTGATGGGCTTGGCGATATTGATAATCCGATTGTGGTGTGTAACGAAGATCACCGCTTTATGGTGGCTGAACAGCTTCGTGAGCTGGGTGTTATACCTCAATCTATATTGTTAGAACCTGTAGGTCGCAATACAGCACCGGCAGTTGCTATGGCGGCCTTATCTGCACACTCTCCTGATGCTTTACTCTTGGTGCTGGCGGCGGATCATGTGATCTCAGATGTCGCCAGTTTTCAGTCGTCTATCTTAAAAGCGGTGCAGCTTGCTGATTCTGGGGCATTGGTGACATTCGGTATCGTCCCTACGGGTCCAGAAACCGGATATGGCTATATTCAGCGGGGTGATGCAGATGCTGCTGGGGAATCCTATAGCGTGACGGCGTTTGTGGAGAAGCCTGATCTGAGTACCGCGACCGCTTATATTGATTCAGGGGAATATTACTGGAACAGCGGGATGTTTGTCTTCAGGGCATCACGTTATCTCGAAGAGTTGGGGCGACACAATCCTGCCATTTTGGCCGCCTGTCAAAAGGCACATCAGAATGCTCTTGTTTCACCTGATTTTACCCGGCTAGGGAAGGAGGCTTTTGCAGCATGCCCTGCAGATTCAATTGATTATGCCGTGATGGAGAAGACCGACCGGGCTGTCGTAGTGCCGCTTGATGCTGGTTGGAATGATGTGGGTTCTTGGTCAGCGCTTTGGGATGTGGCGGGAAAAGATGTCAATGGAAACGCCATAAAGGGAGATGTGCTCGCAGTGGATACGGGTAATTCATACCTGCATTCCGAGAATAAATTGGTTGCGGTAGTCGGGCTCTCGGATATGGTTGTGGTCGAAACAGATGATGCCGTAATGGTTTCCCCGCGTTCCCGTGTGCAAGAGGTAAAACAGATTGTCGATCTACTCAAGGCGGCTGGGCGATGTGAATATGAAACACATCGGAAAGTGTATCGGCCTTGGGGTTATTATGATTCGATTGATCTGGGTGAGCGGCATCAGGCGAAACGGATTGTGGTGAACCCGGGTGCAAAGCTCTCGCTGCAAATGCACCACCATCGTGCTGAACATTGGATTGTGGTTAAAGGTACTGCCAGTGTTACGCGTGGTGAAGAGCTGTTGATGCTTTCTGAGAATCAATCGACCTACATACCCATCGGTACCACACATAGTCTGGAGAATCCTGGTGTGATTCCGCTTGAGATGGTAGAGGTACAGACGGGTAGCTACCTTGGTGAAGATGATATTGTCCGCTTTGAGGATCGTTATGGTCGGACCGATTAAGAGTTATTACCCCTAGCTGAGCCGTTCCTGTATCTCTTTTTCCAGACTTTCAAACTGTTCTCGACTGCCCAGAGGTTTATTATTCCGGTCAGTGATAAAGAAGGTGTCCTCTGCTTCGGCACCAATTGTCGCAATTTTTGCATTAATCAACTTGATTTTGCACTTGGCGAAGGCGTGTCCGACTTCAGAGAGTAGGCCTGGTCGGTCATCTGTCATCAGCTTCATGATGGTTCGTTGATTGCCGTAATCTTGTACAAAATCGATGCGCGTAGGTGTCGAGAAGTGTTTTAGTCTTCTCGGTACTCTGCGTGATACGACGAGGTTGGTTGATTCAGGGTTAAGCAGCGCTTCTCTCAACAGGTCACAAATTTCTTCCCGTCTCCCTGCCTCTTCAACGGGGCCACCATCCTGCTCCAGTACGAGAAAACTATTGAGGGTCAGGCCTGTGTTAGCCGTTTCAATACGAGCGCTCACAATGTTTAATCCCAACTGATCCAGTTGGCTGGTAGTGATGGCAAACAGATCATCTCGATCAGGCCCATAGAGGAATATTTCTGTGCCGCCACGGGTGCTTGATTTGCGTAATTGCACCAGGGGTAGTTGATCCGGTGTGCTGGCGAGTACCATGCGGGTCTGCCAAGCGATCTCTTCCCAGGTGTGGTAGAGAAAATAGTCAAGACTGAGCGTGGCCCAGTGTGCGAGTGCACTGTCAGGATCATTGCCTTCAGCCCTGAGGAGATGGAGTGCGCCAGCTTGTTTGTTTTGAACAATCTCTTCTCTCTCTTGAGGGTTTTGTAATCCACGCAACAGCGCTTGTTTGGTGGTTATATAGAGTTCCCGCAGGAGCGAGTTTTTCCAGCTGTTCCATTTTTTTGGATCGGTCGCCCGGATATCGGCCATAGTGAGTAGGTAAAGGTAATCAAGGTGGACCGGGTTTTTGACTGATTGGGCAAAGTCATTGATGACATCTGGATCGCTGGTGTCTTTTCTTTGGGCGGTAATGGACATCAGTAGGTGCTTTTCTACCAACCAGGATACCAATCGACTGTCATAGTCGCTTAGGCCATGCAGTTTGCAAAAGTCCCAGGCTTCTTTGGCGCCCAGTTCAGAGTGATCACCGCCTCTGCCTTTGGCTATATCGTGAAAGATGGCTGCAATATAGAGGAGTTCAGGCTTGGGGAGCTTTTCCATGATGTCGCTGCACAGCGGAAATTCACCTCGGTGCTCAGGCACGGTTAATCTGCGCAGATTTCGCACGACAAACAGCGTATGTTTGTCGACGGTAAATACATGAAACAGATCATACTGCATGCGCCCAACAATATGTGCGAAGGCCGGGATGTATCGAGCCAGGATGCCGTACCGGTTCATCCGCCTCAATTCGTGGGTAATGCCAACGGGCTGACGCAGTATCTCCATAAACAGGCTTCTGGCCCGAATGTCCTGACGGAAATTGTCGTCGATAAGATGTCGGTGACTACGAATCAGTCGAATGGTGCTGGCCCTTACCCCATTAAGTTCCTGATGCTGCTCCATAATCAGGAAAAGCTCTAATAGTGCGAGCGGGTATTGGGTGAATATATCTTTATGCACAACCTCCAGAAAACCGCTTCTGGATTGAAAGCGACGGTTGATCGGTTTAGGTTCATCCAGATGACATTTGAGTAGGATTACCTCTTGAAAGAGCTGCAACAGCATCTCATTCATTCTTCTGAGGCGCAGCGCTGTACGGTAGTACTGCTGCATGAATTTTTCCACTCCTAACTCCTGATCGTCATCTTCAAACCCAAACTGGGCCGCCAGTGTGCGTTGATAATCGAAAAGGATACGGTCTTCCCTGCGTCCAGTAAGGAGGTGCAGGGCAAAACGGATACGCCAGAGATAATCCTGACCATCCATTAGATCCAGGTACTCTTCTTCCGTTAGAAAACCATGGACGACAAGGTCATGCATAGTCTTGGCGCCGTAGTGACGTTTGACTACCCATCCAACCATTTGGATGTCTCGTAAACCACCAGGACTCTCTTTTATATTGGGTTCGAGATTGGAGATGGCCTCCTCGTAGCGTAGGTAGCGTTGTGTCTGCTCTTCCCACTTGGCGGTGAAGAAGCGGTCGCTTGGCCAAATCTTTTCTGGTCCTGTGGCGGCCTGCATTTGAGTAAAAAGGGATGCCTGACCGATGAGAAGCCTAGACTCCATGATGTTGGTGGCGACTGTAATATCCCGCTCGGCTTCAGTGATGCACTCAGCGATGGTGCGAACACTGTGCCCAACCTCTAATCCAATATCCCAAAAGAATGTCAACAGTTCAGCTAAAGAATCAGAGTGGCGCTCTGGGTCTGTGTCATCCAGTAGGATCATCAAGTCAATATCAGAACCGGGATGAAGCTCCATCCGACCATATCCACCGACGGCAATCAAGGCTGCTGCCGCATCCTCGGGCATCTTATGCATCCAGGCCTGTTTCAGCAGGTTGTCGATCATCTGGGCACGGAGCGGCACCAGCGCAGTGATAGGATCACCCTTCTCAAAGCGTGTTTTCAGCGCCAGATTGGCCTCTTTTAATGCATCACGAAAAACTTTTAGAGGATTTTCGCTGTTTTTTAGAGAAGTATTTAGTTTTTCAGGTTCGAGCAGGATTGTTGAAACCATATGGGATTATTCGAGAATCAGACAAGCTGATTGCGCTCCTCTTCTCGCAGGGTAAGCACTTCATAGCCCTCTTCAGTCACCAGTATGGTGTGCTCCCACTGAGCCGAAAGGCTGCGATCTTTGGTTACCACTGTCCACCCATCCGGTAACATTTTTACTTGGCGTTTTCCTGCATTGATCATGGGTTCGATCGTAAAACACATGCCAGGGCGTAACTCAATTCCGGTATTGCGTGATCCATAATGCAATACCTGCGGGTCTTCGTGGAAACCGCGTCCAATCCCGTGTCCGCAGTATTCATGAACAACAGAATAGTGGTGTGATTCTGCAAATTGTTGAATAGTATGGCCAATATCTCCCAGTCGCGCGCCCGGTTTTACCTCATTAATGCCCAGCCACAAGGCTTCGTAAGTGATTTTGGTAAGGCGTTTTGCGAGAATGGATGCTTCACCTACAAAGAACATTTTACTGGTATCACCATGAAAGCCGTCCTTGATCGTAGTGATATCAATATTAATGATATCGCCGCTTTTTAGCTTCTTGTTGCCGGGAATGCCATGGCAAACCTGATGATTGACTGAGGTGCAAATAGATTTAGGAAAGCCCCGGTAATTGAGTGGCGCGGGGATTGCGTTTTGATGATTGACGATATGGTCATGACAGATCTGATCCAGCTCATCTGTGGTAACGCCCGGCTGGACGTGGGGGGCTATCATCTCCAAAACTTCTGCAGCCAGACGTCCAGCCACCCGCATTTTTTCAATCTCTTCCGGGGTCTTGATGATTACACTCATATCTGTTCAGTATTCCTGTGATCGGCAAAGGCGTTGAAAAGAGGCGCCTTCCTCTGAATCTCGGTTATTCCAGTAAAAGTATCCATTGTAAAGGTTAATTTAACTACAATCATCTCTACTTAAGATAGGGTTGTATGAAGGAAGTGCCCGTATTGCCTGTTTTGCAGGGAAGCACTTATCCATCAAGATCGATTGTCGTAAATACCTTAATGTGGTATAAAACGCGCCCGGAGTCAGATGAGTGGCTCTTGGGGGTGGGGTATACTCACCAAACAATTCACACACATACCGGCACAACTGTCGGGGTGCCTGGGAAACCGGGTCGCCAGTTGGGGTATGTGGAGGACTAACCCGTACAATTCGGAGCTTTAAATGAGTAATATATCGATGCGTCAGATGCTCGAGGCTGGCGTGCACTTTGGTCACCAGACCCGCTATTGGAACCCCAAGATGGGGGCCTACATCTTCGGTCACCGCAATAAGATCCATATTCTTAATTTGGATAAGACCCTCCCGCTGTACAAAGAGGCCATGAATTTCATGGGGTCTTTGGCTGCCAACGGTGGAAAAATTTTATTTGTCGGTACCAAACGCGCTGCCAGCGAGACTGTTAAGGAAGAGGCCACCCGCTGTGGCATGCCTTACGTTAATCATCGTTGGTTGGGTGGCATGCTTACCAACTTCAAGACCATCAAACAGCGCATCAAACGTCTGAAAGAGCTCGAGGCCATGTTTGAAGATGGCACGATCGAGCGTTTTAACAAGAAAGAGGCCCTTGGTCTACGTCGTGAGATGGAAAAGCTTGATCGCAGCCTGGGCGGCATCAAGGACATGAACGGTCTGCCGGATGTGCTCTTTGTTATTGACACTGGCCATGAAGATATTGCCATTGCCGAAGCGCGTAAATTGGGTATTCCGGTTGTTGGTGTGGTGGATACCAATAACAACCCAGATAACATTGATTATGTTATTCCAGGTAACGACGATGCCATTCGTGCTATTCAGCTCTACGTTCAAGGGGCGGCTGCAGCTGTTCTCGAAGGGCGTGCCAGTGCTGCCCATCTGGGTGGCAAGGCTGACGGAGCGGATGAGTTTGTTGAAGTCAAAGAGGCGAAGAGCGAAGCGGCTGAATAAGGCCTTTTACGTTCAGCTTTTTATATCACAGCGGGTTCCTGAATAAACAGGGACCCGCCAAATTTGCAAAACAGATAGTGTCTTTATGAGTTCCGAGCGTGCGGCCTTTTCCTGAGTGGGCAATGCCTGGTGGATAATTTGATCTGCCTATTCGCTCAAGGAATTAGATTGCACGATTCTCCTGCCGCTATCTACACACAAGCTTTAAATTAAAGCAAGGATATACGAATCATGGCGATTACAGCCTCTCTGGTAAAGGAACTGCGTGAGCGTACCGGTTCCGGCATGATGGAATGCAAAAAGGCCCTGGTTGAAACTGATGGCGATATTGAAGCAGCCATCGAAAACATGCGCAAATCTGGCCAAGCCAAGGCTGCGAAGAAAGCGGGTCGCACAGCCGCTGATGGCCTCATTGTTATCCAGATGAATGATGACAACACCAAAGGTGTCATAGTCGAAGTAAACTGTGAGACGGATTTTGTTGCAAAGGATGAAAACTTCACCTCATTTGCAAATGCTGTAGCCAAACGTGCTTTGGCATCTGATGTTGCAACTGTTGAAGAGTTGTTGGATGCGCCACTCCATGATGGAGAGGAGACCACCATTAATACGGCTCGTGAAGCACTGATCGTCAAGATCGGTGAGAACATGAATGTACGCCGATTCCAGCGTTTTGAATCGGCTAATGGTAAGCTGTCAAGCTACAGTCATGGTGCGCGCATCGGCGTTATAATCGACGTTGAAGGCGGTGATGATGATTTGGCCAGAGATGTGGCCATGCATGTCGCGGCGAGCAATCCAATATGTGTCTCTGAAGATCAGGTGCCTGCGGATCTGCTGGCGAAAGAGCGTGAGATCTTCAAGGTACAAGCCCTGGAGAGCGGAAAGCCAGAAAACATTGTCGACAAGATTGTTGATGGTCGAGTTAGGAAATATCTGGCTGACACCACGTTGCTGGGACAGGCCTTCATCAAGGACCCAGATACTACGGTAGAAAAATTACTGTCTGCTGCTGGAGCCAAGGTCAATGACTTCAAACGCTATGAAGTCGGAGAAGGCATCGAGAAGAAGCAGGAAAACTTTGCGGACGAGGTCATGGCCCAGGTTCGCGGAGAGTAAATGAAGTGAAAACAGTCCCGGTAATCCGGGACTGTTTTTATTGCCATCTTATAACAACTAGAGAGTTTATATGTCTGAAGCGATCTACCGGCGAATCCTGCTTAAGTTAAGCGGTGAGGCGTTGATGGGCGAGGGTAGTTTCGGTATTGATCCCGATGTAATAGCCAGAGTTGCTGGTGATATCAAGGAGCTGGTTGCGTCTGGTATTCAGATAGGTTTAGTGATTGGTGGCGGCAATATCTTTCGAGGTGAAGGGTTAGCAAAGGCCGGTATTGATCGTGT
The DNA here is from genome assembly GCF_007625115.1 of Sedimenticola selenatireducens. Lineage (GTDB taxonomy): Bacteria > Pseudomonadota > Gammaproteobacteria > Chromatiales > Chromatiaceae > Sedimenticola > Sedimenticola selenatireducens_A. Next base: position 46,856 of record NZ_VMNH01000004.1, on the reverse strand, counting down.
TTCTGGGGATCATATGGGCATGTTGGCCACGGTCATGAATGCACTGGCGATGCAGGATGCATTAGTCAAGATTGGTGTCCCTGCCCGCACCATGTCCGCTATCCCTATGGAGCAGGTATGTGATACCTATGTGCGTAGGCAGGCTGTCGAGCATCTTGATCGCGGTGAAGTCGTACTGTTTGCAGCAGGTACAGGAAATCCGTTCTTTACCACTGATTCTGCTGCCAGTCTTCGTGCTATAGAGATCAATGCCGATTTGATGATTAAGGCTACAAAAGTTGATGGTGTTTACTCGGCTGATCCTGTCAAGGAACCCAGCGCCGTTTTTTATCCTCGAATCAGCTATGATAGAGCACTTGCTGATGGATTGAAGGTTATGGACGCTACGGCAATTGTCCTCTGTCGTGACAATGAAATGCCATTGCGCATAATGAATATCAATACCCCGGGTGCATTGATGCGCCTTGTTAAAGGGGAGGCAATCGGTTCCCTAGTGGAGAGTGGAAAATGATCGACGATATTAAAAAAGACGCAACACTGCGCATGGGTAAAAGCGTGGATGCGCTGGATAATGAGTTGGCCAAGGTAAGGACGGGCAGGGCACATCCAAGCCTTCTGGATCACCTCACTGTCTCCTACTATGGATCAGTTGTGCCTTTAAGTCAGGTGGCTAATATCAATGTTGATGATGCCCGTACTTTGGCCATTACCCCGTGGGAAAAAGATATGGTCAAGGCGATTGAGAAGGCTATTCTTAATTCCGATCTTGGTCTCAATCCCAATTCAGCCGGTACAGTGATCCGCGTGCCGCTACCCCCATTGACCGAAGAGCGGCGCAAAGACCTGATCCGTGTCGTGCGTGGTGAGGCAGAACAGGCGCGTGTTGCGGTGCGTAATATTCGTAGAGATGCCAATAGCGATCTGAAAAGCCTTGTAAAGGATAAGCTGATCTCTGAAGATGATGAGCATCGTGGTCAAGAGATTATTCAGAAGCTGACAGATCAACATATTAAAGAGATTGATGAGCATCTGGCAGAGAAAGAAAAAGACTTGATGTCGATCTGATTAATTGGCCCGGGGTGTCTGCAGAGAGATTCACCGAGCTTTTCAGTCGCAGAGTAATGACACAATCTGGGATCGATTTAATGGATGTGGATGGATTGACCCAATTGCCTCGTCACGTAGCCATAATCATGGATGGGAATGGCCGGTGGGCGCAACAGCGGAATCTACCGCGACATGCCGGGCATAAAGCTGGGGTTAAAACTGTTCGATCCAGTGTTGAGCAGTCGGTTAAGTATGGCATCGAAGTATTAACCCTGTTTGCTTTTAGTAGTGAAAACTGGAAGCGCCCACAGAAAGAGGTCTCTTTGTTGATGGATCTCTTTATGGTTGCCTTACAGCGTGAAGTCAAACGTCTCAAGCGAAATGATGTCCGCTTGCGAATTATTGGTGACCGTTCCGCTTTTTCTGAAAAGCTACAACAACGCATTGCTGCTGCTGAGGCCGACACTGCAAATAATTCGGGACTGGTCTTGCAGATTGCTGCAAATTACGGTGGGCGCTGGGATATCACACAAGCCGTGCATCGACTTGCCTTAAAAGTAGAATCTGGCCAGCTCAAAGCCGGTGCGATTGATGAATCACTGATCTCATCGGAACTCTCGTTTAGTGACCTGCCTGACCCCGATCTGTTTATTCGGACCGGTGGTGAGCAACGTATCAGCAACTTTATGCTTTGGCAGTCAGCTTATTCGGAGCTTTATTTCTCTGAGGCCTTTTGGCCTGATTTCGATGCTCAGGCATTTGATCAGGCACTCGAGTTTTTTTCAAATCGCCAACGCCGCTTTGGGATGACATCTGAGCAGCTCGCATTGGCTGAAAACAAGGGTTCGGTGGAATAATTATGTTACTTCATCGTGTTCTTACCGCATTGATTTTATTACCACTGGTTATTGCCGGGGTCCTTTATCTTCCTACTGACGGATTTGCACTCGTATTGGCGCTGGTGGTTTTACTCGGTGCCAAGGAATGGTTGCGTTTGGCCGGACTTACGAGCCTACTGGAGCAACTTCTGTTTCTCTTTGCCGTTGCCTTGGGGTTGCTGTTCCTTTATGTGGTGCTGGAGTATCCGGGTGTTGGTTTAGGCTTATTTACATTGGTCACCGTAGGTTGGTTGGTGGTGACCGGTTTAGTCATTCAATATAATCCACAGACATCCCCTGTTCCTGGGAAAATCGCGAGAGTTTTTATTGGGCTGTTTGTGTTGTTGCCCACCTGGGCGGCACTTGTCTATCTGCATAGTTATGATGAACAAGGGCCAGCTCTAGTCCTTTACGCCATGTCACTCTCGTGGGTGGCAGATACCGGAGCCTATTTCTCGGGTCGTCAATGGGGGCGTGTTAAGCTTTCACCCAATATCAGCCCGAAGAAGACTCGTGAAGGCGTCTATGGCGCGCTTGTTGCCGTTGGTTTGTGGAGCGGGTTATTAATTTGGCTACGACCTGAGACAGGTCCGGTAATACTGATAGTGCTATTTTGTTTAGCAATCTGTCTCATTTCCGTTGTTGGAGACCTGTTTGAAAGCCTGCTTAAGCGTCAGGCAGGTGTCAAAGATAGCGGGAATATACTTCCAGGGCACGGTGGGATTTTGGATAGAATTGATAGCCTTACCGCAGTAGCCCCTGCTTTTATGTTTGGCCTGCTGCTGTTTGGGGGTGGTAAGTGATTGGTTTGACCGTATTAGGGTCTACCGGATCGATTGGGATCAGCACGCTTGATGTGATTGGGCGGCATCCAGACAGATACCGCGTGATTGCATTGACGGCCAATCGTGATGTTGATGGTTTATTTAATCAGTGCAAATCATTTCTGCCCCATTATGCAGTAATGGCTGATGCGAACTCAGCTTCTGAGCTCGAGCAAAAAATTCGCTATGAAGGGCTTAATATAGAAGTACTTTCTGGCGTGGAAGGTCTGGAGTATGTGGCTTCGCTTGAAGATGTAGCCTATGTGATGGCTGCAATAGTAGGTGCTGCTGGACTCTTGCCAGCCTTGGCCGCTGCCCGCGCTGGCAAGCGCATTTTACTTGCCAATAAAGAGGCGCTGGTCGTTGCTGGAGAGCTCTTTATGCGGGAAGCGGCAGCCGGGGGTGCTGAGATTCTTCCCATCGATAGTGAGCATAATGCAGTATTTCAGTGTATGCCTGCCAACTTCCATAAGGGTCTGGAGAAGGTCGGGGTCACTCAGATTTTGTTGACGGCCTCTGGTGGACCGTTTCGTCGTCTCCCTTTGGATCAGCTTCAAGGTGTGACGCCCGCACAGGCCTGCGCCCATCCAAACTGGGAGATGGGCAGGAAGATCTCAGTCGATTCAGCAACCATGATGAATAAGGGGCTGGAGGTGATTGAGGCCTGCTGGCTATTTCATACCCAATCAGACCGCGTGAAGGTAGTGTTACATCCCCAGAGTGTAATTCATTCAATGGTGGCCTATAGTGATGGTTCCGTTCTGGCTCAATTGGGTAATCCAGATATGCGTACCCCGATTGCTCACGCCTTGGCTTGGCCCGAACGCATTGTATCGGGGGTTGAACCTTTAGATCTGTTTGAGGTGGCTCGGCTTGATTTTGAAGAGCCGGATTTTAATCGTTTCTCCTGTTTACGTTTGGCCTATGAAGCCATTGAGCAAGGTGGTACCTGTCCAGCAATCTTGAACGCAGCGAATGAGGTAGCTGTTGCCTCGTTTTTGGCGGGTGGGATTGCCTTTACAGCGATTCCACAAGTAATAGAGTCCGTTCTTGAGTCTCTACCAGGCGGGCAGGCTACAGGGCTGGGCACGCTACTCTCTGCTGATGCCGAAGCACGTCGGTATGCGGAACAAATGATCCAGAATTGGGTCTGAATTCATCGTTATGTCATCATTTCTCTTTTCAGCGGGTTCTTTTGTAATTGCTCTGGCTATTCTGATTGCCGTTCATGAGTTCGGTCATTTCTGGGTAGCGCGAAAGTTGGGTGTAAAAGTACTGCGCTTCTCTATTGGGTTTGGCAAGCCGCTGTTTTCATTCCGCGGGAAAAGTAGCCGTTCTGACGGAGGATCCGGAAGTGAGGCTCAGTTCGAGGCGGATTTGGGTACGGAGTATGTCCTTGCAGCCATCCCGCTTGGTGGCTATGTCAAGATGCTGGATGAGAGAGAAGGGGCCGTTCCTGAACATTACCTCAGCCAATCTTTTAATCGGCAATCTGTTGTGGTTCGATCAGCCATTGTCGTGGCGGGTCCTTTATTTAATTTCCTGTTTGCTCTGCTGGCATTTTGGCTAATAGCCGTATCCGGTGATACTGGCTCACGCCCCTGGATTGGCAAGGTTTCAGAATCGTCTATAGCTGCTGAAGCTGGATTTGCTCAAGATGATGAGTTTTTGTCTGTGGGCGATACACCAACACCGACCTGGGAATCCGCCGTCTATGCGCTCCTTACCGAATCTACGGTTGGGGGTGATGTAGTGGTAAAGGTCCGTGATGCAAAGGGCTACGAGCGCATTCGTGTTTTACCTGGCGACCGGCTGCTCGGTTTGGCAGAGGATGGTCGTCTGCTGGATCGGCTTGGATTTGCACCCAAGAGACCCATTATAGACCCTGTTATTGGTCAGCTAGTATCTGGCGAGCCAGCAGAGCAATCCGGCTTTAAGGTTGGTGATCGGGTGCTTTCGATTGATGGAATTGAAGTGAATACTTGGTCAGAACTGGTGGAGTATGTACGGCAAAAGCCCGGCAAACTGGTTGATGTGACAATTGATCGTATGGGTGTCACATCCGAAATCAAGCTCATAATCGGTCAGACCAAACAGGCTGAGCAGGTTTTTGGGCGCATCGGTGCAGGACCTTATGTGGCAGAGAATCTGTTTGATGATTACCGTGTTGAGGTCGTGTATGGACCCATTGATGCGGTCGGAGTAGCGGCTACAAAGACAGCGGAAATGTCTTTGTTTATGTTAAAGATGTTAGGCAGAATGCTGACGGGTGATATTTCAATAAAAAATCTGAGCGGCCCGATTTCGATTGCCCAGACGGCAGGAAAAACTGCCAGCTATGGATTGACCCAATTTCTGAAGTTTCTGGCATTGGTTAGTATCAGTCTAGGCGTACTGAATTTACTTCCTGTTCCTGTGCTGGATGGTGGGCATTTACTTTTCTTTATGATCGAGGCTGTGAAGGGAAGTCCTCTTTCTGAGTCTGCGCAGGTATTGGGGCAACGATTGGGGTTGGTTATCTTGTTAAGCTTGATGACGCTGGCATTCTATGTGGACCTGAGCAGATTGTTTAATTAGCAAATTATTTCGCTCTAAGCTTGGGCATGGTCGAAAGATTATTTATACTAGTGCGGCTTTGAATTTGTTAGGCCAAGTTTTGAGGCTGATAATACAAAATAAATAGAGTTATCAACGTGTTGTATTAATCTTACAGAAATTGACCCAGAGAGTACCCGACAGGGGTCTCGGTCTTGTATATCGTAGAGATTAGGAGCTGATTTCATGGATAGACTTAAAAAACAAGAACTTAAAAAGATAATATGAACCTAGTTAATACGGTCCGCTTTTCACTGATCCTCATCATTCTGATAGCACCCCAGCTAGTTTTGAGTGATACATTCGTTGTTAAAGATATTCGGGTTGAGGGGTTGCAACGCATCTCGCCTGGAACAGTCTTTAATTATCTGCCTGTCAAAATTGGCCAACAGATTGAGTCTGAAGAGACCGGGGAGATCATCCGAGCCCTGTTTAAGACAGGTTTTTTTAAGGATGTGAAACTGGAACGTGAAGGCGATGTACTGATTGTTTTCGCCACAGAGAGACCCGCAATTGCCAAGATAGAGATCGAGGGAAATAAGGCACTTGAGACTGACCCACTGTTATTAGCATTGAAAGACATTGGACTTGCTGAAGGACGGGTTTTCAATCGATCGATTCTGGATAAGATTGAACAAGAGCTACAACGTCAGTATTTCAATCTCGGTAAGTATGCCGTAAAGCTGTCTTCATCTGTCACGCCGCTTGAGCGTAATCGAGTGGCGATTAATATCACCATCTCTGAGGGTGGGACTGCCCGAATTAAAAAGATCAATATTATCGGCAATGCGGCGTTTGATGAAGAAGATCTGTTGGATGAATTTAGCTTAAATACCACGGGCTTTCTTTCATCCTTTACCAAGGATGACCAATATTCCCGTCAAAAGCTTTCGGGTGATCTTGAAAAACTACGCTCTTTCTATCTGGATCGCGGGTTTATCAATTTTAAAATCACCTCGACCCAGGTTTCGATTACACCGGATAAAAAAGATATTTACGTCACGGTAAATATTGAAGAGGGTGATGTCTTTACCATTAGTGATATCCGGCTGACGGGTGATCTGGTTCTTGCCAAAGAGGCCTTTTTTCCGATGATACATTTGGTGAGAGGGGAAGTATTCTCCCGAAAACAGGTTATTGGCAGCGCCGAACGGATTAACGCGTTACTCGGCAATAACGGCTACGCTTTTGCTAACGTGAACAGCATTCCTGATATTGATGAAGAGAAAAAGCAGGTTGCAATCACTTATTTCGTTGACCCAGGAAAACGAGTCTATGTCAGGCGGGTCAATATGAAAGGCAATAGTGATACTCGTGATGAGGTATTGCGACGTGAGATGCGCCAGATGGAAGCGGCTTGGTATTCAGCCGAACAGGTGACTCGTTCCCGGGAACGTTTGCAGCGGCTCGGTTTCTTCGATGAGGTTAATGTTGAAACGCCTGCTGTACCCGGGTCTACCGATCAGGTCGATGTTAATATTTCGGTGACTGAGAAGCCAATGGGTAACCTAGCGGCTGGTTTGGGTTTTTCCCAGTCGGATGGTGTTATCTTCAGTACCAGTCTGACCCAGAAGAATTTTCTGGGTACCGGTAAGCAGGTGTCATTGGCGTTTGATAATAGTTCTTCCAACACACATTACCGTCTTGGTTATGTCAATCCCTATTATACGGTTGATGGCATCAGTCGAGGTTTTAATGTCAGTTATCAAAAAACTGACTTTGACGAAGTCGATACGGCAAAATATTTGACAGATACAGGTACGGTTGGTGTTAATTTTGGTGTGCCAATAACGGAGACCGATCGAGTCAACTTTACCTTCGATTTGATTAGTACAAATTTCAAGCCCGCCGATACACCATCCGATGTGGTCAGCGCCTTTAAGAACGAAAATGGTGATAGCTTTTTTGATTTCAAGATCGGGACAAGTTGGAATAGAGATTCTCGTGATTCATCTTTGATGCCTACCAAGGGCGGCATGCAGAGTCTTTCAGCCTCTGCCACTCTGCCGGGTAGTGATTTGGAGTACTATAAGATCGCTTATCGCCAAAAGCGCTATTTCCCACTTAGCAATTCATTTACGCTGGCCCTGAATGCAGATCTGGCTTATGGAGATGTCTACGGAGATACCAGTCGTCTTCCTTTATGGGAGAATTATTTTGCCGGTGGCACCAAAACTGTCAGAGGTTTTAAAGACCACAGTCTGGGGCCGAGGGACAGCAGTAACGACCCGGTGGGTGGCAATATTAAAATTGTAGGCAATGCCGAACTATTTTTTCCAGCACCATTCAAGTTGATGGAAAAAACGATTCGCCTTGGTCTGTTTTTTGATGCGGGTAATGTATTTTCAACTCACGGTGGAGCGGATATAGATTTGGGTGAGTTACGTTATTCTACGGGTGCCTCTGCTTTATGGTTGTCACCAATGGGTGCATTAGGTATGAGTTTGGGCCTGCCCCTTAATGACAAATCAGGGGATGATACGGAAGTGTTCCAGTTTACCTTTGGAACCGCCTTTTAAGCGTTAGGAGAGTATTTTGAAGAAATCAGCATTTGTTTTCTTGGCCGTTTGTCTGTTCGGTCTGGTCTCACAGGCTACCGCCAGCGACTTTAAGGTTGGGGTGGTTGATCTGAATAAGGTTATGGAAAAATCTCCTCAGGCGGAAGGGATCAGCAATGCACTCAAAAAGGAGTTTCAGGCCAGAGATCAGGATTTGATTGCCAAGGCCAAGCAATTGAAACAGCTTGAAGATAAGCTGGCACGTGATGGTGCTGTAATGAGTGCAGAAGAGGCCAAACGGTTAGAGAATGATATACGAGCACGTCGTCGCAAGTTGACTACAACACGCGCTGAATTTCGTGAAGATGCCAATCTACGTAGAAATGAAGCCGTTAACCGCTTGTTAAAAAAGGTGGGTGAAGTTGTCACACAGATCGGCGAAGAGGCTCAGGTAGATGTGATCCTGACGGATGGTGTCGCCTATTTTAACAAGCGTGTTGATCTCACTGAAAAGGTCCTGCAGCGGTTGGAAGAGATCCATAAGGCTTCCAAATAAGTTTTCGGGAGAGCAGTGTGGCCTATCGTTTAGGTGATCTGGCAAAGCAGCTGGGCGTTGAATTGCTCGGTGATGGAGATACGCTCATCACTTGTGCCGACACAATTCAAGATGCCTCTCAAGGGGCCATCTGTTTTCTCGCTAATAGCAAATATCGCCACTATCTGAATGCAACTGCTGCATCGGCAGTGATCTTAACTAAAGAAGATGCTGCCAATTCTCCGATTGCCTGTTTGGTTACAGATAATCCCTACCTTACCTATGCGAAAGTGGCGTCACTGCTCTATCCTGTTGCTGCGATTGTTGGGGGTGTGCATCAGTCTGCTGTAGTTGCAGAGACTGCAAATGTTCATTCAACTGCCTGGATTGGTCCTTGCAGTGTGATTGGTGCAGGTGTTGAGATTGCGGAGGGTGTATCCATTGGGCCAGGCTGTGTGGTTGAAGAAAATTGCGTCTTAGATGAGGGCGCTCGTTTGGTCGCCAACGTGACCTTGTGTCATGGAACCCAAATCGGAAAAAGGGTTTTGATTCATCCCGGCGTAGTTATTGGAAGTGACGGTTTTGGAAATGCGAATGATCAGGGTGCCTGGTGCAAAGTGCCACAGATAGGTCGCGTACGAATCGGCGATGATGCTGAAATTGGTGCCAATACAACTATTGATCGGGGTTCTATACGGGATACAGTGATCGGTGTGGGTGTCAGGCTCGACAATCAGATCCAAATTGCTCATAACGTGAAGATCGGTGATCACACGGCCATTGCAGGATGTGCCGGCATCGCGGGCTCAACAACCATAGGTAAGTATTGCACACTGGGTGGTGGTGTGGGTGTTTCGGGTCACCTTGAGATTGGTGATAACGTCCATTTTTCCGGGCAAACATTGGTCACCCGGTCGTTTAAAGAGCCTGGGTACTACAGCGGTAACTTACCGGCCGTCCCAAATGGTGAGTGGCGAAAAACAGTAGCCCGGATTCGACGACTAGAGAATACGATTCAACGGCTGAATAAACTCGAGCAACAGGTTTTTTCACAAGATAAGTGCGATTCTGATGAATCATCCTGAGCCTTGAACGGCTCAAATTGATTTATTTTGCTGTCTTTACCTTGATCCCTGAACGCTTATGGCGGCGGGGGCAGGAGGAGTATTTTGAGTACAATGGATATCAACAAGGTGCTGACGCTCTTACCGCACCGTTATCCCTTTTTATTAATTGACAGGGTACTTGAATTTGAGAAGGATAGTCGTTTGCTGGCGTTGAAAAACGTGACCTATAATGAGCCGTTTTTTAATGGACACTTCCCCATCAGACCAGTAATGCCAGGCGTTCTGATTGTCGAGGCTATGGCACAGGCAACAGGTTTGCTGGCTATGGAATCTAATCCCGAGACGGTTAATGAAACCACCGTATATCTGTTTGTAGGGATAGATAAGGCGCGATTCAGGCGGCCTGTTGAGCCTGGTGACCAGCTTATGATCGAAGTGAAACAGAACGCCATCAAGCGGGGGATAGGCGTATTCTCATGTACGGCAAAGGTAGATGGCCAGATTGCCGCTACAGCTGAAATTATGTGTACTGCACGGGATTTTGCTCCTTGATAGATTCTAAGGCTTGCATCGATCCAGCCGCCGAGCTGGATGAAGGCGTTACTGTAGGACCTTTTACAGTTATTGGACCTGGCGTGTGCATTGGAAAGGGCACCACTATCGGTTCCCATGCCGTCATTAAAGGCCCGACCATTATAGGGGTCGATAATCGGATCTACCAATTTGCTTCGGTTGGCGAGGATCCGCAAGATAAGAAGTATGCCGGTGAAGATACGCGCCTGGAAATTGGTGATCGTAATGTCATTCGAGAATTCACCACCATCAATCGGGGTACAACTCAAGACGCGGTTGCAACCAGAATTGGCAACGATAACCTGTTGATGGCTTATACCCACGTTGCACATGATTGCCAACTGGGTAATCAGGTTATTCTGGCAAATGCGGCGTCATTGGGCGGACATGTCACGGTAGATGATTGGGCAATACTCGGCGGTTTCAGCATGGCGCATCAATTTTCTCATATTGGTGCCCATAGCTTTTGTGCGATGGGTTCTGTCATTAATAAGGATATTCCGCCCTACGTTACTGTAAGTGGGCATCCGGCAAAACCCTATGGTATTAATTCAGAAGGGCTCCGTCGTCGTGATTTTTCTGCTGAAGCTATTCAACAAATAAAGCGCGCTTATAAGATTATCTATAAACAGCAGAATACCGTTGAAGAGGCCATTTTACTGCTTCGTGAATTGGCAGAAGAGTGTCAAGAGATAGATCGCTACATTGCCTTTCTGGAGGCGAGTGATCGCGGCATTGTGCGGTGACAGTTTTTTGTCTGCATTTAGGTATAGATCCTATATATTAGCGTGTCACAAAGCCCTGTCAGGCTCACATAATAAAGATAGCTATCATGTTGAAAATTGGGATAGTCGCCAATGAGCCTTCGGGCGATCTATTGGGTGCCGGGGTGATTCGTGAGATACGCGAACGGTTTCCCGATGCTCAGTTTGAAGGGATTGGTGGCCCCTTGATGATAGCGCAGGGTTGTCGAAGCTTCTACCCAATGGAAAAACTGTCAGTCATGGGGCTGGTGGAGGTCCTGAAACACCTCCCTGAACTACTGTCGATACGCAAAAGGCTTATTAGCCACTTTACTCAAAATCCCCCAGATGTCTTTATTGGGGTCGATGCCCCCGATTTTAATCTTGGGCTGGAATCGGCACTCAAAAAGCATCAAATCCCAACAGTTCATTACGTCAGTCCAACTGTGTGGGCTTGGCGGCCAAAGCGGGTAAAAAAAATACGGGCTGCCGTGGATCTTATGCTGAGCATTTTCCCGTTTGAAGCTGAGTTTCTAAAGCGGCATCAGATACCGGTGGCTTATGTCGGTCATCCACTGGCCGATGAAATCCCCCTCGAAAATGATCGTATGGCCGCCCGTGAATCCATGATGGTATCCAGCAAGCCGCATGTGATTGCTATTCTGCCAGGTAGTCGTTTGGGTGAAATACAAGCCCTCAGCGAAGTGTTTATCAAGACTGCGTTGTTGCTGGAACAGCGTTACCCAGATATCCATTTTGTGGTTCCGATGATCAACCAGCGCACGCATGATGCATTTGAGGCAATATTGAACCGAGTGGCCCCGGATTTGCCCGTGACTCTGGTTGAAGGACAGGCTCGCGGGGCGATGTTGGCGGCAGATGTGGTGCTGACCGCTTCGGGAACGGCTACCTTGGAGGCTATGCTGCTCAAACGGGCCATGGTGGTAGCGTATAAGTTGAATGCGTTGACCTACTGGATTGTTAAACGATTCAATCTGGTCAAAATACCTTATGTGGCGATGGCGAATCTGCTCGCTGATGAACCTCTGGCACCTGAGTTTATTCAAGATGCAGCAACGCCTGCTGCGCTGGCTGATGCAGTAAGTAACTTGATGGAATCTCCTGAACGTGTTCGCTATATAGAGCAGCGCTATTACCAGCTGCATGAATCGTTACAACAGGACTCAAGCCGCAAGGTGGCCGATGCCGTACTCAACTTGATAGGGGTGGTCGAAGATGCATGACCTGATTTTGGTTGCGGGTGTAGATGAGGTGGGACGCGGACCACTTGCAGGGCCTGTCGTTGCGGCCGCTGTGATTCTAGACCCAAATAATCCCATCAACGGGCTGGCAGATTCCAAGAAGCTGACCGAGAAACGACGGGAGATCCTGAATCTGGAAATAAGGGAAAAAGCCTTGTGTTGGGCTCTGGGGCGTGCAGAGGTCGATGAGATTGACCAGCTTAATATTCTGCATGCCAGTATGCTGGCTATGAAACGTGCTGTGGAATCTTTGTCGATGTTGCCTCACCATGCCTTAGTCGATGGTAACCGATGTCCCTCTCTCAGTTGCAGTTCTGAGGCTATCGTGGGTGGCGATGCCACCGTTCCAGCGATCAGTGCCGCTTCAATACTGGCTAAAGTGGCCCGGGATCGGGAGATGCTTGAGCTTGATTCAGTCTATCCAGGCTACGGATTGGCCAAACATAAAGGTTATCCGACCAAGGTGCATATTGAGGCGTTGCAGGCGATAGGTGTTTCACCTATTCACCGCCGCTCCTTTGGACCGGTAAAGCGGTTGCTGGATGTTTGAGTCAGTGCATTATTAGGTCATCTTTGTTTAGCTTTAACCAGAATAGAATAATACTTCAGCGCGTGCATCGGTTCTGAAAAACTGTCAGCTTCTAGGTTACAATACAACCACTATGACACCGGCTTTCATTCATCTTCGCGTCCACACCGAATACTCTCTGGTTGACGGGTTGGTGCGTATTAAGCCGCTCGTGGCAAGGGTGGCTGAATTAGGCATGCCAGCAGTAGCTGTTACTGATCAGTCAAATCTCTTCTCACTCGTCAAGTTCTACAAAGCCTCCATCGCCGCTGGCGTCAAACCGATCAGTGGTGTTGACGTCTGGATTCGTGATCCCGATGATGCAAATAACCCCTACCGCTTGCTGCTTTTGGTACAGAATCCGGACGGTTATAAGAATCTCACTTGTTTGGTCTCCAGAAGCTACCGAGAAGGGCAGCATCTTGGGAAAGCAATGCTGGAGCGAGAGTGGCTGACCCAGCAGAGTTGTAAAGGCTTAATCGCGCTCTCGGGTGGTAGGTCGGGTGATATCGGTCGTGCGCTGCTCTCTGAGAATTCATCGGAGGCGGAAAGTCGGTTAAGGCACTGGCTCAATATTTTCGGTGACCGTTTTTATCTGGAGTTGCACCGTACCGGGCGCGACGGCGATGAACGTGCTTTGCATGCCAGTGTTGCGCTGGCGATTAAGCTGGATATTCCGGTGGTCGCAACAAATGATGTCAGGTTTCTACATCAGGATGATTTTGAGGCGCATGAGGTTCGGGTCTGTATTCATGAGGGTCGAACGCTGGATGATTCCAGGCGACCCAAAAATTTCAGTCGTGATCAATATCTCCGGACCCCGGATGAGATGGCCGCCCTGTTCGCCGATATACCAGAGGCGTTGGAAAACAGTGTCGAGATTGCACGCCGTTGCAATATTGAGCTGATACTGGGTAAAAACTTCCTGCCTGATTTTCCTATCCCGGACGGGATGACCATCGAAGAGTATTTTTCGGTTCAATCAAAGCGTGGACTTGAACAGAGATTGGTCGTACTTCTGGACTCAGACGATCCTGAGTATAAGCAGAAGCGTAAGGTTTACGATGATCGACTCCAGGTAGAACTGGATGTCATTAACCAGATGGGGTTTCCTGGTTATTTCTTAATCGTCGCCGATTTTATTCAGTGGGCCAAGGATAACGGAATTCCTGTTGGGCCAGGTCGTGGCTCGGGAGCTGGGTCGATTGTGGCCTATGCCCTTAAAATCACTGATCTGGATCCGATTGAGCATGAACTTCTGTTCGAGCGTTTCCTTAATCCTGAGCGCGTTTCCATGCCCGACTTTGACGTCGATTTCTGTATGGATAATCGGGATAAGGTGATTGATTATGTCGCGCAAAAATACGGGCGCGATTCTGTCTCGCAGATCATTACCTACGGATCAATGGCGGCAAAGGCCGTTATCAGGGACGTAGGGCGTGTGTTGGGGCATCCCTATGGTTTTACCGACCGAATAGCCAAGATGATCCCGTTTGAGGTAGGAATGACCTTGAAACGGGCGTTGGAAGAGAGTGAGGATCTGGCTGCAGCCTACAAGGATGAAGATGAGGTTACTCAGCTTCTCGATATGGCGAAGAAATTGGAAGGGCTGGCGCGGAATGCAGGCAAGCATGCGGGCGGTGTCGTTATCTCTCCCGGCCTGCTGACTGACTTTACCCCACTTTATTGTGAGCCGGGTGGTGCGAATCTGGTCACTCAGTTTGACAAGGATGATGTCGAACAAGTGGGCTTGGTGAAGTTCGACTTTCTTGGATTAAGAACCTTGACGATTGTTGACTGGGCGCTAAAAACAGTCAACCGAAAGCGGAAGACTGAAGGTAGCGATCCTATCGATATCACGCTTATCCCCATGGATGATGCGGCGTCCTTTGCGCTTCTGAAAAGATGCGAAACCACAGCAGTATTTCAGCTCGAATCCCGCGGCATGAAGGAGCTGATTAAGAAATTACAGCCGGACTGTTTTGATGATATCACTGCGCTGGTGGCCCTGTTTCGGCCGGGTCCACTGCAGTCGGGCATGGTGGATGATTTTATTGCCCGGAAGCACGGACGTCAGGAGGTGGTGTATCCGCATCCTGATCTGGAACCTATATTGCGCCCCACCTACGGGGTCATTCTGTATCAGGAACAGGTGATGCAGATCGCCCAGGTGCTGGCTGGCTACTCTCTCGGGGGGGCTGATCTTCTGCGCCGGGCTATGGGTAAGAAGAAACCCGAGGAGATGAAAAAGCAGGGAGAGATCTTCCGTGAAGGCGCTGTTGCCCGCGGTGTAGATGAAGGCGTTGCCACCTATATATTTGATTTAATGGAGAAATTCGCCGGTTACGGGTTTAATAAATCGCACTCCGCCGCTTATGCGCTCGTCTCCTATCAGACGATGTGGCTCAAGGCACATTACCCATCCGCCTTCATGGCGGCTGTACTCTCTGCGGATATGGATACCACGGAGAAAGTGGTCACGCTGATTGATGAGTGCCGCAGCATGAATCTGGTGGTCAATCCGCCGCATGTTAACCATTCAGAACGTATGTTCACGGTGGGTGAAAACAGTTCCGTGATTTATGGCCTGGGGGCTATTAAAGGGGTTGGTGAGTCGGCGATTGAAAGCATTATAGAGGCACGCCAGAGCGATGGGGAATTTGTGGATATCTTTGAGTTCTGCCGACGTATAGATCAGCGCAAAGTGAACCGGCGTGTTCTGGAGTCACTGCTCAAGGCCGGAGCCCTGGATGAGCTTGGCCCCAATCGGGCGACACTGATGAATCAGTTGCCACTGGCTCTAAAAATGGCCGAGCAGCATCATGCCAGTGCGGCAGCGGGCCAGGATGATCTGTTCGGTATGGCCGATCCTCAACCCAAAGCTGATGCGGATTGGCAAATGATCCCAGAGGATTGTGATGAGTGGGAGGATGAGATTCGGTTACAGGGCGAGAAGGATACCCTGGGGCTTTATCTGACGGGTCATCCCATTGATCGCTATGTGCCGGAGATGAGTGGACTTGGCGTCACGCGTATAGCCAATCTCTCACTGGAGGGTGGCGAAACCGCCAGCTATCAGCGTCGTAGCAAGCAGCGGGTACTGGTGGCAGGTTTGGCGCTCTCCGTGAGTCATCGCCAGACACAGCGTGGCCGCATGGGGAGCGTTGTGCTGGATGATCGAAGCGGTCGGATTGAAATTACGCTCTTCTCTGATGCCTACGAGACATTCAAAGATCTTCTGGTGAGCGATAAAATCTTACTGGTTGCGGGAAACCTGAATTATGACGAATACCGCGGTGGGCTAAGCATTCGAGTCGATCAGGTCATGGAGTTTGAACAGGCTCGGGGTGTCAGTGCGACCGCTTTACGACTCAATTGGGATCAGCAACTGATACAGAAACGGAATAGTACCCCGCAGGATTTTGCCCAGGAGTTGAGTGAGCTTTTTACACCCTATCAGGGCGGTGGATGTGATATTCAGATCGGCTTTAAGGGGCGTTCGGCGGGATGTGCCTTGATGTGCAGTGAGTCATGGCGGATTAATCCTACCGATGAGCTATTGCGCCAACTCTCTCGCCTGTTGGGTGCTGAATCTGTTGAGGTGATCTATTCAGGACGTAATCGGCAAGCTGAACGACAAGATGCGTCGGTTTCTGCCTGATAATACTTTTTGCACTGTGTGAGCGTGACACGGCCAATGATAAGAGATTGAACCACATAAATATTTACGATGATGACTGAAATTTATCATCATCCATTTAAACAGATGGATTGATAGATCCCGGTTTGATAATCCGGTTTGGTTTGCACCATCTGATCTGTTCTATCCGTTCTGAATCCGGTATATTTCCAAGATGGACTTGAACTTTCTAGAATTTGAACAACCCATTGCTGAACTTGAGGCCAAGATTGAAGAGCTGCGTCTGGTGGGCAATGATAATGAGATCAATATCCAGGACGAGATTACCCGTCTGGAGACCAAGAGTCGGACGCTCACCGAATCAATTTACCAGCATCTTAAGCCTTGGCAGGTTGCACAGGTGGCGAGGCATCCGCTACGGCCCTATATGCTCAATTATATTGAGTTGATCTTTGATGATTTCCAGGAGATGCACGGCGATCGTGCCTTTGCTGATGATCATGCCATCGTCGGCGGTGTGGCCCGTCTGGATGGTCGTCCGGTTATGATCATTGGTCATCAGAAAGGGCGGGACACCAAAGAGAAGCTGTTCCGTAACTTCGGCATGCCAAGACCTGAAGGCTACCGAAAAGCGCTACGTCTCATGGAGACGGCAGAGCGGTTTAAACTGCCAATACTGACCTTCATCGATACGCCCGGAGCCTATCCTGGCATTGGTGCAGAAGAACGTGGCCAGAGTGAGGCGATTGCCAAAAATCTCCTGGTGATGGCAGGACTCAAGACCCCAATCGTCTGTACCGTAATGGGTGAAGGGGGGTCGGGTGGTGCTTTGGCCATTGGTGTGGGTGACTGGGTGATGATGCTTCAATACAGCACCTATTCTGTGATCTCTCCCGAAGGCTGTGCCTCGATCCTCTGGAAGAGTGCAGACAAGGCCCCTCTGGCAGCGGAAGCCATGGCTATTACCTCGGATCGACTTAAAGAATTAGAGCTGATTGATGAGATTGTGCCTGAGCCACTGGGTGGTGCGCATCGTCACTCAGAAGTTGCCGCACAAAATCTTAAGGCCGCACTGCTCACCTCACTTCAGCGATTGGATGAGAAGTCCATTGAGCAGTTGCTCGATGAGCGCTATCAACGCTTGATGAGTTATGGTGCTTTCCAAAATTGAGTGTTCACCGGTTTAGAGCGATTGCACGCTATAAACCGGTTTCCTCAACTCCCAGCGTACTGAACCAATCTCCTGGAGTTCAACGCGGACATGTCATTCACCCCTGAAAGCCTGCTGGCTAAGCTGTTACAGTATCCAACACCGACTGGATACCTGGTGGCTTTCAGCGGCGGCATGGATTCCCATGTATTGCTGGATGCGCTGGCATCTATTCAGTCAAGCCTGGCAGCCCCTATTCGAGCTATCCATACTGATCATGGATTACAGTCGCAATCAGCCGATTGGACGATTCACTGTCGATCAATCTGTAGTGCCTATGGTTTGCCACTCACCGATTGTCAGTTGCGTTTGCAGCCGGTTACTGGCGAGAGCCTGGAAGCGCTGGCCAGGGAAGCCCGTTACGCTGCCATAGTCGCAGAGATGAAGTCGGGTGAACTGTTGCTGACGGCTCATCATCAGGACGATCAAGCGGAGACACTGTTACTGCAACTCCTAAGGGGTGCAGGTTTGAGTGGACTGGCCTCGATGCCAACTTGGAATGAATTTGCCCAAGGATATCATGCGCGACCGCTACTCAATTACTCACACAAAGAGCTGGAGGAGTACGCCAATCAGAAGGGGCTGTGCTGGATAGAGGACGGCAGTAATCAAGATACCACTTTTGATCGCAACTACCTGAGGCATGAAGTCATGCCGCTATTGCGTAGCCGCTGGCCTGCGATGCCAAAAACACTCTCCCGGAGCGCAAGGCATTGCGCCGATGCCGATCAGTTGCTGGATGACTTTCTAACCCAGCAGTTGAAGCAGATCCTCAATCCAGAGGATGGCACACTCGGTATTTCCGCATTGAGGGCGCTGCCAGCCCATCATGTGGGGCCTTTATTACGGACCTGGATAAAACGATCCCAATTTAATATGCCTGATACGGTCACATTGTCTCGGATAGCTAACGAAGTACTGCTGGCGGACGAAGATCGAAATCCACTGGTTTGTTGGTCCGGTGCTGAGGTGCGGCGATACCGGGACCGGCTCTATCTCATGTCGCCGTTGGAATATTTTGATGCAAGTCAGGCTCTTATCTGGAAAGGGGAGCGCATACTCAACCTTCCAGAGGGACTGGGTACGCTCAGAATCGGACAACAAGATAGCGAGATGTCGCCGATTTCACTACATACCGGTCAGTACAGAGTACGTTTTCGCCAGGGTGGAGAGTGGTGTCGCCCAGTGGGACGGGGGATAAAAAAGCGGGTGAAGCATCTGCTGCAGGAGCACAGAGTGCTACCCTGGATGCGTGAGCGCATTCCGCTGTTGGAGATCGACGGAGAAATCGCTGCCGTTATAGGAATTTGTCACTGTGAACCGCTAACACGTTTTTTTTCAGACCCTCAATTAGTTATCAATTGGGATTGCCCGCTCATCTGGCATCAATAGCCACTGGTCTTGAGCAATTAAATAATTCCATTAGAAATGCTAAAGTTTTAGCAGACTTGGACGACATTCCTCTACAGAGAAGTAATGAGCTGCCATGGACTCGGCTTGTTATCAGTCATAATTTAAAAATATTACGTGCTACTTGGAGCGAATGATGAAACAACAGGCGGGTTTTACTCTGATTGAGTTGGTGGTGGTGATCCTGATTCTCAGTGTCTTGGCGGCTACGGCGTTACCCCGGTTTATGAATGTACAAGATCAGGCCCATGAGGCGGCAGTGAAAGGTGCAGGTGGCGGGTTTGGTTCGGCAGTTTCGTTGGCCCATGCACAGTGGGTGGCAAATGGTCACACGGGTGCAGAAGTAGACCTGGCTGGTTTTGGTGATGACACAGTCGATACCAATGCAAATGGCTGGCCTGTCGGTACAGATGATGGAAATAACGTGAATAATGCCAATGATTGCAGGAGCATTTGGACTGGGATTATGCAGAATCCACCTTCGGTTACTGGTGCTACTTCTGATTATATAGTTACTCGTGCGGCACAAGTTTGCACCTATACATATCGTGCGATTAATACTATGAGTATTGTTTATAATGCCACAAATGGGGCCGTAACCGTTGACGCAATTCCTTAGTCAAGATCTGTCTCACCTGATGCGTCAATATAATCAAGCGTCGCGAAATTAGGTGTCGGAGTCAAATGGGATGCATTTGACTCCGACACCTTTGCAAATAAGACGCCTTGTGAATTGCCTCGAATCTCTATGTAAAAAATGCAGACTGCAATGCAACCATTTAACGACAAAATAAAACGGGCGCCCTTTGGACGCCCGTTTTTGTCTGTGAATGACGGGATTGGTGTAGTCTTTTGTAGGGTCGAACAGGGTCCCAATCCTTTTGTTCTAAGAAAACAGTCCGGTTTCACTCTGATCGAACTGGTCGTCGTATTACTGCTTATTGGTGTATTGATGGCTGTCGGTATGCCACGTTTTTTCAATCAACTGACCTTTCTTGAATGGGGCTTCAGTGACGAGGTCGGGGAGGCATTGCGCTTCAGTCAGAAGATGGCGGTTGCCACGGGTTGTGATACCCAGATTGCGATTGCAGTGGCGAGCTACCAACTCAACCAGCGCGTCAATTGTAACAGCGGGGCCTTTACCGTACCGGTCCGACTTCCAGGCAGTGATGCGACGGGTTATACGGGAAATGCACCGGGCAGTATCACCCTGACAGCAATCAATCTCTATTTTGATTCACTGGGCCGGCCGAGAAACAGCACAACAAATGCACTGCTGACAAGTGCGACGCCAATAGCTATTGGCACTCGCAGTGTCATCGTTGAACCTGAAACAGGGTATATACATTGATTATGCATAGCCCCATCAGGCAACGTGGCGTTACCCTCATCGAACTGGTGGTTTCGATTGTGATTCTCTCCGTGGCCACGGCTGGCATTATGATGGTCATGACTCAGACCACGCTTTCAAGTGCCGATCCAATGATCAGGGAGCAGGCGACGGCAATAGCCCAATCCTACATGGAGGAGATTCTGACTCAGCCGTTACTTAATCCCGGTGGCGGTGAAGTGAATGGGCCTGAGGTTGGGGAGATACGTTCCACTTATGACGATGTTTGGGACTATAACGGACTCACCAATAATGCCGGTGCCTTGGATCAAAACGGCAATGCGGTGCCAAATTTGCAGGGGTATAACATCGCTGTGCTGGTGTCGAGCGCAACTATTGGGACCGGTGCAGGTAGTCCTGCAGTGCGTATCATCGTCACCGTCACCTATGATGGTCTGGCGGGTATAAACGTCCCTGTGACGGCCTATCGGTTGAATTGATGGGTGATTTACAGATGATGACACAAGATAGAGAGACAGGCTTCACCCTCATCGAGTTGATCGTCGTGATTGTGATCAGTGGTGTCCTAGCGCTTGTGACGTCACAATTGATTCAGCGACCCGTTGAGATGTATCAGGACCAGTCCAGTCGTGCCCGATTGGTTGATCGTGCCGATACTGCACTGGTACGAATCAGTAGAGAACTGCGTGATGCCTTGCCGAACAGTGTGCGTATTACCTGCGGGGGAAGATGCCTGGAGTTTCTGCATGTGACCACGGGAGGGCGCTATCGCGCTGCACCGGTGACGGATCCGTTACGTCTTAGTTTTAATCCTGCAGATGGGGATAGCCGGTTTGAAGTAATGGGACTCTTGGTCGACAGCGGATTAATACAGACGGGAGCAGGCGTGAATGATTGTCGTAATCTCGCTGCTTCCTGTCTTGTGATCTATAACACGGGGCTAATTGGTAGCAATGCCTACAATATGGATAACGCAGCGACGATTACTGCGGTGAATACCGCCGGGCCAATCACGATTGATTTTAATAACGCGGGTATGACGGCCTTTCCGGCCAGCTCACCGGATCAACGGTTTTACGTTGTGGATACACCCATTACCTATCTCTGTGATCTTGCTGCAGGCACAATTCGCCGTTATCAGGGTTACTCAATTCAATCTTCACAGGGCGCTGTTGATTCTCATGCTGAGCTGGTTAGTTTGACTAATCCAGCGGAGAGCGCCCTGCTGATTGATCAGGTAAGTGCCTGTGATTTCAATTACAACCCTGGTACACCTACACGCAATGGTCTCGTTTCACTTGAAATAACGGTGCAAGAGCAGAGTGAATCTATCACCCTCATGCAACAGGCCCATCTGGCCAATATGCCATGAATAGAGATTGTTACAACCGCATAAGAATCAAACCAGGCCAGCGTGGTTTTTCACTGATCAGTACGCTGTTTATGGTGGTGGTGTTGGCGGCTCTGGGCGGCTATATGGTGCGGCTGAATGTTTCACAACATACCACCACCACGCTCTCCTTGCAGTCTGTGCGAGCCTGGTATGCCGCGTCCAGCGGGATGGAGTGGGCAGTCTATCAGATCAATACCAACAATAGTTGTCCTGCAGTTCCCAGCAATTTTACTATTGATGGGTTCGCTATATCCATGACGGGATGTAGCTCCTTTCCCGTAACTGAAGGTGCCAATAACTATACGCTTTATGATATTCAGGTTACGGCCAATCGGGGTACATACGGCACAACGGACTTTGTATCTCGCCGATTGCGGGCGACGGTAACGGGGAGTTGAGTATGTTAATTAAATCAGCATCCCATTTTTCAATGAGGCTCTCAAGGTTACTGAGATTACTCGTTGTATTTACCTTGCTCGTGTTGATTTCAGTTCCCCTGTCAATTCATGCGGCCACGCGGGTTGCACAGTATCATTTGGAAGATGCTGTATGGACGGGGGCAGCGGGTGAGTTAAAAGATTCGGCGGGCTATGTCAGTGGTCCTTACAATGGGCAGGCCATAGGTTCATCTCTTCCATCACCTTCCACAGCAGGCCCAGTCAGCGCGAGTGACCCCGGTACTTGCGGTTATGCCATTATGCCGGGATCAACCAACAACGGGGGCGCTTTCACAATTTCGGGCCTTCCCCTGTCAACGGTCAATGGTGCGAAGACGAGTGTGGCGTTCTGGATGTATTGGGATGGCACAAATTCCGTAATGCCGATCGGCTGGTATATGCATGATCTCTGGTTGACCGGGGGACACTTTGGATTCAATACGGGCAATGGTGATCTCTTTGGTACCTCATCTTCGGGTCTGGCCAATGGTTGGCATCATGTTGCGGCGGTTTTTACCAACGGCAGTGTAACCGGTAACAAGCTCTATATTGATGGTGTGGATCAGGTTCTCTCGCAGCGTCAGTCTACACCTAATAATTCACGTGCAGTGGTCTCAACAACCCTTCGTATCGGCGGTTGGCAGGTGAATAACAGCTATCGTTTTACCGGCCGTATTGATGAAGTCAATGTTTATGATGGTGCTGTTACTGCAGGAGAAGTGGCGGCGCTTTACGGTGAAACGCACGCCTGTCCGGTACCACCCATTAGACCCATGGCAGAGTGGCGTTTTGATGAGCTTGCGGGGAATACAGCCTTTGATGAAAGCAGTAATGGCTATCATGGTACGGCTGTCGGCAACATAACGGTTGGAGCAACCGGTAAACTCTGTTCCAGCTTTAGCTATGCAGGCGGGTATGTGAATCTTCCTTCCTCATTTCCTAATCATACATCAGGCGTAACCATCACAGGTTGGTTTAAGCCCACGGATGTCTCGACACCGGGACAGCGTATATTTGCGGACGATGAGAATAATACCGGTGGCTATGCTGTCAGTCTCGGTGATGGTGGTAGAGGTAAGGTACGCTTTTTCTCACGTGGGCCACGTCCGGTAAGCCTTGACTCTCGTCCGGTGTTAACTGCAAATAACTGGTACTTTGTTGCGGCAGTAGCCGATACCACTACAAAAATGAAGTACCTATACCTGTATGATGCGGCCGGTAATCTTCTGGATAGTAGATCGCAGAGTTGGTCACGGACTTGGGGGAGTGATACGGGCGTCCCCTCCGTAGGTGGTGAAACAGATGCCAGTGCTGAATCCAGTTTTCGTTTTCAGGGCGAGATTGATGAGTTGCAGGTTTTTAATGTGCCACTCTCGTCAGCAGAAATTGCCACGGGATACAGTAATCAAAACAGCGGTAAAAACTGGGATGGCAGTGCACGTTCATGTCCGGTGTTGATTGCCGAGTACCGTATGGAAGTGGGTGGATGGAGCGGTAGTGCCGGTGAATTGAAAGATACGGCGGGTTATGCCGGCGGTCCTTTTGACGGACAAGGCATTGGCACACCCATTCCCTGGAAATCAACGGTTGATCCTGCGAAAACAGGCGATCCTGGTACCTGCGATTATGCCACGCTATCAGGTTCAACAAATAATGGGGGTGCTTTCACCATTCCTGGTCTTCCTGTATCGGTCGCCAATGGCGCACAAACCAGTGTCTCGTTCTGGATGTACTGGGATGGCGGGAATTCCGTGATGCCACTGGGCTGGAATTATCACGACCTTTGGTTTATCAACGGAGATTTTGGTTTTAATACGGCGAACAGTGACGTTTATGGTATCTCCTCAGCAGGTCTGGCCAATGGCTGGCATCATGTGGTGGCGGTTTTTACTAACGGTAACGTCACTCAGAATAAACTCTACATTGATGGTATCGATCAGACCCTGACTCAGCGTCGTAGTACGCCAAACAATAGCCGTGCAGTAGTGTCCAGTACACTGCGCATCGGTGGTTGGCAGGCGAATAACAGCTACCGTTTTTCAGGACGCATTGATGAGGTCAAGGTCTATAACTCAGCCGTTACGCAAGCCCTGGTAACGGCGCTTTACAATGATACCCATGCCTGCCCTGTGGCGACACCTCCTGTGTTGGTTGGGCTGTGGCGATCTGATGAGAGTGAATGGGATGGTACCGCTGGTGAAGTGGTGGATGACAGTGGGTACGGTCACCACGGAACTTCAGTGAGTGGCGCCAATACCTCCAACACTTCTGCTGCCCGTGCGGGTGATCCCGGTACCTGCAGTTATGGCCTTTATGATGGGGTGAATGATTTTGTAACGGTTCCACATACCAATGCACTCAACCCTGACTCATTCTCAGTCTCGCTCTGGGCGCGGGTGGATGGTGGATCAGGGACATGGCGTTCGCCCATTACTTCACGAGGTTATTCTGGTTCCGACCGGTATGGTTATAACCTCTATGCTGGTACAGATAATCGTTGGCAATTCTGGACAGGAACAGGAGGAACGGCGGGAAACACCTGGAATATATTGTCAGGCCCTGTGGTGACGAATGGTTGGACCCATATTGTCGCGACTTTTGAGAAAGGCAGTGATGCGGGGTCTGGCACTTGGCGAGGTATCAAGCGACTTTACATCAATGGCGCACTCGTCGCTACGAATGCAAATGCCTACTATCGACCGATGAACAGTGGCTATACCGCCAACCTGACTATCGGGGCAGGTAACCAAAATGGATCTTCTTATCGATTTAATGGCGCGGTGGATGAAGTTAGAGTTTATAAAGGAGTGACTGATGCAAGTGCTGTCTCCGCCCTCTATGCGGAGACACATCCTTGCCCTGCTTCAACGGATGCCTTTGGCTTTAACTGTATAGAGAGTGGCGATAATGCACTAACGGGTCGGCTCTACACCAAACTGGTCGGGCAACCGTTTACGATTGAAGTGGCGGCATTGAAGGATGCTGACAGTGATGGTACCGCCGATGCGGTGGAAACCGATTTTGCCAATGATGCGGATCGTACTGTCACCGTCGAGTTGATCGATACCTCAACGCCGACGGCTTGCGCGGCCTATCCTATATTGTCACCTGCGGTTAATCAGAGCCTGCTGTTCAGTGCGGCGGATACTGGACTAAAAGCCTCCGCGCCTTTCACCGTCAACAAGGCATACCGCTCTTTAGGGTGTCGCGTTACGGACAGCACCACCGCAACGCCGGTAGTCGGTTGTTCAACGGATCAGTTTTCTGTGCGACCTTTGGCGATGAGCTTGAATTCGCCCGTGTTGAACAACGGTGGTAGTGGTGGTACGCCTACAGCGGTGGCGGGGAGTAACTTCACGCTGGAGGCTGATACTGATGATGGCTATGACGGAACGCCGTTGATCGACAGCAGTAAGCTGGATGCCCATACGGGCGCTGTTGCTGTTGGAACGTTGTCCGGTAGTTTCTCGGCGGCATCTCCTCTAAATGGAACGGCTAGTGGGACCGCGTTTACTTACAGTGAAGTGGGAAATTTCAGGCTGCTGACAGAAGGTCTGTTTGACGGTTCATTTACGGCCGTCGATCAGGGAAGTGATTGCACCAATGATTTTTCAAACAGTGTCGTTGGTGGAAAGGTCGGTTGTAACTTTGGAAATACCACGCCTTCCAACTGGGTGGGGCGTTTTATACCGGCAGACTTCACGCTGACTATTACTGATCAAGGTACACTGGAAAACAGTTGTGTGGCAGGTGGATTCAGCTATGCCGGTACACCCATTGGTTATGCAGCCTTACAGACGCCTTCTGCTACTATCACCGCCAGAAATAACGGTGGAGTAACGACGCAAAATTATACGGGTGCCTATAACAAACTCTCGACGACAGATATTAATATGCCGAATGTCACCACGGATGGAACCCAGTTGGGTGTGGATGGTGTGAATAAAGTCGGATTGAACTGGAATATTGGGGTGCCGTCCCTAGCCGACAACGGCGATGGGACACTCAGTTTTACCTTGATGGGTGATACGTTTGTTTATTCCAGAAATGTGAATGATTTAGTGGCACCCTTTACCAGTGATGTGGATCTTACCGTTCAGAGTATAACGGACAGTGATGGTGTTACAGGAGCCGGTCTGCCTCAGGCTTTCTCTCCCACGGGTGTTCCTGTTCGTTATGGTCGATTGGCGATGCAGAATGCCCAGGGTTCTGAGCTGCTTCCTCTGAATGTTCCACTGAGGGCGGAATATTATGATGGGAGTGCAAATGGGTTTGTTGCGAACGTCGCTGATGTCTGTACCCAGGTGATTGGACTATCACTGAACGACCTGGATGGGACGGATGGTTTGGATGCATCTACCGCACCCAGCAGAAATACTGCTATTTATGCCCCCGCCGCTATTGCGGGTGGGTATTCGGCCAGTGACCTGAGCGATGTTTCCCTACTGTTTGTTCACCCGCCTGTTGGGGGAGAATTCAACCTGAATCTGCAGCCACCCGGCCAGGGGAATACCGGCAGTGCCGATGTAGAAGTTGATGGACCCACATGGCTGGAATACAACTGGAGTGGTACGGTGGATGACCCTTCCGCCAAGGCAACCTTTGGCGTATTTGGTCGTCCCAGTTCACTCATTTATCAACGGGAAGCCTATTAGGCTTACTGGTGATGTGTGGATACGGCGGGCACGGCCCGCTCTATGGTCCTGATATAGGGCGCCCCGTGGGCGCCATGGGGTATCACGTGGAGGCGGGCACGGCCCGCCCTATGGTCTTGATATAGGGCGCCCTGTGGGCGCCATTGGCGTTACGGTTGCATGGGATGTGATTTTTTAGCAAAGTAATTCGGATCATGGAGGCATGGATGCCAAATTATAGACGGGACTATTCTGGTTGCACCTGGTTTTTTACCGTAGTAACCAAACAGCGCAGACGGTTGTTTCTTGATGAACATGCCAGGGCCTGTTTGCGAGAGGCGGTGTGGATATGTCGCGCACAATATCCCTTCCATATCGATGCCTGGGTAATACTCCCTGACCATCTTCACTGCGTTTGGACGTTGCCTGAAGGGGATAGGGATTATTCACGCCGTTGGGGCATTATCAAGCGGCGGTTTACCCAGCTGTTTGGCGGACAGTGCAGGTATGCGCTACCCTTTTGGCAGGAGCGGTTCTGGGCGCACCGTATTGATGGCGACTCTGATTACCGGCATCACATGGATTATGTGCATATCAATCCGGTGAAACATGGGTTGGTGAATTGTGTATCCGCTTGGCCGTGGTCGACATTTCACCAGTTTGTCAAATCGGCCTATTACCCGGATGATTGGGGCGGCAATATTGATATACCGAACGGCATCGGTAAAGAATAGTAGTGATTAAGCTGGATACGGCGGGCACGGCCCGCTCTATGGTCCTGATATAGGGCGCCCCGTGGGCGCCATGGGGTATCACGTGGCGGCGTTGTGCACTGCCCGCCCTGTGGAGTGTGTGTCGGGCATCAGCTGCGAATGGCCGATAGCCCCCCTTCAAGTACATCGACATCGAAACCTTCCTGACTCAACAAAAAGGCACAGGTAGCACTTCGTTGGCCCGAATCACAATAGACGATATATTTTTTGCGGCGATCAAGCTCAGGGATAGCCGCACGCAGTTGGTTTTGTGGAATATTAATGCTGCCTCGAATGCCATTGTGCTCAAACTCACGCCTGAATCGGACATCGATACGAATGGCGCCCTCTGCCGCCATCTTGATCAGGGTTGGATAGTCTATCCACTGCAAAAGCGGCGCTTCTAATAGGGCCAGAAAATCTTCTTTCGCCAGGCGCATCAATTTCCCATTGGACATCATTGATACATTGGCATTACGAACAGCGTCGGTAATTAACGCTTCTTCCCCAAAGCTGCTGCAGGGGCCTAACTCGGCAAGAATCACTTCGCCCGTATCAGAAGGTAGCGTCACCTGACAGCGGCCCTGTTTGATGACATAGTAATAATCTCCCGGGTCGCCTGCTTTAATAATCAGATCGCCCGCTTTGGCTGATATCTCCTCCATTTGGGCAAAAAGGCTTTGAATATTGGCAGCTGGCAGGCGTGTGAAGGCGGAGGTCTGTAGCATCGACATCATCCACTCACTCTCTTCGGCATTAGGTCCTTCACGCTTGACGGCATCTGCCGGGGTCGTGAACTCGGGGGAGAAGTGGCCCCAGGCCAGTAACCGATCAAGTAGGGAAGACTTAAATCGGACAACCGTGACTGATTGGGATACGGCCTCGCCCTTATAACGTCTCGGTTTGCGACTGGCGAGGGCATGCAGACCTCTATCTGATCCCGCTGAGACCCTAATTTCCTCTCCCTCAGCCGAGGTGAGACAGATCTCTCCCGACATCAAAAAGATGGTGTCAGGGTCATTGTCCCCAATGGAGAAAACTTGCTCGCCCTGAAGGTAGCGCTCAACGTGTGCCTGTTCAGCAAGATAGAGCAGATTGTCTTCATAAAGGGCGTTGACGGGTATCAGCGTTCGAAATTTATTAAGATCCAGATCCATAAGGCTAACCTGAGATTGGGACAAAATACGATAGGGTTACACTACGAGAATAGTACGCAGGGAGCAAGGGTATTGATCTCAGAACGGATAAGGCCTGCAGTTTCCGTCAATCGCTATAGTAGTGTAATATTCGCCCTCCGTTTCATTCGAGGTGCAACATGCAGGATCTCAATCCTATCACCAATAAAATCAGCGAATTACGAGGGCGCTCTGAATCCCTCAGGGGGTATCTTTGACTACGAAGGCAAGCAGGAGCGCCTGACAGAAGTACTCAGAGAGTTGGAAGATCCGGCGATCTGGGGTAATCCTGAGTATGCCCAGACCCTGGGAAGGGAGCGTGCGTCCCTCGAAGCTATCGTTCTTACCCTTGATGTACTCTTTAATGGCTTGAATGACGCCGGCGATCTGCTGGAAATGGCGATCGAAGAGGGTGATGAAGATACTGTAGATTCAGTGATAGCGGATCTTGCGGGTTATGAGAAGCAGGTGTCCGAGCTGGAGTTTCGGCGCATGTTTTCTGGTGAGATGGATAGCGCCAACGCATTTCTTGATATTCAGGCCGGCTCAGGTGGTACAGAAGCCCAGGACTGGTCTGAAATGATCCTTCGTATGTATCTGCGCTGGGGCGAGCATAGGGGCTTCAAGACCGAATTGATCGAGGTTTCTCCGGGTGATGTCGCAGGTATTAAATCTGCCACGATCCGCT
Source organism: Sedimenticola selenatireducens (assembly GCF_007625115.1). Classification (GTDB taxonomy): domain Bacteria; phylum Pseudomonadota; class Gammaproteobacteria; order Chromatiales; family Chromatiaceae; genus Sedimenticola; species Sedimenticola selenatireducens_A. The sequence continues at coordinate 17,576 of NZ_VMNH01000004.1, read as the reverse complement.
TTGAGGGTGAATATGCATTCGGCTGGTTGAGAACCGAGACGGGAGTTCACCGGCTCGTGCGAAAATCGCCTTTTGATTCAGGCAATCGTCGCCACACCTCATTTGCTGCAGTGTTTGTCTCTCCAGAGGTTGATGACTCGATTGAGATTGATATCAATCCGGCCGATTTGCGTATTGATGTCTATCGCGCCAGTGGGGCGGGTGGGCAGCACGTTAACAAGACGGAGTCCGCTGTTCGGATAACGCATAATCCAACAGGGATTGTTGTACAGTGTCAAAATGACCGGTCGCAACACAAGAATAGAGATCAGGCAATGAAGCAGCTCAAGGCCAAGCTTTATGAGCATGAGATGCAGAAGCGGAATGCCGACCAGCAGGTGGTCGAAGACAATAAGTCTGATATCGGCTGGGGCAGTCAGATTCGCTCCTATGTCCTGGATCAGTCACGTATCAAGGATTTGCGTACCGGTGTTGAAACGGGTAATACCCAGGCAGTCCTGGATGGCGGTCTTGATATGTTTTTAGAAGCTAGTCTGAAGAGTGGTCTTTGACAGCGAAAATGTAAAACGACGAGAAAATGGTCCAGGTGTTTAAGTAAACCCATCGACCTCCCTGAAATAAATAATGAGTTGTTACCATGAGTGAAGAGATCCTGGATGAGAACAAGCTGATAACCCTGCGCCGTGAGAAGTTGGCACAGATTCGCGAACGGGGTATCGCCTTCCCAAATGATTTTCGCCGGAATGTGGTTGCTGGAGAGCTGCATGCAGAATATGGCGAGAAAAGTCCTGAGGAATTGGAAAGCTTGGGTGTTCGGGTGCGTGTGGCAGGACGAATGATGAGTCGGCGCGTTATGGGAAAGGCGGCCTTTTCTCATCTGCAAGACATGTCAGGAAGGATTCAGCTCTTTGTACAGCGCGATACCCTGCCAGAGGGGTTTTACAACGAGAAGTATAAAAAAGAGTGGGATGTCGGCGACATCATCGGCGCAGAGGGTCAGCTGTTTAAGACCAAGACAGGTGAGCTTTCTGTTCGCTGTGATGAGATGAAACTGCTTACGAAATCGTTACGCCCCTTGCCTGAGAAATTTCATGGACTGACTGACCAGGAGCAGCGCTATCGTCAGCGCTATCTTGATTTGATCATGAGCGAATCGTCACGGGATACTTTTCGGGTGCGTACTCGAATGATCCAGTTCATCCGTAATTATCTGAATAAGAAGGATTTCATGGAGGTTGAAACCCCCATGATGCAGGCCATCCCCGGTGGCGCGACTGCACGTCCTTTCATGACACATCACAACGCTTTAGACATGCAGCTGTTCTTGCGCATCGCCCCTGAGCTTTATCTTAAAAGATTGGTAGTAGGTGGTTTTGAACGGGTCTATGAGATCAATCGCAACTTCCGTAATGAGGGGCTTTCTACACGGCATAACCCTGAGTTCACCATGCTCGAATTCTATCAGGCCTATGCCGATTATCGTGATCTTATGGATCTGACGGAAGATATGTTACGCGGCCTGGCGCTGGAGATTTTAGGCTCAACAACGGTTCAATATCAGGGTGAGCGTTACGATTTTGGCCAGCCGTTTGTGCGAATGACGGTAAAAGAGTCGATCTTGCACTTCAATCCTGAGATCAGTGAGGCGCAACTGGACGATTTGGAACAGGCGCGCGCACTGGCAGAACATCTCGGTATTCCGTTGAAACCAAGCTATGGTCTGGGTAAGGTGCAGATAGAGATCTTTGAGAAGACGGCAGAACACCGTCTGATGAACCCGACCTTTATCACCGCCTATCCGACCGAGGTATCCCCCTTGGCTCGACGCAGTGATGCTGACCCATTCGTGACGGATCGTTTCGAATTTTTTGTGGGTGGGCGTGAGATTGCCAATGGTTTTTCTGAGCTGAATGATGCAGAGGATCAGGCCGAGCGGTTCAGGATGCAGGTCGAAGAGAAGGAGGCGGGTGATGATGAGGCCATGCACTTTGACGCTGACTATGTTCGGGCGCTAGAGCATGGCCTACCACCCACAGCAGGAGAAGGTATCGGTATTGACCGTTTGGTGATGCTGTTTACCGATTCTCCCTCAATAAAGGATGTGTTGCTGTTCCCGCATATGCGGGCAGAGTAGGTTTAGACGGAACGAAAAAAGGGGCAGCGGAATAGCTGCCCTTTTTTGTTGGTGCAGGGTGGCGAATTACAAAAAGGCCCCTTGCACGGATTCGATATCTTCTGCTACACCCTCAATCTCAATCAGCTCAATTTCAGGATCAAGACCCACTTTCAAGAAGGCGGGAACCTGAAGCCAGTCCGCGGGAGAGGCGATCTGGTTTGAGTGCTGTGTCTGTAGACGAGCTACAATCACAATATCAACATAATCGGCCTTTGGACCACCGTCGTATTGCAGGTTACGCGATTGTTCAGCCGCCTTCACCAGCGTCTCATTAAACCCCCAGGTATTGAGGATCTGTACGCCTATGGCGGGAGTCAGCTCTTCAACCAGTTCGTCCAGTGCGGCTTCATCTTCCATCAGCTCTGGATAGGATTCTGCCCAGGTCAGGATAGGCAGCGCGCCAATATTATGGATAAGCCCGGCCAACATGGCCTGATCCTTGTCAAGATGGGTGATACTTTGTGCAAGGACACGGCTGATCGCTGCGACCTCTACACTTTGCTCCCACATAGTGCGCAGTCGTACATCCAGAGTATCTGAGGTGGCCTGGAAGATCTGCTTCATAGCCAGACTGACTACTAAGCTTCGAACCAGCTTGAAGCCCAATCGTGTGATGGCCATTTGAATGGTGTCGATAGTGACACGCCCACGATAAAGCGGACTGTTGGCGACCTGCAGTAATCGTGCGGAGAGTGCCGCATCAGTTGCTACCATGTCAGCAATTTGATGGGCCGTTACGTTTTCCTGTTCAACGGCATCGCGTACTCTGAGCGCCACTTCCGGTAGGGTGGGAAGGGTGATCTGATTGTTATTGATTGCAGTCTGGAGTGATTCAAAAAACTCAGCTTTACCAATCATATCGGCGGTTCAGTTCCTGTCTTTGAGTACACTCACAATGAGTGAGTCCCTGATTTTGTTGTTACCATTGTATCGGAAGATACTGGGGATACTTAAGTTGGATTTCCAACAGTTATTCATCAAATCCGTAAGGTAGCTCACCAAGCTTCAGCTTGGGCCCCTGTTCGCTTTGCAGGTGAAGATTATTCTCTTCAAAGCTTTTAATCTCAGCTACGGCCAGCAATTCAAAACCGCCGTGAGGAGAGGGTCTGGCATCTACCACTCTGCCCGCACCCTGTCCCGAATCACTGCCGGGAGCAAATAACTCATCACCCGGTTTGGGCTGTCTATCCGTGTCGACCGATGCCAGATACATGCGGCGTTTCAATTTACCCAGGTACTTCATGCGGGCAACTACCTCCTGTCCGGTGTAACACCCTTTGGTAAAGCTGACCCCATCGACCATCTGCATATTGGTCATTTGCGGAACAAAGGCATCTGCCGTCTCCTGATAAATAGTAGGGATGCCTGCCCGAATATCGAGCAGTGTCCAGTAATCGCTGTTTGCAGGTGACGCCTCTGCCGCCAGTGGCTTCCAGAGCGCGATCACAGCCGTAGGGCTGCCAATGATCATGAAGCGGGCGGGTGATCCGGGCATCCGGATCAAAACCATGTCGTTTTGCTGGGTAGTGTCACCGGGTTGGGCTGGAATCGACTTAAAGTGGTTTACCAATAGTGTTTCAGCACACTCACCGGCAATGCCGATGGTGACGAACTCGTCACTTGCGTTGGTCACCTTGGCCTTGGACATCAGGATAAACATGGGGAGTCGTTTAACGACCGTGCTGAGTGTCTCGTGCGGCATCTGCAGCATGTAGTCGCCCTGATACTGAAACACCCTGAAATTGGCCAGCATCCTTCCCTTGGGTGAGCAGTAAGCACTCAGTTGACTGCGGTTTTCAGTCACATCGCGGGTGTCGTTGGTGAACTGCCCCTGGAGAAAGGTCTGTGCATCCTCACCTGAAACCCGGATCAGTCCCAGCTGAGAGAGATCAAACAGGACGCAAGCCGGGTAGTGATCAGCGTTATCGAAACGGACTATGCCTTCATCGCTAATCAAAGCGGATTGCGATTCAAGAAAGCTTTTCCATTGGTTATTCATGTTGCTGGTTCCTCAGGTGCCTAATTGGGCGTCACTATAAAATAGGCTAATGTTATTTCTAGCTTAAATAAATCATTAAAAACAAATAATTAATAGTTAATATAAATGTATTGCATTAACTATTTGCTATTGCTCTCAAGTACATCACCAAAGAAGAAAGGGTACCATACCGGTTACATCGGGTCGCCACTCTGACTATATGGATTTATACTCACCGGCCCAGCGATACAGACAGGAAGGCCATGTCAGTTTATAGAGCAACACCCGGCAGTTTAGCACTATACAAGATCAGACCCGCACTCGTTACACAGGTCAGTGACAAGATTGATATTGATTTGGGGGATGGTAAGGGCAAGCGAGTGCGCGCGAAAGATATTGTTATCCTCCACCCGGGCCCATTAAAACAGCTGGATGATCTGAGCAATGTAGCAGGGGATCTGGAGGAGGCTTGGGAACTCCTGAGTGGAGAACAGACTCATCTGGAAGAGCTTGCCTCGCTCATCTATGGTGATTTCACACCCGCTACCGCTTGGGCAACCTGGATGCTGGTGGCAGAAGGACTCTATTTTGAAGGGACGCCGGAGCTGATCCAGGTACGCAGTGCGGAGCAGGTACAAGCGGATCAGCAGGCAATACAGGCCAAGGAGGCTGCAGAACAGGCGTGGGAGACGTTCCTTAAGCGGTTAGAGCAGCAGGCCATTGAACCAGAGGACCGGGATCGACTGATTGAGGTTGAACAGTTAGCGCTGGGGCGTACGGACGGCAGCCGCATATTGCAGCGCCTGGGTCATCAGGAGACGCCGGTTAATGCCCACCGCATGCTGACGCAGGTAGGTTATTGGCCTGTCGAATATAATCCATTTCCATTGCGGCAGATGCTTACCTGGGATGATCCAGATCTGGATATCCCTTTACCCATTGATGAAACCCGTGCGGATTTGACCGACCTACAGGCCTACGCGATCGACGATGAAGGGAGTGAAGATCCGGATGACGCCTTATCACTGGACGGTGATCGTCTGTGGATTCATGTGGCTGATGTGGCATCGGTGGTCACACCTGACTCTCCGCTTGATCTTGAGGCACGGGCACGAGCGGCCAATCTGTATTTACCCGAAAGGATAGTGCATATGCTCCCGCCACGTATTACCGAACAACTCGCACTGGGGCTTCAGCCGATATCTCCGGCATTGTCTCTGGGCCTGCAAATTGATGAATCAGGCCAGGTTACGAATGTGCAGCTCTGTAGGAGCCGCATAAGGGTGACACGCCTGACTTATGCCGAGGTCAATGAGCGCATGCATGAAGCCCCCTTTGCTGCAATCAAAAAGATAACCGATCGTTTTAGGATCAGACGACAAGCGGATGGTGCGGCGAGTATAGATTTGCCGGAAGTCAGCGTCCGGGTGCGTGACGGCGAAGTGTTTATAAAACCTTTGGAACGCATAGCGAGTCGGGACATGGTGACCGAAGCGATGGTCATGGCGGGTGAGGCGATTGCAGGTTATGCGCTGGAACACAGCATACCTGTACCCTTTGCCACTCAGGCTGCACCGGATAAGCCGGAAACCCCCGAAGGCCCAGCGGCGATGTATGCCTATCGCAGAAAAATGAGACCCTCTCAATCCCGAACCCAGGAAGGGCCCCATTCTGGATTAGGACTCAACTGTTATAGCCGAACCACCAGTCCACTCAGACGCTATCTGGATCTGGTTGTGCATCAACAATTGCGTGCACATCTTGCGGGTGAAGCAACGTTATCAATCCAACAAATTAATGAACGTATTAGTGTCACAGAGCCGATTAATGGTGCGGTTCGCCGTACTGAGCGGCTCTCTAATATGCACTGGAAGCTCATCTATCTGAAACAGAATCCAGGATGGCAGGGTGAGGGCGTGGTGGTAGAGATGGCAGACAGCAAGGCCACCTTACTGATTCCGGAATTGGCCATGGAGACGCGCCTTCGACTGAAAGCGCCCGTTCCACTGGATACACGAGTGCAAATTGGTCTCCGCCAAGTGGATGTTGAAGATCAGACGGCCTGGTTTCGCCTCTTAGGATAAGCGGGTCTCCTTCTCGCATTTTTCGCGGCTACTCCCTATACTGGACCGCTCAACAATAACAATATCAGGCCGAAGTCGGAGAGCCAACATGTCGGGAGAAGAACAGGTCAAACACTCCGGTTCCTCAGTGGATACCGGGCCCTCTGAGGCGTTTATCGCCTACTGTAATGCCGAGTTTGATCGCAGGCGAAACAGCGACGAACCCTTCGATGAAGCCGCCTATCGCGAGGCCATGGAGCTTACCTTGCATAAGATTCGGGCACTCGAAGAGGAGGGTTACGCATGATTATTACCGATATCAGGGCGGAAAACTTCCTCAAATACAATCACCTGGAACTTTCCGATCTGCCCAGGGCTGGAATCATTGCTATTGATGGACCGAATGAGTCGGGGAAGAGCTCTATTGGTGAAGTGATCTGCTTTGCCCTGTTTGGCCGGACTTTTTCGCTCGGTAATGAGGGTTTGCAAAAATTAATTCGTTGGGGAGAATCCACCTGTCGTATTACCTTGCACTTTGTCATTAATGATCAGTCCCAGTACAAAATTACCCGGATGGTGGATCGGGATGGTAATCATGGCGTCCAGTTGGCCAGGGTAGGGGAGGAGACGAAACCGTTTGCCCGAGGTGTGGCTGAAGTTGATGAAGCGATCTATGATCTGTTGGGTTATGGGTACGATGAATTCATCGAGTCCTACTATCTCGCTCAGCGTGAGATCATCGCTCCACAGCCCCATAGCCAAGCCGTGAAGAGCATGGCCGGACTTTCCACCCTGGAATATGTGGCCTTCGAACATGAGCAGGAGATTGAACAGGAGCGGCAGGCCATTGCCGCAGTGCAGCGAGAGATCGATGGGGTTAGCGAAGCGCTGAATGAGCTGGACCTTGATCCTCGGGCCATGCTGCTATTGGAATCCGATCAGCAGGCCTTGCAGGCCAATGAAGCGCTTCTGCATGAGAAGGAGGATACGCTTGCGGAATCTTTCTCGGCCTATCGAGCGATGTTGCCGAAAAAGTTTGCCGCAAGAAAGGCGCAAGGACGGGCGCGTTTTTTCCGGTTTGTCTTCTTTATGGCGGGCCTCATTTCTGCAATCTCCTGGGGGTTGTTGGCGCGTCTACCGGAGAATGATTACAGTCAGAAGTTGGCTGCACAAATTACTGCTTATTTTCCTCAGTGGGGCGAACACTATCTTCCCTGGCTGTTATATGCCACGGCTCTTTTCGCAGTACTCTTTTTGCTATTCTGGATCAGGGTGGCGACCAAGCAGTCGAAGGTCTCCAATCTACTGACTCAGGGTGAGGTGCTGGCAGGGGCGATGGAGAGTGCTTTGCTACACCCTCAAGCTGAAAGCACTCTGGATCAAACCGAGTCATCTGATGAGCAGGCTCAATTACGGGAAATGCCCGATCGCATTCGTGCAGAATCAATCTCAATTAGTGAACTTGAACCAGCGGTTGAGCAGATTCTTGATGAGATGCAACAGGCGAAAGAGCACTTGCAGCAACAAGGTATTCGTTTGGGAATGGCCATCCAGAAAGAACGCGGACGCGTTGAGAAAGGCGATAAGCTGGATGAGATCAAGCTTGGCTTGATGGCTCAGGTAGCAGAGCATGATCGTCGCATTTGCCTGCGTGAACGCTCTCTTGAGTTACTGGCAGGTGCAACCCGCCATTTATCACAACGATTTAATCGTGATCTGGGTGATTCTGTCAGAAAGACGTTGCCTATCTTTACCGATAACAATTATGAACACCTGCAGATTGAGGATGACCTGACGGTTAGGGTCTTCTCAAGCCAGAAAAGAGATTTCATGGATCTTGAAGAGATATCCAGCGGAACCCAGCGACAAATTATGTTGGCCCTTCGATTGGCGCTCTCACAGGTTCTGATCAAAAGGACAGCGGGAGGCAAGCAGTTTGTATTTCTGGATGAGCCGTTCGCCTTTTTTGATCAGGAACGGACGCGTAATACCCTGAGAATGTTGCCAAAGCTTGATGAGTCGATCAGTCAGATCTGGATAGTGGCGCAAGATTTTCCGGAAGGTGAAGCATTTGATCTCTCACTAGCCTGTACAAAGCAACGCTCCGAATTGGTTGCCGCAGGTTAGTTGGATGATGGCGGTTATACTTTTTTGAATCTGGATTGTACGCATGGCAGATAATCAACCCTCCTGCGCCGTCTGTCGTTTCATGCGCAGTCTTGCCTTTAGTGCTATCGGCGGGGGTGTAGCGGGCTACGCCGCTCTCGCACTGGGATTGAGTAAGAACAACGCGATCGTTGCAGCATTTTTTGGGGCATTGGGACTGGTGGTACTGACGAGTAGAAAAAAACAATAACGCCCGTTGCTCATCCTATTGGATTGCGGATACCGGTATGGGATTGAGCACGCGCTTCAAATCTGCAGGTGAAATCGCAATCAGGTAGCCCCTTTTTCCGCCATTAATATAAATCTTGTCGAGTGCTAAGATACTCGCTTCACAGTAGACCGTCATCGTCTTCCGTGTGCCAAACGGTGACGTCCCACCTATCTGGTAACCGGAGTGACGATCCGCTACGACCGGTTTACAAGGGACGATGGATTTTACGCCAATACAGCGTGCGAGCGATTTGGTCGACACTTCGCAGTCGCCATGCATCAACACAATGAGGGGATTATTATTTTCATCTTCCATGATGAGTGTCTTAATCACCGTATGCTCATCAACGCCTAACTCCCTGGCTGAAACCCGGGTACCACCACCATCTTCGTAACGATATAGATGATCGGTGAACGGAACTTTATGCGTTCTTAACATGCGGATGGCAGGTGTAACCGGCGACTTACTCTTACTCATGGTGTGTAATGTTGTGAATCACTTAAATAACGCTATGATAAAAGAGTTGCCGCTGATCTCAAATAATCATGTCACCATGACTCTTTTGTCATTGTCCCGCTGATGCTCGAATTGCCAATTACCCCTCTTTTACCCGGGCTCGCTGAGGCACTTGAGACTCGTCACAAGGTGGTACTCGCCGCACCTCCTGGGTCCGGCAAGACCACGCTAGTGCCTTTGGCGCTGATTAAACAGTCCTGGCTTGAAGGCAAACAGATTCTGATGCTCGAACCCAGGCGGTTGGCGGCCCGTGCCGCTGCCCAGCGTATGGCTCAGCTCCTCAATGAGAAGGTCGGTGAACGCGTAGGGTATCAAGTAAGATTTGATCGTCAGGTCTCGTCTAAAACCCGTATTGAGGTGGTGACAGAGGGTATTTTGACGCGCCGACTTCAGGATGACCCTGAATTGGCTTCCATTGGCCTGATAATATTCGACGAGTTCCATGAGCGGAGTCTGCAAGCCGATCTGTCACTTGCGTTTACCCTGGATGTCATACAAAACCTGCGGGAAGATCTGCGCCTGCTGGTGATGTCTGCCACGCTCGATACGGATGCGGTATCAACCCTGTTAGGCGGTGCGCCTGTCATCACCGCCGAAGGGCAGAGCTTTCCGGTGGAGTGTCGCTATCTGGAAAGGGCGTCACAGCTGAATACAGATGATTTACTGGTAAGTGGTGTGCTCAGAGCGGTTCGTGAAACAGCCGGAGATATTCTTGTATTTCTCCCTGGCACAGGAGAGATTCGTCGTGCTGAAGCTGCTTTAAAACAGCAGTTACCGAATGATGTGAAGGTGCTGCCGCTGTATGGGGAGTTAAGTCGAGCAGAGCAGGATGCGGTGTTGACGCCACAACCCGACAGACGACGCATCATACTCTCCACCTCAATTGCTGAGACCAGTTTGACGATTGAGGGCGTCACGACGGTGGTGGATAGTGGCTGGTCACGACGCCCCCGGTTTGATCCGAATAGTGGGTTGACACGTCTTGAGACTATACGCGTCTCCAAGGCCTCTGCTACCCAGCGTGCGGGGCGTGCCGGAAGACAGGGGCCTGGTGTTTGCTACCGTCTCTGGAGTTTGGTCGAAGAGGGTAGACTACCGGCCTTTCATCCTCCTGAACTCATAGAGGCGGATTTGGCGCCGATGGTGTTGGAGCTGGCGCTCTGGGGTGTGAGCACTCCATCTGAGCTGCAGTGGCTCGATATGCCTCCTGCAGGTGCCTTCGCCCAGGCACAAGCGCTGCTTCAGCGATTGGATGCGTTGGATGTACAAAATCGCATCACAAAAGCGGGTCAGCATATGGTTGGGCTTGCCCTGCATCCACGGCTCGCCCACATGCTTTCGAGCGCTTCTGGCGAAAGAGCGTTGGCACTGGATCTGGCTGGATTGCTGAGTGAGCGGGACATTCTTAGGCGTGTGCCAGGAGAAATTCGTAGTATTGATATTGTGGAGCGCATTCAGCTTCTGATGAGCTGGCGTAAAAGTGGGCGGCAAGCTGCACATGCCAAGTTGCTTGATTTGCAGGCTTGTAAACAAGTGGATCGTGCGATCAGGCAATGGGGACGACGTCTACAACACAAACAGGCTAATGATGTGAAGTCTGCATTGGGAGTTGGAGGATTACTTGCACTGGCGTTTCCTGATCGGATTGCCAAACGTGCCTCGACTGCTGATAGTCGGTATCTGCTGGTTACCGGTCGTGCCGTACAATTACCTGAAGGTGATCCGCTTTCACGGCATGAGTATCTGGTTATAGCGGCCATGGATGCTGGAAAACGCGACGGTCGTGCTTATCTGGCTGCCCCGATTGCAGTTGATCAGATCAGAGAGACACAAGAGACGCATATACAAACCTGCTCTCGTGTAACCTGGGACCCTGCAAACAGGGCGGTTCTGGCACGAGAGGAAGAGCGGCTTGGGGCGGTCGTCCTGTCAGCCCGTTTGTTACCGGATCCGGAATTTACACTCACCTGCGAGGCAATGCTCAGTGGGATAAGACAAATGGGTATTGTGAGTTTGCCCTGGAGTGACGAAACGTTGCAGTGGCGCGAGCGGGTGGCCTCAGTGCGTGAATGGCTTCCGAATGACAAATGGCCTGATCTATCTGATGTGACCCTTCTGGACCAACTTGAAGCGTGGTTGGCGCCCTGGCTTAAGGGCGTAACAAGAGTGGATTATCTGAAAAAACTTGATCTCGGTGGAATACTGAAAAGTATGCTGAGTTGGGAGCAGCAGAAAAATCTGGATAAACTCGCCCCCACTCATCTCGACTTGCCCTGTGGGACCCGTAAAAGGATTGAGTACCATGCCGGTCAGCCACCCATTTTAGCGGTAAAACTGCAGGCGTTATTTGGTCTACAACAGACACCCACTCTCTGTAATGGCACTGTTCCGGTGATACTGCACCTGCTCTCCCCGGCGCAACGCCCGATTCAGGTCACACAAGATCTTGCTGGATTCTGGCAGCGTACCTATGCCGAAGTCAGGAAAGAGTTGAAAGGGCGATATCCCAAGCATTACTGGCCAGAAGATCCTTATACGGCCGTGCCTACATCACGTGTCCGTCCGAAAAATAAATAGCCATCGGTTGATACAAATCTTACGGCAATCAAGAAAATGTTGACTGTGTGACCTTTATTTGTGGCAACTGTGGCCGGAGTTGGCCGGCAAACTGTTGCCACTCTTCGCAAAAAACGGCGTGCCGTACAGGCCTCTCCTTAAACTATAATAATTTTATGGGAATATCATGCCTCTATTAGACGCTTCCTGATTAGAGTATGAGGAACTTGGTGTTGCTTTTAGTGCAAGTTGTAGCGTTGCTTTGTAGACTCTAAGTTAAGTTTGTTTGACAGCTTATTGATATGACTAAAGGATAATGTTTTTTTGCAATGTTGATGATCTTAGACAATAGGGATTGTCAGGTTGATATGTAACTATGCCATTGGTGAACTGCAGCCCAGATATCATAAAAGGATGCGTGAAAAGCCTGTTTTGTGATTAAGGTATAAGTAGTCACAGATACAAAATTCAAATAATACATGGCAACCTAAGTGGAGGCTTTAGGTTACTGAATCAGTAGATAGGCATAGGAATTGCCTGTTTGTTATGGGATTCCTTTACAAGGCCAGCCAAATTTTAATAAGTAGTGATGGGTAACAATGCCGGAGAAGGCTGACGTTGTGTGTTTGGGATTTCCCCTGTTTTTCTTTTCATCGATTAGGAGTGGGAGAAATGAAGCAGCAAATGAAATTGGCAAAAAACACTGGATTAGCACATGTCGATCTGGAGTTTGACTCAGAATACCACGCCGTATGGGCAAAACTGCGATACCCCGATAGGCCTTGCATCAGCAATGGACTCATCAATGATCTGCAACAAGTTCAATCATTAATTTCATCCATTGCAAAGAAAGGCCATGAATCTGAGGACCCTGAACGGCTGCGTTATCAGATACTCTGTTCTACTCAGCCGGGTGTGTTTTGTCTGGGGGGGGATCTGGATCTTTTTATAAAACTCATACGAGTAAAAGATAGGGTGAGACTGGCCGATTATGCCAAGGATTGCATTGATATCCTTTACGCATCCATAACCGGTTATGACCTGCCTTTCACCACTATTGCTTTGGTTCAGGGAGAGACTTTAGGCGGTGGATTTGAAGCAGCCCTTGCAGCCAATGTGTTGATTGCGGAGCGCAGTGCAAAGTTTGGCTTTCCAGAGACGGTCTTTGGCATGTTTCCCGGTATGGGCGCTTTCAGTTTTCTGGCGCGGAGAATTGCGCCAGCCATGGCGAAGCGCATCATTTCCAGCGGTAAAGTCTATACGGCAGATGAATTGTTTGATCTCGGTGTTATTGATCAGGTGGTTGATGATGGAAAAGGTGTCGCTGCTGTGCGTGAGTTCATACGTCACCAGCATGTCAGGAGTACCGGTTTTGAAGGGCTTGAAAAGGTGATGGAACAGTTTAATCCACTCTCTTACAAAGAGTTGATGGATGTGGTCAATATCTGGGTAGATACGGCGATGAAGCTGTCTGACAAAAATCTACGATTGATGGAGTATCTGGTGAATGCGCAGAATAAACGCTGGTCATCTTCCAGGGAATCAATGGATGTTCGGCATCAGGTACAGAGCGCGTGAGATTGTCATCTGTTTGTTTTAAACCGATTAGGCTTAAACCATTATCCGGGGGTTTTTAAAGAGTATTGATAATGCTTCTATGCCCTGATTAAAGGCGGATTTGATACTGTCGACCTGCGACATTCCAAGGTCCGCAAGTTGGGTGTTTGACAGGCGCTCTGCTGCAAGGGCTTGTGCGTGGAGTTGAATCATGCCGAGATTGGCGGCTGAGCCTTTCAATGCATGGGCGTGCGCATTGAAATTGTCGGGATTGTTGGCGATTACGGCTGCCGACATCTCTTCGATTAAATGTGCACCATCCTGTTTCATTTTATTTAATAATTTGATCAGGAACGCTTGATTAGGAGCAAGAGAGATCAGCTCATCAATGGTTGCTTGATTGAGGATTGTTTGATCAGGATCGGCACGATCAGAGGGATGCAGCTCTTCAATACGCTTTTCTTCAGTACGGTTGTTAACTGATGAATGGATGACTTGATAAAGCCTCTTTGCCGATACGGGTTTGGTTAGAAACCATTTAATTCCCGCCTCTTCGCAAGCTCTTCTGCTCTCTACCGTAGCGTTTGCCGTGAGTATGATGAAGGGGATCTTGTTGTCAGGGTGCGCAAACTGAAAGATCTTAAAGGCCTCAAGGCCACCTAATTGCGGCATCTGCATGTCGGCAATAACGAGATCGTAGTGTCGGGTCTCCAGTGCATCCAGTAATTCTTGTCCATCCTCTACTTGCTGATATTTGTGTCCCGCTTGATCCAGCATTCGCCCAAGTACCAGGCGATTAATGGCATTATCCTCAGCCATGAGTATTTCAAGTGTTTGATGCTGTTCATTGGTATCTACCACAAGGTCGTTTTCATCGCTACTGTTATGAGCAGTGTGATCCACAACATGAGAAGCGTGCAGTATATTGAAAAGATGGATCTTGTCTGCAGGATTACTTAACGTATGAATGTGCTGACGAATTGCCGTGGGCAAGGCTGCTGTGTTGTCATCTGTGTCGGGTGAAATTAATAGAATGACCGTTTCATGATATGTGTTGTCCTTCAGTAGCTCCTCAATAAGGGTTGCCACCTGTGAACAGTAGGGCAGGCAATCAATCAATAGTAAATGAAATGGATTGGCTTTCCGCGAGGCCAACTTTAGCCGTGCTAAGGCCTCACTCGGATCCGTTACATCGTCCAGTTGTACGCCCCATCCATAGAGTGCATGAGAGGCGATGCTCTGTTCAGTCTCATGCGTTTGAGCAAGCCTCAACACGCGACATTGCTGCATCAGTTGCATCTCAGTATCAGATACGATCTTATCCTGTGGCTCAAGTGTTAGCTCAAACCAGAAGGTACTGCCATGACCGAGCATGCTCTCTATACCAATCTTACCGCCCATTAATTCAACCAGCTGCTTTGCTATGGTTGTACCTAAGCCCGTTCCACCAAAACGCCTGGTTGTACTTCCATCTGCCTGGGTAAACTTTTCAAATATTTTGGCCTGAATTTCTTCAGGAATACCAATGCCCGTATCTGTAACTTCGACACGAATTGATACGCCATCACTTCTGCTCTCGTGTTTCGTGCAGCGCAGTTCTATGTGACCCGTCTCAGTAAATTTAATGGCGTTACCGACCAGATTAATCAATACCTGGCGCAGATGCAGTGGGTCACCTATCAGTCTGAAGGGGATGTCAGGATCAATAAAACTATAGAGCTTAACTTTTCTGGAATTCACCTGAGTTGATAGCATCTTTATGGTGCTGTTAATCAATGCATAAAAATCAAACGGGGTATGCTCAATTTCCAGTTTTCCTGCTTCGATTTTTGAAATATCAAGTATGTCTTCGATCAGGCGTAACAGGGTATGACCAGATGTATAGATAGTATCAACATACTCGCGATCGACTGGATTGAGCTGACTGTTTTTTAGTAGCTCGCCTGTACCAATAATGCCATTGAGTGGTGTACGTATTTCATGGCTCATGCGAGCAAGAAATTCACTCTTGGCATGATTGGCGGCTTCTGCGCGTCGGCGTTCAAAATGGATTCTTTTTGTCAGCTTGGCGGCATAACCCGGCAAAATGATAAGTGATATAAGCAGGCCAATACCAAGCGGTAAATTTTGTTGCCAGTAAGGAGTGACAAGGATAACGGTACTAAAACCGATAACAGAGAGTATGCCGGATAATAAGAGGTATTTTTCACCATAGCGAAAACCATTTCCAAAGGTGATCCAAAGATAGACCGCATACCAGGGTGCGCCAAGCTCACCTGTCAGGGCGAGACCAAAGCTGAATGCTGAAACATCCGCAAAAATACCTATCACACGACGTAAAGGTGATTTGTCTGGCCATATTAGAATGGCAATGAACAGGGTAGATGAGAGGATGATAAACAGCGAAATAAATGTCAGGATAAAGTACCAGTCCCCATCAACTGCGTTAGCAGATGGACCGGAGGCCAACACATAGACAAAAAGCACGACTTGTATAATGATTCTGACAGCCGCTTGTTCATGTTCACTATCAGGGCGACTACGCAGAATATGGGCGAGTTCGCAGAACTTCTTTTCGATAAGCGTGAATATGGAAATAGGATTGCTATTCATATTTGAGTGATGTTACAGTGGATTTGGATGTCACTGATAGGCAATCCAGTCTAATTCGAAATATAAACGGAAGCATATATCATGAGTTCAGACATTGAAACTATAGTAAAAACCGCGATTGCCAACCAGAAAATGATTGATGCAGACTCCATCACACTGGAGACCTCACTGCAGGATCTGGGCGTGACATCACTGGACGCCATAACCATTGTCTATGAAGTGGAAGAGATCTGCGATATTGAAGTGCCAAATGATGAGCTGGAAAACCTTCGGACCGTGCAAGATATCGTAAATGGCGTCAGGATATTGTTGGATAATAAGACAGCGGTATGAGTAATCGCGTTGTTATTACCGGACTTGGGTCAATATCTGCCCTGGGATTGAATAGCGAAGCTTTTTGGCAGGCAATAAAAACAGGGCAGAGTGGTATCGATATTTTGCAAGGATTTGCCCCAGGCGCACTGAAAATGGCGCTGGGAGCACAGGTCAAAGGATTTGAACCGGCCACCTTCTTTGCGCAGAAAGATCTTCCGTTACTCGATCGCTACAGTCAGTTCGCTTTGATCGCTGCCAGGGAATCTGTCGTGGATGCCGGCCTGGATGCAGAAGCGCTGACACAGGCGGCTGCCGTCATTGGTACAGGTTGCGGCGGAAAAGAGACCGATGAGATGACCTATGATCATCTCTATAAACAACAAAAAAACCGTGCCCATCCCTTCACCATCCCAAGAGGAATGCCAAGTGCTGCTGCCAGTCAGGTAAGTATGCAGTTGGGTATTCAGGGACCTGTATTCACTGTTTCAAGTGCCTGTTCATCTGCCAATCATGCGATAGCCCAGGCCGCACTGATGATACGTTCCGGTATTGTCGATGTGGCCGTTGCAGGCGGCACGGATGCACCTTTTACATTTGGTCTTATTAAGTCTTGGGAAGCACTCCGCGTGATCTCTTCTGATAACTGCAGACCTTTCTCTCAGGATAGAAGCGGACTCGTGTTAGGCGAGGGCGCGGGCATGGTGGTACTGGAATCAGAAGCGCATGCGAAAAAACGTTCAGCGCGTATCTATGCAAGATTAGCGGGCTCGGGTATGTCCTCTGATGCCGGCCACATAACAGATCCCTCAGCCCAGGGTGCCGCGCGCGCGATTACTGCCGCACTACTGGATGCAGAGATTGATTATCAGGATGTGGATTATGTGAATGCCCACGGTACCGGTACACAGGCCAACGACCGAACTGAAACAGAAGCACTGCATCTTGTCTTTAAATCGCACGCCGACAAGTTGATAATCTCCTCCACCAAGTCAATGCATGGGCACGCATTGGGTGCCTCCGGTGGATTGGAGTTTATCGCCACGGTATTAGCTATACAGGATAGTGTTGTACCGCCCACTATAAATTTCACAGGCCCAGGGGAGGGGTGTGATCTTGACTATGTTCCCAATAACGCACGTGAGCATAAGGTTAACACCGCTATATCCAACTCATTTGCCTTTGGTGGCTTAAACGCTGTGCAGGTTATTACCCGGTTTTAGATCCGTAGGGTGGGCACGCCGTGTGTGCCCACGCGGTAATTATGGAGCATGCACGTGGGCACAAAAAACGTGCCCACCCTACCTAGCTAAGGGTGTGGATTATGACCCGGAACTGAATCCGGTAATAGCAAACTAAACAAAAGAGGTAGTCTTATCTTAACGATTGCGAAGTAAGCTGTGTAATGGCAAACAGGTCGAACCGGCG
>NZ_VMNH01000040.1 GCF_007625115.1 Sedimenticola selenatireducens | reverse complement strand
GTAACCCACCAACGGTGCCGTCAGGCACACCTTAGATAAACGACTCGTGTTGCTGCGCAACGCTTGGTGGGTTACGCAAAAAACGCTAACCCACCCTACATTTTGGATTAAGTAAGTGCTATTCAGCCCTGTCGCCAATTAGCAACAGCGACAATACTTTACTTTCAATCACTTGCAGAGCATGCCTGTGATTGCTGTTGTCAGCAGACGACAGATCAGGCTTTTGTCACCCGTTAAAAGATATTCAAAATTTACTAACCTTCTGTAATTAAAGTAAAAATAAAAGTTGGCACTGCAATTGCTCTAGTCAGGTTAGCTGATTGCATGAAGCAGTTAGTGTGACTTTTAAACTAATGAAGATTAACGGAGTGACTATGTCAAAAGAGATTCTTGCTGTCCTGCTTGCTGCTATGACTACTGCTGCTGTGATTGCGGCTGAAAATAAATCAGAAGTCGTTTTTGACGCTGACAACAATGGTACCCTGAGCGTGGAAGAGGCCAAGGCAATTCCGGGTCTGTCTGAGCAGTGGGATGAACTGGATGTGAACAAGGACGGTCAGTTAGACCCTGCCGAGTTTTCCAAGTTCGTTGCAGTGGAAACCAAGCCAGCAAACTAATCAAGCCAACCGGCTGACTGCAGGGCAGTACTCCCTCCTGTGGTCATGTAATACAAAAGAGTAAACCCCGACAGGAAAGTATCCCGTCGGGGTTTTCTTTTTTGAAGATAAATGCTTCTAACGTGTCAGTGAAAGGAACAGCTCGGGCAGTTTGGAAGGCAGCTTCTCTACTCGGTCAATGACGCTATACTGTTTGCCGAAGATGTCCGCCACATATTCATCAGCCTTCGGATCTAGATTGATACAGTAGGTATAGATATTGTCACGATCCAACTCCTGCACCGCCTTTCTTGCATCCTCAATCAGCAGCCGATCATCCTCGACATCGATATCAGATGGCTCGCCGTCGGTAAGCACCAGCAGCAGTTTTTTCTCGGCAGTACGTTTGCCCAGGTAGTGACCGGCATGGCGAATGGCGGCTCCCATGCGCGTGGAATAGCCCGCTTCCATGGCGGCAAGGCGTGCCTTCACATCGTCATTCCAGGTTTCACTGTAACCCTTGATGTGTTGATAGCGCACTTCATGGCGAGTATTGGAAGAGAAGCCGGCAATGGCGAACGAGTCGCCCAGTCGGTCAATGGCCCAGGCCAGCAGGGCAACCGCCTCCTGGCTCAGTTGCAGGATACTCTGTTCACAACCTTCAGGTACTTGGTGCAGTGACTCTGAAAGATCTAACAACAACATGACCGCAATATCACGTCCATCATGACGATGGCTCATGTTAATGCGTGGATCAGGATTGGCGCCGCCCTTGAAATCAACCAGCGAGCGAATCGCCACATCCAGATCCAGTTCGCTGCCATCTTCCTGATAGCGTACGCGCACATACTGCTGGGGTTTTAGAAGATCGAGTATTTGTTTTAACCGTTTTGCCAATGCACTGTGTTTGGTCAGCAGATCATCAATCAGTTTGGCATCACCCGGTGGATGCAGTGACTCATACAGACTGACCCAGTCAGGGCGATAAGTCTTGGTGCGATAATCCCATTCAGGATAGTGACGCGGTGGCAGGGCGTTGAGTGGCTCCTGTTCAACCTTCTTGCGTTCTACCTCGTACTGCTCCTCTTCATCACCCTCTTCAATAAACTTCCACAGGTGTCGGTTATCGTCCCGATACTCAACCACCGTATTCTTGAAATAGACATTGGCGGCCTGATCATTCTGTATGCGAGTACGGGCAATGAAAGAGATGGCTGGCTGCACGATGGATTGCGTGGTCGTCTCACCCGATTCCATCAACGCATGAAACTGCGCAACACAGTTCAGAATATCGGGGTTGGTATAAGTGTGATCCGGGTTGAGAATGGCGTAAGAGAGCATCGCCAGTCGATGGCGAATGCAAGACTCTTTCTCGGGATCGCACTCGCCCTCAATCGGCACCGGGTGCAATGATAGCCAAAGTTTGCGCAGACCGGGATACCGTTGTATCGCCAAGTACTCAACGCGTGAATCTTCCAGTAGTTCGATCGCTATGCGCTGAAACGGACTGAAGTTATCGGCAAAAACAAAATGACTCCAGCGACGATGAGCCGCAATGTGTGCCAATACCGCACGGTAGCGATTGATACCGCTAACACCTGATTCCGTATCATCAAATACATCGGGTAGACGAATACCCAACGAATCAAAATAGGGTATTGGTTTACGTAGTTCATCAAAGGCGTGGGAGTAAGGAACCAGATGATCCTTGTCTTCCCAAAGTGCGCGCAGATACAGTTCCAGTTGGCGTTCATGATCGGCGAAGAGGGTGCCGTGTCGTTCCCGTTGCAGAATGGCGCGGCTGTCCGCAGACTGCAGGCTGAAGTAATCTCTTTGCCGATCCGGATGGCTGGAGTAGTTATGTATGCCGTACTCGGTCCAGTTGCGGATGCCTTCCAGCGAAAGTTGGTTCAACAGATAAGGCATCTGCTCCAGATACTCTTTCCCGCCTGGGCTGGGTATGGTGGTGTGAAAGCCGTGGATGGATCCGCTGGTACGTGCCAACATATCCATCAGCATATCGATATAGCTGACCAGTAGCAGCTCACTGCCGAGTCGTCGTGCGGCCTCAGGTAGGGTTTGCAGGAAGGGCAGAATCGTACTGCCATTCGGTGTGCGGGAGAGTTTCCATACGGTTTGGGAAACCAAACCCAAAGCTGATTCACCCAGTCTGGCCGCGACCTGCGGCATCTCCTCCAAGTAAACCAGTACCGGTTCAAAGCCACGGCCAATCATACAGACCAGTGATGCGCCTTCCAGGTAATCTTTTATACCCGCTTCACTTAGACTGGCGGCAGCCTCTTCCATGCAGTCGGCAAACAGTAGATCCAACTGCTGAAAATTGCAGGTCAGTTGCTCCCGATAGATCTGGAGTTTGGCTTCTTCGATGCTCACGGCATGTCTCAGGCGAACAGGGTGTCGATAGCGTGATCCAGCGTGGCGCGGATATCCGCATCATCGGTAATTGGGCGTACCAGCGCCATGCGACAAGCCGCGCGGGGTTTAATGCCCTGTTTGATCAGTTCTGCCCCATAGACCAGCAGTCGGGTAGAGATCCCTTCATCCAGGCCATGCCCTTTCAGGTTGCGGGCCGTATGTCCAATCTTCACCAGCTTGCTGGCGGTCTCTGCATCCGTGCCGGTCTCTTTGCAGATGATCTCGCACTCGATCTTCTCGGGTGCGTAATCAAAATCCAGCGCGGCAAAGCGTTGCTTGGTGGACTGCTTTAGGTCTTTCATCAGACTCTGATAGCCGGGGTTGTAAGAGATTACCAGTTGAAAATCAGGGTGGGCGGAGATTACCTCACCCTTTTTATCCAGTGGCAGGGTACGGCGGTGATCGGTCAACGGATGGATCACAACCGTAGTATCCTGGCGCGCTTCCACCACCTCATCCAGATAACAGATCGCGCCGATACGGGCCGCAATGGTCAGTGGGCCATCCAGCCAACGGGTGCCATCGGCATCCAGCAGATAACGGCCCACCAAGTCAGATGCCGTCATATCCTCATTACAAGCTACCGTAATCAGCGGACGCTTCAGTTTCCACGCCATGTGCTCCACAAAACGTGATTTACCACAGCCAGTCGGCCCTTTGATCATCACCGGCATACGCGCCTGATAGGCCGCCTGGTAGAGGTCAATTTCATCCTCTTGCGCTTGATAAAAAGGCTCGTTTTCAATCAGGTACTGTGCAACATCAGCGGTCATGGTGGCCCCATCACGGTTAAAACAAATGATTAATTAGCAGAGTAGTAGGAAATGGAGGTCAATTGAAATAGTTTTTGTTGATTAGAGTTATATGTATTTGCTTATGATTTATGGAAAAAGCATCATCAATTGGTGATGTTGTTGGAGTAAAATTTCGATAGTGAGCAAAAAGGTCGGCAGACAAGGTAACTGATGTCTTAAATGATCTGGGTGGGATTATAGTTCCATGTCCGTCAGTTCTCTGATAGTTTATGTGTCATCAAGGAGTAACCGCTTGGCTGGATGCTGAAAACCTCATTTCAAAGTCATCATTCCAGCCCGGCAGCAAGCAGAATAGGAATTATAATGCGTAGAACGAACTGCAGTAGTATTCACATAATCGTGCGAGCTTGCTGCATTTCTCACTTATGGCAGCGTAGAAGCCGCATAATCAACTGTTAGCTGTCCGAGTTACCCACGAATAGTAGACACCTTCTATAGTTAGATTTAGGTCTAGCACGGAGATGTCACATGACAAAGCATAGAAAACCAGCCTATACCGAAGAGTTTCGCAGAGAAGCTGT
>NZ_VMNH01000016.1 GCF_007625115.1 Sedimenticola selenatireducens | reverse complement strand
TGGTTTAGGTTCTGGTTTAGGTTCTGGTTTAGGTTCTGGTTTAGGTTCTGGTTTAGGTTCTGGTTTAGGTTCTGGTTTAGGTTCTGGTTTAGGTTCTGGCTCTGGCTCTGGCTCTGGCTCAGATTGGGGTTGCAATTCAGCAAAATCAATCCGGACAGAAGTCGCGCTCACTTGAGCCACTCTTTCCGGGGCAGTAACAACCTGTGACTGCCATATTCCAGCCACCAACAAAAAATGGATAAGAAGAGAACCGGCAATCGCAAACAGTCGCCAATTAATATCACGTTCAATCACGGCTTCTCAGTTTGTATATCCAAGGCACCTGCCCCAGCCAAGCGCACTGCATCGATAATTTGAACGGCTTTCCCAAACTGGGCCTGTTGATCACCCTTCAGGCGTACAAAATTTTTCTCGGGAGAATGTAGCGCACCCTTTAGGACTTCTGTTAAATCAGACAGATCCGTAATGACCCCATCAACATAGAGCACTCCTTCCGGAGTGAGATGAACGGTTATATATTGATCATTTTCCAGGCGATCACTACTACTCGCTCTAGGCAACTGAATGTCAATGCGCTCCTCTTCAATAAAGTGCGCTGTGAGCATAAAGAAAACCAAAAGCAGAAAAACAATATCAATCAATGGTGTCAGGTTTAACACCACATTAGAGCGACGCCTCGGTTCAGACGCCATCCGTTATCTGCTCCCAATGATGTGGCTGATCCTGATTGACCTCACTCAACCGACCATTACCCCTGCGCTCAAGTAATAATGCAATGCAGGTATTCATAGATTGGTTGCGGCGCTCTACAGCGCCTTCAAGAAAATGCAGCAGGATTAATAACGGGATAGCAACAGCCAGTCCTACACCTGTGGTAATCATGGCCTCCCATATTCCGCCGGCCAACGCCTGGGCATCAACTTTTCCGCCAGCCTGCTCAATCACCATGAAGGCTTTAATCATGCCTGTTATGGTCCCAAGTAGCCCAAGAAGTGGAGCTGTGTTACCCAGAATACCCAACGTGCGCAGACCAAACTCCATCCGCTGAAGCTCATGACTGCGGACACGATCACCCACGCTTCTTAAATCCTTAACACCTTCTGCATCTGCAGTAACTATCGCATCAACAATCCGATATTCTGGGCCTTGCACCATACCTGATTCAGTTAATACTTTCGGGTGATCAAGCAGTGAACCCAATCCCTTGACGATCTGAGTGGGTAATCTTCGCTGGCGTAAAAAAAGGAGCGATCGTTCGATTACAATGGCTACACCAATGGCTGAATATCCGACCAATATCCAGACCACCGGCCCACCCTTGGTTATTAACTCTTCCATATTCATGGTGCAATCCAACCCATTGCCGTTCCAATACCCATAAAGATCAAAAGCGCCACGCTGGCGTTTTCAAGCGAGTTTCCCCATCGGGACAGATGCAATTTCACCTGTTCACCAAAATGAGCAACGCCCAAGGCAAATATCAAAGTGGGCACCAGGACAGCACCCGCTCCAAACCCGACACCCAGCATCAACCCTGCAAACGCACTTCCTGCTGTTGCGGCGGCCAATATCACTGTAGTTAAAGGGGCACAGGGGTTCAGCGCCATACCCATGCCCATAAAAAACAGCCCTCCTGGCAATGTGGGTGCTACCCCACTTTTCTTAGCCGGTGTCATTTCCACTGTCATAGATGTCTGCTGCCTTACACTACAACCCGCACCACGCAGACGCCGTCGCCGTCGCCAAAGCAGTGACAGCGCGACAATAATCGTCGCTCCGCCTAACACCCAACGCACCCAGGGTGCGGCTATCCAATCCTGAACAATCAATCCAAGCAAACCTGAAAGCCCACCCAACAACGAATAGCCCACGATTCTTCCTGTAGAAAATGGCAGTAAAATTCGCCAGGCATTTCTCACGCCATCACCCGTCGCAACAAAGACCGGACCCAGATACGGAAGGCAGGCAATATTGCAGGGTCCTGCTCCAAATCCAAGACCAAGTAACAGTACTGCCCCAAAACTCAGGACAACGGGCTCTAACGGCGTCATACTTTTTCCGTAACAGGTTTATCTTTTTTTGCAAAAAAGGCTCTTAATGTTTTCTTTTCCCAAAGCGTCTGCGCCTTTTTGCGCACTTTAAAATACTGAGGATCGGCCTTAAACACTGGGAACGAAGCATAATTCAATTTAAGTACGTCCTTGTCAGGGCAGAACTCAACACATCGCCCACACAGTGTGCAATCTTCAAAGGTCACATTCTTCTTGATCATTTCCGTATGAATCTCTTTGATATCCATTGGACATGCCTTGGCACAGATACCACACTTGCCGCAACGCGGTGAGGCCTCTTTAACCAGTCTCAGCAAGCCAATCTTCCGAAATACAGCATGCAATGCCAGCATGGGACAAATACGACAAAACGGCTGCCTGACAGTCAATGCCAGAGCAATCATTAAGCCAAACAAAAAATCTGCTGCGATGGAAAGCACAATGGTTGTTCTATTCGCCGTATCCACTACAAGCTGATCCGCCTCACCATTGGCCAGTGTTGTAAGAATTCGACTAGGGCAAATTTTGCAGAAAGGATCGCCCAGGTCATGATTGAGATAACCCAGACCCGTCATAAGTGGAAAGCCAAACACCAGCAAAACCAGAATCGCCCACTTCACAGGACGGGTCTTCTCCACAACGCTTGGGTTGACCGATTCTGTGCGTTGCAGTCCAAGCTTCTGCCCTAAAATATGCAGTAACTCCTGAAATGTTCCGAGCGGACAAATCCAACCACAGAATGCTTTATTCAAAACAACAAAGAACAGCAGAAAGGTACCCAGTGTAATCAGCGTCGGCATCAAGCCTTTAAGAACATCTCCACCTTCGTTAATCACCGGGCCCAACCGATGATCCATCTGGTGCTGAAACGGTATCAGCGCACAGAGATCCGATCCGTTCATATCATAGGCACAACTTAGAGCAGGAAGTGCGCCACTGATCTTATCTGCCAGATAAAAAGTGCCTAGCGAACTACCATATACCAATAAGATAAACGCGCTTAACTGAACGATCTTACGTATGACCGATAAGTTTTTAACAGGATTCATTAACTGCGCTCCTTCTTACTACGATTAGCCCTGCTTGTCAGAAAACCACCAAACAGAAAACCAACACCGGCAGCAGCCAGACCCCATGATTTGTACTGCCAATGCACCGGGGAAACACGGTATTCTGCCGAGAGCGTACTAGTGTAATGCCTACCTGACTCAAGGTATTCAGTCGTTATACTGAGATCCGCACTGCGTTGA
The DNA here is from genome assembly GCF_007625115.1 of Sedimenticola selenatireducens. Taxonomy (GTDB): domain Bacteria; phylum Pseudomonadota; class Gammaproteobacteria; order Chromatiales; family Chromatiaceae; genus Sedimenticola; species Sedimenticola selenatireducens_A. The sequence goes on along the minus strand of NZ_VMNH01000016.1, from coordinate 182,660 downwards.
TCACGTTCACCCGTTACCACATTCTTAAAATCATCTGGCAACGTCATCACCACACGCCCGTCATTATCAGTAACAACCTTTAGCGTGCTGCCATTACCGGTTTGCATGACCACCGGTTGATTTTTCAGTAGCTGATTACGGTACCTAATTAGAAAGGTCGCCTTCTCACCCGAGTAATACCGGTGATGCTCGCGGGGAAGCGGATCAGGAACAATTTCCAAATCAGTTTTTATCGCAGATGTTAATTTTGTCGGACTTTCACCGCTGGGTTTTCCCCGCAGATATTCATAACGGATTATTGCATCAACGGCATCACCCCAGTCCTGCTCAATAATAATGGCATGGTAATTATCAACGCCCGTTGGAGGTACGGTAATTACATCCATTGCCGGCTTAAGAAGGCGCTTACTCAGATCGGGTTTCCAAAGTGTAATCACGGCCCCATCTGCATTAGACAATGCCAATTTTTTTGGTCCACGGCGATGCTGCATAGTTTGGGCAGTTGGGTCTTTCTTAGCGGCCTTCTCAGCACTGTTCGTTTGCGCGACGACCACACGGGCAGTCACTCCATTGACAGCCAATGCTGCAAACAGCACAACAGCCAAGCGATAATTGAACGAGGTCATGCTTCGCTCCGTTAAAAGCTGTAGGTATAATTAAGCATTGCTGAACGGGGAGATCCCGCGCTATATGTTTTGACACCACTGGTATCTTTCTTCACCTCTGTGGCATAACGCTTATCAAACAGATTATCCACATTCAGTGACACTTGATGAGGTCCCGACTCATAGCCCAACATCAGACTGGTGAGAAAGTCGTATCCGTCATATTTTTCTGTATTGGCGCTATCCATATAGTAACTGCCCCAGGTGTCGGCCTGGATACGTGCTTTAAAACCAGACGGATGGTCATAATCGAGACTCAGACTATACTGATGGTTGGGCACAAAGGGGGTCTGATTACCTGAACGATCCACCGAATTAAGTGTTGCGCCAGTTCTTACAAGTTCTTGGTAATCTACATATTTATAATCGCTGTAGGCATAGTTGGCACCCAGCCAGAAGTACCTACCCAACGCGACGCGGCTACTGAGTTCAAAACCTTTCTTAAGGGTCTCACCCGCATTCTGGAATTCGCTCTGATTGCCCGACTGGAGTACGGAGACAATTTCATCAGTGACCGTGGTTCTATAAAGTGAGAGGTCAACGCTCCACTCCCTTGCACGGGCCTTTAGGCCGATTTCCACATTGGTAGCGAGGGCCGCCTCCAAGCTTGCATTGCTCTGTATCTCAGCCTCCGAGGGCACCTGTCCAGATTGGGCCACCATGCCATAAACACTGTACGTATTATTCAGCGCATAAGTGGCACCCAACTTAGGCGAAAAGAGATCGAACGTGGTATCGGTTTTAGTGGTTACAGGCGCACCAAAGGTCGTGTAACTTTTTGTCCCCCAGTCGTACTCACCGTAAGCAATCTCTTCAATATCAAAGTTCATCCGATCAAAGCGGAAGCCGGCATCAATAGTCAACTTATCAGTGGGACGTACCGTCTCCTGCAAAAACAGACCAAACAGGGTATTGGCAGCATTTTCTTGTGAAAGCAGACTACCTGATCGGTCCGATAATGTACTAACAATTTGATTTACAGGTGGTGTTGGACCAGGAGGATCATAGACAACCGTACTAATGTCCGCATACTGATACTTCTTTGCCTCATCGGTTTTATCCAGACGCGCAGTAACGCCACCCACCAGGGTACTTGCACCTAAAAGATTGTGCTTGTAAGCAAACTCGAGATCGGTGCCGAATACATTTGTCCCGGGGTTGTCGTTAATCGCACCCGTTACCGGATGATAGTGATCCCAACTGTTGAAATAGAAGCGAGGCTTGAACGTCAGATCCCCGTACTCCTGTTCATAGCGTGTATTAAAAAACCAGATAGTGGAATAACGACCGCTATGCTGCCATTGACTGCTTGTGTTGCGCTGTTCACCCGTACTGCGGTAGGTTTCAAACTCACTCTCAGTCAGTGAACCGGGCAACTGCATATCCGCCTGGGAATAGCTTAACTCCGTCTCCAACGTCGCTCCGCTGTCCAACATCAAGCCATGCTTTAGGCTTAGCTGTTGCGTATCAAACTTATTCCACTCCCGCCAGCTGTTATCAGCAGCTCGATGAGAGCCTGTCAGCAAGATACTATTACTGTCATTCAACTCCTGACTGTACCGAAAATGCAGGTTCTCCTTTCCATCCTCACCGATACCAACTTTTACCCGGTTACCGTCTACATCGAATACCGATTTAGAAATAATCTGAATTGTTCCCCCAGATGAGCCACTGCCATAGAGAGAACCAGGTCCTTTGGTAATTTCTATACGCTCAATATCCTGGGTATCAATAAAATCAAAGCGTGAGAAACTATCAGGGTCCGTCATGGGCACACCATCACGAATCACCATAATTTCGCGGACTCCATAGTTGGCCTTTTGCCCGGCCCCGCGAATGATTAAGCGTGAGTCATAACCACCATTTTTTGATTCGATCAGGACACCTGGCGTACCGCGAATTGCATCCTTGATATTATTCATCTGTTCGGCATCAATCCGCTTGGAGTCGATCACACTAATCGCTGCAGGAACCTCCTTGGTACCGCGAGCAATTCTTGAAGCCGTTACACTAATAGTATCTACTGGATCACTACCCTTATCGCCCTCTGTGTCAGCTGCAAGTGAAGGCATTCCAGAGACTATGAGCGATACTGTTATTGATGCCTTGATAACACGGCTTTTTTTATTGATATTCATAACTACTTTACAACCAATCAGCAAATTAAAATGGACATACCACACAAGCCATAAACAGACTTTGGAGTCTGTTTATCCTGAGACGAACGAAATGAAAATCCTTTTAAGGCGGGTTTGGAAAATTCTATCGGCTGGCTGATTTTATGTTCAGTATGAAATTGGACTGATTTGATGGAATTAAGGTAGTAACCAAAAAGAATCAGTAAGTTATCATTAACTGATTGATACTGAATTGAGCAGATGCATGTTTTTCCACACATATAACAGGTTATTTCACGCAAAAATATAGCGCTACGCTTTTACATGTAACCAAATGAAAACAATCATTTTGTCAGCAAAGACCTAAAACGTTGGTTTGCCATACCCTCACTGGCTTTGGGTTGTTATCATCACACGACTAAGATAGTCCCTTCACACATTCAATGAAAAGGTGTAGCTCAATCAATACAGCTCCGCAAACCATGAAACCGCTCTATATCATTAGTCACGTTGCCTGTAGCCAGCCGGGGTATTTGTGTGAATACCTCGATCAGCGAAATATTCACTATGTGCGTATCAGCATCGAGTCGGGAGACACGCTCCCCCAGCCGGACGCCGTGTCCGGATTAGTCCTGCTGGGCGCCCCCATCAGCGTGAACAGTGATCAACCCTGGATAGAGCAGGAGATGGCACTGATACGAAATTGTGCTGAGAAAGAAATACCGGTTTTTGGCATCTGCTTTGGTGGACAGCTGATTAGCAAGGCCTTCGGCGGCAAGGTATACCCATCACCTGCGATGCAAATCGGCTGGCATCCGGTCTCTACCACCGAACAACATCACCCGCTGTTTAATGGCACGGCATTACCGGCTCACTTTCACGCCTTCGAATGGCATGAAGAGAGCTTCACCCTGCCATCCGGCGCACTGCCCCTCTTCAGTGACGAGATCACTGGCAACCAAGGATTTATTTATCGGAGTTGCCTGGCGGTTCAGTTCCACCCTGAAGTGACCCCCGAGATTATTCAAGAGTGGGTAGCCCGCTATGAAGCCTGTGTCGACAAACCTGCCATTGGCACACAAGATCACCATGAGATATTGCTGGACGTGGAGCAAAAACTCACAGCCATGCGTAAGATAACTGACCTGCTGTTCGACTGGTGGATCGAGCAGACCCGGCAGGTCAGCTAATCCCTAGAAACTCCATTGCCATTAATCTGCATTCACGCACACCCAAACAGCGGTTTCGGTTAGAATGGGAGTTTCAAGCAGTTTGGCACTCACTTTAACGATCGATATTCAGTGAATAATCGTGACAAGATTTCATAATCAGCAGGACTATCAACATGCAATATAGCCCCTTCAACCCGCCGGTACGTACCCTGATGGGCCCAGGCCCTTCTGATGTACATCCCCGTATACTTGAAGCCATGTCCAGACCGACCATTGGTCATCTGGATCCCGCCTTCATCCAGATGATGGAAGAGGTGAAGGCACTGCTTCAATACGCGTTCCAAACCAAGAATGAACTGACCATGCCCGTCTCAGCCCCCGGCTCTGCCGGCATGGAGACCTGCTTTGCCAATCTGGTAGAGCCCGGCGACAAGGTCATCGTCTGCCAAAACGGTGTCTTTGGTGGCCGCATGAAAGAGAATGTGGAGCGCTGCGGCGGCACGGCTGTCATGGTGGAAGACACCTGGGGTGAAGCGGTTGATCCAGCCAAGCTGGAAGAGGCACTGAAGAATAACCCGGATGCCTGCATTGTCGCCTTCGTACACGCAGAGACCTCTACGGGTGCCCAATCGGATGCAGAGGCCCTGGTAAAATTGGCGCACCAGTATGACTGCCTCACTATTGTAGATGCGGTCACTTCACTGGGCGGCACGCCAATTAAAGTCGATGATTGGGCCATCGATGCCATCTACTCTGGCACACAGAAATGTTTATCCTGCACCCCAGGCCTCTCTCCCGTCAGTTTTAGCGAACAGGCTCTGGAGAAGATTCGTAACCGCAAACAAAAGGTACAGAGCTGGTTTATGGATCTGAATCTGGTAATGGGCTATTGGGGCAGTGGCGCAAAACGCGCCTACCACCATACCGCGCCTATCAACGCCCTCTATGGACTGCATGAGGCACTCGTTATGCTGCAGGAAGAAGGCCTAGAGAATGCCTGGGCTCGCCACCAGAAGAATCACCTGGCGCTAAGAGCCGGGTTGGAGGCGATGGGCCTTACCTTTATCGTTAAGGAACAGGATCGTCTTCCTCAGTTGAATGCCGTCTCTATTCCAGAAGGTGTCGATGATGCGGCGGTACGCGGGCGTCTCTTGAACGAGTACAACCTGGAGATCGGTGCAGGCCTCGGTGCGCTCGCCGGCAAGGTATGGCGAATTGGCCTGATGGGACACGCCTGCCGTAATGAGAATATCTTGCTCTGCGTCAGTGCGTTGGAAGCCGTACTCTCGGATATGGGAGCCAAGATCAATCAGGGCGTTGCCCTCTCTGCCATGCAGAAAGCCCTCGCCTAGACAGAAAACGGGGGTCACTTGACTGACCCCCGTTCTCTCTGCTTTAAATCGGCGCTAACCCACCGAAGCAGTCGAAGTCGAATTAAAGGCCGCAGGGTGCTGACTGATAAAACGTATATCCTTTGAGTAGGGAAACACGTCCGCATGAATACCGCGGCCGATATCCTGCTGCCGATCCCGCCAATATTGCGCATCAAACAGATCCGGATGAAGCTGCAGCAATGTCTTGCGAATCAACGGACTGGCACTTAAAAAGATAAGAAACTCCTCCGGAAACACATCACCATCCGCAACTGAATACCAGGGCTCGCTGCTCATCTCATCTTCAGGCGTACGGGGTGGCGGTATGGTGCGGAAGTTACACTCGGTCATTTTGCAGATTTCATCGTAATCATAGAAGACCACCTTACCCTGGTGCGTCACACCAAAATTTTTAAAGAGTAGATCACCCGGGAAGATATCGGCGGCCATCAACTGCTTAATCGCCAGTCCCCAGTCGTCCAACATTATCTTAACCGTCTCTTGCGAACCATTCGCCAGACAGATATCCAATGGTGTCATTCGATGTTCGATGTAAAGATGATTGATCACCACATTCTCACCATCTATTTCCATCTTGGATGGAATCGCTTCCTGTAGCTGCTCTAATAGCTCTGGTGAAAAACGCGCCTTGGGTAATACGGTATTAGAGAATTCCAGCGTATCCGCCATGCGCCCAACACGATCATGCAGTTTTACCTGCATGTAGCGCTGCTTAACCTGGGCAGGGGTGATATTTTTTACCGGCGAAAAATGATCCCGAATCACTTTAAAAACAAACGGATAAGAGGGCAGCGTAAAGACCATCATAACCAATCCAGGGGTACCTGGCGCTACTACAAAACTATCATTACTGTTCTCCAGATGATCGAGCAGATCCCGGTAGAACTCGTTCTTAGCCTGTTTATGAAAACCAATACTCATGTAAAGCTCAGAGATCGGTTTCTTGGGCATGATGCTCTCAAGAAAATTGATCGTTGCAGCCGGAATCGAGTTGTTCGCCATAAAATAGGCGCGGGCAAAACTGAATAACGCCTCGACCTCTTCGTGAGTGGTCAGTAACGTATCAACAAAAATCGTGCCTTTGTGGTTCAACAGCGGCAAAACAAAGGGTAGCACCCCCTCACCGCTGGTCACGCGACCGATCAGATAGGCCGCCTTGTTGCGGTAAAAAGGTGCCTCGAGCACATCAATACGCAGGACGTCATCCGGCATCTGGCCAAACTGACAACGCTGCCGAAAGGCTGCTGCGACATGGGCAACATCCCGATCAATATCCTGGTATGGAATGCGAAAGTAGAAGGCTGAAAATATCTCTCGTAGACAGGTATCCAGTCCCCCGTCTTTCAGATGAAAAGAGAGGAACACACGATCACGCTGGGTCATCTCTTTTCGATCAACACCCGACTCAATAAAGATCTTGTCATTATCAAAATACTGGCGTTCAAACATCTTGCAATAGACTGAATTATAAAACGTTTCCGCCAATTCAGGACGTCGGTAATTCTTCAGCAAGAGCTGATACTCAGTCTTAACCCGCTGCCATAGCGCATCATCAACTGCCGAGACATCGAAGGTTGAGCGCACCTTACTGATGGCTTCCTGCACACGTCGATCATAAAAACTGATCCGCTCGACCGATGCCTGCCGGATCGCTTCCCAATCGGCCTGTTCAAAACTCTGGCGCGAGGCTCGGGTAATCTCCTGAAAGAAGGAAAAATGGCGTTCAAATCCAGTAAAGATGGTGCGAGCAAGCTGTTGTGCCAAATCAGTCATCAACAAATACTCCTGAGAACGCGGTTCCTGATAAAAATTGGCATTGCTTTATTAACTATTTATTACTAACCTATTTTCTTCCGCATTGCAGCATAAATAATTTCAATACAAAGGATTAAAGTATTTATCGTTTTTAATGCTTCACAATTGAGTATGCTCTATCGCGATCGAATTATCTATTTGCTTGTAATTACAGGGGTTTTGCATTTCACCTTCAGTAATTCACTGGCAAATCCTTAGGGAGACACCCGAAATGACCGTTACCCAGCTCAAAATGAAGGCCGATTCGCCGCGTATCAGGGTCAACGGAAACCTGTCTGAAAGTTTTGAAAAGGTCCTCACCCCAGAGGCACTACAGTTTGTTGCCGACCTCGAGCGTCGCTTTGGGCAAAGACGCAAACAGCTGCTTGGCCTGCGTAAGGATAGGCAAATTCGCCTAAATGATGGGGATTTTCCAGGGTTTCGGCCGGAAACAGCGGAGATCAGGGCTGCCGACTGGCGTGTCAAGCACGCCCCCTCCGACCTACAGGACCGTCGGGTAGAGATCACAGGCCCTGTTGATCCCAAGGGGATCATTAATGCCCTCAACTCAGCTGCCAAATGCTTCGTAGCTGACTTCGAGGACGGGCACTCCCCCAGTTGGTCATCGACCATCGACGGCCAGGTCAACTTATACGAGGCCGTTCGTGGAACCCTGGCTTATACAAGCCCCGGGGGTACGTCCTGCACATTGTCAGAGCAGAGGGCTACCCTGATTATCCGCCCCCGTGGCTGGCATATGGAAGAGGCGCACCTGCAGGTCGATGGTCAGGCCGTTTCAGCCAGCCTGTTCGATTTCGGACTCTTCGTATTTCACAATGCATTTGAACTGCTGGAGAGTGGCAGCGGCCCGTACCTTTATCTACCAAAACTGGAGAGCTACATCGAGGCACAGCTGTGGGCCGATGTCTTCGCCTATGCCGAAGAGAGTCTGGGCCTCAACCACGGCAGTATCTGCTGTACTGTGCTGATCGAAACAATCCTCGCCGCTTTCGAGATGGATGAGATCCTCTATACCTTGCGGGATTACGCTGTTGGTCTAAACTGTGGACGCCAGGACTATATCTTCAGCATCATCAAACGCTTCCATGCCCATCCCGAATGGGTATTACCAGAACTTAACCAGATCACCCTGGAGACAGACTTTTTACATGCCTGCTCCCAGTTGCTGGTCAAGACCTGTCATCGGCGGGGCGCTCATGCCATAGGAGGCATGGCCACTCAGATTCCTGGTAAAAACGATACTGTCACCACGGAAGAAGTAAAACTGAACGTGCAACGCGAAGCCAGCATAGGTCATGACGGCACTTGGGTAGCAAACCCTGATTTGATTCCTGTTGCGCTGGAGGCATTTGATCACTTGATGCCAACTGCCAATCAGATCATCCGCCCGTTTAATGACCTAGAGATTACTGAAGCCCAGCTGCTTAGCCTACCAAAAGGCAGCATTACAGAAACAGGGCTGAAGCAGACTATCAGCGTAGCACTTCGCTATCTGGCCGCCTGGCTGGATGACCGTGGTGCCGTGCCGATAAACCGTTTAATGGAAGATGCAGCGACTGCTGAAATCGCCAGAAGCCAGCTCTGGCAATGGATTCGATACCCCAAAGGCGTACTTGAAGATGGTCGCCAAATCACCTTTGAGCTGGTCACAAAAGGTGTTGAAGAGGCGCTGGCAAAGATCCGCATGGAGATCGGCGACAGCTGCTATGAGGCCAGTCATTTTGTTGCAGCTGCCAAGTTGCTGAATGACAGCATTACCAATGATCGTTTTGTTGAATTTATAACACTGCCTGCGTACCACACGCTGGCCTGATTTTTTATAGCCAAAACCGCCGAACAGCCGTCCAACCGGAGCAACTGTTCGAACGATGGAGGTTTGATGCGAGTAATAGTGAAGGAGATTGTTATATGAACCGTAAAGAACAGATTGCAGCGCTTGAGAAAGATTGGGCTGAAAACCCCCGCTGGACTGATGTAAAACGCGGCTACAGCGCTGAAGATGTCGTACGTCTGCGCGGCTCGGTACAGCCAGAGTACACCTATGCTCGCAATGGCGCTAACAAGCTGTGGAATCTGGTGCATGGTAGTGCTAAGAAAGGCTATGTAAACTCCATGGGCGCCATCACTGGCGGCCAGGCCATGCAACAGGCTAAAGCGGGCATTGAGGCAATCTACCTCTCTGGCTGGCAGGTCGCTGCCGATGGCAACACCTCAGAGACCATGTACCCTGATCAGTCTCTGTATGCCTATGATTCAGTCCCCACCATGGTTCGTCGCATCAATAACGCCTTCAAGCGTGCCGATGAGATTCAATGGTCACGTGATATCAACCCAGGTGACGAAGGTCATATCGACTACTTCCTGCCGATCGTGGCTGACGCAGAAGCCGGTTTCGGTGGCGTATTGAATGCCTTCGAATTGATGAAGAACATGATCAACGCCGGCGCCGCAGGTGTTCACTTTGAAGACCAGCTGGCCGCCGTTAAGAAATGCGGTCACATGGGTGGCAAGGTACTGGTCCCGACGGCTGAAGCCGTTCAGAAACTGATTGCAGCCCGACTGGCCGCCGACGTTTGCGGTGTTCCTACTCTCTTGTTGGCGCGTACCGATGCTGAAGCCGCCAACCTGCTGACCTCAGATTTCGATGAGAACGACAAGCCATTCGTAACCGGCAACCGTACCCCTGAAGGTTTCTACAACGTAAAGAATGGTCTGGAGCAGGCCATCTCCCGCGGTGTGGCGTATGCCCCTTATGCTGATCTGGTCTGGTGTGAAACCGGTACGCCGGACCTGGGCTTTGCCCGTGAATTCGCCCAGGCTGTTCTGGCTGCTAACCCCAACAAACTGTTAGCTTACAACTGCTCACCTTCCTTCAACTGGAAGAAGAACCTCGACGATGCCACCATCGCCAAGTTCCAGGATGAGCTCTCTGACATGGGTTACAAGTACCAGTTCATCACTTTGGCCGGTATCCACAACATGTGGTACAACATGTTCGATCTCGCCTATGACTACGCACGCGGCGAAGGCATGAAGCACTATGTCGAAAAGGTCCAGGAGCCCGAGTTTGCTGCACGCGGCAAGGGTTACACCTTCGTTTCTCATCAGCAGGAAGTGGGCGTGGGTTACTTCGATGATGTCACCACCACCATCCAGGGCGGCGCCTCTTCAGTGACCGCTCTGACCGGTTCTACCGAAGAAGAGCAGTTCGAGGGCTAATCCTGATTGGTCTAAGACTGTAGTAAAAAACCTGGCCGCACTCATCACTGAGTGCGGCCAGTTCAATTCAGCATACAACACCGCCGGGAGCAGAATCATGCCCACACCCCCTACTTCCCTTGCTAAAACCGCGGACATCTATGATGAGTTTGAGACGCAGATCCAGGTCTGCGAGCCCATTTTTCGTGACTTTGGCGGTCACATACGCTTTAGCGGTCCAATCGCAACCATCAAGTGCCATGAAGACAACTCTTTAGTCCGGGAACTGCTCGGGCAACCTGGAGAAGGCAGGGTTCTTGTGGTGGATGCCGGAGGCTCCCTGCGCTGTGCCATGCTGGGCGATATTCTCGCGCAGAAAGGTGTTGATAATGGTTGGGCAGGTGTACTGATGTACGGCTGCATTCGGGATGCCAAAGAGATATCCGGGATGCCCCTGGGTGTCAAAGCACTGGCAACCATCCCCAAGAAAAGCGTAAAAAAGGGAGTCGGTGAGTCAGGAAGTCCAGTCACTTTTGCCCAGGTAGAGTTCCGACCTGGAGACTGGCTCTATGCCGATGAGGACGGTGTCGTAACGCTTCCTGCTAATCGGTAAATTGCCCAGAAGTTGGGTCAGCTTTTTTTCAGCTCGAGCATAGTATCTTTAATTCCGACAAACTACACTTCAGGAGTCTTATCACTCCATCGCATCAGTAGAGATAGGGCATGGATCCTACCCACAAACGAGTAACCACCAGCAATACAATCTTCCGGGTTGTTGGACTACTCATTCTACTTAGCGGTTCCAGCCTGAATGACTCAGCCGCCGCCAGTGACGCAGAAGTCGGCCCTATCAAACTGGTTACCGCCCACCTCGTCCCTTACAGTATCCAGGAGGGTAGAGAGCAAGGCTTCATGGTCGATCTGATACGAGAAATCGAAAGGAGGCTGGGAACCAATCGCCCGGTACTTTTCATGCCTTGGCCCAGAGCCATTCGTAATACCCGCATCGGTCCGAATCATATTGTCTTTCCGCTCACGCGTACGATTGAGCGTGAGCCCCATTTTGACTGGGCAATCAATGTGGCACCCATTGAACTGGTATTTGTCACCCTTAGCGGTAAAAAATTAACCTTGCAGCAGGCACGCTCACTCAGCGCGATTGCGGTCCAGCAAAATACCCCTTTTGAACAATATTTACGCCAGCAGGGTTTTACCAATCTGGTGATCACCACCAGCGCCGCACCTATCCCTATACGCATGCTCCGGGCGGGTCGAGTAAATGCCTGGTTCACCGCAAAAGATCTAGCCAGCTACTCGATGAGAGAGCAGTTCGTCACTGAAACCATCACCTACAGTGACTCGATCACCTCCGGAAATGTCTATTTTGCCCTGTCGAAACAGTTTCCAGTCAACCTGAAACAGGCCTACCAAGAGACCTTTTCTGCCATGCAATCGGATGGCACCTATCAAAAAATCATGGATCGTTACGTTCGTAACTGATCTTCACCTAGCACATTCCGTCGCTCATTTTTTACTCCCTGAACGTTTTTTTTACATACTCCAGCAATCCGTGCTCAATCTGCTAGCTTTACCTCAATATGACCACAGTTTTTTTATCCCCTATAAACAACAGGTTAATTAGGGAATTTCCTGGCCCTCAGGAATAACGCATTGATTGGCACAACCCTTGTAGAGGTATTCAGATAATCCTATGACTGCCACCACTGTGTGGCACCCAAAATGGCACAACAAAACGACTGGCAAAATACACGCTAGCGACGGAGACTGAACATGCCCTTTGAACTCGAGTTACCCGAGATCTTTAACGCAGCAGACTACTTTGTAGACCGAAATGTTCGAGAGGGCCGCGGTGCTAAAACCGCCATTCGCTGTGGTACGAACCAATTCAGTTACAGCGACGTTCAGGCCGGAGTAAACCGCTTCGGTAATTCGCTGAAAAGTCTGGGTGTTCGGATGGAAGAGCGTATCGCCCTATTAATGCTGGACACTGAACTCTTTCCGCAGGCTTTCTTTGGCAGCATCAAGATGGGTGCTATCCCCATCTGCCTGAACACCCTGATGCGCCCCAAGGATTATGAGTATTTCCTTAACGACAGTCGTGCTCGCGTACTCGTTATTGATGCCCACTTGCTTCCAAGCATTGAACCCATTCGAAAAAAACTGAAATTCTTACACCATGTCATCGTCGTAAATGGCGATGCGCCTGCGGGCGACCTCCAGATCAACACCCTCTGGGCAGGCCAATCTGAGCAGTTGGATTGTGCCGAAACAAAGCCCGATGATGCCTGTTTCTGGCTCTACAGTTCAGGATCGACAGGATTACCGAAAGGCACCGTGCATCTACATCGCGACATGGTCTATTCCTGTGAAACGTATGGCAAACAGGTACTGGGCGTCAAAGAAGGTGATATCTGTTTTTCTGCCGCCAAGCTGTTTTTTGCCTATGGCCTCGGAAACGGCCTCTATTTTCCCTTCAGCGTCGGAGCAACTGCCGTCTATATGCCTGACCGGCCGACACCGGAAGCCGTCTTCCAAACCATTAAGGAAAATAAGCCCACGCTCTTTTTTGGTGTCCCGACACTCTACGCCTCAATGCTCGAAGCTGAAGGTTCACTGACTGGCGTGCGACTCTGTGTATCAGCTGGCGAAGCTCTGCCAGCCGATATACTCAAACGCTGGAAAGAGCGTTTTTCCGTGGACATTCTTGATGGCATCGGCTCAACCGAACTCGTGCACATCTTCATCTCCAACTATCCCAATGAGATTCATCCAGGCAGTACCGGACGCCTGGTACCGGGCCATGAAGCAAAGATTGTCGATGAGCAGATGGAAGAAGTGCCACAAGGTGAAGTAGGTACTTTATTGGTAAAAAGCGGCAGTGCCGCTGCCTACTACTGGAACAAGCGGGAAAAAACCCAGCAGACCATGCTTGGACCCTGGCTAAATACCGGGGATAAGTTTTTCATGGATGAGCAGGGTTTGTTCTTCTATGCAGGCCGCACCGATGACATGCTCAAAGTAGGGGGTATCTGGCTCTCTCCTATCGAAGTGGAGGCCTGCATCATTGCACATCCAGCGGTACTTGAGTGTGCCGTCGTAGCCGCTACCGATCCTGAAAATCTTGTAAAACCGAAGGCCTACATCGTACTCAAGAGCGGCCATCAACCCTCTGATGATCTGGCCAACGACATCAAACAGCATGTCAAAAGCACCTTGGCACCCTATAAGTACCCACGCTGGATTGAGTTCATTGACGAGCTACCTAAAACAGCTACCGGTAAGATCAAGCGATTCAAACTCCGTATCCCGGGAGATGACGAAGAATAGCTTTAAAAAGCTGTACGCAGTATGCAAAAAGGCGCTTCCGACCCATTAAAGAATCGCCAACAAACAGCACAAAATTTTTTGCGCTGATGATAATCAAGAGAGAGGAGAAGCAGATGAGTGATCAAAAGAAGCCAGGCATCAGCCGGCGTGACGTTCTCAAAGGTGGTGCAGCGGCAGCCGGCCTGGTAACCGCATCCAGCCTCATACCCACCCGATTTGCCATTGGTGGCACGGCCAAAGTAAAGGTCGGCATTCTGCTGCCCTATACCGGCACTTATGCCAAGCTTGGCACTAATATCAAGGATGCTTTGCAACTGCGCATCCATGAAGCGGGAGGCAAGCTGGGGGGCCGTGAAGTGGAGTATGTCAACATTGACAGCGAGGCGGCTCCCCCAAAAGCATCCGAGTTGACAAACAAGCTGATCAAAAAAGAGCAAGTTGATTTTCTGGTTGGCCCTGTTCATTCCGTGGTCGGCATGGCGATGGTCAAGATTGCCCGCCAAGCTGATGTCATTACTGTCATTCCGAATGCTGGCGCCAATGGCCTGACCGGTGCATTGTGTGCACCAAATATTTTCCGCACCTCATTCTCCAGCTACCAACCTGGTTTTCCTGCAGGTCAGGCGATGCTGGAGGATGGCCATAAAAATGTCGTGGTCATGTATTGGAACTACGGCTTTGGTAAAGAGACCGCGGCGGCATTCAAGGCCTCTTTCCTGGCCGGTGGTGGTAACATTGTAAAAGAGATTCCCACCCCGTTCCCGAAAGTTGAATTTCAGGCCTATCTGACCGAAGTCGCGGCACTCAAACCCGATGCCGTATTCACCTTCTACGCAGGCGGTGGCGCGGTAAAATTCGTCAAGGATTATGCCGCAGCAGGTCTTCATAAAACCATTCCCCTCTATGGTGCTGGCTTCCTCACCGAAGGTGTCACGGGCGCCCAGGGTGAAGCGGCGGAAGGCGTACGGACAACCCTGCACTATGCCGACTCGCTTGATCTTCCAGCCAACCATAGATTCCGTGAAGCGTTCATGAAGGCGACTGGAAATCAGGCTGATGTGTATGCCGTGCAGGGTTATGACGCGGGCGACCTGTTGGTTCAGGGTATGGCTGCGGTTGATGGTGACGTCAAGGCCAAGGCCGATATGATCAAGGCGATGGAGAGCGCCACCATCGACAGTCCACGTGGGAAATTTACCTTCTCCAAGGCCCATAACCCGATCCAGGACATCTACCTGCGTGAAGTGGTCAATGGACAGAACCAAGTCGTACGAACCGTTCAGAAGGCCGTTGAAGACCCAGCCGAAGGCTGTGTGATCAGCTGATATTCACCCAGGTCTTGATGTCCCGCCTGACGGCCCTGTGCCGTCAGGCACCCCTGAAGAAACACCCGTTTTAAGAGGCCCTATGGAGAGTTCTTTTTATCTAATCCAGCTGCTCAACGGCATTCAGTATGGTTTCCTGCTGTTTCTGCTGGCCAGTGGGCTGACCCTGATATTCGGTATCATGGGCATTATCAATCTGGCACATGGCGCGTTCTATATGATTGGCGCCTATCTCTGTTATTGGTTAACCGGCATTACAGGCAACCTGTTTACAGGCATTCTGCTCGCCATTCCGTTGAGTATTCTGTTTGGTTATGCCGTTGAACGACTGGCCATCTCCCATTTGTACAATCGGGATCATCTCTATCAAGTTTTGCTGACCTACGCACTGATACTCATTGCAAATGAGTTGCAGAGCATCTTCTGGGGCAATGATGTACATAGCGTGGCCATACCTGAGGTATTAAAAGGCTCGATTCAACTTACCGATAATCAAGCCTATCCGATTTACCGCTTGTTCATCTCCTCGGCCTGTATTGTATTGGCCATCCTGATGTATTGGGTCATCCAAAAGACAAAACTCGGCATGACCATCCGCGCCGGCGCCAGCAACCGTGAAATGGTTCAGGCCCTGGGCATTAACATCAACTGGTTGTTTGCGATTGTCTTCAGCATGGGGGCTACCCTGGCGGCACTTGCAGGCATGCTCTCTGCACCAGTCAACAGCGTCTATCCAGGGATAGGCGACAACATCTTGATCATCTCATTCGTGGTGGTGGTCATCGGTGGTATTGGTTCCATCAAGGGGGCCTTTATTGGCGCGCTGCTTATCGGTCTGGCAGACACCTTCGGTAAGGTTCTGTTACCCGAGATGGCCAGCATGGTGGCTTATGCCTTGATGGCGGCCGTACTTTTTTGGCGCCCTCAAGGGCTATTCGGCAAGGTATAGAGGATAGCCAATATGCATACTGTCACCCGCCCTATCATTATTTTTCTTTGCATCTGTCTGGTGCTGTTGCTGCTGTTCCCGGCCGTCGGAGGCCCGTTCTATACCGAGCTGGTCACCAAGATCATGATCCTCTCAATCTTTACCATCAGTCTTGACCTGCTGATTGGTTTCACTGGCTTAGTCAGCTTTGGACATGCCGCCTTTTTTGGTATCGGCGCCTATCTGTTGGCCATACTGTTTAACGAGGTAGAACACATCAATTACTGGTGGTCCCTTACCCTAACGCTATCACTTACAGGTCTGGCGGCACTGGTCATCGGCTGGCTCAGCATTCGCACCTCTGGCATCTATTTCATCATGTTGACGCTGGCATTCGCCCAGATGTGTTTCTATTTCTTCTTTGAGTCGCCCCATTTTGGTGGGGATGACGGCATCTTCCTGGCCAACAAGCCAGAGATCAAATTCGGCACGCATCAATTGATCGACCTGGAAAACGAGCATCACTATTACTACTTTGTACTGGCCTGGCTGGTCGGTGTTTACCTGTTTCTGAGCATGATTCTGCGCGCCCCTTTTGGTCATGTGCTGATTGCCATCAAGGCCAATGAGCAACGCGTCCGCGCACTCGGTTATTCAACCCCTCACTACAAACTCGTGAGCTTCGTCATTGCAGGAACCATAGCCGGACTCGCCGGCTTTCTGGAGGCCGCCCATACCAGCTTTGTCACGCCAGCTTACCTTGGCTGGCATGAATCCGGGATGGCAATCATGATGGTCATCCTGGGTGGTATGGGCACACTGTTTGGCCCTGTCATCGGCACCTTCATTGTGGTTTTGCTGCAGGACTTCTTACCCAACTTCACAGAACACTGGAAACTGATTATGGGTGGCATCATTATCGGCGTTGTACTGTTCCTGCCCAATGGGATTGCAGGATTGATCTACAGCATCAGCAACCGTTTCACATCCAGTCAAAAAGAGCATGGGAGGGAGCATGTCTGAAATCATTCTCCGCACCGAGCATCTGTGTAAAAACTTTGGTGGGTTAAAGGCTACTGATAATGTCTCGCTCGAATTTGAACGAGGCAAGGTACACGCCATACTGGGACCCAATGGCGCGGGAAAGACCACGCTGATTAATCTGCTGTCCGGTGAACTTCTGCCCAGTAGCGGCCGCATCTTGTTCAAAGGGTATGACATTACTGATGCCCGTCCAGAGAAGGTCTCACGTATTGGCATTGGCCGTAGCTTCCAGAAAACCAACATCCTTCCGGGCTTTAGTTGTCTGCAAAATTGTTGGATTGGCGCCCAGTCCTGCCTCCTGACTTCAATGCGTTTTTTTCGACCAGCCAAGCATCTTCGCGAGGTGCATCGACGCGCCGACCGTGCACTGCAAATTTGTGGCCTCTCCAGCAAACGTAATCAGATTGCTTCCACCATGAGTTACGGCGAGCAACGACAGCTGGAGATTGCCATGATGCTGGCGACCGAACCCGAACTGCTATTACTCGATGAACCGCTTGCCGGCATGGGCAGTGAGGAGTCACAACAGGTCACCGCACTACTGAAAGAGCTGGCTAAAGAGCAGACGCTCATATTGATTGAACATGATATGGATGCCGTATTTTCACTCGCCGATCGGATTACTGTGATGGTCGACGGCGCCGAGCTTGAGACCGGTGATGTTGAACAGATACGCAACAGCAAGGCGGTACAGGATGCCTACCTTGGCCATCAGGAGGATGCCGCATGACAAAGGCCACACAATCACTGCTCGAAGCGGAGGGACTGCACACCTACTATGGGGACAGTCATATCCTGCATGGCATCGATATCCATATCGAACCGGGTGAAACGGTTAGTCTGATGGGCCGAAACGGCATGGGCAAGACCACTACACTGCGCTCCATAATTGGCCTGACACCCGCACGCCAGGGCACCATCACCCTCCGCGGCAAAGACGTCAGCAAGCTCAGTGCGCACCAGATCATCCGCCAGGGAATTGCCTTTGTACCTGAGGACCGGGGTATCTTTCCTAATCTCACTGTCCTGGAAAATCTCACCATGGCCGCTCGCGTGGGTCCTTACGGTCGCGACGAGTGGAATCTGCAACGGGTACTGGATCTGTTCCCAAGACTGGGAGAACGACTCAGCAACATGGGCAATCAACTGTCGGGCGGTGAACAGCAGATGTTGACCATTGCCCGGGGCCTGATGACGAACCCTGACCTGATCATTCTTGATGAGGCAACTGAAGGGTTGGCTCCCTTGATTCGACTGGAGATCTGGGTGGTCATCCGGCATATCAAAGCAACCGGTATAGCGTCCATCATCGTCGACAAAGACATCAATGCCTTGTTACCAATTTGTGATCGCAACTACATTCTAAACAAGGGCGAGGTGGTCTATCACGGAAGATCCCGTGAGCTGATGGAAAACCCCGAACTTCACAAGCAGTTCTTAGGCGTTTGATCAACGACGTGCCATACGGTGCGGGTAAGCCGCGTATCGCATGACACACGGAAATTGATTCTGTGTAGAATGACGGGACTACTATGCACCCGATCAACCGACTATTCAGCGCAATCAGTATCAGTAAGCCATTCTGGCTATGGGTAGCCATCTGTCTGTTGGTCGGCGTCAGCACGGCGGCATTGATTGGTATTCTCCAGACGACCGACGCGGTAAGAATGGAGGCGCAAAAGCGTTTCTTTGAGCAGTACAATCAACAGCAACTCACCCTGGCTGAACAAGCCGCCCATTCCATCGAAGAGACCTTCGCCACCTTCCGCCGTAATCTCAGCCTGGTCGCCAGTCTGTTTGAGGAACAGGGCGTTACACTGGAACGAGCACAGCGTTTAAGTAACAGCCTGCAACGCATGTACGAAAGCCTGATGGAGACCGACATTATCGATCTGGTGGTGTTCGATAAAGAGGGGACCGTGGTTGCAATCAACCCCTCGGACGAATATACCCTCGGGCGAAACTATGCCTGGAGAGATTACTATCAGTGGGCTCGGGACAAGGGGAAACCCGGACAGATGTACCTCTCCCCGTTCATGCGATTGGAAGGCGGTCAGAACAGAGGTGACAAGGCCTTGATTGTGGCCCAGGGCATCTACAGTAAACAGGGTGATTTCAATGGCGTGGCCATGTTCACCCTTAACTTCGACAAGTTGGCCAAACGGCAGGTACTCTCGGTCAGGATCGGCGAATACGGTTATGCCTGGCTGATAGACAACAATGAGCAGTCTGTCCTGGTTGATCCGCTTGGCCGGGTGACTGACAAGGAATTTGAAGAGACCTTTCTCCCGCGTTGGCCCAAGCTCTATGATCTGCTTATATCAATGCAGGATGGGAAACCGGGAACAGGGACTTATGAATTTGTCGATCCTGCGGACCCCGATAAATCGGTCAGTAAGCTGGTCGGCTATCAACCGGTACGTATAGAAAATCGACTCTGGACCCTCGGCGTTGCAACCCCAACGCGCGAAGTGGATGCCTTGCTGAGTTCCTTTATGCAGCAACAGGAGCGTTACTCAGGTACGTTGGTCGTCGTGATATTCACTGGCACCTTCATTCTTCTCAGCGCGCTGCTCTCCTGGAATCACACGCTTTCGCTACAGGTAGCACATCGCACCAGTGACCTGGCCGAGGCTCGATCTCGGCTCGAATCCACATTTGATGAACTACTCGCATCAAAAAAACTGGCGGCCATAGGTCATCTGGCCCTCGGGCTGGCACACGAGATACGCAATCCACTCTCGGCGATACGAATGAATATTCAGATGATCCGAAAGCGATCAAAAATGGAAGGCAATCTGGAGGAACACTTTACCATTGTTGAAGAAGAGATCCTGAGATTGAACCGGCTAGTCAATGATGTGATGGACTTTGCCAGGGCACGCCCACTCAGATTGGAACGGACCAGTCTCAGTCCGATCATTCTTCGTGTAATGCAGCTCTTTTCCCAACGTTTTAGCAATGCTCAGATCACGACCGAACTTCAGCTGAATGACGAACTCAACTTGATCTGTGACCCGGAACAGATCGAGCAGGTCATCCTGAATCTGGTCTCCAATGCCATTGAATCCCTGGAAGAGAGTAATCTTCCGCGCGATTTGACATTAATTGTACGCCGACACCGCCCCTATCTCTCCCTGCGTGTCATTGACAATGGCCAGGGTATACCGACCGAGGATGTTGAGAAGATATTCGATCCGTTCTATACGACCAAGGTATCGGGTGGCGGACTGGGATTGCCTACACTGCAGGGAATTGTATTGCGGCATCAAGGTACTATCACGGTGGATAGCGGTCCTAATGAGCGAACCTGTTTTAGTGTATTGTTACCGCTGGATGGCCCAACGAATACCAGTGAGACCGAGCAATGAAAAAAGCCTTGATAGTAGACGATGACCGCGCCATTCGCCGCACCCTGGAACTGCATCTGATTGACGAGGGTTTCGAGGTCCTGACAGCAGGCGATGGCCAGGAAGGGGTTGATATTGCGCTTGCAGAAAGGGTTGATATGGTCTTGCTGGATCTGCGCCTTCCTAAATTGGATGGCTTTGAGGTACTCAAACAGATCAAACTGCACAAGCCCGCCCTACCCGTGGTTATGATCACCGCCTATGACGATATGCATACCGCCATTGAGGCCATTCGACTTGGGGCGATCGATCACCTCGGCAAACCGCTCGACCTGGACCAACTCGACGAAGTGATTACTAAGATAAGTGAGATGGCGACCCTCTCTGAGAAGGGCATATCCTTCTGTGAAACCAGCGAGTGCACCTATCAACCCAATGTCATCGTTGGCCGTAGCAAGGCCATGAAGGCGGTCTATAAAACGATTGGTGCAGTCGCCGATACGCGTGCCTCCGTACTCCTCTACGGTGAAAGCGGTACAGGCAAGGAGATGGTTGCCCGCGCCATCCACTTCAATGGCCAATACCGCAATCATCCGTTCATCCCGCTGGTCTGCTCTGCACTTGCACCCGCGGTGCTGGAGAGCGAACTGTTCGGCCATGAAAAAGGGTCATTCACTGGCGCGGTAAAACAGAAACTGGGGAAGTTTGAACTGGCTCATGGGGGCACCCTCTTTCTGGATGAGATCTCTGAGATCTCACCAGACATCCAGCTCAAACTGCTGCGTTTTTTGCAAGAGAGAGAATTTGAACGTGTCGGCGGCAATGAGACGATCAAAAGTGATGTTCGCATTATCACCGCCACAAACAAGGATCTTGCCGCCCTCGTAAGCGAGGGAGAGTTCCGCCAGGATCTCTACTATCGGCTGAAGGTAGTCACCATCGAACTCCCTACCCTACGGGAACGCCAAGAGGACATCCCCTTATTGGTCCAGTACTTCCTGGAAAAAATTCGGCGAGAGATGGGACGCTCTGTCGATATGATACCCGAGGAGACCATGGCCCAGTTGAAAAGCTATCCCTGGCCAGGCAATGTCCGAGAACTGGAAAATGCGCTTCGCCGAGCGGTCCTGCTCTCGCCCAATGACGTCCTGCTACCTGAGACGTTACAACTGGAGAGCACGACACCGCAAAAAAGATTGCCGTTGTTTATCAAGAGTATTCAGGAACTGGAGAAAGAGCATATCGAAAATATCCTGCAGTTTACGGGGTATGAGAAGAAACGTGCGGCCCAGATTCTGGATATCTCCCGCCCCACATTAAACACACGCATTCGGAGTTATGGCATTGAGGTGCCGGAGAAGTAACCGACTCTCATTTCCATAAGAAACCTTCTTTAAAAAATTCCATTGGATAAATAAGGCATTAACAGTTATTGTTCGAGCAAGCAAATTCAGGGAATGAAGGAGAGTTACCCTGAGTATTTGTAAGTGAGTAAACAATCGAAAGCAGTCCAAGCGGTAAAAAAATTACACTCTGACATTCTATCCCCAACCTGCAAAACGTCAGGAAGTACCTCGTCATTTTGTGATACCGGTTTAATTGTCACGCTCGGCTTTCTATCCATCCTGGTCCTAGCGCTTGCCACAGTCAGCATCACCATCACCCAGATGGGCAATGCCAACCAGGCGATCACCAACCAGGTCGATCTGTGCAGTCAGAAGCTGGAGCTGGTCTACAGCATGCGGGATGTATTGCAGCATCATGCAGGCAACCTCTACAACGCGATGCACGAACCCGACTTGCACCTCAGAACAGCGGAGCACCGTGCCTTTAATCAACACATGAATACCTTCCGCAGTCTCAGTAACAATTTTAGCGCCCTGACCAAGATTCAACCTGAACGCGAACTACTGCACCAGATTGAGACTGCCATTCAACAAGGACACCCTTTCGCCGAACGCACAATGTCGCTGTTGCTGGAAGGTAGTACAAAGGAACGCGCTCAACCGCTGGCCGAACAGATAAAGATCGAACAGACTGCAATATTCAACCTCTTAAGCCAGCTGATAGAGCGGGTCAAGCTGAATGCAGACAACGCCATTCAACAGAGCCGCGACGAATATCAACAGACGGAAAGTTTTCTTATCTGGTTGACTGCACTACTGCTACTCACGAGCCTAGGAATTGCCTATCTGGTGGTACGACAAACAACAGAACGCAACCGCCAAATATTCCATCAGGCCACGCACGACTCATTAACGCATCTGATTAATCGTCAATCTTTCGAGCATCAAGTCAGCGAATCAGTCATCAGTGCCCAGAAAGAAAAGCAGTTGCACACGCTGTTTTATCTGGACTTGGATCAGTTCAAGGTTATCAACGACACCTGCGGCCACACAGCGGGTGATGCCATGCTGCAGGACATCACCGCAGTAATCAATTACTGTCTGCGCAAAGGAGATACACTCGCCAGGTTAGGCGGTGATGAATTTGGCATTCTACTGAGAAACTGCGCACTCGAGGCCTCAACCCATGTGGCCGATCAACTTCTGGAGGCCATCCGAAATTTCCGTTTTATCTGGGGAAGCAAGACCTTCACAGTGAGTGCCTGCATTGGCATCTACCCTATCGACAGGACAACCGCAAACAGCACCACCGCGCTCAGTGCCGCCGATGCCGCCTGCTATACCGCCAAAGACACCGGCCGTAATCGCTATCATATTGTCGATGCCGGCAATCACGAGCTGGAACAGCGTTTTAGTGAAATGGGCTGGGTTAACCGGCTGACCGATGCGCTGGAGCAGGAGCAGATGTGTCTCTATTTCCAACCTATTACTGCCCTCTCCAAGAATACGGGCGAGACAAGGCATATTGAAGTATTGCTCAGACTAAAAAACCAGGATTCCGGTGTTATATCTCCACACGCATTCTTACCCGCCGCCGAGCGCTTCGGCCTAATCAATGCGATTGATCGCTGGGTGATAGTGAACACATTTGAGTGGATGAATCATCACATACGCTTTGATGATCAATTTGGCATCATATCGATTAATCTCTCAGGTTACTCTATTGGTGATAAAGGCTTACTCGACCTGATTACCCAACGACTCAGCGACGCCCTGTTCCCCGCCAGCTCAATCTGTTTCGAAATCACTGAAACGGCGGCGATCTCAAATATCGAACGTGCCGGAGAATTCATTGCATCGCTTCGATCACTCGGCTGTCGTTTTGCCCTGGATGATTTTGGTAGTGGGCTCTCCTCATTCGCCTACCTCAAACAGCTTCCAGTTGATTATCTGAAGATTGACGGCTCTTTTGTAAGGGATATGATCTCCGACCCTCAAGATTTTGCGATGGTGAAAGCGATGATTCGGGTAGGCCAGATTATGGGGAAACAGACTATTGCAGAATTTGTGGAGTGTAAAAATACGGTCGATCAGCTCGAATCAATTGGCGTCAACTACATACAGGGTTACTACCTTGGTGAACCGCAACCCTTAACCATCCGCAATCTGATCCGCAGTAATCGGCATGCTGAGAAACTGTTTCGACACGCGCCTGCACCTCATCTGAAGTGTGCAATGAAAGAGGTCATGGCATAACTGAAACCGCCCGTAGCTCGTCGGCAAGTTGCAGCTCAGTCAGCCGTGAGAAATATTGTTCGCCCTGAGGCACACAGCCACCGGCCATCTCATACCAACCATAACCTCCACTCCAGGGCGCTATCGATCGCTCACCCTGCCGCAGACGAGGCAAGACATAAAGCACCCCAGGGTACATGACCAGATTATAAGGTATCTTGCGCCCATGTAGATCCTGTAGATACTCCCAGGCTGCGCCTGATGATGTAAAGCGAGTGCAACTCGCCGGATAAGGCTCTCCACCGCCATTGTGCTGCCAAAGATCAGCCGCTATGGGCAGCAGGGCATCCCGTATAAACAGATGAAAATGGAGATGATTGACAGAGGCAAAGGCGGCAAAACTATTGTAACCCAATCCCACACCGGGCAGCGTCCTGCCCAACTGATCCAACAAGCGCCAGCTGTAATCATGATCCGCCCGCTGAAGAAACTGTGGACGCCCCTCGCGCGGCTCGAGGACGAGCAGACCCAGTCGTTGCACAAACGGAAACTTATTATAGAGCAGAGAAACATCACGACCGACCAGCTTACCTCGCCAGAAGATCTCTTTGCGTAAAAACGGTTTGGCAAAATGAAATTCATCGGGATTGAATGGAGCGGAAATCCCTTGCACCTGCTGTTGTATCAGGCGTGCAGGCCGAAGTGCCCGCAAAGGATTGAACTGAACCTCCCAAGGACCGGCTTCTCGCAAGCGAATAGGGCCGAGCTTATCAAACCCAAACGCTATCAATTGCTGAAAGACCATCCGATCATCTTTTGCGTCATCCAACGAGCCAGCATGAAATGAAGATAACCGAGCAAATTTCGTTTGTAACGGTCCCGATAGTGCGTCCCACGTCTCAGGATCAATCATGGCATTGGCCAACACCAGGATAAAAACACCCAGCTCATCATAGCCCTGCAGCATCACCCGCAACCCCGAAACAAAGGCCTCCTGATAGGCATCCACAGAATCAAAATGCGCTATTTCAGTCATCACATCCGCAACAAAAACCGCGCTGTTGAAGCAGCGCTAAAAATAAAATAGCCCTGTCAGCCACAGCAACTACCGTCCGCTTTGACCTTGCCGCGTAACAGGTACCGTCGCACTGGCCGGATTGACATCGCCAACAGAATCAGCAGACACAGCATGGAGAAAACAACTGGCAGTTCATAGGCATCCTCTCCGACAAGTGCCAGCCCGGCCAACAGATCAAACTGGGAATAGGCCAGCACAGCATCCAACATAAGACCGAGCAGGATGCTAACACCGCCTACACCAAACAGATAGGCCCACAACGCACGCATACCCAATTCTCGTTTTACCAACATGAGACCGGCCAGATTACTGGCAGGGCCAGCCAACAAAAATACCAGGACAGTGCCTGGTGAAACCCCGGCAAACAGCATCGCATGTGCCAACGGCGTACTGGCGGTAGCACAGACATACATGGGGACCGAGATCAACATGATGAGCAGCATGGGGAGCAGACCACTCCCCCATTCACTCAACAGGTTGGGCGGCACCAGGGTCACCACCAGCCCAGCGGCCAAGAGCCCAAGCAACAACCAAAGTGCCAGATCATCAAGAAGATCACTAAAGGCATATTGAAGGCCCGCGCCAGTTCTTTCCCAAAACCCTGGTTTTACCGGCGCACAGGATGGCGCCTGGGTAACCGAGCAACCACACGCCACATCTTGCTTTGTGGCCAGATCCGGCATCGATGCGGAGGGTGCATCTTCACGCGTTGCCTCAAGATCCTCTATGTGCCCCACCAGCAGACCGGCTGCAACGGCAGATATAATCGCCGACAGCGGTCTTAACAACGCCATGACCGGTCCCAGCAATACCCAGGAGAGCGCCACAGAATCAACCCCTGTCTCGGGGGTAGCAATGAGAAAGGCAGTGGTCGAGGCCTTTGATGCACCGGCACGCCGCAATGAGATTGCTGCGGGTAACGTACTACAAGAGCAGAGCGGCAGAGGCGCCCCAACAAGCGCGGCCCGTATAACGGGAACTGCACCGCGCCCACCCAGTGATCGCCCTACCAGTTCAACAGGCAACCAAGCCCGAATGATACCGGCCGCCACCAGACCAAACAGCAACCAGGGTGCCGAATCCAAGGCTAATGCAAGGCTATTATTCAAAAAGTCATTCATCGCATTCAAGTATATTCCAGTTCGCTATTGGCCACACACCCTTCCCCTAGCCAGTCCAATATCCACAGAATCTGTTACCTTTGGTAACGACAAGTAACACACTCCGCCCACAATTGCGCTACCGGGGGTAACAAACGAATCCTCGAAGCCTATCGCAAAAAATACCCTACATTTATTAACCTTTGTTAAAACAACTAATTGTATTTCCTGGCCTAAATAATGCAGAATGAAGCGCGGTCGCTAGGGGAGGATTCCCAAATCTGTGTTTCAGATGGAATTCAACTTCACGTCCCAGCTATGATGCATCTGTAGTTGGCTGGGCCACGGAGTAGAAACGAACGCGTACTACTAATAATCCGGAGGACTTAAACGATGAGTACACAAGATACGTCTGGAATGGCCTATTGGAAGGCCAATGTCAGACTCATTACGATTTGCCTGGTGATCTGGGCCGTATGTTCATACGGTTTCGGCATCATACTTCGCCCTATGTTGTCGGGCATCGCCGTCGGTGGAACTGACCTTGGATTCTGGTTTGCACAACAGGGCTCCATGATCGTATTCCTGGTGTTGATCTTTTTCTACGCCTACAAAATGAACCAATTGGATCGTCAATTTGACGTCCACGAAGATTAATAAGGGGTTCGATTAATGGAACTACAAACATTAACATTTATCGTCGTTGGTCTGACCTTCGCGCTCTATATGGGTATCGCCGTATGGGCACGGGCCAGCAGCACCGGTGAGTTCTATGCCGCAGGCCGGGGTATTCACCCAGTCGCAAACGGTATGGCAACAGCAGCAGACTGGATGTCTGCAGCCTCTTTCATCTCCATGGCGGGCCTGATTGCCTTCCAAGGTTATGACGCTTCTCTGTTCCTGATGGGCTGGACCGGCGGTTATGTACTGCTCGCCATGCTACTTGCCCCTTACCTGCGTAAGTTCGGTAAGTTCACCGTGCCAGAGTTCATTGGTGATCGTTACTACTCACAAACCGCACGTATCGTAGCCGTTATCTGTCTGATCGTAGCCTCTATCACCTACGTAATCGGCCAGATGAAGGGTATCGGTGTGGCCTTCTCCCGCTTCCTGGAAGTGGACTTCACCACCGGTCTGTTCATTGGTATGGCAATCGTGTTCTTCTACGCCGTACTCGGTGGCATGAAGGGTATTACCTACACCCAGATCGCCCAGTACTGTGTCCTGATCATGGCCTACACCATCCCGGCCATCTTCATCTCACTGCAGCTGACCGGCAACCCAATCCCACAGTTGGGTCTGTTTGGTAGCGTAGCCGATGGTACTCCTCTGCTGACCAAGCTGGACCAGACAGTAGTGGATCTTGGGTTCTCGCAGTACACGGCTCAGAAAGGTGGCACCCTGAATATGGTGCTCTACACCTTCTCCCTGATGATCGGTACCGCAGGTCTGCCACACGTTATCATCCGCTTCTTCACCGTACCTAAGGTGAAAGATGCTCGTTCATCTGCTGGTTGGGCACTGGTCTTCATCAGTATCCTCTACACCACCGCACCTGCTGTTGCTGCCATGGCCATGCTGAACCTGGCGAACACCGTTCAGCCTGGTCCGATCGCGGCGGCTGACGGGGCGCTGGAGTATGAGGCACGTCCACAGTGGTTCAAGAACTGGGAAAAAACCGGTCTGCTTACGTTCGAAGACAAAAACGGCAACGGCCGCGTTGAGTACCGTAAAGGTGATACCAACGAGCTGAAGGTTGACCGTGACATCATGGTACTGGCCAACCCAGAGATCGCTAAACTGCCTAACTGGGTTATCGCCCTGGTGGCGGCCGGTGGTCTGGCAGCGGCGCTCTCAACGGCTGCGGGTCTGCTCCTGGCTATCGCCTCGTCAATCTCGCATGATCTGTTGAAGGGCATCTTCAAGCCTGACATCTCGGAGAAAGGCGAGTTGCTGGCTGCCCGTATCTCTATGGCAGGCGCCATCGCTGTTGCCGGTTACCTAGGTCTCCATCCTCCCGGCTTCGCCGCGCAGACGGTAGCCCTGGCCTTCGGTCTGGCAGCCTCATCCATCTTCCCAGCATTGATGATGGGTATCTTCAACAAGCGTGTGAATAACACTGGCGCAGTTGTCGGTATGTTGACGGGTATTACCTCTACCCTGGTTTACATCTTCTGGTTCAAGGGCTGGTTCTTCATCCCTGGTACCGCGATGGCAGCCAATAACGCATCCAACTGGTTCCTGGGCATCTCTCCAGAGGCGTTCGGTGCAGTGGGCGCTCTGCTCAACTTCACTGCCGCTATACTGGTATCTAAGGTGACTGCAGAGCCACCCGAGCATATCCAGCACATGGTCGAGGACATCCGTATACCGAAAGGATCGGGTGGTGCCACTGGCCACTAATCACATACGTTAATGTGATGTAAGATAGGGCCTGCCATGTGCAGGCCCTTTTTTATGTCCAGGGATGGACGTATACCGCGGAGGCCATGGATGGCCGGGAGCGGTATCCTGAGGCGATGGACGTATACCGCGGAGGCCATGGATGGCCGGGAGCGGTATCCTGAGGCGATGGACGTATACCGCGGAGGCCATGAATGGCCGAGAGCGGTATGCTTGAGACGATGCGTATACCGCGAAGCATATGAATAGACGTAGCGGCGACCGACCTGATCAGGCCCGACCAACTAACCAACACCGCCAATCAACAGCGCGGAACGGAAGTAAATATGGAAATCGAACTGCTTGAGATCCGGGATTTTCTCTCTGCCCATCACCCCTTTGATCAACTCCCGCAACAGGCGCTCAACCAGATGCCTGAAAAATTGCAGATCAGGTATTTCAGACGCGGTGCGACCATTCCAGATGTGGGCAGTATTGATGATTACCTCTACCTCGTTCGATCGGGTGCCGTCGAAATTCATGGCTTGCAAGATGAATTACTCGCCCGCCTCGGTGAAGGAGATCTGTTTGGCTATCGGGCCTCACACATGGAAGGACACGAAAAATTCACCGGCATCGCCCTGGAAGACAGCCTGGTCTACCAGCTCCCAGCCACTGATGTGGATGTTTTTTGTCGGGAGCACCCCCAGTTTTCCTATTTTTTTGAACCCGCAGGCGGTGATCGACTACGTGATGCCATCAGCAACACAGGTGAAGATGGCAGCACCCAGCTGGGATTGATGGCCACACAGATTGGGGAGATGATCAGCCGGTTACCTATTACCATGCCCCCTTTTGCGACCATCCAGCAAACAGCCGCCGTGATGTCGGATGAACGTGTCTCGTCCATCCTGATCACCGAGGCAGACGAAACCCTTACCGGCATCGTCACCGACAGGGATTTGCGCCGACGTGTAGTCGCCAAAGGTCTGGACACCAGCCTGCCGATCAGTGAAATCATGACACCCGCCCCCTATACACTGGACGCGGGTGATTATGCCTTTGATGCCATGCTGCAAATGGCACGCTCCAACATCCATCATTTACCTATATTACGTAATGGCAAGATTGCAGGAATGCTCACGGCAACCGATTTTGCCCAGCGTCATACGACCTCTGCGGTCTACCTGGTCAGCTCAATATACAAGCAGAGTGAGATCAGTGGCCTGGCCAGCATCAGTGCCAAACTGCCCCAACTGTTATTGAACCTGGCTGCGGCCGATGCCACGGCCAACAGTATTGGCCATGTCATTACCGCCGTGGTGGATGCCATCACCACCCGCTTGCTACAGCTCGCTGAGGAGCAATTCGGCCCACCGCCTGTCCCCTATGCCTGGATCGCTGCTGGCTCCCAAGCACGTAGTGAACAGACGGCAAAATCCGATCAGGACAACTGCCTGGTACTGGACGACACCTATGACCCAAGTGAACACGGAGAGTACTTCAAGCAACTGTCCCAGTTAGTTTGTGACGGCCTGAATGCGTGCGGCTATGTCTATTGCCCTGGCGAGATGATGGCAACTACGGACAAATGGCGCCAACCCCTAAAAACCTGGAAACGTTACTTTGACGGATGGGTGGATCAACCTGAGCCAAAGGCATTGATGCTTACCTGTGTCTTTTTTGATCTACGCTGTATTGCCGGAGAAAAAAGCCTGTTCCAGGACTTACGTGAGTACCTGCTGGATAAGACACGGGGCAATCAGATCTTCCTGGCTTATATGGCTGGCAATGCGCTCAGCCACAAACCACCCCTGGGCTTCTTCCGCAATTTTGTCCTGATCAGTGGGGGCGATCATGACCACACTTTTGATCTGAAACATACGGGGATTGTGCCTATTGTGGACCTGGCGCGTGTCTACGCGCTTGCAGCGGGTAGCCACGCCATTAATACGCAGGACCGACTCAAAGAGGTTGCCTCAGGCGGAGAGGTCTCACAAGGCGGCGCACATGACCTACGCGACGCACTGGAGTTTGTCAGCTCACTACGTATCAAGCACCAGGCCACGCAGATCAGGGCAGGTGAAGCCCCGGATAACTACATGTCACCGGATGATCTTTCACACTTTGAACGCAGTCACTTGAAGGATGCTTTCTCCGTGGTTCGCACTATGCAAAATGTGTTGAGCCAGCGCTACCTGAGGTAGAGATGTCGATCTGGAAGCACCTTTTCAATCTGGAGGAGCGGCGTAACTGGTGGACCAGAAAGATGCCTGATAGTCCTTTACGGGATTACTACGACACGCCATTCCCCAGCCGCGATCTTGACTGGCGGCAGGTCGACTATCTGGCGCTGGATTTTGAAACCACCGGACTGGAAGCCAAGCAGGATCAAATTCTGAGCGTCGGTTACGCCACCGTCAGGGGCGACCGCATGCTACTCAGTGATGCGACCCATATCCTGACCCGACCCACCATGGCGATACCCGAATCATCGGCTGTAGTGCATGGCATACTGGATGACGAAGCAGCAGAAGCCCAGACACTGGAAGCGGTTATGCCAATTCTGCTCAACGCACTCAAGGGCAAAGCACTCCTGGCACATCATGCCGCTATTGAGTACGAGTTTCTCAATAACGCATGTAAAAATCTCTATGGTTATCCCTTTCTCGCGCCGGTTGTGGATACCCTCGCCCTCGAGGTTCGACATTTCAGAATGCGGGATCAAGCGATACGTTCAGGTGATCTTCGACTTGCCAAAGCGCGCGCCCGATATGGGTTGCCCCGCTACCCTGCACACAACGCACTGACCGATGCTCTGGCCGCAGGAGAGCTGTTCCTGGCCCAGGTGGCCTATCGACAATCACGTCGGGCATTACGCCTCAAAGACCTGATCGTCGTCAGCTAAGCCGACCGAACCAAGCACTCTTTATTTGCGTTTCTTGCCCAGCGAGGCGTTGTCTTCCTCAAATCCTAGCGCCAATGCCAGGACATTATCCACCATGCGGAAGCCCGTTCGGCGTGCAGCAAACAACAGAAAAAGCGTCTGGGTTCCAAACAAGAACATATAGATGCCCACAATCTGAAAGGGCACACCCATGTTAATCAGCCAACCTATGAGGAAAAAAGTGAGGAAATAGAGACTCAGCACATAGACATCGCGCAACATATTCCAATGAATCTGCGTATTCAGCACAACCCGCTTTGTACGACTCGCGTTATAGGCATCTTGCCAAACCTCCGTTTGCACCCTTCGACTGAACCCTGAATCTTTGATCATGGGAAACTTTGCCAACAGGTCACGACTCTCGAAAGGCTGCTTGCGGGTTGTCAGGAAGGCATCGCTGGAAGGGTGAGAAAAGTCCCAGCGGGCATAGAGCAGGCGATTCTTCCACACTTCAGGCAACCACTGAACCAGTACCGCACCAGACACAGCCAGCACGCCTGAAATACCTGCCACATAGCCGATTTGCGGACTCATCCGGTCCCAAGAAGCCAGACTAAACAGAAAAGGATCCAGCCCATAGGGAAGCTGAAGCATGAACAGATAGAGCATCACGCCATTCAAGGCAGCAAACACAATGACCAACGCAATATGGAAGAAGGCTAAAAATTTCATTAATGCAGATCCGGCAGGGTTACAGGCAAGACATGACCAAACGGCCTATTTCACGTGATTTACCTGCAAATGGCAACTATTTGATAGAAGACGATATATTAGAACCCACTGCTATTTTGATTCTCATTCACATCTGTTTTTTTTTCGGTACTATGGTAGCCAGTCCTGTTAGAAAAAGTATGACCTTTATAAACGTCACAAGGACCCCACAAAAAGGAAGGCATACCAGAATAACATTGACCTAGCGTCAATGTAATGATGTCCGTGGACACTTTGTAAGCTGTCTTCTCGAGACAATCTCTGACTGGACCAGTGATGCCAGGCAAGCCTCGGCATCCCACTATCCAAAAGTAATGAAGGAGTAGATCTTATGGGGCGAGTAGCACTAGTAACAGGCGGCACCAGAGGTATCGGCGAAGCCATCTGCACCACACTCAAAGAAAATGGTTATGAGGTCATCGCAAATTATGGCGGAAACGACGAGGCCGCAGCCGAATTCACCAAACGAACCGGTATCAAGACAGTAAAATTCGATGTCAGTAACTTCTCCGATGTCGAAGCCGGCATCAAATCAATAGAGGCCAGCGTCGGCCCCATTGACGTACTGGTCAATAATGCCGGTATTACCCGGGATGGCACCATGCACCGCATGGACTTTGAGCGCTGGAATCAGGTCATTCAAACCAATCTCTCATCCTGTTTCAACACCTCTCGCTCGGTGATTGATGGCATGCGAGAGCGCGGATTTGGACGCATTGTCAATATCGGTTCGGTTAACGGCCAAGCAGGTCAATACGGACAAGTGAACTACGCTGCTGCCAAATCAGGTATCCATGGCTTCACTAAAGCATTAGCGCAAGAAGGTGCTGCGAAAGGCATTACAGTAAACGCCATTGCTCCGGGCTATGTAGAAACCGACATGGTCAGGGCCGTGCCTAAAGAGGTGCTGGAAAAGATTGTCCGGACCATTCCGGTGGGTCGACTGGGGCAGCCTGAAGACATTGCCCGTGCCGTGCTGTTTCTGGTATCGGATGACGCGGGTTTTGTAACCGGCTCCACACTCTCCATCAACGGTGGACAGCATATGTACTAATTCCGGGGTTATGACGGCGGCCTTACACCGCCGTCATAACCGGGATTTCAGCGCCCTACTTAGTGTGACTTATAATTTCGTGCACTTCCTGCTCAAGCTTCATTGAGGGCGTGATGGTAATCTTTCGATTCCCCACTGTTGCACTGTATCGGGGGGCGTCCAATGCGTGCTGGTAGGCACCCCGAAGCTCATCAAGCAATTGCTCACTCTTCGCAGCGGACAAATGGCGCTCTTCAACCAAACTCTGAAAACTACTCACCTTACCATCGTGTATCCAGGCCAGACCAAAACGTTTAGGCGGTTTTCCGATAAAAACAAAGGCTTCATGATCGGAAGGCACCACTTCCAGTGGATCCTTTACATCACCCACCAATCCTTCCAACGCTGGACTGATTTCATCGAGGTAATGTTTAGCCTGACTGTCTGCCGCCAATGGCGGATAATGTTTCATCCCACCGAACCATCTATCTAACATACCCATAATCATCGCTCCCATGAGGGATCGGCACCTGAACCCGCTCCCTCTAGTAAATAGTCAGCATGCACAGGTTTAAAAAGCATAGACCATGCGCAAAAAAAATGTCCACAAGTGATAAAAACAGAAAAAACCACCCTCAAACGGAAAGGAATATATTAATTAGTACGAACGTCCAGTAATATTCTGGATTTTTTCGGTTTTGCGCCGCACAAGGCCATCATAATCTGCTATTATCCGCGCACGCCGCAGGTGTTTATACATCAATAAACCCTTCTTATTATCTGACCAACATCTAGCTAGGGGCAGGATTGAGATATGAGCTTAAATGCAAGTGAGCAGTACCTAAACGAGTGGAAAGATCGCCAGAACCTGGCTGAAAAAATGATCCCACTGGTTGGCCAACTCTATCGGGACCGGGGGCTGGTAATCCTCATGTATGGTCGTCGATTGATGAATGCCACCACCATCGACATCCTGAAAGCTCACCGCTACGTTCGCCAGATGGCCGGCATTGAACTGGATGTCAACAAATCTTTCGAGATGTTGGAAGCGATTGCCAACATGGACCTCTCACCAGCCCGCCTTGACCTAGGCAAACTCTGCAGCGCCTACCTGGACCCTGCAAACGATCTGGATATGGCTGCATTCCTGACCCAGGAACTCGCCTCCATCAACACGGGCAAGAAAAACCCTTTGGCAGAACCACAGGATGTTGTGCTGTATGGCTTTGGCCGTATTGGTCGTTTGCTGGCTCGCCTACTGATTGAGAGAACCGGCGCAGGAAACAAGATGCGCCTACGGGCAATCGTAGTCCGCGGTGGTCGTGAAGGTGATCTGAAAAAGCGCGCCAGCCTGCTACGTCGCGACTCGGTGCATGGCCCCTTTAACGGCTCTATCATTATCGATGAAGAGACCAATGCAATCATTGCCAACGGTAACTACATCAAGGTGATCTACGCTGATTCACCCGACTCCATCGACTACACCCAGTACGGCATCCATAATGCCCTGATTGTCGACAATACCGGCATTTGGAAGGATGAGGCTGGCTTGGGCCTGCATCTTAAATCGAAGGGCACCTCCAAGGTACTCCTGACCGCCCCTGCCAAAGGTGACATCAAGAATATCGTTTATGGTGTCAACCACAGTGAGATCAGCGCTGATGACAAGATTCTTTGCGCGGCTTCCTGCACCACCAATGCGATTGTGCCGGTGCTCAAGGTATTGAATGACACCCTAGGGATCAACAGCGGACACCTGGAAACCATTCACGCCTACACCAACGATCAAAACCTGATCGATAACTACCACAAGGCTGAACGTCGCGGCCGTAGTGCACCACTTAACATGGTGATCACATCCACTGGCGCCGCCAAGGCTGTGGCCAAGGCGTTGCCCGAATTGGCAGGAAAACTGACAGGTAACGCCATCCGCGTACCAACGCCGAATGTATCCATGGCGTTAATGAATCTGAATTTGGGGCGTGAAACCACGGTTGAAGAGCTGAATGGACTGCTACGTGAAGCGTCGTTGAATTCACAACTACGCGAACAGATCGGTTTCACCACCTCTACAGAGCTCGTTTCCAGCGATCTGGTGGGTTCGACAGAAGCCGGTATTGTCGACTCTGCGGCGACCATTGTTGAGGAAAACCGGGCCGTCCTCTATGTCTGGTATGACAACGAAGCCGGCTACAGCAATCAGGTGATTCGTGTTATGCAGGATATGACGGGACTGAAATTGCCTAACCTTCCCGCTTAAATCTGGAAAGAATACTCGGAGCCGATTCACAACGGATCGACTCCGAGCCTGTTCTCAACCGCCGCTCAGTGTTTATGTCGGCACTTCGATTCAGACACGGGGGGTTCAGGCACAGGGTCAACCCCACCTTCATGAAACGGATGGCAGCGTAACACACGCCGCAGACCCAGCCAGAGCCCTCTCGCCACCCCATGCAGCTCGACCGCCTCGCGAGCATAGGCCGAACAACTGGGATAGTACCGGCAATTGTTGCCCAATAACGGACTGATCACATACCCGTAACCTTTTAGCAGCCACAAGACCAGTCGCTTCATAGCTCTTCCTGCCCAACGCAGCGCAGGCAGCGACCGGTCACCTCGATCACCTGGGATTCTGCTTTAAATCCACAGGCCTTGAGTTCGCTGTCCAGCGTTCGATCCACATTTCGACTCTCCAGCTCTCTCACCTCACCACAGTCACGACAGATGAGGAACTGGCTAGCATGGGGATGCTCTGGGTGGATACAACCGACATAGGCATTCAGCGACTCAAGACGATGCACTAAACCCTGCTCCAGAAGGAAATCCAGCGCACGATAAACCGTCGGTGGTTTTGCGGAAGGTAACTGCACCTTCAACAGATCAAGGATGTCATAGGCGCCCATAGGCTTGTGATGATCACATAGAATCTCAAGCACTTGGCGACGCTGAGACGTCAGTCGCACCCCCCGCCCAAGACAAATCTCATCCGCCACACGTAGCGCATGCTGACAATTTATTGGGCATTCTGTCTGCTTCATTTCATGGCCTGCAACAGTTGTCTGCGCATCACTTTACGCTTTTGCAATGTTGTGGCAAACAGTGAGATCAGGTAGGTCACACCCGCCACCAAAATGATCGTCGCACCCGCCGGTAGATCAGGCCCATAAGAAAGCGCCAAACCCACGAGCGTGAACAACATACCCAGGAGCGTTGCCAACAACATCATTTTTCCCAGGCTATGCACATAATGAGCCGCGATAGCCGCTGGCAAAGTCAGGAGTGCAATCACCAGGATCAAACCCACAACCTGAATCAACAACACCACCGTCACAGCAACCATGCAGAGCAACAGAAGATAGAAAAAAGTGACGGGAATCCCGCGTAACCGGGCAAACTCCTCGTCGAATGACACCGCAAGAAACTGCTGATAACAAAAATAGACCGTTAACAAAATAATCAGATCAATCCCGGCCATCATCCACAGATCCCCTGGACTGACCATAAGGATATTGCCAAATAGATAGCTCATTAAATTGACACCATAGCCCGGCGTCTTGGATATGAAGAGAATACCGATTGCCATACCAACGGCCCAGAGTGTGCCGATCAGCGTGTCCTCTTGTTCGCGCCACGTGATACGAACCCAGCCGATCAAGAGCGCCGAAGCCACAGCGGCCACCAGTGCGCCACCGAGTGGACTCAGACCAAAAAAGAAGGCGATGCCCATACCACCCAACACACTATGGGATATGCCACCCGCCAAAAAACCGATGCGTTTAACAACCACATAACTGCCGACAATACCGCAACCGATGCTGGCCAACAGCCCCCCTGCCAGGGCATATTGGAGAAAGGCATGACCCCAGAGTGCATTAAAAAATTCCATCATAAACGTTCACTCCACTCAGTGGTGGTGATGCTCCACCATTTTGACATCTGCCTCGTAGAGCGAGCGGATCGTATCGCCGTCAATAGCCGCCGTGGGATGGCAAACCAAAGTTCGATTAAGACAAGCGACTCGGCCAACATAACCGGAAATGAAGCCCACATCATGGGAAACCACAATAATGGTCATACGGCTACTGAGTTTCTTCAACAAGTCAAATATCTCCGTCTCAATGCGCATATCGATATTAGCCGTTGGCTCATCCAGCATCAGAATACGAGGCTCACAGGCTAACGCTCTGGCCATCAAGACACGCTGCAGCTGACCACCAGAGAGAGTACAAAGCTGGCGGGAGGAGAGGTCGGCCACCTCGGTCTCAAGCATGACCCTACGAGCGACCTCACGATCACTGCGCCTATAACCGCCAAACATACCGGAGACACCTAGCCGCCCCATCAGGACAGTCTGTTCAACAGTGATCGGGAACTCCCGACTGAAGAGCGGATATTGCGGCACATAGCCCACCTGAGTACAACTGCGCTCCGGCTTATCACCCAGCACACGCACTTTACCGGCCAAAGGCTTGAGCAGGCCCAGCATCATCTTTAACAGGGTACTCTTGCCACCGGCATTTGGGCCTACCAGTCCGATGAATTCATGCTCGCTGATCTCCAAGTTGATCCTGTCCAGAACCTTGGGGCCACTGTAGGAGAAGGTCACATCCTCCAGGGAGACCACTGCGGTCATTGATAGGCCTCACTGATCGCTGAAGCCACCTTTCTCATGTTATCAAAGTAGGATTCGGCCAAAGGATCGAGTGTAACCAATTGCCCATTAATCGCATTCGCCAGCGCCTCCGCCTGTCGGGTAGAAAACTGCTGCTGCACAAAGATCACCCTGATTGATTCATGTCGAGCCTGATCAATCAGGCGCATCAGTGTGCGCGCTCCAGACTCCTTCCCTTCATTTTCAATCGGTAGCTGTTTCAGTTGAAAGGCATCCGCGAAATAGCCCCAGGAAGGATGAAACACCATGAACTTACGCCCTTTCATCGGACCTAACTGGACCCGAATTGACTGCTCCAATTGAGCCAATTCGTTAGAAAAACGGGTATGATTTTCACGGTAATCGGCGGCGTGCTGTGGATCGAGAGTGATCAGTTGATCACGCAGATGATCAATCATAATGCGCACATTGGCAGGATCCAGCCAGATATGGGG
Organism: Sedimenticola selenatireducens; assembly: GCF_007625115.1. Taxonomy (GTDB): domain Bacteria; phylum Pseudomonadota; class Gammaproteobacteria; order Chromatiales; family Chromatiaceae; genus Sedimenticola; species Sedimenticola selenatireducens_A. The sequence continues at coordinate 144,366 of NZ_VMNH01000016.1, read as the reverse complement.
ATCAGCACCGGCATGCGCATGATGTGCGTCATCGTCATGATGATGACCACCCGCAGCTTCCATCTCACGCAAGCTTACACCCTCTCTGGCGTCCAAAAAAACCAATTCTGGATAGGTGCTGCGCAGGCCTTCCATCCATACATCCTCGAATGGAACGCCTATACGATGAAACAGTGATGAGCCGGATAATACCGCCATCTGCCGTGGCAATGGCTCAAAGGTCTCGGGGCTCTGACCTGGTCCTACCAAAACAGAGACCTGCACGTGTTCTCCTCCAATCCGCTCAACAAAAAACTTTTGCGGTAGAATGGTTACCGTCACGGAAAGGGGAGCGGCTTCAGCAAGCACACCAAAAAAGAGGGCGAGCAAGCCTAGTAAGTGCATGTTAAAACTGTATTTTATGGACATGAGACGGAAGAAATAGGATTAAGATAATTGTTATGTTATCACATAACATTAAAAACAGTGAAAGATCGACTTGCAAGTTCGTACTTATCGCCTTTCATTACACACTTCTCTCACACGAAAACTAAAGCTACCAACATGAATCCTGGATACCTTATCCTCCACCCCTCGCCACCAAGCCCGCTACATACACATGTAGAGCTGATTGCACGCCTGACAGAGGTTCAATTCCTGGATAAACCTGTCATTCATGGTAAGCAACAATTCTATCCTGGTGACCGCTTCCTGCAATGGATAACCTATCTGGGATGCTCTCCAGCCATCCCGCTGGAACAGAACGATCCTCAGCAAAACTGTACGATTCAACTATTCGGTCCCTATCAAGCACCCCAGCTGATTTCAGGCAGTAACACTCGCCCACCGCGATGCCCTCACTGTCGCCATGACTTCATAAACTGGCAGACACAATTCAACAAAGAAAACCCCTACCCGATCATCTGCCCAGCATGCGGAAAACCGCTGTTAGCACATCAGCTCAATTGGCGTCAGCAGGGAGGGATAAGCAGACAGTTCCTCACCATTTCACATGTCTTTCCTGGTGAGGCTGTGCCTGTGAGTGATCTCTTACGGGTCTTGGAGATAGAAGGGGGAAAGTGGGAATACTGCTATGCGCAAGACCCGATACGACTGGAAGTTCTGAACGAGACTGACAAATAGAACGACTAGAGGTGTGGAATAACTGCTGTGATTTTTATGCAGATTTTACGCAGTTTTTACCGGTTTTCTTGGCCTCATACAGTGCGCGATCTGCCCGGCTAAACACATCCGCCGGAGTATCGCCTTCCTCAAAGCAACTAAACCCACAACAGATGGTCACTTCTACCCGATTACCTAAAGAGTGAATACCACTCTCCTGCACCTCCTTTCGGATGTCATCAGCGAGGGTCAACACGTCCTCTTTTGCGGAGCCGGTCAGTAGCATGACGAACTCCTCCCCACCAAAGCGACCCACGAAGTCGGTCTCCCTCAACCCAAGCTGCAGATTCTGTCCGATGATACGTAGCGCCTTATCACCCGCATTGTGTCCAAACCGGTCATTAATGATCTTGAAATTATCAATATCCCAGACCAGCAGAGCGAGTGGTTCACCAAATCGCTTCCAACGGGCAAACTCCTGTTCAAGCCGCTCTTCATAGGCCAGACGATTGGGCAAGCCCGTCAAGGTATCGGTGGCCGCCTGTCGATGCGCCTCAATCATTTTGCTGCGCAGATCTCGACTCTCATTCTGCACCTCGATAAGCCGTTGGCGTAGATGCTCTTCCAACTGAGCCGCTTCAGTATGGCGTCGGCCCTCTTTATCCATGAAGGTCTGAACATGCAACTCAATGGCATCCAGTTTCAGGCCGATCTCCTGGCGCAACTGAGTCAGCGTGGTTGCTGTATCCATATGGCCACGCATACCTTCTACCTGGTGCTTCATCACCTGATCCAACACTTTGCCATCAACCCTGGACTGCTCTCGCAGCGCTTTACTCCCAGTCACATGCTTGTCAATATCGACCAGACGCCGGGTCAACTCTTCCAGAAAGCCCTGGGTGTCACGAATCTCTGTTTGCACATCACCCAGCGATGAAGCAAGCAGCGTCACCAGCGAAGTCATCACCTCTGCCCAGACATCAACATCGTTACGCACGGAAAGCTCTAACTCCAGCCGCTTGATGTCCTGACTCAACTGACCAGGCCAATCCAGACTGCCCAGTAATGTCAATAGCTGCTGATTGGGTGTAACCCCGGACGTTTCACTCCCTGAAGGCTCCGCCGAAGAGGAGGAGAAGAGTCGACCTAATAACCCCCTGGAGTGAGACCCATTTTCTGGTCGAGTGAGCAGACGCAAAAAGCTGTCAATCTGATCATCCGAAACCCGGTCACCTTCGGCTATAAGTTGCTCACCCAATTTACGCAACTTCCCCGCATTGCGCCCGGTCAAACCAGAGCGCGCAATCAACCGGGGTAGCAGGCCAACTTCAACGACATCCTCTGATTGCGGCTCATCCTTGGCACGAATCAAAGCCTCTGAAATTGCCGAAAGGCGATCACTGAGATCGCCTTTGACCCCTTTACGAACAGCATTGCGCAAAGCGATAAGATGGGGATCAAGCGTGGGATCAAGTCCGCCCGTAGCAAGCGTTAACCGAATAATGATTCGGCACAACAGCTTCTCGGTTTCAACGGCTGCTTCAGACTCAGTCGACTGCTGACGCACCAGATCGAGATAGCGGGTTTTCCAATCCGGAGCCAAGGGTGTTTCAGTGCTAGTCATTTGACTAAGCCGCCAATCTCACACCAGAAGGAATAATGACATCGATCCCGATAGGGAGATGATCCGAGAGCGGATACTCAACCACCTTGGCATTTTCTACCTGAAGGGTGTCCGATACGAGAATGTGATCAATCTTACGTATTGGCCGCCAACTGGGGAATGTATTCATCTGACAGGATGGCTGCCAGAGTGCTCCACCCTGGGTCAATAAACGCATCTCCTGTGAGTCACAGCCGAAATTGAGATCCCCCATCACCACCACATGCGGCAGATCAGTCACCAGCTCGCGTATAAAGGCCACTTGACGCAACCGTGCCCGCCGCCCGAGGGCCAGATGCATGATGCACACGGTGATGCCGTCATCACCGCCAAAACTACTCACAATCACACCCCGCCCCGGTAGTCCGGGTAGTTTGTGCTCGGTAATCTGTGAAGGCCGTAAGCGGCTCAACAAGCCATTACTGTTCTGGGCAATCTTACCAAGACTGCGATTGACCTGTTTATACCAGAAGGGAAATGCGGCTTGGTGAGCCAGATACTCCGTCTGATCGACAAAACCACTGCGCAGGCTGCCAGAGTCGACCTCCTGAAGCCCAACCACATCATAACCATGAACTACCGAGGCAATACGATTGAGATTACTCAAGCGATCCCGATGTGGAAGCACCTGCTTCCAACTCTGGGTGACATACTGGCGATAGCGTTGAGTATCGATACCTGCCTGTATGTTGTAACTGAGCAGCCTCAAGCGCTGCAAATGGCCATTGCTATCCATTGGGATTCCCCCGGTAATACATACAGTCTACTGCTTTCCGGCCTGTTTTTCAGTGACAACCTTATCAATCAGATAATCTATTGCCCGCATCTGTGCATCCCCCTCCAAACCACTGGTACGGAACTTACCATCCACAACAAAGGCCGGCACACCTCTAATATCAAACCGATTGGCCAGCACCTCTGCTCGACGTGATTGTGTCTGCACCGCAAATGACTTCATCGCCTTTCGGTAGGCATCCAATTCAACGCCCTTTTCAGCGAGAAATGACTCCATCGCCTCCGGGGTGGCCAGTCGATCACCCTTTTCATGAATGGCCTCAAAAATACTGGCATTCAACTCCTCTTCGACACCCATCAGCATCAGGGCATAGAAAGTCTTGGCATGCAGCACCACATCAGCTCGCTTGAACATAGCAGGAATCCTGACAAACTCCACATTTTCCGGCTTCTTTTTAGCCCAACTATTCAGGTGCGGCTCCAGCTTATAGCAGTGAGGACAGGCGTACCAAAAGAACTCTATTACCTGAACCCTATTACCTTCGGCACCGGGTTGTTCAGGAATGATGGGGAAATAGTGAACATCCTCTTCAAAAGCAGTCTGAGCATGCACACTGCCTGCCAGAAAGAGCCATGCCAGCAGCGACAGCATCCATAAAAGCGGTTGTTTCTTCATATTATCTCCTCAGTAGGGGTTTAAGCGGCCATTTGACAAAAAAATTAAGCCCAGAGACTGTGATATCACACAGACCCTTGCCTCTTTCCGACCCAACAATGCGGATTGGGTTCAACGGATTGCCGTATGATCCGGCAAAGAGGACAACTCGGTCCACATTTCATCAACGAGGATGCCGGATAAAAACGATTGAATAATCGATACCAGAAAGACAAAAAAACCCGCAAGCCTTCACTGGCTGCGGGTTATTGATCGTTCAGTCCTGGATAAAAGCCGAACTGTTGTCACTTAAACGATATTGTTCAGTTGCAGATCAACGTAATCCCTGCAGATACTGAGCTACAGCGGCGATCTCTTTATCCGTCATCCGATTGACGACATTCTGCATCATCTTCGCATTATCGTTAGCACGGTCACCTGAACGGAAATCTTTCAGGGTCTTTTCAAGATAGGCCGCATGCTGACCTGAGATACGAGGGAATTTCGCACCGGGGTTACCGTTACCAGAGGGACCGTGGCAGGCCATACAAGCCGCAACATTGGTGGCTACATTACCCGCACGATAGATTTTTGTACCCAACTCAACCTGATCGGCAGCTGCCACTCCAGGTGACTGAGCCTGCCCACTGAAATAGGCGGCCAGATCATCCATATCCTGATCACTCAATGGCATAGCCATTGGAGACATCAAGTCATTCTTGCGGGCGCCCGCTTTGAATTCCTGCAGCTGTTTTTTAATATAGCTGGGATGCTGACCCGCCAGTTTCGGCCAGACGGCGTTGGCACTGTTACCATCCGCCCCGTGGCAAGCAAGACAGGTGCCGGACTTGGCCTTACCCGCTGCCGCATCACCGGCCGCTTGGGCATTACTGACAACCATTGCCAAAACGATAGAAACTGAAACTAGCCATTTATTCATGGTAAAACCTGCTATGTCGACTGAGTCGCGTCAGCCGTTAATGAACCCCCCAGGCCGGCAATATTCGATTACCCCCCGGAAATCAAACACCCCGGGGGAACGATCAAAAATCGCCCGGGGACCGAAAAAAGCCGTGCATGTATAACAGATGCCGGCTCTCCTGGTCAAATTCAGCCCCCTTATACCCGCCCCCAAACCACACCGCAGTGCGTTCAATTCCCCGCCTTGAGAATTATCATGTCCAGATAAATTATCAGCTGATGAAATGCGCCATCCCACTGGAATACAGTATCATCTGCACAGTAACCCATACGAAAGCAGGCAAAGGCTCATGGCCAACAGACAATCTCTGATCAAGGCAACCATCGCCAGACTAAAGCAGGCATTGACCCATTTGCCGCATGAAGAGGTAGGGCCTTTCAGCATCACCTTGTCTACACCGGAACTACAACTACACCACCTGCCTCATCTGGATAACAACTGGTTTTATTGGGGTGAACCGAGTCACCGGCATTATCGCCTGGGGCTGGGCGAAGCACTGCGTCTTAGCTCGATAGGCCCTCTCAGGCTACAGCAGCTTTCCGACCAGTTTGAGCGGGTACGTTCCAACTGGATTCAGATTGATCCCGACTGCACCGGATTACAGGCATCCGCCTTCACCGGTTTTGCCTTTGACCCGGAAGATCCCATGCTCCAATCTTGGGAAGGACTGCCCAATGCCGCCATCTTCTTGCCCGAGCTGTTACTGCATCAAACAGCAGAGATGTGTGCAATTACGTTCAGCTTTGCGCATAAGGATCTCACCCGGGCGACCCTGCGCAGCCAACATCTGTTGCAGAAACTGATTGATGCCTTGGGTGCCAACCCAGATCCTAACCCGGTACCAACACGATTCTCAAGAACCGCCACAACACCCTCAGATGATGAGTGGATTACTCAGGTAAACAAGGCCACTCACTCCATTCGCGAAGGGACCATGGATAAGGTAGTCCCCTTTAGACGCATCAGTGTGCAGGCGTCTCAGCCGTTTAATCCAGCCCGTCTAATGGCCTCGTTAGACGATCTTCACCCCAGCAGCATTCTCTTCTCGATCCGCGTGGACGGCAGTACCTTTGCGGCCGCTACGCCCGAACACCTACTCTCTCGACAGGGTCATTTGATCAGCTGCGATGCCATCGGCGGCACCATAAAGCGCTCACCTAATCCCGTGGACGATACGAACCTGGGCAAGACGCTTATCAACGACCCAAAATCGCGCCACGAGCACGCATTGGTCGTTAAAGGAATTTTAGGCAGTTTAAAAAAGCACTGCTGCAAACTCACCTCCCCGACTGGACCTTCACTGAAACGCCTGCGAAACCTTCAGCATCTATGGACGGGCATCAAGGGTGAACTATGGGAAGACACCACACTGCTTCGGGTAGCGGATGACCTTCACCCCACCGCCGCCGTCAGTGGCTTCCCAAGCGCTAACGCGCAACGCTGGCTTGATGACCACAAAAATACCACTCGAGGCTGGTATACCGGTGCCGCAGGCTGGATAGATATTCAGGGGGATGGTGAACTGGCGGTATTGCTGCGCTGTGCCCTACTCAATGGGGAACATGCCGAGCTATTTGCCGGTGCGGGTGTAACCAGTGAATCCTGCCCCATTGCAGAACTTCAAGAGACAGAGCTGAAATTCGGTACCATGCTCGAGGCCCTGGAGCATGCCTGAAAAATTGTCGCTGGGAGATAGCAATCTCCTCTGGGCATATGCATTAATTGATGGCCTGGCCAGCCGCGGCGTAACCCAGGCGGTCATCTCTCCAGGTTCGCGCTCAACCCCCCTGGTGATCGCCTGCGACCACCATCCTGCGATCCAAATCAGGGTCCAGGTGGACGAACGTTGTGCCGCCTTTTTTGCATTAGGCCTTGCCAAGCAGAGCCAGCAGCCAGTAATCCTCATCGCCACCTCCGGCAGCGCGCCCGCCCACTGGTTTCCGGCGGTTATAGAAGCCAATCACAGCACCATTCCACTGATCTTACTGACTGCTGATCGGCCACCCGAACTACATGGATGGGGCGCCAATCAAACCACCGATCAACAACGACTGTTCGGCAGCCACTTGCGGGCTTTTTATGACCCAGGCCCCGCAGAAAACGAGACCCTACCCCGCGACCAGCTGCACAAACTGGGAAGAGAGATTGCAACCCAGGCGATGCAGCCACACCCTGGCCCCATTCAGGTCAATATGCCTTTTAGGGAACCCTTGCTACCTTCAAGCAACATCTGCCTCCCGGAGTCCGCCACAGCGCAACGGAATACGGCAGCACCTGCCACTCCGGACGCTACGCTCATTGAGGCCATTATCAGGCAAATAGCCGGGAAACCAGGCATCATCCTCTGCGGGGCAAGTGATCTGGGAGCAACGTTTGCGCAGGCCGTGGGACGTCTTGCTGAGAGTCTGGATTGCCCCATATTAGCGGACCCTCTAAGCAACATGCGTAATGGCGGCCACGACAAACGGCGCGTGATCGCACATTACGATGCGTTTCTTGAGCCGGCTGCAGAAGCCATCAGGCCCCACTGGGTGCTGCGTTTTGGCGCGCTTCCCGTGTCCAAGGCACTCCTGCAGTACCTGGAGAAGACCCAGGCACCACAACTTATCTGCGACCCCTATCAACAGTGGCCTTCACTACCGCCGCATGGGAAGCTATCCATAGCGACAGACCCCATCCTTTTGTGTGAAGCGATCATCGCAAAGCAACCGACCCCGGCACCTAAGGCTTGGTGTGCTGCGTTCGGCCGATTGGAACAACGCGCGGCGACCATCATGACTCCTGAGACAGTCGAGGATCATCCATTTGAAGGGGAGATCGTTGATACACTCCTGGATTGCCTGCCAGACAGGAGCCTTCTGTTCAGTGGAAACTCCATGCCCATACGTCAACTGGATAGCTGGAGTGGCGTGCGTGACAAGCAGATCCAGATCGCCGCCAACAGGGGGGTCAGCGGTATCGACGGCACCATTTCCACTTTTCTGGGCATGGCACAGGGCGACTATAGCGTTGCCGTTGCACTGATGGGTGATCTCACTTTTTATCATGACCTGAACGGACTGCTGGCGGCGGCAGGCGAGGATCTGGTCATTGTACTGATCAACAACAACGGTGGCGGCATTTTCGGCTATCTGCCGCAATCATCGCTTAATAGCTACGAGCACTACTGGAACACCGCAACCGATCTGAATTTCCAACACGCGGCCACGCTCTACGGACTCGGCTACAAGCAGGTAACACAACAATCAACCTTCCGCGCAACACTGGAGCAATCCATTGCCTCTGGTGGCCCACAACTGATCGAAGTGATGATCGACAGAGACTACAGTATCGAACGACATCGCCACTATCGCGCCGCTGTAGCACAACAACTGACCAAATAACCCAACCGAAAACTCCGGTCACCTGCCTAGAAAGGTTTCACACGCATTTTTTAGCTACAGACCGTCCCAATTTGTTTAAAATGCAACTTTCCGACAGACGAAAAAACCATTGAGGTGATTATGGGCAGCAGTATCGAATGGCAAATACCTGAGGGGACTGAATACAGCGACATCCTCTATCACACGGCCGAGGGGATCGCCAAGATCACCATCAACCGACCCCAGGTACGCAATGCCTTCAGGCCCGAAACCGTCATGGAGATGATTCTGGCATTTAGAAAGGCCCATCTGGATCCAAACATCGGCGCCATTATTCTGACTGGCGCGGGAGACAAGGCCTTCTGTTCTGGCGGCGACCAAACCATTCGGGGTGACGGTGGCTACCGCGACAGCAGCGGCGTTGAACACCTGAATGTCTTGGAACTGCAGCGGCAGATCCGTACCCTGCCCAAGCCGGTCGTGGCCATGGTGGCGGGTTATGCCATTGGTGGCGGTCATGTGCTGCACCTGATCTGTGATCTGACAATCGCCGCCGATAATGCACGTTTCGGACAGACCGGCCCCAAAGTGGGCAGTTTCGACGGGGGTCTCGGGGCGGGATTACTGGCCCGCACGGTCGGCATGAAAAAGGCCAAGGAGATCTGGTTCCTGTGCCGTCAATACGACGCCCAGCAGGCCCTGGATATGGGGCTGGTAAACACGGTCGTTCCACTGGATCAACTGGAAGCCGAAACTGTCCAGTGGTGCCGTGAGATGTTACAACTTTCACCCACTGCACTGCGTATGTTGAAGGCCTCCTTTAATGCCGAGACCGACGGTCTGGCCGGGATTCAGGAACTGGCGGGGAATGCCACCGGGCTGTTCTACCTGACCGCAGAGGCACAGGAGGGCCGCGATGCCTTCGTGGAAAAACGGCCTGCCGATTTCAATAAATTCCCACGCAGACCCTGAGACGCTATACCCTGTCATGCAGACTCATCCCTGGATACTCGCCATTCGCCCCAAGACGCTTGGCATTTCAGTCGTACCGGTCCTGGTAGGAACCTCGCTGGCTTGGGCAGAGACAGATATCATTCTGTTGCTACCTGCCATTGCAGCACTGGCTGCAGCCATACTGATCCAGATTGGCACTAATCTGTATAACGATGCCGCTGATTTTGAGCGCGGTGCCGACACACCCGATCGACTTGGGCCCGAGCGCGCCACTGCCCAAGGCTGGTTCAGTCCAGCACAGGTAAAACGCGCCGCCTTGATCAGCTTCAGCGGGGCCTTTGTAATTGGCATCTATCTCGCCGTGGTGGGAGGCTGGCCCATCATCATCATCGGCCTGCTCTCTTTGCTGGCAGGTTATGCCTACACCGGCGGCCCCAAACCCATCGCCTACAGCGCCAGTGGGGAACTGTTTGTCTTCATCTTCTTTGGCTTAACAGCGGTAGGTGGCAGCTACTACCTGCAGACCAGCCGCTTGTCCGCCGAAGCACTCCTCTGCGCCGGGGCTATCGGTCTGCTGGCCGCCGCCGTACTACTGGTCAATAACTATCGGGACCTGGAAACCGATGAGCGGGCGGCAAAGCTGACACTGACACATTACCTTGGCCGGGAGCGGGCTCGTCAGCTCTACATCCTGATGTTGATGTTGCCATTTGCCCTGCCGGTCGCCTTTAATCATCACTACAACGGCAGTTGGCTGATAGTGCTCTGCCTGCCCTTTGCCCTCTGGTTACTACAGCGTTTTTCCACCGAACCCCTGGGTAAGGGATTCAATGGCATACTCGCCAATACAGCCAAGCTGCAATTAATCTATGGGGCACTCCTCAGCCTTGGCCTGCTCATCTGATGCAGATCACCCGGGCGAAACTGAAAGCCTATCAGCTCCCTTTCTCTACACCCTGGAAGAGCAGTAAAGGCATCTTGCGCGACCGCCACGGGTGGCTAATAAGCCTGACAGACACAACTGGCCTTACCGGTTATGGTGATGCCGCCCCCTTACCGGAAATGGGCACTGAGACCCTACAGCAAGCCGAAGAGTGGCTTAACCCCCAGCTATCGGCACTCATGGGCGGTGAGCCAGAACAGTGCCTCCACGCACTCCCCTGCGCTGAAACAAGACCGGCCGGTCGATTTGGATTGGAGACGGCACTACTTGATCTGCATGCTAAACAATGTGGAATCCCACTCTATCGACTGTTAACAGACAGAAAACCGGGCAGTATCAGAGTCAATGCCACGATAGGCAGTCTGGAGCCTGGCATTGAGGCTCGCACCCAAGCCGCCCTGAGTGCAGGCTTCACCACCCTGAAACTTAAACTAGGCCGCTATCCCCTGGACGAAGAGCTGGCGGCTCTGCAAAAACTCTGTAAACGACTCCCTGCCGGGTGCCAGTTGCGACTGGATGCCAACCAAGCCTGGCATGAGGAGAGTACCGATGTACTGATTCAGGGCCTTGGGGGTTTACCGATCGAATCACTTGAGGAGCCTTTCAGTGATCTCGACCTGAGCCGCCTCGACAAACTGCAGGCAGCAGTCCCGTTTGATCTGGCCCTGGATGAATCACTGCGGGGATTCTTGCGTGACCACCCCCTATCCGACCTGCCAGTAAAACGCATTATCATCAAGCCCACCCTTCTAGGCGGTATACTTTCGAGCCTGAAACTGATCCAGGAAGCGGATCAACGGGGTATCCACTGCGTAATAACCAGTAGCCTTGAGAGTAGCGCGGGGATCTGGCCACTGCTTCACCTGGCAGCCGCCGCAGACAGAATCACTCTGCCTGCCATTCACGGATTGGCCACTGTCAACTGGTTTAGCCGGGACCTGGGAAACGCCCCATTCATCTCAAGCGGGTTAATTCGGCTTGAGGCTGGCCCAGGAAGCGGGTTTATACTGGGTGCTGAAAAGACCGATTAAGAGCGATGTCCATGCCAATACCACTGAATCAACAACCCAGGGCATCACTGGGCTACTTTCCGACCCCACTCATTGAACTCACGCGTTTATCCCGACACCTGGGTGGACCGCGCATTCTCATGAAACGCGATGACCAGACCGGTCTCGCACTGGGCGGCAACAAGACCCGCAAGCTGGAGTATCTGGTCGGCGCGGCACTGGCTCAAGGCTGTGACACGCTCATTACTGGGGGCGCGGCACAATCCAACCACTGCCGGCAGACAGCCGCGGCAGCGGCCGCCTCGGGTCTTGAATGCCATCTGGTGTTAGGCGGGGAGGCGCCCGACATGCCGGGCGGCAATCTGCTGTTGGATCAACTGCTTGGCGCACAAATTCACTGGAGTGGCGAACTCCGAAAAGGTGAACGTATCCCGGAGATTGCAGCGCAACTGAAAGCGGCGGGACGCAAGCCCTACATCGTGCCATACGGTGGATCCAACGCCGTCGGCGCGCTCGGGTATGTCAATGCCGCAGCCGAATTAAAGAGCCAGCTCGCTGAACAGAATCTTTCGATCAGCCATATGGTTTTTGCCTCCAGCTCAGGTGGCACCCATGCCGGACTGATAGTCGGCACTCACCAATTCGGTCTGGATTGTGAGGTAATGGGCATTACGATTGACAAAGATGAGGCAGGTGACGGTCCTTATCCAGAGCATCTCTGCCAACTCGCCAATGAAACGTCAGCGCTTCTAGGTTCAGAATATCGATATGACCAGACTGCCATCACCCTTCAGGATCAGTTCACTGGCGACGGTTATGGCGTCGTCGGTGAACTGGAACGACACGCCATCCAGTTGCTGGCCACCCAGGAGGGAATTCTGCTTGATCCGGTCTACACAGGTCGGGCAATGGGCGGGCTGTTACAACTGATTGATCAGGGAATCTTCGCAAAAGATGAGACCCTGCTATTTTGGCACACAGGCGGCTCCCCCGCCCTGTTTCCTTATGCCGCTTCCCTTACCCGCAGAGACCGTTAAAAGTACTATGCCTATCGTCACCATCACACTCCAGGCCGGTCGTCCGGCCGACGAAATCAAGGCCATCATGGATGCCGTACACAGCGCCGCCGTCACGGCTTTCGATGTCCCTGAAACGAGCCGCAATCAACGCTTGATCGAGATTGCCCCCGATTACTACTTCTATCCCGTTGGCCGCTCCAGTGCCTTTATGACCATCGAGATTGCCTCTTTTCCAGGAAGATCTGATGATGCCAAGACACTTCTGTATCAGCAGATTACAGATAACCTGAACCGGGCAGCAGCGATTGATGCAAAGGACGTGATGATCTTGATACAGGAACAAGCGTTCGAAAACTGGGGTATCAATGGACAGTCCGCCACCCGCTTCAAAAAGGGATGACGCAGCTTTTAGAGATTAGGCTACCCTCTATGCCAGAGTGCTGGGAGAGCTGTGGTGCCTGTGGAGACGAAGAGGTACTGGTCGCTGAGATCCTGATATCACCCGGCGATCAAGTGCAATTCGATGACCCGCTGATTACGCTGGAGACCGATAAGACAACCCTGGATATCCCTTCACCCTATTCAGGGGTAGTGGTTGATCTGCATATCGCCGTTGGTGATCCCATAGGGGAAGGCGACCTGATCCTCAGATTACGCCGAGGATGATCCCTCTGCTGATCGATTCACTTCACTGAGCATCTCCCTGAGTGCCAAGCGCGACAATTTGCCCATCTGATTGAGTGGCAATTTATCCGTCTTTATACACACCCTGGGACGTAAATGGCTGGGCAGATGCTCACCCACCCAGGCGATCAATCCATCTTCCGTTATAGCACCACAATAGAAGGCAATCAGCTTGTCGCCCCAGACCGCATCTTTCTGCCCGGTAACACCCACACCAGTCACACCCGGACAGCGTAACAGTCGCTCCTCAACCTCTGAAGGATGGATATTTTTTCCACCACAGATCAACAGATCATCCGCACGACCAGTGATGCTTAAACACCCCTGTTCATCCAGACTGCCGAGATCCCCTGTTTCAAACCAGCCCTGATCCAATCCCACACCCAGACGACCCGCAGGATTAGCATAACCCGCCATAACAGCCGGACCGCGCACTCGGATACGGCCATCCTCGGTAAGCCTTACCTCATACCCATCCAGAGGAAGTCCTACCAGGCCAGGAGTCAGGCCAGCATCCGGCCCAGCATCTGTGGCAAACTGTGAAGCCGTCTCACTCATGCCATAACTGACACAAATCGGCCAGCCGGCGGCATGGGCCTTCTCAGCCAAAGAACCAGAGAGTGGCCCACCCCCGATCAACACCACCCGTAACGCCTCTGGGGGGCGCAGCGAACCCGCGTGGTTCAAGAGCTTATCCAGCATCGCAGGAACCAAAGAGACATGAGTCACTTCCCCGGATGCAATCTGATCCCAGACCGATTCGACCCAAAACCCCTCATGCAGCAGCACTCGTGCACCGACCGCGAGACAGCGCAACAGGATCGACAATCCGCCAATATGAAATAGGGGGAGGCAAGCCAGCCAACTGTCTCCAGCAGCCAACCCCAAACGTTGCTCGGATGCTGTGGCACTGGCCGTGAGATTGCCGGCGCTCAGCATCACCCCTTTGGGATCTCCAGTGGTGCCACTGGTCGCGATGATGAGTTGTATATCATCCGCATACTGCCCCTCAGCACCGAAGTGAACGCTCACATCCAGTTTTTCGCCAAACAAATCAGCTGAAGAGATCCATATCGCCCCAGGTGCTGCTGTCGGTTCATCAGAAATCAGGCAATCACAACTAACCTGCTGTAGTAGACGATTGCGCCGCTGAGAATCCAGGCTGGGGTCCAGCGGCAGCAAAGTGATGCCCAGCTGAAGTGAGGCGTAGAGCAACTGGGCTAATTGCCAGGGAGATCTGACCTGTACGGCCACAACCTGTCTTGACCGGATACCCCTTCCATGGAGACAGGCGGCCAAACCCATGCTCTCTTCTGCCAACTGCATATAAGTGAAACGCTCGCGGCCAAACAGCGCCTCACTGCCCGGTTGTTGATGCCTTCTGAGCGAAAGCCACTGGCCTGGAAATGGTTTAAAGGTCAAGAAAGAGCCCTGTCTTTGAAATCAGTCATTTAATGCGGGGCATCGAGTAAAAAATAATGCGCTCGATTGATCAAAGTAAAGTAACAGGGTCGTCTTTTCTGTTCCAATACTGCAAAATTTGCGCAGACTCTACCTACTGCATCTGTTTCGAGATTTTAATACCCATGTCACACCCCAAAAAGCTATTACTTTCCATGGTACTGATCACCCTGTGCCTGAGCACCACACTTCAAGCCAAGGAGTATGACTACGACCCGGATAATGGCAAGGAGATTAATGAACTCTGTTCTGGCTGCCATGGTGAATTCGGCCAGGGAGGAAAGGATGGTGAATATCCACGCCTGGCAGCACAACCCATCGAATTCACCATGAATCAGTTGCGCCTGTTCCGTGATCGCAAGCGGAAAAATTTCGCTATGGTGGAATACATCGATGATCGGCAAATGCCGGAAAACGATATCTATGATATCTCCCGCTATCTATACGAGATCAAGCTCAAGACCCAGCTGCCCCCCATCGATGAGAATGCCCCGGATTTCGATGCCTATGCCCGACTACTGGAATCCAAGATGACCATGCAGATCCCCAAGGCCCCGGGCGATATTGAGCGTGGAAAAAAACTCTACAACAAAGAGTGCGACTCCTGCCATGGCAAAGAGGGATTAGGCGACCACAAGAAGGCGGTCCCTATGCTGTCCGGACAGTACACCAATTATCTCTGGAAGCAGGTAGAACAACTCCGCACCTTAGAGCGCATACACGATGAAGATTCACCGAAAGAAGAGTTATTGAATGAATTCAGCGATGAGGATCTGACGGACATCTTCGCCTATTTATCCATTGTGGATGATTGATCGCGTTTCCTGCAAAAAACCTAAACATCACGGAACCTGGCTTTTGCCAGGTTCCGTCATTTTAGACTAACGCATCCTGTTAGGGTTTCCAGGAACAAACTCATCAGGCGTCAGCTGACCATCACCGTTTCCATCGAAGGACTCGAATGAAGGAGATGAAGCCGCATTACGCATCGGATAACCCTGCGATGCCTTAGTAGCCTGTCGTTCAGCCCGCACCTGACTAAACTCTTCCTGAGTCACCACCCCATCACTATTGGCGTCAAAATCACTGAAGGTCGCAACCGCTCTTGCTCCGCCTCTGGGGGCGGCTCCAGGCCCACCTCCCATACGACCTTGAGGTCTATGCTGCTGCATATGCGTTAGCTGTCCTCTCACCACCTCAAGCTCACTTAAATAACCGTCACCATCGCTATCAAACTGCTCAAATGACGGCGCATTACCCAGATTACGCATCATGCGTCCCTCTTTTGCTCGCTCCGCAATCCGTGCATTTCTGGCCGCATAATACTCATCTGCACTGACCTTGTTATCTCCGTTGGTATCATAGGAGGCAAAAGGAATCGGTGCCGGCGATGCCATTTGCGCCATCAAGCCACTCGTACCCAAAAGGGCAGCAACGGCCAAGACCAGTGTCATTTTGCGTCTGTTGGTTTTCATGTCATTTCTCCTTTAAGTCGGCTTCCCTTTCTTGACTAAAAGCGTATCAGCGGCAGATTAAACCAAACTGAAAAAATGTGCGGACAGTGAAAAAACTGTTATTTTTCGGCTAAATGATCTACAAAAGGGCCTCTGAACCCATTACACAACTTACGGACAACCGGACCCGACCAAAAAGTCAGGCACATTTAACGACCATGCGCATCTACATGCAGACACTGCACTCCGCAGAGCAGCCACTTCGCTATTATCATCTCCACCTGCAACCTGACCTGTTGAGTGGCTGGAACCTGGTGCGAGAATCAGGCATACAGGGTTCCCGCGGGCAGGTCACAAAAGAGCACTTTGAAGAGCGCGATGAAGCAGAGCGCACTTTGATCAAAAGACGGGACATGCAGCTTAAACGCGGCTATCGGGTGGTATTCCGTGAAGGCGCTCCGCGCGATCTCAACAACTAGGCATTCAGGGTGTGAGTCCTATGTGGAGCCAAGAACAAACTATCGCGGCCTGGAACTTCTCAACAGAATCCCACAACGGCCAACTCCTTCCAGGCTCTGAACTCCCCTATATTAATCACATCGCCAGTGTCACCATGGAGGTGATGAGCGCGATTGTTCAACAGCCAAACCTGGAGAAGCCCAACCTTTCCATTCAATGCGCCCTGCTCCACGACACCCTGGAAGATACCCCAGTCACCTATGACGAATTGTTACGACGTTTTGGTGAAGAGGTTTCAAACGGCGTGCTGGCACTTACCAAGAATAAACAGCTACCCACCAAGGCCGAACAGATGGCTGATAGCCTCACGCGCATCAAGGAACAACCACATGAGATATGGATTGTAAAACTGGCAGACCGGATTACTAACCTGCAGGCACCCCCCAGTCACTGGAACAAGAAAAAAATTCGAGCCTATCGAGAAGAGGCCATTACCATTCTCGATGCGCTGGGCTCCAGTCATAACGCTCTCGCCAAGCGACTGGAAAAAAAGATCGAGGACTACCAGGCGCACTGCTGACATCATAATTCACAACGGCAGTTGCACTCGCACACACAACCCACCCAACTCGGCCGAATGGGTGAATATAATCTCACCGCCATAGAGTTTGATCATATCCTTGGTGATCGCCAAACCCAAACCGTGTCCATCAATCGTTTCATCCAACCGGACACCGCGTTCTGCCAGCTGCACCAAGGCCTCTTCAGAAACACCCGGCCCATCATCTTCTACGAGAATATCCAACGAGTCACTTTGGGAAATCTGACAATTTACTTTCCCTTCTGACCACTTGCAGGCGTTATCCAGAAGATTACCTAAAAGTTCCAGCATATCTTCCCTATCCACAGGCAAAACAGCTTTTTCAGGTATCTGATAATTTATACTCAGCGACTTATCGCGATAGATCTGCTGCAATACACCCACTAAGGCGGGCATCTCCTTGGCCGCATCAAAATGGCCTCCGGATATCCCTGTCCCAGCAATACGAGCGCGGCGCATCTCGCGCTCCATCAACTGCTCCACCCGGTCAACCTGCTGCTGCATGGATGCCTTAAGATCGAGGTGATTTTGAAGCGCTTCAGATTCCAGTTGTTGTTGCAGCAGACTCAGCGGCCCCTTTAAGGCATGCGATAGATTACCCAGTCCCTTTCGTGAATGTTCCAAGCGCTGCTGAAACAAGCCTAAAAGATGATTAAAGCTCTCCACCAATGGCCCAACCTCTAACGGCACATCAGTTGTTAATGCCTGCACCTCACCCCGCGCCAAGCGCTGCATATCCTGTCTAACCCAATCGAGACGTTGTAACGCACTCCCCACGATCCACTGTTGACTGACAAACAGCAACAGCGTGATCGCCAACATAATGATTACAAACAGCCATTCAAACTTTTCCACCTGCTGATTTAATGGCGTCATATCTTCCGCCACAGCCAGAGTAAAAACTTTCCCCTGCTTGTTATAACCCGCCACCCAGACGAGCAACTCTTGACCTGCTGGTCCAGGCATTCGCCACTGTCCCTGACTCCCCGGAGCAAACGGTGCAATCTCCAGCTGTTGGTCCCAGAGTGAGCGGGAACTTACGCGCTTTCCATCGGAAAAGTTGATCTGATAATAGTGTCCGGATAGGGGCTGGTCATAGATGGCGCCAATACGTCGCCACCGAACGGCGGGGCGTTCTGATTCATCCAACCGCATAGCGGCCAAGACCGTTTCAGCATCGTGCGCCAATCTGGAAGCAACAAAGTGATCGGTAAGTGAATGAATGGACTTAACGCCACCCCACCAGAGAAGACCGAACAGTAGCACCAGCCCTGAGGCCAAACCAAAACGTAACTGTCGTTTTAGCGAGGTCACTGCACATCGCCTCTAAAGAGATAACCCTGACCGCGACGCGTCTCTATGTGTGACTTGCCAATACGTTCACGTAACCGGCGGATATAGACCTCTATCAAATTACTATCACGATCAAAATCCTGATCGTAGACATGCTCAGTTAATCGGGTCTTGGAGAGGATCTGTCCGGGATGCAACATGAAATAGCGTAATAGTCGAAACTCCGTACCCGTCAGATCAATCGCTTGTCCATCCTGCAAAACAACTTGTTGATGCGTCTCATCAAGACGCAATCCACCCTGAACAACTTCGCTTGCAGGTTGACCTGCACTACGACGCACCAGGGCAACTAAGCGGGCGACAAGCTCCTCGACATGAAAAGGCTTACCCAGATAATCATCAGCGCCTGCATTGAATCCATCCACACGTTCGTGCCAGGCATCTCTTGCCGTCAAAACCAGCACAGGGAGCGGGTTCTTTCTTGATCGCCAATTTTGCAGCACCTCAAGGCCTGAACGCTTGGGTAATCCCAGATCAAGCACCACGACGTCATAGGGCTCCTCATCGCCCATGAACTCCGCATCAATACCATTACTGGCCAGATCAACAGCAAACCCTGCACGCTTCAGCGCCGGCCTTAACCGTGTAACCAGTTCGGCATCATCCTCAACCAGCAACAATCGCATTTCAATTGTCCTGTTTACGGTCGAGTAGTTTTCCCGTTACTGCATCCAATTCCAATTCCCAGACCTTGCCCTCTGAATCCAGCAGTTCGACTTCGTAAATCACCCTGTCATCCTCCTGTTCCAGTTTAACTTCCAGCAAACGACCTGGATACTCATCACGAATATTTTCCAGTATCTGCTCCAGCGCCATGATTTTGCCTGACTCATGCAATGCTTTGGCGCGTTCGTGATCATTATCGGCCACAACTAACATGGGCAATAGCAGTATCATCAGAACAATCAATCCAGTTTTCATATCTTTCTCCAAGCTATCTAATCACTGGGTAATCTACTGTCACTTCAGGCAACCGGCCCTCATTAGCCGGTCCTATGGCTAAAACTATAAACAGAAGAAATGAAATGAAGCTGAAAATAGATCATGAACGCCTCCAAACATCATTCGCTTCCCAGTATGACAATTACTATACAGTGTATATATCTTGTACAGATGAATTCTGTAGCCTACGCTTAATACAACAGTTAGGCAGTAATCGTTTGAGCACATCCCCTACGATGTAACACGCTGATGTGGCTCATCTCATCCCGAGAAGGAGCTAAACCATGACAACCACAATTACTGGCGCATTCGCTTCTATGGACACCATTCGTAATACAATGGATGATCTCCTAGCCTGCGGCATTGATCGCGAAAAGATCTTCGCTGATAGTGAAAATAACGAACTCAAGGTCATGATTCCTGATGATATTGAAATCGAAGTCACTAAAATCATTCAACGCCACAAGCCCTTTGACATGATCACCCATCATCGATAAAACGTAATTAGATAACATCATTAAAAAGCCGAAGAGAAAATATCTTCGGCTTTTTAATGGCAAGTCACAAGTGATCTATACTTACACACCCTGGTTACACTTCTTCCGTTAACTGTTGAAAAACCCATGTACGCAGTTTATCGGCAGCCTTACTCTGTAAACCTGAATCACTCAGTTGTCGAAACTGTTTCAACAGCCTCACCTGGGTTTTAAGCGCCAGCGATTGCATAACATTCAATTTGCTTTGATCAATAACCAGTTTGTTTTGGTCGGCATGACTCCGAATCAACATGGCGCTTGCATGACTTAATGCCCGCCCCAGAATAACGAAAGCAAAATTCGGATCCCTCACTGGGCCCAGTAGATGTTTCTCGCTGTTATAGGATAACCAGGCCGGTAGCTTATCTTTTAACCAATCCAGCCCCAGCCAACCCGACAGCCCACCTACGACACCCCCACTCACTGCACCCG
Organism: Sedimenticola selenatireducens; assembly: GCF_007625115.1. Lineage (GTDB taxonomy): Bacteria > Pseudomonadota > Gammaproteobacteria > Chromatiales > Chromatiaceae > Sedimenticola > Sedimenticola selenatireducens_A. The sequence goes on along the minus strand of NZ_VMNH01000016.1, from coordinate 124,020 downwards.
TCATTAATGAGGCGCCACCCAATCCAGCATCTGCCAACAAGCCGATAGCCGCACCAGCCCCAGCGCTTACCATGATCAATTGTCCCTTTTCCAAGCCCCACAGCGACCAATGGGACGCATCCATTAATTCGCTTTGATGAACTTGCAGCCGGACAATATCTGCTTCAAGCTGATGATAGAGGAATAGCGCTTCTAGCTGCTGTTGTCCTTCCCGCTCCATGTGGTTCAGCTTTTCATTAAACTGGCTAATCTCATCGGGCATCACCGCTGCCAATTTTTCTTTTGCCATCGTCTCCAAGCGGCTGCTTGATTGTTGAAACGTGATCAAGCGATAGAGGCTCTCTACAATGATGCGTGCAGCCTGCTGTAGTTTCAGTTGTCGGTAACGTTCAAGCTCTTCAATAGCAAAATCAAAGGCTGCAGTCTTGTGTGTATCAAGTTGACCAAACGTGCGTAGCAGTTGTAAATGTTGATCAAAGCTTGCGTGCAGTGGATCAAAGACCCGTACTAAGCTGAAGTACTGATTAAGTGCCTGCTGCCACTGCGCGACATAGGTATCACCTCCGATGGGATTAATCAATGCCAGACGCGCACTGCCGGTCCAGCGCAAGATCTCCATCTCCGTTTCATATTCTGGACTGTAAGGCAATGAACCATCGATCACATAAATAATTCCCGCTCCCTGCATAATCGGTGTCAACAGCTCTACTTCATCAATAAACTCTTTACGTCCACTGAAGTGTGCAATAAAGGCATCGACTCGCTGGGGACGTTGATCGGCTGTCACATTCTCCTGACTCAGCCAGGCAAGGCATTTATTGGCACGTTGAAAACCGGGCGTATCCACCAATTCAAAAACGATTTTATTGTCCAGTTTCAAGGCAAAGTGCTGCGAAACACGGGTGGTCCCAGAAACGGGCGATATTTTAACCTGATCATTCTGTGTAAGTGCGGCAACCACCGAAGACTTGCCTTTATTCGGGTGACCAACGACCGCAAATACCGGATGATCACGCATCACGTTTCTCCGCTGCCAGCGGATTTATGATCAGATGAAAACACTCCGGCAGTTGCCCCATGAATGACCGCCAGGATTCAATCAACAGCTTTTGTCGTCTTTCATCCATTCCTGTTAAAGGTACTGGCCAGAGAAACAGATGGGCGCGCAATTCACCCAACATATTACAGTAATCTTCCAACTCACCAGTGGGTGGCTCCCAACCTTTACAGAGCAGCAGTAGCGGCGCATCAACTAACGATTTCAGTTCAGCAGCTGTTGACGCTGCTGCCTTGGGTGAATCAATATTGACCCAATAGACACCAGAACCGTCAGCTCCAAGTTTTAGGCGAAGTGTACGCATCACATCATCGGGCCAGACGCCCCAGGCAAGGATTTGTCGGCATGTCACACCTATCTCTTCCGTTATGGGCATTACAGATGAAGGCTCCCGCTGCTCAACGGGTTGTGCCTCATGATCAATCAACTCCGTAGCAAGACGCTGCCATAGCCCACCAATCAATGCATCACTCTTTCGTACACTCCCCTGCATCCGATTTAGTCTATACCGAAAAAATGCTGAGGTGATAACTCTGGGCAGGACTACATAGAGCAACAGTGACATCAGCAAAAAACGCCACCACTGTCCAAACAGCTCCGGCTGTACTACCGAAATAGGTGCCGCCCGAAAATAGTGTGTCTGCTCAACCAACTCTATTGATGGCACTGCGGCTGGCCATAAGTTTTGCCAGGGCCAAGACATGATATGAGTAAGCTGATAAATCAGCTCACTCGAAAGATTGAGGGTAGACGACCACCCAAAAGCCAAATCTGTTACCAACAGATAGAGTAAAAAAGCCATCAACATGCCCAAAGAAAACAGCATGGATAACTGCTGCCCAAGTGCAACAACTGTCAACTTCAACAAAGGGGTAAGCGGTTTTGACAAAGCACCCGAAGGCAATCGATGTTGAAACAGTGTACGCAGAGGAATGGGAACCTGTGCTGAGCTAAAAAATAGCGCACCTACCCACCAGGCAAAGGGAAGCAGTATGGCAATTAGCATAAACCAGAGTAGATTGATTCGCTCGAAAGTCAGAAATTCCACCAAACCGGCAACCAGAACAAATCCCAATACTAAGACCGCAAAGCCTAGGCCATAGACAAAAAGACCTACACTGCCTTGCCGGGCATCATCCCATTGGGCCAGCCAATCGCGTAAAACAAGCCACGGATTTGACTCGGGTTGCGCCAGAAACCATCGGCGATCCCGTTTGTGTAAAACCTGCCAATCCGTTGTGCGCTCGGTTTCCAAACGACGACGCAATAAAATCAGTAATATGCTTCTTTCCCAGATACTCATAAAAATATTATCTACTTTGTTGATCTCTTATACAAAAACAATAACAACGCAGCAAAAAAAATCATAATCCGCATAATCAAGGAGATGGACGCTCAAATGAACAGTGCGTATTCTCTTGTCTGATCTGACCTATTTAGCCCACATATCCTTTTTCCATCTTCACATGAAACAGAGTGACACGCTTCAATCATGACCGCCAAAGGAACAAAAATTCATCATTGCACCGACGACTGGGGTGACCTAACTATCCACCAGGATGCTAATCGGCGCATGCTCTGTTTTGGCAACGATATCCAGCAGAGTTGTATCGACATTCACACCCCGCAGAGACTCTGTCACAACTACACCCAAGTGATGATGCTGGGTTTTCTGTTAACAGGTGACCCGCGACACTGCATACTGCTCGGCCTGGGTGCTGGCTCTCTGGCCCATGCCATCTTCGCCCATTTCCCCAATTGCATAATCAATGCGGTAGAACAGCGCGCCCAGGTAGTGGCGCTTGCCAGGACCTGGTTTGCCTTACCACACGACAGACGCCTGCGCCTGCACATCGACGATGCCGACAGTTATCTGATGAAATCACCTATGCCAGCAGACTTGATATTCACGGACCTCTATCTCAGTGAAGGGATGAATGAACTGCAAGCTCAAGAGGCGTTTCTGGCACGTTGCCGAAGTGCATTAAAGCCCGGTGGTATCTTAATCTGTAACTACTGGTTGCGCAGCAGTCTGACTGCCCATGCACTCAATCAGACACTACAGGCGGCATTTGATCAGCAGGTGGTCACTCTCAGCATCCCGGACGGAAACTGCATTGCCTTTGCCTTTGATGGGGGTATACCTCAACTTAATCCAAAACTGTTTATCAAGACAGCCGAGGCACTCGGCGAAAGACTCGATATTCCTCTACAAAGACATGCCCGTGTATTAATGCACGAAAACCGGCAACTGTTCCGCTTCGCGCGTTCCACGCAATAATGGGATATACAGCAAACATCGGACACTGTGTTGACGAATAGCTATCCGGCATGCAGACTGCGCCCACTGAGTAAAAAGAGAGAAGCGATTATGCTGTGGAATTTGATGATGCATACCCTGATGGGTTGGTTGGGCGCCTACTTTTTCATCCTGACACCGGAGCGCATCGGCATTGCCATTCTCGCCGTCTGCATGACCCAAGCCGTGGATCAGGTGCGTCTTCGCAAGATGAAATGGGCCGAGATAGAATCATTACCCGAAAAAGAGCGGAAAAGCGCCACTGCCGAGCTGGAGAAAACCATCAATCGAGACCTTGCGCTGACGTTTGCTCAGAACGTGGTGATCTATAGTTCGGTCGTGCTGTTTGCCGCCCATGCCGTCAGACTGAACGGCTGGCTTTAATTATCGAGCTCGGGGGTAAATTCACGCCCCCTCAAAATACCAGTAACCGGCATTCAACAGTTCGATAAGAAAATCTAAAAACGGATTGTGGTCAATCCAAGGTAGCAGCTGCTCTGCAGATATTGAGCGCTGGTCACACAACAGCTGAATCACAGCCTTCATCTCGCTCGGCAAGCGCTTCTCCTCACCATCGACATAAAAAACACCTTGATCCAGAGTCGCCTCAAAATAGAAACAGCGCAGCCCACCCAGTCGATGCAATGGCTTGCCTTGTTGCAATAGTGCAATCACCTCCTGTTTGCTATAGCCCTCGTCATCCATTACGGCAATATCCAAATCATGTTTCGCCTGACTGACAAACTCACCAATAAAACGGGAAAACAGCTCGTCATCAGCCACTACCTTCATCAGGTGCTGTTTGATCAGGGCAACATCCTGTTGACTGATTGCGCCAGGCCGTTCGGTCGCTTCACGATCTGGATCACACATCAGTTCTTTAGCCAGCGCATGCTCTGCAAGAAAGTCTGCCAATCCTTCCGTCAACTCATAGCCTGAATTTGTCCTGAACCCGACTGAATAACTCAGTGATGGCTCAACGGCTGAACCATCGTGTGGAAATCCCGGCGGGATATAGAGAATATCGCCGGGCAAAAGTTCAACCTCAATAATCGGCTCAAAGTCATCCACGTGCAGTAACGCCTCATGGGCCGCAAACTCGTTATGCGCTCCACGATCACCGACACGCCAGTGACGCTTGCCAGAACCCTGAATAATAAACACATCATAGAGATCAATATGCGGGCCCACACCACCACCCGGCGTAGCAAAGCTCATCATCAGATCATCTTTTCGCCAGTTCGGTATAAACTGAAAGGGCTCTGCCAACGCGGCCACTTGCGGTAACCAGTGATCAACCGCCTGCACCACCAACGTCCACTCTCGCTCGCCCAAGTGTCCATAACTTTCAAAGGGACCAAACTCGGCCTGCCATGCACCGGCCTTTTTATACACCAGACGCGATTCCACCTGCTCATCACAGGCCAGACCGGCCAGCTCATCCGCCGTAATAGGATCAATAAAATCTTTAAATCCCTGACGAATGACTGTTGGCTTTTTTTGCCAGTAGGTATCTAAAAACTGCTGAGGGGTTAGGCCGGACAAGTCCAGAGAAAACATAGCGCTGCTCGCTGCAAAAAGTGTAGAGAGGCTTGTAGCATGAAGGAGATTGCGGAGCAAACATAGCGGCAGACTTCATAGGGGGTCGGAGTCAAATTTGACTGCGACCCCTGTTCTGATACCACGATCTTTCAAGTCATTATGCGCGAGCCGAGCTAAACCGCAGAGCGGTTGATAGCCCAACAAAGAGTAACGTCTGCCAGACCGTAAAAAGAACGATGGTCCAGACATCGCCACTCCTCACACTACTGATATCGGTCAGCAGTTCGATCATGTGAAATACAAAGCCACCCAGCGCGCCGGCAAACATGGTGACCAAAACAAACAGCAATACACCTGAACGTATTCGCCATGCATAGAGCAGGCCCAGCGCTACAGAGCCTGCACCTACAGCACCACACACAGCAAACAGATAGAGGTCATCCAATCCTGAATCTCCGCCAACCTTCAATGCCAGTCGCCAACCGATGATACTCGCCGACACAATGACCAGCAGCGCCGGCAGCATTTTTTGCGCATTGCGGTTAGCCACGTACCATCCCGCAAAAAAGAGGAACAGACCCAACACCACACCGGGATAGATGTTTGTCAGCCACTCGATATCCGGCAGCAACGGACCACCAAAACCACAAATAAGACCCGACACCAGACCGAGCAGGATAAAGGCTTGGAGTTGTTTTGCCATAAGTACAAATACCCTTCTAGATCCCGTTGACTTGCCAACTCAATGACAAGCATCCCTTTAATTCATAAAGCATGCTATAAACTATCGCAGAATTGAGCCAGGACAAGGCATCGTCTGATACTACCACATACCCTACCCGGGACTATTACCACCCTAGAGAAGGACAACCGCAACATGAGCGAAGAGACAAAGAACGCATCTGCTGAAGCAGTCAGCAGTGAAGAGACCCAAGAGCAAGCCACTTCAATCAACGTGGAAATCAAGACCCAGGCTGAAACCGCTGAAGAGAAGAAAGAGGCGGATCGCCCCGGCGTCTGCTGTGGTTCCTGCTCTTAATAGCTGAATGGCGGGAGGCCTCGGCTTCCCGCAACACCCACCTTATCGGTTCACATTTCACGGCATTTCATAATTAAAATGTTTGTGGCGCCGCCCCTTTCCAAGCCTTAATATAGCCCGGCACTCTAGGCGTCAGCCCAACTCGCGCCCCATCCTGAGTAGCAAGCACATTCCCTCGAAATCTCAGAGCCTACACCTACTTGATACTCAATATTTCTGACTACAGTGCCGACACCTCACCACAAGACGACAGCCTGTTTGAACGCATTGCCTGCGGCATTGAATCCCAGGGCTACATAATACTCCCCGCCGCGCTACCCAATCAGATCGCTGACAGTCTGTTGCACTATCTCAGCATTCTAAAAGAAGAGCGTTTTCACCAGGCGCGAATCGGCCGTGGTCTTGACCAGACTAAAAACCCATTCATTCGACGTGATAAAATAGCCTGGATGGATGATGCCCATCCCAACGCCAACCTCTGGTTCGACTGGACTGCACAACTCAAGCAATACCTGAATCGCCGGCTGTTCCTCGGCCTGTTCTCATTTGAAAGTCACTTTGCACAATACAACCCAGGCGATTTTTACAAAAAACATCTGGACGCCTTTCGCGGCGAATCCAATCGTGTTCTGACGCTGGTCACTTATTTGAATAAAGGATGGGAACCTGATCAGGGTGGCGAACTGGTACTCTATGCGCCAGATGAAGGGGAAGAGATCACCAAGGTCGTACCCACATTCGGCACGCTCGTTATCTTTCTCAGCGAAGAGTTTCCCCATGAAGTGCTTGCGGCTGATCGAGACCGCTACAGTGTTGCGGGTTGGTTCCGGCTTAACTGTTCGATCAATCAGCAGATTGATCCGCCGCGTTAGTTAGCACACCTTTCAGGACAAATTCTGGCATTCAAATTATTTTGATTATTCAGATTCAATTTGCGAACTATCAGTAAACAAACTACTGCCCATCCTGATACTCCATGTCCTGATCTATCACGATCTCTTCCCGTTTAGGCGGTTCGCTTTTCCAGTCGTCAAACGGGAACGGTTTGTGTTCGGTGTTAAAGACCAGGTACTGGTTGATATCGTAGAGGTAGGTACTGAGTCCCTGACCGAATTTACGTAGGGGGTCATTCGGGGCTTTGTTGACCGCCACCAGGATGAACTGAACCACCGCCACTACAAACACGATGCCTTTGGCGATTCCGATAATCAACAGGAACAGCAGCATATAGAGGCCGCGATACCAGATGGGGTTGTTTTCTGTTTTTGCTTCCGGGTTTACTTCTGCGTTCATGAGGCTTCCCTTTCTATCCTTTATTTACGTTGTCTAACCCCTATGTGGGGATGATTAGGAAAAATGACAAGATATCGATCGCAAGGGAGGTGTCGGAGTCAAATGCATGTTGTCTTTGACTCCGACACCTCGGCACAGCAGTCAGCACCTTCATATAAAAACGCGGTAGACTACCACTATTGATTAAGGCTGTTGACGGTTACTGAATGACGGAGCTTTTGCAACAGATCCTGGCCTGGGTATCACTCCACCCCGGTTGGTCTTATAGCGTGATCTTTCTGGTAGCGATGGCAGAGTCACTCGCCATTGTCGGACTGATTGTGCCCGGCGTGGTGATCATGTTCGGTATCGGCGCACTGATTGCCAGCGGGGCGATTGCCTTCTGGCCGGCGATGGGCTGGGCCGTTGTGGGCGCGGTTGCTGGCGACGGCCTCAGTTTTTGGCTGGGACGGCATTACCAGGAGCGACTTTCCGCCATCTGGCCCTTTTCCCGCTATCCGGAATCCATCCATCAGGGTAAACGCTTCTTCGAGAAGTACGGTGGCAAGAGTGTCGCCCTGGGTCGTTTTTTCGGGCCGATTCGCGCGGTGATTCCGCTGGTCGCAGGCATGATGGGGATGACGCCGCTGCGTTTCCTCTTCGCCAATGTGCTCTCGGCATTGGCCTGGGCACCGCTCTATCTCCTGCCCGGCATGGTGTTTGGGGCCTCAATGGAGTTGGCCTCAGAAGTCGCGATGCGTCTGGTGATACTCCTGCTGCTCCTGCTGCTTATTCTCTGGCTAGCCTATCACATCACACGCGGACTCTTCAGGAGACTCCACCCCCACACCAGCCAGTGGGTTCAGTGGTTACTCAACTGGGGTAAAGCCCATCCTATAATGGGTGAGATAGCTAATGCGCTGGCGGACCCGAATCACCCCGAGACACGCGGATTGTCGATCCTTGCCACCTTGCTATTGATCACTTCTGGTCTGTTTATATTGCTACTGGGCCTTGTACCCAATGGCACCCACCAGGGAATCGACATGACGGTATTGCAGGCCCTGCAGAGTCTGCGCTCACCCTGGGCTGATCAACTGATGGTCTACTTCACTCGGCTCGCCGACATCGGTGTCATCTACCCTCTGACTGCGGGTGTCCTACTTTTGCTGCTAGCAACAGGGCAACGTCGTACCGCCGGTTATTGGTTTGCTGCGGGGTTGTTCTGTCTGATCGCCTCACCCTTGCTGAAGTTCGGCTTGCAGATTGCCCGACCCGAGATTGTTCACCATTCAACATACTCATTTTCTTTCCCTAGCGGCCACACGCTTTGGGCCACAGTGCTATATGGTTTTCTCTCGGTACTGATCGCTCGACCACTCTCTGATCGCTGGCGATGGCTTCCCTATACCCTGGCCGGGTTAGTCATTATGGCCGTGGCCCTGTCGCGACTCTATCTAGGTGTTCACTGGCTTTCCGATGTCGCTGGCAGCATCACGCTGGGTCTCGCTTGGGTGTCCCTGCTGGGGTTGGCCTATCATCGTCATGCTGCACAGGCCGCCAACTGGCGAAGTTTGAGCTTGGCAAGCATTATCATTCTCTCTATCGCCTTCAGCGTGGAGAGCAGTCTTCATCACCAAGACAAGATGGCGGAATACGAACCGATCCACACGGTGATGCCACTGGCGGCTTCTGCCTGGTGGCAGGGCGATACCAAAGAAGTCCCCACCTACCGCGGTGATCTGCGCGACCGAGAAGATCACCCGCTGAACCTGCAATTCGCGGGGTCTATACACTGGCTAGAGGCACAGCTGATGAATAGCGGATGGCAGCGAAAGGCCGCATTTTTCTGGACAGACGGATTGCGTCTTCTCTCACCCAGCCAGTCACTCCAGGAGTTGCCGATACTGCCGCAAGTGCATGAGGGCCGCTACGAGGCGCTGTTACTGGTCAAACATCTGGCCGATGATCGGCGCCTGGTATTGCGTTTATGGGAGAGCGGCTTTCAACTGGATAGTAAGCGCCCACTCTGGATCGGCAACGTAAGTGAACAGCAACAGCAGAGATTGCTCGGAACACTGACCTTTGCTGAAACCGGACCCGCGTTTGGACAGGCGCTCGGACTATTGGGGGAAGACCTGAAACAACTCGATAGTAATCAGTGGCAGAAGAGTGGCTCGCTGATTCAGATTAGAGAGCAACCTTAAGGCTACACCACCAAGGGCAATTCAGTTCGGTAGGGTGGGCACGTCGTTTGTGCCCACACGTATGTGTGGAGCTGAAACACCGCGTGGGCATACAAGGCATGCCCCCCTACTGTATCTAACCACCCCAGGGACGATTCAGTGGATTGTCGATATTCAAATGACTCAACACCCGCGCTACCATGAAGTCGACAATCTCATCGATGCTTTGGGGACGATTATAAAAGCCAGGACTGGCCGGCATGATCACCACACCCAAACGGGAGAGCTTGAGCATATTCTCAAGATGAATGGGTGAGAACGGCGTTTCCCGCACCATCAATATCAATTTGCGCTGCTCTTTCAGGACGACATCCGCAGCACGCTCTATCAGGTTATTGCTGGCACCGGTTGCAATGGCGGACAACGTGCCGGTGCTACAGGGGCAGACCACCATTGCTTCAGGTGGATTGGAGCCACTGGCCACCGGAGCGGTCCACTGCTCACGGCCGAATACCCGGATCTGTCCCGGTTTGGCACTGAACCGCTCTGTGAGCAGCTTTTCCGCCTCTTCAGGACGGGAAGGGATCGTCAGCCCAGTCTCCATCGGCATCACCACTTGGGCGGCCTTGGAGATCATCACATAAACCGTTCGATCCGCTTGCACCAAACACTCCAACAATCGCAAGGCATAGGGCGCACCGGAGGCACCGGTAATGGCTAAAGCGATAGGCTTGGATGGCTGAGTCATAGGTTAGATTCTAGCCTGTAAGGCATCCAACAGTCGCTGATGAATATTCTCAAAACCACCATTACTCATGATCAGCACCTGATCACCTGGACGGGCCTCTTCTACCAGGGACTGAATCATCGCATTGGTTTCTGCATAGACCTGCGCCCGTTCACCCAGCGGTGCGAACACCTCAGCGGCATTCCACTTCAGCGATTCAGGGGAAAATACCAACACCTTGTTCGCTGCCGAGAGCGATTCAGGTAACTGGCTGGCATGCACACCCATACGCATGGTGTTGGAACGGGGCTCCAGCACGGCAAAGATACGCGCGTCACCGACCTGTGCCCGCAGGCCATTCAGGGTGGTGGTGATTGCCGTGGGGTGATGGGCGAAGTCATCATAGACCCTGACGCCATTCACCTCACCCCGCAGTTCCATACGCCGCTTCACATTACGAAACTCACTCAAGGCAGTGATCGACACATCGACCGGTACACCGACATGCCGAGCCGCCGCAATCGCCGCCAGGGCATTGCTCATACTGTGATTGCCGGTCAGCGACCAATTCACTTCACCTACCGGTCTGTTTTCATGATGCAAGGTAAAACGACTGCCATCAGGCGTCATGGGTGTAGCTGACCAGACGGCATCACCAACCGCACTAAAATGCTCTACCGGCGTCCAGCAACCCATTGCCAGCACTTCATCCATGGCTGTTTCACCCTGTGGCGCGATGATCAGTCCGTTGGACGGCACGGTACGAACCAGGTGGTGGAACTGGCGCTGGATCATGGCGAGATCATCAAAGATATCGGCATGATCAAACTCCAGGTTATTCAACACCAAAGTTCGGGGCCGGTAGTGTACAAACTTGGAACGCTTGTCAAAAAAGGCCGTGTCATATTCATCGGCCTCGACCACAAAAAACGGGGTATCGCCCATACGCGCCGAGCAACCAAAGTTTTGTGGTACGCCACCGATCAAAAAACCGGGGGCCATCTTGGCGTACTCCAGTATCCAGGCCAGCAGACTGGCAGTACTGGTCTTGCCGTGGGTTCCCGCCACCGCCAGCACCCACTGATCATGCAGCACGTTTTCTGCTAACCACTGTGGACCCGAGGTGTAGTTCAGGCCAGCATCCAGCATGTACTCCACCGCCGGATTGCCGCGAGACATGGCATTCCCCACCACCACGCAGTCCGGCGCCGGCTTGAGATGCGCAACCTCATACCCTTCCATTAAGACGATGCCAGCCGCTTCCAGTTGGGTGCTCATGGGTGGATAGACATTCGCATCTGAACCACTCACTTCGTGTCCCAGCGACCGCGCCAGCAGTGCAATACCTCCCATGAAGGTGCCGCAGATACCAAGAATATGGATATGCATATCAACCCGCCTTTTTGAAAAACAGATCGACCAGCCAGTTGATCAGCATGAAATAACCAATGGATAGCAACATACCGTTGCCAAAACGGGTAGCGAAGGTGTGGCGTAGCACATGGGCCACGATAACCAGACCCCAGATCATCAAACCGATATAGAGCAGGACACCCAACCCACCAACCGGTGAAACCTTAGGATCATCACCCATCATCAATTGAATCGGCATCGCCACCAGATTCACCAGTACGCCACAACCAAACAGCGCCGTAATGGCTTGGGTGAAACGCCCCTGATGTTTTTTGTAGGAGAGTATCAACCAGACAAGCAGGGCCAGCAGCCCCAGATCCATTAACTGAGCCAGAACCGCCGGGATCAGGCTGCCAAAGTGTCCGACGATGACGATGGTGCCGGTCAGCAGATTCAACAACAGGGTTACGGTGATCAGGACAGAGGCCGCAGGAAGATCTTGCGGTGCAGCCCGTAATAGACTGATATCGACAAACAGATTGATTAATCTTTTCACTGCGGCTCTTTTCTCCGTTAATACAACCCAGCATGCTCATCTGGCTCATTGAGTGAGCGAAACTGGCTCCATCATACCTTTTGCCCGAAAACAGACAAACAGATGGCGATGTTTTGTTATGCTGGTCGCTACATTTTGCCAACAGAAGTTAACTATGCAGGAAAACCACATCCAAACTGAAGCGCAACTGCTTGAGTTCTGTAATCTGATCCGAAACAGTGAATGGCTGGCCTTGGACACCGAGTTTGTCCGGGAGAAGACCTACTACCCGCAGTTCTGCCTGTTGCAGATCAGTAATGGAGCGCTGGCCGCAACGATCGATCCCATCCAGATCGAAGATCTCTCTTCTCTACTGGAGATTCTCTACGATACAAATATCGTCAAAGTGTTTCACTCTGGCCGGCAAGATCTGGAGATCTTTTATAACCTCTGGGGAAAAGTCCCGACACCTCTGTTCGATACCCAGCTTGCGGCTTCACTGCTGGGATTGGGTGATCAGGTAGGCTATGGCAATCTGGTGGAGCTTGTACTCAGCCACACCCTGGAAAAGGGACACTCTCGTACTGACTGGTCACGTCGACCGCTCGATGACGCTCAACTGCGCTACGCCTTGGATGACGTCATCTATCTTGGTGATCTGTATGTCGAATTAAAACGACGGCTGCAGGAACAGCGTCGTGAACATTGGCTTCAGGACGATTTTGATCAACTCGCTAATCCTCTCACCTATGATCCTGACCCGAAAGACGCCTGGAAACGGATCAAAGGTCGCCAGCGACTAAAAGGTGTACAGCTTGCCGTACTCCAGTCACTGACAGCCTGGCGCGAGCAGGTTGCCCAGCAATCCAACAGGCCAAAGCGCTGGATTCTTAAAGACGAAGTGTTGGCCGATCTGGCCAAGCATCAACCGAACACTACAGAGCAGATGGAAAAAATTCGTGGTCTGGAACCCGGTACTATCCGCAAGCAAGGTGATGCCCTGCTAAAGCTGATCGCTGAAGCCAAGGGCCTGCCAAAAGGGCTGTGGCCAGTGGATAAAAAACGTGCAGCCAAGCTCACAACACAGCAGGAGGCCATGACTGACCTGCTGTTCTGTGCCCTACGTCTGCTGGCCGAGCAAAACCAGATCACCCCCGCCGCCATCACCAGCCGCAAGGAGCTGGAAGCACTGGTGAGCGGAGAGCGAGATTTGGAACTCATGCATGGCTGGCGGCGTGTCATCGCCGGTAATGCACTGGTTCAGATACTTGACGGTACACTATGGCCCGTTTATGAGCAGGGGCAGATACGCCTGGACCCGCACGGAAGTTAATCATGAATAGATCGCGGCTCGGCAAACAGACTACCCTTCTGATTGCGGGCCTTCTTTCGGCTTGTGCAGAACCGGCTCCACCAGCTGTTGATCCGATAGAAAAGCAACTGGACATCCAGACCGAGGTGATGCATCAGACCCGTGAAGTCATTCGCTACATGGATGAGGAGGAGCGTATCAAGCAGGAGTTGCTGAATCCCTCAGCGGCGCAACCGCCAGAGCGTGAAAATCAGTAGCAGCATCGAAAAAAGAATAACCGCCCAGTTCCCCACCCTGACATAGGGCGTCGCACCCTGCATGGGGACCACTTCACCGCTCAGTACATGGGCCTGAAAGGCCGGAGAGAAGCCCTGAAGCTTACCTTTTGGATCAATCAGTGCAGAGATACCCGTATTGGTCGAGCGCAGCATATAGCGGCCGGTTTCCAACGCGCGCATGCGGGCAATCTCCAGATGCTGAGGCGGGGCCAGTGAATCACCAAACCAGGCATCATTACTCACATTGACCAGAAATGCCGCCTCCGGCAGCGCCTGTGCGACCTCTTCGCCAAAGGCATCTTCATAACAGATCGAAACCCCCGCAGGATAACCCGCAACCGTCAGTAAAGGCCGCTCTGCACTACCTGGAGTAAAATCCGACATGGGGATCTGTAGCCACTGAATAAGCGGCCGCAGCCACCTCTTCAGCGGCATGAACTCACCAAATGGCACCAGATGACGTTTGGCATAGTGTGTCCGCTGCCCTCCCAGGGTCATCAGGCTGTTGTAGTAGGCACCCGTGTCCCCATCCCACACCGGGATGCCCACCAGCAATTCACTCTCATTAGCCACTGCCTCAGCAGAGAGTGGCTGCAAAACGGAATCCTCTACCTGATGAGCAAATGCAGGCACAGCCGTTTCGGGCCAGATAATCAGCCGACTCTGCCACTCACCCCGGGTTAACTGGGTATAGCGTTCCAGCGTCGGTCGCAGCATATCCCGCCTCCATTTTGCCTCCTGGGCAATATTGGCCTGGATCATACTGACCCGGAAGGGATTACCGGCAGGCTCAGTCCAACTGACCAGATTCAGTAGCAGGCCCCCTCCCCAGATCAGCCCCAGTCCTCCAGCCACCCACAATCGTTTGCGAGTTCCAGGAAGTAGAAGTCGATACAACAGCACCACACTGAGCATCAGCATCCAACTGACCCCATAAACCCCTAACAAGGGGGCAAAGCCATTCAAGGGGGAATCGATCTGGGAATAGCCCAATACCAGCCAGGGAAAACCTGACAAAAACCAACCACGCAGCCATTCTCCCAACACCCAGATTGAAGGGAAGATCCACAGCAGTTCTTTAGGGGGAAGATCGAGCTGAAGGCATTTTGCCACGGCCCAACCCATCAGGCCGTAAAGGAGTGCCAGAGCAAATACAAACAGCAGGGTGATGGCCATCGCAGCCAGTGTCCCGAGATTGCCAAACTGATCAATACTGATATGCAACCAGAAAACGCCAAATCCGAGCAGTCCCATCCCATAGGCCCAGCCGAGGCGAAACCCCTGCTTCGGGGTTGACGATGGCAGTAGCCAGAGCAGTAGCAGCGGACCCATCAGGGCAAGGGGATAGAGGGCAAAGGGCGCAAAGGCGAGTACCGACAAGGCACCCGCTGCAAAGGCGCCAAGATAGCGCCACAGAGGATTACCTAGAAAACGGGAGGCTGGTCTAATCCGTCCCATCCTCAGACTGTTCCAACAGGCGGATATCCAATAGATGGATGCGCCGACTGTCAGCCCTCAGCACTTCGAACCTGAAGCGGTCAATCTCGGCCACTTCACCGCGCTTGGGCAGATGCCCCATGGACTGGGTCACCAGACCAGCAATGGTTTCGAACTCTTCATCAGGAAAGTTACAACCAAAGTAGTCATTGAACTCATCGATGGGCGTACCCGCCTTAGCGGTGTATTCGGTCTCGCTACGTTTGAGGATCGTGGTACCTTCATCAAAATCGTGCTCATCTTCAATCTCGCCCACGATCTGTTCAAGCACATCTTCAATCGTTACCAGGCCATCCGCCGCACCGTACTCATCCACCACAATGGCCATGTGACTGCGGCTGGAGCGAAACTCATTGAGTAGCACATTGAGTCGTTTGCTGGCCGGGACAAAAACCGCCGCGCGCAATACATCACGCATATCAAAACGACGTTTCTGCTCGCCAAAATAGGCCAACAGATCCTTGGCCAGGAGAATGCCTTCCACTTCACCCTTGTCATCACCAATGACCGGGAAACGCGAATGGGCGGAATCAATGACCACCGGAAGAATATCTTCCAGCGGGGCATCCCGCTCAACCACCACCATATGGGCCCGGGGAATCATGATATCCCGAACCCGCAGTTCAGAGACCTGCAATACCCCCTCCATCATGGAGAGTGCATCGGTATCCAGTAAGGCGCGCTGCTTGGCATCCCTCAGCAGCTCAATCAATTGTTCTCTATTTTCCGGTTCGTTCCCAAAGGCCTGTAACATCTTTTTGAGCCAGGATTTTGAAATCGAACCGCTGGTAGTGCCGTCGGTACTCATAGTTCCCTTTCAGATTGATATGGATCAGAAAATCCCAGACGATCCAGGACCTCTACCTCAAGACTTTCCATCTCTTCCGCCTGTTCATCATTAATATGATCAAAACCGAGAAGATGCAAGACCCCATGTACCACCAGATGGGCCCAATGGGCCTCCAATGGCTTACCTTGTTGCTGTGCTTCCTCTGCCACCACCGGGGCGCAGATGACCAGGTCGCCTATGTGATTACTCTCCACCACCTCGGGCGCATCAAACGGAAACGAGAGCACATTTGTCGGCTTATCCATGCCCCGATAATCACGGTTCAGTTGCTGGCTCTCATCACGATCGACTACCCGAATCACCAGTTCAACATGATCCAAGCGGTTATCCAGGGCCGCCTCGGCCCACTTCTGAAACTGCAACGGATCGGGTGCTCCGTCGGCCTCAACCCTATGCTGAAGCTCAATAAGTAGATTCACATTTTTTCCTTGTTCTTATCATATTGCTCATAGGCACCCACCACCTTCTGCACCAGCGGGTGTCGCACCACATCCCGGGCATTGAAAAAGGTAAAACTGATCCCTTCCACCTCGCCCAGGATCTCAATGGCCTGGCGCAAACCAGAGGTGTGTCCCCGCGGCAGATCCACCTGGGTAACATCCCCGGTGATCATTGCAGTTGAATTAAAGCCAATTCGGGTCAGAAACATCTTCATCTGTTCAGGCGTTGTGTTCTGCGCCTCATCCAGAATAATGAAAGAGTCGTTGAGTGTCCGACCACGCATATAGGCCAGGGGTGCCACCTCAATCACATTTCGCTCGATCAACTTGGCGACCCGCTCAAACCCGAGCATCTCGTAAAGGGCGTCATAGAGTGGCCGCAGGTACGGGTCAATCTTCTGCGACAGATCACCGGGCAGAAAACCGAGTCGCTCGCCCGCCTCCACGGCCGGCCTCACCAACAGAATGCGCCGCACTTGGTCACGCTCCAGGGCATCAACGGCGCAGGCCACTGCAAGATAGGTCTTGCCCGTACCAGCCGGACCAACACCGAAATTCAGATCATGGGTGACCGCTTTGTGCAGGTACTCCTGCTGATTGGCACCGCGTGGACGAATCAGACCTCGACGGGTCTTGATCACCACTTCAGGGACCGTACTTTCGGCCTGTGCCTCCAGCAAGGCATCAATACCCGACTCCTGCAGATAGAGATGCACCGATTCTGGCGTCAATATCTCGCTCTTGGCCAAGGCATAGAGGGCTTGCAGTACCTCACTACCGGCCGCAATAGCGGCGGCTTCACCGAGCAGTTTGAAGTGATTACCCCGGTAATTTATCTCGATACCCAGACGCCGTTCGATCTGGCGAATATGCTCATCCAGCTGCCCACAGACATTGGCCAGCAGCTGGTTATCTTCAGGTGTCAGAGAGAGTTCAAGTGACTTGGGGTGATCGGACACGGTTTTAGTCCTGGATGCGACAGTGGTCATGCGGATTCGGCAAGTGCCTCGTCAATCAACTCACCTCGAAGTGAGTTGGGCTGTACCTCAGTGATTCGAATATCAACAAAACCACCGATTAATTCTTCAGGTCCACTGAAATTGACTACACGATTATTTTCCGTGCGACCAGCCAATTGCCGTTCATCTTTTCTCGAATGGCGCTCTACGAGCACCCGCTCGACCCCACCCACCATGCGGCGACTGATCTGCTGGGTCATCTCAACAATCCGTTTCTGCAAGCGCTCCAGGCGGGCCTGTTTGACTGCGAACGCCACATCATCGGGCATTTCAGCGGCAGGGGTGCCGGGTCTCGCGCTGTAAATGAAACTAAACGAGTTATCAAATCCGATCTCTTCAATCAGGTTCATGGTGTGTTCAAAATCCTGATCCGTCTCGCCCGGGAAGCCTATAATAAAATCTGAAGAGAGGCTCAGATTAGGTCGCAGCGCGCGAAGACGACGAATCTTCGCTTTGTAATCAAAGGCCGTATGCCCCCGCTTCATCATCGCCAAAACTCGATCAGAACCACTCTGTACCGGCAGATGCAGATGACTGACCAACTCAGGCACTTCGCCATAGACGGCAATCAGACTATCGGAAAACTCCATCGGATGGGAAGTGGTAAAGCGGATACGATCAATCCCCTCGATGGCCGCCACATATTGGATCAGTAGCGCCAGATCAGCGATAGAGCCATCGTCCATCAAGCCACGATAGGCATTGACATTTTGCCCCAGCAGATTGACTTCCCTGACGCCCTGCACGGCCAACGAGGCCACCTCCGCGATCACATCGTCAAAGGGCCGGCTGATCTCTTCACCCCGGGTATAGGGCACCACACAGAAGGTACAGTATTTGGAGCACCCTTCCATGATAGAGACGAACGCGCTGGGGCCATCGGACTTGGGTTCGGGCAGGCGATCAAATTTCTCGATCTCCGGGAAAGAGACATCCACCACCGGCTTATGCTCCCGACGCACGCTATCCAACATCTCGGGTAACCGATGCAGTGTCTGAGGGCCAAAAATGAGGTCAACATAGGGTGCGCGTTCCCGAATAGCATCCCCCTCCTGGCTCGCCACACAGCCGCCCACTCCAATCACAAGCTCGGGACGTTTTGCCTTCCATTTGCGCCAACGACCTAGCTGGGAAAAGACCTTCTCCTGTGCCTTTTCCCGAATCGAGCAGGTGTTAAGCAGCAGCAGGTCGGCCTCTTCAGGCCGGTCCGTCCGTGTATAACCGTGCGATTCCCTGAGCAGATCCGACATTTTATCGGAGTCGTACTCATTCATCTGACAGCCAAAAGTCTTGATATAGAGTTTGCCGGACATGCGTTAGTCAAAAATTATGCCGAAGGCGCGGTAGCTTACCTACTATATTAGCGTTTTTCCAGGTGATTTGGTCGGATCACTTCAGGTTTATCACCCTCGGCCGTTACTTAATATGAGATTAACACCTAAACTTTGTGGTTGTACCCTTCGCAAATGGGTCGATGGGACAAGGATTTTCAGGATCAGCAGAGCGCTGATAGGCAAGGATTATGCGTTACGGCCGCCCTATACCTGATCGTGTACTGGCTCAGCAAGTCAAGCTGCTGTATGCCAATGCTTTGCCCGCGAATCTTACGGTTGCGGTCATCACCCTACTCCTTACCATCAGCTTCTGGGAAAAACTGGACAGGCTGCAGCTCGTCAGTTGGGCATTGATTATTCTCGCCACAACGGCGAGACGCATTTATCTGCTCGTACGCTATGAGGTCACGCCAAAACTTCACCATCCGGCAATTTGGGGGGAAAAATATACCTTCAGCACGCTTCTGGTAGGCATCGCCTGGGGTTGCTTGGCACTGCTGATGCTCACTACCTCAGAGCTATTTGTTCACTATGTCATCTTCCTGGTCATTTTCGGCACCATTGCGGTTGCGGTACCAGTGCTAGCACCACGATTACCGGCCTTTTTTGCCTACGTACTACCGCAATCACTCTTGCTTATCATCGTCCTGATGATACAGGGCACCCGATGGGGTCTGTTGCTGAGTGCCGCCGCCCTGATCTACACCGGACTGATTACGGCAACCAGTCGCAATATGAGCTGGCAGATACGTCGATCTATTGAGCTGGAGACCCACAATCAGTCGCTGGTGGATAACCTGAGGAAGGAGGCACAACAGCGCAAGGCGATCCAGGAAGAGCTGGAGACACACAAGCTGCACCTGGAACACCAAGTGGCGCTTCGTACTGAAGAGCTCACACACACCAATGAGAACCTCCAGAAGGAGATCGGCATCCGCATACAGGCCGAGGATAACCTCAAACATCTGGCCCACCATGACACCTTGACCAACCTACCCAATCGTCTTTTGTTCGACGCACGCCTCGAGCATGCCATCAGCAGAGCCCATCGAAACCATTCCAGTCTGGCAGTGCTTTTTCTCGACCTGGATAACTTCAAGAATATCAATGACAGCATGGGCCATCTCGCTGGCGACCAGCTACTTCAACAAGTCACACTGCGACTGAAAGAAACTACTCGCGAGGACGACACCATTGCCCGCCTTGGCGGTGATGAATTTGTCGTGCTCATGGAAGAGAGCAAGGATACAACCGATATTATCGTCCTGGCACAAAAAATCCTGGATCGCATCAACATTCCCTTTGAAATCAATGGTGAGACAATCTTTGTCGGTTGCAGTATCGGCATCAGCCTCTATCCCCAGGACGGAGAAAATCCCGCCACCCTGCTACGCAACGCCGATGCCGCTATGTACCGCACGAAAGATGAGGGACGCAACAGCTACAACTTCTATACGCAGGAGATGACCGCATCGGCCTATGACCGCATCATCCTCGAAGGGAGTCTGCGCCACGCCATAGAGCACAACGAACTGAAGGTCTATTACCAACCACAAAAGAACCTTGCCAAAGGACACTATGCCGGAGTCGAGGCCTTGGTGCGCTGGGACCACCCGGAGCTAGGCGTACTAGCCCCGGGTCGCTTCCTACCTGTTGCTGAGGCAACGGGTCTCATTGTACCGCTGGGAGCCTGGGTTCTGCGCCACGCCTGCCTACAGATGGTCGAATGGAAGAAGAGCGGACTGCCCATAGACGTCATTGCTGTCAATCTTGCAGGCAAACAGATTCGACGCAGTGACCTTGTACAGACGATCAAGCAAACACTTAAAGAGACGGGATGTAAGCCAGAGTGGTTGGAGCTTGAAGTCACAGAAGGGTTCATCATGACAGAAGCTCATGATGCCATTGACACACTGCATCAACTCCGAGCACTTGGAATCCAGTTGGCCATTGATGATTTTGGAACCGGCTACTCCTCTCTGAGTTATCTGAAAAAGCTGCCAATCCATCGCCTCAAGATTGATCGCTCATTTGTCCAGGACTTGGCAGAAGATAATGACGACGCCGCTATCGTTAAGGCGATCATCAGCCTGGGGGCCAGCTTGCAATTGACGATCACCGCCGAAGGCGTTGAGACACCCTTTCAGGAGGAGTTCCTCACGAAACTGGGCTGTGAGCTAGGGCAAGGTTACCTCTACAGTCAACCCGTGCCCAAAGAACAGATTGAATGCCTGATATCTGATCACAACAGACGCCGATCAGCCTGAGAAAGAAATACCCACCAATACCGGTCATTATGACCGACAAGGCCAAACACGCCTCCTTGAAAGGATGACAAACAAACACCGCGACCCACATAGTCTATGGTTAATAAAAAATACAGCAACAAAAGGATCTTTCATGAACAGGGAGACGCTACTGGCTGATTTCAGCAGGGTGAGACAGCTGAGTGAAAAACTGTGCAGCCCACTTGCGGTAGATGACTATCAGATTCAATCGATAGTACAAACCAGCCCGCCCAAATGGCACTTGGCACACGTCTCCTGGTTCTTTGAAACCTTTATTCTGAGTCACTTTAAGCCTGACTACATCCCCTTCCATCCCCACTTTGATTACCTGTTCAATAGCTACTACTACACCCACGGCAAGATGCAACCGCGCCCTGAACGCGGGCTTCTATCGCGACCAACCGTTGAGCAAATCATTGAATACAGGGCGCATATCAACGAACAGATCACAAAACTGATCAACCACGTTGATGAAAAAGAGTGGCCATCACTAGCGGACCGAATGGTACTCGGCCTCAATCATGAACAGCAGCACCAAGAGTTACTGCTCATGGATATCAAGCACAACTTCTTCATCAATCCGCTACGACCCGCCTATCGGGATACGCTAGCAACACCAACCGCTACAACATCACCCGTGCGCTGGTTCGAGTGTGAGGGCGGTTTGCATTCGATCGGACATCATGGTGATGGATTTTCCTTCGACAACGAAACCCCAAGACACTCCGTACTGCTCTACGACCACAGGCTCGCTGACCGTTTAGTCACCAACGGCGAGTATCTCGAATTTATAAATGACGGGGGTTACAACGATCCAGCACTCTGGCTAGCCGACGGATGGACTCTGTTGCAGACCCAACAAGGGCAACATCCACTCTATTGGGAATCGCAGGAAGGCCACTGGATTCAGTTCACCCTGGGTGGCCAACGACCGCTCAATAGGGATGAGCCGGTCTGCCACCTCAGTTATTACGAGGCCGATGCCTATGCACGCTGGGCTGGCAAACGCCTACCCCGGGAAGAAGAGCTGGAAGTGACGCTGGCAGAGCAGGAGATCACAGGAAATTTCATGGAAGACGATCTACTGCATCCAGTCCCTGCCGGCAGACGGGGTCAGTGGTATGGCAATCTATGGAACTGGACGGCATCGCCCTATTCCCCCTACCCCGGCTTTAAACCCCTCAGTGGATCAATGGGTGAATACAATGGGAAATTCATGTCCAGCCAAATGGTATTAAAAGGCGGCAGCTGCGTAACACCCACAGGGCATACCCGCTCCAGCTACCGTAATTTCTTCTATCCAGACGAACGTTGGATGTTCTCCGGACTGCGCCTGGCCGAGGATGCATGATGGATAAGACTATCACTTTTCACGATCACAACCCCCGGATCGAAAGCCTACAGGAAGCGGTAATTAAGGGTCTTTCAAAGGAATTCAAATCTATCGCGCCAAAGTATTTTTATGATGAGCGTGGCTCTCAACTCTTTGCTGAGATATGTGAGCAACCAGAATATTATCCTCCCTATATAGAGCGCACGATACTCAGTGGATCCGTCGATGAGATCCTCTATTTAACCGGCACGGAACGTATTACTTTTGAACCGGGGGCTGGGGAAGCCACCAAGATCAGGCTGTTGCTTGATGCGCTCAAGCCCTCGGCCTACCTGCCGATGGACATCTCCTGTGAGTACCTCAAACAAGCCGCGGCTGAGATTGTGGACGAGTTCCCCTGGCTGCCAGTACATGCTGTCTGCGTGGATTTCACCCACTCAATCCCTATCCCTAATACTGCACCAGAGGGAAATCGTCTGGCTTTTTTCCCAGGCTCCAGCATCGGTAACTTCACACCCAATGAAGCACTCAACTTTCTTAGCATGGTAAGAAGCACCATTGGCCAAGGCGGCATGCTACTTATTGGTGTGGACACGAAGAAAGAGCCCGCGATACTCCATGCGGCCTATAACGATGCGGCGGGTGTTACCGCCAAGTTCAACCTGAACTTAATACACCGCATTCGCAACGAAACCGGTGTTGACTGTGATCCAGAAAACTTCGAACACCAAGCATTTTACAATGCGGATCTCGGTCGAGTGGAGATGCATCTGATCAGTCGTTGCGAACAGACGCTACACCTGAACGGTCACCGCTTCCAGTTACATGAGGGGGAAACACTCCATACCGAAAACTCATACAAATACTCCCCTGATGAATTCATCCGTCTGGCTGAACGGGCCGGTCTTCAGCCCATTCGGCACTGGCTTGACGATGAGAAATTGTTTGCGGTGTACCTGCTACAAGCCTGAGAAGCGATCCAGACAAAGTGATATCATGACCCGCAGGCATAGTCATGCTTGATATCACCCAGGCCTATAAACTTCATCAAGCAGCTACAACATATATCACTCGCGATCCGCTAGCCTGTTTACACAGCAAGGACTATTCATTGACTCACCAAGCAAAAAAACGGTTCGGCCAGAATTTTCTTCATGATTCGGCCGTAATTGGCCGAATTATTCGCAGCATTCATCCTAGACCCGGGGAACACTTAATTGAGATAGGACCTGGCCAGGGGGCAATCACAACTGAACTGCTTAAAGAGACAGGACAACTGGATGCTGTTGAGCTCGATCGTGATCTGATCCACCCTCTGGCAGAGACCTGCGCCAATCTGGGCGAGTTGACACTCTACAACAGTGATGCAATGAAGTTCGACTTTGCACAATTAGCTGAAGATGGCCGTCCCTTGCGGTTGGTGGGCAATCTACCTTACAACATCTCAACCCCAATCCTGTTTCACCTGCTCAAATTTGCGCCATTGATTCAGGACATGCACTTCATGCTGCAAAAAGAAGTCGTGGATCGCATGGCCGCCGCCCCCGGCAGCAAGACCTATGGCCGACTATCCGTCATGATGCAGGCATGGTGTGATATTGAGCCATTATTTGTGATTGGTCCTGGGGCATTCAATCCACCACCCAAGGTGGATTCGGCTATTGTCAGACTGACACCCCATAAAGTACCCCCCTGCCAAATTATCGACCCAGATCACTTTTCCCGCCTGGTAACGGCTGCATTTGGTCAGCGACGCAAGACCTTACGTAACAGCCTGAGCAAACTGATAGACGCGGAACAGATCATTGCCGCAGGTATTGACCCAACACTCAGAGCCGAACGGCTTACACTTGTAGAATTTGCACAGCTCTCCAACCATACTTGTAATATGCCCCCTACAGCCTGATATAGAGTTCATTACATTTAATGCGGTTCATGCAAAACTGTATTTCAAACACCTCTTTATCTTAACGGGCAAATTGATGCCAAGAGAAAAATAACAATGATTGACGACACCTTTGATGCCGACGATATGGAGATCATTTCCAGCAACGTACTGGCCCGTCCAGGTGATGTGCTACCCGGTGTTATCCATTTACTGCCCGTCACCACACGTCCGTTCTTTCCCGGCCAGGCAGTCCCTCTGCTGATGAATGACAAGCACTGGGAAAAGACCATCAATGCCGCCTATAAATCCAGTCAAAAAATCATCGGCATTGTCATGTCCGATGCCGCCACCTCAGAAGATTCAATACTGAGTGACTTTCGCAATATTGGAACGGCCTGCAAAATTCATCGGGTACAGAAGGTAGAAGGACGTCTACAGGTACTCGTGGAGTGTCTGCAACGCTTTCGAATAGAGCAATTTATAACCAAACGGCGGCCATTCAGGGCACAAGTTCATTATTTCAACGAGGAGTCTGTCAGTCCCAGCGATGAGATCAAGGCCTACGCGATGGCCATTATCAACACCATCAAGGAGCTGGTTCCGCTCAACCCCCTGTACGGGGAAGAGCTAAGAATATTCCTTGATCGACTAGGACCTGACGATCCTTCTCATCTAGCCGATTTCGCCGCCAGCCTGACTACTGCAGACCGCTTCCAACTACAGGAGATACTGCAAGAGGTGGAAATCCTGCCCCGCATGGAGAAGGTGCTGGTGCTGCTGCATAAAGAGCTGGAGCTTGCCAAGGCACAGAATGAGATACGCAAAACCGTTGAGGACAAGATCAGCACTCACCAGCATGAGTTTTTCTTGCGTGAACAACTCAAGGTCATTCAGCAAGAACTGGGGTTGGAAAAAGATGATCGCACGGCAGAGTTGGACAAATTCAAAGAGCGACTGGAAGGCCTGATACTGCCTGCCGCCGCCTCCAAACGCCTTGACGAGGAGATGCACAAACTCTCCATACTGGAGACTGGCTCCCCTGAATACGCCCTGACTCGAAACTATATCGACTGGATCACCCTATTACCCTGGGGAAAACACAGCCAGGACAAGCTCGATTTGGGACAGGCCCGAAAAGCACTGGATAAGGATCACTATGGATTGGATGACGTTAAAAAGCGCATCCTGGAATTTCTCGCGGTCGGCATGATGAAGGGTGAAGTGAACGGCTCCATCATCCTGCTGGTAGGTCCCCCAGGCGTGGGCAAGACCTCCATCGGAAAATCCATCGCCAATGCACTGGGCCGATCCTTCTACCGCTTCTCAGTAGGCGGCATGCGGGACGAAGCCGAGATCAAAGGGCATCGACGAACCTATATTGGTGCTATGCCCGGTAAATTCATCCAAGCCATGAAAGAGGTTGAAACAGCCAATCCTGTGATCATGCTCGATGAGATCGACAAGATCGGCGCCTCCTACCACGGTGATCCCGCCTCCGCGCTACTGGAGGCCCTGGACCCGGAACAGAACAGTGATTTCCTGGACCATTACCTTGATCTTCGATTCGACCTTTCCAAGGTACTGTTTGTCTGCACGGCCAATCAACTGGATACCATTCCAGCACCGCTTCGTGATCGTATGGAGATCATCCCACTGTCGGGCTATATCGCCCAGGAGAAGCTGCAGATTGCCCGTAAATACCTACTCCCTCGACAGCTAAAGCGGGCCGGTATGAAACGCAGTCAACTGAAACTCAACACACCGGCATTAAAGGCCATTATTGAAGGCTATGCACGGGATGCAGGGGTCAGGCGACTGGAAAAACAGATTGGCAAGATTGTTCGTAAATCCGTCGTCAGAATTCTGGATAATGAGGCGACGCCGATCATCGTTGACGAGCCCGATCTGAAAACTTTTCTCGGCAGTCCCATCTTCCGAGATGAACGAAATTTAAGCGGCCCTGGCGTGGTCACAGGTCTGGCCTGGACGGCCATGGGTGGGGCGACACTCAGCATCGAGGCCGCCAGAACCCATAGCTTTACCAGGGGATTCAAATTAACGGGCCAACTCGGCGAGGTAATGCGCGAATCTGCCGAGATAGCCTACGGTTATATTATTTCCAATGCCGAAAAACTGGGGGCTGATCCACTCTTTTTTGAGAAAGGCTTTATCCACCTCCATGTTCCCGCCGGAGCAACCCCCAAAGATGGCCCGAGTGCTGGTATCACCATGGCATCGGCCTTGCTCTCCCTGGCCCTAAACAAGCCTGTAAGGAAGATTGCCATGACTGGAGAGCTGACGCTCACTGGGCATGTATTCCCCATTGGCGGCGTGAGAGAAAAAATGATTGCGGCCCGCCGAGCCAATATCAGGGAGCTCATCCTGCCAGAAGAGAATCGCGGTGAATACGAGGAGGTCCCGGAACACATTCGGAAAGGCATTAAAGTGCATTTTGCCTGCAATTTTGATGATGTCGCGCCACTGCTATTCGCCAAGTAGCCTTGTCGGGGAAGTTAATCCAGATCAATAACACTCACTATCGACCTTGACTTATTTAGAAAGCACTAATATTTTCTTCATAGAGACCGCTGAGCTGGTAGGGTCTCCCATACCCAACTGAAGACTTAGGGAGAAGAGAATTATGAAAACTATTATAAAAGCAGCTGCTGTAGCAGCCTTGCTGGTCGCATCTGCCTCTGCATCCGCATGGTGGGGCGGCGGTCCTTGGGGCGGTGGCCCTTGGGGTGGCGGTCCTTGGAACGGTCTTGGCGATGGCTGGGGTGATGGCTCCGGTGACTTTAATATGAATTTTAGTGGTCGCGGCAGCGGTTATGGTAATGGCTACGGACGTGGCTATGGCTATCCTTATGGTGGCTATGGTTATCCCTATGGCGGTGGCTACGGTGGTTATCCCTATGGCGGTGGTTATGGAGCACCCTACGGTGGCTATGCACCCTATGGTTATCCAGCACCCCCTGTAGCGCCAGCGGTCCCCGCGAACTAAACTGATCCGTCAGTGATAAAAAAACCCTGCATCGTTGATGCAGGGTTTTTTATTGGATGCCTGTACAGTTATCAGACTGAGAACGACGAACCACATCCGCAGGTTGTTGATGCATTGGGATTGCGGATTACAAACTGCGATCCCTGGAGACTCTCCGTGTAATCCACTTCAGCCCCCATCAGATACTGGAGACTCATAGGATCGACCAGCATGGCAACACCATCCGTATCGACCCGGGTATCACCCTCTTTCATCTCCTCATCAAAACTGAAGCCATATTGAAAGCCAGAACAACCGCCACCCTGAATGAATACCCGAAGCATCAGGTTCGGATTGCCCTCGTCTTTGATAAGGGTTGCCACCTTAGTGGCTGCCGCATTGGTAAACACCAGCGGGCTTTCGGTTTCAGCTTGCATACCACTCATTTCCAACTCCAGATACTCACAAATACACGCTAAATCAGCATATTACTCACATTATGCTTTTCTGATCAATTTAGTCAAGTATTAAACCCTACTCAGCGCCCCCGGGGAATCCGCTCAGACGCTTCATCCTGCGACTCATCCGCAACTGAAGCATCAGGCTTCAGCGCCTCCACATTAGATCGGTCACCATCATATCCCAGCATTTGAGTCTCTACGTCCTTGGTGTGAATCAATTGGCCATTCACTTCCGCACCCATCGCCATCTCAAGCAGGTTGTAATAAACAGTACCTGTAACCTTGGCCTTTGGCGCCAATTCCACCCGCTCCGAGGCGTAGACATCACCCACTACCGTACCGTTGAGGATGACATTTGGAACCCGAATATCACCTTCAACACGCCCCTGTTCACTCAGCGTCAGGGCCGAATCACCCCCTTCGTCAACCATGACATTGCCACAAATAAGGCCATCGACATGAAGGCCTCCGGTAAAATTGACGTCACCATTGATAGTAGTCCCACTACCAATAACGGTAGCAATTTTGGGAGCCTTGAACTTTCTAAAACGCGCCATCAGAATTCCTCTTATTCAGCTACCAGCCAATCAAATGTCTTCTTGATCTGTGGCAGCTTGTTATTAGTTGGATTGATCTCAACAATAACCCGTTCCGGGTTAAAGCCCTCTGGCACCTGAATCAATCCGTCAACATCCTGAAAATGCCTGAAGCGCATCTTCAGTTTCTCTTCTTTCTCTTTTGTGATCTCTTTTAAGGCGAGCACACTCGCCTCACCATCCTGCTGACCTTCGAGCGCAAGTTGCATCCAACCTACTGCAGCTCCGGCGCTCTTGAGCGCCTGACTCACGGTAAAGTTAAAACGATAAACTTGTGGTTCAGCACCCTTACTGAGCCTGAATCCCTGAATATACAGACCTTCAGATTTAACACTGGTTTCAACAATGCCTCTTAGCAGGGCCAGTTCATTCGCCATCTCCTGATGAGATGTCTGACTCTGACGTAACTCTTCACGAACCTGGCGCATGGCCTCATGGTCAATCTGTGCCGCACGCTCAAGCGCCGCTATCTGCTCTCGCAACTGACCCCGCTCTGCCTCAAGCACGGCTATCTGTTTGTCCTTATCCTTCAGGCGCCGGTTAAGGGGTGTCACTTCATCCACGACCGGCTCCACAGGCGGCAAGTATCTCTCCCAACCTACCAGTAGTGCTGCACCAAGAACAATCGGCACCAGCACCCAAAGATAGACCCACCTACTCCGGGACTGGACTATTCTGGGTGTCGTTATTTTCATCCCTGCGTCCCCTGTAACACGCTAAACCACTACCTCAATCTACCCACAGGCACTTCGAGTTGCCATTGTTGGTTCTAAGGAAGCAGCGCTACTGCCTGTAAACCCAAGGTCTCGTCTAATCCAAGCATGATATTCATGTTCTGAACCGCCTGACCCGCCGCACCCTTGACCAGATTATCAATCACCGAAAGGATGACCACTGTGTCACCACCCTGTGGCCGATGTATGGCCATACGACAGTGATTGATACCGCGCACACTGCGGGTTTCGGGATGAGATCCTGCAGGCAATACATCCACAAAGGGTTCGTTGGCGTAGCGTTGCTCATACATCGCCTGCAGATCCACATCACTGGTTATTGTGGCATAAAGAGTGGAATGAATACCCCGAATCATGGGTACAAGGTGTGCCACAAATGTGAGCGCCACATCCTGCCCCGCAGCAACAGATAGATTCTGTTTGATCTCTGGCATATGCCGATGCCCCGGCACCCCATAGGCCTTAAAGCTCTCGCCGACCTCACCCATCAGCATACCGACACTGGCACCACGACCTGCCCCGCTCACACCGGATTTGCAATCTGCAATCAGACCCGTGAGATTAACCAACCCCGCTTCTACCAGAGGCAGAAAGCCCAATGTGGTGGCCGTGGGATAACAACCCGGATTGGCCACTAATCGGGCCTGCCGGATGGCCTGACGATTCACCTCTGGCAGGCCATAGACCGCTTCGGCCACCCGCTCTGGGCAGGCATGTGGCATACCATACCACTGCTCCCAAACAGCGAGATCCTTGATCCTGAAGTCCGCCGCCAGATCAATGACCTTACAGTTGCCATCCAACAGCTCAGGCACCATCTTCATGGCTGTTCCATTAGGCGTTGCAAAAAACACCAGATCACAGGACTTCAGCTGATCCAGTTCTGGCTCGGTAAAGGGGATATCGAAATGGCCTCGCAGGTTTGGATAGATATCTGAAACGGGGCGGCCGGCCTCAGCACGCGAAGTAATAACCGCCACATCAACTTCAGGGTGCCCTGCCAAAAGCCTCAGTAGTTCGACGCCGGTGTAGCCTGTTCCACCTACAATACCTACTTTTACCATCGCTTCAATTCCACTCCGGATATGTCACTCCCCGTGCTTATTGCTGACAACGCACTCGCACGCCACATCGATCAGCACAGGGTCAAAAAAGGAAGTCAATCATACGGTGCTAAGCGAAAAATCTAAAGATGTAAACCATTAAAGTGAAAACAGTCCAACAATAAAAAAGCGACCCGCAGGCCGCTTAAGCTAAATGTGACAATTTCTTTTAATTCCTTTTACCTGCCGAGTTCATCAACAAGCGTCACAAATCCTTGAATGCAGCCGACTATATATCCATATTTTAAGTAGGTCAAATAATTACTTTACTTTTCATATCGATAGCCAAGCCAATCAACAAATTCAAAACACTCTATGCAAATGAGGATATTGGGATAATGAAACGTAAAGTGGCATACTGACTTGTCGATAGGCACCCAATTGAACGCAGTTAATCTCGATTGGGTCAGGGGCATAAACGCTCTGGATCTGTCGTAAATCAAGTAGGAACTGAATCCATATTCAGTCATCCAATAAGCTGACGACACTTGCTGCAAAGAAAGGATTATGTGAATGGAAACTGTTGAACTCATCTCGCTGACACTCGGCGTAGCCTGGGCCTCGGGTATCAATCTCTATGCAGCCGTGCTGGTTCTCGGCTACCTTGGAATGACAGGGGACGTGACACTGCCGCCGGGCCTGGAATTGCTCAGCAACCCGATGGTGCTTGCCGCTGCAGGCTTCATGTACATGGTTGAGTTTGTTGCAGATAAGACACCCGGAGTAGACACAGGATGGGATGTACTGCATACCTTTATCCGCATCCCGGCAGGTGCCGTACTGGCCGCAGGCATGGCTGAAGGCCTCGACGTCAGTCAGGCGGCTGAGTTTGCCGCCCTACTGATCGGAGGCAGTCTGGCCGCAACCACCCATCTCACAAAGACGGGCACCCGGGTTCTGATTAACACCTCACCTGAACCCTTTTCCAACTGGACAGCCTCAATTACAGAGGATCTGGTGGTGATTGGCGGACTTTGGGCTTCACTGCATTACCCCTGGTTGTTCGTCGCAGGACTGGCACTCTCATTACTCCTGATTATTTGGCTGCTCCCCAAGCTGTGGCGAGCACTTAAACGTGTATTCCGGGCAATTGGGGAGTTCTTTGGCAGTCAAAAGAGTGTGCATGCACCGAACCATGGATCACCCACTGGAACGACGCGACGGGATATACTCCGCACGCTCTATCATGATGCGAACAGCAGCCCCAAATAGGGCTTACTGCACTTGATTCATAAAAACATAATCACGAGGTAGCGATGTGATGTGGCTAAAGGCTTGGCATTTGATATTTATGGTGACGTGGTTTGCCGGAATCTTCTATCTCCCCCGACTGTTCGTCTATCACGCCATGACCGATGACGAACCCGGCAAAGAGCGTTTTAAAGTGATGGAGCGGAAGCTCTACTACTTCACAACACCCTGGATGATACTCACGCTCTTTTTTGGCTTCTGGATGCTCTATGAATATGCCTGGGCTGCATTTGGCAGCATGTTATGGCTACACATCAAGCTCCTCTTGCTGGCAGTACTGGTAGCCTATCACTTCTATTGTGGAAAGCTGGTGAAGGATTTTGCCGAGGGTAAGAACACGCATAGCCATGTCTGGTATCGGTGGTTTAATGAAATCCCTGTCGTCATCTTGTTTACCGTCGTACTGCTCGCTGTATTAAAACCGTTCTAGCATCGCGTCGACCATTCAGTCCCAGCCTACTTCTGTCACTAAGCGGGACAGGCTGATTTCGGAACTAAAAAAAACCGCGGTAGAGATCCGCGGTTTTTTTTGCAGCAAGAGTGTAATCAGGAACAACCGCCACCCTGTGCAGCACTGGAGCTGCAACCACCACAACCACTGCTGCTCTCAGCAGGCTTGAGGTTGTTAAAAACAAAACTCGCGTTACCATTACCTTGATCAACAAAGTCAATTTGCACACCCTCGAGGTGGCGCATCGTGTCACCATCGACAATGACATCAAAGCCCGTCGAATTCAGGACATAATCGTTGTCATTAAGCTGATCAGTAAAGGTCATACCAAAACTGATGCCGCTGCAACCGCCTGGAGAGGCGTACACACGGATACCCTTGACCTCTTCTTCTACCTGTCCAACCAGCTCAGCCATTTTGCCTTGAGCGGCCTCAGTCAGACTGAGTTCTTCCTCTCTCAGCAAGTTTGTGGTTGCTTCACTCATCGAAAATTCTCCAAACTAAAACAGTAATTAATTGCAATACTATATCAATTACACTATTCATTAACCATTGATTTTTTAGTGAAATCGTGCACTTTTCATTCTGTGCCTAAAGCTGATTTCTATTCACCAACTCGTAGAGATGGCGCTCCGCATCCAGGAGATGCTGCCCCCAATGCTCCTGATAGCCGCAGCACCAGTCATCAAATGCCCGCTCGGGTGCACGCTCATCCTCGATGAGATGCAACCCATGCTTCAATTCACAATAGATGTCTGTCAGGTCGTCGGCCAGACTACCCGACATGCCCTGCTCATCCGGGGCAACGTCAAACTCCATCCAATAAGCGTCACGATGCCCAAGTAAACGGCGAAGCGTGGCAAAAAGCTCAAACCGCGCATCCAGATCCGGATTGAAATAGTTAGCATTCCGGGGTGGCGCACCCAGCGCAGTAACCGCTGCATGCAACTGTGGCAGTAATGACGAGAGCCGGCGCAGCCAGCTAATGTCATTATCCTCCGCAGATTCGATTAATTCACAATAGTCTCTTGCTAATCGGGACAATTCGTTCATTCTAGTATCCATATCTTCACCTATCCGACAGCCCGGCATTGGATTCTCCCCACTACCGGCATTCCATTCCCAAGGGCCGTATCAGCGCCGCCGGACCTAGGCTAGAGGTATTCAGTGAATGCTGGTTTAATTGTAGACGATGAAATTCGTTTTTTTTTGAATTCAACCAAAGAATGGTTACTAACGAAACAGATGCAACCCACTGACAAACCCATCGTGCTGAGCATTTCTGGCCACGACCCTTCAGGTGGCGCAGGTATCCAGGCTGATATAGAAACCATATCCGCCCTAGGTTGTCATGCCGCCACGGCGATTAGCTGCCTGACCATTCAGGACAGTAGGAACGTACACGAACTGACCCCCCTTGAACCTGAACAAATCATCCGGCAAGTCGAGACACTGTGGTTGGATTACACCATTCGGGCGATCAAGATAGGCTTGATAGGCAGTGCCGATGGCGCACGCGCCATTGGTGAATTCCTGGCTAAGCATCCGGAGGTTCCGGTGATACTTGACCCGATACTCGCGGCAGGTGGCGGTACTGTCCTCGCAAGCCAACGCCTGATTGATACCATCATTGAACGTATCATTCCCTACACCACCCTGGTCACGCCCAATTCACAGGAGGCCCGCAAGTTGACTGGATTGGAGCATCTGGAACAATGCGCTGAACACCTCATACAGCAGGGTACACAATCGGTACTCATCACAGGTACGCACGAAGCGTCAGAAGAAGTGATAAACACGCTCTATCGTCCAAACCTGAAACCACTCTTAAATAGCTGGCCGAGACTCAACCACTCCTACCACGGCTCCGGCTGTACCATAGCCTCCGCAATCGCGACCGAGCTGGCAAAAGGATCAAGCCTGGAACAGGCCGTCATCCATGCACAGCGATATACCTGGGAGAGCCTTGCTTCAGGATGGCAACCAGGCAAAGGGCAACATATTCCCAACCGTCAATTCAATCATCACACCGAGTAAACCAGCTTGTCGCAGCAACGTCTAACCGGGCTTTACGCCATCACTCAATCCCAGCCATCTGGCTTTGACATCACACTCAATCAGGTGGCCGCTGCGCTAAGTGGCGGGGCCAAGATTATCCAATATCGAGACAAACAACCTGGCGAGGAACGCCGGCAAGCCGAGGCAGCGGCGCTGTGTGATCTATGCCATGGACAAGACGCACTGCTCATCATCAATGATGACGTCGCACTGGCAAAACGGGTAAGTGCGGATGGTGTACATGTCGGCAGAGAGGACAGCGGGATTGTTCACGCCCGTCAGTTGCTGGGAGAACAGGCCATCATTGGCATCTCCTGTTATAACCAGCTACCTTTGGCGATTGCCGCCGAAAAGGCGGGTGCTGATTATGTGGCCTTTGGCCGTTTCTACCCCTCAGCGACCAAACCCGATGCGGTACAGGCAGATATCGCGCTGCTGGCTGAAGCAAAGCAGCGGTTACAGATCCCAATAGTTGCCATTGGTGGCATAACCCCGGAAAATGGCGCAACCCTCGTACAGGCAGGCGCTGACATGCTGGCCGTGATTAATGCCCTCTTTGGCAGTGATGACATTGCCGCTAACTGCCAACGTTTCAATCAGTTATTCGACAGATCGGAGTACCCACCCACATGACCGCTTCACATGATCGTTTTATTCAGGCCCAGCAACATATCCCTGGTGGGGTAAATTCTCCCGTGAGGGCATTTAAAGGCGTTGGCGGCGATCCCGTCTTCGTTGATCACGCCAGTGGACCCTATATCTATGACCCGGATGGCAAACGGTACATCGACTATGTTGGATCCTGGGGTCCGATGATCCTGGGGCATGCACACCCACAGGTGCTGGACGCCGTCTCTGATGTGATTAAAAAGGGGCTCTCATTCGGCGCACCCACCACCATTGAGACCAGCATGGCCAACCGTGTCTGCGAGCTGGTCCCTTCGATTGAGCTGGTTCGCATGGTCAGTTCAGGCACCGAAGCCACCATGAGTGCGATACGACTCGCCCGGGGTTATACAGGTCGGGACAAGATTGTTAAATTCGAGGGCTGTTACCACGGTCATTCTGATTCTCTGCTCGTCAAGGCAGGCTCCGGCATGCTGACACTGGGTGAGCCCAGCTCTCCCGGGGTACCCGCTGCACTGGCTGAATTCACCATCACACTCAACTATAACGATATCGACCAGGTGAAGCATACTTTTGCCGAGATCGGCGAACAGATCGCCTGCATTATCGTCGAGCCGGTTGCAGGTAACATGAACTGTATTCCGCCAGCCCCTGGATTTCTGGAATGCCTGCGTGAAGTCTGCGACCAAACCGGTACTGTACTGATCTTTGATGAAGTGATGACTGGATTCAGGGTGGCCCTGGGCGGTGTACAGGGCCTCTATAACATCACTCCCGACCTCACCACCCTGGGCAAGGTAATAGGCGGCGGAATGCCCGTTGGCGCCTTTGGCGGCAAGCGGGAGATCATGGAGAAGATATCACCACTCGGCCCGGTCTATCAGGCCGGTACACTCTCCGGCAATCCGGTCGCCATGACCGCTGGACTAAAGACACTGGAACTGATTTCAGTTCCCGGCTTCTTTGAGGATCTGACCCAGCGCACGACCCAACTCATTGATGGTATTCAGGCAGAAGCCGACGCAGCAGGCGTTGCCATGACGACCAATCAGGTCGGAGCCATGTTCGGCCTCTTCTTTACCGATGCCGGTAAAGTAACCAATTTCGCTCAATCCATGGCCTGCCAGCAGGAGCAGTTCAAGACATTCTTCCACGCCATGCTGGAACAAGGCATCTATTTGGCACCTTCTGCATTTGAAGCCGGGTTCGTTTCAGCCGCCCATACTCAGGATGACATTCAGGCAACCATCCAGGCCGCTGGCAAGGTATTCAAACAGATGGCGTAATTCAGACCCGGCTAAGAAATAAAAACGCCGGCTGATTTAGATCAGCCGGCGTTTCCAAAACAATACTGGGATCAATGCATCTTGTGTTGCATGCCGGCATCTTGCATCTTCATCTGTAACTTCACGACCGGCACCTTCAGCGCCAGCTTGGTTCCATCCGCAAACACCAATGCCATATCGATCTGCTCACCCGGCACCAACTTCTGTTGCAGCCCAATCATCATCACATGTAAACCACCCGGTTGTAACTGCACCGTCTCACCTGCAGGAAGATCAATCTTCTCAACCTGACGCATCCGCATCATGCCATCTTTCATGGTATGGGTGTGCAACTCAACGACCTTGGCGACAGCACTCTCTGCCCCAACCAGCACTAAGGCTTCAGATGAGTGATTTTTCAGCACCATGAAACTGGCGCTGTTCGGCTGCCCAGGTGGCACTGCCCGGACATAGGCATCAGAGACCATCACTTGGTCTGCGGCCCCTGCATGCAGCCAACCCGTAAATCCAAGCAACATCATTAACAAGACTATCTTGCGCATTTTCTCACTCCTAATTGGATCAATTATTATTTATCAAGCCACGCAGTACCGTAACGATCTGTTGTGGCAGCGTGCCATGCCGGAGGGTCGTCGCCAACTGGCCCTGCTGGTTCACCACATAGAGATCGGCTGAATGATCAACCACATAATCCGTTGATGAATCATTTTTTACCAGTCGATAGGCTGCGCCGTACAGATCAGCCACCCGCTTTAGCTGTTCATCACTACCGGTGACACCCAAAATCTTCCGGTGGAAATATTCACCATAGCTTTTAAGGTGTTCGAGTGAATCTCGCTCGGGATCAACACTGATAAAAATGCCCTGTACCTGCCGCAGCTCATCATCGGTCAATTCATCCAGTGCTGCACTGAGAAAGCCCAAACTTGTCGGACAGATATCGGGACACCATGTATAACCAAAATAGATGACCACCACCTGCCCACGCAACGACTTCAAATCAACCGCGCCGCCCTGGGCATTGAGCACGAAATCGCCCCCCTTGGGTGCCTCGGCAATACCCAGAGAAGCGATCGAGCTAGACGGAGAAGTATTAATTGAAGGCTGCCAGAGAAAAAGCACCCCCATCAGCAGACTACCCAGCACTACCACCAAGCCAAAGAGCATGACCTTTTTCATTCCTTACTCCCGGGCAAGACCGCACCTTCCTTGGCTGTAATAAATCGGAAGGGTGCTGCGACCAAACCTTTGGGTGTAGTAATGAGCACGCGTGCCTCCCACTCCATTGCAGCACGGATACAAACCGGCAACATCCCGGTCCCAACATACTGACCCACATCGGTGGCTTTCAGTTGGGGCCGATTAAAACCCATCTCCATGCCTAATCCAATAAAATCAACTTCCACTTTACTGGCTTCAATCCCATCCAGCTTGACTTCCAAATCAAGCGGCTTAACCAGAGGAATACCTTCCGTCTTAATGGCAAAACTCACCCGACTGCCATCGGATAGTATTGAGGTACAGGGCCCGGCGCGCAGATCACAGCTTGCGTCCAGAGGCGCAACATCACCAATGTTCGGATTAAGGAGCGGAAGTGCCTTGTAAGCGGCCACACTGGCAAGAGCAATAAATAGCAGGCCAGCGAGACTCCAGAGTAGGGTTGTTGTTCTTGCCACAAAGCACCTCAAATATGAACAGAGGACTATCCTAGAAGGGGAGATACACTCCAGCAATTGACGCCTATCAACCGAGACGCGGTGATCGACATACACTCCTTGATTGAGCAAATGGGCACGTTATATCGCGTAGCATTGCGTGATATAACCCATTTTTTTGTTCGAATAGATCAAGGAAGATCACTGCGTTTAAAGATAAAAAAGCCCGTTGCAGCACAGGCAGTACCCACAAAGATGGGATAAAACAGGGCATACAGGATATAGCCAGACTGGCCAAACGTATCCAGAATCACATAGGCCGATGGTCCCAGCAGTACCAGCTGCGGGTCAAACAACATCATAGTGGCGGTACGAAACACCTGCATGGGGTTGATAAGGGAGATGGCCACGGCTGTCTCTGCAGGCAGATGTTCCTGAATCAGGATACCCAACAAAATCAGATCCAAGAACAACAGCAAGGTCAGCCAGACAACAAATGCGGCGCCTTGTGCAACATCCGAGCTACGCGCCATGGTCGAGATGAGCATCCCAATGCCCAAAAAACACCAGGCCAGTGCCATCAGCAGGCCGGTATAATAGACGAACAGATCCCAGGGGACATCAACACCCTTCACCGTCCCCCAAATGACTGCGCCCACCATAGCCAGTAAAACGGGCGCAAACACCACTAAAAAGCGCCCGAAGATCTTACCCCAAAACCAAGCCGCCAAACTGATCGGCAAGGAGAGAAGATACTCAAAAACCCCGGCCTCACGATCCCCCGCCACTGAACGCACGGTAGTTATAAGCACAAAGACAGGGAGAATTGCCATGGAGAGCTGGATATAGGTCAGCAGAAGGCGGGAGAGGCCGGTGAAACCCATGATACGGGACTCAGCTAATCCATAGGCAAACAACACCACCACCAGACCGCCAAATACCAATGTATAGATCATAAACCAGCGGGCACGAAGTGACTCAATAATGTCCGCGTATGCTGTTAACCAGAGATGTTTCATTATTGGGTCTCACCCGCAGGATGTGTGTGGGAGTGTTCAGATTCCGTGTTTTGTTGCCGTTCTTCCAGACGCTTGAGCAAATCAACACCGTGTAAGTTAAAGCGCTTTTCTACCTCAAAGATATGTGCCTTTGCCTGGGCAAAATCAAGACTACCCTCAGCCGGTGCCTCCTGGGCTCCTAGACCATACTCCATTGGCGTTACATCACCCTTGATGTAGTTAGCCTTGCGCGCATCGAGCCAGCCACGTCCCTGTCGATCAGTTACCCAGATCTCAGTTTTAGGATCACTCTTCCAAGGTTGCTCTTCCAACCAGATAACCGCGCAACCGATATCATCAAATTTAATCAACTTTGAGCGCTTCTTTTCTGCTGGAAATATTCGAATCTGGGCCGAGTGGTTGCGATCGCTAAGCACCATGCGACAACGCTCACAGGCATCCCGATCCCACTTCACCTCATCGGGTCCGGTATCCGGCTTGCCACTACACCCTGCCAACAGTAAAAGTAGGAGCATCAAATACAGGGGCAGGGGCAACCACTTAATCATTTAAAGCGGCCTCAGGACTTCGTAACTCTTCCGCCTCACTCATATCAATGCTCGACAGCAATGCCGCATAGCGTGAAAGTACACCCAAGAATCTCAGGCGATCTGGGCCAGCCACATAACCACGCCACTCTTTTCCATCATCTGACCCCTTAAACCCCCACTCGCCAATGGCCTTGGCAAAGGGCGCCTCCGAGCGAATCAATCTCACACAACAACCCAGTCGACTGGAGAGCTCCACCAAATCAGCGACCCGATCATCAAGTACCACCTGTCCTTGATCCA
Organism: Sedimenticola selenatireducens; assembly: GCF_007625115.1. Taxonomy (GTDB): domain Bacteria; phylum Pseudomonadota; class Gammaproteobacteria; order Chromatiales; family Chromatiaceae; genus Sedimenticola; species Sedimenticola selenatireducens_A. Next base: position 84,717 of record NZ_VMNH01000016.1, on the reverse strand, counting down.
TCTCGATAACTCGATTCACCAGCGATGCCACCTCATCCAGACGATGACTGGATATGATCATTGCGGCTTCATTTTTTTTCTCAGCCAGAAGACCAAAAAAGATGTGGCGCGCCTCAGGATCAAGATTGGCGGCAGGCTCATCCATCACCAGAAGTTCACTGTCGCGACCGAGTGCAATAGCAATCAACAGCTTTTGCTTCTGCCCCCCTGACAGCTTCACGAAGGGCTGGTTTTTAAAGCGCTCGGTATCCAAGCCCAATCGTGTAGCCACATCGGCCATGCGCTGCGGATTGGAATCGCACACACTGGCAGCAAATTTGATCAGCTGCCCGACGGGCATTTTAAGAGGAGGCGGAAGTTGCGGTACAAATCCTACTTTTGACAACACTTCACGGCGATGCTCGCGCGGAACCAGATTATCCACGGCCACTACACCTTCACAGGTATATTCCCCGAGAAGACAGCGAATCAAGGTGGTTTTACCTGCGCCATTGGATCCTACCAAAGCAACACGATGGCCCCGGTCAATGGTGAGGTTAACGCCCTTTAAAACTTCATGGCGACGAAATCGTTTAATGACGTTCTGAAACTGAATCATTCAGGAACCTAAAGGCTGTTACCAGGGCCACAATGGGCATTACCAAAACGACGGACGGACGTTGGCTCTCACCTTCGTCCGCCTTACCATTCGTCGTAGTTTATTATGTTAAGGCCAGGTCGCCATGATGCAGGTCAAACCGGCCCTGGGCGCTGCCTAGCTTATCGCATTTCAAAGATGTTTTCCGAGTCCTTTGATTTCGAACCGCAGCGAATTTGTTGGACAGATATCAATGCACATGCCGCAACGGGTACAATCAGCACTCACATCCACCTCGGTATGGGCTGCCCTACCTTTTATCGTCACATCCAAAACATGGGGTACAAGGCACACCTTGCGGCACTCACCTTCATGATGGCAATCCTTGACGAGAAATTTGACCCTCAGCGGAGAAATTGTGCCTACCACTCCATAAGTGATGCCGATAGGACATACGTAACGACACCAAGCGCGGCGCGAATAAAATACCTCGAACAACAGCACCAGTCCAACCCAGATCATGGCTACACCAGGGCCATAAATCAGCGCACGACTGACAATACCGGTTACAGAGATTGTTTCGAATACGGTGTAACCAGTCCCGAGTGCCAGCAGTGCAAACAAGAGGTAAAAAACAGAACGCACTTTACGATTAAAAGTTCGATCTTTAACAATACCCTTCTTGGCCAAGAACAGGTGAAGCGACTCCGCCCATTCAGACAACAAATGATAGGGACAGACCCAAGAGCAGAAGGTACGCCCCCCGAGCAGCAGCCAGATTACTATCACTGTGACGGTTCCAATTACCAGGTTCAGCACCATATGCTTAAACGCCAGCGTAACCTGCAGGGCCGAGTTGAGATCCGCCATATGGAAACCCATAAAGCGTGAAGCGGTCAGCGCGCCTTCCAGCAGCTGGATATCGAAATAATATGAGACCAGAAACAGGACATTAATAAAGATCAGCGTTGCCCAGCGACGATTGCGCCATTTCTTCGAGCCCTGGGCGTGCAACGCCTCCACCTCGGCAATCTCTTCCTTGGTGTAGGGTTTCTGCTTCTTATCGAAATGGACCTTTTGCGCCTCCGGAGAAATATCGGTTTTCGCAGGACGTCGGGGATCACTGCCGTACAACTGGCGGAATGATTCAATAATATAGCTCATGAGACACCTCCGATGGTGTCGGCATCCTGCATGATATCAATCACAATCGCTGGAGGATCCGGTGGGCAGATCATCTCGCAGACGCCGCAGCCCACACAGCCCTCCAGGATCACCGGCTTCATTCTTTTTATTCCATCGTCACTGACAATCGGCTCCAGCGCAATGGCGTGTTTAGGGGGACATTCATTACCCTGCCTTTGGGCAACACGATCCTTGTTTTTATCTCCTGCAGCATCTGCTGCGGCACACTGGGTAATGCGAATCTCGATGGGACATTGGCGCACACAGAGATCACACAACGCCAAATCATAGGGATAATCGGCCACTGGAATCGGGTTCCAACGATCGACATCATCATAGCGAAGCAGTCCCGGGTAATCGGGCCCTCGTGCCTGTCCTTTAAATCCCTTACCCTGAATTGCCAGACATTTCCGTGGTTCGGCCACCTTGGCAAAACCCATACGGGTATCTGCCGGATAGTCCAGATCATGCGTGAGCGCACCCGTAGGACAGGCCAAAACACACTGCAGTCCATCGCAGGAGAAATCACACGCCTGGTCGCGTGCATCAATAAAGGGCACACCGACCCCTGCCCCTGTATCAAGCTCGGCCAGTTTAATGGCATTTACCGGGCAAACCTGCACACACTGCCCACACTTAATACAGGAAGAGAGGAAATCTTGCTCATCTGAAGGGGTCTTTATCGCACCGGGTGGCCGAAGCGCCAGGCTCTTCCCCTGCACAACAGGCAGCAGACCCACCAGAGAGATGCCCATGACCCCAACAGCCAACACAGAGCTACGAAGAAATTCACGGCGATTCTGCTCAATCTGCTTGGGACTAAGGTGCCGTTTAACCGGTTTTTTGGATTTGGCCTGATCACTCATTACTGTACTGCCTCCGCAGACATCAGCGGTTTTTCATCACGTAAAAGCATGTCGGGTTCTGAGAATGGTGCAAGGCGTTCCAGAAAGTCCAGTACCTCTAGCACCGGTGACCCTTTAAAATACTGGGCATAGGGGACATCCATCCAGAGCCGGTCAGCGTAACCGTAAAGCTCGTAGGGACGGTCGCCCACGCCATCCTGATCCCGATCAAAGCCTTCGTAATCATCCCAGTAATTCCCTTTCCAATGATTACGCTTTGCGGTCTTGCCACCACCGACGGTAACCTGAGTGATGTTACCCTTGAATCGATTGTTCTCCAGGATGTTGCCTTTCCAATCATTCAGAAACTGGATACCGATACCACTAAAGGCGATCAGGTTCCCAGTGAGTCGATTGGTCGCCTCTGGGTCATAGGGCGATACATCCAGGTAGATACCGGTAGCACAATAGAGGATCTGATTATCATGCACATCCACATCTGAGGTCTCTTTAAAACCGATCCCCATTCCCGTAGGGCCCAATGAATTGGCGATATAGTTTCCCTTGATTTCCACACTGTCGCTGTACATCAGGAAGATGCCCACCTGGTTTCCTTCGTAGTGATTGTCAATCACTTCGTTATGCTGGGCGTACATAAAATGCAGTGAATAGCGGCCACCACGGGCATCGTTACGCGCAATCAGATTATCTTTTGAATACCAGACCACGGTATCGCGAGAATCGCGGATAATGTTATCGGTAATTTTATTATTAAAGCTGTACCAGAGCCTGATGGCGTCACCCCGAACCCCGATATCCACGGGTTTGGAGGAGATATGATTTCGTCGGATGATGTTATTTTCGGCCTGCCCCAGGTCAATACCGAACAGGGTGTTATCGATGACATTATCTTTAATGACATTGAAATTACCCCGCACTTGGACACCCGAATCAATATCGTTGTGCGAATCACCAGAATTTGTCAGGCGTAATCCTTTGAGGGTGACGCCATCAGAGTCCAGATAGATCACTGAGCCTTTACCCCCACCATCAATGACTACCGCACCCTGGCCATCAATCGCTATTGATTTCTCGATCGCGACGGGGCCCGAGTATATGCCGGGGGGAGGAATGAGTGTTTCATTCTCTTTGGTTGCGTCCACCAATGCCTGGAAAGGGGGGTAGTCTCCCGCCATAACCAGCGCAAGCGGCTGTAGCAGTAGGGAGAGAGCAACCATGTAAAGCAGCGTACGCATAGATTCCCAATTTATGAGCCAGAGAGCACCCACACCCCCGCTCAACTCTGTATTCCGCGCTCGTCCTACTCGTTAAAGGCAGCCTCAATGAGACCCATGATAGAGGATCTCATGAGACTACGGGTCATCTATTGAGCATCCTTGAACTGCTTCTTGCGGATCAGTGCTGCCACGGCCAAGATTGGCGACAACACCAGCATGATGAAGAAACCGATATAAGGGTAAGAGTGGGTTGCAAACTGCGCCACCTTACCGTCACCAAATACCGTAGGCATAAAGGGTTTCACAGCGAACGCACCCATCGCATTCAAGGTATGGCCGTACCACCAGAGCCACGCCGCATAATCGATAATAAAGAAGACCGGCAGTGCCATCGGCACCAACACCAACAGCCAGTAAAGAATACCGCCATTCTTGCGTGCACCAAAGACCAGTAACAGCATCGCACCTGCCAAGCCTGCAAATACCACATGCAAAGCAATCTTCAGATTGGCCACCATCGGCACAATCTCTTCCTGATTATTGAAGTAACGCCCCAGACTCTTACCATAGTGCCAGCTCATTACTTGGAAACTGCTGCCATTCCAGGGCTCTTCCACGCGACCGCGCTCGAAATCTCGCTCATAGGTCAATCGCAGCTGCTCAATCATATGAGCCTTGTCTGAAAGCGCCTCTTTAGTGTTCAGTTTCTCCTTATCTGATGGCAGATCAACCACAACACCAGAATCTTCCAGTGATTTCTTGAGTACACCTACAATGCCACCGATAACGATCTCAGGCTCACTCTCCTGTGCAGCACCGGCTTCTTGATCCATCGAGGTCACCATCGCCTCAACATAGCCAGCGCTCTGAAGATTGAAACCATCCTTGCCATAGACTGTGAGATACATCCAGATCAGTAGACCTGCAAAACCCACACTCATGATGGTCATGCGCAATTTCGGCCGTACGCAGATGAAACCCACCAGCATAATACCCATGAAGACCATCAAAAACTGGCCAAAACCTCGCTCTACCGGACCACCCGCAGCGATAGGATACATACCCACATAGTGATTAATGGTATCCATCTCATGAACACAATCGAGCGCGACATCCTCACTAATCTCCGCTTTATTGACCTTTTCACAGCCATTGAACACACCGTTCATATGGAAGTGAATGCGCACACCATCTGGAAATGCCTCTTCAGGGTAGTTGGGTGCTGTTAGCGAGACCCACCAGACTGGAGAGTAGAAGATAACCGCCATCAGCCCCAGGGCAATAACACCCAATGCGGCTACGATCAGTGTCTGCTTTTTGTTAGTTACTGCATTCATGATAAGAGACATTTCAGAGGTTGAAGATAGTGAGGAGCCATCACGCTATTCCATGGCGGAACATGCAGTGTCCGCCATGGAACAGGGATGTTTTACAGGATCAATCGAAGTCTGGGTTCTTCCAATCAGCGGAAGGGGCCAGATCTTCTTTCTTCACTGGAACACGAGAGATGTAATTGATCACCATCTTCATGTCTTTGTCAGTAAAGTTCTTGATCTGCTCGACCATGTCGGGATTAGCGTTACGACGCTTGCCGTCACGAATCCACTCGAACTGACGCAGCATGTAGGCATAGTGCTGACCTTCAATACGGGGATAGAACTTCTCAACATTACCCTCACCATGATCGCCATGACAGCGTACACAGTTATCGGCATACAGCTTCTTGCCCTGCTCAAATTCAGGCGTACCCTCTGCCCATTCACCCTTGCCATTTTCTGGGTTCATTTTCAACTTGGCGATATAAGCGGTTACATCTGCCAACGCCTGCGCATCACCGATGGACTCGGGCAATGCGAAGGGGTACATGGTGGGATTATCACGATTCAGGGCACGGATATCGGCCAGCTGCTTGATCAGCACAGGACGATGCTGTCCGGCCAACTGCGGGAAGGTACCGTCAGTGAATCCCCAGCCTTCTGGCATATGACAGGCAGAGCACACTTCATAGACATCACGACCGTTCTCGTAATCCGGCTCCAGGTGCATTGCCTCATCCGTCTCACCGCTCACGGTTTTTTCTTTCCAGCTTGATGTGTCAGCAGCGGTAACGCTGAAGCTCAGGCCGATCGCTACGGCAGCGGCCAGACCAATAATTACGGGTTTAACACTCATTCTTCATCTCCTGATTGCCCACTTAATTTGGGACAACACCAGTTTAAATTAAGTTGCACACCTGTCAGCAGACAGACTCCTGCTTGGAAAGCGAGAGACGGGCAATCGCTTGGGTTCGCGATAGTGTCACAATGAACATTCGTTTTCATTGATGCACATCAATCACCAAACGCCCTGAGTCACCTACGATCCGGCTAAACGACCGCTACCCGATAACTAGGGAAAGTCTCTCACTTCAGTCTGTTACAGGCATTGAGAACTATCAATCCAGGAAAAATATCCTGAAAATGGATTAGTTCAGCGTAGCCAGCCAATCGGCTAACGTACGCATCTCGGCCTCATTAACCAGACCCATAACGCCCTTCATAGCCGCTGTCTGACCATTTGAGCGGGCACCCGACTTAATATCGACCATCTGATTGTACATGTAATCCGCATTCTGGCCGGCCAAAGAAGGATAGAAAGGCATCAGTGGAGTCTTGGCGTCCTTACCATGACAAGACCAACAGGTCTTGGCCTTGAAAAGAGCTGCACCATCAGCCGCAGATACCGCTGAACCCACCATCATTGAAGCCATTGCAGTGACTGCGACAGCGAAGGTTACTATTTTGCGCATATTAAATACCTCACAACATTGAAGGTTTGAGAGCATACAAAAGGGAAGGGGCTCTAGCAAGAGCCCCTCCCCCTTTTAGGTCAAACACCTTTCGGTAAAAAACGCTTACTTGGCTTGGACCTTAACGGCTCCATTCTGCTCAAGATAGGTCTTAGCTCGCAGACCCATATCAGCAGTCTTCACCTGATACTGCCACCATTGACCGGCCCAGAGTGTTGCATTCTGGTAGTCACCCTTGGCAGCAAAGTCCTCAGCCTTCTTCTTGGCTTCGCCAGCAAAACCAAGCTGCTCAGTTGCATCTTCAACCAAGGCAACAACAGGTGCGAAATCCTTGAAGTTGTGACTGGTGATGAAGCCTACCACTGAATCGATAACCGCTTGAGTCTCGACGTTGGTCTTAACCTGTTTCTCATAGTCAGCCTTAGTGTACTGCTGACCTTCTACCATCTCATCACCCTTTGACTGGTAACCTTTTGGTTTAACCAACAGGTAACCTTGCATCTCTAGATGGAGTGCAGAACAGAACTCGGTGCAGTAGTAAGGATATACACCGGCCTTGTCGGCTGTGAAGGTATAAGAAACCGTTTTTCCGGGTTCGATTGAGAGGTTAACGCTCTGACCATAGATAGCGAAACCGTGTACCTCGTCCTCAGCACGCTCAAGGTTGGTGAAGTGCAGTGAAACAGTTTCACCTTCTTCAACCTCAATGATCTCAGGCGTGATGTGTGAACGAATGACGGTACCATAAACATGGGTCACACCATCAACCTTCTCAGTTTTCTCACGACCCGCACGGGTGCGGTAGATAGAACGCTCGTCGGTACGGCTATTCCAACCGGATTTATAACGTACGGCTGGTTTCAGCTTGTCTGCCTTGATAGCAACTGCATAATGGGGTTCGCCCAGTGGCAGCGGCATATCATAGAGCAGCTGCATCTTGTCACCACTGATATCGATTAACTGGTGGTTCTGCGGATGCAGAGGACCAACAGGGTTGAATCGATCAATAGCCAGCTTGTTCAAAGAAACCAGATACTTACCATCAGGTGAAACTGAATCGCCTTCCATTGCCATCAAGTGACCAATGTTGTAATGGATGTGCAATTGATCCAGCACCTTACCTTCACAGTAGTCCCACTTGGTGACCATGGAGTCTACGTAAATAGAGGTATAAACGGTACATTTCTTGGAATCATACTGGGTATGCAGCGGGCCGAGACCTACAGCAACCTGGGTATGCAGTGCATCCTTCAGGGCAATAATTGGGATTCCATAGGGGTCTTTGGCTTCAAACTTCTTGGCCGCCATTGCCTTCTGGATTTTTTCCCAGCTATAAACCCAAGCATGGCTGTCCAGCTTACCAGAGACAATCATGTGGGTTCCGTCAGGACTGACATCCACACCGTGAGGACTCTTGGGCTCAGGCACCAGATAGAGCAATTCCTCTTTGACCGCCTGGGCAATCGGAATCATGTAAGAACCGTTGACCTTCTCAACCTTACCAGCAGCAACCAATTCAGCCGCTTTTTTCCAGTTGGTAATGTGCAGGAAGTCGGTGTCTTTCTGGGAACAACCCGCCTCGAACGGAGGACGACCTTTTTCGATACCACCGACATAGCGCTCTGAACAGAACGAGTTGGTGAAACCCCAACCGTAAGAGGGGCCTTTACCGGCATCAGACAGATCCTGGCTGTAGGGAGGCAACTCAAAGGTGAATGACTGATCAGGCTGCAGACGCCCTTTCTTATCGTCAAACTTCCAATAGGTCACACCACCACGATACTTATCATTAAACTCTGACAGCGGTACAAAGTCAGCACTGAAAGGGGCCGCGTACTGTGCAGCCTCCATTACGTACTCGCTGTTTGGCGTAACGAACGCGCCACCATGAGAAGATTTAAAGAAGGGATTGACCACGATCTGCTTGGTCTCGAAATCGTGCAGGTCGATCACAGCGATACGCGGGTTAGCCTTGTCATTGATGAACAGGTATTTACCGTTGTAGTCACCCTCGGTTTCGGTGAATGCCGGGTGATGGGTATCACCCCAGGTGATATCCTTGCCCTGAATACGACCCTGCTTGAGAACCTCTTTGGACTCATCGTCAAAGCCATAACCCTGCCAAGGCTCCGGGGTGAATACGCCGATGTATTTCAGGATACGCATGGACGGAATACCGTATACGATCACCTGACCACTCTGTCCACCGGAAGCGAAAACGAGATACTCGTCACGACCGCCGGTAGGTGTATAGGTCTTTGCAGCAGCCAACAGATCTTTCTGCGTCAGACCGCGAGCTTTCATGACATCTTCTAGCGACGCCTGAGAATATGCACTGGTCGATGCACCCAGGCCCATTGCCAGGCCTAGCATCAGCGACAATGTGCGCTTGTTATTCACTTTCATGAGACACGTCTCCGTTTAAGGACTTTATTCTTGCGCTAATCGCGCTATTGTTAGAATTGCATTGGCATGGTGCGCTGTGAGGCGTTTGAATTCATTGACTTCGATCAATCAATTCCGGCAAATGCCAAAAAAATGTGGGAAATCCCACACTCATAATTGGCAATCTGACATAAATCAGACCACTTGGTTTGCCCACCACTCCCTCTGGGCATCTTCACGCCACACACGCTTCAAACAACAAAAAACGCCGAGGCAAAGCTCGGCGTTTTTTGTACTAGCTGAAGCCTGTTAATAGCTTACTGTGCTGCAAGCCACTCAGCAATAGCCTGTAACTCTTCATCAGAGATGCCCATGACAATTCCCTTCATGGCAGCGGTCTGGCCATTGTTACGGGCACCGCTCTTGATATCCTTCATCTGGTTCAATGCATACTGCGCATTCTGACCAGCCAGTTTGGGATAAGCGGGCATGATCGGCGTCTTGGCATCAGCACCGTGACAAGCTGAACAGCCCTTAGCGGTGTAAAGTGCCGCACCATCAGCTGCTGCAGCATTTCCAATAAGACCCAGTGAGAGCAGGGCAGCGCCTGCGAGCATAGCAGTGGTTTTCATCTATACATACCTTCTTCAACGTTAAAATACCCGACCCTATCCGCTGAGTGCCTCAAAAGAGTCGCATGACAATTATCTGTCTATACTATCATTTTTTCATGCTTGTCAATCCATGACTTTTTCAGGGTTTATTAGGATTAATCCCTCCTGCTACGGCAACCTTATTACACACAAGTTCCGAGGCCACGCTATAAAGCCTTCTATCGCAATCGTTCGTCAATAGAAATGAACGCATATTCGGCGTATCCTTCCGCCCTCCATATTGCCAGACAGCCAATGCCATGCCAGACCTCCAATTCGCCCCCGGACAATGCTGGATCAGTGACACAGAGCTTGAACTGGGTTTGGGCATTGTCACCGGCATGAGCGGTCGCACATTGACACTGCAATTCTCCGCATCCGATACCATCAGAACTTACGCCACCGATAATGCCCCACTAACCCGAGTACTGTTCCAGGCTGGCGACAAAATTGAAAGCCGTCAAGGCTGGAAAATGACCATTCAGTCAGTAACCGAGTCGGACGCACTGGTGACCTACCACGGCTTGCGTGACAATACTTCACCAGCCTCTCTTCAAGAGGCCGCTCTGAACCCATTCATGCCATTCAATCGCCCACAGGCCCGACTGTTTGCCGGCCTACTGGATAAGAATGAGTGGTATGAGTTACGCCGTGAAACACTGGCACACAGGCAACGACTGGAAAAGTCGGATCTGATTGGATTGGGCGGTGCAAGAACGGAACTACTGCCTCACCAACTCTATATTGCACATGAAGCCGGCAGGCGTCTGGCACCCCGTGTTTTATTGGCCGATGAGGTGGGTTTAGGAAAGACCATTGAGGCATGCCTTATCCTGCATACCCAATTGTTAACCGGCCGGGCGCAGCGCGCATTGATCGTGGTGCCCAATCCGCTTCTGCATCAGTGGCTGGTAGAGCTGTTACGCCGTTTTAACCTGAGCTTTAGCCTGTTCGATGAAGAGCGCTGCCAGGCAATCGAGTCCTCAGGACAGAGCGAAAATCCTTTCCAGGCCGAACAACTTGTGCTCTGCGGACTGAATCTGCTGATTGACGATGAGAAGCGTCTAGCCCAGGCGGAAGCGGGCGAGTGGGATATCCTGATCGTCGATGAAGCACACCACCTCGAGTGGCACGAAGAGAATCCAAGCCCCGCCTATCTTGCCGTAGAACGACTGGCCAAACAGACGCCAGGGGTTTTGCTGCTCACCGCCACCCCCGAGCAACTGGGTAGAGAGGGCCATTTCGCTCGACTACGACTGCTTGACCCGGATCGGTTCCATAGCTTGAACCAGTTCCAACAAGAACAGGCCCAATACCAACCGATAGCCAATGCTGCCGCACTGCTGATTAATGACCAACCCCTCTCTTCAACAGACCAGGATCTGCTCCTAAAAACATTGGGTCAGGAGCTGGCAGCCCCCTTGCTTGCTCAGTTAACAAACGCAAACAATGCAACAGATCGGCAGCATGCAGCGAGGACACAATTAACGAACTTATTGCTGGATCGTCACGGGACGGGACGCGGTATGTTCCGTAACACGCGTGATCGCGTTAAGGGGTTTACCCCACGGGTGCTACACCGCTACCCACTCCCCCTGCCAGACATTTACCGCGATCTAACCGGGCATGCGACGGAGCAACTTCAACCAGAACTATTGCTGCCAGAAGCTAAGGGAAGCGAATGGTGGCGCATTGATCCGCGAGTCGATTGGCTTATCAATCTACTCAAGCAATACCGCCAGGAAAAAATCCTGCTTATATGCGCCCATGCGACCACCGCCAAGGATCTGGAGCAGGCTTTACGCATGCGGGAAGGCATCTCCGCAGCGCTATTTCATGAAGGGATGCGTATCATTGAGCGTGACCGAGCAGCGGCTTGGTTCGCGGACCGCGACCAGGGATGTCCGATTCTGATCTGCTCTGAAATCGGCAGTGAGGGACGCAATTTTCAATTTGCCCACCACCTGGTTTTATTTGATCTTCCGGAAAATCCAGACCTGCTTGAGCAACGTATCGGCAGACTCGACCGCATTGGCCAGAAGGCTCAGGTGGAGTTGCATACCCCCTATTTTGAAGGGACTGCCCAGGAGGTCCTACTGCGCTGGTATCATGAAGGGTTAAATGCCTTTGTCCACACCTGCCAATCTGGACAACAGATACTTGAGCAACTTAAACCCGCACTGCATCAGGCCTTCGAAGATTGTTATAGCGACCCCGCATCACTCAACCTATTGCTGACAACAACACGCCAACTGCACGAACAAGTAACACGCGCGCTGAAACAGGGGCGCGATCATCTGCTTGAATTGAACTCCTGCAGGAAACAAGAGGCGGGCGAACTGGTCCAGCAGCTGACAGGCAATGACACCGCAAGCAGTTTGGCCGACTACATGGAGCAACTGTTCAATACCTTTGGCGTTGAATCCGAACCCCACTCCAAAGACAGTCTGGTTATCAGACCAGGTCAGCATATGCTGACCGAGCACTTTCCACACTTACCCGATGAAGGCATCACCGCCACCTTTGACAGGCTTACCGCACTCACCCACGAAGAGTGGCAATTTCTCTCCTGGGAGCATCCCATGGTGCTGGACGCCATCGATATGGTACTGGAGAGCGGTCATGGCAACGCGACTGCGGCAGGCATTCGTCATGGCGCCATCCCCCCTGGCAGCATGGCGCTGGAGTTGCTTTTTATACTGGAGTGTCCTGCCCCCAAGCTGCTACAAGCAGGCCGCTTCCTCCCCCCTACACTACTGCGTATTCTAATAGATCAGCACCTGAACGACCGCAGTGATGATATTGATTTCAGCACGCAACGAGCTGCATTGAATTCGCTACCCAAGACAGTGGTGCAGAAAATTGTCACCCCGCTACGCCAGCGCATCCAGACGATGATCACCCTGGGTGAGCAACTTGCCGACGAACAGGCCAGAGCGACCCTGCAGGAAGCGATCAAGCATATGCATACTCGCTACGCTGAAGAGCAGTCACGACTTGAGGCGCTGAGAAAGATCAATCCCTATGTACGGCAGTCCGATGTCGATCAGCTTCAGAACATTGAAGCGTCGCTCCGCAGACACCTCGATTCATCACGTGTCCGGTTGGATAGCGTCCGGCTGGCCATAGGCATTTAGCAAACCCAACAACAGCTTGCCCCGGCCATCGCAAAGCGGCTCTGGCCGGGCAATCCCATAACCCTGGGCATAATCGACCCCGACCTCACTTAATTTTTTCAGCACCGACTCACTCTCAACAAATTCTGCAATTGTCTTTAACCCCATGACCTGACCAATCTGGTTAATTGCCTGCACCATGGCAAGGTCAATTGGGTCATCGGCCAGATCCCTGATAAAAGCACCGTCAATCTTCAGATAATCTACCGGGAGGTTTTTAAGATAGGCGAAAGAGGAGAGCCCACTACCAAAATCGTCCAGCGAAAAACGGCAGCCCGCTTTTTTCAGTGTTCGGATAAAGTGCGTTGCAGAAGAGAGATTGGCAATAGCCGCTGTTTCAGTAATCTCAAAGCTGATCATGCCGTCCGGAATGCGGAATTCAGACATCTTTTGGCTGATATATACCAAGGTATCTTCATCATTTACTGAGCCACCAGAAAGGTTAATGGCAAAGCGATACCCCCCCAGCACCAGCGCTTCATAGTCGTGCTTGATCAGGTCAAACACCTGCTTTACCACCCAGCGATCGATTCTTGGCATTAAACCAAATCGCTCGGCAGCCGGAATGAACGCTCCCGGAGGAACCAGATCCCCCGATTCATCCAACATTCGAATCAGTACTTCATAATGCCCAGACTCTTGCGATAGTCTATCGACCGGCACGATAGCCTGAGCATAAAGCAGAAATCGATCCTCTTCCAAGGCACTGTGTATCCGAGATACCCAGCGCATCTCACCCTGACGCTGTGCCGCCTCACCCGCATTGGCCTGATAAAGATGAACTTGGTTTCTTCCCCCGTCCTTGGCCGCGTAGCAAGCCGTATCGGCAGCACTCAGCACGCGCTCCACACTCTCACTCTCGGCAGAGATGGTCACCACACCAATACTGACACCGATTACGAATGACTTCTCTTCCCAGCCAAAACGAAAGTCCATGATCGTCTGGCGCATCTGGTTGGCTATCCTTTGTGCTACAGATTCCGCACAATCCGCCAACAGAACACCAAACTCATCGCCACCCAATCGGGCAAGAGTATCTCCTGCCCGAACATGCGTTGAGAGCTTTGAGGCAATCTGTCTTAACAGCTCATCCCCTGCCACATGACCACAGGTGTCATTAACAATCTTGAACTGATCCAGGTCCAGATAGAGCATGCTGTGAACAGCACCGAACTCCCTGGCATTCTGTAACAGTTCATCCAACTTGCTATCAAAGCTGCCCCGATTGAACAGCCCCGTGAGCGTATCATGTGAGGCCTGCCAACTAACCTGAGCGGCCAAACGCCGTGCTTGACTGACATCACGAAATACCACAACCACACCATGCACTTGCTGTTTTTCATCACGGATTGGGGCCACGGATTCCTCCACCGCCACGCCAATACCATCACGATGTGTCAGCACCAACTCCAGACGCTGGGCTTTTGGTAACTGCCCTGTACGAAGGCATTCAGCAATAGCCTCCATTAGCGACAAACCATCCTCTCCCATCACATGAAAAACCTGCCCCAATGGCAACCGCATCGCTTCTTTCAGACGCCAACCGGTCAGCTTCTCAGCCACCACATTCATATAATTGATATCACCCCTGAGATCAGTGGTGATTACAGCATCAGCAATAGAGGAGAGGATTGAACGGGTCTGCAGGTCACCCTCTTGGTGAGTTTTTGCGTATTGGTGATCAGTTGAATTTTGTTGAGCAAAATCCAATTGGTCAAAGACTTGTACAAGGACATGACGCGGCCGATCAGGCATTGGCTTGATAACCACCATGGGTGCAGATGCCCCCACCACACTTTCTGAGTCAGAAATGATTCCTGTCACATTAGGCAGCAGCGTCATCTCCCCAGTAAATGCCGCGGCCTTCACCGCACTTATCAGCCCAGAGTCTGATAAACCAGGTAAAGCATTCTCAAGCATGTTGCCAATAGCCGATTCAGCCGCCACACCGGTTGCCATTGACATCCAGTGGTTCCAATGAACAATGACCCCGTCCTGCGCCAGGACAAATAACCCAACACTGCACTGATCCAGAATAACCGGCGCCAAATTCAAGCCACTGTCAGATGTCTTTACTACCATTTACTGCTCTACAGAGAATTTAATAACCCGTCTTCAGCACAAGAAAAACCGAAACGGGCACAATCGACGCCCATCTCATCGAATGAAATTGGTTATTGCCTAGACACGGGAAAATATGTCATCTGATTTAGCGACTGCAGCGGGAATTTCTTTAAAACGGAGTAGGCACGTAGCGCCTCTGCCTACGCTATATTGTAGCGTTACCCATTATAGCCATGGCTAATTTCATGGCCTAGATGCATAGGGCGGGCCGTGCCCGCCGACGGCGCCCATGGAGCGCCCTATGGCCAGTTACCAATGAAGAGTCCATCACATAGTGTAGAAGGAGGAGCAAACTACCCACGCCGCTCTTTAACAAACCCGATGTTACAGAAACAATTTCCTAGGCATTGGGCAGTGAAATACCTGTGAGTTTTTTGTAGAGCGAAACGGCATAGGAATCAGTCATACCCGCAACGAAATCCGTCAATCGTAGCAAGCGTGTATAGATGTTCGGTGATGGCGCCCGGTTACTGCCGATAAACTGCTCAGGTATCAGGCGGGATATCATTCGACTCTTGGCGGAGGCTTGCTCGCCCTGCTCGGCAATATCATCAAGCACCTGGATAAAACGCTCCAGAAGATCACCAATCACTTGGAAACCGGCCGCCTGAATCTCCACCACCTCGGTTGCCTGATAGATTCTATCCATGGCCACCTCGATCAACCGATCCATCTCCGCACGCTTGGGAAACTGATTCAGCAAAGGTTCATCAAAGAGACCAGCCAATATCAGCTCCTCATTATCCAGGAAACAATCCATGGCCTGAGTAATCGCCTCGTTGATCACCTTGGCCCTGAGAAATTCTACTTTGCCTTTACTGTCGCTGATACTTTGCATGCGCAAGCGCTGTTTATCGGGCTCCCTAATGATATTGAGATAGAGATCCATTACCTCATTAAAGGTAAAATAACCAAGCCGAAAACCATCTTCGATATCGATCACTCGATAACTGATATCATCGGCCGCCTCAACCAAAAAGGCCAATGGGTGTCTGCACCAGACCGCCCTTGTACCGTCACGTTTTATTAAACCCACCTGCTGCGCAACGGCCTCAAAGACCGACCTGTCCTCAGCAAAGAAACCATGCTTCTTGGCGCTTACACCGGGATATCGTCCACCCCCCAGGCAAGATTCGCGGGGGTATTTGGTAAATGCCGCCAAAGTTGCACAAGTAAGCTGAAGCCCGCCAAGATTATCGGGGTTTTGCAGACGCGTAAGTATTCTGAATCCCTGGGCATTACCTTCGAAGCGGGTAAAATCCTCCCTCTCACTGTCTTGCAATACCTCTACACGCCTACGCCCATAGGCGGCCTCCTCGGCCCAACTCCTAAAGGCATCTTCGCCCGAATGACCAAACGGCGGATTACCAATGTCATGTGCCAAACAGGCAGCCGCGCAAATATCCCCAAAGTCTGACGCCTCATAACCCTCTAAACCGCGCCGGGCAATCACCTGTTCACCCACCTGGGTACCCAGAGACCGACCAATACTGGAGGCCTCCAGGCTATGAGTCAGGCGCGTACGAATATAATCAACTCGGGATAGAGGAAATACCTGCGTCTTGTCCTGCATGCGGCGAAAAGCAGATGAGAAGACGATCCGATCAAAATCACGCTGAAAATCCGTCCGAGCCGTTGTCCCCGCGTTTAATTGATCACTTCCCAGACGCCCCCTGGAGAGGAGCTGATTCCAATGCATGGTCATAGGTTACCCCGTTTCAGATCGGACAAATCAACGTAAAGAACAGATGTCATATCATCCTAACAGATCCACTGAAAGCACCCCTACATCGCGATTCAGCCATCAGCAAAATGAGCGCGTTATGATAACGGCGTAAAAACCGCCAAAGAATAACAGAAAGTACTTAAATAGCAGCATGTTAGCATCTCAGACTTGCCTGATTAACCTAAACTGAGTAGGCTTGTCGCCCTCAATACCCTTTCAAACGGAAAATCAGGTAAGCCAGATGATCGCCCTAAGCTATGAAAACGCACGTTTTAACATGGTTGAGCAGCAAGTACGCCCGTGGAGAGTCCTTGATGCCAAAATATTAAACCTGGTTGGCAGCCTACCACGGGAAATGTTTGTACCGGACAATTACAAAGGCTTGGCCTACGCCGATATAGAAATTCCGCTGGGTGATGGGCAAATGATGATGTTCCCAAGAGTCGAGGGGCGACTGCTCCAGGCTCTCAACATCCAACCCGAAGACACTATTCTTGAAATTGGTACTGGGAGTGGTTATCTGACTGCCTGCCTCGCAAAGCTGGGGAGCACGGTGATCAGCCAGGAGATCAATCCGGCCTATACCGAACAAGCAAGAACACGTTTGGCTGCACTGGACATCAACAATGTCCAGCTTCGCACCACTGACAGCTTGAGTGATGATATCGAGAGCGGGCTCTTCGATGCTATCGCCGTAACAGGATCCTTGCCGGAGATACCTGAGAAATTCAAACAGCGACTCAACATCGGAGGAAGACTGTTTATCGTGGTGGGTGAAAGCCCCGTTATGACAGCCTATTTGGTGACCCGGACGGGTGAGAATGTATGGGAGACTGACGCACTTTTTGAGACGGATATTGCGCCATTAACAAACGCTCCTGTCAGCAAAAAGTTTGTGTTTTAAGAGAGCGTACAAACTAAAAAAAAGGGCGCCAAAATAGGCGCCCTTTTTTATTTACTTGCGTTTAGCCGGTTCGCTCAGCAGGATGTTATCCCGATTCGCTTCAACCGTTTTCTGTCCAATGCCTTTGACCATAGCCAATTCATCGGCCGTCTTGAATGCACCGTTTTTTGTTCGATAAGCCACAATTGCGGCGGCCTTGGAATCACCCACCCCCCTGAGCTCAGCCGCTATCTCTTCCGCTGAAGCGGCGTTGACATTGACCTGAGCCGCAAAGCAGCCGACTGAGGCCAACAACAATGTGGCCAAACAAATCCCTTTGGTTAACTTCATCTTTACTCTCCTTGTAAAATTATCACTCCATAAAATGAGTCGTTATCCTAGTTATTTGACGACAAAATCGGTAGGGAAGAATGCGCACTCTAAAGTAGGATTTTTCCGATTAGTAGCATCCGATAAATCGGCTCCAACTTTTGACTCAAAGATATTCCTGGAGAATATCAAACAGCCTGTCCATCGCACCTCTATTTGCTTCCACCACCCGCAGGGCATTTTCACCATAGGCAGCTCTCAGGTTTGCATCAGATAACCAGTCAATCACCCATCGGGACAAGTCGTTATAACTTGATACTTCCACGGCCGCATTTTCAGCCAACAGCATCCGACTGATCATGGCAAAATTGAACATGTGTGGACCAAAAACCACCGGCAATCCCAGCGCCGCAGGTTCAAGTACATTATGCCCACCCGTCGGTACAAGACTACCCCCGACAAAAGCGACATCGGCCGCCGACAGGAACAGCATCAACTCCCCCATCGTATCACCCAGAAATACAGCTGTTTCTGTTCGGCAAAGGTCATTCAATGAACGACGCGCAAAGGTAAAACCATCACGCTGGCAAAGCAATGCAATTTTGTCAAAGCGCTCAGGATGACGAGGCACAATGACCAGCAATGCCTGCGGCAGCTGCTGCATCACTTTGCGATGAGCCGCGAGTATCAACTCCTCTTCGCCCTCCCGAGTACTTGCTGCCACCCAGACTGGCCGACCACCCCAGGTTCGGCGCAGGGCCTCGGCCTGCTCCTTTACGATGGCCGGTACGCGGATATCAAACTTAATACTACCGGCGACCCTGACACGGTCAGACTGCACCCCCAAACCGAGAAAGCGTTCAGCATCAGCCGGAGATTGTGCCGCCACCATACCGATTCGCCCAAAGGTCTGACGCGAAAATACTCCGAGACGCGCATAACCTTTTGCTGATCGCTCTGAGAGTCGCGCATTGGCCAAGATAGTAGGTATCGCACGCAATTCACACTCAGCCAATAGATTTGGCCAGATTTCCGTTTCCATCATGACCAGTAACTTTGGGCGAGTAGCATTTAGAAAACCCCTGACAGCAAATGGCAGATCGTAGGGGAAATAGAGATGAATAACAGAATCGCCAAACAGCTTTTTCACCCGGTCAGCGCCCGTCGGCGTTGTTGTGGTAATGACAATTTGAAGATCCGGGTACGTCTCTTGCAGTTTTCTCACTAAGGGTTCTGCGGCCTGCGTTTCACCGACAGATACCGTATGCAACCAAAGGCAGTTATTAATTGCTGGAATGGACACCCGGCCAAATCGCTCCCCTATTCGAGATCGATATTTCGGGTTTTTCAGGCTGCGCCAGTAGAGACGCAATAGAATCACCGGCAGACTTAGATAGAGGATAATTGTGTAGAGGAATTCCATGGTGATGCAATTGTTCTTCGTATTCAGAAGCATCTGTGTGTGAGAAAACAGGTGACAGTCAGGCCAATATCTACCACTGAAAAAACCTGCTACGCAGCATCAAGATCAAGAAAATTTAAAGTTTCTTTTCCAACTCGGCCTGCTGTTCCAGGTAGACCCAGTCGACAATCTTTTTATCTGGCTGATAACCAGAAACCACTTGTTCCAGCATCGCTTTGATCACATCCACATCATTCACATTCAATGCGATGGATAATGTATTCAGACTCTCTTCAAGCGAGGACCAAGGAAGAAAATCATCATGCGCCTTCATAATTCTGGGGTGTGAAGTAGCCACGGGATTATCCCCGATTAAAAGCTCTTCATAGAGCTTCTCACCGGGCCGTAGACCGGTGATCTTAATTTCAATATCCCCTTCAGGATTTTGCTCATCCTGCACTGTCAAACCAGAGAGTTCAATCATACGCCTAGCCAGATCCATGATCTTCACCGGCTGACCCATTTCTAACACGAAGACATCTCCGCCTTTAGCCATTGCACCGGCCTGAATTACTAATTGCGCCGCCTCGGGAATAGTCATGAAGTAACGGGTAATATCAGCATGCGTCAGGGTAATAGGACCACCATCCCGAATTTGCTGGCGAAACCTTGGCACCACCGAGCCGGAAGAACCCAGCACATTACCAAATCGAACCATGGAAAATTTGGTGCGCGGAGCATCTTCAGCCAGCGCCTGCAAAACAATTTCTGCAAAACGTTTACTCGCTCCCATGATGTTAGTGGGCCGTACCGCCTTGTCAGTGCTGATTAGAACAAAATCGGCCACTCCTTGTTCCGCGGCCACACTGGCGGCCGTCATCGTTCCAAAAACATTATTTCGAACACCCTCTGCAGGGTTATGCTCAACTAGGGGGACATGCTTGTAGGCAGCCGCATGATATATTGTATGAGGTTGCCATGTAGACATGATCTCACGCATTCGAGCTTCATCCCGCACAGATGCCAAAAGGGGTACTAATGAGATCCTATTTTCTGAGAGTAAATCTAATCTACCCTTCAACTCCTGATGCAATTCATAAAGTGCATACTCACTCTGCTCTACCAGCAGCAGGGTTAAAGGCTCCAGCTTAATAATCTGCCGGCAAAGCTCACTGCCAATTGAACCACCAGCACCGGTAACCAGCACCACCTTATCGGTTACACACTTACCTAAAAGGATGTGGTTGGGTATAACAGGCTCTCTTCCAAGCAGGTCATCAATATCCAGCTCTTTTACATCAGATATTGTAACCTTACCTTGGGCTAAATCGCCGAGCGTAGGCAGAGTACGCACCGCTATATGGTACGCAAGCATTCGTTCGAGAATTTGATTTCGGCGTTTACGATGAACAGTGGGGAGTGCCAGCAATACATCCGTAACACCTTGTGATTCGATAAGACCCGGCAGGTCATCCTGACCATAGACTGGCAGGCCATTAAGGACATGTCCGTGCAGCCGGTCATCATCATCAAGAAATCCGACCACCCGCATTTCCATACTATTGCTCATGGCAGAGGCCAACTGCCGCCCCGCATTTCCCGCCCCATAGATTAAGGCCTTAGGTAGTGCTGCCAGTTTCAGCTGACTCTGGTACATGCCACCCAACCAGTATCGAGCCAAAGCACGTGATCCACCCACCGCAAACAACAGTAACAGTGGCTGTATCAAGCCTACTGTTCGAGGCACTCCGGGAACACCAATTGCAGTAAAAACAGAGGAAAACAACAAACCATAGATAGCGATAGCACGCATAACCGCGAGCAAAGCAGGCCATCCAGAATACCGAAAAATAGCTCGGTACAACCCCGATACAATAAAAATTGGTAACGCCATGCCTAGTGATGCCACCACTGCCCACATTGGTGGGCCAGCCAATGATACGAATTCACCTAGGCGTAAATAGAATGTCAACCAGACTGTGAATATACAAAGCGAGGCATCCACTGCCAAAGCGACTATGCGCTTGGCATAACGTGGCAATGCCAACACCGGCATAGCCGTACGATTGTGAAAACTTTCCAACATTATCAATTCACTCGGTTAGCATCATATACGACCCAGGCGGAATATATCTTTAGTTCTCACTTTTCACACAAATTGCGCTGTGATAACCGCAAGACCTACTCGATACTTCTCGTCATTTTTGACTGAAATTCGATGAATATCCCTTACCTAATCAATTCCATACTTATCGAATATCATCCTATCGACTGCAACATCACTTCCCGAAGAACCTCACATGTCTTGTCAATTTCAGCATTCGTCAAAGTGGGATGAACCAAAAACATCAGACTGGTTTCACCCAACTCCTTGGCAACTGGCAAACGTCTGATCGGTCGAATACCAGTATTATCAAACGCCTTTTCCAGATATACCTCAGAACAAGAACCAGAATAGCAGGGCACGCCACGGGCATTTATTTCATGGGTAATTCGATCACGATCCCAACCCGCTTGCAGTTGCTTAGGCTCAACAAAGACATAGCATTTGTATGCAGCATGTTCAATTTCATCGGGTACTTTTGGCACACGCAAACCAGTCAGATCAAGAGCAGAATTCCATATACGAGTTGCATTGTTTATTCGTTTTGCATGCCATTCTGACATACGCTTTAACTGAATCCTCCCAATTACCGCTTGGATTTCCATCATACGGCCATTACCACCAAAACTCTCATGTAACCAGCGAAACCCTTGTGGTTGCTTGTTCTCATATACGGCGTTCCAGCCCTTACCATGATCTTTGCATGACCACATGCTTAACCATAATTCTGTAGTATTGGTGGTAACCATTCCACCCTCACCACCTGTAGTCATTATTTTGTCCTGACAAAATGACCAAGCACTTATATGCCCGATAGAACCTACAGACTTCCCTTTATAGACAGCCCCATGCGCCTGAGCACAATCTTCAATAACAAACAGCTCATGCTCTCTAGCCAATTCCATTATTGGATCCATATCGCACGGCCAGCCTGCTAAATGCACACAGATTATCGCTTTTACTCTTGGGGTGAGGACCGCATAAATCGTGCTTGCAGTAATATTTTGTGTATCGGGGTCAACATCTGCAAACACTGGCACTGCACCTGCATTCACAATACAGGATACAGATGCAAAGAATGTTCGGGGTGTGACGACAACTTCATCACCCGGCCCAATATCAAGTGCTTTTAGCGCAACATCCAGTGCTACCGTACCATTGGCTATAGCCACCGCATGCTGTGCCCCAACCCAAGACGCAAACTCTTTTTCAAACTGCCGGCACTCCTGACCCGTCCAATAATTAACTTTATTGGATAGAAGAACATCGCTTACAGCATCAGCCTCTTCTGCTGTGTAAGCAGGCCAGGGAGAAAAGGGCGTGTTCAACACAATTTATTCCTTGCTTAATAAGCTAGCCGGGTTGCCGACCACTATTGTTCTAGGTCGGACATCTTTTGTCACAACAGCACCCATACCAATAACCGCCCCACGACCAATGACCAATGGATCTCCAGGTCGCCCTTGCTTAATTATCGCACCCGCACCGATATATGCATGATCTTCTATTACAACATTTCCATTACATTTCACACCAGGTGCAAAAGTGACATAGTCACCTATGACGCAATCATGTTCGACATAACTATAGAGATTAGCATGAAAATACTTACCTATACGGATATTGGAAGTAAGCGTTACAAAGGGACAGATAATACATCCCTCATCCAAGCGAACATCGTCCATGATCACTGCATTGTCGGCAATAATCGTCCATGGATTTAGACCATCTATACAACAACGCTCTGCCAATCGTTGCCGGATCTTACTATCTGCGATGGCAATCGCAATATGACTCCTAGTTCTATCTGCTTTAATAAACTCCTCATAGCTTAGAATTTTATGACCGTTAATGTCATGAAGTTCAGCATTGTCATCTATAAACACTAGGTTATCATTTAGAATGCCCTCATTTCGTAACTGAGTGCGAGCCAGAGGCATCACCCCACGACCACATCCACTGGCTCCGTAAACTGCATATTGCGGCATGCTTATTTTTTCTCCTGACATTGCGAACCAGTAAATTTAGGCATTGTTACATCACCTTCAGCAGTTATTCCCTCTTGCTTCAGCACACGCCTAATTGTCATGTACAAAATCTTTAGGTCCAGCCATAGCGAATGATTATCCACGTACCACACATCCAGCTTAAACTTTTCATCCCAACTCAAAGAGTTCCTTCCATTCACCTGTGCCCAGCCTGTAATTCCTGGGCGTATTTCATGTCGACGAAATTGTTCATCTGTATATAAGGGAAGATACTCCATCAACAATGGTCTAGGGCCAATCAAGCTCATATCACCTTTTAAGACACACCACAGCTCCGGCAATTCATCAAGACTGGAAGCACGTAGCATACTGCCGAATGGTGTTATACGCTCTGCGTCTAAAAGCACTCCTTGGCTTTCATCTGAAACACTTATCATCGAGCGAAATTTGACTAGCTGGAAAGGCTTACCATTCAACCCAGGACGAGTCTGGCGGTACAATACAGGCGACCCCAATTTATAGTAAACTAGGCAAGCCACAACCAATAAAACAGGGAAGAGAATAATCAAACCTGCTATTGAAAGCAGGAGATCGGCAAACCGCTTTACCATTTGAAGCCCATCTCACTAAGCATCAATTGATTAACCTTATTCACGTCGTATTTATCTTCTGCGAGTTCACGTGAGCGCATACCCATACGAGCAACCAGTAAAGGATCATTTATAAATTCACACATTGCGGCCACTAGCCCGTCAATTGATCGAACTGGCGTCAGAAAACCATTCTCCCAATTTATCACTGTTTCCCTACAACCTGGAGCATCCGTTGTAATCACAGGGCGCCCCATAGACATCGCTTCAAGTACAGTACGCGGCGTGCCTTCGCGATAGCTAGGTAGTACATACACACTGCAATTAGCTATTGCTGGACGCACATCTTCCAACTTCCCGTAAAACTTAATTACTGAGTCAGCTATCCACCTTCTCAACTCATCTTGACCGACAGAATTCGGATTATCATCTATCCACCCAACAAGTCCGAATTCAATATCAGGATATTTTTCACAAACAATTCGCGCAGACTCAACATATTCTCGTACACCCTTATCCCCCAGCAGACGGCCTATGAATAGAAAAGATAATTTGTTAGGCAGTGGACTCACTGCAAATTCCGTCAAATTCACTCCAGAACCATTTACCAGAGAGGTCTTTGCTGAATCAGCAATTAATCCTAATTTTCTAAATAAGGCTTCGTCATCTGGATTCTGGAAAAAAGTTTTTTCGGAAAACTTAAGTGCAATTTTGTACAGCGACTTCACCAATGACCGAACAAAGGTTCTCGAATCCCCACCCTGAAAAGCATAACCAAGGCCCGTTATTAGTGCATATCGGTATGGTACACGAGCTAGTACTGCAGCGATAAGCCCATATATCACTGGTTTTACTGTATAGCAGAGTACTCTTTTGGGTTTAGTCCGACGCATCAACACAACAAGATGCGCAAGAAACTTGAGATCCGACACAGGGTTCATACCCACACGTTTAAGTGGTATTTCGTGAACAATCAGACCAACGGCCTCCATCTCGAGTCTCAATGTACTACCCATAGGAATATCCGGTACTGCAACATGGACTTTTTCGTCTCGCGCAACAAGCTCTGCCATCAATGCTCCGCGAAACTTAAGCAATGACTCTGGGAAACTCGCAACTAACAAAAAGCTCATTAGCTTATTGTTCCATCAACCATGCCTGAAACATCAGGACTGGCCACAGCTGATGCTGCCAATTATATTTTCCCGATAAATGATCCTGCCACTTTAAGCGAATGGATTGTGCATTAAAATATCCCTCTGATACTAGACGCGACTCATCCAGTAACATTTCCGCCCAGTCCCGCAGTGGACCTCTCAACCAAACATCAATGGGAACTCCAAACCCCATTTTTGGACGATCAACAAGTGACTGGGGAACATACTTGTAGAGTAATTCTTTTAGAATCCACTTACCGGAGCCATCACGAACTTTATATTTAAGAGGAAGTCTCCATGCAAATTCATACACCCGGTGATCAAGTAACGGGATACGTGTTTCGAGACTGACAGCCATTGCAGCCCGATCCACTTTGGTTAGTATGTCATCAGGTAGATATGTAACCGAATCATACAACATCATTTTTTCGATGAGGGTCGGAATACCCGTCATATTATTGGTTGATAAACTGTTGGGTTCTACAGCATCAAGAACAACATCAAAGGGGTCCCATTGGCTCACTAATCCACGATAAAGGGCTTGCTCATCAACAGCACCAAGCAGGCGACCCGCCTTATGAATTTTTTCACCAGGCAATCGCATCTGGTATTGTTTTGGAATAACCGGCATTAACAATCGATATAAAGCATCCCAGGTTATTATTGGAATTGCACGCAATATACGACCAGCTAAATCTCTAGCCGGCTGGGGCATTCTGGATATTCTATTCCACATGCGGGCTGCTAAAAAGTAGCGATTATAACCGCCAAATAATTCATCGCCCCCATCACCGGATAAAGCAACCGTTACATGCTGCTTTGTCATTTCACAAACCAGATATGTTGGGACTTGTGACGAATCTGCAAAAGGCTCGTCATATAAGTGAGGTAAGCGAGGGATGACGGCCAAAGCTTCTGCTGGACTCACATACAACTCTTTATGCTCTGTACCAAGATGACTTGCTACAGCACGAGCGTGAGGTGCCTCGTCATAGGCACGTTCATTAAAGCCGATTGAGAATGTCTTCACAGGAGGGTTGCCGGTAGTTTTGGCCAAATCCTGCATGAGAGCAACCACTACTGATGAATCTATACCACCAGAGAGGAATGCCCCCAGAGGTACATCAGCAATCATCTGGTCGCGAATAGAGTTCCGCAATACTGACTCTAGGGAATCTACAGCCTCAGCATCTGAATTAAATGTAAAACGATCAGATACTGAGGTTTTAGCTGCCTGTATCGCATTCCAATAGGGTTTATATTTAGGGAGTGTTAGGCTTTCTATATGGCAACTGCCACATACGAGGAGACAGCCAGGAGGCAACTTGGAGACACCCTTGTATATGCTGTATGGAGTAGGCACATAGCCATAGCGCATATAGAGTGCAAGAGACCCCTTATCTATTTCGGATTTGAAACCAGGAATAGCGCGAAGAGCTTTCAATTCAGACGCAAAAGCAAACCCGGACCCGGCCCAGCCAAAATATAATGGCTTTTCACCTAGGCGGTCACGAACCAGTGTTAGGGTCTTTTCAGCGGAGTCCCACAACGCAAAGGCGAACATGCCAGCTAAAGCCGTTAGTGTTCTCTCTAAACCCCATGCTGAAACTGCTTCAATAAGAGACTCTGTATCAGAGTGTCCTCGCCAGGCGGGTGCTAAGCCATCAGATTCCAATTGTGCACGGATAACTAAGTGGTTATACACCTCACCATTAAAGACAATAACATAGCGCCCGCACGATGAATGCATGGGTTGCTGTCCTGCATTGGATAAATCGAGAATGGCCAGCCGATTATGACCAAGCCAGATGCTCCCATCAGATTCACTCCAGAATTGAGCATCATCCGGGCCACGATGAGAGAGGGTCTGGGCTAAATAATCTGATGGAAACTCCATCGCCGCTTGCCCTAACCAAGCACCCCAAATCCCACACACTAGTAGAGCCGTCCAATACTCATTTTCAACCGACGCACACCCTGTATGTTGTTATAAGAAAAAGTAACTATTCATTGAGGATGGATGCTATCGTTTCCACCCTGTGTGTATATGTATGATGCCCCAAAGCATGCTCAAGAGATGCCTCTGTAATATCCTGCAACTGACCTGGATCTTCAAATCGCGCCAGTATTTCGTCAATATTCGAAAAATCATGCTCTAAGGCGAAATAATGAAGATCCGGAACCAGTATGTCATTATACCTACCCTTAAACAGTATCATTCCAGTACCTGTACCCATAGCATCAAAATGTCGGGATGATATGCATTTCGTATAAACAGGCGCGCGCTCACGAGATTTAAAGAATTTCTCATAGATCTCATCAAAAGAAAGTTCGCTAGTTAGCGTAGATTCATAGCGAATAGGGCCGCCGCGCAATGCTTTCAATATAAGCTGGCGAACCCACCAAGGTAATTTATGGGCAATCCGTCTAAGTCGACTATTTTCAGCGGACAACACGATACCCCGTCGATTTTGGCTACGAACATAATTTTGTATATCGTCAATAAATTGGTCGCTACGCGACAAGTACCAAGAGCCAGCTTCTGTAGCCAAGGTTCCACGTGTACTATTTAAAAAAGCAGCCCACCCTTGCCGATCAAGCC
Organism: Sedimenticola selenatireducens; assembly: GCF_007625115.1. GTDB lineage: Bacteria > Pseudomonadota > Gammaproteobacteria > Chromatiales > Chromatiaceae > Sedimenticola > Sedimenticola selenatireducens_A. The sequence continues at coordinate 56,964 of NZ_VMNH01000016.1, read as the reverse complement.
GTTCCTCACCTATATCAACACGCAATCCCCTTGAATCACTGATCACTTGAAAATAATCCATCAAGCGATTTCTATCATCATCACCCAAATGTGGTGGATACCGAAATGAACGTACGCCCAAGTCCAATGGCCTTTCTTTTAACAGCGTCGTTTTAAAAAAAGATTTAGGGTTGAGCGCATGAGGCACCGAAACAACGGGAGCGATATCACCCCATAAATAGTCTCCCGCTTCTTGCAGCAGCTGCGTTGCTATATAATCCGGGTTCAATTGCGAGAGAATTTTTCGTTTAGGCTCGATTGGTGCCCCAGGAAGATTCACCTCGTTACCCACAAACGAAAATACTTTGGCCTTGCAATTTTCAAGTATTGGTACAATCGGCTCGAGGTAGAATAGTTGATCCGCATTTGTTGAATGCAATAATACAACTGCATCCATATCCGGCAAGGCATGGTACAATTTTCTTTTAATATCAGAATCACAAATATTGATAGATACCGTATTAAAAAAACGAGATTCGATGAACGCCTCTATCCAATCATCATAATAACTTGCTCGTACAGAATAATCTGCATATAGAACTAGCACGCTGATTACTGAATCCACTTAATCAGACCGTGATACTAATTCTGCCACACGACGCGCCAATGGCCGAAAAGAATTACGCAATGGATATGGAATATAACTCCATACTCGCGTTAAACCACTCCTTAACCTGGTAATGCGAACTCTTTGCGGCCGAACTGTGAAACATGGAGGAGGAGGCAGTATCGAACTTTTTTGAACGCAAGAGCCCACTGCATTAGATATGTATGAATCAACCATTTTGATAAAGCTACTATAACTATATTTATCAGACTCAATGATATCCTCATAGGCACGATCTACCATTGCCTGCATATACGTATCATCAATCAGTAGCTGAAACACCTCATCAATATTTTCATGATCTTTGCGCAAAGGGATAAAGTGCTTATAAGGTTCAAGTATACCGGAATACTCTCCTTCATATAGAATCAATCCGGTTTTCAACGCTATGGATTCAAAAAAGCGCGGAGATATTTGATTCATTATCAAAACTTCATTTTCCCCACCAAATACCAATTTCCTCACGTACGCATAATTTGCTTTGCTATTGCGGCGCAGTATCTCATTGACTTTTTCTCTAATCTTTCCTGAGTCATCAAAAACATTACTACCACTCTCTGTCCCCAATGTAGCTTTACACGAGGAAAGAAAGTCGACCCATTTACCCCCATATATACGATTTTTGTCTTCCCATTCAATATCGCTAGCAATAGCTCGACGTCGACACTCACCTTTCATAAATTGAGCTATGAGGAATTTTTCCTGGCCCAAATCCCCATACCAGAAAGGCAAACTTCTTCCACGATAGCCAACAAATATAGGACGATCACGAATTGCTGAATATCGCTTTTCATTGGCTAAACTTGCAGGTATATATCCCGTCAGATTATTAACGAAACATGTTGAAGTAAATTCCTTCGAGGGATAGACAGTATCAATATACTTTTCCGGCACACAAGTAAATACTAATCCAATTTCTAAATCATGAATTGCTTTTCTAACAGTATCTGTATAATCATACTCATCTTGAACAAATAATACCTTCAATCCTGCATATAGATTTAGTTTATGATATAGCTCAGCGGTCAATTGTCCTAATGGAATACGAAGACTATAGTGAATCACCACGGCATCAAAATACTCCAAAGATACCGTAGACAAATCATCTCCAGGCTGATAATAGAAGACTTCTGCAGAAGAGTACTCTGAAAATGAGTCAAGGTGATCAAATACTGTATTGGTAAAGGTAGAATACTTGTCGTAGAGAATTAGTATGCGCATGTGACATCCTGTCCTTTATGCCGGCTTTTTAAATGCCATGCTAATTTCTGTTGGCTTATAAAGTCGTTGCAACGGATTTTTCAAGAAAGGAAATATAGCTTGCAATCTGACGAGTAATTTTGTAAGAAAAATCTTTCCCCGCGGAAGCGGTAACGCCAATGATACTGGTACAAATGCTTTATCATAAAGTGTCTCGCATAGCCGAAAATCAAAGACCCGTGAAAACTGTATCTCTAATTCATGTTCGTCAAAATTGCGGACATGTGCAATATGATAGGGATAATCTTTATGCAAATAGAGCTCCAAATTTTCTTTGTAAGGAACTCGTATTATTAGCATACCTTCCGGTTTTAACACACGATATAACTCACTGATAGCCTTGTGTAGATCAAAAACATGTTCAAGCACATCGGTACAAACAACTATATCAAATACATTGTTTTGATAAGGCAAATCTTCCACAACACCAAGTGAACACTCAATACCACTATCGCCCAAACGCTCCAGATAACCAAGCGCCACATCAATACCGTATCGATTCATTGACGTAAACTGTGCTAGTAATCGCCCCGTACCAACACCAACATCCAGAATACGGGCACCTTTTTCAGCATACTTATTAATCAGATCAATAGTATTTCTTTCGAGATCCCTCCACATCTCCTCCTGCATAAAGGGATTCCCTTTTCCAAGAGAAATCGAACAGAGATGGTGGTCTGCAATATCATCGTAATTCTTAACATATATATCGTTTTGTCGGTCAATAAATATTGGAATTTCAGATCGCCTTTCTATAGGTGTTCGGCGATATATATTTTGCATAAGCGCACCAAATTTTAAGTATACTCAGTTGTTAAATATGTGGTGATATATTCGCCAACCTATAACTATATGAGTTACCAGAACGAATAGTGACAAAATCCCCGCATACAGCAAGGAGGTATTACCCCATGCAAACCAAATTACTGCTGCCGCCATAAAAATCCAACTTAGAAGCGAAGTAGCAGGTATCACTTCAAAGCTCGAAACCTGATAATTTCGTAGCCTATTCAAGATCGCCTGCAAGACTACCATCACTACGGGACCAACAACCAGAGCAATACCCGCACCAATGAGCCCAAACTCAGGAATTAGCACGTAATAAGAAACTACAGCTGCAATTGCAGCGAGCACTTGCACCAAGGTGACGTACTTCGTTTCAGCTGAAAAATACATTCCCGGCAATAGCATTCCCCACAATCCAACCAACGCCTGTGATAAGGCAACAAAACCTATCACCTCCCACGCGTCTTTATATCGAATATCAACCAGAATCTCTATGACCGGCCTTGCTATATAAAAGAAAATTAATGATACCCCACCAACACCCCATATATATAGAACCGTCATTTTTGGGAATAATTTGTTCGCCTCTTCAGGACGTTCCATATAGCTCTGAAAATAGGGCATCCATGCGGCAGAAATTGCTGATGTAACGAGGGCCATACCCATTCCAAGTTGATACCCTACGCCAAACTTTCCCACCGACTCTATCGGTAAAAACTCTCCAACATAAAATGGTGCTGCGCTCAGCATAAATAGCATGGAAAAACTACCCGGTAAAAGTGGCGTCCATGTTCGCAATATATCTCTCATCAGTCCATACTGAGGTTTTGGGAAACCAAGATCCTTTCTCGTCAACATCCAGGCAATTAACAGTGAAATAAACGCACCAATACCCTGCCCTAGAACCCATCCCGAGACCCCAAAGTCTGCAACGAGAAAAGCTATAGTAAATAATACGCCGACTAGTACACCTGCAAAGGAAACTACGGAATATACTTTTGCGCGCCCATCAAATTGCAACGAGATAAGAAATGGTTCAGTGGCTATTTGAAGAACCAACACGAAACAATAACCTATAATAATCTTTGTTGATAATATTGAAGGTAGGTCAGTTAGAAAGCCATCCAACAAGAATTCAACTACTGGCGATAAACTCAGTAGAAGCACACACCCCATTAGAACAAGTGCAAGCATGGACCATATCGTATGCCGTTTGTGCTCAGCCGAAGCGTACTTGAAGTATACTATGCCAGTGGCACCACCAGAGCCTACCGCACAAAGTGTCCTTAGTAGTATTCCAACAACTAGCAACAGCCCTATTACGCCGTACTCTTCTGGGCTGAGAAAACTCGTATAGAGCGGAAGCGATAGTAGACCGACAAACCTTCCAGCGCCACTACCCAAACCATAAACGGCAGAGTGCTTTATGAGCTTCAGCGCCGATTGGCGTACATTCATAGGAACTGTTTATGCCAAATCTCCAGGCTCAACAACGCCCAAAGATTCCGTCCATACACACTTTGCGAGTCGAGAACCGAGTCAATTGAGAAATCCTTTCCGAGATACTCTCTTGCTTTTGCATCTGGTGAACCTAGAATATCGCCAATCAGATCCCGTGCTTTACCGCCCTGCTTCAGCCATAAATTCAATGGCACTGGGAATCCCATTTTATCCTTTCGTTCATAAATAGCAGAGGGAAGTTTCTTAGAAAAAGCCAACTTTAGTAATCGTTTTAACTCACCATTACGAAACTTTATGTCGGCGGGGATCGTTGCAGCGAATTCTACCAGCGGATGATCTAGTAACGGCACCCTGGCTTCTACGCCATGAGCCATGCTCATCCTGTCCTCTACCTGTAGAAGGGCCGGCAAAAGAGTTTTGAAATCAAAATGTGTCATCGAATCAAAATATGCCTCTTTTCCCACGTTTTCCCCCCAGAATATGGACTGGAACTCCTCCATTGTTTGCCTTTGATCTATTGCGTCGGGTGCAAGGATACTTCCAAAGGTATTTGCCCTATTGACAAGCCGCCAGTAACGCTGGTCACGCTCTTCAAACAACCCTTCGCTCCAGAACTCTTTCAACATCGGCTTATATTGTCGAAGTGTGCGCAAATTGTTGATTATGGATTCGTAGGTCACTACATAATTTCCATTATGTAGCGTGCCTTCAATTGCACCTTTAATGCACTGCTCAAAATACGCAACTAGGTAGCGCGCGTAACCGCCAAAGATTTCATCACCGCCTTGACCCCCAAGTACAACCTTTATGCTCTTCCCAACCTCCCTTGAGACCATGTACTGGGGAAATGCCCCTGGACCTGCCGTTGGTTGATCCAGATGCCAAATGACTTTCTCTATATTTTCTACAAAATCATTCTCATTGACATCAGTAATGTGGAGTAACATCTGGTTTTCATCTGTTAACGCTTGGGCATAACGTGATTCATCGAAATCCAATCCATCAAGGAAACGACCATTAAATGCTTGAAATGGAGCATCTGGTCTCTGATCCCTGGCCAAGACAGCCATCAAACTTGAATCCACACCACCACTCACATAGCTACCCACCTCTACATCCGCACGGAGATGCATACGTACCGAGTCATCAAGCAACTCTCTAAGTTTTTCAACAAACCAGGCTTCAGTATGGTCGTAATCAATATTGTAATGTACTTCCCAGTATCGCTGTGGGTTTGGCTCTGCACCGATTGCCACCATAGCGTGATGAGCTGCAGGAAGCTGCCATACGTTATCCATAAGCGTCTTGCTGCCCAAGCAAAACTGGAAGGTAAAGTAATCTGAGAGGGCTTGTCGATTCACGCGCTTAGCATCAAGAAATGGCAGTAATGCCTTAATTTCAGACGCGAAAAAGAGTCCATCTGTAGTCCTTGCCCAATACAGTGGTTTAATCCCAAAACGATCACGGGCAAGGAAAAGCCGCTGCTCTATTGAATCCCAAATTGCAACTGCAAACATTCCACGCAATCGACTAATACAACTTGCACCCCAGCGTTGAAACGCTCGTAAAATAACTTCGGTGTCCGAGTTAGTAAGGAAAAATTCTTCACCAAGCTCGGCTCTGAGTTCCAGGTAATTGTATATTTCCCCATTATAAACTATGGTGAACCGCCTATCGTCACTGTGCATTGGCTGTGCACCTGCCTCCAGGTCAATAACAGAGAGTCGAACATGCCCAAGCCCTACCTGCCCACTTTGAGACACCCACTTACCCATACCATCAGGTCCACGATGACGTATACTGGATAAGCCACAGTTAATCGCATCTTCCATCTGCTTATTATTGCGAGGACGCACCGTAACACAGCCAAAAATTCCACACATTTTTCTTTATCCCCAATCGTGCCTAGCTAATGTTCTGTGCCACGTAAAAAACTAATCGCATAGCCTACTAATACTTACGCTAACTTCTTTAGTACTTTAATTGCAGGGAGCAACACAGCGCGTACAGATTCAGGCATCCCCCTCCAAATGTTATGCAATTTCCTAGTTAAATTAACCTTTACATGAATCCACATGATGGTATGTAGTTTTTTCTTTTCCCGTGCAATAACTGATATTGATAAGACCTGAGCAACTTCTCTAGCCAGAGGCGCTTTTACTTTAATCTTTAATAAGTCAACACCCACCTTATTTTCACACCATTGAATAGTCTGAAATGTACTTTTCTGATAGTTACTAATAATTTGTTCTCCGATAATCATATTTCCTCGCCAACCTTGTATTTCATACTCACTCGGAATCAATTTTTGATCATCACCCCATGCAACGATTATTCTAGATATACAGAACTTACGTACAAGGTATACATCTAGAATACTATCTGAACCAATACCTTCACCCGACAATTTACGAGAGGATGTTTTTTTAATTGGATAAAATATAGACCTCTCTATTTCATTTTTAGCACTATTATTTAGCAGTCGTGGACTAGTCGACTGGTACCATTGAAACTCGTCAGCTGAATAATTTCTTTCTCGCTTTTCCATAGCCACCGACCACTCTTCATCAATGACTCTATCTACCAACTTAACCATTGCCTCATATGAATACTCTTTATTTTTCGCCACTTCATAATACGCATGGTCTATTATTTTCTGAGCTTCCTCTGGAGACTTAATGACCTCCACTATTTCTTTGATATTTGAATGGTCCTGCTTTAATGGAACATAGTGTCGCCAGGGCACCAAAACTCCCGAATACTCCCCTTCGTACAATATCATTAATGTCCTTAATGCAGCCGCTTCAAAACAGCGAGGTGAGATTACATTCATCATGTACACCCCATCATCTTCCTTAAAGTACAAATCTCTTAATTTGTAAAAATCTTCTTTGGGATGCCTTTTAAGGTGGGCTTCAACATTTCTCTGAATATCTCCGGTGAAGTCACAAACGCTTGCGCCACTTTCTGTCCCCAATGTGGCCTTGCAATCTGTAAGAAATTTTATCCAGGAATCCCCATAAATTCGATCCTCTTCTTTACATGAGATATCAACCATTAGTTTGTACTTTTTTACTTCCTTTAAGATTCCTTCGGCTATTTGCCACTTCTGTAAGGTATGAGCTCCCATCCATGCCGGTAATTTTCTCGCGCGATAACCAATATCTATCATTCGCTCACTATATGGCTTTACGGATAAGCTCACCAATTCCAGAGGAACATAACCAGCAAGAACCGTTTCCTTGCGCACATTGGGAAGTTTTGTTGGGCTATATATATCATTAATAATGTCACTCCCAGCAAGAGGGAAAAGGGCATTTATCTTCATATAAGATAATGCATCTACAGTGTCATTAATCCATCGATAATCATCTTGGACAAATGCCGCCTTGAATCCTGTGAATTCTCTAATTCGCTTTCGACCCGATGGCGAAATATAATTGTCGTAACATGCGATAAGGCTATAGTGAAAAATTAAAGCATCGAATCGATCCAATTCTAACCAGTCGGGTAATTCCCCCATATTTGATAGAATCAAATACTTATTCTTTGAATGTTTACTAAAGGATTCAATGTGGTCGATTATCGCACCGGCAGCACCAGGGTAATAATGGCAGAGTAATAGAATATGCTTTTTTTCAGTCATAGAAACATCGCATATTAAAGCTATGATTTGTTATTTACCAACAAAAAGCCAGTTAACCTAGCGAGCGTCCTAAATTGCTCACCATTAAAGTTTTTTGCTATTTGGATTATTTTTTCATGAAAATCACTATGTCCAGTGGCTTTATCTGCACCAACTAAAGCCGGATAGACCACTCGTGTTAAAAAATCAAAGCATCCAGTATGGAAATCCTCAGCTATCGTGAATCTTTTCCCAAGAAACTCTCGCATTTCTTCTAGTTTAGAATAGTAATTTATACCCGCCGGGATTAACGGTTCAATTCCGCTTTTACTTCTGAGCTTGTTAAGCTCAGTAAAACCATCCGCGTAACCCTCTACTAACAGCAATTTTCCGCCTTTTCTGAGGGCTTTCTGCATATTTTCTACTGCTCTTTTTTGTTCACTAAAATCACGAAGATTTATTAATACACGAACACAAACAATACAGTCATATGACTCATCCCAAGAAGCCGGACTCAGTAAATTGTCATGAAAAAATCGATTATTAGTTTCTCCATAGTTTTCTTTTGCACTAACGATCATGTTTTCAGCGTAATCAAATGCATCTACATGCGCGGATGATAGTCGAAGGATATTTGTTAAGAAACCATTTCCACATCCGACCTCAAGAACACGATCAGTAATTTTCACATGCTGAAGAATGAACTCTGTTTCTAATTCTCTTTGTGACACATCAGCTATATTCACCGCATTAACATTTTGCTCATAGACAGCACGCTTATTCCAGTGAATGTCTGTGGGACTTTTACTCATCGTTCAACTCCATTTAAAATATACTCGATTGATCTAGAAATTGGTGTATATATAGCCTTTGCATACTTCGCATGACCTTTCTCGCTCAGATGGAGTACATCCGGCTCTGGCATTAGCATCTCGGATAGATTCTCCTTACTTACATCAGCAAATTCCTGGTCTATATCACAAAGAATAACCTTTGAATCATTCACCACTTCACGAATTATTTCATTATATATTTTCCTACGATCCTCAAGCGTCTGCTTTGATGCCAAGGGATGATTTCTCAAAGTTGGATGATTTGTTGAAAGGATGATATGTTCCGCTCCGAATGTTTTCGAGCGATCAATCATCTCTAATAAGTTTGCACGATACCCCGCTTCGGAAACGCGCGGAAGTCCGCGATCACTATCCCAGCAATTACAGTCATTTAGTCCGAACTGGATCGTAATTATGTCAGGTTGCAGTACTTGAACATCTCGTGGAAACCTTTCAAGTCCTTGTCTCGTTGTCTCTCCAGAGATACCCCTGTTAAAAAAATGCAACGAATCCGAATCGATTCTTCTGGATACATCCAAACGCACTTGCTTTGCCACCATTTCTGTCCACCTTAACGAGTGATGAACATACTGGCCCTCTGTGATTGAGTCACCCATAAACACCAGAGTAACCGGACTAATCGCTGTCGTCATTATCTCTCCTTCTGCTTCCATTCAACCTGAATCTATGCAACTAAAATATATCCAGGTTGACTTTTAACAACAATCAAAATAGGTAGTTCATATCAGACACATTCTTGTCTTTTTTAGCAACAATCACTATTTCTAATGGTTTCATCAACATTAATCCGATCCAGTTTGGTATTTTGCTAACATCATTTTCATTCGGATATACTGAATTTATGCAATATTCAAAAATATTTTTTAGTACACCACGCCTAAAAGGCGGTCTCCTTGAGTATGCATAGTATCCGTCATAATGAATTTGAGTAACCTTAAAACCAGCCTGGCTCAACATAACCACTAAATTACGTTTGGAAAAATTACGCAAATGGGCAAACTTGTATTTACACCCAAGAAGTTTTGAGTACTGCAGCATATTGTCTTCAAATGGAACACGAAGAACTAAGCAGCCGTCCGATTTCAATGAGTAATTGGAACTCAATAGAAAATCTATTGGATTAATGACATGCTCTAGAATATCTGAAGCAACTATGAGGTCAAAAGCATTTGAAAATGGGAGATTTTCTGCATTTGCAAATAAACAATTTACATCTATTTGCTTTAGGGCGTTAGTTAGAAAAGGTAAGCTGATGTCAACTGCAGTAATTCTGGAGAACTGGTACCTTTCGCGGAGTTTGCGTAGCAAAAAACCTTGCCCTACACCCACCTCAAGGATATCTTCATGCTTCCCTGTGTAATAATTAAGTAACTTATCGGCTTGGTTTTCTAAATATGAAGTATCAACAAATCCATGATGAATATCGTTAATTGATATTTCACGATAATTTTCTATGTACTCCTTAAAGAAATTATCTTGTTTGTCTGAATTCGAGAGAAATACTTTTATACCTTCGATTTCTTCGAGCTTCCACCCACATCCTCGGCATTCTGTAGCATGCTCAGGATAAGATGATCTGCAATTCGGGCACAACAACATCAATATCCCCCGTTATCTAAACTAGATCTATGCGTGATTGACGAATGTATCAATTAGCTAAAATTCCATTCTGCAGAATGCATAAATGCAGCCCCGAATAATGATAGCGAAGAGGGAAGTTCGACGCTTATTGAAAAACTCCTACTAAGCAGATCATATCTACTAGTATTTTGCAGGTACTGAATTGGCGCATTAGCAAGTATGCTAACACCAATAGTATACTCTCCTGGTCCAATTTGAAGTGGATTTAGGACTATCTCAATATTGCGTTTCGCTCCTTTAATGATATTGAATTGGTCAGCAGGACTAAAAATGCGAATAACACTACGCCCCATCATGTCATCCACCACAATTCCATATCGACAATCATATTTTCCAGATTCTTCCGCAATAATCGAAATAGCGATTTTTGCAGGCTGCAGTGTGAATAGTTTATTCGTTCTACCCCTTTCACCTATAACGGTAAAGCCACAAACCTTCAGCCCCGCATCTGAATTCCAACGGGATATTCCACCAGGGGCAACGAAATCTAAAGTATCTATTAACTCAGTATCTGGAAAGCATGTAGCCATCGAATGCGGCATAAACTCCGGTTCCTGCAAACGTATTGATTTCGGAAGCTCCAGGCCTCTTTTCTCAGTAAGTAATTTCTCAGGATAGTCAGAGGCATTATTTAAATTCAATTCCAGTTCATTTTCCTTTCCCACAAAACGCTCACTCATCACAGAGGACGCATGTTTGATGGGCCCCTGGAGATGCTCTTCATATGCCTTAACCACAAGAAAGGCATTATCGTGCATTCTTATTGCTCCCTGGTCCAACCAAATTGCTTCATCACACAATTCCAATATCTGTTGCATCGAGTGAGAAACTAACAGCATGGTACAACCCGAACTTACAAGTTTTTCAACCCGCGCCTTAGATTTTGCAACAAAGTAGGCATCGCCGGCACCGAGGACTTCATCCACGATCAAGATATCTGGTTGTACGGCCGTTGCAGCAGCAAACATCAGACGCGCCTGCATACCTAAGGAGTAGGTCTTGAAGGGTTGGTCTATAAACTCTCCCAACTCGCAAAACTCAATAATCTCATCAATTGCCTCCTTGTACTCATCCTGACGTAGTCCGTTGTATTGAAGTGATGCCTCAATATTTTCACGTCCTGTATACTCTGGATGAAATCCCAGACCAACACTCATTAGCGCCTGGACAGTTCCATTGATCTCCACCGAACCATGTGTCGGTGAATAGTTTCCACATATCAGCTTTAGAAGAGTTGTTTTACCTGCCCCATTACGACCGACAATACCGATTCGATGACCACGCGGCACATCTAATGAAATCTCACTAAGCGCCGCAAACTCTTTCGCAGCACTTTTTGTTTTAAACCCGAAACGTCGTAATCCAAGAATCTCTATTAACTGATCTCCCTGACTGCCATGGAGTTTGTAGATTTTGGAAACATCCTTCAGACGAATTGCAACTGGTTCATGCATAATCAAAAAACACGCTCTTTGCCCTTTGAAAAACAGTGAATCCTGTAAAAAAACTCACCGTCGCTAAAACTACACAGCCACCCGCAACAAGTGGATCAGGCCATGTTCCATAACATATCAATTGCTGAAACGTGAGAACAAAATACGAGAGAGGGTTCAGATAAATAATTAGCTTTAGTGCCGCAGGAACCATTTCCGGAGTATAGGCAAACGGACTTAACACGAACAGTAGCATCGTAACTAATCCGAGGCCGTGTTGAATATCCCGGGCAACAAGGGAAAATAGCGAGAGCATCCATCCAATGCCCATGGCAAACATTAGCAACAATATCCAAAACACTGGGACCAAAAGGATGGCTTGCCAACTTGCTTGCCCTAAAGAAAACCCAACAATCAACGTGATCAACAACCCGATAATACTAGTGACTTGTGCTCCAATAGCGGCACGGAGAGGTATTAGCTCTGCCGGAAAAACAGTGTTCAAAAGAAGACTTTTATTCGATGAAAGTGAGGATGTAGACGCCATAAGAACTTCGCTGAAGGCCATAAGAGGCACCAGCCCTGAAAATACCAGCACAACATAGCCCATTTCACTAAGCCCAGAAGGGCGAATTTTAAAAATCACTGTATACAGGGCAGCATATATACTTAGCTGAAGAAGTGGGTACAGCACAGCCCACATTGTTCCAAATAATGATCCCACGTATCGCTGACGAACATCATGGGTAACTCCCTCCAATACGCGATGGCGGTAACCACTTAATATATATAACGAGCGAAACACATTCGAGCTCAGGCGCATCCAGAAGCCTCGTATTCACGCATTTGTCTCCACAGCATAAGTTCTCTCAACCCTTCGTCCAGATTTATAGAGGCAAGAAAGCCTATCCCACTCCTCGCACTTTCCGTTGAGCCAACTCTGTTCTGCACAAATGGCCTGTTTCCAGATTTAAAGCAGGCCTCTATTTTACTTGGATGTACCTTACATATGATAGATGCCAAGTCAGCGATGGAAGTTTTGATGCCAGTTCCAACATTATAGTTGCGGTTACTGATTGTTGATTGCATAGCTAAAATATTTGCTCTGGCACAGTCCCGTACGTCAATAAAGTCATATGATTGTGATCCATCCCCATGAATCACTGGTGATTCCCCTTTATCCAGCGCATTCAGCATATTAATAATCACACCGGTATAGGCTCCTCTATCATCCTGGCGAGGGCCATATACATTCATATATCTTAGTCCTACATATTCAAATCCACTTCCATCTTTATGCTCTCGACTGTGAATCGCTCGCAGCAACATTTCACCACAAACCTTACTGGCACCGTAAAATTCCTTACAGTTAAATGGATGATCTTCCGTCATTGGTTCCGCAATGGCATCACCATAAACCGAGGCTGATGAGGAAAATACCAGACGTTTCACACCACTATCGATAACTGCCTCTATAACATTCATGGTGCCCGCAATATTCACCTCAAAAGCTGAACGCGGATACTCATAACACTGTAACAGCCAGAGCGCTGCCAAATGAAATACTCCATCAATCCCGTCCATGGCATTTCGCAATGTATCGCGAAGGAGAATATCACCTCCATCAGGATATATTTCCACACGAGGATCAGCTAGCGCTTGCTTGAGGTTACTCATTCTTCCGCGTGAAAAGTTATCGTAAATTCTAACGTACGATGCACCTGCCTCTATTAGTTGATCTACGATATGCGAACCTATAAAACCGGCGCCACCGATAACAAGAAATCTTTTGCCTTTTATCAGCATGCCGCGCCTACTACCTGACTCATAAGTTTGTTGTGTTTAGAAATACTCTGGCTTATACGTTCCTGATTATCACGGGTCCATTCAACGGTACGACGAATCCCCTCATCAATCCCAACTTGTGCTGTAAAGCCTAATTCACTTTCAGCCTTTTCAGTTGATGCAAATCGCTTACCTGACCGATCCCAGTCACGCGCGGGTTTTAAATCCACAGGTGTTTTATTACCTGTGTATTCATTGATAAGGGTTGCTAACTGAAGAATGGTTGTCTCCTTTCCCGTAGCAAGATTATATACACCACCAGGTTCGCCATTGAGCGCGCAGGCCATCAAACCTCGTGCCATATCCTCCACAAAAATGAAATCGCGGCTTGTATTACCACCATTATCTAGCGGCAATGCATCGCCATTCAATGAGCGCCAAATAAATGTTGGCGTCACATTGCGCCAGACTGTATGCACTGTCCCTCGCCACTGACCAGCACCAAGTATCTCTCTCGGCCCATATACGTTAGAGAACCGTGCTTTAACAATTGGCAGGTTATGCTGCTGCCAATAGTAGTTACCATAGAGCTCACCAATGATCTTGGATATTGAGTAAGGGCTATCATGATACAGTGTAATCGGCTGATCTTCGGTCGTGGCCGTCGGCTCACCGTAAGTTTTCTCTGCCACTGCACAAGCTGCAGCCGCATACACAACACGTTTTAATTGTTTGATCTGGCTCAATCTATCGAACAATTTCAGCGATGTCAGGGTATTGTTTTCATGATCAGCAAAGGGATCTGCAATCGATGACTGGTTGCCATGATAGCAGGCAAGGTGAAATGCGTAGTCAAGATTCTCTGGCAGATTTGCAAGAATACGATCATCCGTTATCGAACCAAAAACAAAACGGACACGTTGATCAGCTGGAATATTTGCCACATCGGATGAGATAAGATTGTCTACTACTATTATCTCTTTGGGATTTTGAGCAAGAATCTGATGAACAAGATTACTGCCTACAAATCCTGCGCCACCAACCACAAGAACGCGAGTATTTAAAAAATTATGTGTACTCATAATCAAAACCACTTATTTAATGGAAGGTGCCTTGAGATGGGAAAAAACATCGGAGATTCCATACTGGTCATACCAACTCAATTGACGCCGAATTGTCTCGGCAAACACCACTTGAGCCCTCCAACCAAAGGCACTATATGTTTCTGAAGGATCGAGCGACACGACAGGCACATCATCAGCCGATGGGGGAACAACAGGTACATCAATGCTTCCTAGTTCAAGATATTCAGCTACCAAATCAAAAATTTCCTTGATCGAATGGGCCTCACCACTTGCAATATTGAACGTACCTGTCGGGGCATCTTCTTTAATTGCCAAATCCATGAAACTAAGAAAATCACTCATATCAAGAAAATCACGGGCTGTATCAGAACAAAAACAACTCTGACCTGCTTTAAGGCGCTTGTAGAAAGTGGGTATTGGTCCAATGGCTAGCCTAGGCCCCGTAACATTGGCAATCCTCAGGCTTAATGTCGGCACACCTGAAAGCCGCATAAACGCCTCACCAGCCGTTTTCGTTATCCCATAACTGGTAAATGGGGCTGTAGGGTGTGAGACGGGAATGGGCAGTTGACTAGGATCCCCATAACATAAAGCTGTCTGAAAATTAATCAGCCTTTTGACCTTATGCGCTCTTGAAGCCATAGCCACATTCGCACTACCAATAACGTTAGTCTGACTATCCTCGATCCAGTCATCTGGATCCTTGTAGGATGCAGCGGAGTGAATAACAATCTCCGGACTGAAAGCTGCAAAGCAGTCATTTACAAAAACAGCGTCCGCAACGCTTCCTTCCATTACTGTCAGACCAGGGATTTCTGGAACAACCTCCCTCTTCCCAGTAGCAAAATTATCAATAACAAATATTTCGTGGCCTTGCGGGATAAAATGCTCCATCAGGTTTGAGCCTAGGCACCCGGCGCCACCGGTGATAAGGATACGCATGAATCAGTCCTTCAATTAATCTTTATCTTGTAACCTGAGATGCGTGTATTCACCCAGAGTGCCATGCTCCATGTAATACGCGATTGCTTCAGAAACGGTTTTCTGTAATGGGGTAAACTGAATATCCCCAAAATCCTTGAAAGTACGCGATGGATCAAGGAGGATTGAATAAACATCATCCGGACCAATCTCATGCACATCCGCCTGCGGACGCCCCGGCACATCCATTGCGTCTACAACAGCATCATAAAGCTCTTGGATTTCGATATCCGTGCCTGACGAAAAATGATAGGCGCCATGTCCAACACCATCACATGCCTTAACGGTCACTTCCGCCAGATCCTTGACAAAAACAAAGTCTCTGCGAGATTTCGTAACGAAGCATTTTTTATTGTCTTTAAGACGTTGATAGAAAATAGGTAGCGGGCCGGCAACATTTCGCGGGCCAATGACATTCGCCAGCCTGAAGGTGACATAGTCAATCCCGGAAAGCTCAATGTAGTATTCGTTTGCTGTTTTGGAGATAGCGTAGCTACTGCCAGCAGGATTGCGCGGGTGATCAAGCCTGATAGGTTGCTGCATTGGCTTGAGGCCATAGCAAAGCGCTGTCTGATAATAAACGAATCTTTTAACATCAAACTTCTTGGCCAAATCGACCATCAAAGTCCCACCCACACAATTCGTCAGCGTGTCATTATACCAATCATCCGGATCCTTATAGGAACACGCGGCATGAACGATTGCGTCAGGCCTAAAATCGCCAATCAATTGCTCCATCAGTGGCTTGTTGGCAATGCTATCGATTACGACGGTGAGATTAGGATGCTCCACCAGATGCTCACGCCGGCCGGTTGCCAAGTTATCAACCACAATGACCTGATCACCACGCTCAAGCAACATCTCAACAACATGAGACCCTATTTGCCCAAGGCCTCCTGTAACAAATGCTTTCATGATTTCTCCTTATTGGAAATTAATTGATTAAGCCTTGCTCAACCAAGGCTGCTACGATCTTGTTTGCTGCGTCACCCTGCCCATAGGGTTCCACAGATGTCGGCTCGGGACGCGCTGTAAGGAATGAATTCGCTGCAGCAGTGATTGCTGAGGCTGAGGCACCTACCAATCGATTCCAGCCTAACTCAACCGTTTCACCCCACTCAGTTTCATCTCGCATCGTGATGCAGGGCACCCCATAGAAGAACGCCTCTTTCTGCACACCACCAGAGTCTGTCAGAATCATCTGTGCGGCCTGTTCAAGTACCACCATATCAAGAAAAGCCAAAGGCTCAGTAATCTTTACCTCACCAAGCGCCTCCGCCAATCCATGATCGGAAATTAGATTACGGGTTCGCGGATGAAGCGGCATGACAACAGGAATGGTATGCGCCAACTCACCTAATGCTGTCACTATTGCTGTCAATCGCTCGAGACTATCCGTATTTTCTGCTCGATGACATGTCGCTAATGCAAAACCCCGTTCGTTCAATCCAAGCTCTTGTAAAATCGCACTTTGTTTTCGCGCCTGGTGACGATAAAACTGGGCGACATCAAACATGACATCTCCGACGTTAAAAACACCCGCTGTAATACCTTCTGACTTCAGATTCTCAGCGGCCGTTTCAGTCGGACAAAAAAGCATTGCTGACAAGCGATCGGCAACAATGCGATTAACTTCCTCTGGCATACGCATGTTGTATGAGCGGAGACCGGCTTCCACATGTGCCACAGGTATGTGCAGTTTCGCAGCCGAAAGAGCGCCCGCAAGTGTTGAATTCGTATCACCGTAGATAAGAACCAAATCTGGAGACTCATCAAGCAGAACTTTTTCAATTGCCTCAAGCATGCGCCCTGTCATCGCGCCATGCTGGCCACCGGAAATTTCAAGATTGTAACGCGGGTGAGGAATATCGAGTTCTTCAAAGAAAACCTTAGACATGTTCTCATCGAAATGCTGACCGGTATGCACAATAACTTCTTCGAGCACTCCAGTATAATCTTCCCGTATCACACGCGATATTGCAGCTGCCTTGATGAACTGGGGGCGCGCACCGACAATAGTGACAATTTTCATTGGCCGAGATCGACTTGGCTCTGCAGCGTCTTGACAACAAGCTCTTGATCTATGCTTTTAAGATCAGGTCCCATAGGAAGGCTCATAACTTTGCGCGCGATCTCATCAGAAACAGGGGTCAGTTGCTCATCGGAAAGATTGCTATATGCAGGTTGCTGATTCAATGGCACCGGGTAATGTACGGCCGTTGGAATACCACACCCATTTAATCCTGTCAGCAATGCCTCTCGACTTTCAACTAAAATGCTATATTGCGCAAAAACGCTGCTATTATGTGGCTCGACGTATGGCGTTATGACCGCAGGACAGTATTTATTTAACAATTCTGTATATCTTGATCCAATAATTTGACGCTGCGCCACTTCCCAGTCGAAGCGATCTAGCTTGGCCAATATAATCGCCGCTTGCAGGGTGTCCAGACGACCATTAATACCAACTCTTGGATGATGATACCGACGATCCTGTCCATGCACACGTATTTCGCGCATTGCCTTGGCCAGTTCATCATCATCGGTAAACAGCGCACCTCCATCGCCATAACCTCCCAACGGCTTACTTGGAAAGAAACTGGTTGAACCCACTGTGCTCAGGGCACAAGATTTATGGCCTTTGTAGGTTGCACCAAAGGATTGAGCCCCATCCTCGATTACGGGCAACCCATGCTTGTCAGCTATAGCGTTAATTGCATCCATATCCGCACACTGTCCATACAGACTAACCGGCATGATCGCTCGTGTTTTTGGGGTAATGGCCTCCTCTATTTTCCCAGGATCAATGTTGTATGTTCTGGGATCAATATCCACAAACACGGGCTTTGCACCTAACAGGGCGATCATTTCACCCGTAGCCACAAAGGTAAACGGCGTAGTGATGACTTCATCACCGGGACCGATACCCAGAGCCATCATGGCAATGAGTAGTGAATCGGTTCCACTGCTGACTGCAATACAGTGCTTAACACCAACATAGAGTGCCAGCTTTTCCTCAAGCTCTCCAACCTCAGGCCCCATGATGTACTGTCCATGATCAAGCACCCTGTTTATGCGCTCTTGTATTTGTGGCTTTAGCGCCTGGTACTGGGTCTTCAGATCAATAAAAGGGATGCTCATGCGTTTACGCACTCCAGGATCGTTCCATTCAGGGTGTAATGTTGCCCACTATGTGGGCAGGTATATTCTGCGCTTCCATCCAACGGTAGAGGAATCTGCTCACCATACTCGCTCATCCAACCAACCTGCTTTGCAGGAACGCCCACGATAAGGGCATAGGCGGGCACATCTTTATTAACCACCGCACCCGCACCGATGAACGCATATTGTCCGACTGTAACGCCACACACGATGGTGCAATTTGCACCTAAGGTAGCTCCTTTTTTTACAAGAGTATCTCGATATTCATTTTTACGTTCGATCAACGATCGAGGGTTGTAGACGTTAGTAAACACCATGCTTGGACCACAAAACACGCCTTCCTCCAACGTGACATTATCATACACAGAGACGTTGTTCTGGATCTTACAGTTGTTGCCTATAACAACCTTGTTACCTACAAAAACATTCTGACCCAGTGAGCAGTTATCACCAATCTGGGCACCAGCACATACATGAACAAAATGCCAGATACGGGAACCCGCACCTATTTTGGCGCCTTCGTCTACGATCGCGCTCTGATGAATTGAATATTCCATTTTTAGTATTCCAGTGGCAGTGAAACCGTGTTTCCGTCCCGAGCCGAAAGATAGGCTGCAATCAATAACTCAAGGGATTTTAGCCCCTCACGACCATCCGTCTCAGGTTCTGCTTCACCCCTCATAACATCAATCACATTCTTGTAGTAAAGTGGATGCCCAAAACCATAAACGGATGTGGTTTCATAATTTGCTGTCTGGATATGCTCGTCATAATCGCGCGGCTCATCAAACTCCCAGCGCTGAATATCATTCACTGCAACACCCCCCACCCGAACAGTGCCCTTTTCACCAAGTATCGTAATGCTGCCTTCCAGGTTTTTCGGGTACGTCAGCATCGTCACACTCATCGAACCCAGTGCACCACTGCGCCAACGTAGATTCAGAACACCCGTATCCTCGACCTCAATATCCCGGGTCGTACTCATCATGGCCTGTATCTTGTCTACCGGACCGATCAGCCAGTCCAACAGATCCACATAATGGCTAGCCTGATTCATAAAAGCGCCCCCGTCGAACTCCCAGGTACCGCGCCATTTCGCCTGATCATAGTAATCCTGGGGGCGAGTCCAGAATACATTCAGATGGACCATATGGATCTTGCCAAAGCGCTTCTCACTAATCGCCCGCTTCAGCAATTGCAGCGTGGTATTGCGGCGATTCTGCTTAACCACAAAAAGGCGGACATTGGCCTCATCACACGCCCTGACCATGCGCACACCGTCCTGCCAACGAGTTGCCATCGGCTTTTCAGTCATCACATGGACTTTATGCTTCGCTGCAAGCGCAGCCTGATCTGGATGTATACCGCTGGGGGTGCAAAGCACCACCATATCTAACTGCTCAGTATTGAGCATCTCCTCAAAGTACTGGTAGCCCGGCACCTGGTATTGCTCCGCGTGCTTTGCCAGCACTTTTGCATCGGTGTCACACACGGAGGCAAGTTCAATATTACCAGCGTGTTTTTCTATTGAACCAAAGTGATTCTTTGATATACGGCCACAACCTACGATGGCGATACGAATTTTTCTATTTTGAATATATGGGAACATTATTTTGAACTCTTAATGACTTTAGCTCTAACAGGACTCACGGTGCCGTTCATCCCACTTAAGTAAATTCTTTTTGTAAAGCCTCGATTTCAGCCTTTAGCATTTCGTACTCATACAGCTTGCGCTTAAGGAACCGGGCGGTAAGTCCCGCTTTTTCAGTAATCCCCATTGGCGTTAACAGGTATACATAACCCATTTTATTCTTGCTGTTCTGAAAGTTTTGGATTTTTACCAGTCCTTTGTCCACCAAAGCCCGCAAGCAGAAATTCACACCACCCAGACTGATGCCTAGCGCCTCAGCAATCTCGCGCTGAGTCATATCGGGATTCTCGTCCAGAAGTCGCAGCACGCGAAACCGTGTATCTTCTTTCACTGAGGTGTGACGACTAGCCATCGATTCTGATGTACTCCACAATTTTTTTATTTCAGGCAGGCTACCGCAGGATTATGCGCTGCCGCACATCCTGAATCACGGTATAGACGAAACAACTAACAGGATCAGCAATCTGTTCAGTCTTGAACATGGTAACCCATTACTCAGAACAGCACAGCCCATATCTGATGAACTTATTCACATTTTTTGCAGACCGAATGGATTTTCGCCTGTTTAGTAGATTCTGCGACGAAAGAATTCCATTTCTCCTTAGTTATATGGTTGAACACTCGAAGAATTACACCCAATATAGTGACATACGAGAAAATCATGTTTTTTAGAAAGGGATTCCTTATGAAAAACCAAACAGCCTGGCACCTCATACACACCAAGCCGCGCCAGGAAAAGACCGCATGTGAACAACTGGAGAGGCAGGGCTTTACCACCTATCTACCCTTAATTCGACAGCAGGGCCCAACCAACCAACAAATAATCCCTCTCTTTCCCCGCTATCTGTTTATTCGCCTAACAGCCGGACTGGATGACTGGACCCCCATTAGATCAACCCGGGGGGTAAGCTCCCTGGTACGCGTAGGCATGAATCCAGCCATAATCTCCGAGCATTTAATCAAAGCTATCCAACAGAGAGCAGATGGCGATGGCTTTCACAAACCCGCGACTAAAAAGCTCACCAAAGGTGATCGAATAAGACTGATAAGCGGCCCCTTTGCAGAGTATGAGGCCATTTTCAGTGAACAGCGCGCTGAAAACCGGGCGATTATCCTGCTCAATCTGATCGGCAAACAAAATCGCATCGAAGTGCCGACAGAAAGCTTCATCATTTGTAATTAAGCCGTTTACCCCCTATTACCAATAGACTAACCACACCCCCAAAACAGAAACCGTTGGGTTCATTTCGCCTAGTTAGGCACCCTCGTGATTACTCTACGAATGCCGATCGAATACGGCAAAACAAACTCAACCTCTATACAAATCGGCTACAGCTCGAAAAACCCGTGCAACCAAGACGTATTTTCGGTTATCATTCGCACCACGCCGCTGCTAATAACCCTTTTTAAACAGACACTTAAAACCTGACACAGGGCCCGCCTCAACCCGATGACTTCCCTCATCCAGTACAAAAGACTGCTTCAATACGTTCGCCCACACTGGCGGGTATTCCTTGTCTCTATTCTGGGCACCATCGTGCTGGCCGCAACCCAACCAGCGATGCCCTACCTGATGAAGCCTCTTCTGGATGGCAGTTTTGTCGATAAAGATCCACAGATGATCCTCCTGGTGCCGATTCTGTTAATCGGTTTAGCCCTGATTCAGGGCCTTGCCACCTTGGTCAGCTCGCTGGCGATGGAGTCAGTGGCCACTCAAGTGGTATTCAATTTACGTGAACTGATGCTGCAAAAGCTGCTCGTACTACCGACGCGGTTTTACGATAACAACTCTGCCGGCGTAGTGTTGTCGAAAGTCACCTATAACGTAGAGCAGCTCACCAGTTCCGCTTCCAATGTCATCGTCACACTGGTACGGGACTCACTCTCGATTATTGGCCTGCTTGGCCTGATGCTCTATCTCAACTGGAAGCTCACCCTGATTGCCTTCGCGCTGATACCCGCTGTAGCCTTCTTTGTGCGTGTTGTGAGTAAGCGCTTACGCACGATTAACCGCGCACTGCAAAACCGCATGGGCGAGATGACCCATGTCTTGGAGGAGGTAATCACCGGCAGCAAGGTGATCAAGTTATTTGGCGGTCAAGCACATGAGGCACGCCGTTTTTTCGACGCGGCCAACAAGGTAAGACAGTTCAAGATGAAGGCCGCCTTAGCCCACAACAGCAGCGTCCAGATAAACCACTTGGTAGCCGTCTGCGGTCTGGCGTTGATGGCCTACCTTTCAGCCCAACAGTCTGCAGCAGGTGGATTTACCGTGGGAGAATTCGTCGCCTTCTTTGGCTCCATGGCCATGATCCTCTCCCCGCTAAAAAAGCTCACCAGCATCAACAATGAGCTACAAAGAGGGCTTGCGGCAGCGGAGAGCGTCTTTGAGCTGCTTGATCAGCAACCTGAAATTGATACGGGCACACAATCACTCCCCGCCGTCACCGGCGCACTGGAGTGGCGCAATCTTGACTTCAACTACGGAACCGACACCCAATCTGCCCTTAGCGGCATCGCGCTCAAGGTTGCGCCGGGGGAAAATATTGCCCTGGTAGGTCCTTCAGGCAGTGGCAAAACCACAATGGCCAACCTGATTCCACTGTTTTATCGCCCCAGCCAAGGTCAGATCCTGATCGATCATATTGATATCTGTGAAATCCCCCTTTCCACCCTGCGCGCCAACGTCTCCCTGGTTTCTCAAGACGTATTCCTATTTAACGACAGCATCAAGGCGAATATCGCCTACGGCATTAACCAAGATGCCACGGATGAACAGATTTTTGAGGCCGCCAAAGCCGCCAATATTCTTGAGTTTATCAATCAGATGCCCGACGGCATGGAAACAACCATTGGCGACAATGGGGTACGACTCTCCGGAGGACAGCGTCAACGCCTGGCAATTGCGCGCGCTTTGCTCAAGGACGCCCCAATCCTGATCCTGGATGAGGCGACCTCTGCCCTGGATACTGAATCAGAGCAACTTATACAGGATGCGATGGACCGACTGCGAGCCGGGAGAACAACCCTGACCATCGCACATCGGCTCTCAACGATCGAAAATGCCGATCGTATTGCCGTACTGAAAGAGGGTCGTATTGTTGAGCTTGGCAGCCATTCTGAGCTGCTGGCCCAAGGCGGTCTTTATAGTAAGCTGCACAAAATCCAGTTCTCCACCGGGTAAGCAAGCAATGAGGCAGACACAGGAAGCGCCTTTCCCCTGGCGGAAATATATTCATCCCCGTTTTTGGCCAACGTGGATCGGTCTCGCCATCCTGCGCCTGCTCAGCCTGCTCCCCTATTCAAGTCAACTGCGACTTGGAAAAAGAGTAGGAAGAGTGGCGCAAAAAGTCCTGAAGAAAAGGGCTCATATCGCCCGCACCAATATACGCCTCTGCTTCCCGCAAAAAACATCTGCCGAACAAGAACAGTTGCTTTCAGATCATTTCGAAGCGGCTGGAATGGGCATATTCGAGTCAACCCTCTCTTGGTGGGGCAGTAACGAGCAGCTAAAAGACCTGGTTACCATCGAAGGTATTGAGCATTTGCAGCAAGCCAAGGCCGAAGGAAAAGGCGTGGTATTAATCACCGGTCATTTCTGCACACTGGAACTGGCCGGCCACATGCTCAGCCTGCATAACTTGATGGGTGCCATGTATCGCCCTATGAAGAACCCGCTCATGGACCAGATCATTCTGCGCGCCAGAAAGCGCCGGCTGACCCCGGTATTCGAACGAGGCGACATTCGCACCATGACACGAAGCCTGCGTAAAGGAGAGGCTGTTTTTTACGCTTACGACCAAAACTATGGCTTGGACCACGCCCAATTTGTCCCCTTTTTCGGCATCCCCGCCGCCACCATTACCACCACCTCCCGGTTTGCAACTATGGGCAAGGCGCTAGTGATACCCTATTTCCCAAAGCGCATGCCGGATGGCCACTACGTGATTCATGTCCACCCTCCCTTGGCCAACTTTCCTTCGGGAGATGAATTCCAGGACACCGTACGCATTAATGCACTGCTTGAACAGGCTATCATCGCAGCCCCTGAACAGTATTTCTGGGTCCATCGGCGTTTCAAAACGCGCCCGGCTGGATATGATCCGGTATACTAATAGGTTTACAGAGTTCACTCCCAAAAACCAAGGTCACGACAAGCATGCGCATTGCCCTGATTACTGCCGATTTCGCCCCCAACATCGGGGGAGTCGCATCACATGTGGTCGAGCTAGGCAAGGCCCTGGCCGAACTGGGCGAAGAGGTACATGTCATAACCCGTCCGCTGGGAGATATGCGCGAAGCCAACCAAACCTGGCAAGGCATGCAGGTGCATCGACCCAAGATCCCGCGCGGGCAACCGCTCTATGGCTGGCTATTGGGGCGCTGGCTGAAGAAATTTTGTCGTGAGTATCAACCTGACATTCTGCATGTGCATGGATTGCGGCCACTCGAAGCCAGCCGAAATATGCCCGTTCCGGTGATTTTTACCAATCACACATCGGGCTACCTGAAAAGAGTCGCCAAGGGAGCCCATGAACAGAAACGCATCGCCCGTCGCTTGACGCATATTGCACATGTACTGGCACCCAGCCAGGAGCTGTGCGATGCGACCAAGGCAGTAGGGTATTCTGGGCCGATCGATTTTATTGCCAACGGAGTCGATACAGACCGATTCACACCCAATGCCAGCCCACTGAGAGACCGATTAGGCATTCAGGAAGACGAAGTGATCGTGCTACTGGCCCGGCGACTGGTGGAAAAGAACGGCGTTACGGTGTTCGCCGAAGCGGTCTCCGCACTGAAAGATCAACCCGTACGACTGCTATTTGCCGGCGATGGCAGTGAGCAGGAAAAAGTTGAGACTATCCTCAAGCAAAATGACTTGTATGGTAAAAGCATTTTCATGGGAGCTGTTCCCAATCCTGACATGCCCGATGTCTACCGAGCCGCCGACATTTCAGTGCTTCCCTCCTTCATGGAGGCCACCAGCATAACCGGCCTTGAGTCCATGGCGTGTGGCCTGCCGCTGGTCGGCACCCGTGTTGGTGGGATACCCACATTAGTAACGGAAGGGGAAACTGGTCTTCTGGTAGAACCCGGCAATCCGGTAGCACTCGGTGAGGCCATGCGCACCCTGGTTGAAAACCCAGCTCAACGCCAGGCCATGGGACAAGCCGCACGACAACGTGCCGTAAACCATTTTTCATGGTCGCACATCGCTACTGCCACACGTGATATTTACAGAAAATATAGCCACTAAGGACAGCACCTCATGCTCAATGCGGTTATCGCATACCTAAAAGACTTCCCCTTGCCGACGGGCAAATCGAAGATATACAAACTGTTTCAAAGGCAGCTGGCAGAACAGGGGCCGATATGGTGCCGCTATGACGGGGATATTGATTTTCTGGCAGATCTGAGCGACCGGATACAGCGACACGTTTTACTGTATGGCGGCTACCGTACAGAACGACGCCATAAAAACTTCATGATCAACCGCATTCAACCTGGCCAGGTCATTCTGGATATCGGTGGGCATGCCGGTTACTACACCCTGTTGTTCGCAAAATATACCGGCAATACCGGACAGGTTTTTTCATTTGAACCCAATCCGAGTAACTACGCCATCCTGGAAAAAAACATCCAGCGAAATGGCTTTACGAACATAGAACTACGCGCGGAAATTGTTTCTGATAAAGCAGGGCAGACATCACTTTACTTACCTGATAGTGACAACACAGGTAACGGCTCGGTCTATGCCTCTTCTGATACAGCCTTCGGTCAAATTGAAGTACAGGCAATCAATCCCGATCAGTTTTTCCAGGAAAAAGGTATCGCAAAAATCGACCTGATCAAAATTGACGTCGAGGGCCATGAAGAGAATGTACTCCGTGGTCTGACACATTATCTTTCATTGCCCGCCGATCAAGCCCCAGAAGTTTTTGTCGAGGTCAACGAGTTGACCCTGCAGCGGGCCGGCAAGTCTCCGCGAGAGATATTCCAAACAATGTGGGATCTTGATTACACCGCTTACAGAATCACGGACCAAGGGGACATTGATCGCTCTGACATCCCCTTTTGCGACAACCTGGTCTACTTCAGGAAAAATGCAGGCTAGACCATGAAAAATATTCTTGTCGCATTTGGCACTCGCCCTGAAGCCATAAAAATGGCACCCGTAATCCAAGCCCTCAAGGATCACCCTAATCTGCACCCGATTGTTTGTGTCACCGCCCAACACCGAGAGATGCTCGATCAAACCCTGGAGCTATTCGAAATAACGCCGGACATTGATCTAAACCTAATGCGTCCTAACCAGGGATTGGCCACACTCAGCGCACGCATACTTGAGAACATAACGCCTGTGTTGGTCGAACACCAACCTGACGCCGTACTGGTACAGGGAGATACTACGACTACCTTCATGACGGCACTAGCCAGCTTCTATCAACAAATTCCCATTGGCCATATTGAGGCCGGCCTACGCACAGGAGATTTGCGCGCGCCCTTTCCAGAAGAGGCGAATCGAGTCCTGACAAGCCACCTTGCCCAGTGGCATTTCGCGCCTACTGAAAACAACAAGGCCGCCCTGTTAGCCGAAAATATACCACCCGAGCAGATCTTTATAACGGGCAATACCGTGATTGATGCGCTGCTCTGGATTCAGGCACGCATTAACCGAGGCATCTACTCCGAACAGACCAAAGCTCTCCTCGCACGCCGCCAACGTCCATTTATCCTGGTCACCGGACATCGCAGAGAAAGCTTTGGCCAAGGCTTTGAGGAGATATGCCAAGCGATCAAATTGATTGCCGCAAGCCATCCGGAACTGGACATCGTTTACCCCGTACACCTCAATCCAAATGTCCAGGAACCGGTTGAGCGGATACTGGGCAATCTGCCCAACATACATTTAATCGAACCCCTCGGTTATGAACCCTTTGCCGCGCTCATGGGACAATGCCTGTTTGTGCTAACCGATTCGGGCGGCGTACAAGAAGAAGCGCCGTCACTCGGCAAACCGGTACTGGTGATGCGCACCAAGACCGAACGCACCGAGGCACTGAAAGCGGGGGTCCGCTTGGTTGGCACGGATTCAGAAACCATAGTAAAAGCGGCGTATCAGCTATTAAATGACGCCACCCACTTCAGGCAGATGTCTACAGCGGTAAACCCTTATGGTGACGGCACAGCCGCGATTCAGATTGTTTCGATATTGGCCAAGCAATTGTTGGATACTCAAGCCTAAATACCCAATGTAAAACCTGCCTTCACACTATCTTCAGGCTACGAAGCATAAAAACATCGGATGAATAAAATGCACCGCCTTTTTGCCAAAATCAATCTTAACGAGTCCTTTTGGCTGACACTGCTGATTGCCTCACCCATACTTCTTTTGCCTGTGGGACGCAGCGCTGAGCTACCGATTGCCATCATGGCAATCTGGGGTCTGATCAAGTTAATAAAATTCAAAACTGAACTCTTCAGCCGCGCACCTATTCGCCACTTCAGCCTACTCTTTTTGCTGATCTGGCTACCGATTATGCTCTCCTATCCAGATTCTTTCAGCGCCAATCAAACACTTCGCGTGGGCGCCAGCTATCTACGGTTTTATTTAGCTGGCATTTTTATAATTGACACCCTTAACCGGCATCCAATCGCCCAGAATGTCATAAAAACGGTTTCATGGTTTCTCCTGTTTTTACTTGCCGACGCGCTCATTCAGTTTATTTTTGGTTTTGATATCATCGGCTACCCTTATGACGGCGATAGAATCAATGGTATTTTTGGCGATGACCTAAAACTGGGACTGACAATTTCACTACTCGCTTCTTTCCTGTTGATTCAAACACAAAAAAGCCATTGGATGCTGAAAGGTGTTGCATGGGGCCTGCTCGTCCTGATCATTCTCCTCAGCGGAAGCCGTGCTAGCTGGGTCATGTTTGCCGTCAGTCTCGCTGGACTGTTTTTTTTCCAAACCTATAACAACAGGCACCTTGCTCTGCGCTACGGGCTTATTATCCTAATCGCACTGCCGATTGGCGCGATTGCCACCTACCATAGCTCTTACTATGTCCAGCAGCGAATCGACCAAACCCTTTTATTATTTAAAGGTGACGTTGAATCAGCAGATATCGCCCTCTCAACTCGCTTACCTTTATGGCGCAATGCGCTGGTGATGTTTCAGGACAAACCTATCAACGGTATCGGTGTGCGGGCCTATCGGGATGTCTATCTTCAATACGCACCTGACGATGATTACTATCGTCTGAATAAAATAGCCCCCACCCACATCCACCAAATGATTCTGGAGGTGGGCACAGAGACAGGCAGCATTGGCCTGCTTGGGCTTCTTGCATTTTATTTTGTACTGATGAAGCGCTTATTCAAGGGCGGGTTTACCACCCCTATTAGCGCGGTATTTTCCATTGGCGTTTTAGCGGCAACGTTTCCTATTAACACCCACCTTGCACTCTACTCCTCATTTTGGGGCATGCTGTTATGGTGGTTGATCGCCCAGCACTGCGCCACCCTGGGTTATAAAAAAGCGGAACGTCCGGAATGAACAAACTACCTCTCTCTGTCTTTATCATCGCCCAGAATGAGGGCGACCGTATCAGCACCACTATTAACAGTGTAAAGGCCTTTGCCGATGAAATTATTGTTATCGACAGCGGCAGCAAAGACGATACGGTCAGCGTTGCTGAAGCACTCGGCGTAAGGGTTATCTTTAATCCATGGGAAGGTTACGGTCAGCAGAAGTCCTTTGGGGAGAGCCAGTGCCATAATGACTGGATTCTGAACCTGGATGCCGATGAAGAGGTGTCTGAAGAGCTGGCGAAGGAAATTTTCGATCTCTTTATAAACAGTGCACCCTCATGTGCAGCCTATACACTGCCAATGCTACCGCTCTACCCTTTCCAGCAAAAAGGCTATCGATGGATGGTTCACAACAGCCCCGTCCGACTCTATGACAAGCGGCGCGCCCAATACCACGATGACACGATCCATGACTATGTAAAGGTGCATGAAGGCGCTGTCGGCAAACTTAAGGGCCTGGTCATTCACCGTTCATTTCGATCTTTGTCACATCATGTCGAAAAGATGAACGCCTACTCAAATGATCAAGCCATCAGCCGTTTTAAGAAAAAGCGAAAACCGACCTTTATTGAACTACTGACGCTACCGTTATTTGCCTTTATCAAATGCTATCTCTTTCGCCGGGGCTTCATGATGGGTACAGATGGTATCATTCTGAGCCATATGTACGCCTTTCAGCGCTTTATCAGAATCGCCAAGACACGCGAGTTATTTGAGCTTGAAAAGAAAGCTCAACAATCCAAACAGCCTAGAGAATAGCGAACACCTATTGCTTTCTTTGGAACACACCACTCTCAATTACCACAAAATCCACCCGCCCATCCAGCAACGCGCGCAGACACTCGACCGGCTTGCAGATAATGGGCTCTTCATGCGCATTAAAGCTGGTATTGACGAGCACAGGCAGTCCAGTCTTCTGTTTAAAATGCCGAAGAATTGTGCTGTAGAGCGGATTGTCCCTATCATTAACAATCTGAGGTCTAGCGGTACCGTCCACATGGACTACAGCGGCAATTTTATCTGCCCACTCAGGATTTACTCGGGTAGTGATGGTCATGAATCGACAGGCATAACGGTTGGCATCTGTGATTTCAAACACCTGATCAGCATCCTCTTCCAACACGTAGGGTGCAAAGGGCATGAATTCCGTGCGCTGCAAACGTTTGTTCAGGGTTTTATTGATGCCATCATCTTTCGGGCTGGCAATAATACTCCGGGCACCGAGGGCTCTTGGGCCAAACTCCATCCTGCCGGTATAGATAGCACCGATATAATCTTTGGCTATCAACTCGGCTGCCGTCTCCGCTGGATCTCCTGCTATCTTTTCAAGCCGGTCATCCTGCATAAACAGCTGTTCTGCCTCGGCATCAAACTCCTCACCTAGATAGACATTTTCTAATTTTCGTCGATTTGCAAAAAAGGCCTTCTCTCCATCTTGGCGCATCAGGTATTCCAGTGCCCCACCGATCACCAAACCGTCATCTCCCATAGCCGGAGCGATAAAGATATCCTTAATACCCGTCTCTTCACACACCAACTTATTCAAACGTACATTTGCAAACGCGCCGCCCGCTAACGCCAAGCGCTCAACGTTGTGGTGAGCCATGATTTTTTTAATCGATGCCAGGGTATAAACTTCGAGCAACTCCTGCACCGAAGCTGCCACATCTTCACGCGACGCCGCTTTGGCCATTTCAAATATGGCCTGCTTCATCGCCTTGTTATTGGAGAAATCACTCGCGACCTCTCCTGTATCTGACACACTAAAATGCGCTGACATCTGTTCGAACAATGACGGTTTTCCGTATGCAGCAAGTCCTGTCAACTTGCCTTCATGACGATTGATCCTGAATCCTATCGCTTGGGTCGCATAACCGTATGCAAGGGCTAAACTGTTGGTCTTGCCCTGGCCTAAAAAATCCTTGTCATCACCAAACAGGCAGGTGAATTGATCACTTCCCTGTAGTAGTCGCGCACTGTAGTAAACACCATCGCCACCGCCATCGGAGGTATACGCCAAAACATTTTCACCCGGCAGGTAGAATAATGCAGACAAGGCGTGGGCCATATGATGGTTAGAAAAGAATAGTTTTACATCATGCCTAAAACCATTTTCTTTGCAGAACACTGGCTTTAGGAAAACATCTTCGGCCTTAGCGGTACCATTTTTCCACATATGACTCGATAGGCTTTTATGGCGCCGACGACCTTTTTTTCGCTGCACAGCAAAACGCAACCTGTCAAACCAGCCATAGTTAAAGTACACGGTTGGATAAGACCCTCGACTGAGGACAACAACATCAATATCCTCCGGTTTAAACCCGGCAATCT
The DNA here is from genome assembly GCF_007625115.1 of Sedimenticola selenatireducens. Classification (GTDB taxonomy): domain Bacteria; phylum Pseudomonadota; class Gammaproteobacteria; order Chromatiales; family Chromatiaceae; genus Sedimenticola; species Sedimenticola selenatireducens_A. Next base: position 25,662 of record NZ_VMNH01000016.1, on the reverse strand, counting down.
TTAGCACATTCTCAATAGCCCTATCAGGAAAGCCCCCATCGCATTTAACCCGCGACAAACGTTCCTGATGAACGGCAGCCTTTAGCTCATAGCCTTGAAAAACTGCGGCCGCGGAATCATGGGGACCACTATGGATTGACAGTATATTTGACACTACAAGCAACCTTTACAAATTCTTTATTAAACAAAACATAGACGACATTATCACTGAAAACAGGCAACAAATGTAATATTTACTCCCTATTACCCCTACTTTCAGCATTACTGAGTATCCGCATGCTTCTCGCATTGACCTCGAACAAAACCCCATTCCAGCACTATGGGCGCCGCCTTGCCTGTACTCTTTGTCCAACGAAACGTTTCGACACCACCGTATGAGTAACCTGGAATTTTTGCGTACTTATCGGGCGCGCTTCCTGTTTTAAAGGAAGGCCAAACGATGAGGCTCCCTTCTTTATTTAACCGCTCAGGCGTTATCCAGGGCGCAATAGAAAAATCACCCTCCAAAAACACCGAGGGTCGATCCTCGGCACGTATGGCAATCAAGCCACCCAGCCAGCCATCACTTGTTACAATATTCAGTCCACAATCTGCAACGCTGTTCCAGTTATTCACCATGCGCTCTGCTATCTCACGGTCGGGCCAAGCTGTTCTTTTGGGTTTTTTCGAATAGGTTCCACTCAGCATTGAATTCAATCCATAGGCTATAGGAAAAAATACCAACAAGGATAACGCGACCCAGTAGAACCGGTTTGTTTTGGCACTATTTGAAGGGGTACCCAGAAACATGACCAATAGAAGACCAGAAAGGCTCCACATTGGCGCACCCCACATAGATCTTAACCCTGAACCGCCCATTAACGGAATGACGCTTACAATAAGCGCAGGAGCCAGACCTAATGCCAATAAATAATTACGATCAGATACCGCCACAGGTATTTTTTGCTCACCAGGCATGCGCCAAATATGTTTAAACATACCGCCTGCAAGCAAAAGGAGAATTATGGGTATATGGGAGGCAACTTGGGCAAGTAAGAAATCAATACTCTTGAGTGGACGCATCCAGACAGAATCAATCAACCCACTCCGATCACTCAGATAACGGAGAGGTAAATAATCATTGGCGACCAACCAATATAGATGTGGCGCAACAATTAATAGCGCCACTAACAACGAAAGGTATGGCCCGAGACGGCCAAAGATCTTTCGATTGGTCGGACTAAACAATGCATAGAAAAACATTACACATACAAGCACAAGTACGGTGTACTTGCTTAACAGGCCGACTCCCGCGCTAACGCCAAGCAAGCACCACCAGCGAAGCTGGCCTGATTTGAGTGCCTTATAATAGAAGTAGATCATCGCAGCCCAAACAGGCATCTGCGCAATATTGTGGTTAAATTCTGCGGTAGGAAGTGAAAAATAGTAAACCCCTACGAGTAGAAGGACCGCTATAAGCGCTTCTTTCTCAGAAAATATTTCTCGGCCAAGCAGAAAGATAAAAATAAAAGTAGTGACTATCGCTAACTGGCTCAACAAAAACGGTCCCACATCACCCAATAGTAAAAACGATATCTCTACCAACCATGAGGGTAACGGGGGGTGCTTATGGTAACCCCACTGCCATTCATGACCCCATGCCAAGCCTTCTCTGACAACATCCAAAGGCAAACTGGTATGGGTTAGCGTTGGCACAAGTGTCCAGATAAATATCTGCATAATGACCAGCCCGATAAACAGCTGCTTTGCCGATAATCGATCAAGCCTGATCATCTGGATACTCCGACAAATGCACTTCAGACGTCATCACTAAAAAAGCCACTCATAACACAATCTTTTTCATGATGGTTTCTGGAATCATTTTTATTACTGCCATGATAATCCACCAGTACCAGGGGGTATAAATCACATTTCGTTTACGCCTTATGCCATTATCAATGCACTGAGCAATAACGTCTGGCTTTGCCCACAAGGGTCCTTTCTTGAACGCTGCCGTCATGGGCGTGTCAACAAAGCCCGGCTTGACCGTCATGACATGCACACCCGACTTATAGAGCCGCTGTCTTAGGCCTTGAAGAAAAATGGATACAGTACCTTTGGCCGTTCCGTATAGGTAATTTGATTGCCTGCCACGGTCACCCGCCACCGAACTGATCACAGCAATCGTTCCCTGCTTTTGGCTCTCCATTCGATTAGCAATATGGGTTAACAGCGAGAGGGTGCTTATTGCGTTGGTATGGAACTCCTGAAGCGCCACTTCAAAATCCTGTTCACAGGCCTCTTGATTGCCTAATGTTCCATGCGCAATCAAAACAACATCAATAAATTTCAGCGCGTCAAAGGCTTTATCAATGATTAATTTATGCTGACTTAATTCATTGACATCCATTTGCTGACTGTCTATTTGGCACACCCCGCGAATTTTAAGATCGGATGAAATAGTCTCTAACCGCGTTTCATCCCTCGCTATTAAGTACATTTGGTGACCCGCTTCCGCCCATAGCCTTGCGGTCGCTTCCGCAATAGCGGAGGTAGCTCCGATTATCAGAATCTTCATTATCTCAACCCCAGGCGTCTGGACTGTTCAGAGGAGAATGCACCGATGGCGTGATAGCGTTCACGCACAGATTCAAATTCACTCCAGCGAGAATATCCTGCTTTGAATGCGGCTTCTCCCATACGTGCATCTTTTGCAAGATAAAGCCGCCCCCCTTCATCCAGTACCAGTTTATCCAACCCATTTAGAAGCTCAAATGCTTTCGGCTCAACCTTGAAATCAAGCGCCAGCGTATAGCCTTGCTTTGGAAAGGAGAGCATATTGTTATTCCCTTTGCCAAATACCTTAAGAACCGCAAGAAAAGAGCCCATACCCGACTGACTGATGCGCTCTAAGATTTTTTTCAAACCGATGATTCCACCCGATTTTGGCAACACAAACTGGTATTGAATAAAGCCTTTTCTTCCATAAAGACGATTCCAGTTATCCAACGTATCGAGCGGATAGAAAAAGGATTCCAGAGAGGCCACCTGACTTATCCGTGACTGCCGAATCCGGTGAAAATAGGCCGCATTAAATAGCTTCACTGTATAGGGGTTCAACAAGTTAGCGGGCATATCAACAGGCACGGGAATACGTCTTTTACCTTTCACTGCCAAGGGGCCCTCATCGGCATGTTCCCCCAACATCAGCAAGGAACGCCCTAGATTTTTATCCCGCGCCAGACAATCGATCCAGGCTACGGAATAACTGGCATCCTGATTTTCTTCGAAGGCATCAAGTAGCGCATCAATATCAGCGGCCTTTATTGTTGTTGTCAGCATATCGCTTGAGCGAATAGATTTCAGCCTAAAGGTGGCCGAAAGAATAACGCCTGTCAGTCCCATGCCGCCACAGGTGGCATGAAAGAGATCCGCATTGAGCGTCGGTGACAGGGAAACCTTTTCACCATTCCCCAGTAAAAGGTCCATTTGAATGACATGGTCACAGAAGCTACCGTCCAGATGGTGATTCTTGCCGTGCACATCACTGGCTATGGCCCCACCAACCGTCACAAAACGTGTACCCGGCGTCACCGATAGAAACCAGCCTTTCGGTACAAATGTCTGTACGATATCATCCAGCGACACGCCGGCCGCACAGGTCAATAGTCCTGTCTGTTCATCAAATTCAATATAGTGATCAAGATAGCGGGTATTCAACATGTGCCGACCCAGACAACTGTCACCATAACTTCTCCCCAACCCTTGAGGCGTTAACCCCGCATTGTGCATCACCTCACTGACACACTGCGCACTTGTCACAGGATAAGTGATCTCTCCCTCGAGACGGGGATAACGCCCCCAACCATGGGCTTCCATCAGGAGTACTCCACGGTGTCTTGAGATCGGTTAACAAACACAAAGCGCTTGTCGAGCCTGTATTTAATGATGTAGCCCAATGTCAGACCAATGGCCCCACCTAAATAGCGCATGAAATCGGTACCAAAAGCCCAATGAAATCCATATTCAACAATCCAGAAGAGTGCCGTAGTGAACACGCCCATGAAGGAGTAGAGTAAAAACAGCTTGCTGTCATGCATCAGGTTGTCCGATTTAAATTCAAAAATATGCCGTTTTTCCAAAACATACTTAATCGGTAACCCAGTGAGTGTGCCTATCAGGATTGATATCTCAACAGCGAAGGGGCCCTGGTAAATCCAGATTACAATAACCTGCGTACCCAGGTTAGCTATTGTCGCTATAGCCGCAAACAGACTATAAAGGATGGTGATACGTGCAATCTGTTTCATACCACCACACGCGCCAAGGCAAATATTGCGACGAAAAGAAAACCGACAAGCCAGCTCTTTCTATCCTTGATCGCAAAGACTATCGGGTCATCATGCATACTTCCCCTATGCGCAATGAGCCACATGCGAGAAATCCAATACAACAATAACGGACAGGCCAGCCAGATTAATTCCGGCGTTTGATACAATACAGCGGTATGGCTATCCTGTATGTAGAGGGCCAATACCAGTACGGCAAGATAACCTGCACCTGTCCCCATACTGGAGACCACTTCAAGGTCTTCCTGCTTATAGCCACGCCCGCGTAGCTTTCCATCCCTACCTTTCTCGCGCACCATTTTGAGTTCACTGAAACGTTTTATAAAGGCCAACGACAGAAAAATGAACATTGAAAACGTTAATAACCAAAACGACAACGGGGCAGCAATCACTGTTGCGCCTGCAATCACTCGCATGGTGTAGAGCCCCGCCAACATGATCACATCAACAATTGCACTCTGCTTGAGACGCAATGAATAGACGAGGGTCAACAGAAAATAGGACATCAGGACAACAGTGAACGGAACCGGCATGAAAAAAAGTGACCCTAAAAAAGCTATCACCAGCAACAGCGGCCATACCATCCAACCCTGTAAGAGTGATACATCGCCTGCCGCAAACGGGCGACTTTTCTTTCTGGGGTGATTGCGATCATCCACCACATCAATGAGATCATTCAGTAGATATACACTTGATGCCGTTAATCCAAAAATAATGAAAGCCGTGAGTACATACAACAGACTGGCCGCATCATCATAACGATGTGTGGCAAGCAGGGGGACAAAAACCAGCAGATTCTTCATCCACTGATGCGGCCTGACCGAGCGTACAAGTGAGGGTAAAAAAGCACCCCGCTCATTACTGAAAACTTTCTCAAGGTTTCCAATAGACTTTATTTCGGCAATTAGTTTTGCAGAGCTACTCACTGCATAGGCCCGACCAGCAACTTGCCAAACCGGGAGATCCGCCTCCTCATTTCCAATATAGTCGAACCCTTTCTCACCGAATCGTTCAAGTAAGGCGTCACGCTTATAGGAGGATTTCAGATTAATGTCACCGTCTGTCGCCAACACCTCATCAAACAGATCAAGGTGAGCAGCGATTTTTTCCGCCAGCAGACGGTGACTGGCTGTTGCCAATATCAGACGACGACCCTTGGCCTTTTCTTCGCCCAACCAAACGAGCAGTGATTGATTATAGGGCAGTGATTCTGGATCAAGAGTACTCACTTCCGCCAAGTGGGTCTTCAGCGTGCTTTTACCCTCAGCCAACCAGCTGATAATTTTGAATACTCGCATTGGATACCGAAAGACAAAGCTGTTCGCCGATTCCAAAAGCAAATCCGTCTTGATGAGCGTGCCATCCAGATCAACTACAAGAGGGTTGGAATCAATCATCCCATTCTTTTTCCTTTATCCGGTACCTTCATCATCACGACTTGTCAGCCGCTGATTGATACAGCTTTAGTGTACGATCCAGCATAACGTCCTTAAGAAACCGCTGATTTTCAGCGACTGGCGTTAATGGCTGAGAGAGGCGTCCAACCACGGCATCAACATCACCCAGGGGCACTCGTCCTTCTGGATAGAGCACCGTCAATATCTCACCCACCCCGCCGTGATCATAACCAATCACTGGCCGCCCAAGTGACAATGCCTCCAGAACCGTTCTGCCAAATGACTCAGGCTTACTCGAAAGAGAGAGCACCGCATCACACTGACTGTAAATCTCCTTCATGTCAGCACGCTGACCGGTAAATACAATGGCATCAGAAAGTGCCATATCCGCTGCAGACTGATAGATTTCATCTGCATAAGATTTACGCTTTGCGTCCTCACCCCCTACGACCAATCCAACAACATCCTTACCCTGATCTTTCAAGCGTCTAATAATCAGTAAAAAATCATGATGCCCTTTTAAACGCGTCATACGACCTGGCAATGCCACTACGAACTTTCCAGTTAACTGGGGATAGCGGTTATTCCATTGTTCAAGCCATGCCGTATCGGGTTGATACCCATAAGGGAACTCCAATGGATCCACCCCTCGATAGATCAGTTCAATACGTTCTTCAGCGGTGCTGGGATAATTTTCAACAATATATTTTTTTATTGTTTCTGAAACTGCGATCACCCGCTCCCCTTTGGTCATGACGGCACTGTAAGCAGATACCGAATGCATTCCATGTACGGTAGAGATCAAGTGTGGACGTCGATCAGGATTCATACCCTTCCATGCAAGATAAGCCACCCAGCCAGGAACGCGTGAACGATAGTGCAGCACATCGACAGATTGCGCCTTGAGAAAATGTCGCAGCTTCCAAATTAATCGCAGTGTAAAGAGCGATTTCCTGTCAACCGGCCAGGCAAAGTGCTCACTTCCTTCTGCCTCTAACTGCCGAACCATTCGGCCACCCGCCGAAATTACCAGCGAGCGATGTCCGTTCTCGACCAGCGCCTTGGCGACCTCAAGCGTTCCTTTTTCCACACCGCCACTCTCGAGCGCAGGCAGCATCTGCAGAACTGTCAGGCGCTTATCAACCATTGATCCACCATCCAATCCGCACAACGCTGTGCCTCATTAAATCGACCCGGCGGAGAAACCAGTTCACCGCGCTCTTGCCACCGATTGAAGGGCGTTACCCAGCCGTCTTCAATCAATTGTCGAACCCCCCCTGCAACCCGGCTAGATGCCACCTGTGGCAATTCGATCAAGCCTACTTGTGCACCTGATGTAATAGCTTCATAAATCATTGACACAGAATCCTGGGTCACCCACACCCTACCGCTCGTATTAAGCTGTTGACCCAGCCATTCGCGACCAGTCTCCTGCCATGCATGCAGTTCAAGATTCCCAAACGCCAACGCTTTTACTTTTTCCAGGCAATCGGGCGGCGTACGACGTGAGTCACCCAATACAAATCGCACTTCTGGTTCGGCAGTTACAATGGCTTTTACTTGGTCAATGACCTTGTTTTCCTGCCACGTTGTATGGGCGGCCGGGCCACCCAGCAAGATTAATACGCTTGATATATCCTGCCGTTCCGATGCAGTCACCCGGTTCATCACACCCTGGGTAACAAAAACATTCTCCCCAGATATCTGATCATGCGCCGGAATGATACAGAGGTCGAAGAGACTCGTTGGCAAAGAGGGCTTCATGATGACGACAGCCTTGGCACCAAAACGACGCTTCACCGCAAGCAATGAAAAATGCGTCATATGTCCTACACCTAGCACAAAATCAGGGTGCGGCAATGTTTCCCCTGGAGGGAAACGCCCAAATAACCACTGCATCAGTTGTACAGGACGGGACGCAACAGGAATATCATACCGTTCAATATTCCGACGACTTGAAAGCGCCTGACACAGACCGAGCGACTGATTCTCATGTCCTGGTTTGCCATCAACTAATCGCCAGACGACAAGCCTATCTTCCCCTGACTCCGCCACCTGCTCACCCACTCGCCTGACTCCCCTCTTGTTTTACGGTGACAGAAAGCGCGAGGCCGGCATCGATGCCGGCCTCTATTTGACTTAAACGTAGGTAAGCCACTCAGGGTGATCCGCCCGACGTCCATGCACCTGGTCAAAGTACATGGTCTGCAGTTTTTCTGTGATGGGTCCGCGGGTGCCACTGCCGATGGTTCGATTATCGACCTCACGAATCGGTGTCACCTCGGCCGCAGTACCGGTAAAAAAGGCTTCATCGGCAATATAGACTTCATCGCGGGTGATGCGCTTCTCGACGATCGGAATGCCCAGTTCTTTGGTAAAGGTGAAGATCGTCTTGCGGGTGATGCCATTCAGCACAGAGGTTAAATCCGGCGTGTAAATCACACCATCTTTTATCAGGAAGAAATTTTCACCTGAACCCTCCATCACATAGCCGCTTGCATCCAGGATCAGTGCCTCATCATAGCCATCATTCACCGCTTCCTGCAGCGCCAGCATGGAGTTGATGTAGTTACCCGTCGCCTTCGCCTTGCACATTAACGAGTTGACTTGATGGCGGGTGTAGGATGACACACGAATACGGATTCCGTTCTTCAGGTTATCTTCACCCAGATAGGCGCCCCACTCCCAAGCTGCAATCATAACATGCGTTGCCAGGCAATCGGCACGAATGCCCATCCCTTCAGAACCATAGAAGCAGAGTGGCCGCAGATAGGCGGAGTCCAGCCCGTTGTTTTTGACCACATCAATCTGCGCCTGATTCAGGGTAGCTGCATCATAGGGTATCTTCATGCCCATGATGTGGGCCGACTCAAACAACCGCTTAGTGTGTTCTTCCAATTTAAAAATAGCGGGACCTTTCTCGGTCTTATAGGCGCGAACCCCCTCAAATACACCCAGCCCATAATGCAGGGTGTGAGTTAACACATGCACCTTGGCCTCACGCCAGGGCACCATCTCGCCATCCAGCCAGATCCAGCCGTCACGGTCCGCGAAATTCGCCATCTACTCTCTCCACTCACTCAAGATTACAAAATCGTTCTGCTACGCATTCATTAGTGTACGCCATAGCGATTGTACGTGCTCACGCTCCGGCAACAACTCATCGGCTGCCACCAGTCCCGGCAACTCACTCAACGCCTTGCGATGATAAACCGCTCGAAGTGACCGATAATTATCGGCCAATTGCTCCGCCACTTCACCGGCAAACAGATGATGTCGTGCAAGTGACTCTAGCAACCTGATATTATCAGTCCAATCAAGCAGATCCGGGTGTTTTGATGACCAGCGTAAAACGCCGTATTGAACCATAAATTCGATATCGGCGATACCGCCAGCACCCTGCTTTATATCAAACTGCTGATCATTGCTCTTATCTAGGGCACTGCGCATTTTCTCGCGCATGTCCCGCACATCCTTTTGCAATTGCCCAGGGTCCCGTTCTCGAGACAACACCTTCTGGCGAATCTGTTGAAAACGCGCGATGACCAACGGGTCTCCCGCCACAGCCCTGGCACGTAACAGTGCCTGATGCTCCCAGGTCCAGGCCTCATTTTCCTGATACTGCTCAAACGCCTCCAGCGAGCTGACCAGCATCCCGGAGTTACCATTGGGCCGAAGCCGCATATCCACCTCATAGAGGGTCCCCGCGGGGGTACGGGTGGTATACATTTGGATCATGCGTTGTCCCATGCGGGCATAGAACAGGTCATTGGCAATGGAACGCTCCCCATCCGTCATTCGGTTAGGATTGTCATTGCCATGCAGGAATACCATATCCAGATCAGAACCGTAGCCCAGCTCAATCCCCCCCAGCTTGCCGTAGCCTATGACAGCGAAACCACTCTGATTTCCCGTCACACAACTGGGACGCCCATGCTTGGCAACCATCAGCGCCCAAGCCTGGGACATCACCCGGGTGGTTACAACCTCTGCAATCTCAGTCAGATAATCACTCACCACCATGAGCGGAATATTACCGGTCAGGTCTGCCGCCGCTACGCGTAACATATTGCTCTGGGTAAATTGGCGCATGCGTTCCATCTGCTGCTCCAGGTCATCGGGATCGACGGCGCCCAGCAGGGTATCCAGTTCCGCCTCTAAACCTTCTCTTTTAAGCGGCCGGTAGAGTCGACGTGGATCCAACATCTCATCCAGTAGCAGAGGATGGCGCGCCACCTGCTGCGCAATCCACGGACTGATCCCGGCAAGCTTGATTAGCTGAGCCAATGCGGTAGGATTTTCGACCAGCAGCGCAAGATAGGCCGTACGACGCGTGATCGACTCCAATATCTTAAGAATACGTTCCAGCGTCACATCCGCCGCATCCGATTGCGCCACCTGCTCCAACAGTGCCGGCATCAACTCCTCCAGCCTGCCTCGCCCTCTTGACCCCAAGCTACGACAGGCATAGCCCTGCCTGAAGTCATGCAGTCTGGACAGCACCTCACCACCCACTTGATAACCGGCTGATTCAAGCAGCTCAATGGCATGATCATCATCCAGTTGCTGGTCCCATACCGCCTGGAGTGGTGAGTCTGTCGTCACCTCTTCACTCAGGGCAAATACATTATCAAAATGAATCTGCACCTTTTCACGGTGTTGCTCCAGCACCCCGTAAAATGCAGGCCAATCCGCATAACCCATGGAGCGCGCCATGCGCAGACGCCCTATCTCATCATCCGGTAACAGATGGGTCTGTTTATCTTTCCAGGCCTGAATGCGGTTCTCCACCAGCCGAAGGAATTCATAGGCCGCCGTCAGCTCATCCACCTCTTCCTGTGATAATTGTTGTTTCTCACCCAGTACCTGCAACACCGGCAGGATCGGTCGAATCTGCAACTCCGGCTCCCGCCCACCTCGAATCAACTGGAAGGCCTGCCCAATGAATTCAATCTCACGAATCCCACCAGGGCCGAGCTTTACATTCTCGGCCATACCCTTACGCTTCAACTCCTGGCTAATAAGGCGTTTCATGTCACGTATTGATTCTATCGCCCCGTAATCGAGATAGCGCCGATAGATAAAGGGCTTCAGCATGGCCATGATCTCCTGGGCATCGGCCGCCTCACCCGCCACCACACGCGCCTTGATCATGGCGTAGCGCTCCCACTCACGCGCATGAGATTGATAATAATTTTCCATCGCCTCAAACGAAAGCGCCATCGGCCCTGAATCACCAAACGGCCGCAGGCGGACATCCACCCGAAACACAAAGCCATCCGCTGTCTGGCTATTCAGTGCTTTAATCAACTGCTGGCAGAGACGGATAAAAAACTGTTCATTGGGAATCGGGCGCGCACCATCCGTCTCCCCATGCTCAGGAAAGGCAAAGATGAGATCTATATCCGATGAAAGGTTCAGCTCTCGTGCACCGAGTTTACCCATACCCAGCACCACCAACGATTGCTGGTCACCTTGTTCATTGCGAGGTATGCCCTGCTTTTCTATGGCCCACAAATAAAGCATGCGCAGTGCCTGATCGACACTGGCATCCGCCAACGCTGTCAGATCTGCCAACGTCTCCGCCAAGGCGGCACGCTGACTCAGATCACGCCAGATGATGCGAACCATCTGCTCATTACGGAAGCGGCGAAGCTGACGCTGCAACCCGGTCTCATCGGTAGCATCGATTAAAAAACGGCTCAATCGGGTTGCCATTTCACCTTCGGCATACGAAGTAATAAAATCATCAGACTGCTGTAACCGCATCAGCAATTCTGGCTCCCGGGTACAACACTGTGCAACAAAATCACTCCCTTCCCACACCTTCAGCAACTCTTGCTCAAAGCCTTTTGCGGCGCAGAGGGTCTCAGCCAATGCGGGGAAATCAGATCGCCAATGACGCCATCGGTTATTCGCTTCTTCTTGGGGCTGTGACAAAGGCTGCATAAAATACTCTGGATTCAGAATCTAAAATTAATAAAACAGGACGATCAGTCAGTGCTTCGCTGTAGCATAGGCATTCACTCGCTCCTGGGGTACAAAGTGCAAATGCACCTTTTCGTCTCCAGCAGCCAACTCGGCAAACAGAGCAATCAAATCGCCCTGCATGGACTCGCACAACTCATCAGGCAGCACAATACGTAGCCGGTTATAGCCCGCCCGATCCCGCTCACGAATACCTTGCCGATAAAGCTGCCGCACGTTTTCTGCTAACGCCTGAACATCGGCAGTGATGACCAGATAGACCAACAGACGCCGACCTGCCAACAGGCGCTGATAGCGGATTTCGGAGAACGTCCTAACCTCGCTCTCTATCTGTTCAAACACCTCCGCAGGACATCTACAGCCAAGGCATTCACGGATGAATGGTTCAATCGCATCAGTAGGTAACGGCGTAATCATGAGTGACTCCCTTCGCTGGTTAACCCATCCTACCGCCAGCACAGGAAAAGGTGAACCATCCACTGTCTGCAAAAAAAGCCTTAAACGTAAAAAACCCTGCTGGAGAATACCAGCAGGGTTTTAATTAGCGCGTATTGGCTAAGGGAGCGGCTTTGTCCAGGGAAGGACTTATGCCGCGACGCCTTAGATGGCCGGGAGCAGCTTTGTCCAAGGAAGGACTTATGCTGCGAAGGCCATGGATGGCCGGGAGCAGCTTACATCATGCCGCCCATACCACCCATACCACCCATACCGCCCATACCACCCATATCAGGCATACCGCCACCCGCTGAATCAGCAGGCTCATCAGCGATCATCGCCTCGGTGGTGATCATCAGGCCCGCCACAGAGATCGCGTTCTGCAGTGCAGAGCGGGTCACTTTGGTGGGATCCAGGATACCCATCTCGACCATGTCACCGTATTCACCATTGGCCGCATTGAAGCCGAAGTTTCCTTCACCTTCAGAGACCTTGTTGACGACTACGGACGCTTCGCTACCGGCATTGGCTACGATCTGACGCATCGGCTCTTCCATGGCACGTGCAGCGATCTTGATGCCAACATCCTGATCATGGTTCTCGCCACGCAGGTCTTTCAGAGCCGCCAGGGCGCGAATCAGCGCAACACCACCACCAGGTACGATACCTTCCTCAACGGCTGCACGGGTTGCATGCAGGGCATCTTCAACGCGAGCCTTCTTCTCTTTCATCTCGACTTCGGTAGCGGCACCGACCTTGATCACAGCAACACCGCCGGCCAGCTTGGCTACGCGCTCTTGCAGTTTCTCACGATCGTAATCAGAAGAGGTTTCTTCGATCTGGGCACGGATTTGCTCAACCCGGGCCTTGATATCATTCTCGGTACCCGCGCCATCAATAACGGTGGTCTCTTCCTTGGTGATCTGGATCTTCTTGGCGGTACCCAGTTCGTTCAGGGTAGCCTTCTCCAGGGTCAAACCAACCTCTTCAGCAATCACAGTACCACCGGTCAGGATAGCGATATCCTGCAGCATGGCTTTACGACGATCACCAAAACCTGGTGCCTTGACAGCACAAACCTTGACGATACCACGGATGGTGTTGACCACCAGAGTCGCCAGCGCTTCGCCTTCAACGTCTTCTGCAATGATCAGCAGTGGACGACCGGCCTTGGCAACGGCTTCCAGTACAGGCAGCAGTTCACGGATGTTGGAGATCTTCTTATCGTGCAGAAGGATGTAGGGGTCTTCCAGGTCAACCGACATGCTCTGCTGGTTGTTCACGAAATAAGGGGAGAGGTAGCCACGATCAAACTGCATACCTTCAACGACATCCAGGCTGTTTTCCAGGGCAGAACCCTCTTCAACCGTGATAACACCCTCTTTACCTACTTTCTGCATCGCTTCAGCAATGATGCCACCGATGTTTTCATCGCTGTTGGCAGAGATGGTGCCAACCTGAGCAATGGATTTGTCATCAGCACAAGGCTTGGACATAGCCGCCAGCGCTGCAACAGCCGCCGCCGCACCCTTTTCCATACCGCGCTTCAGATCCATGGGGTTCATACCCGCTGCAACAGCCTTCAGACCTTCACGAACGATCGCCTGTGCCAACACGGTAGCTGTAGTGGTACCGTCACCGGCCACATCAGAAGTCTGCGAAGAGACCTCTTTCACCATCTGAGCGCCCATGTTCTCGAAGTTGTCAGACAACTCGATCTCTTTGGCAACCGAAACACCGTCTTTGGTGATAGTAGGTGCGCCGAAGCTCTTCTGCAGAACCACGTTACGACCTTTGGGGCCCAGCGTTACCTTAACGGCATCGGCCAGAATGTTAACGCCACGCAGCATTCTCTGGCGAGCGTCATCGGAAAATTTGACTTCTTTACCTGACATAAACTTTTATCCTTTGAAATTCAGTAAATTGGAGAGGTTTGGTTAAGGCTAGATCAGCCTTCGATGACACCCATGATGTCTTCTTCACGCATGACCAGCAGGCTCTCTTCACCGAGTTTGACCTCGTTGCCGGAGTACTTGCCGAACAGGACCTTGTCACCAACCTTCACATCCAGCGGACGAGACTCACCATTGGTCAGGACCTTGCCGTTACCTACAGCAACAACTTCACCCTGGGCCGGTTTCTCTGTAGCACTGTCAGGCAGGACGATACCACCCGCGCTGGTGCGCTCCTCTTCCATACGACGAATGACCACACGGTCTTGCAGCGGACGAATTTTCATCTACCGATTTCTCCTAATTTGGCTGTTTACAATAAGTGATTATTATCTGGCGAGGTTATTAGCACTCACCACGACTGAGTGCTAATAATAGGGTCGAAATAGCCAGAGTCAAGGGCAGCGACGATAAAAAGTTTTCTAATGGCGGAAAAAACCGCCCTCCTGGACTAGCCCGAGATGTGGTCGTTATAGCGTTCCATCAAATAACAGAAGCAGTCCTGGCGGATCACCCGACAGTCCCGGGTGATCATTGAGGGCATCACAGGCAGGCGCAGACGCAGTTCACCCCGCTCAACCAGCAGAAAGCGATCAGAGACATCAGCGCCTTGCTCATCGAATACTGCCAGCCCGGTTCCTATTCCCGGTCGAACCTGTCCCAGCACCGTACCGCGGGATAATTCTCGGAAATTAAGTCTCTCCAGGTCATCCGACAGTGACAGATCCACCGAGGTATCGGCAAAACCGAAACTGACCGACTCCGGCATTTTGACAATGGCGACGGTATGAAAAAGGTCCAGATCATGCTCGGCCACCGGGTGATCAGGATGGGCGGAGAGGTGCAGACAGGCATCCAGATACTCCTGCACATGGGTTACACCGAAGGCCTGATCCGGCTTACCACACTCCAGCGTCACCGCCGGGCAGCGCTCGGCCATCGCGCCCGACTGAACACCGGTAGGGCGGATAAAATAGACTACTGTCCTACTGAACAGCGACGCCAGGTGAAGAAACGGATGATCCAGGCGGTTCACGCAGGCGTAATGGGGATTGAGACCGGTGTTGTTGTGGACATCCACACTGGCAAAGAGACCACGCTCTGCCATGCGATCAACCACCTGCTGCATCAGAATAGCCTCGGGGGAATCGCAGTCATCGCCACCGGGCCAGACCCGATTATAATCAGGCTGCCCGTCCAGTCGACGCAACCCTTCAGCCGCCGCGTCCACATTACCAATAAACAGCGAGAGTGACCGGGGTAGCTCCCGAACACCTCCACCCGCTTGGTATTGCTGTAGCAACTGACGAACAGCCTCCCAGCCAGTAGTCTCGTTTCCGTGCATCAGAATGGAGACAAACAGTGCAGGTGACTGCCGCCCTTGCAAATGAATCAGGGTCGGGCCACCTAAAGCAGAAGCCAACTGGTTTGCCTCAAGCGATAATAATCCATCGGGTAACCGGTCCAACTCTTTAAGCATCAGACCCTCTTAACACCTCATCCAATGCCGACAGTCGCTGTGGTGTACCGACATCCGACCAACGCCCTGTAAAATGCTCCCCCGTCACCATGCCTTGAGCTATCGCCTCCCTAAGCAACGGTGCAAGCGGAAAGACACCGCCACTGCAACCCGTAAACAGTTCGGGGCGGTACAGTCCAATACCGCTATAGGTAAACCGATCACCCTCATCGTCAATCAATCGTCCGTCGCTCCCCAACACAAAATCCCCTGCCGGGTGTTGCACTGGATTATCGACCATCACAAGATGAGCCAATGTCTCCGTCGATAGCACGATGGGATCAAAGGTGTAATTGGTCCAGACATCACCATTCACCACCCAGAAGGGCTCACTACCGAGCAGCGGCAACGCCTGAAAGATACCACCGCCCGTCTCCAGTGCACCCAATGGTTCGGCTGAATAGGCAATGGACAGACCCCAGCGTTCACCCGTCCCCAGGAAGTCGATAATCTGCTCACCCAGATGGGCATGATTGACCACTAAATTTTGAATGCCGGCCTTGGCCAAGGCCTCAACGTGATACTGAATAAGGGGTTTTCCAGCTACTTGTAGCAACGGCTTGGGTGTTTTGTCTGTCAGCGGACGCATACGCTCACCTCGCCCTGCGGCGAGGATCATGGCATGCGTAGGTAGGACCTCATGCTTCAAGTCATACACCACAAAGTTATCTGAATAACCTGCATAATTGATTCAGCACAACCCAATAAAATATCGTCCAGACTATAACAATAAAAAACAACAATTCCATGTATAAAAAAAGGCCACCTCCTGAAAGGCAGCCTTCTTTTCCAACACACTTGAGTATGAGCTCACCCCTTCATTGAGGTGAAGAACTCCTCGTTGGTCTTGGTGTCCTTGAGCTTATCGAACAGGAACTCCATCGCGGCCAGTTCATCCATAGGATGCAGGATCTTGCGCAAGATCCACATCTTCTGCAAGGCGTCCGGCTTCATCAGCAAATCTTCACGACGGGTGCCGGAACGGTTGATATTGATCGCAGGGAAGATACGCTTCTCGGCAATACGGCGATCCAGATGAATCTCCATATTACCCGTGCCCTTGAACTCTTCGTAGATCACATCATCCATACGCGAACCGGTTTCAACCAGCGCGGTAGCGATAATGGTCAGGCTACCGCCCTCTTCCACATTGCGGGCCGCACCGAAGAAACGTTTCGGGCGATGCAATGCGTTGGCATCCACACCACCAGTCAGTACCTTACCGGATGAAGGGATAACGGTGTTGTAGGCACGCGCAAGACGAGTGATCGAATCCAGCAGAATCACCACATCTTTTTTGTGCTCAACCAGCCGCTTGGCCTTCTCGATCACCATCTCGGCAACCTGTACGTGACGTGCAGCAGGTTCGTCGAAGGTCGATGAGATCACCTCACCTCGTACTGAACGCGCCATCTCCGTCACCTCTTCCGGGCGCTCATCAATCAGCAATACGATCAATTGCGCTTCAGGGTGATTGTAGGCGATCGACTGGGCGATGTTCTGCATCAGCATGGTCTTACCCGCTTTTGGCGGGGAGACTATCAGGCCACGCTGGCCTTTACCGATCGGCGCGCACAATTCAATGGTACGCGCGGTGATGTCTTCAGTACTGCCGTTACCCTTTTCGAGATTAAACTTCTCATTCGCAAACAGCGGCGTGAAGTTCTCAAACAGGATCTTGTTCTTGGCATTTTCCGGCTTGTCATAATTGATCTCGCTGACTTTGAGCAGCGCAAAATAGCGTTCGCTCTCTTTCGGCGGGCGGATCTTGCCAGAGATAGTATCGCCAGTGCGCAGATTGAAGCGCCTGATCTGGCTGGGTGAGACATAGATGTCATCGGGCCCTGCCAGGTAGGAGCTGTCTGCAGCACGTAGAAATCCAAAGCCATCTTGCAGGATCTCTAATACGCCATCACCACTAATGTCCTCGCCTTTTTTGGCGTGGGCTTTAAGGATAGCGAAGATCAGATCCTGTTTGCGGGAACGGGCCATGCCCTCCAGCTTCATGGTCTGGGCTAATTCAACCAGTTCTGTGACCGGCATTTTTTTAAGTTCGGTGAGATTCATGAGTTTATGCGTGATTGAAAAAAGAACGGAACGGGGATTGGATTCCCGTTTGAAACAGAGTTTTTTTGGATATTGCTCTGGGGTGATTGATTTCTTGGTATTAAGCACTCACGGGAGGGCTATGTGTGAATTCTAGCACCATCCCGGAGTACGTCCAGTATTAATTGTGTTTGTTTCGTTTTCAGAGGTTGCTATCGATGAACGCAATGAGCTGTGATTTAGAGACAGCGCCCACCTTGGTGGCCTCTACTTCGCCATCTTTGAACAGCATCAAGGTCGGGATTCCACGAATACCATAACGCGGTGGCGTATTGGGATTGTCATCAATATTCAACTTGGCGACTTTGATCTTGCCAGTGTATTCACCGGAAATTTCATCCAGTACCGGGGCAATCATCTTGCATGGGCCGCACCACTCTGCCCAGTAATCGACCAATACCGGCAGCTCGGACTTCAAAACTTCGGATTCAAAATTATCATCGGTTACATGAACAATCTGTTCACTCACTAGCATTCTCCACAAGATTCAGTTGGGATATCACACCATTAAGTACGAGGCTGGACCGGTGCTTATCGTTAAGTCCGGGATCTCTTGTTATTCGAACCCCAAACACTGGGAGCTATTTGATCCCAATATTTTGACCATTTCAAGTCCAAACCTTCAGGAAATTACTGTATCCTAGCGTCCCATGACAGACAAACACCTCACGGACATCCGTTTTGACAGCTTAGCGCTGTGTAAAGAACTCGCCCAAGGCATTGAAGATACAGGCTTTTCCCTCTGCACTCCGATCCAGGCTGAAACCCTACCCATTGCACTTAAAGGACTGGATGTTGCGGGACAGGCCCAGACCGGAACCGGCAAAACCGCCGCTTTTCTGCTCGCAACCTATCAGCACTTGCTGAGTAATCCAGCAAAATCTGATCGAAAACCGAACCAGCCACGCGCCCTGATTGTTGCCCCAACACGGGAACTTGCGGTACAGATCCACAAAGACGCCGAAGTCCTGGGGAAACATACCGGACTGAAGCTCGGACTGGTCTTTGGTGGCACAGGTTATGAACAACAGCGCCAGCAGCTGGAAGACGGCGTCGACATTCTGATTGGTACGCCCGGTCGGTTGATTGATTATTTGAAACAACACATCTACAACCTGAAAGCGATCCAAGTGGTCGTCATGGATGAAGCCGACCGCATGTTCGATCTCGGCTTTATTAAAGATATTCGCTTTATGTTACGCCGCTGCCCTCCACCGCAAGAACGGCTAGGCCTGCTCTTCTCCGCCACCCTTTCATTCAGGGTGTTGGAACTCGCCTACGAACACATGAATAACCCGGCCACGATCAAGATCGAAACAGACAAGGTAACCGCCGACAAGGTTAAACAGGTCTGCTACATGACCGCCAATGATGAAAAAATCTCATTGCTGCTGGGTTTACTGAAGCGGATGGATGCGCATCGCACCATTGTGTTTGTGAATACCAAGCGTGGCGCGGATCTGGTTTGGGGCTACCTGGAAGGCAACGGTATTGGTGCAGCGGTCATCTCAGGCGATGTCCCGCAGAAAAAGCGTATGCGTCTCTTGAGCGATTTCCAGGAAGGCAAACTCCCTGTGCTGGTTGCCACTGATGTAGCCGCGCGTGGTCTGCACATCCCGGCCGTATCCCATGTATTCAATTTCGACCTGCCAGACGATGCCGAAGATTACGTACACCGCATTGGCCGTACCGCACGCGCAGGGGCCAGTGGGGATGCCATCAGCTTTGCCTGTGAAACCCATGCCTTCGCGCTACCCGATATCGAGGCCTACATCGGCCATCGCATCCCCATGGAACCGGTCACTACTGAATTGTTAGCCACGGTTGACCCGAAGAGCCGCATCATTCCAGACCGGCCAGAGCGTGACAAACGCCGCGGAAGCAGCAGTCGCCCTCCGCATAAGTCAAAGGCCACGAATACGACGCCATCAGAAGGCAGTGGTGATGTTGCCAACAAGAAACGTCGTCGCAGAAGAAAGCCCAAACCGGCCACCACCCCTGAATAGAGAAAGATGGTATTGGAAGTCACCAATAAGTGCAGTCGCTGTATAAGCTCCACCTGCTGCACCTATACCACTGAAGCGCTTGGGGTCACGCCCCGCGCCAAGTCGGACTTCGACCACCTGCTATGGCAGGTATCTCATCAAGGGGTCGAGCTTTATAAAGACGAAGGCGACTGGTATCTGATGTTCATTGGTAACTGTGAACATCTGCAACCAGGTGGCGCCTGCGCCATTTATCACGAGCGACCCCAAATATGCCGCGACTATGATAATGATTGGTGTGAATACGATGCCCCTGCTGAAGAGGGCTTTGAACTACACTTTCGCAACTATGCAGAACTCCTCAGCTACTGCAAGAAGCGTTTCAAGACCTGGGGTAGATAAATGCTGGGTAGGTGTTACACGCTAGGGAATTATCTCAGAAAAGTCATGGATGGCTTCAAAACCACCCGGCTCACGCACCGGCCCCTTGGTATCGGGATAGAGCACACGCACCAAATAACCCATGCCATACTCTCGCGCTGATTCCAGCACTGACTGACTGTCATCGACAAACAGTGTGCGCTGTTTTTCAAACGGTTCAACCTGCTGCAATTTATCCCAGAAATCACGATCTTCCTTGGGCAAACCCAAATCATGAGAACAGATAACCGCATCAAAATAGCCATGCAATTTGGTGCGCTCCATTTTTAGCCCCAGCGCCTTTTGATGGGCATTGGTGACCAGCGCCACCCGCTTATCCAATGACCTGACTGCATCGAGAAAATTGATCACATGGGGATGCACGGCTATCAGGTGATCCACTTCTGCCTTCAGTAGCGCAATATCCAACCCGAGCTCTCGGCTCCAGTGGTCAACACAGTACCACTCCAATGTCCCTTCAACACTGCGATAGCGCGTAGCCAGTTCATCCTTCGCCTGTTCAAGTGAACAGCCTTGTCGCTCCGCAAAACGGCGCGGCACATGCTCCAGCCAGAAATAATTGTCAAAATGGAGGTCCAACAGGGTACCGTCCATATCCAATAAAATCGTATCAATTTGGTTCCAGTCAATCATGGGTTAAAGTTACAGTGGAACCTAACCCGATGGCAACAGAAGAAACCCGCATGCCCAAACCACCTCACATCCATGCCCGTCGAACTCTCAATGAGACCGGCGTTTTTCATATTGAAGAGATTGACCTGGAGTTCTCCAACGGCCAACAGCGCACTTACCAGCGTGTCGTCGGCTCTGAAGAGGGAGCGGTCCTCATCGTACCCTTGCTGGATGATGACACCCTCCTCCTGATTCGTGAGTATGCTGCTGGCGTCAATCGCTATGAACTGGCCTTCCCCAAAGGCCATATCGAACCGGGCGAGGACGCCATCACCGCCGCAAAGCGAGAAATGCAGGAAGAGATTGGTTACAGCGCACATCACCTGGAACTGCTCTCATCTGTCAGCGTAGCCCCTGGTTATATCTACCACACTACCCACATTGTCCTGGCCAAGGCGCTCTATCCCCAGCGGCTGGAGGGGGACGAACCAGAACCGATCGAAGTGATCCCCTGGAAGCTCGACCAATTTGATCAACTCCTGGCACAGGACGACTTCACAGAAGCACGCTCACAACTGGCCCTGTTTCTGGCACGGGAGAAATTGCATCGTGAAACCGGGTGAAGCATTAGCGACAGAATTGCCGCAGGTAATCTTCTTGCTGACGCCGCTGTTGCCGCAAGCGCTCTCCGCGTGATGGCTTATAGCCTTTGCGGAGATCCCACTCTATCTTCTCAATGCGTTGCCGCGCCTTCCAACATGCCTGTTCTTGCTTTTTATGAGCCTGGGCCAGCTTTCTCTGAGTAGTAGCAGTATCACGCTTTTTCTTGGACTTACTTTTTTTACTGCGAGGCGATGACGACGCAGGTGCATTCACCCATTCCGTAGCACCTATATCCAGCTTAATCTCACTGCCTTCGGAGCAGGGCAGTTGCTGAAACAGCACAGCACCCTCTGCATCTGGGCATCGATACACTGCTGAAGTCCCGGCCAAAGGGAACAGTGTCAGCAGGGAAAGTGTGATCAAATGCGCAATTGTCCGCTTCAAATAGTAACCAGCAGGGCATTCCCGCCCCCGTGTAAAACTCATCCTTGAATCTCCTGTCTATACTATTGTCACAACTGTAACTGGAAGAAACTGTGACTCCGGGTATTATGTAGATGGAAACACACAAGCCCAACCCTGGATGGCCAACAATCACCCTTATGCCCAATACAACGAGCAACCCTTCCTCTAGTGACCTGGCATTCATTAACCGTCAGCTGAAACAGCAGCTGAAGGCGCTGACGCGTGAGGCCAGTCACAACGAAGTGGTGCTAAAGCGTTTCCACGATCGCGAACTGACCTTACTGGCCACCGAGACCCTACCAGAACTCCTCAGTTGCCTGATCGATGGCATGAAGTCATCCTTTGATCTGCCGAATATTAAGCTGGTGTTACATGATCCCGACCATGAACTGCGCCACCTCTTGCTGCACTCCGGGATCGAGCCCGAAAGCCTGCCTGATATCCGCTTTATAGATCAAATAGAACACTTCTCACCCAAATTAGCTCGCTATAAAAGCCCCTGGCTTGGTCCCTTTACAAACCAGGACCACGCCCTTCTGTTTCCCGATGGCACCTTGCTCAAGAGCATCGCTATACTTCCCATGCTACGGCGCAGCAAACTGGTGGGTCTTATTGGGCTGGGCAGTCATGATCCCAACCGGTTTACTCGACACCATGCCAGTGATTTTCTTAATCGCCTTGCCACCATTAGCGCCATCTGCCTGGAAAATACCGCCAACCGTGAACACTTGGTTGTCGCCGGTCTCACAGACGCATTGACAGGGCTGCACAACAGACGCTACCTCGAAAGCCGTCTTGAAGAAGAGGTCACCCGTGCACTGCGTTACCAGCATGCCCTGAGTTGCCTGTTCATCGACGCCGACCACTTCAAACGCATAAACGACACTCATGGGCACGGTGCCGGCGACAGCGTTCTACGAGAGATCGCACTTCGCGTCAAAGAGTGTCTGCGTGCCTCCGATATCGCTACCCGTTATGGCGGCGAAGAGTTTGCCTTACTATTACCGCAAACTGACGCCATTGAAGCCTGCAATCTGGCTGAGCGTATTCGCCAACGCATTGAAGACAAACCCATCGCTATTCATGGCGGAGAAAGTGTCTCAATGACTGTCTCCATCGGAGTGGCTCCGATGCGTTACGAAAAAAATGCCAACACGCAGGACGTAAGTGGAAAGCTACTGGACGAGGCCGACAAGTCACTCTATGTCGCTAAAGAGTCTGGGCGGAACCAGGTACAACTCGCCGAACAGTGATGCATCTTTTTGTGCTCACAGCATGCCGTATAAGACGATTAAAAAAATGAAAGAAAGGGCACTTATAATGTAGGTAAATTCTGAAAAGACGACACTGCCTACTCAAAAATAAATACTGCATAGCGAAATCTTCAACTGAAGATACCTGAGCAGATGGATGTATCGAAGACTAGCCCTTATCCTTTATCAATGCAGCCAAATCAGCAAACGGATTATGTGTCGCGCCTTGTTGTTTTGACTCACCGGCTGCAGAACCATAATCCGAGTCGATATAACGTGAGTGCTCATTATCGTGACAGTAGAGACAGAGCAGCTCCCAGTTACTCCCATCAAGTGGATTATTATCGTGATTGTGATCTCGATGATGGACGGTCAGCTCACGCAGATTTTCCCGAGTAAACTCACGGGCACAGCGACCGCAAACCCAGGGATACATCTTCAATGCCCGCTCACGATACCCCTTATCACGTTCATCTCGATTGCGCCGAGCCTCCGCAACAACCGCATCAAGCTTACTGGAAGTTTTATCTACTGACATAAAAGCACCTGCCATTAAATTAATGTACTGTACCCTCTTTTAGTTTAGCTGGAAAAACAAAAGAACCTGAAAGAAAGAACCTGGAGAAAGAACCTGGACACCCACCTATTGACTACTATAGGCATAAAGTGGTATCCGAAGAAGTTGCTCGGTCTATGATTAATAATTGATGGTTAGGGTTTTTATATGGTGAGTTATGAATTTGGCAAGATCGAAATTACTAATAATTGGACTATTGATAATATCTTGTTATATGGGGGGGGCTGCAGCAAAGACTTCCTCGCTTGCGTTTGATCTGGATGAGATTAGTTACTATCTATCGATATCAAAGTATGATGTTGCACTTGATGTCTTGAAGCCATTAATTGCGGAATACTCAGATAACAAAGATGTTATGAAGTATATGGGTTTTGCTTTGATTGGAAAGTCTTCAACGGTAGATGCAGGCTCAGATTTAGAAGAGGAATTGTATAGGAAATCAATAGAGTATATTGAAAAAGCATTGTTATTAGGAGCTGATGACGAAGTTTTATATTTGATGCTAGGTATTGCGTACAATTCTCTTGGTTTTTGTGATAAGGCGAATCCAAGTTATGCGAGATACTATTCTTTACGAGCGAATAGAATTCATACAAAGTATAGGTACTATATTTTGGGTTGGGCTCTATGTATAGAGCAGGCAAAGAGCCTTGATAATGCTCTCCGTGAGATAAGGACTTCTATAGAGGCCACTAACCTCGATGGCAGATTGATTTATGAGTATTTAAGATACGTAGTAGATAGAAAGGGTAAGGATGTCGCATTCGAGGAAGCAAAGGTTTTTTTTAAGGAGAGGACCACTCCGCCTTTTACTGAAAAATTAGAATGCCAGTTGTTTAACAGAAGAGTCAGTTCTGGAGTTGGCTGCAATAAATAAAAGGAAAGAACCTGGACACCCACCAATGAGAAAGAACCTGGACACCCACCTATGTGGAAGAACCTGGACACCCACCCAAAAGAACCTGGACACCCACCTAAAGCAAGAACCTGGACACCAAACAAGAACCTGGACACCCACCTATTGACTAAGCGATCTGACATGTCATAATAGAGAACGTACAGGGAACATATAACTCAAGGAATGAGCATGCCCAAACCCAGAAAAGCCCTCGTCAGTCTTGATTCCACGACCTATTATCACTGTGTCTCACGCTGTGTTCGACGCGCATTTCTCTGTGGAATAGACCAACTGACTGGGCGTTCCTACGAACACCGCCGAGGCTGGATTGAAGAGCGGTTATTAATGCTTCCTCGCGCTTTTGCCATTGATATCTGCGCCTATGCGGTAATGCATAATCACACCCATGTGGTCCTACATATCGACACAGATCGAGCGGCCAACTGGTCACAGCGGGATGTCATTCAACGCTGGCATGCACTATTCAACGGCACACTGTTAAGTCAGCGCTTTTTGAACGATGAACAACTGAGTAAGTCTGAGTTGTTTCTGATAGATGAACTCGTCGCGTGCTGGCGTGAACGTCTTCAATCGGTCAGTTGGTTTATGCGTTGTCTTAATGAGACCATTGCTCGACAGGCCAATGAGGAAGACGGCTGTACCGGGCGGTTCTGGGAAGGGCGATTCAAGTGCCAGGCCTTACTGGATGAAGCGGCCCTGGCGGCCTGTATGGCCTATGTGGACTTGAATCCTATTCGAGCCGGTATGACAGAGACACCCGAATCATCAGAGTACACCTCCATCCAACGCCGTATTCGATCTGCCCGTAGCAAGACCGCAGCACAAAAGAACATCCGATCTATCCAACCGACAGAACTTCAGCCTTTTGTCGGTTATCCCCGTGAGCCCATGCCCAAGGGCCTGCCCTTTCGACTTGAAGATTATCTTGAACTGGTTGATTGGACTGGCCGTATTATGCGGGAGGATAAACGCGGCGCTATTCCTTCATCCCTGCCTCCCATACTGGATCGGTTAAACCTTGAACCCAAGGCTTGGCTGGATATGACTCGCTCGTTTGAAAATCGCTTCTGTTCACTGGTAGG
>NZ_VMNH01000019.1 GCF_007625115.1 Sedimenticola selenatireducens | reverse complement strand
CGCGATTGGGAAGTTGGCCAACAGAATCAAAGGTCAGTGCCAGGAAAAGGAGGAAGAAAAACGCGGTGCCACCATAAAAGATGTTCCGCGCCATAGTTTTTGTGAAGGCCTGGGCCATTAGGGTAACTCCTATGCGGTGCGAATAAGCAGGCAGATTAGAAAACAAAGCGTGATGCTGGGGCATTGACCTTAATCAAGTAGGCCAAATGTCCGACTAT
Source organism: Sedimenticola selenatireducens (assembly GCF_007625115.1). Taxonomy (GTDB): domain Bacteria; phylum Pseudomonadota; class Gammaproteobacteria; order Chromatiales; family Chromatiaceae; genus Sedimenticola; species Sedimenticola selenatireducens_A. The sequence goes on along the minus strand of NZ_VMNH01000019.1, from coordinate 14,288 downwards.
TTTTGTAAAGTAAATGACCTTGTTTGAGTTCAGAGCGCCTGTAACATCCTGTCGCAAATGAATAGGGTATAGTAGCCCTAGGCTAGATTTGATCGAAATCGGGATACGTATGTTGAGAAAAGTGGGATTCTATTTTGTTTTTGGGTGGTTGCTTTTTACCGGTATGGCCAGTGCGGCAGAGAAGTGGGTAGCATTACCACCGGAAAGTCTGGCTAAGTGGTATAAGCCGCAGAATGATCGTCAGGTATGGCTGCATACTATGTTCAACCTACGTCGGGAAATGCAGGCGGTGACAGAATACGCTGCATCAGGCGATCAACCGCTTATGGAAAAGTGGGCCGAACGTTTTGCCAAACACTATCGTTCGATCGCGGATATGGTTCCCGAATGGAAAGATGAGCTTGACTACGAATGGCTTGATCGGCTTCAGGTTGGCGTACAGCAGGGTGATGGTCTGCAGGTGGCGGCTGCTCTGAAAAAGATTGGCCAGGGCTGTAGTGCTTGTCATAGAGAGTATCGAGCCACGGTGGCGCTGATTTATCGGGCTCCTGATTTTAGTGGCATTAAGGTAAAACGCAAAAGTGGTGAAACCCAGACTTCTCAGGAGTTGATGCAGGAGCTTTCGACACTGATCAATCGGATAAAGATAGCCTCTGATGATGCCCATAATGCCCAGGCCTTGAACGCATTGGCCCTGTTGAATGAGGGGCTTGATGATTTGGGCGGTGTTTGTGCCACTTGTCACAAGGATGCACCACCCAAGGAGCGCTATCTGGGAAAATTAACGCAGGAGGCCTTGGCTGATCTGGAGAAGGGATTGCATCAGGGGGACCACAAGCTGGTTGGGCGATCACTCGGCAGTGCGGCGGTCTATGCCTGTGCCCGCTGTCATGCTGTTCATCGGTCACTCTATGATATGCGCGAACAACTGAAAGTAAGATGAAATATTGACTAGTGGGCAGGTGCTTGCCCGCTCCAGAGCAGGGTATGGGCAGGGTGCGTTCCCCAGAGTCCCTTTTGCTCGGCCTGTGCTTGCTGCTGGCTTTTAACGAGTTGTGACTTAACGGCCTCCGGTAGTACGGCCCTACCTAGAACAACGGCATACCCGTCTGTAACCATCTGCTCATTGAGCGAGGGGTCGCTCTCTTTGTAGACCTGGATAGGAATCCGGCCATATTTGTCACTACTATTAAGGTCACCCTCTATTCGTAGGTTCTCTCCGGGTGAGATTAATTGCATCAAATGCTCTGTCGCAGCCTTTCCCAGCTCAAGAAGGGCCTCATTTGACAGGCCGGTACGGGCGATATCTTTGCTGAGTTTCGGATTGACGACATCCTCTGGCGCGTCAATGCCCGAAAGCTGCAGACGTTTTTCCTCTGTACCTACCTGAACCTTAATGGTATCGCCGTCCTCAACCGCAATCAGTTTAAAGTGGTTGTTTTCCCCTCCCGTGGCAGGCCCGATTGACAGGAGCAGGATGATGAGCAGTTGATGGCAATAGAATTTCGTTTGAAAAGGCATGGACTATCTTCTTCAGTCAATGTTGAGAGTAGTAGGTTTGGAAGTTGAGATTGATGATCTTTTTAGCAAAAATTTCGCCCACTGCATTTTATCAGTCACTTCTGTCAGCGTGATCAACGGGGTAACCAGAAAGCAAAGAAAAGACTAAACACGGCTACTCCAATACAGAAAATTATAAACTTGAGCCTGGCACCAGAGCGATACCCTCGTGCTTGAAAATGCGATACGGCACCGCAATGCGGACACTCTGCTGTGTCGCTGGCTATCTTCTTTCCGCAATAAAGACAGTTGACTTGTGATTCGCTCATAGCGCACGTATTGCCAATGAATCAGTGGCTGGTCCCCGCGGAACGGGTCAGCTTGTTGTGGACATTGTACTTGCCTGATGGCTTTTTCATCGGCAGCCGTTTCACCTCTTCAAAGGTATTGGCATCATAAACAACCAAGGCCCCATCATCATCCCAGATACTGACCAGCGCATACTTGCCATCTTGGGTAAATTCAACGTGGGCAGATGTTTTGCCAGGTGCTGGCTTCAGTGTCTTGACGATCTCTAAGGTCTGTTTGTCTATGACGTGCATCAGGTCTTTGTTGGGACCAAAGAATACATCCACCCAGGCGTAGGGACTCTTTTCATGACTGCGCATGAAGAACCCCGGGCCTTCTGTTTTGATCTGTTTGATGATCTCCCAGGTTTTAGTGTTGATGATTGTCACTTGTCCCTCTTTAATATTGGGCGTGGCAAGCACTGTTTTTCCCTGATAGTTCCAGGTAATGCCCGAGCTGAGATGGGGCATGCCCGGTAGGGTAACATTGGCCACGGAACGCCTCAGATCCAGATCGACAACCTGGCCTTGACCGTTGCGAGTTGTGCCGATAATGCGGTCATACTCCTGGGTCATGAAGAAGTCATCCAGGTAATCCTTGATCTGTATGCGGCGGACAGCGAAGGGTTCCTCTTTGTGGGCATCGCCAGACACCTTGTTATAGTCATGTACCCAGCCAGAAAAACCGGCTGGGGGTTCATCGAGATAACTGATCTCCCACACTTCGGGAATATCTTTCATGGCCGCAACGAAGCTGTTTCGTGGGTCTGCCGTATACACGGCACTGACACGTGAACTGTTGCCGTTTTCGTCTTTCGCCTCGATCACTTTGAGCGGACTCAGATCGCGTGCGTCCAATACCGTTAGCGTGTGTGGCAGGTAATTGGCGGCAATGACATAGCGGCCATCGTGGGAAACGGCAAGATTACGGGTATTGATCCCAGCTCTAACCTCTGCCACATACTTTAGATTGAATGCATCGAACTTGCTGATCCATCCATCCCGTGAGGCAAAATAGATATAGCGTCCGCCCTCGGCCCATTTGGGGCCGCCGTGCAAGGCAAAGCGAGTCGGCAGGCGATGTATCGGTTCGAAGGTGTCACCATTAAGCAGGGTGGCATGATGATCACCCAGTTCAACCACCATGAATAGATTGTCAATCTCGGCATCGAAGACCGGTTTATCAGGCAGTGTGCCAGGCGCATGATAGACCAGCTGGCTGGCCTTTATCTCTTTCATGCCCCAAGCGGGGATCTCTTTGAGCGGGGTATAGACCAGATCCACCAGCCCCTGTATCTGGTCTGGCATTAGCTTATCTTTGAATGCAGGCATCTGGGTGGCCGCGCGTCCATTCTGTATCACAGAAAAGGCACTTTGCTGACGTAGTCGCTTCAGGTTTTGCGGCAGCAGGGCGGGGCCCATTAAGCCTAATCGATCAACACCATGGCACTCAGCGCAATGTTGTTTGTAGAGTTCTTCGGTCTGCGTAGGTTCTGCGATAACCGTGGCGCTGCTGGCACAGAGCAATAACAAGGAGGTGAGTATTTGTTTCATTGTTCAGCAGCAATCGGGTGAACGAGTCCAATCTCTTCGTCACTAAGATAGCAGGCAGGATCTTCCGCCCAGGCATCGTTGGTGAGTTGCAGTGCCCGCACCCGGGTGTTACCTCCACAGATGTCAAAGTAGGCGCACTCACCACAGCGTCCGCCAACCTGGCGTGGAGAGGCTTTAAGTCCGGCCATGATCGGGTCTGAGGTGTCTTGCCAGATTTCGGAAAAGGGGCGCTCTTTGACATTGCCGAGATTGTAGTGCCACCACATCGTGTCAGGATGGACATTGCCCTGATTATCGATATTAGAGATATTGACCCCTGAACTGTTCCCCCCCCACTGACTCAGCTTTGCCCGGATATGTTCGGCTTGTTCAGGGAAGTGTTTCTCAACCCAGTGCAGTAGGAATACACCATCAGCGTCATTGTTACCTGTCACGAATTCGGTGTGACGTCCTGCTTTTACATCGGCGAGCGCGCGCTCAAAGAGCAGCTCCATTGCCCAGCGGGTGGTCTGCAAAAAGACATCGGTTTTACGGTTCTTGTTACCTCGGCCGGCATAATTCAAGTGGGAAAAGTAGAATTTATCGATGCGTTCCTGATCCATCAGGTCCAGTAGTTGTGGCAGTTCTTCAGCGTTATCCTGCGTCATGGTAAAGCGCAGGCCCACCTTGATGTTTTTATCCCGGCAAAGCCTCAGACCGTGCATCGATGCCTTATAAGAACCCTCTTTACGGCGGAACTTATCATGGGTCGCTTCGATGCCGTCGATACTGATGCCGAGATAATCAAAACCGACATCAGCAATCTCGTCAATGTTGGATTCGTTAATCAGGGTTCCGTTGGTTGAGAGTGCCGTATAGAAGCCCATGTCCTTGGCGCGATGGGCAATCTCAAAGATGTCGGGCCGCATCAGGGGTTCCCCGCCTGAGAGTATCAGCACGGGTACCCGAAACTGTTTCAAATCATCCATCACCCCGAATACCTGTTGGGTATTCAGCTCATTGGGAAAGTCTTTGTCTGCCGAGATAGCGTAGCAGTGTTTGCAGGTGAGGTTGCAGCGGCGGATAAGGTTCCAGATCACTACTGGGCCAGGGGGATTGCGTTTTGGCCCCAATGGTTTGGGATCAAGAACCTCTTGCATGAATTGAGATATGCGAAACATGAGTATCTGAAACCTATTTGGTTGAAGCGAGGCGCAGCCCCGTCTTCTTGAGTATGCGGGAGCTATAGAGAATTTCATGCCCGCGATTGTCTTCGCCGAGCATGTCGGCGATCAGTTGCACCTTTTGTTCTACTTCTTCACGATCTTTACCGTGAACCATTGCAAACAGATTGTAGTTCCACTGCGGTTGGTGCCTTGGTCTTTCATAAGCATGGCTGACAAAATCCAGTGCGCCGATCTTTTCGCCGCACTCGGTAACTTTTTCATCCGGGATATCCCAGACTGTCATACCGTTGCCTTTGAATCCGAGGGTGTAATGGTTAGGTACGGCACCGATGCGCCGGATGATTCCTGCTGCGAGCATGCGCTCAGTTCTTCTCATTACCTCGTCGGTGCTGCTGTTGACCTGGGAGGCGATAACGGCATAGGGCTCTGAGACCAACGGAAGACCGGATTGTGTTGCTACGATGATCTTGCGATCCAGTTCATCCAGGATGATGTCGTCTGTTTCAGTCATGGCTTGAAATACAATTATAGGAAAATAGTCATTAATCAGACTTCAAATTTCAGACCTATGAAAAACTCCTTTTTCTTCGGCATATTGTAGACCTTGAATCCAGTAGTCTGTTCAATCTCTTTCAAGACCGTCGAAATCCGCTCGGGTGTTTCTGTTGCTAAAACAAACCACATGTTAAAGGTGTGATCTCTGGCGTAATTATGGGCGACTTCCGGGAACGCGTTTACCTGCTCGTTGACCCGTTCATACTCGGCTTCAGGGATATGCATGGCACAGAGGCTGAGTCCGCCGCCCAGTCGCTCGGCGTGATACATGGGACCGAAGCGGGAGAGCTGCTTTTTCTCCAACATGCTTTGCAGACGTTCGATCAATTCTGATTCGCTGATACCGAGTTTCTCTGCGACCGCGAGATAGGGGCGTTCGCAAATCGGGAAACCACCTTGGTAGTTGTTCAAGATCGCGCGGTCTATCTCATCCAGATCCAAACTCATTGATACCGCGCTCCGCGCTGTTTAAAGCGCCGGCCGCTGAAAAGTACTTTGTGAGGTATGTCATCCAGACCCTCACTGTTTACCAGCTTATCGATGTAAGCAAGCACCTTTTCACGTTCTTGGCCATGAATCATACAGAATAGGTTGTAGGGCCAGTCAGGAAGCCTTCTCGGGCGTTGATAACAGAGCGTTATGCAGTCAAGGGCGCCGAGTTTTTCACCTACTTCATCGATCCGGTGATCGGGAACATCCCATACCACCATGGCATTGGCGGTGTAACCGAGTTCATGGTGACGAACGACGATCCCTAGTCGTTTGATGACGCCACTTGATTGCATGGCATCAATGCGTTCGATGACACTCTTTTCATCAAGGCCAATGCGTCTGCCGATCTCAGCATAAGGGTGACTGGTTAGTGGAAGGCCACCCTGAATTTCTGCAATCAGTCGATAGTCTTGATCACTCAGCACCATAGTGGAAATCCCAGATCAATATGAAACTGTTTTTCCAAGGGCAAGTAGAGAATTTTGTAGCCGGTCTGCTGCTCCATCTCCTCTAGAACTGCATCCAGCCGCTGTTGGTTGGGTGCAGTAACTACAAACCAGAGATTGTAATTGTCTTCACGCTCGTAGTTATGATTCACTTCTGCATAGGCGCTGATCATGCCAGCCACCTTTTCTAACTTCTCCTCGGGGATAGCCATGGCAGCCAAAGTGCTGGCGCCCACCCGCTTGGGTTTAAACACGGGGCCAACCCGGCTGATTACACCTAACGCTTGAAGCCGGTCGATGATCTTCAGCACCAATGCTTCGCTGGTGCCCAGTTTTGCCGCTATGTCTGCAAACGGTGTCGGGGTTAGCGGTAAGCCTTTCTGGTATTCGTTCAGTAATCTTTTTTCCAGGTCATTCAATGTGATTTTTTCCCTTGTGCGATGCGGCTGCGGGGTCTCTTTGAGGGCCTGTTCTATAATGATTGCTGGGGTAGCCATATTAGAGTCCTGTGGTATGCGCACGCGAGGTAAAAAAGATACCGCTTGGCTTGTCTACCGGTAGGCTATGTATCAACTCCAGACTTCGGGTATCGTACACTTGGATTTCATCCTTGTCTCGAATAGAGATCCAGACCTCCTCGCCGCGAGGGGCGAATTCCATATGCAGGGCGCCTTTGCCTGGTTTCAGCGTCTTGATCACTTTCAAGCTCTCTGTGTCGATCACTTGAATAGTGTCGTTGTCAGGGAAGGCAAAATTTACCCAGATCTGGCGGCCGTCAGGACGGGCCATGACGAATACGGGTTGTCCATGAACCGAGATCTTACCAACCGGGTTCCAGTCACCCCGTTCGACAACCAATACCTGATGATGTCCGACACCGGGCAAGAAGGCGCGATTGCCAGCCATTGCCCAGCCTTCCAGGTGAGGCATTTTGTAGACTGGGAGTTTCTGTTCGCCCTTGCCATAGTCTTGCAAAATGAGCCGGGTTCCCTTTTCCGGATGCCAGAGATCCAGCAGCGCCAGTCCATCCTGTCCGAAGAGACCGGCAATGTAATAACGCCCATCTCGGGTAATGAGGCCGTCATAAGGCAGCTTTCCGACATTCAGATTTTTCTGTATCTGAGGTTTGGCAGGATCGGTCATATCGACCACCCAGGTCTCACCGGTATCGTAGAGACTGAAGACGAAGCGTTGATCGGGGGCATCCACCAAGCCGACGGTCTTGGCTCTTTTTTCACTGTTGACAGCGGTGGCTGGTATGTCGGCTACCAGAGTGAGGTCTTGTGAAGAGAAAATCTTCACACCACCCGGTTCATAGTTGGAGACTGCGATCAATGATCCATCCTGGGAGATGGCACCACCGATACTGTTACCACCCTGTACCACGCGGTGAGTAATTTTACCGCAGAGGATATCAACTTTGGTCAGCCCACCATCACGTCCAAAGACATAAGCATAGCGCTCATCCCGTGAATAGACCGCTGATGCGTGGGAGAGATCGCCGAGCCCTTCTACTCTGAACAGTGCCTGATGGGTGCTGCGATCCACCACCTGGACGCTGCCGGCAGCGCGCTCAATAATGATGCCCATGTCACCCGTTCCCCGGGTTAAACACTCAGCGGAGGCCTGTGCAGAGTAGAACGCGGAGGCCATGAGAAGATAGCGCAGGAATCTCATTGATTAACACCCTGTTTGAGTTGACCTGCCAGCCAATAGGCCTCGGGATCGGTAATAAACGGACGCCAGGGTGGCATGGGTGTGCCAGGACGACCCTGAACAATAGTCAAAGCGAGAAATTCAATACCATAAGGAGCCAGACGCTTTGCCGTCAGCGCGGGACCTAGGCCACCTTCAAGGCGCATGCCATGGCAGGAGCCACAGTCATGCTTGAGTAGGTACAGCAGTTCCGCCTGCCGCTGAGGGTGTATCTCTGCAGCATTTACTGTGCAAATACCTGTTGCAATCAGTAGCGCAGTAATGAGAGCGATGTTCTTTTTCATCCAGACACTCAAGGTCTCAACTCAGGTATTAAAAGTAGACTCCACTCTGTAGGACGATCCTGCAGTATAGGTTGGCAATGTAGCAGGATTAAACAATTATGGGCATTGACCTCCGTCAAATATCAAAAGTTGTTAATTCAATGACTTATGGTGATGGCGATGTTTTTGGTCATGATTCTGGGTGGTCTGTAAAGAGAAGGGTCGAGTCAAATTTGATCAAGGAAACGAGGTATTATCATACGATAATCTCCAGCAAATTTGACTCAGACCCATATGGGAGTTCTGATCCCTTTCAAATGGGCGATTACTCAACCACAACGGTGCCGGTCATTTTGGGATGAGGGCCACAGCGATAGGGGTAAACTCCGGGCTGGTCGAAAGTTCGCTCAAAAGTTTCACCGGGAAAAAAATATTGGGGTTCGGGGTCACCCGCCTGTTCGAACCAGACACTGTGATACTGGCGCTTCTCTTTGTTAGTCCAGCGAACAGTGGTGCCGGCCTTGATGGTGATTTCTTGCGGGATGAATTGAAATTTGAGGATTTCAACCTCACTCGCAGGATTGCCTCCGGCGATCACGGAATGGGATACCCATAATAGCGAGACGAATAAAAGATAGGTTCCTTTTTTTATCAGACGGTCTATAGCTGAATGCATACTGCTCTCCTTCAGATATCATAAATGTCGGGTGTGACAGAGTATGTACTCTTAGATATTGGGTAAGGATACCGCGAAAAGTAAAATTGATATAATCAGGGATTACTGTGGATATGTTTCTTTAAAACAATAAAAAACGCGATACTCCGAAGAGTATCGCGTCGAAGGGTACTGCCTTTAGTATTATTTTATTTAAATGGTTAAAATCAGTTGTTACTGTTTAACCGCATTAATCTCTACACCATCCGCATCAAATCCCAGTTTATAGCCGAGACTGACGTGATGGAAACGTGCGCTACTGAAGTCATCATGGATAGCGAAGCCAAAGTTGTAGACTTTACCGGTATCCAGGCTGATATCACCCGCCGTGTCAGATTTCAGTTTGCGTTTCAGCGTGACAACCCAGTTACCCCCTTCTTGGGTTGTGCTGGCCTCAAAGCCTTGGCCACCGGTCATGTAGCGCTGATCTAGGATATAACCGTCTTCAGTCTCTCCCTTACCGGCTTTGACGCGCAGCAGATCCATGAACTGATTGGCTTTCAGCGCGGCAGCTATTTCGTCAGCACTCTTCAACTGATCCCAACCGCCACGCTTTTTGCCGCGTTTACCTTTGATCTCAACTTTGCTGCGGCTCTCTTTCAGGTATTTGGTCACGCCTGATTTCAGTTCGAGCATTTTTGCCGCATCACTGCCAGTCGCCGTCGCTGCATCAGGTGTATCCGGCATGGTGTTGGCATCATGATGACAGGTCTGCCAGCAACCGGCACGATCGGCAAATTCGACATCGTCGGTTGACAGCATCAGGGCCAGTTTCATGGGGTTCTCTGGATCCATCTTGCCACCGTCAACAAATGGCACTGGCGCATGGTCGCCTGTGGGCCAACTGAAGCGCAGGAAGAGATTTTCTCCATCATGGGTTGATTCTACATTGACGGGGATACTGGCCCGTTTACCAGGGATGGGAGTGGACTCTGCCTTGTCGCCCGAGACCATCTTCTTGCCCATATCGGCCGTCTCTTTGTCATGACAGGTGACACAGCGGTCGCCGCCATTCAGTAACGGACGGGCGCCACCGTGATCTTTTCCGGTCATGACCCACTCCATGGAGGTTTCGCCTGGATAGAAAAGGGTGATTTCTCGGCTTCCGGCCTTGCTCCAATCGGCCTTGATGGCACCGCCTGCGGCAGCCGCTGCCTTGGGCGCAGCATTGGCTACAGAAGCGGCAGTGGCTTTGGCTTCACGCTTAACGGCATTCACTTCCGCCGTATCACTATCCAGGCCGAGCTTGTAACCCAGGCTGACATGGTGGAAGCGTGCATCCGTGTAATCATCATGAATGGCGAAGCCGAAGTTATAGAGTTTACCGGCTTCAATGATGGTGTCGCCCGGTTTATCAGACTTTAGCTTTCGCTTCATCTCAACAACCCAGTTACCACCTTCTTTGCGTGCGTTCACCTCAAAGCCCTGCCCGCCCTGCATATAACGCTGGTCCAGGATATAACCATCTTCGGTTTCACCCTTGCCAGATTTGTAGCGCAGGACATCCATGAACTGGTTGGCTTTAAGTGCAGCAGCAACCTCATCGCCACTCTTAAGTTGATCCCAGCCGCCGCGTTTCTTACCGCGTTTGCCTTTGATTTCAATCTTACTACGACTCTCCTGAAGGTATTTGGTGACACCGTTTTTCAGATCCAGCGTCTTAGCTGCTTCACTGCCTGCTACTGCATCGGCGGCAGGGGTGTCGGGCATGGAGCGGGCATCATGGTGGCAAGTCTGCCAACAGCCTGCACGATCAGCGAACTCAACGTCATCCGTTCCCAGCATGATGGCCAGTTTCATGGGATTGGCGGGGTCCATCTTGCCACCATCCACAAAGGGTGCGGGGGTGTGTTCACCATCTTCCCACTCAAAGCGCAGGAAGAGGTTGTCCCCGTTGTGCGCAGCTTGGACATTCACAGGGATGCTGCCACGTTTTCCAGGAATGGGTGTGGACTCTGCCTTGTCACCAGAGACCATCTTTTGGCCCATATCAGCGGTCTCTTTGTCATGACAGGTGATACAACGATCACCGCCATTGATGAAGGGGCGCGCACCGCCATGATCCTTACCGGTCATGACCCACTCCATGGAGGTCTCTCCGGGATAAAACAGAGTGATCTTACGACTGGGAACGTCGCTCCAGTCGATGCCCATCCCTGCTGCAGCAAGCGGGGCACCAGATTTACCCGTGGTGGCCGCACTCTTGCCGGCTAGGGCGGCAGCAACGGCCGCATCAATACGGGCTTGTTCTGCCTGTTTGGCGGCAATCTTAGCTTCCCGCTCTTTCTCTTTAGCCGCCTTCTCTTCTTCAGCTGCGGCGGCTTCCTTGGCCTCTACCCGTTCCAGTCCTACCTTGAACATTTCAGGTACTGGGCGGATAAAGCTGGGGTCAGGGGCCTCAAGCTTTTCTAGTTCTTCGTCACTCAGGTGGCCGCGGACATCTTTATGTGCGATACCCTTATGACAATCGATACAGGTTTGGCCTGTCTCAAAGGCGTTCATATGCTGTTTGCGGGCACGTGGACGCTGGAATTCAGGATTCATGGATTCGAAATTATGGCAGTTTCGGCACTCTCTGGAGTCTGTGCTCTTCATCGTATTCCAGACTCGCTTGGCCATGGTCAGGCGATGTTCATCGAATTTTTCTGGGGTATCTACCGTACCCATGATCTTGTGGAAGATCTCGTTGCTGGCCTGGATCTTACGCACCATCTTATGTACCCAGGGGTCAGGTACGTGACAGTCCGGGCAGGTAGCGCGTACACCAGTCCTGTTGGAGTAGTGGATGGTCGGTTTATACTCCTCATACACATTCTCCTCCATTTCATGACAGCTGATACAGAAATTGAGGTTGTTAGTGGCTTCCATGGCGGTGTTAAAACCACCCCAGAATATAATGCCACCAATAAAAAACAGTAGAGCACCCGCTATCGTAGTGCCAAGGATAAGCCGGCGAGACATCAAGCCCGGTTTTTTTGATTCCTGAACCGCCATCTTTTAATTTCCTTAGGTACAAATGAGAAAATAGAAAACTTATTAAAAAAAGCGGGCATGGAAATACTCCATACCCGCTTTTGGTCTAGCTCATATCTACATCCGCAATCAGGTTACGTGATTGATGCGGTTGTGGACGTTGAACTTACCGGTAGGTCCAAAGAGACCTTTGACGCGACCTTTCTCTTCGAGTGTTTTGGCATCGAAGATAATGATCTCACCATTAGCCTTCAAGCTGTCAGCACGGTTCCAGACAGAAGCCCAGACTTCAGTACCATCTGCATTGAACTCCATGTGAACAGCTGCATAGCCTTTCTTGTCAGTCAGACGGATGGTCTTGACAATCTCACGGGTCTCCTTGGAGATGACCTGAATAGACTGCTGAACTTCGGGTTCTGGGTGCTTGGTCTGATCAGCCCAGAAGTAGTCGCTCTTTGGATGTGTGCGAATGAATACGCCCGCACCGTCGGTCTCTACTTCGTAGCAGATCTTCCAGGCTTGATCTTTGTGACCGATTGGGTCATTGCCCCAAACGGTGACTTTGCCTACGCCCAGATGGGTGGTGCCGCCAACAGGACCACACTTGGGATCAATCCAGTTAGCACCTGGACCAGGATGTGGGAGCTTGTCGGTATCGATCAGTGCTTCCAGTTTCTGGGTGTCGGTGTCAACTACAACCATCTTGTTAGAGGCGTTTGCAGCAATCTGGAAGTAACGACCTGTGGGATCAAAGAAACCGTCATGCAGGAACTTGGCGGTATCCATTTTGGTGATTTTCAGGTTAGCGATGTCGCTGTAGTCAACCTGCCACATCTGACCCAGTTCCTTCATGGAGACCAGCCAGCTGGGGTGGTTAGGTGTGTCGTAAATAGCCGCAACACGAGACTCGTTAACGTAATCACCATCAACATTCACGCCGCGAGCAGAAACCACTTTCAGCGGCTCCATGGTCTCAGCGTCTGCAATAACGAAATGTGGTGGCCAGTAGCCGCCGCCAACAACGTACTTGCCATCACCGGATACGGCAACGTCACGTGCATCATAGGCGATCTGTACTTCAGCAACCTTCATCTTGTCAGGCATTGCCCACAAGTCGATCTTGGTCAGTTTGCCATCACGACCCTGGGTGTACCAGAAACGACCAGCGTCTTTGGCTTTCAGTGTTTTGTGATGTTCAGCGGCCTTCAGTACGTGTACGGCATAACCGGTAGGAATGTGGGCTACCACTTCCTTGGTGTCGCCATCAATAACAGCAACCTTACCCACATCGCGCTCGATTACCAGGAAGAAGTTCTCCCAGTTACGACCATGCATAGGCTTGGTTGGGTAGTCTTTTGGTTCAACAAAGGTCGTCCAACGCTCTTTCATAAGCGCTAGACTCATCTCAGGTGGAACGGGTGGCTCCATCTGGATATAGGTTGCCATGCGCTTGATATCTTCTTTGGACATGATGTCGTCGAAGTTGTTCATGCCGCCTTCTGTACCGAAGGTGATGATCTTCTCAAGACGTTCCTGGCCTAGTTTTGCGGTATTCTTTGGCTCTAGGTTTTTACCCGTCGCACCTTTACGCAGTGTGCCGTGACAGCCAGCGCAACGTTGGAAGTAGGTGTTCTTGGCGCTCTCAAAGTCTGCTTCAGAGAGGGTAGGTTCTGCGGCGCTGACGTTTACTGCTACGCCTGATGCTGCGAGGCCGACGGCCATTCCGATAGCAGAAAGACTGAAGTTGGTTTTTTTCATCTAGTAATTCCCCATCAATAGCTATTGATATGAGTGAACACGGAATCAATCTCCGCGACGGTGTATATATTCCCGAGTCGCTAAGATCCAATAAACAGATGGAAAGATCTTTGACCTTGGTCAAAGAGAGGTATTTCCAAATGATTATTCAAGGGCATTCAGTGAACACACTACCAATTAATTAGTTATTAATGATTATCTGAACTATGTGATATTAATGCCGCATAGAAAAATAATCCATAAATACAGTAAGTTATATTGGCTCTTACTGTATCTGGATGTATTTAGAACAGGTTGTAAACGACTTGTCCATCCACTTTTTTTGCCTTGCATATTGTTGTTGACATGGATCAATAAAACACTCGATTAAATTAGGCTGGCTATTTTTTTCTTGTTCGCGTTATGTTCGGTGATGCCAATACTTGTTGTTCTTTACCAGTAACGTCCATCCCTTGGCAATTTGCTCCCGCACATCCCTGTGCTTCGGCTCTGGCCTCCTGCTTCGCTCTACCTCCTCCATCCCTGGAGTCGTCCGAGGCATACGTCTCTCCCTGGCATATACCGCTCCCGCACATCCCTGTGCTTCGCGGTATACGTCCCTCCCTGGACATAAAAAAGGCCGGCTCAAAGAGCCGGCCTTTAGAGTGGAGCGTTAAGCCCCCAGGATGTTACTTAAACTCAGAGGCGACGGCCTCTGGCTCATCCTGACCGATAAAGAAGCTGGCGATATAGACCACCAGACCGATCAGGAACATCACACCGGCAATCTCACGCAACCAGTAGAACAGTGAGATCTGATCCTG
>NZ_VMNH01000025.1 GCF_007625115.1 Sedimenticola selenatireducens | reverse complement strand
TCCGGATCACCCAGGAACGAGGCACCTCCGGTCACCGCCAGGAAGGTACCGACCTTGATCGTCTCCGCCGATACCGCTTGGCCTGCGCCTAATGCCAGGACTCCGCTGATCGCCAGGGCCGATGCTGCTTTTTTTAGTTTCATTATTACGCTCTCCTCAATTTCACTGTTTACAGTGTGACTAGGTTGCAGATACATGGCCTGCAACGGTTATAAAACGTATTTAACTTTTGGGTCTTTTATCAATTACGCGTTGCGCCTTTCCTTGCGAGCGATCAACCTGCCCAGGCTTGCAAAGCATTACCTGAGTACTGATGCCTACATAGGATTTGATTTTATGCCAGAGGGTGTTGGCGAGTGCTTCCTGCTGGTTGCTGTCCAGACCTATATGCTCTTTCTGCTCAACAAAAACCTTCAATTTGTCGAGGTGACCCTCCCGGTATAGCTCCAGCTGATAATGTGGCGATAGCTGGGGCATGGTCAGGATGATCTCTTCAATCTGGGTAGGGAAAACATTAACGCCACGGATGATCATCATGTCATCGGAACGTCCGGTAATCTTGTCCATGCGACGCATGGTGCGGACTGATCCAGGCAACAGACGGGTGAGATCGCGGGTCCGATAACGGATCATTGGTAAGGCTTCTTTCGTCAGTGACGTGAAGACCAGTTCGCCTGGCTCTCCGTCGGCAACTACCTCGCCCGTTACCGGGTCGATGATCTCGGGATAGAACAGATCTTCCCAGATGGTGAGTCCGTCTTTGGATTCGATACACTCTTGAGCTACACCAGGGCCGATCACTTCCGACAGACCATAGATATCTACGGCATCGATACCCACGCGTTCTTCCATCTCTAGGCGCATGGCATTAGTCCAGGGTTCGGCGCCGAAGATACCGATTTCCAGTGAACTCTTCTTTGGATTAAGCCCCTGGCGCTCCATCTCATCAATGATGTTAAGGAAGTAGGAGGGTGTCACCATGATGATGCGGGGTTCAAAGTCGGCAATCAGCTGGACCTGTTTTTCGGTTTGGCCACCCGACATAGGGATGACCGTACAGCCGAGGCGTTCCGCGCCGTAATGCGCACCCAAGCCCCCGGTGAACAGGCCATAACCATAGGAGATGTGGCAGGTATCGCCGGGTCGGCCACCACCGGCTCGGATAGAGCGGGCTACCGCATTGGCCCAAGTGTCGATATCGTTTTGGGTGTAACCGACTACAGTGGCTTTCCCCGTGGTACCGCTGGAGGCGTGCACCCGAACCACTTGCTGCTTGGGTACAGCGAACATTTTGAACGGATAGTTGTCGCGTAAGTCTTGCTTGTTGGTGAAGGGGAACTTACCCAGATCGGCCAGGCTTTTTAGATCATCTGGATGGACGCCTGCCTCATCAAACCTTGCCCTATAGAAAGGAGAGTTGTTGTAAGCATGATTGAGCGACCACTGCATGCGTTCCAACTGCAAAGTACGCAACTCATCAATGCTGGCTTTTTCTATGGGGTCTAATTCGGCCCGTGGGTGGCTCATCTATCCTGCTCCTCTCTCTTCTTTCACTGGTTTGTCATGGGGCGTTGTGATTATTTTATTTTGCCCAGTCAGGTTGTTTGATGTTCGATTTATACCCGTTCGATGATCATGGCGATGCCCTGGCCAACGCCGATACACATGGTACAGAGGGCAAAACGTCCCCCGGTTTGATGTAGCTGGTACATGGCTGTAGTGACCAGGCGTGCGCCACTCATGCCTAAAGGATGACCGAGTGCGATGGCCCCTCCGTTTGGATTGACATGCGCGGCATCGTCGGCCAGTCCCAGGTCACGCATCACTGCCAGACCCTGAGCGGCAAACGCTTCATTGAGCTCGATGACATCCATCTGCTCAAGGGTTAGGTCGGTCATCTTGAGTAGTTTGCGGGTCGCAGGTGCTGGGCCAAAACCCATAATGCGTGGTTCAACACCAACGGCTGTGGCAGCAATTACGCGTGCCTTGGGTGTCAGGCCGTAGCGTTTGCCGGCCTCTTGTGACCCGAGTAATAGGGCACAAGCCCCGTCATTAACGCCAGAGGCATTGCCTGCAGTAACAGAGCCGCCGTCTCTGAATGGGGCAGCAAGACTGGCCAGTTTTTCCAGCTTGGTATCGGGGCGGGGATGTTCATCCGCAGAAATAATCAAATCTTCCCCTTTGCGTTGAGGAATGGTGACGGATACGATTTCCTGCGCCAGTCGGCCATTGGCTTGAGCAACGCCCGTTCGCTGTTGACTGCGCACAGCAAAGGCATCTTGATCTTCACGGGAGATGTTGAACTGCTCGGCAACGTTCTCTGCCGTTTCCGGCATCGAGTCGATACCGTACTGCTGCTTCATCAGCTTGTTAACAAAGCGCCAGCCGATTGTAGTGTCATGGATCTCGGCTCTGCGTGAAAACGCGCTGTCGGCCTTTGGCATCACAAAAGGTGCACGGGACATGGACTCCACGCCCCCGGCAATCATGAAATTTGCTTCGCCTGTTTTAATCGCACGGGCCGCCATGCTGATGGCATCCATCCCTGAGCCGCAGAGTCGGTTTACCGTAGTACCGGGTACTTCTATCGGTAGTCCGGCCAATAACGCAGACATCCGCGCCACATTGCGGTTGTCTTCACCGGCTTGGTTGGCGCAGCCGAAAATGACATCATCCACTTGCGACCAATCCATATCCGGATTGCGGGCCATGAGCGCCCGGAGTGGTATCGCACCGAGATCGTCTGCGCGTACACTCGATAGCGCTCCACCAAATCGGCCAATAGGGGTGCGTATGGCATCAAAAATATAGGCATCGTTCATTTTCATTGTCTCGTATGGATTCGCGTATTTGTTTACTGATGTCGCGTTATCAGGCGTAGAAACGGTTGCCGCCTTCGACCTTTCTTCTCAGTAGCTGGGATACTCTGTATCGGTCCAGGCCATAGGCCTGTAGCAGGTTTTCCAGGACCGTCAGAACATGGGGTAAGCCAATCTCATCAGCCCAGGCCAATGGGCCTTGCGGGTAGTTCACGCCACTGCGCATTGCGGTGTCGGCACCAGCTACATCACACACTTGTTGAAAAACGGTATCAGCCGCCTCGTTGGCAATCGTACAGACTGTACGCATGACCACCATGCCGGGAATGTCAGCAATGACAGTGACATTCTTGCCCAGTTTTTGGAATAACCCGGTGGCCAGTTTGATGGCTTCCTGTGACGCATTATCACCCGCAGCCAGGGCTATACGGGGTGTCTCAGCAAAGTCGAGTGCCAGATCAAACAGCACGGTGTTCGGCAGGTTGTCATCAGCGGCACGGCGGGTTGCACTGCGTCCATCGGTCAAAGCAATCCGGGTTTTTCCTGACTGGATCCAACCCTCACCCTGATTGCGGATTATTTTGATACCGGCCTGCTGCCATAAATCGATCAGCGGTTCTGCAATACCCAAGTCACCGGCTATCTCAATAGATTTGGGAGCATCTGCTGTGGGCGCGTTGACCATTGTTGCTTTGGCTGCGCCTTCTCGGTAATCGTAAAACCCCTGGCCACTTTTTCGGCCGTAGAGACCGCCATCCACGAGCTCTTTCTGAATCAGTGAAGGGAGGAAGCGTTGGTCATAGTAAAAGCCTGCGTAAACAGTACTGGTCACCGCGTAGTTCACATCGTGGCCAATCAGATCCATCAACTCGAATGGGCCCATGCGGAAGCCTCCGGCTTCGCGAATAATGCCATCGAGGGTGGTGACGTCAGCAGCCCCTTCTTCAAGTAGACGCATACCTTCCGCGTAGAAGGGTCGGGCTACGCGATTGACAATAAATCCGGGTGTTGATTTGGCGAAGACGGGATGCTTTCCCCAGTTGGTGGCTGTATCAAAGATGGTTTCTGCAACACGTCGGTGGGTAGTAACCCCAGAAACCACTTCCACCAGTTTCATTACGGGTGCGGGATTAAAAAAGTGCATGCCGACCAAATTTCCGGGCCGTGCCAAGTTGGCGGCAATGGCGGTCACCGAGAGAGACGAGGTATTGGTTGCGAGAATTGTCTGTTCACCGCAAATGGACTCGAGCTGGGCAAACAGGTTTTGTTTAACTTCCAGATCTTCGAGGATCGCCTCTATCACCAGGCTGGCTTCGGTTAACTCTTCCAGTTTTGTGGCGGGGGTAATATGAGCGAGCAGTGCGGTTCGCTCGTTCTCCGTCATCTTGCCTCGACTGACCTGCTTCTTCAGGCCGTTATCGACCTGGGCAATGCCATGCTCAATTGCTTCCGGATTGAGGTCGAAAAGCAGGGTCGGATGCCCGGCTGCGGCTGCAATCTGGGCAATGCCTGCGCCCATGGTGCCGGCGCCAATGACAGCGATGGTCTGGTGTGTGCTCAAGGCCGTCATGGGTCGTTACTCCCCTTTGAATTCCGGTTTGCGTTTGCCAACGAAGGCGTTGACGCCCTCGCGGTAATCGTGGCTGCAGCCGGCGATGTATTGCAGGTCGCATTCCAGATCGAGTTGTTGATCCAGACTGTTACCGCCTGCTGCATTGATGGCCCGTTTGGTGAGTGCCAAGCCTTTAGTCGGCTGGGTTGCCAGATGGGCGGCGAGGCTGTTGGCCTCATCCAGCAGCTTTTCATCATCCACCGCCTGCCAGATCAACCCCCATTGTTCGGCCTGTTCCGCCGAGAGTTTGCCACTGAGCATGGCCATGCCCATGGCGCGTGCACGGCCTGCCAATCGAGGCAGGGTCCAGGTGCCACCAGAATCAGGTATCAAGCCGATCTTGGAAAAACCCTGGATAAAATTGGCTGAGCGTGCAGCCAAGACGATGTCGCAGGCCAATGCGATATTGGCTCCGGCCCCCGCCGCCACGCCATTGACGGCACAGATCACCGGCTTGTCCAGGGTCATGAGTGCACGTACCAGCGGGTTATAGTTCTGCTTGATCGATTGACTCAGGTCCGGCATCGCCTCACCGGGCGCCACTGCACGGTCATTCAGATCCTGTCCGGCACAAAAACCACGACCAGCACCGGTGAGTAGCAGGCAGCGAATGGTAGCGTCCTGTTTTACTTGTTTCAGTGCCTGACGGATTTCGCTGTGCATCTCTGATGTAAAGCTATTCAGGCTGTCAGGTCGGTTTAAGGTCAATGTGGCGATGCCACTCTCTACCTGGAATAGGATATTGTTGTAGCTCATGATGTTCTCTTTATAGACCTTTGAATTGTGGGGGGCGTTTTTCCATGAAGGCCTGGATGCCCTCCTGACGATCTTCAGTAGCAGCGAGAAAAAGAAACGCCTTACGCTCCAGTTCTAGTCCTTGGCTGAGTGGTGTTTCATAGGCGGCAAGGATCGCCTCTTTCGCCACACGTACGGCGATCGGCGATTTACTGGCAATGGTTTTGGCGAGTGTCGTGGCTCTTTTGAGGGTGAGTTCTGGTTGGGTGACTTCGGCGACCAACCCTGCGTATAGGGCCTCTCTCGCCTTGATGAACTCTCCGCTCAGGATCAGTTTCATGGCCAGGGCCTTGCCCACTGAGCGGATCAGTCGTTGGGTGCCGCCAGCTCCGGGAATAATGCCCAGGTTGATTTCGGGCTGTCCAAACTGGGCATCCTCACTGGCAATAATGATGTCGGCGCTCATTGCCAGTTCCATACCACCACCCAGGCAGTAGCCGTTAACGGCGGCTATCACAGGCTTTGAGAATGCCTTGATACTGTTCCAATGCTGTGGGCGTTTATCTTTCCAGATCCCAACAGGATTCAGATCAGCCATCTCTTTAATATCAGCGCCCGCAGCGAAGACTTTTTCTGATCCTGTTATTACCACTACACGGACCTGGTCATCTTGCTCGGCTACGGACAGCGCATTGGCCAGCTCACCGAGTAATGCAGTGCGCAGTGCATTGTGTGCCTCCGGGCGATTCAGTCTGATGTGCTGAACGCCGCTTTTTGGGGAATCCACTACAATGTCTGAATAGCCTGTCATCTCTTCTCCTCACTGTCGTTTAAGACGGCAAACAGCCTGATTATTTTTAAGGTATTAGGTTGCTAATTAAGGCCGCGTCAATTTGCAGGGTGTGCCTCTCCAATCTTGAGATATGTTGTATCACAGGTTGATCATAAAATGCTACAGAAAAAAAATTAAAACACAAAAAATTGTATCGTATTAGATTACGGGCTACTATCCGGCACAGGAGTTTGTGCTTGGATTAAACCGTTCCTTGATCATAGCGCCTTTATCCATAGAGGGTGGTGGCAACAGCGGTTTAATTCGTGGCGAGTTAAAAACATCAATAGATCGAATGCGGACCCCTGGTGGGTTTGAGGAGTTTGAAGATGCGTTTAAAGAGTTATGCCTGCGGTGCCTGGATAGAGGGTGAAGGTAAAGGGGTTGTGCTGAAAAGTGCGATTACCGGAGAGCCGGTCGCTGAGATCAGCAGTAAGGGAATCGATTATGCCGCCATGTTGAAATATGGCCGTGAAGTCGGTGGTCCCGCCTTGCGGGCGCTGAGTTTTCATCAGCGTGCGATCAAGCTGAAGGAGCTTGGGCTCTATCTGCAGGAACGCAAGGAGGAGTTCTATGAACTCTCCAAGGCAACAGGTGCGACCCGTTCAGACTCATGGATTGATATAGAGGGTGGTACTGGAACCCTGTTTGCCTACTCCAGCAAAGGACGTCGTGAATTGCCCAACGGACAGATCTATATTGATGGGAATCCCGAGATCCTGTCACGCAAGGGAACCTTTGTCGGTCAGCATGTCTATTTGCCCTTGGAAGGTGTGGCGATCCATATCAATGCCTTTAACTTCCCTTGTTGGGGGATGTTGGAGAAGTTGGCGCCCACCTTTATTGCTGGTGTTCCCTCTATTATCAAGCCCGCCAGCCAGACGGCCTATCTGACTGAATTGATGGTGCAGCGGATCATCGAGTCGGGGATTCTGCCTGAAGGTTCTCTGCAGCTGATCAGTGGCAGTGTGGGTGATCTGCTGGATCATGTGACCTGTCAGGATGCCGTAACCTTTACCGGCTCTGCCTCGACCGGCCTGATGTTGCGCCAGCACCCGGCGATTATCAATAATTCCGTTCGCTTTACCATGGAGGCCGATTCACTCAACTCCTCTATCCTTGGGCTTGATGCAGAACCCGGAACTGAAGAGTTTGATCTCTATATAAAAGAGGTTGTAAGAGAGATGACAGTGAAGTGCGGGCAGAAATGTACCGCCATTCGCCGTGCCATCGTGCCGCGTCATCTGGCACATGCGGTGATTGATGCACTGAAGGTCAGACTCGACAGGGTCATCGTCGGTAATCCCGATGATGAAGGGGTCACCATGGGTGCCCTTGCCAGCAGTGATCAATGTGCCGAGGTACGTGATCGGGTGGGCGAGCTCACCAACTCCTGTGACATCGTCTATGGTGATCCCGCTTCGTCTGCCTCAGATGGCGGTGCCTTTTTGAAACCAATCCTGCTCTATTGTGACCAGCCCCTGACCAGTCCGGAAGTACACAAAATCGAGGCCTTTGGCCCTGTCAGTACGGTAGTGCCCTATGGTGATGTTGCTGAGGCCGTGCAGATCAGTCGAATGGGGCAGGGCAGCCTGGTCAGCTCAATCTTTACCTATGATGACGAATTCGCCAAGGCGATGGTGATGGGACTGGGTGCCTGGCACGGTCGACTACTGATTGCCAACCGGGATTGTGCAAAAGAGTCTACCGGGCATGGCTCGCCCCTGCCTTACCTGATTCATGGCGGACCAGGGCGTGCCGGTGGTGGTCAGGAGATGGGTGGTATCCGCGGTGTACTACACTATATGCAGTGTGTTGCGCTTCAGGGTTCGCCTTCCACGCTCTCTGCTGTGACGGATAAATGGATTCCCGGTGCGCGCCGAATTGAAGATACGGTCCACCCCTTCCGTAAAACTATTGAAGAGCTGCGGATTGGTGAGGGCATTATCTCTGATACCAGGGTTATCACCCTTGACGATATCGAGCATTTTGCCGAGTTCAGTGGGGATAAGTTCTATGCTCACATGGATGAAGAGGCGGCTAAGGCTAACCCCTTCTTTGAAGGGCGGGTAGCGCATGGTTATTTCATTGTCTCTGCCGCTGCGGGTCTGTTCGTGGATCCGGCACCCGGGCCTGTTCTGGCTAATTATGGCCTTGAGAATTTGCGCTTCCTCACACCACTTAATCCTGGAGATTCGATTCAGGTGACCTTTACCTGTAAGCAGAAAGTTCCCCGGGTGAATGAGGAGTACGGTGAAGTGCGCTGGGACTGCCAAGTGAAGAACCAGCATGGTGATCTGGTGGCAACCTATGATGTGTTGACCCTGGTAGCCAAGAAATCAGCCGTTTGAGCTATATGCTGAGCAATCTAAAGCGATACAAAATAAATTAATTTCAAAAATATATTGTATCATAATGAAGAGATTGGTATGGTCTACTCATGCGCACGATGTCGCATCGAGATTGTCTACCCAGATAGGGTTTTACTGTGTGGCTACAGAATAGAGTTGAGGAGCGAGAACGATGAGTGAGAGAGAATGGTTTGCAGGCAAGATGGAGTTTCCACCCGAGACGCCACAGCCCAATATCTATCCCCTGAGCTGGGTGCGCAAAACCACCAAGATGCAAGAGGTGTGGGAAGCGGCGCAACGCGAGACCTGGGATCCGGAAAAACTTTCGTGGGACACCTTCGATCCTGACCAGTACAGCTGGGAAGAGCGTGAGTCAATCGCTTACTGGTGGACCCTGCTGTCAGTTTTTGATGCCTCTGCTCCCCCGGTGTTTGCGGAAGCGTTGATCAAAACCTATGAAGATCATGAAGAGGACCCCGTTCGTCGCTGTTTCTTCTCTGTCGTTCGAGATGAGCAGAACCACGAGCAGATGTGTGGTCTCGCAATCACTAAACTGCTGGATCATCCCGATGCACTGACCTATACCCCCAAAACGGAGCTGGGTAAAAAGCTGCAACGTAATGCCAAGTGGCTCTATTTTAACGGTGGTCGTTACTGGAATGGCTACAAAAAGGCCGTGCCCAAGTACAGTCTGGCTGTTCTGTTCAGCTCCTTCCTGATGGGTGAAATTGCGGCTGCAACCATTTTCCACCAGATGGCGAAGGGCTGTGAAGAAGAGGTATTCCAGGAGGCATTTAAAAATATCGGTCGTGATGAAGGGCGTCACATGGCGATCTGCATGGCGTTGATGGAGCGTGATTACCCGGGCCTGCAAGATGAAAACAAGTCTGTTATCACCAAGCAGATTCGAGCGGGCTACCTGTTTCTCTCAGCGGTTCTGTATGAGCCTCCTATGGAGTTCTGGGATTTGCCCGATGACTTCATTGCCACACAACGTGAAGCGGAGGAGATCGCCCGCAATGCCGGGTTCGGTATTCCAACAGCAGAGGCAAAATTGGAGAACTGGCGTAATGCCATGTTGAACCTGAAAGGTGTGCTGGATCGCTACGACATTCCTTTCCCCGCTATCCCTGAAGTGGGTATTACCGGGCAAGAGGTTCTGGACGTTGATCTGGAAGAGATCATTCCGATATTCTAAGCCTTTCCTTATTACCGGGAGGATTAAACCTCCCGGTTTTTATTAGATGGTCCGCTTATGAAGAAAATCCGTTTATACCCCTCTGGCCATGAAGTTGACTGCGAGCAGGGACAGACCGTTCTTTCCGCGTTGGAGAAGGCGGGTTATGCTCTGCCGAATAATTGCCGTGCTGGCGCTTGCGGTGAATGCAAGATCAAGGTCAGGGAGGGCGAGTTTGACCAAGGCATGGTATTGGATATGGCGCTGGCCCAGGAAGAACGGGAGCAGGGTTTTGGTCTGATGTGCATGGCCAAGCCATTGTCGGATTTGCTGGAGATAGAGTGGGGAACCGAGGATGCTCAGCCCAAGCTGTTCCCGCCTCGGGAAAATGTCTCCTTTGTAGTGATCGAGCGTATTGAGCGCACCCATAGAATTGTTGAGTTGAGACTGCGTCCGGTCGGTAAACCGCTACGCTACTGGCCGGGTCAGTATGTGCAGCTTAATCACCCCGAAGGCAAGATGCCGGCGCGTGCCTACTCAATTGCAAATGCCTCTCGGCCAGATGGTGAGATCACCTTGCAGATTGCGCGTGTAGAGAATGGCGGGATCAGTTGCTGGGTACATGATCATCTGAAGGTGGGCGATCGCATCAAACTGTCCGGGCCTTACGGGACCTTTATCGGCGACCCTGCGGCTGCAACTCCCGTGCTCTGTCTTGCGGCAGGGACTGGATTGGCACCCATTATGGCGCTCGCAGAGGCGGCGTTGAGCAGGGGTTATCGTCAACCGGTAACCGTCATTTTCTCGGCGCCGACCCATGCTGATCTGTATGATTCAGGTCGGCTTGCCTTGTGGCAGGCCAAGCACAGAAATTTCAAGTTTGTCCGCACGCTGACCCAGGAAGAGGGCGAAGGTTTAACCGGCCGGATACCCGCAGTCCTTCCAGAGATGTTCCCTGATCTCTCCCAACACAGTATCTATGCAGCAGGCAGTCCGGAGTTTGTCGATGCCTGTATAGCAGCAGTTAAACAGCTCGGAGCCAAGGAATCCTTGATTCATACAGAGGGCTTTTTTGAACAGCAGTTGCCGGAAACACCGGCAGCGAATCGACTGATGTAATTGCCTGGCGGCTGCTTGTTTCAGAGGGTTGCCATTTCACTGCGCATATCACAGGGGTCAGAGTCAGGCCGTCTACTTATCTAGTGACATTTTTTGACTCGCTCACATGGCCTGACTCTGACCCCTTCTTTTGCGCCAACTCTTGCCGTTTCAGGCTGAGGTTTCTTTACCAAGCCGTAAAGCGTTCTCTGAAACGGGGAGATGTCTGCCTGAATGGGCCAGCCTGGTTTTCACACAAGGCCAGGATGTGCTTTTCGGAGATCGCCTCCAGAGGCCGATAGATTGCAGCACAGAGATCCTGCGCCTGCTGACCCAACCAGTTGTCAGGCAGCAACTCAGCGGGTAATTTTGGATCGAGCAGGAGGATACGTCGATAGTGGTGAATCAGCATGATTCGCAGCATGAAACAGTGTTCTGGATCTTCATTTTCGACCTGTTTGGTGTTCTGCAGCGCCTTTGCCAGCGATCGATAATGCTTGATAAATGCGGCGTACTTTTTTTCCAGATCACTCAGCTTGAAACACTGACGCACCATACCCTTTGTCCCTAGTCCGTACATCGGATCATAATTATGGGCACGCAGGACCACGACCTGGTTGGTTACACCAACACGATCGAGAATTGCCTGGGTTGGGCTGATCGGTGCGGTGGGGTGACCATAGGCATTGGGTGCGATGATGCCATACCCCAGCCAGGTGAGCTCTTTTCTTAGCTTGGCCCGCTGCTTGGCGTTGATCCCTTGGGTGCCTGTAAATACCAGTGTCCAGTCACCATCCCAATGCTTGTTTGATGGGTAGTAGATCAGTTGATCATATTGACCGACATTGCGGCGTGCTTTTTCGGTGAGCCGGTAGTAACTCTTGCGCCCAATCTTGGTGCTTTCAACAAAGTTATCCTTCGCCAACCGGTAAACTGCTGTCCGCACTAATCTTTCATTGACTCCAAGTGGTTCGAGCAGGGCGGTAATACTGCCAAGCCAGATCTCCCGGTCATGGGATTCCACCACATCACCAAACAGGGTGGCGACCAGCGAAGGGGTTCGACTGGGTGGTTCCTTGCGGAAACCGTCCAGGATGGATTTGAGTTGTCTTTGAAAAGGGTTGTTGGCCACTGTTTCTCTGTTATCAGCTGATTTGGAATCGGGTGATTCTATCAGCCTGTTAACACGGAGTCACAGTGGATGACATAGCCTCTGTAGAGGCTATGTCAGGTTGTACGCTCAGGGTTTTGCTAAAACCTCAGTGATCAGTTCATAACCGATCTCTTGAAGATGCTCATCCAGTGCCTTTGGTTCATCCGCAATATAGCGCACGATCGCAACGCGTTGTGGGCTATCCATATGGGAGACGGGAGAGACGACGGTGGCGATATAGCCGCCGGCATCGTTGATCTTGTGCAGGAGTCCTGCGAGGGCGCGGGCCTTGTTGGGCAGGCTGACCGCGATGCGGGTGGTCTTCTCCAACCCACAGCCCATGATATCGAGGAAGAAGTCGAGGATGTCGGTCTCACTGACCACGCCGACCAG
>NZ_VMNH01000015.1 GCF_007625115.1 Sedimenticola selenatireducens | reverse complement strand
CATTCGCTGGTACAACGAAAAACGGATCAAAATCTCCCTTGGTTATCTCAGTCCCATCGAGTACCGTGAAGGCTTGGGGTTAGTGACGTAAATCTGTCCAAGAAATTAGCCGCATCCCCGTTTATTGAACGGACATCTCGCTCGGCGACTTCGGCTTTGAGCAACGTTTCCAGTATCGGTACAGCTTGCTGGTAAACAGGAGAGGCCTGTTCAGCCATGTTGGTGATGGTATCGGCCATGCCGAACAGCTTGAGGGATTTTAAGGTACTGATCATGGCGTCGGTGTTCATGGCTTGCTCCTGCGCAGTCTGTCATAGCGATGGGTATCTGCAACAGGTTCTGTCACCAGTTTTAGTGCAGGGGGTGGTAAGGATGGCTTGGGTCTAGGGGTATCACTGAGCCTACTCAGACAGTTGAGCACATGCTGCTTGGATGGCTGTTCTACCCGGAGTGCCTCAACAATAGCCTGTTCAACCAAGCGCTCATCGTGCAGCAGTACCAGCGCCAGCACATCAACCATCTCACGATCACCACCAGGGTGTTTTATCAAGCGCGCCTGCAATTGCCTGTAGCAGTCAGGCAGTTCATTAAAAGGCGCACCATTGCGTAAAGCCCCAGGCTTGCGCTGTACCACTGACAGGTAATGGCGCCAGTCATAGATCGTCTTGCCACTGACATTGTGATCCCGGCTAAAGACACGCTCATGTACTGCAATCATATGCGCCTCTGCCACAACCACCAGACGATCAGAATAGACGCGCAAACTGACTGGACGATTGGCAAAACTGGCGGGCACACTGTAACGGTTGTTATCAAATGTGATCAGGCAGGTCGAGGAGACACGCTTGTTGAGCTCAACAAAGCCATCAAAGGCCGCAGGCACTGCCATCAGGTGTTGTTGCTCTGCCTGCCAGTAATCCCCGATAGTTCGGCTTCTATCCTCTGGATGTGGTCGCTCCTTCCACAAATCCAGGCAACGCTGCTTGAGCCAGACATTGAGTTCTGCCAGCGACTTAAAAGCCGGCGCACCTTGCCAGATCTGATATCGGGCGTCACGGACGTTCTTCTCAACCTGGCCTTTCTCCCAACCAGCCGCTGGATTACAGAACTCTGCCTCGAACAGATAATGACTGACCATTGCAGTAAAACGCCTGTTGACGGTACGCTGTTTACCACGACCGACCTTATCCACCGCGGTTTTCATGTTGTCATAGATGCCGCGCTCCGGTACACCACCAAAAGCCTGGAAGGCTTGGTAGTGAGCATCAAATAGCATCTCATGGCTTTGCTGTAGATAGGCACGCAGAAAGAAGGCCCGGCTGTTACTGAGCTTGAAGTGGGCTACCTGTAACTTGGTATTAGAGCCATTGATCATGGCGTAGTCTTCACTCCAGTCGAACTGGAAAGCCTCGCCCGGGGCGAAACTCAGCGGCACAAAGGTGTTGTTAGCCGCTGTGCGTTTGGCTTCCTGCTGTTGCTGTCGCCAGACTCTGGCAAACGATGCCACCCGATCATAAGAGCCGGTATATCCCAGTTGCACCAGATCACTGTGCAACTGCTTAACGGTCTTTCGCTGCTTGCGATGGCGCCTCGACTCACGAAACAGCCAACTGGTCAGCGTCAGTTCATAGTCGTCCAGCTTGGATGGGGTTTTACGGTTGGGGTAGCAAGGTTCTACCACGCCACTGGCTAAATATTTACGGACTGTATTGCGAGACAGTCCTGTTCTTCGGGTTATCTCCCGAATTGGCATGCCTTCCCGGTAATGCCATCGCCTGATTACACTTAATAACGCCACGTCGATCACTCCTGAATACTCCTGCTTCAACTCGTTGCAGGATCAGTTGTACGTGGGTCAATATTCGATGCAAATTATAGGGCTAGGTGGGGATGCGGCTAATTTCTTGGACAGATTTACGTCACTAACCCCAAGCCTTCACGGTACTCGATGGGACTGAGATAACCAAGGGAGATTTTGATCCGTTTTTCGTTGTACCAGCGAAT
>NZ_VMNH01000033.1 GCF_007625115.1 Sedimenticola selenatireducens | reverse complement strand
TTCCTGTTGCATTGGAATAGAGGGGTACACCGACAACAACAGCGGTCGGTACGTCATACCAGTTTCCTGAGGCTAAATGCTCTGCCACCCAAGCTTCCGGTATGAAACCATGAAACAGCGCACCTATGCCGATACCGATAAATACCCATTTCCATATTCGTCCAACAATCTCTTTGACTTCTGCAACAGCATACTGATGCCTGCCTTTGAGCGATTTATCCTGCTCCGGCAGTGCAACTTCGCCCATCTGGATCTTCCACACATAGGCCTCAACCCAGCGTTCGGGTTTAAACCGCTGCATGATAAGCCCACCAAACCAGGCGACGACAAGTCCCGCCACAATGTAGAGCAGTGCCAGTTTCCATCCAAGCACACCTATTAAAATAACGGCTGCGACTTCATTGATCATGGGCGATGCAATCAAAAAAGAGAAAGTCACACCCAGTGGAATACCCGCCTCAACAAAACCGATAAAGAGCGGGACAGATGAACAGGAACAGAACGGTGTCATGGCACCAAGAGATACGGCCATGCCCCGCGCCTGCCAGTCAGGGCGATTGCGAATGTACTCCCGAACCCGCTCCGGTGAAATCATCGCCCGCAGCAGTCCCATTACATAGATGATGATCACTAGCATGAAAAAGATTTTTGTTACATCCATGACAAAGAAATGCAACGCCGCACCGACCGGAGTTTCTGGTGAGAACTTCAGTCCGTTATAAACAATCAGATTTGCGAGTGCTTCAAACATCTGCAGATAACTTGTTTTGTAGAGACTGAATAACTGGAAGACCCATGGAGATCAGACTGGCGGCGATTACAAAGGCCGTTGACCACCAGAGACAACCGATTAGACCTTGCGTCTGATAGATCAACCCGGAGAGTACCGTGCCCATTAAACGGCCACCCGCATTGGCCATGTAATAGAAACCGACATTCATGGCGACCTTATCATGATCGGAATAGGCCAGAATAAGATAGGAGTGTACGGCCGAGTTTATGGCAAACACGATACCAAAGAGAATAAGGCCGATGATTAGTACCAGTTCACTGGACCATGCCTGTTGCAATGCCAGTGCAATACCCGCCGGAAACAGTGCCAATAAAAAGGCCCAGAAACGCGCTGTATCACCACCCGGTCCCTGTCCGTGATGGGTGCGACGCAGCAGCATTGGTGCACTGGCCTGAACAATGCCGTAACCGATAATCCATAACGCCAGAAATGCCCCCACCTTTGTAGGTGACCATCCAAGCATTTCAACCAGAAAAACCGGCAAGCCAACAACAAACCAGACATCACGGGAACCAAACAGAAAAAAACGTGCCGCTGATAACCAGTTAATGGCCGCTACTTTAGAAAATACCTGTGTAAATTTTGGTTTGGATTGTAGTTTGCCTACAGCAGTCGGCAGCAAGGTTACAGTTATCAGCAAAACAATAAACAGCAGAGTGGCCAGAACACCTAAAGCCATCCTGAACCCCAACCAATCCAACAGGGCCGCCCCGACAAAAAAACCAGCGCCCTTTAACGCATTCTTGGAACCGGTGAGTAGAGCAACCCATCTGAATAGTCGTGAGCCTTCGGCAGTACCCGCAATGATCTTGACTGATGCCTTGGCCGACATCTTGTTCAGATCTTTTGCGATACCTGACAACGCCTGGGCAGCCATAACATAGACAACACTCAGCCATGCATCCGGCACGGTGAGCATCACCAAGGCCACTACTTGCAAACCCATCCCGATGTTCATGGTGAGATTAAGCCCGATGCGCGCACCAAGCCAACCACCCACCAGATTGGTTACAACACCGAAGAACTCATAGAACAGAAACAGCATCGCCACTTCAAAGGGCGAATAACCCAGTAGATGAAAATAGAGCACCACCAACATACGGATGGCGCCATCGGTTATGGTAAAGGCCCAGTAACCGCCTGTGACGATCAGGTAGTTGTATAAATTGCGCTCCATGCTAGAGACTCAACGCAACCTTACGTGCGAGGTCCATCAAGCGGTTCACATAACCCCATTCACTGTCATACCAGGCATATATCTTTACCTGTGTCTGATCGATGACCATGGTAGAGAGGGCATCGACAATTGATGAGCGGGGGTCATTGACATAATCAACCGACACCAATGGCCGCTCTTCATATCCCAGGATTCCTTTCAACTCCCCTTCCGCTGCGGATTTGAAATAACCATTAACCTCTTCAACCGTCACCGGTCTGGCCGCTTCAAAAACAAAGTCTGTCAGTGAGCTGTTGAGCACAGGCACACGCACCGCATGGCCGTTGAGCTTACCCTTGAGCTCAGGGAATATCTTGGTAATTGCCTTGGCAGAACCGGTCGATGTTGGTATCAGTGATGTTCCACAGGCACGGGCTCGACGAAGATCCTTATGTCCCTTATCAATGATGGTCTGGGTATTGGTGATGTCATGGATCGTGGTCATGCAGCCATGCAGGATGCCAATCTTTTCATGCATCACCTTGACGACGGGTGCGAGGCAGTTGGTGGTGCAGGACGCCGCTGTCAGCAAATGATGCTCAACGGGATTGTATTGATCATCATTGATGCCATAGACGATATTCAGTGCACCTTCTGTTGGTGCCGCAACGATGACCTTCTTAACACCCTGTTTGAAATAGGTGTCAAGTGACTCAGGCTTCTTATGATGTTTACCGGTGGCCTCTATAACAATGTCACAACCAGACCAGTCCGTATCACCAATCGCGTTATTGGATGTGTGATCAATGCGCTTCTCGTTAATATGTATCTGCTGGTTTTCAGCGGTAGCATCCTGCTGCCATGTCCCATGCGCTGAATCAAACTTGAGTAGATGAGCTGAACCGACAGCATCTGTAGCGATCTCATTAATCTGGATAAACTCAATCTCAGGCATCTCCCAACCGACACGCAATGCCAATCGACCCATACGGCCAAACCCATTGATTCCTACTTTTACCGACATCTTAGAAACACTCCCCTGCTTTTATCTGTTGCAGTATCAGCGACCCATCAAAACCACTGGCGAATCTGTTCAAGCGATGGAACACCGCCTGTGTGCACCACTTTTTCGTCGATAACGACACCCGGTGTCGACATGACGCCATACCCCATAATCGCGGCAATATCTGTCACCTTTTCCAGTGCTATGGATACACCGGCTTCCTCAGCCACTTGCGAAACCAGTTTCGCGGTTGTCTCACAATTCTTGCAGCCTGATCCAAGGATTTTGATCGTTTTCATTTCACTATGGCCTTCTCTGTTATTTGGTAGTTGATCATTTTGAAAATATTTTGTTATGACGCTTTTAAATTGTCAGGCACTACAGACAACACCAGGGCGATTGGGCATTTTCGAAAGTGCCGTGGCATCACTGATATAGGGATCAAAGTCCTGCACACCTGCAACGGTTGTACTAAGAATGGAGGTAACCCATTGCGGTAAGTCTGGGTTGATACGGTAATAGATCCATAACCCTTCCTTTCGATCACAGACCAGCCCTGCTTTTCGCAAGGTACCCAGATGGTGGGATATCTTCGGTTGGGGAAGTGCCAGCGCGTGAGTTAATTCGCAGACACAAAGCTCCGCATGACCCACAAGCAACGCCAAACACCGCAATCGGGTTGTATCAGAGAGCGCTCTGAACAAAGACTCGGGTTGCATATCTACTTTTCCCTATATTTATTTTGATAGATACATTATATATCGACCATTTTAGATATAGCAATAGCGATCTCAGTAAATCACTCTAGCGTCGAAAATTAGCTGATTTTTGCCGCTTATCCTGTCGAAAAAAAAGCCCGCTCAAAGAGCAGGCTTTTCTGACGGGCACTTCCGTTGCGGTAGCGGTATTAGTTTGTCCCAGCAAGTTACCGCAGTGAGGGTGCCACTTCCAAACCTACACGGCTCGATACAAATGCGGCCGCTCCGGCACCGATACGCTTGGCGAATCGTTCAAAGATATCTTCTGACTGGGTGTAATCGACCAGCGTCTCCGCCTTAATTAACTCGCGTGCCACATAACTGCTACTGCCCAGTCCGTCTGCCAGACCGAGGTTAATACTCTCTTCACCTGACCAGAACAGGCCGCTGAAAATCTTCTCGTTAGGTTTGAGTCGATCGCCCCGCCCCTCTTTTACTTCGTTGATGAACTGTTGATGCACTTGATCGAGCATGGTTTGCACGTGTTGCTTCTCTTCCTCTTTCAATGGAGAGAAGGGATCAAGAATACCCTTGTGATCACCAGCGGTAAGCAGCCGCCGCTCAACACCTAACTTCTCCATGCCTTTTTCAAAGCCAAACGTACTCATCAGCACACCGATTGAGCCAACAATACTCGCCTTATCCACATAGATTTCATCCGCCGCCACGGCAATGTAATAACCACCAGATGCTGCCATATCGGTTACAACCGCGTAGACGGGAATGTCTTTATGCTTCGCCTTCAGGCGTTGAATCTCATCATTGATATAGCCAGCCTGAACGGCACTTCCGCCCGGACTGTTAATGCGCAGAATCACCCCTTTGGTTTTCTTGTCTTCATAGGCCGCGCGTAATGCGGTAATGACATTGTCAGCACTGGCCTCACTGTCATCGGCAATGACGCCCTTGATCTCTATGATTGCCGTGTGTTCTTTGGTGGCCTTGATGGCCGCATCCGGGATCATATCCGGAATCCACAGCACGAGCAGCGTCACCAGATAGGCGAAGGTAAGCAATTTAAAGAAGATACCCCAACGACGGGCCCGTCGCTGCTCAATAATTGATGAGCTGGCAAGCTTCTCCAGAAGATCGCGTTCCCAGCCATCCTTGCGCTTCACTTTTTCCTGTTCCAGGTTATCCATTTGTGTTTACTCTGAATTTAAACGTTAGATTGGTCTACTGTACGCTTCCAACCAGGGAGTCAATTCGGCTATATCGTCCAGACAGCCCAGCGGATTGAATTGATTAAGCCGTTTTACTTCATGCACGCCATAACTGACCGCCAACCCATGTGTTTTGGCATTAATGGCCATCTGCAGATCATACTCGGTATCCCCAATCATCAGGGTCTCTTCGGGCTCAGCACCCAGTTCTTCCATAATTTGCAGCAACATCTCAGGATGGGGCTTGGAAAAAGTCTCATCCGCACACCGTGTTGAATGGAACAGCGGCCTTAAGCCAGTTTCATCCAGTACCTTATTTAATCCAGGACGCCCCTTCCCCGTCGCCACTGCCAATAGATAGTTCTGTTCCGCCAGCGCATTCAGAACTTCCAGAGCGCTGGGGAAAAGCAGCGAGGGCGTGCTGTCTTCATTGAGAAAATAACGACGATAATGATCGATGAACTGCTCTTTAAAGTGATTATTCGTCCCAGGAAAGAGCACCTCCAGGGCCTCTTTAAGCCCCAGTCCGATAATATTGCGTATCTGGTCATCGGTAGGGGTAGAAATCTCCATATCCCTGGCCGCAGCCCGCACACAGGAGACGATCCTCGCCTCTGAGTCCATCAGAGTGCCATCCCAATCAAATACTAGGAGTTTGAAATTACGATTCATCTGTTCGATACCACTTAACTACAGATCACAACTCATTTAAGTGCGGATAAAAATTTGTTTAACTCGGGCTCCAGGGGAGCCTTGAAGTGCTGATCCTGTTTCTCATCTGGCCATCTAAAACGTAATGTCTCTGCGTGTAAGAACAGGCGCTTTAGCCCCAGAGATCTGGCCTGCTTGTTGGCTTCAGCATCACCATACTTGTCATCCCCTAAAATGGGGGTATCCAGATGAGCCGCATGCACCCTGATCTGGTGGGTTCGCCCTGTCATGAGTCGCGCCTCGACCAACATATAATGGCTATAGCGCTGTCTGACACTGAATCGAGTCAATGATTCCTTGCCTCGTGGATCAACCACCACCACACGCTCACCCCCTTGAAGGGTATTCTTCAATAGCGGTACGTCCACATCGATACGATCGCGATGCCAATGCCCATTCACGAGGGCCAGGTACCGCTTATCGATTCCTCCAGTACGCATCAGTTCATGCAAAGAACGCAATGCACTGCGCTTTTTGGCAATCAACAGGCAACCTGAGGTATCCCTGTCCAGGCGGTGAACCAATTCCAGCTGACGCTCATCCGGGCGCATCTGCCGTACAGCCTCGATAACACCAAAATTGAGCCCACTGCCGCCATGTACTGCCAATCCGGACGGCTTATTCAAGACAATAACCCGCTTGTCTTCGAAGAGTATCGCCGCTTCCAGTCTGTTCAGGAGGCGATCATCCAATCTTGTCTGCGGCTCCTTTTCTGCCATGCGAACCGGGGGGATTCTGACTTGATCTCCCACCTGAAGTCGATAACTTGCTTGAATACGCCCCTTATTGACGCGAACCTCACCTTTACGCAAAATCCGGTAAACCAAACTTTTGGGTACACCTTTGAGATAATTAATCAAAAAATTATCGATTCTTTGGCCCTCATAGCCTGACTCAATAGCGAGGATATGAACGGCGTTGCTGGTTTTTTCTGGTAGTGACATAGGGGCAATAATACCAGTTTCAACCACCTGACTCATAGAAAAGAACTACTTTTATGCCCTTTTGGTGGGTCAATTGATGGCAACTTTAACGCCTTCGAAAAATGCGTAACACCCTGTACACACATCATATTTGCTGCACCTGCTTAAGAAAGCTATAATCCCGCGTTAGCGGTTCAATTAGCTAATAGGGCTATCTGAATCTGCTATGAGCAAACTGAATACAGAACGCACATCCTAGTGGTGTGTCGTTTGGTTACTGCCAGGCGATCAGATCTCTCGCAAGCTTTGTGAGATAGATCGATCAGTACATCGAGTACCTGCCAACGGCATAACAAAAGAACGCATCGGGCTGAATAAGCTGACGATGCACATAATTAACGGCGCGCTATAAAGCTGCTGCCATGTTGAACAGGCGATTTTCGCTAATTCAACTTCGTGAGCAGTCCTGAATTCGAATGGGAATCAAGATACTGGGAGTTTTCCGGTAGATCTGTGAATACAGATCCTTGGGTACTGTTTGAACAGAGCGCGCCCTGGGAATATCACAATATGAAACGTATGTTGATCAACGCAACTCAGCCTGAGGAGTTGCGTGTTGCCATCGTGGATGGCCAAAAACTTTTTAACCTGGATATCGAAACAGCCGGACGCGAACAGAAAAAAGCCAATATCTACAAAGGAAGAGTCACCCGGGTTGAGCCCAGCCTTGAAGCCGCCTTTGTTGAGTACGGTTCTGAACGTCATGGATTCCTCCCCCTCAAAGAGATCTCCCGCCACTATTTTACTGACTCCGCTCGCGAATCAGGTGGACGCGTACAAATCAAGGATGCGATTAAAGAAGGGCAAGAGGTCGTCGTACAAATCGAAAAAGAGGAGCGCGGTAATAAAGGCGCCGCTCTGACTACCTTCATATCCCTGGCTGGCCGTTATCTGGTTCTGATGCCGAACAATCCAAGGGCGGGCGGCATATCCCGGCGCATTGAAGGCCAGGAACGTAATGACCTGCGTGATGCCATGTCCGGTCTTGAAATCCCAGATGGATCGGGGCTGATAGTACGTACTGCCGGTATTGGAAAGAGCCAGGAAGATTTGCAGTGGGACCTCAATTATCTGCTGCAACTGTGGAGCGCTATTGAGTCTTCAGCCAAAGAGAAAGCCGCCCCCTTCCTGATCTATCAGGAAAGCAACGTCATCATTCGTTCTATTCGCGATCACTTGCGCCAGGATATCGGTGAGATCGTTATTGATCACGAGGAAGTCTATCAAGAGGCTTGTGAGTTTATCGAACAGGTTATGCCGCATAACCTGCGTAAAGTGCGCCATTATACGGACGAAGTGCCCCTGTTCAGCCGCTATCAGATTGAGAGTCAGATCGAATCAGCCTTCCAGCGGGAAGTACGCTTGCCATCGGGCGGTGCGATTGTGATCGACCATACCGAGGCGCTCACCTCTGTCGATATTAACTCTGCTCGCTCAACCAAGGGGGCAGACATCGAGGAAACCGCACTCAATACCAATCTGGAAGCCGCCGATGAAATCGCGCGTCAGTTGAGAATGCGTGATATGGGCGGTCTGTTTGTTATCGATTTTATCGATATGACCCCGACACGAAATCAGCGGGAAGTTGAAAACCGCCTTAAAGAGGCCATGAAGCAAGACCGTGCACGCGTTCAGCTCGGTCGTATATCACGCTTCGGCCTACTTGAATTGTCGCGCCAGAGACTTAGACCTTCACTAGGCGAATCAATGCTGCATGTCTGCCCACGCTGTGATGGGCATGGTTTTATCCGTGGCGTTGAATCCCTTGCGCTATCGGTGCTCAGAATCATTGAAGAGCACGCGATGAAAGAGAATACGCTCCGTATAAATGCCCAATTACCGGTCGATGTAGCGACATTTCTGCTGAATGAAAAGCGTCAGATGATTCATGACATTGAGCAACGGCAAAATGTCAGTGTAGTACTCATACCAAACATCCATTTTGATACACCACACTACGAGATTGAACGTGTTCGTGATCAGGATGTAAACGAAGATGAGGAAGAGGTAGCCAGCTACAAAATGATGGCTGAACCTGAAGACAAGAAACCTGACTTTGCCAAACCAGGTGATGCAACACCTGAAGAGCCGACGGTAAAACGATTCATTCCGTCATCTCCTGCCCCCACTCCTCAGGCAAAAACTCCTGTAGCGGAAGTGCAGCCGAGAGAAAAAGGATTCTTCAGTAAACTCTGGAAAGCCATTATCGGCGGTGATTCCGCAGAGCAGGCTACAGAACAACCGGCGAAGCCCGTAAAACGTGAAAGTCCAAAGCGCGCAGAATCCAAGGGGCGTGACAAGCGTACCCGTTCAAGCCAGGACGACAACAAACGATCCAATACGAACCGGCCCAATAAACCTAAACAGGCCAATAGAAAAAAGAGCGATGACACTCGCGCTCAATCTACTCCACGCCAGGAAGATAAAACCGCTGTAAAACAGACAGAAAACCGAGAGGAAACAAAGACCTCACAAGAGCAGAAACCAGAAAACCTGGTTAATAAACCGGCAAATGAACAAGCAAGCGGCAATGAAGAACCTAAGCGCAGCTCCCGGCGTGGTCGTCGCGGTGGGCGTCGTAGACGGAAAACCAATACGGGTGAAAACGAATCAGCCAATCAGGTGTCCACTGAAAATCAGGAGAAGGCTCCTGAGACAGCAGAAAACCAATCGGCCGATGCGGGTGAGCAATCCACATCCAAGCCAAGAGCCAGCCGTAGTCAATCAGCGCGCAAACCACGCAATTCAGACGAACCGAATCGCATGGAGAAGCAAGAAGCTGTGGCAGAGAAATCATCTGACAGCAAACCTGAGCAGTCACAAAGCCCTGCGCAACCAGTTGATAAAGTTGCACCTGCAGCCGCTAAACCTGTAGAAAAGGTGGAACGCCCAAGCGAGGCGCCTGCTTCGTCCAGTAATGCTATCGCCTCGCCTTCTCAAACACACAAAGCAGAAACGGCAAAGTCAGCCACTGAGAAACCTGCACCCGTACCGGAGAAACAGGAAGCGCCTAGTACGCAATCGGCTGCCATCTCACAGCAGACAAAGCCAACACCTGCAACAAAAGCCGCAGAGAAGCCTGCCTCCTCAAACGAGCCGGTTTTGCGTCAAGTAGAAACCAAACCCACTTCGGCAAAACCTGCTGAGACTGTATCGACACAGCCAAAACAGGTAACCGAAAAACCTGCTGCATCAGCACCTGCCAAGATGCCCGAGCAAAAGCCCAAACCTGTTCCGGCCCAACCGCTTCGTCAAGTCGAAACAAAGCCTATGGCTGAAAAAGCGCCACAACCTACACCAGCGCCAGTAGCGACACCAAAGCCAGCTCCAACACCTGTTGTTAAACCTGAAAGTAAGCCGGTTTCCACACAACCGCTTCGTCAGGTGGAAACAAAGCCCAGAATGGAGCCTGTATCTACGGGTGGAGCTGCTGCGGTAAAGACCGCCGCCGATACGCCAAAGACAGCAGCGCCTGCCGCTAAACCCGAATCTGCCCAGAAAAGCACGGTTGAAGCAGAACGACCCAAAGCGGATGTGAAATCCACACCTGAAAATAAAGACTAA
This sequence comes from Sedimenticola selenatireducens, assembly GCF_007625115.1. Lineage (GTDB taxonomy): Bacteria > Pseudomonadota > Gammaproteobacteria > Chromatiales > Chromatiaceae > Sedimenticola > Sedimenticola selenatireducens_A. The sequence goes on along the minus strand of NZ_VMNH01000033.1, from coordinate 30,435 downwards.
GCCTCACACTTTCAGACAAAAAACAGGCCGGTGGTTATTTCCACCGGCCTGTTTTTGTTTATCCTGAAATTTAACGTGATTAAAGTTGGTGTTCAGCCTTGATGCTCGCCAGGAGTCTTTCGGAAGCAGCATAGACCAGGTCGAATACCTTATCAAAACCCTTATCCCCCCCATAATAGGGGTCTGGTACTTCTTTAACGCCCAACTCAGGGGCAAAATCCAATAACAGATACAATTTATGCTTCCCTTCGGGTGGTGCGATAAATTGCAAATTGGAAAGATTGTCTCGATCCATCGCAATAATATAGTCGAATTGCTCAAAATCCTTGCGGTCAGCTTGTCGTGCGCGTTGCCCACTCAGATCAACACCTCTGCTTGCGGCTGTTTTTTGTGATCGAGAATCTGGAGAACTGCCAACATGATAGGCATGGGTACCCGCTGAATCGACGCTGATATTCCCCTGTAAACCCGCACGCTCTACCAAGCCTTCAAAAACGCCATGTGCCGTGGGAGACCGACAGATATTGCCCATGCAGACGAACAAAACGGATACTTTTTTCATGAATTCAACCAATAACCCATTATTAATAGACCTAATGATACGTTATCAAAAATATGGAATATCTTCATTCGACAAGTAGTCATCTATAATGAGAGTATACCTCTATTGACCGACATGGATGATCATTATGGGATGGTTTTTTAAACAGAACACTGAATCGCCCAGCAGCGATCTGTTGCGCCAGAAGCAGCTCAAAAAGATAGCGGAATATCAGCGATTTATCCTTGTCAGAGTGAGCCGCTGCGGATGTAAAAGTGCTATTTCACTACTGGACAAAGTGTTCCAGATCAATGAAGCACCCGTGCTTCCACTGCCCAGTTGTAACTCACCCGAATGTCGTTGTGTCTATGAAGGTATTGTCGATCGGCGAGGTCACAAATCCCGACGTTACAGAATAGAACGTCGCCGATCTCTTAGACAGAGTGATGATCGCCGCTCAAGCCATGGTCGAAGGAAAAGCGATCTATTAATGGGCTATCAACACTATTGATACTATGCCCTGTGATGATTGATAAATATCGCAATAAGGGATTGAATGACTAAAACCCGTCCCAACTTATACTTTTAATCGTTACCCTTACCGTTTTCTTCATGGTTTAACCCACTCAATCGGGACCGGCATTTTGGAAGATCAGGATTTTATTCAGCGCATGCGCACACTAATTGGCAGCCACTTTAACCACCTGGGCAGAGTTTGGGTTCTGCATGAGGTGTTGGCTGATGAAGGCAGCGTGGTGTTGTCTGATCCTTCGAGTCAAGCAATCATCCAGACTAATCTGTTTGGTGAACCGTCCAGGAAAGGACCAGAAACCATTACCCTACCACTCTTTGGAAATACACCCGACTCGCTCTCTGAGGAGTTGCTCGAGCTACTTTCCAACAAAGTTATACCACCTGGTTTGAATTAAGCTTCAGTTGCTACGCTGTTGGAATAGTCTATTGACCAGATCAAGATCCTGTTGTGTGTCCACCCCATGCCCCGGCATGATTGTCGCCTCACTGACATGTATTTTTTCACCCTGCCAAAGCACTCGCAGCTGTTCCAAGGATTCCAACGCTTCTAACGGTGCGGGTTGCCACTGAACATAACGCGCAAGAAATCCGGCACGGTAGGCATACAGACCTATGTGACGGTGATGCCCTTCAACCAGATCTGGAATGTTTGCCTGATCTGCAAACTGGTCTCTATTCCAAGGGATCGGCGCACGACTGAAATAGAGTGCATAGCCCTTGGCATCCGTTACTAATTTCACGACGTTGGGATCAAACAGTTGTGACTTTTCACTCATCTTCGCGCTCAACGTCGTCATTGAAGCGTCGGTATGGGCAGCCATATCCTTTGCCACCTGAAGCAAGAGCGCAGACGGCATATCCGGTTCATCACCTTGCAGATTTACTACGATTTCATCTTCTTGCCAGCCGTACTGTTTTACCACCTCAGCAATACGGTCTGTTCCACTTCGGTGATCAGCCTGAGTTATACAGACTTCTCCACCGAAATCTCGGACGCAATCGGCTATACGGATGTCATCCGTTGCTACAACAACTTGATCGGCGCCACTCTCGATGGCACGGGTATGCACATGTTGAATCATCGGCTTGCCACCAATATTCAGCAGAGGCTTCCCAGGCAGGCGGGTTGACGCATACCGAGCAGGAATAACGACCTTAAAGTTCATAACGGTTCCAAGTATTGAAGTGAATAATCATCAGGTGCCGTTACTCTATATCTTCATCTGCAGGCAGTTTCCTGGCCTCATCCTCCAGCATGACAGGGATGCCATCACGAATAGGGAAACCCAGGCGATCCGCCTTGCAGATCAATTCACTCCCCTTACGGTTATAGGTGAGCTTACTTTTGCAGAGCGGGCATACCAGTATATCGAGCAGTTTTTTATCCATCTTTCAATTCTCTAATCTGTTTATCCAGTTGTTGAATGAACCCGGCATCCAGCTCAGCACTGACCTCAAGATACCAGTGACGCTGTTGGGCAAAGCCTGTACATTTTACCGCATCTTTCTCAGTAATAATCACTGGCAGTGTATCATCTGGTGTTATCTCTGCCGCACGGAAAGAATGGTGATCTGGAAAGGCGTGCGCTTCAACGTCTAGTCCTAATTGCCGGAGTGTATTGAAGAAACGTGTTGGATTGCCAATGCCGGCCATTCCATGCACCCTACCCCCACGGAATTGCTCTGTAGACACTCGGGTATTATCTTCCTTTAGATTGACCAAATCACCTGGCACCAACGTCATTTGATGCGTTGTCAGATCAGACGCGCCATTGGCAATCACAAGATCAACCGTACTGAGTCGGTTTGATTTTTCTCTAAGCGGACCGGCCGGTAAACAGAGACCATTCCCCAGACCGCGCGCACCATCAATCACTGCGATCTCGATATCCCGTGCCAGCGCATAGTGTTGCAGGCCATCATCTGAAATAATGATGTTACAGGCCGTCGCATCCAGAAGTTTCGTGGCAGTGACCGGTCGATCAGGGCCCACCCAAACAGGACACCCACTACGCCTTGCCAACATGATAGGCTCATCGCCTACCTCTGCTGGATCACTCGTATCCATTACCTGAATTGGCCAATGAGTGGCATTACCACCATAGCCTCTGGAAATAATTCCCGGGCTAAAACCCTGCTGCCGTAGGTGCTCTGCCAACCAGATAACCAGGGGCGTTTTACCCGTTCCTCCCACGGTGATATTGCCCACCACAATGACGGGGACTGGCATCTTCCGCGTTGCTAACAGGTTGTATTTATAAGCCTGCCGCCGAATCCAACTGATCAGGCAAAATACCCAGGAGAGAGGGACGAGCAAGATGGAGACAGTATTAATACTGTACCAATACTGATCGAGACGTTTCACAAAGAGGTCAGTTGGCCTCTACCGGCTGTTTACCGGGAAAGGTCATATTGACAAAGCCTAACTGGCTGGTGACATCCATCACCTTAAATACCGACTGAAATGAAGCGCGGGCATCTGCCTTGATAATCACGGGTAAATCACGCCGAACACCCGCCGCTTTTTCGATCGCACGCTTGAGTGTATCGGCATCGGTATTGACTACTTCGCGCTCATCAACATAGAAACGACCGTTGGCATCTACCGTAATCTGTAGCACCTTCTCGTCTTCAACCTGCTCATCCTGCGTAGCAGCCGTCGGCAATTCGACCTTGATACGGGACTCTTTATCAAAGGTGGTCGAAACCATAAAGAAGATCAACAGCAAAAATACCACATCAATCAGTGGCGTCAGATTGAGTTCAGGAGACTCTTTACGATGCGGGCGTAAATTCACGTGATTACCCTTGCTCGCGCTCGCCCTGCATCACTTCAACCATCTTCAAGGCCTGCTCTTCCATCTTCACCACCAGTCGTTCCACTTTTCCACCAAAGTAACGATGGAACATCAGACTGGGAATGGCCACTGACAATCCAGCAGCGGTGGTTATCAAGGCCTCGGAGATGCCCCCTGCCAGTACGGTCGGATTACCCACGCCTGCAGTCATAATGGCTGCAAACACCTTGATCATTCCGATTACCGTACCTAACAACCCCAACAGCGGTGCTATTGAAGCGATGGTGCCCAGTGTATTGAGATACCGCTCCAATTCATGAACGACTTGACGCCCCACCTCCTCTATAGCCTCTTTCATGACAATTCTGGAGTGCTGGCGATTCACTAAACCCGCCGCCAGAATACGCCCCAAGGGTGAACCCTCTTTGACTGTCACTACATGGGCATTGGTCAATTGACCTTTGCTGTGCAGTTGCCAGATCTGCGCCACCAGGTTGTTGGGGATGACACGTTGCGAGCGCAGTGCCCATAGACGCTCAAATATGATTGCCAGGGCAACGATTGAGCATACGATGATGGGCAGCATTAGGATACCGCCGGCTTTAACCAGTTCAAACACCTTCTCTATTCCCTCTGGAGTTGAATTTTGCCGATCAAGGGGCAATCGCCCATAAGATGAGTTGTATCATACTGTATTACACACCCTGATCAAAAGCTGTTAGGCCGATCTCACGTCACATTGGAGCAGACATCCAGTAACGGCGGTTGGCTGCACGATAGGCCCAAGGTCCATGAATGGTACCATCTGGCGTCAGAATAAGTGATATTGCCCCACTTTCTGCTGTATTGAGGAGAGTAGTTTTGGCATTTTGCCAGCGCAATCGAACATCCTCACGGGGAAAATTATAGCGATTCCTGTAACCTGCCGAGATTAAACCATATTGGGCCTGCGTCATCTTAATAAAATCTTTTCCCGATGAACTGGCGCTGCCATGATGCGGCACTGTAACAACCTGGGAGGTTAAACGCTTTGAATAGTGCGCAATAAGTGAGGCTTCCGCCGCCGCCTCAATATCTCCCGTTAACAGCAACTGGCCCGTGCCACTACGAACCGCCAATACACAAGAGGCATTATTACCTTTCCAATCACGGGTACCGTCCGGGTGTAGTATTTCAAACCTGACCCCATCCCACTCCCAATTTAATCCAGCCAGACATTGCGCAGACGTTACGCCCGGTATTCGTTGTGGTTCACCACTCAACAGTTCACCTATGGAGCGGTTTTCCATGACGGCATGAAGACCGCCTCGATGATCACTGTCCCCGTTGCTGACAATTACCTTGTCGATATGCTTAATACCTTGTGATTTCAGAAAGGGCAGAACTACCAATTTACCGGTATCAAATCCAGACGGGTAACTCGGACCCACATCGTACAACAACACATGACGGGCAGTGCGTACAACAATAGCCAAGCCCTGCCCCACATCCAGCAGTGTCAAATGAACCTGTCCGGCTTCCAGTGGAGGATTTCTAAAGAGTATCAGCGGAAATAGCAGCAATAATCCCAGCCATCTACCCGGTATACCCGCAGGCAGGAGTAATAAGAGTATCGAGAGCAACAGGCCCATCAGCATCCAGGTCGGTGGGGTTCCCAACAGCGAGGCTGTCAAATCATAATCAGCTATCCAGGCAAGCGCCCACTGAATTTTTTCGATTAACCACACCGATGGCATCAGTAAGAACAAACCGGGTGCCGTCCAACTACAGAGCAGAACAACCGTCAACAACAATAGAGGAACCAACAACAGTGAAAACAGTGGGACCATCAAAAAATTAACCAATGGGGATAGCAAGGGGACATCGAAACCCAGCAACAATAGAACCGGGGCCAACCCAAGGGAAACAACCCATTGAATTCTGACCACACTCCACAATACAGCACTTCGGCTGCCAACCCTCCCCTGCATAGTGATCATGATAATGGTGACCGCGGCAAATGAGAGCCAAAAACCGCTTGAGATAACCGTAACAGGATCCAGTAGCACCACAAGAAAGAGTGCAAAACACAGCGGCTGATGGGGGCTAATCGAGCGTTTGTAGAGCAGGCTACCCATTACCACACTCAGCATGATGAGTGCCCGTACACAGGGTATGGCAAAACCCGCAAACCCGGCATAGCAAAATGCAGAGAGCAGTGCCGCAATTGCGCCTATCTGTTGTGCAGGCAGCCAGAGACATGCGCGCGGAAAGCGTTTCCATAACGCACTCGCCAGAAAGAAAAACAATCCGGAGACAATACCAATATGGAGTCCCGATATCGCCATCAGATGATTGGTTCCCGTCTGGCGAAAAACTTCCCATTGATCGGGTACAATCAAACTTCGATCACCAATAACCAATGCCCTGACAATGCCTTGAATGCCTTTATCTTCTATAGCTTGGTCGATTCTGAATCGAATCTGTTCACGAAGCCGGTTAAATAGCTGACCGCTGCCGGCTGGATTGAGACGACGGTTATCATCCCCCGCTCTCACATAACCGGTGGCTTTTATCCCGTTGATATAGAGGATACGCTCATAGTCCCCTCCTCCCGGGTTTAACATGCCATGTGGGCGTTTTAATCGGATCACTAATTGCCAGCCCTCACCAACAGCCAAGGGAGGTGCATTTCGATACCAGCTCAAAAGTATCCGCCGGGGAAAATCGATCGATTCACCCGCATGCACTAACCGTTCAATAACAAATTCAAAGCGCGTACGTTCTGTAGTGATATCGGGCAATGATGAAATAACACCTGTTGCTAACAGATCCTGCTTTTCAAGCTCAGGAATTAACTGAGGTGTAAGTGACTGATGCGCGTGTAGTGAGGCCCAGAAAAAGCCAGCAATCAGGAATGCGGGAAAGTGAACGAATAAGCTCGTTCGATAATACCAAGCCATCAGTGCCACAGGAATAAGTAACAGATTCCAGCCGAAGTGAGGCAATTCTGATTGGTATTGGAGCAGCAGGGCCCCAATGACAAAGGCCATGGTTTTCTGGATCATCTTCCTTCCCTGGATGGATGATATTTCACTTAATGTGTAAACACTTTAAATCCCGCCCTGAAAAAATACCAGCAAATTCTGGCTAAAAACAACCTATTAGATATATTTACCAGCGCAGCTAAGTTTCCGCTGAACACAGCCGCTTGTATAGATACTGGTCAAATCGTTTAGACCATGCTTCAATACCTCGCCCGCACAGGGGGATTGCCAAGGGGATTGAGAGTGCTGAAAGAGGTTGTATGCCGAAAAACCTGATCAAACGGTTCACCCCAAATCATGAGACGATTCGTAATCACAAGCACTTAAGAGTATTCGGTCAACTGCTCCACGATCCCAATCTGTGGCATATGAATCGCCGCTCAGTTGCCGGTGCCTTTGCGGTGGGGCTCTTCTGGGCCATGATCCCAATGCCTTTTCAGATGGTGGCAGCTGCCGCCACTGCCATACCCACGCGCGTCAATATGCCCCTATCTGTCGCGCTGGTGTGGATCTCAAACCCTATCACCATGCCACCTATGTTCTATTTTAACTATCTGGTCGGCACATGGATCACCGGTGAGCCAGCCATGAACGGTCATTTTGAACTCACAATGGAGTGGTTTACTCAGAGCATGGGGAATATCTGGCAACCGCTCTATCTAGGCAGCCTGGTTTGCGGGGTGATTGCTGCGTTAGCTGGGTATCTAGGGATACGAGGGCTGTGGCGAATGCATATCATCAGCCACTGGAAAAATCGTCGCGCGAATAAGTAATCATCCCACTTCTGTAGAGAAAGATCCGAGGACACCATCAGAGAGATGCAGCACTCTGTCCATACTCCCTGCCAAGCCCATATCGTGTGTAACCACAATAAAACTTGTCTCCAGATCCCGGTTTAGCTCCAGCATCAACTCATACACCTGTTTGGCTGTTTTCTGATCGAGATTACCCGTTGGTTCATCAGCCAATACACAGCGGGGGTTGTTAACCAAAGCCCTTGCAACGGCAGCACGCTGGCGCTCACCACCAGACAATTCACCGGGTTTGTGGCCGGTTCTGTGTTCCAGCCCAACCCGGCGCAACATATCAACCGCGCGCTGATGTGCCTGCTCAACACTGCATTGACCAATCAGAAGCGGCATAGCCACGTTTTCCATGGCAGTAAATTCAGGCAACAGATGATGGAACTGATAGACGAATCCCAATGACTGGTTGCGCAACTCACCCCGAGCGCTTTCGCTCATCTTAGTGAGCGCCTTGCCATCAATCAGAACTTCTCCGCTCGTCGCCTTGTCCAGTCCACCCAGGCAGTGCAGTAAGGTACTCTTTCCTGATCCTGAACTGCCCACAATGGCAATTCGCTCCCCCTTTTCAATGCTCAAGGTGACGCCTTTAAGCACATCCACATTCAGCGTCCCGTCTTTGAACGTACGGGTAAGATCATGACACGCAATCACTGGCTGTTGATCACTCATAGCGCAGCGCCTCAGCCGGCTGTGTCCTGGAAGCTCGCCATGCAGGGTAAAGCGTTGCAACCAGAGTAATCATAAAGGCGCTGATGCTGATCATTCCCACATCATTCCAATCCAGTTCAGAGGGGAGCGTGCTGATGTAATAAATATTCGGATCGAGAAAATTGACACTGAAGAGCTGTTCAATAGATTTCACCAGGGCCTCCAGATTAAGCGACAACAGGATGCCACCCAGAATACCCAGCACGGTTCCTACAAAGCCTATTGTTGCGCCTTGCACCATGAAGATGCCCATGACACTGGCAGGAGAGATGCCCAAGGTACGCAAGATGGCGATATCGCTCTGTTTGTCAGTAACCACCATGACCAGCGTTGATACGATATTGAAAGCGGCCACAGCAACTATTAGAAACAGAATCAGCGACATCATGCGCTTTTCAGTGCGCAGTGCACTGAAAAAATTTCTATGCTGCTGTGTCCAATCACTCACCCGGTAAACACCGGGTAACGCTTTGGCGAGCTCTCTTGAAACGCTCGGCGCCAGATAGAGATCATCCAGCTTGAGCCGCACGCCGGTGACACCTTCGTCCATTTTTAACAACTTCGCTGCATCCTGCATATGAATCAGCGCCAATCCCCTATCATACTCGCCCATACCCACTTCAAAGATACCAATGACCGAGAATCGCTTTAGCCGTGGCATGGCCCCAGCCGGAGTGACGCGTATTTGCGGGGTAACCACGGTCACCTTGTCCCCTACACTCACACCTAGCAGCAAGGCAAGTTCCTTACCGAGTACGATGTCGAAGTTACCCGCTTCAAGTTGATCCAGACGCCCCGACAGCATGTGATCGCCTACCTCAGAGACCCGTGTCTCATAGCCAGGCAGAATACCCCTCAAAATGGCACCATTGACCTTCTGCCCATTCGTCAGCATTGTCTGTGCTTCAATAAAGGGTGCCTGACCTACCACATTGGGATGTGATGTCGAGAGGTTCATCGCCTCTTCCCACTCCTTGAGGTTGTTCTGATAGGAGGAGATTGTGGCGTGGGAGGTCATTCCGAGAATTCGTTCACGGACTTCTTTGTGAAAGCCATTCATAACAGAAAGCACCGTGATCAGTGCCACAACACCTAGCATGATCCCCAACATGGAGATGATGGAGATGAATGAGATGAAGTGATTGCGGCGCTTGGCGCGCGTATATCGCAATCCAATATAGAGTTCGAGAGGCTTATACATAGGCGCGCATTAAACCATATTCTGAAAAGAAACACCTTTGTGTTTCGGGATCTAGATCAAAATGCTATATTTTACCTTAGAGAATTTTAGGACAGGAGTTCCAAAATCATGAAATCCATTACAACACTGTTTCTGGTCGCCGCAATGGCCTCTTTTGCCCCCCTGACAGTGGCCGATGTACTCCTGATTGATGCGATTTCGGAGGTCCCGGCCAACAGTAGTGAAGGGTTACCAAGACCCCGAACCGGTCAAACCATGGACAGCGTTCGCACTCAGTTTGGCACCCCGGAGCAGGAGATGCCCTGGGTAGGCGAGCCGCCCATCAGTCGTTGGGTTTATGCCGACTTTACCGTCTACTTTGAACACGAATACGTCATTAATACGGTCGTACACCGTTAATTTTCAGACGCCGGTCACTGATCGGCGTCTGCAGGACCCACCTTGAAACCCGAATACACCCTTCCTGCTGAGTGGGCGGCACAATCTGCCGTGATGCTGACTTGGCCTCATCCTAATACTGACTGGGCAAAACATCTTGAAGAGGTAGAACAGGTCTATCTCGCCATTAGCCAGCAGGTAACCCGTTTTCAGCAACTGCTGGTTGTATGCAACAGTATTGATCATCAGCACTCTGTCTGTAACAAACTCACCTGTCATAAGATCGATCTGGATCGCGTTAGATTCGCTGTCGCCCCATCAAATGATACCTGGGCCAGAGATCATGCACCACTCACATGCCTGAATGACGAAGAAGCCCTGCTGCTGAATTTCCAGTTTAATGGCTGGGGTGGAAAGTACCCGGCTGACCTGGATAATCAGATCAATCCGATTCTATTCAAGAATGGCGTGTTTGGTAATACACCACACCACTCAGTTCCAATGATTCTTGAAGGTGGCGCTGTTGAAACAGATGGCCTTGGTACGCTACTCGCCACACGCAGCTCTGTACTGACACAGAGTCGCAATCCGACGCTTTCGGTTGACCAGGTTGAAGCACTGTTATCCAAAGAGATGGGATTTGATCGCTATCTCTGGCTGGAGCATGGCCATCTTTCCGGCGATGATACCGATGGACACATCGATACACTTGTCCGATTTAGTGATCCGGCTACCCTCCTTTATGCCACGGCCACTCAGGATGATCCCGACTTCCCAGAATTAGAAGCCATGGCGGCGGAACTCCGCGCATTCAGGCAACGCAATGGCGAAGCTTACCGATTGATTCCATTGCCAGCGATTCCACCGATCACTGACGACTCAGGTGAACGACTTCCGGCTGGTTACGCCAACTTTCTAATTATCAATCATGCATTGCTTTTACCCGTCTATAATATTGAGCAGGATGCCGAAGCCATTCGTTGCCTGCAAGACTGTTTTCCTGACCGTGAAATCATACCCATAGACTGTTCTCCGCTGATTCGTCAAAATGGCAGCTTGCATTGTATTACCATGCAGTTCCCTGAGCAGGTGAAGTTGATCACTTCAGGGTTAAAACATAGCGCCTAGTCACCGATTACCCAAAACAGATGAAACCGATGCCTGTAATCCGCAAAAACCTCAAAGTGGCCCTGATTCAGCACGCCTGTTCAGATGACAGAGATCAGAACGTTGCACTGATCAGTGACAAGATTGAACAGGCACAGAGTGCTGGCGCCAAGCTCATCGTGCTGCAAGAGTTGCATAACAGTCTCTACTTCTGTCAAACCGAAGAGACCCGACTGTTTGATCTGGCCGAGCCCATCCCTGGCCCATCAACGGATCAGTTCAGCGCATTAGCAGGTAAATTGGGTGTGGTAATCGTCAGTTCGCTGTTTGAAAAACGCGCAGCGGGTCTGTATCACAACACGGCCGTGGTATTAGATGCAGACGGCTCCATTGCCGGTCGCTATCGAAAAATGCACATTCCGGATGATCCCGGATTCTATGAGAAGTTTTATTTTACCCCGGGCGATCTGGGCTTCAAACCCATTCAAACATCCGTCGGTAAACTGGGTATTCTGGTCTGCTGGGACCAATGGTATCCCGAGGCTGCACGATTGATGTCCCTGGCCGGCGCTGAGATGTTGATCTACCCTACCGCGATTGGTTGGGATCCAAACGACGCCGAGGACGAACAACAGCGTCAAAGAGAGGCTTGGGTAACGGTACAGCGCGGACATGCGGTCGCCAATGGACTACCCGTAATAGCCTGCAACCGCGTCGGCCATGAGGCCGATCCGTCCGGGCACAGCGCGGGGATCACATTTTGGGGTCACTCCTTTGCCTGTGGGCCACAAGGAGAACTGCTGGGCGTCGCGGGTAAAAGCGAGGAAAATTTACTCGTCGATCTTGATATGGCACGGAGCGAATCTGTCCGCCGAATCTGGCCGTTTCTACGGGATCGACGCATTGATTCCTTTGCTGATCTACAACGTCGTTATATCGATGACATCTGAATCAGCTTATAACGGCCGTTCACTCTTTATCTTGCTTGCCTGACAGGTCAAACGGGACAACCTTAGAGGTCGGTTGTTCGTCCACATAATAGGGACGTGACGGGGCCTCTCCAGCCTCATCACCCAACTCTTTCTCCCTCGCGGTAATCATACCGAGACAGACACGCATATCCTGAATCGTTTCATCCGTTAAGGTATGTCGCATACCCGGTGGGGGCGTTGTATCGCGAATCACAGCAGTCAACACTTTACGCATGGCGTGAAGAATAGCGCGATCTTTTTCTCTTTCGGAAGTGATAATTAATACTCCTGAGCTTGACGTCGTTTTTCCATCATCTCATGCACTAATGGGTTCAACAACATCTCCATAGCAAACTCCATTTTACCACCCGGAACGACCAGACAGTTGCGACGCGACATAAAGGAATCTTCTATACGACTCAGAAGAAAAGCAAAGTCATGATCTCTTGGCTCTTTGAAACTGATCACCACCATGCTCTCATCATTTTGCGGGACATCTCTGGCATCAAATGGATTGGATGTATCTACCAACGGTATGCGCTGAAAGTTGATATCTGTGTGGGAGAATTGAGGCGTTATGTAATGTACATAATCGTGCAGGCGATGTTGGATTGCACCCCGTACGGACTCCAAGGTATAACCCCGGTTTTTGATATCCGTATGTATCTTTTGGATCCATTCCAGATTCACAATCGGCGTTACCCCAAGTGTCAAATCTGCATAGCCCGCTATATCGATGTCCGGACTAACAAAAGCACCGTGTAGACCTTGATAGACGAGTAGATCAATCCCTTCTGGCATGGTTTCCCAAGGCGTGAAAGAACCTACCGGCTGATTAAATTCGAGAGACTGTTCCTCTGTATGCAGATAGTGTCTAAATGTCCCCGTTCCATCAGTTGAAAACTCGCGGAAGAGATTCTCCAACAGATCCAGCTGATTTCCCTCAGGGCTGAAATGGCTGAGATAGCGTCCATCGGCGCAGGCCTCTTCCACCTTTTGCGCCATCTCATCGCGTTCATATCGATGAAAGGCACTGCCGGAAATAATGAAAGGCTTGATCTTTTCACGCCAGGCAATGTGGCTGAATACATCACTGACTTTGTTTGAGCCGGAGCCTGAGGAGCCAGTAATAACAATTATGGGATGTTTAATAGACATTACGAAACCGTAATACACTCCCCGGGTTGTTGCAATGCGCCATACATTCAATTTTTCTTATGCCATCAGAAACCACAACTTATGGTTATCGTTTTGTTTTATAAATGAATTTTTGGCAACCCGCAATCAGACCAGTCGTGACAGGGTTGCCACCAGCAAATCCCAGAAACGCTGTACCGATGGAATATGCATGCACTCATCGGGTGAATGCGGATAACGTATGGTTGGCCCAAATGAGATCATATCGAGGTTTTCATACCGCCCACCGATAATCCCGCACTCAAGACCCGCATGAATGGCCCCAATTTCGGCCGTTGCATCAAATATCTCTTGATAGACTTGGCGCATTGTTTTTAATAGTGGAGATTCAGTGTTTGGTTTCCATCCTGGGTAAACACCGTCTATGAGTGTGTCTGCCCCCAGGAGTCTATAGAGTGACTGATGCACCGCCGCTAGATCATCCCGCGCTGAATCTACCGAACTTCGCAGTAAACTCTTAATCTCAATAGCGCCCTGTTCAACTCGAACGATGGCCAGATTGGTAGAGGTTTCAACCAGACCCGGCATGGCATCGCTCATTCGCATCACACCATTCGGCACCACACTTAAACAATCCAAGAGATCTCGTTGAAGTTTCTCCGGGAGAGCGTCAGTGACTGAGTCATCTGGAGAAAACTCAACGACCAAGTCGGGTTCACTGACAGCATATTCAGCCGTGATGAGCGACGACTGTTCCGATACATAGCGTCTAAACGCATTCGCATCAGAAGCGGAAACCGCCACAGCAGCCGTCCCTTCGCGAGGAATGGCATTACGCATATTGCCGCCAGATGCACAACAAAGTTGGAGCTTAAACAGATTGGCAGCCCCGGCGATCAGACGAAACAATAATTTATTGGCATTGGCTCTTCCGCGATGGATATCGACCCCAGAGTGTCCGCCTTTCAAACCACGTATAGCGATCAAATAGCCCATCTTGCCCGGTTCCAGAGGCTCAGGAATATAGCGCAGGGTGGTTGTGGCATTGGCTCCACCAGCACAGCCAATACAAAGCACGCCTTCATCTTCTGAATCCATATTCAGCAGAACAGTACCTTTTAAAAGATCGGGTTGAACACCGAAGGCCCCTGTCATCCCATCCTCTTCATTGCTGGTGAAGAGCGCCTCTATCGGACCATGTTTTATCGAACGTGACTCGAGTACCGCCAATGCAGCCGCTACACCGATGCCATTATCCGCCCCGAGGGTTGTCCCCTTGGCTTTTACCCAATCCTTCTCAATCACTACGGTGATTGGATCTTGCGTAAAATCATGCTGTGTATCCGCATTTGCCTGCGGCACCATATCCAGATGACCTTGCAATATCACTCCGGGAGCCTGCTCCATCCCCGGAGTTGCAGGTTTTCTGATTAGGATATTGTCGTTTTGATCACGGATCGTCTCTAACCCGAGACGTTCTCCCAAGCGGATGACATGGGCTTGAACAGCCGCCTCAAAATGCGAGGGTCGGGGTATCTGTGTCAGTTGATAAAAATGTTGCCAAAGTGGCTGAGGTGAAAGTTTGGAGATTAGATCATTCATGGCGAATCAGAGTAGATACTATTAGCGCTATTGGCAATAACTAATAGTACCGCTAGGATCGTTACCCAATAATTACTATTATCCTGCAGTCAAGAAGAACAAAAAAACACAGGGTATAGAGTCACCACCCGAGACGCTGAATATAAAAGCGATCGATAAACCAATGAATAACCAGAGTCTTATCTATGTCATCCCTTAATCAATATCATCAACTCATCAAGCAGATTGAGCAAGCCATCTCACCGCCTGTTATTAAGGAAATTTTATTACCCGCAGTAGACGAATCGAATGAAGATGACATCAAGGATAACTTTGGATTCGTGATACTTGAAGATGGCAGTGCAGGCCCATTTTATACCTGTCTGGACAACACGCTTGAATGGCTGCATGGCCAACGACAGCAATGTATTGGTGTCACACCACTCCAGATTGCCCAGAAACTGGATGGTATCAACATCCCTGCCAGTGCACTCGCCCTGGGTGCTTTCAATGCCATCAGCCAACACATTATGCGAAGGGCCGGTTTTAATCCGTCAGCCCTTGAAAAAAGATCCGACAGCAACATTTCCGACAGCCATATAGGCATGGTCGGTTTTTTTCGCCCACTCATCGAACGCTATATTAAGCAGGGAAAAAAAGTCACGGTTATTGAACAACAACCGGAGCGTGTTCCCCCAGAACTCTCCCTAAAACTCTACACAACACCTGAAGCACTTGCCGATTGTGATTACATCCTGTGCACCGCATCAACCTTAATCAACAATACCATTGAATCCATCGTTCATGCCGCCAAAGATCCGGCAAAAATCAATCTTATTGGACCCAGTGCCAGCGGACTACCTGACATTCTGTTTGATCTGGGCATCCACTCTACCGGTGGGTTTATTGTCGATAATCTGGATGCGCTTAAATTGGCTATGTCACAGGGTGAATCTTGGGGTTCAGCCGGGCGTAAATACCAATTGACCCAGGATATCTATCCAGGTCTGGCATCCCTTCTACAGCACATTGATTAAGGCTAGCGGTAATCATGGAGGTTGTATTCGAAGGCCAATCCCCATTATCCTTACCCTGTCTTCAATATCCTAGGTGATAACTGCATGACTTCTAAGCAATCCGTTGGTTACCACAGTATTGTTGCCGCATTAACCCCCAGTGCAGCCAATCAGCCGGCAGTCATTCGTGCAGTCAATGTTGCGGCTAAACTAAACAGTGAAGTAACGTTGGCGAATGTCATCACGACTAAACAAGATTCTGTTTCTGAGCAAACCAGTACTGATATTATTAACCAACTGACCACCGGCCATGCCGAAATCACCGGTACTAAAAGTGCACAAGGCAACTGGCTTGAACTCATCAATCTCGCGAATGAAGTGAGTGGTGATCTGATCGTACTGGATGACAAAGTTTATTCGGAACTTGCCCCGTTACTCATTAAAAGCAGTAAAGAGAGCTGTGATCACGGTGATTGCGATGCCCTGATCGTTCATTCACACCGCTATTCACCCACTGCGCCACCACGTGATTACCAGCATATCGTGGTTGCCGCCGATTTAAATGATCAGGGTCTAATGACGATCTACAAGGCCGTCAGAACGGCTAAGCGCTTCCAATCTCGACTCTCTCTACTGAACGTGGTGGAGCTGTTTGACCCCGACAAGGGAGACAGTGAAGAGAAGATCAAGAAATTACGTCTTCGCGGTCTTGACGCCTTTACCGCAGTCATTGAAGGGATCGAGATTGAAAAAGAGGTATTGGTCACGAAGGAATCGGTTGGCCGAGCCGTGTGTGTTTTTGCAACTGAACATAATGCAGACCTGGTCGTCATAGGTTCCCATAAATTTAAGGGGCTCTGTGTGCTGCATGGTAAAAAAGCCCAGCAAGTTATTAATGGAAGCACATGCGATGTACTTGTAGTTCATGAATAAGAATTAACCGCTGTCGAGTAATTTTACACCCAACCATTATCACCTCTTCACATCTGATTCTATCTTATTGTATTAACTAACGATTTATATTAGTGGAACATTAATTGCTGGCATAACGGAAATTACCGCTCTGGCAACTAAACATGTACGCGTCAAACTTACGTAACCTTTTACTATTGTTCATGCTGCTGCCGCTGACACTCCTGGCAGAGCAACGCATTGATAAGGTGCATCTGCGCAATCTTGCGATTCAGTACGAGCATGGTCGCGGTGTTAATCAGGATTACCAGAAAGCCTTCCGACTCTACTGCATGGCAGCCGATCTGGGTAATCAGGACGCCTATTATGATTTGGGATGGATGTACTTTAACAAACGCGGCGTGGCACAAGATCCAGCTGTAGCGGCGGGATGGTTTAGCCGAGCAGCCGAAGTCGGGGACCCCATTGCTGAGCGTATGTTGAATATTTTTGCCGACGTAACCCCAAAGAATGATCCCAATTGCAGTAGTTTGAGCGACAACCGTCAGCCCAATCGCCAACAGATAGAGGCCTGGGTAAAACTCTGGGCACCGGAATATGGATTGGAACCCGGGCTGGTTTTGGCAGTCATCGCGGCTGAATCTGACTTTAATGTAAAGGCCCATTCACACAAGGATGCCCGAGGACTGATGCAGCTAATCCCTGCCACAGCACGCCGATTTGGTGTCAATGACAGCTGGAATCCTGCTGAGAATATGCATGGCGGAATGGCTTATCTTCAATGGCTGGTTCAGCGCTTTGAGGGAGAGGTAAGTTTAGTACTTGCTGCATACAATGCAGGGGAAGGTGCTGTTGAAAGTTACAGTGGCATTCCGCCCTATCGTGAAACACAGAACTACGTCAAGCGCATTACCCGCGAATACAGCAAACGTATTCATCCAAATATCGGGGAGATCACACTCAGCATGATCAGCAACTGAGCTAGATATAGTTCAAGGGCAAGGCGGTGGTTGTTTTCTTCTGGCTCAGGACAAAGCTGGTATTGACTGATCGAACACCTTTCAACTTCAGTAGCTGTCCACTCAGTAATAATTCATAGTCATCCATGCTGTGGCTGACAATCTTTAAAAGATAGTCATAACTGCCACTCATTGAGCTACATTCCAAAACCTGATCGGACTCTTGTACAAAGCGATCAAATGCCGCCAGTGTTTCACTATTGTGATTTTCGAGCGACACCAATGCATAGGCAAAGACATGCAATCCCACAGAAGCCGGAGAGAGCAAGGTTACCCGAGAGGTGATAATCCCCTCCTCTTCCAGACGCTTTACCCGCCTCCAGCAAGGCGATGGAGATAGTCCCACTTTCTCTGCCAACTCATTATTGGTCAGACAAGAGTCGGTCTGAAGCAGCGTGAGAATCTTCTTATCGAGTTTATCTAGATCCATAGCGGTTTCTACCCCATTTTCTCCACTAGACGCAACCTTTCCTTATTGCCGATGCACCCAATCTATCGGTAAACACGGCTGGCGAATTTTACGCCATACTCTCTGTAACCCCGTTGCACGATAGGTTTGTGCGCTATCTTCTGGAGACGGCATGACTCAACGTATTCAATCAACAACAGCGCTAAATGAGCGCCAATGCCTTGCCTGCACTACTGCAACAGCCATGCTTACCGCTACACAATGTAAGGCGTTCTTGGTTCAACTGAATGCTGACTGGGTGCTAGCCTCATCAGCAAAAGAGATTTCGCGAACATTTAAGTTCAAGGACTATTATCAGACAATGGCATTCGTAAATGCCGTTGCCTGGATCGCAAACCGACAGGACCATCACCCGGAACTGATCGTCAATTATAATCGTTGTCAGGTCAGGTACAGCACCCACACCATTGGAGGGCTGAGTGAAAATGATTTCATTTGTGCCGCAAAAATTGATGCGTTAGAATGAATACTTAACCTATAATTCACATTAATTATTATTCTTATGCAATTGAATAATTTACATTATTAAACTATTAATTGCTCCATTATTGTTTTGCATTGGCGCGGTTGTTTAGTAATTGCTAATATTTTATGCACATTACACATTCACGGTTGTAGCTCATGCCTCATTCTGCGCGCTCTTCAGATCCAATCCAAACCCCCTTTCATCTTGAGGATGAGGCCACTTACCAAGCCTGGCGCAAACAGAAACTGGCCAATTACCCCACCACCATCGAGCAGTTACTGGTATCGGTCAAAGATCCCAGGCATCTGACATCCGAAGAATACGCCGCCATTCAAACCCGCGTGCAAAAAGCCAACATGGCAATCTACATCAGTGAAACAGGTTCCGATCCCGATCCTGAAATTCCGCTTGCACTGGGAAGACAGTTTGGTGCACGCGAACTCAACCACAACTGGTTGTCAGATGATACGGGCCTGACATCATTGAAAGTGGCCGCCGAGGGTGTCCGGCAACAATATATCCCCTACTCTAATCGTGCGATCAAATGGCACACCGACGGTTATTACAATCGGCCTGAACAGCAGATCCATTCCTTACTTCTACATTGTGTTGAGAGTGCCGGTAAGGGGGGAGAGAATGCCCTACTCGACCACGAGATCGCTTATATCCTACTGAGAGATCGCGACCCCAGTTTTATCTCGGCGCTTATGGGGCCAGAGGTGATGACCATACCGCCACGGATGAATCAGGGTGAAGTTGCCCGCCAAGAAGAGACCGGCCCCGTGTTCTCCATCATGCCGTGCGGGAACCTGCACATGCGTTACACCATTCGCACACGGCATGTCATCTGGTCCGAAGACCCATTAACACGTCAGGCACTGGATGCCCTAAGCGAAATCCTGCACAGTGATTCGCCCTATATATTTCGCGGGAGGCTGGAAGCCGGCATGGGTTTAATCAGCAATAACATCCTGCATGATCGGACTGCATTTACTGATGACGAACAAGGTGTTCGCCACCTCTATCGTGCCCGTTATTATGATCGACTCAAAGGGACTGGTATCGAGCAATACATTTAAACAGCGGAAATATCAGGGCTTATAGACCGCTGTTTCTGGATGGAAGGCATACCATGCAAACCAGAAGGTACGGATTACCGCAAGCTCGGTGCCTTCAAGATCATAGAAGCGCGCACTCTGACTGGCAGGATTATATTCAATCCTCAACACCTGCCCAGCAAACTCATCCTTTAACTTGCCCTTGGTTAGACTCAGCTCTGCCAATGGATAGGCCTTGAATTGACCATTGATCTCCAACCCAAGGACCTGCTCTTTGGGGTGGTAACGGGGATCTTTCTTGCTGACAGGAAAATAGATACCTTGACTGGTTTCATAACCTGCATAAGGATCTCTATCATAATCCCTGAAATGTCCTGTATCACGGGATAAGACCACCGTTTCCGGATAGAGCTGTTTCCACTCAGCCCATGTGGTCACCATCAGTGGCAACACCTTCAGGCGTGTGCCCTTCATCTTCCCCGTCACAGCCCGTGAGAGCAGTTGCGACCACAGCGACTCAGTTTTTCGATCGTAGAGCAGAACATCACTGTTATAAAGCAGACCAGAGACACCAAATTGAAGCGTCTCATCACCCACTTGCGCCTCGAAGGCCACGCCGCTCCCGCACAAGGGACAATAGGTAATTACTACAGGCTCTTTCCCAAACTGATCATTAACGATCTCATGCCAGTTCATAATATTAATCGGATAGGCCTTGGCGACACCATTCCACATCAAACCCAGTATCCGATCCTGATCTTGCTGCGAACTTTTATCGGGTGTTAAAAACACGGGCTTATCGATAGAAGGAATACCATCCTTGGGTGGTCCACCGGAGTGAATCTCTTCAATCGGGATGGCGGAGGTGTCAGGTGAGAGTTCAAAATCGCCCTTACGTACAGCATGGCCTGTACTAGGCTGTGCCAAATAGGCCCATCCTGTAACCATTATCATCAATAGATAGTGTGGAGATCGGGACATTACACGAACTCTTATATTGAATAATCAGCGCCCATACTGAACCCTGTGGATTCAAACATATCGCTCTATAGATAATAGACCTTGCTTGGATTCATTATATTTCAGACTGACCATCGGGCATTGCAAATCATCATACGCTTTAACTGCGAACAGTTAGCCAGACGCCAACCAGTACCGTCAGCATCCCCGCTATTTTCTCCAGATTGAGTTGCCTCACTTCTGCACCGAGAAAACCATAGTGATCAAGAAAAGCACCCACAATAAACTGCGCTGCAACCATAATGGTAAAGGCTGTCACTAAACCTAATCGGGGTGCACTGAAGCCAATGGCGGCCACAATCACCAAGCCAATCACACCCGAGAATAAGGCATACCAGGGAACACTATGCCACAGTGTGAGATTACCACCACGCATAAACAAAATGATCAATCCGATGAGCAACCCGCCACTGCCATAGGTGATGAACACACTCTCGACAGTACCTAGTTGTCTATCGAGCAATCCCATCAGCTGCGCCTGCAGTGCTACAGCAATGCCACCGACAACCGCGACCAGTGAAAGTAGAAAGTGGCTTGTCATAATTCATCCCCGTTGATTGACTTTAGATACACCATAACACTGGTACTGTATTTTTCTCTAGGATAGAAAAGGTGCTGTCACACGCTTGAGCAAAGCGATTCCAGGTTCTATCGCCTCTTCGTCAATGCCGCCATAACCCATCAACAATCCTAAACGATCAGGTGCAACTTGATAGAGCGGTGAAACAGGATAGATCCCTAACCCAGCAGCGCGTGCCTCAGTAAAAAACTGCTGCTCTTTTTTCATTAACGACTGATCCTTAAACACCAGCATAAGGTGCAGCCCCGCATTGATGCCGTGCAACTCAATCGCCTCACCAAAACAACGTGACAGGTTTTCAATCAATAACCGTCTTCTAATCTCATACCGTTTACGCATTCGTCTCAAATGACGTTCGTAGTGGCCTGCTCCAATAAATTCCGCCAATACACGTTGCTGATGTGTGTTGGTATGACGATCTGAGTGCCAGCGTAGTGCAATGAAAGTTTCAACAAGATGATGTGGCAAGATCACATAGCCAATTCTTAACGCAGGAAACAGCACCTTGGAAAAAGTACCAATGTAGAGCGTTCTAGCACTTTCATCCAAACCTTGGAGCGCCGCAATAGGCCGTCCTTCAAAACGAAACTCACTGTCGTAGTCATCTTCAACAATATAACCCTGTTGCTGATCAGCCCATTCCAGCAGGGCTAAACGTCGTGACAGCGAGAGAATTGAACCTGTAGGGAACTGATGGGAGGGTGTTACATAGATCAACCGCGCCTTGCTGTTTAGCTTGGACAAGCGTTCAGTCTGCATGCCATCGGTATCTACAGCATTCGGTAACACCGTGGCACCTGCTGCTTGAAACACCGCCTTCGCGGCCTGATAGCCTGGCTCTTCCACGATGACCGAATCACCCGGTGATATGAACATGCGCGCAATAATATCCAGCGCCTGTTGCGAACCATTCACAATCGCTATCTGATCCGCACTGCAGTGACATCCTCTGCTGCGATTGACGTAATCGGCCACCTGCTCACGCAAAAGAAGATCGCCTTGGGGATCTCCGTATTGATGAACCCTGTGATCAAACAATCGACTACTCAACTGCTTCCAGATCTTGATGGATTGCGGATCAACATCGATATCCCCGTATCTGAAATCATAGAGTAGCGGCGTATCACTCTGGTATGACAGCTGCGGTCTGGCCCGCCAGTAGGCCAACGCTATTTGCGCCTGCTCTGATAATGCCGCGGGTTCAGACCTTACTTGAATAGAACGCTTTTCCGATCTAACCGTTTGCAGTCGCTCATCTGGAAGACGCCGAACCACCCTAGTTCCCCCGCCGTAACCTCCGATAACGTAGCCTTCAGCTTTCAGCTGGTCGTATCCAAGCATCACCACATTGCGCGAGATAGCCAGTTGATCAGCCAAACTCCGTGTTGCGGGTAATTTCTCACCCTCGTTCAAAAGACCGGAGAGGATCTGCTGTTTAATGGCGCGATAAAGCTGCATATACAGCGGGCCCTCGCCATCCAGATTAATCAACATCTGCCCTCCTAACTTGGGCCCTATACTTTTATCTAATTTGGCTCTTTTAATAGTGCCATTAACAGACAATCATAGTCCACAGAATTGATCGGAGAGAAAAATGAGCGAAATCACCAGCAGAAACCGGATACACCGACACAAAGACCGTGGGCACTACGATGACCCGACAATCTATGAAATTCTTGATCAGGGTAAGATCTGTCATGTTGGCTTTACCGTCGAAGCTCAGCCCTTTGTCATACCCATGGCCTATGCCCGACACGGAAACGCACTTTATCTGCATGGTGCACCCAACTCCCGCCTGCTGAAGCAGCTAGGAAGCGGGATACCCGTGTGTGTAACCGTGACCCATCTGGATGGACTGGTGTTGGCACGATCAACCTTTCATCACTCGCTCAATTTCAGGTCGGTGGTGGCCTTTGGAACGGCTAGACACGTAGAAGATTTAGCCGAAAAGCATCAAGCCTTGATCACCATTACAGAGCATTTGGCACCGGGACGCACCCGTGTTGCCCGAGCAGCGACGGATGAAGAAGCCAAGGCGACCTCTGTTGTGCGTTTTGAAATAGAGGAGGCGTCGGCTAAGGCCAGGAGTGGCCCACCGATTGATAGCCCAAAAGATATGCAACTAGACGTTTGGGCAGGCGTGATACCCATTGCCGTCGAAGAGCATGAACCACAACCAGCACCTGATCTGAAACCCGGGATTAGTTACGCCTGACCATGCCTACAGCTTTTCACACTCTGTCGATCGGGGACCGATCGACAAAGAACATCACCGGTTATGATTTGAATACGGCGATTTCATCCAGCCCTTTTTTGTCGATATCCGGAACGGTAACGCCCTCTTCCGGATAACCCACAACCAGGATCATGGTCGGTGTTTCATTTTTGGGTCGATCCAAGATCTGATTCAGAAAACGCATCGGACTGGGTGTATGGGTCAAGCTGGCAAGGCCTGCATTGTGGATCGCTGTTATCAATATGCCGGTAGCGATGCCGACTGAATCTCGCACATAGTAGTGTTTGATCTTGTTCCCTTCATCATCCACACCATAGTTTTCACTGAAGATAACAATGAGATAAGGCGCATGATCGAGAAACGGTTTCTCCGCATCGGTTGCAAGCGGTTTCAATGCATCCAGCCACTCCTCTGATGCGCCACCGGCATAGAATTCGCGCTCTTCCTCTTCAGCTGCCAAACGAATAGTCCGTTTCAATTCAGGATTACTGACGACAACAAATTTCCAAGGCTGTTGATTAGCGCCGCTCGGTGCACGTCCGGCAGTGAGCAAACATTTTTCAATAATGGAACGATCAACAGGGCGCTCAGAAAAGGCCCGGACACTGCGCCGGCGCCTCATTAAGTCAAAAAATTGCTCAGCCCGCTGCTGCATTTCAGGCAAAGGCAACGCTTGATATTGGCTAAGCGGAATATGCCTGTGATCACCTTCGCTCATTTTAAAGTACCAATTCTGTCAATCGTTCATAAAGTGCGATGATTGGTCCCATATCTACTTGCTGCTCACCCTCCTGATCAGCATCACTGCTTTGTCGGTCAAGGTAGTGATGTGCCAATCCGTTAGCCTGGCGCAATAGCATTACATCTGGATCGTCGGCGTCGGCGCTATGGTGCTCAGCGGTAAGTTGAATCAAGCGCTCCGGGAAGTTCCAAGACTCAAACAGTTTCGCACCTATCTCTGCATGATTAACACTCAACAACCGCTCTTCAAGCTGGCTACAGTCATCCCCAAAGGTATGGGAAGCAACTACATCGGCATACTCAATCGGCATCTGCTGAAGAAAAACCAACTTACCCACATCATGGATCAGCCCAGCAATAAAGAGGTCTCCCGGAGATCCTATCCCCTGTTGTTCAGCCAGTTTGCGACAAGCACAGGCCGTCAGAAGAGAATGACGCCAGAAGATATTCATATCTAGGAGATCAGGGCGAATACCAAAAAACAGACTTTTTACTTCTGTCGATATCAACAAAGCCCAAAGATCAAAGGGACCCACTCGCAAGATAGCGTCTGCTACCTGGGTAATCTGCTTGGATGATCCGTAGTAAGCCGAATTACCCAGTTGCAACGACCGCGCGGTCAAGCCAGGATCTGTCTGGATCAATTCGATCATGCGTTCAATACCCGCAGTATCGGACTCCAGCTCTTTGTAGATCTCAATCAGCACATGGGGCAATGAAGGAATTTTGGCGTTCTCAATCAGCCAGCCAGGAAGATCAGTTTCACGTTTATTGCTGACCTTGGCGATGGCCAGGGTTCTGACATCACGTGCACCCTGATCCCACGCTGGCACTGAATCCTCACAGAATGAGCAGATGCCCAATCCAACAGCATCATCTGAACGCAACCAGTGCATTCCCTGATCAATTGAAGAGGCAATATAGCGGTGTGTTCTACCGCAACTGATGCAGATCATCGAGGTCTCCCAGTACCTTTCTGTATTACTTGGCTATAGATGAAATCATAACAACTGATTCCATGAATAATTTCATAGCATACAAACATATACATAATAAACATAGTCTTTTGCATTAAGAAATTATGGGACTTGCTTTGCAACTCAAAATCACACGAGCTAATCACTAGAGAATAAGACAAAGGGTCTACCGGTCAGATCCCGCAGAGGCCAGCGTATTGGTAGAACAGACTGCCATCCTATCCCCAAAAGGTAAATTATTCCTTTATTAGAAATATAATTAGAAGTAATTACCGCTATTAAACGTATAACCAAGTAATTTGCAAGGACTTACCTGACACCAAGATCTACACTTTTATCAAAGCGATTTAAACAATGCGACCAATCCATCACGGATGGGTCTGCCAAGTTTCAAGTCAACACGGGTCAATCTGAGTGTAAAACCATGCGTACAAAATCCAAAGTTCAGCCCATCTCACACAAGCATACGCCTTTTGATGAAGTGAATTTTGACTGGAAAAGGATTGCCTATCTGCTGTTTGTATCCCGGGCAATGGACCGAATCGAAGAGCGTGAACTGGTCCCTAGCAAAGAAGTGCTGTATCAATTTTCAGCCCGTGGTCATGACTTGGCTCAAATCATTCTCGGCACACGCATGACCGGTAAGCGTGATGCTTTAGCTGGGTATTATCGCTCACGGCCACTCATGCTTTCACTGGGACTCTCATTTGAAGATGCCATGGCTGGCCCCCTTATGCGGGCAGGAGGCTACAGTGATGGACGCGATATCGGTGTTGTCCATAACCTTCCGAATCTGAATGGTCCCTGCGGTCTGCCCATGAGTGGTGGCGTCGGCGCACAATACACACCGGTGGCCGGCTGGGCTCAGTCCATTCACTACTATCAACGGGTCTTGAATGACGACAGCTATGCAGGCTGCATCGCAGTCGCGCATGGTGGCGAGGCATCAACGGCGACCAGTGGCTTCTGGTCATCGCTGACCATGGCCACCACCATGAAGTTACCCATGCTGTTTTATATTGAAGATAATGGCTACGGCATCTCTGTCACCTCAGATAAGCAGACCCCTGGAAAAAACATCGCCGCCAATCTTGCAGCATTTAAAAATCTCACGATACTTGATGGCGATGGATCAGATCCAGCAGAGGCCAGCGCCCTGATCAATGACGCCCTGCTACATCTCCGTGCGGATCAGGGTCCAGTATTACTCCGTCTGCAAGTGCCCCGCCTCTCTGGACACTCAGCACAGGACACCCAAGCCTACAAAACTGCTGAACAGATTACTGAAGAGCAATCTCGTGATCCGTTACCAAAACTGAAGACCTATCTGCTTGATCATCTGCTTACTGAAGCGGAGTGGAAGGCACTGGAAGCTAAAGCAGAAAGTGATGTTTCTTTGGCTTTGGAGAAAGCCAAACAGCGTCCCATTCCAGAAACTCACGATATACAACGGCATGTATTTTGCGAAACCCACAAGGACGGATCATTCGATATCCAGGAACAGGGAGGACTGGCCCCCAAAGGCACACTGTTTCCAGAATCATCAGAGACAGCAGAACCTGAACCAACCCGAATCAATATGGTATCTGCCATTCGCAGGACACTGGACTATGAACTCAGCAACAACAACAGACTGCTGGTATTTGGAGAAGATGTCGCCGCAAAGGGTGGCGTACATGCCGTCACCATGGGACTGGCAGAAAAATTTGGTGTTGAGCGAGTCTTCGATACCAGTCTTTCAGAAGAAGGGATTATTGGTCGTTCAATCGGCATGGCTCAGGCCGGCTTGATGCCGGTTCCAGAGATCCAGTTCAGAAAGTATGCCGACCCGGCTGAAGAACAACTTAATGACACGGGCACTATGCGCTGGCGCACTAAAAACCGTTTCGCCGCACCCATGGTGGTTCGAATAGCGGGCGGTTTTTTTAAATGCGGCGATCCCTGGCATAGCCAGTGTCAAGAGGTCAAATGGGCCCACGCCATCGGCTGGCAAGTCGCCATGCCATCCAATGCTGAAGATGCCGTAGGACTATTGCGCACGGCATTACGCAGTAACAACCCCACGATCTTTTTCGAACATCGCGCTATGCTGGATGATGCCTGGGCACGTCGCCCCTACCCGGGTGATCAATATGTCATCCCCTTTGGTAAGGCGGCGACAGTGACAACAGGTACAGATCTGACCATCGTAACCTGGGGCGCCATGGTTCCGCGTTGTGAAGCAGCCGCAAAGCAGTTTCCCGGAAAGATCGAAGTCATTGACCTGCGCACCATATCGCCCTGGGATAAAGCGGCCGTTGTTACATCAGTCACCAAGACCAGTCGCTGCCTGATTGTTCATGAAGACAATATAACCGCCGGCTTCGGCGCAGAGATAGCCGCTACATTAACCGAGACTGTATTTTTTGAGTTGGATGCACCGATCAAACGCCTCGCGATGCCGGATATACCCAGCCCACACAGCCCTGTTCTCTTGAACACTGTTTTACCAGGAGAAAACAAGATCGTTGAAACCATCACTGAATTACTGGAGATATAGTCATGGTACAAATGGTCGACATTATTGTTCCCGAAGGCGAACAACAGGGAACCGCCCATGTGCTGGCTAACTGGCTTAAGATGCCGGGTGAATCTGTCACCATCAATGCGCCCCTGGTTGATATTGAGACGGACAAAGTGATGGTTGAAGTAGCTGCACCAGCCAGCGGTATACTGAAAGATATCTTTAAAAAGCCCGGGGATAATGTGACCCCAGGAACGCTGCTTGGAAGGATCGAACTCACCGGGTCAGGTGATAAAACGGCCATCACTGATCAAGTAGAACCCGTATCCAACCCGATCGATTCCGACAGTCAAACCGATACACCTGATCATGCTTTACTCAGTCCAGCCGTACGCCGACTGGTTAAGCAACATCCCGTAGATCTGAACAGGATTGAGGGTACAGGGAAACGCGGACGGGTTACGAAGCAGGACATCCTGAACTATCTCAAACAGACACCTACCTCCCCTGCTGAAACCGTGCAACGTGCAACCGCTATTGAAACTAAAGGGAAAGAGGAAACACGTCAATCAACAAGCTCAACTCATATACCCCATGACAACATGCGTCGGCGTATCGCGGCACATATGACAGAGAGCCTGTTGCATACCGCACCCCATGTCACCAGCATATTTGAGGCCGACCTCAGCGCCATAACCCGGCATCGTAAGCAAAACAAAGCACACTTTGAACAACATGGTACTCACTTAACCTTTACCGCCTATTTTGTCTATGCCGCCGTGCAAGCACTGCAACGGGTACCCCAAATCAACAGTCGCTTTCATGAAGAGAGCCTGGAGCTATTCAGTGACATGAATATCGGGGTTGGTACGGCACTGAATGACAAAGGGTTAATCGTACCCGTCCTGCATCAAGCGCAGAATAAAAACCTGCTGGGCATCGCCAGTGAACTGCAACAATTAGCAGAAAAGGCGCGCCGTGGAAAGCTCTCCCCAGCTGAGATACAGGGCGGCACCTTTACCCTATCCAATCACGGTGTCAGTGGCAGCCTGGTGGCAACGCCCATCATCATCAACCAACCACAATCCGCCATCCTCGGAATTGGCAAGATGCAGAAGCGAGTGATTGTTAAAGAGATTGACGGCGTTGACACCATCCAGATTCGCCCCATGGCCTATATCACTTTGACCATCGATCATCGCGCACTTGACGCCTATCAGACCAACCGTTTCTTAACCCGTTTTGTTGAAGTGATTGAAGAGTGGAAGTGATTTGGTAATAACCGCCGTGTAATTGCTATCCCGATTCATTATGCACATGAAATTACTTCACCTCCCTCCAAGCCTCTGCTAATCTACAAAGATTCAAGGAAAGACACTTGGCAGGATGCTGAATAATCCCTCCCAGGCACACTTCCTGACTGATCAACAACAGGAAATATAATGCGTAGAACAATATGCCGCATAATACAAATATTCGTGCGTGCTTGCTGCATTTCTCACTTATGGCAGCGTAGAAGCCGCATAATCAACTGTTAGTTGAGAAGAAAATGTATGCCGTCGCTAGAAGAAAAATCAGAAAACGCATTTGAAGCATTGACTCAGCTAATCGCTCATTTAGAACGGTGTAATGAATATACTTGGGCTGGCAGGTTTTACCCAATTAAAGAAGCTATTGAGAGTTTTGAATTTGACAAAGCAATTAGGCTTTATAAATTAATTCCAATGCCGAATATGGGTGGTTTTCTAGATTTAGTCCTTTGCAAAGAAAATGGTCACAATGTGCAGAACTATACGGAAGCAAATGAGCTGTTGGGGAAATTACAAGGTGCGGTTTCTAAATCAATCGGAAATTTGAGAGTTTATATTGAATATCAAATTGACCATGAACTGGTAAATGTTCCTAAACTTTAATTGTTTTTGGCGTGGTGTACTGCAAAAAGCGTTTGGGGCGCGCAAGCAAAAATCAACTAACAAGGCGCTCAAAACGGACTCCGTAAACCTGTCATCTTTTTTGTTCCAAAAAAGCCGCCAGCTTTACTACGCCGTTTAGCTTAGCGTTAGCTGCAAAAAATGAATTTTACAGGCATATACATATATATTGATGGGTATGATTTAAAAGAGGTCTCAGAACCCATGCTGAAAGAGTTAAATTCCTGGATTAGTGCAGGTGGATATAATTATCAGGTTATAAATGATAAATATGAAAAAAGCCCAGACGAAAAGCCAAATGATTATCCGATTTGGAATATTGGCATAAATATAAATAAAACTGAATCAATCTCTAATGATTTAGAAATTGCTATACCATATTTAACTGAATTAGGCATTAAGTATAAAAGAGAATTAGCTCTTGGTTATTATGATGCAATCACAAATATATCAGAAGATATTGCGTTTATTGGTTATGAGCTTAAAAATGAAAATACTGTTGATATAGTTAAGCAATTATTATGTATATAGCAGCTAACAAGAAATTCAACATGGACTCCGGTGCTGACGCACCTCCGCCAGTTAATTAGGCGTTAAATGACCGAGTTACCCACGAATAGTAGACACCTTCTATAGTTAGATTTAGGTCTAGCACGGAGATGTCACATGACAAAGCATAGAAAACCAGCCTATACCGAAGAGTTTCGCAGAGAAGCTGT
>NZ_VMNH01000041.1 GCF_007625115.1 Sedimenticola selenatireducens | reverse complement strand
GCGAGGGCGCGGGCCTTGTTGGGCAGGCTGACCGCGATGCGGGTGGTCTTCTCCAACCCACAGCCCATGATATCGAGGAAGAAGTCGAGGATGTCGGTCTCACTGACCACGCCGACCAGTTCGCCGTTGTCGATCACCGGCAGGTTGCCGATCTTCTTGTCACGGATCATCTTGCCGGCCTCTTCGATCAGGGTGTCGGAGGAGCAGGTGATCACCTCGCGCACCATCAGCTCACCGACGGTGATCTTGGAGGTGAGATAATTGACCTCACCGACCGACAGGGTGGTGATGGCCGAAGGCTCGGCCCGGTCCAACTCCTTCTGACTGAACAGGCCGACCAGATGGTTTTTATCATCCACCACCGGCAGATAGCGGCGCCCCTTCTCCCGCATCACCTGGGCCGCATGACTGAGCTTCATATCCGCCGTCACGGTATCCACCTCGCGGGTCATGATCTGTTCTACATACATAGCGTCTTCAACCTCGGTGTTATGACTCTTAACGTGATGCCCGCGGTGCGAGCGATCGGTGATTAATGGCCCAGATAGGCCTTCTGTACCGCCTCATCGGCGAGCAGCTCATCGGCGTCCGCCGACAACACCACCCGTCCGGTCTCCAGCACATAGCCGCGATCGGCAATACCCAGTGCCGCCTTGGCGTTCTGCTCCACCAGCAGGATGGTCACGCCCTTCTCGTTGAGCTCACGCACCACCCGGAAGATCTCCGCCACCAACAGCGGTGCCAGCCCCATCGACGGCTCATCCAGTAACAGCAACTTGGGGCGGCCCAACAGCGCCCGGCCCATCGCCAGCATCTGCTGCTGACCGCCGGACAGGGTGCCCGCCGCCTGCCGGCGTTTCTCCTTGAGGATCGGGAACAGGGTATAGATCTTGGCCAGCTCTTCCTCGACCCAGGCCTTGTTTTTACGCTGGGTAAAGCCGCCCAGCAGCAGGTTATCCTCCACGCTCAAGGGCGCAAACACCTGACGCCCCTCGGGGATATGACAGATCCCGGCCTGCACGATCTTGTGCGGGGCGGTACGGGTGATCTCCTGACCATCGAAGATCACTTTGCCCCCACTGGATTTATGCACATTGGAGAGGGTGTGCAGCAGGGTGGTCTTACCCGCCCCATTGGCCCCTACCATCGCCACCAACTCACCTGGTTTGACCTCCAGCGAGATCCCGTTCAAGGCTTGGATCGGCCCGTAGTGGGCGGTCAGCGCCTCCACCTGTAACAGCGCATCAGACGGCATACTGCACCTCTCCCCCCAGATAGGCCTCGATCACCTTCGGGTTATTCTGTATCTCTTCCGGCAACCCCTCGGCCAATCGGCTGCCATAATCGATCACCAGGATGCGGTCAGAGACCTGCATCACCAGTCCCATGTTGTGTTCTACCAGCAACACGCTAATACCGGTCTTACTGATCCGCCGGATCAGCTCGCGCATCTCCACCGTCTCGGTATCGTTGAGCCCGGCCGCCGGCTCATCCATCAACAGCAGCTTGGGTTGGGCCGCCAGGGCCCGGGCGATCTCCACCCGCTTCAACACCCCGTAGGGCAGGGCGTCGGCGGGCTGGTCGATATAGGCCTCCAGGCCACAGAAGATCAGGGCCTCGCGGGCCCAGGCCTGGGATTGACGCTCCTCCTTGAGGATATTGGGCAGGCGCAGGGCCGCACTCCAGAGATGGCTGTGGGTCCGCAGATGACAGCCCACCTTGACGTTATCCAACACACTCATGTTGAAGAACATCTGCAGGTTCTGGAAGGTCCGCGACACCCCCATCTTCGCCACCTGGTGGGGCCTCCGCCCGACAATCTCTTTACCCTGGAACCGGATGCTCCCCTCATTGGGCTTGTAGATCCCGGAGAGCATATTAAACAGCGTGGTCTTACCGGCCCCGTTGGGCCCGATCACCGCATAGACCTGACTCTCGGGGACCTCAAAATGCAAGTCGGCAATGGCAGTGACACCGCCGAAGGAGATGGTGAGATCCTTGACATCAAGCAGCGCCATGTGAGCTCTCCTTCTTCTCGGCAACCGGGGTTGCCGGGGTCTTCTTGGGGCGGGTTAACTTCCTTAACAGCTCCTGCAGGCCAATGAACAGGCCCTGGGGCAGGAAGATCATCATGCCCATCAGGATGCCACCAAAGATCATCACCTCGTAATCCTCAAACACCACCAGCAGCTCCGGCAGGAAGGTGAGGATGATGGCGCCCAACACGGCCCCGTAAGTGGAGGCCATGCCGCCGAGCACCACCATGGTGACCAACTCAATGGAGAAGAAGAAACTGAACGAGTCAGGGCTGACGAAGGCCTGTTGGTGAGCAAAGATGCTGCCGGCCACGGAGGCGATCAGGGCGGCGAGTACAAACACGCCGGTCTTGGTGGCGGCGGTGTCGATGCCCATCATCTCGGCGGCGACTTCAGAGCCGTGCAGACCGCGCAGGGCGCGCCCACTGCGCGAGTCGATAATGTTCAGTGCCAGCCAGACCACCAGCATCAGCAGGGTACCAATGACGATATACCAGCGCTCGTCACTGTCCACTTCCCAGCCGAAGATCGACAGGCTGGGGATACTGCCCAGCCCATCCGGTCCGCCAGTGAGCCAGCCCATCTGTACAATAACGATATGCACAATGATACCCAGACCCAGGGTGGCCATCGCCAGATAGTGACCCTTGAGCTTGAGGATCGGTCGGGCCACAAGATAGGCCACGACACCGGTAAAGGCGGCCCCCACCAGGATGGTGGGCCAGGGGTTCCAGCCATAACGGGTGGTCAGGATGGCCGAGGTGTAGGCGCCCATGCCGAAAAAGGCGGCATGACCGAGTGAGATCTGCCCGGCATAGCCCATCAGCAGGTTCAGGCTGACCGCAAGAATCGCGTGTAACCCGGCCGAGACACCGACCACGGTGACAAAATAGTTATCCGGAAAGATAAACGGCAGCGCCGCGACGGCGATGGCCAACAGATAAAATCCACTGAGACGCTTCATCCTGGCACCCCCTGACGGCGGGTGGGGTGAGTGATCACCCGAGCGATGTTGCGGCTGATGTTGAGTGCGAGCGACTTCATACCCTATCCACCGAGGCCTTGCCAAACAGGCCGCTGGGGCGGAAGAACAGCACCAGCAGCAGAATAATGAAACCGATTGCATCCTTGTAACCGGACGAGATCAGCCCGGCGGAGAGGGACTCGATCAGGCCCAGCAGCAGGCCACCGGCCACTGCGCCCATGGGGTTACCCATGCCGCCGAGAATCGCCGCCGAGAAGCCCTTGAGGCCGAGCATGACGCCGGTGTCATAGGAGGAGAAGGTGATCGGGGCGACCAGGATGCCGGCCATGGCGCCGAGGGCGGCGGACATGCCGTAGGCGACCAGCAGCATGATGCCGACATTGATCCCCACCAGATGAGCGGCGGTCTTGTTACAGGAGCAGGCGAGGATCGCCTTGCCCAGGGTGGTGTGGTTGAAGAAATACTGTGCCCCCATCACCAGGGCCGCCGCGCCGCCCATCACCCAGAGGCTCTGGGGCAGGATGGTGGCATTGCCAATCTGGATCGGCTCCTCACCGGAAAAATGGGGCAGTGCAAACAGATCTTTGCCCCAGACCAGCAGGGCGACACCGCGCAGGAAGATCGAGGCACCGATAGTGATAATGATGGTGGTCACCACCGAGGCGCCGCGGGCCGGTGCGATGGCAAAGCGCTGCAGCGCCATACCCACCAGCATGGTGATGAGCACGGCGCCGATGGCCGCGGCCCACAACGGCAGGCCGGTATCACCGGCGGAGAGTGCCACCGCACTCATGCCACCGATCATGACGAACTCGCCTTGCGAGAAGTTCACCACGTCCGAGGCGTTATAGATAATGGCAAAGCCAAGCCCTACCAGGGCGTAGGTCGAGCCTACGGTGATCCCGGTGAGCAAAAACTGGAGGATCTGATCGAACATCCGAGAAATCCTGTGTCGGGGAAGGCAGCGTGGCGTCCGATCAGGCAGTCATGCCTGAGGCGAAACACGGGGCGTTCCCGGGTTGTCTGACGGGTTGGTTGCTGGTGCGAACCCGCCTCTGGCGGGTGGTGGCAGTCCGATGCAGGCACCGGACTGCCAAACCGGCTTACTTCACGATGGTCCAATCACCGTTCTTGATCTCGAGCATCTGGAAGGCGTCCAGACCGAGACCCAGATGGTCAGTGGGGCTCATGTTGAACACACCACCGGTACCGGGGAAGCCTTTAGTCTTCTCGATCTCGTCACGCACCTTCTCCTTGTCGGTAGAGTTGGCGCGATCAATCGCTTCCAGGGCAATCATCAGGCCGTCATAGGCGTGACCACCAAAGGTGGAGACATCGCCGTGCTTGCCTTCATAGAGGTTCTTGTAACCGAGCAGGACGGGACGCTGGGGATCGTTCTCTGGCAGTTGATCGGCCACCAGCAGGGCAGCGGCAGGCAGACGCACGCCTTCCGCGGCATCACCGGCCAGTTCGATGAACTTCTTGGAGGCGACGCCGTGTGATTGATACAGCGGCAGGGTGATACCCAACTGACGTATATTCTTGGTCACAATCGCCGGACCGGAACCGAAACCGAAGTTAAGGATCGCCTGGGCATCGGTGTCACGGATCTTGGTGAGCTGGGCGGTCATGTCGGTATCCTTGGCGCCATACTCCTCATCAGACACGATCTCGATGTCATAACTGGCTGCCATCGCCAGACTCTGGGCACGCCCGGACTTACCGAAACCACCATTACCGCTGATCAGGGCGACCTTGGAGATGCCGCGCTTGTTCATATCTTCATAGATCTTCTGGGCCGCCATACGGTCGGTATGGGGGGTCTTGAAGGTCCACTTCTGTACCGGGTCAATGATCTTGACCGAACCGGCCAGAGAGATGAAGGGAATACCGGCCTTCTCTACCAGGGGCATGACCGAGATGGATGAGCCGGAGGTGGAGCCCCCGACAATCACATCCACCTTGTCTTTCTGGATCAGGCGCTTGGCAAAGTTGACCGCCTCTTTGGCGTTACCGCCGGTGTCATAGTGCACCAGCTCGACTTGCTTGCCATCGATGCCGCCCTTGGCATTGATGTTCTCAATATACATCTGCAGGGTCTTTAGCTCCGGATCACCCAGGAACGAGGCACCTCCGGTCACCGCCAGGAAGGTACCGACCTTGATCGTCTCCGCCGATACCGCTTGGCCTGCGCCTAATGCCAGGACTCCGCTGATCGCCAGGGC
>NZ_VMNH01000026.1 GCF_007625115.1 Sedimenticola selenatireducens | reverse complement strand
CCAGGTACCATTACCCCGCACACACATTTTGAAGCAGAGATTTACGTGTTGAGTAAAGATGAAGGTGGTCGACACACGCCATTCTTCAACAACTATCGTCCACAGTTCTACTTCCGTACCACAGACGTGACCGGAGCCTGCGACCTTCCAGAAGGCGTAGAGATGGTAATGCCGGGTGATAACGTGAAGATGACTGTGAAGTTGATTGCCCCAATTGCGATGGAAGAGGGTCTGCGATTCGCGATCCGTGAAGGTGGCCGTACCGTCGGTGCCGGCGTCGTTGCTAAGATCATAGAGTAATAGTTGTTATTTACCTGTAGCTGGTTGTGAAGGGGCGGCGGACCGGAAGGTCTAGCCGCATCTTCGTCTGTCAACGAGCATTTTTTTACAGGCCAGTGGCTCAATTGGTAGAGCAGCGGTCTCCAAAACCGCAGGTTGGGGGTTCGAGTCCCTCCTGGCCTGCCATTATTTAAAGCACCTTCGTTAAGGAGGTGTAGTGGCAGGAATGAACGCAAAGGCTGAAGTCGAAAGTTCCGGAATGGATACAGTGAAGCTCTTGTTGGCAGTGATTTTGCTGGCGGGCGGCATTGTGCTTTTCTATTTTCTAGAAGAATACTCCTCCTTGTTGAGAGTGCTTGGGCTGCTCGTGATTACGGGTATCGCAGTTGCGGTTGCCTTGCAGTCGGTCGCTGGTCGTCGCGTTTGGGATTTTGCCAAGGCGTCACGTGGTGAGGTGCGCAAAGTTGTATGGCCAAGCAGGCAGGAAACAATTCAGACAACATTGATTGTCTTTGGCATGGTATTGCTGGTAGGCATCGTGCTCTGGGTGTTCGATATGATACTGATGGCGATCGTTCAGTCGGTAACCGGATAGGGGAATACGATGGCATTGCGATGGTATGTGGTACACGCCTACTCCGGATTTGAGGCGCAGGTAAAACGCTCACTCGAAGAGCGTATTAAGCGTTTTGGCATGGAGTCACAGTTTGGTGAAATCCTTGTGCCCACCGAAGAGGTGGTCGAGATGCGCGCGGGTCAGCAGCGCAGAAGTGAGCGCAAGTTTTTTCCGGGATATGTCCTGGTTCAGATGGAAATGACCGATGAAACATGGCATTTGGTAAAGGATGCGCCAAAGGTGATGGGCTTTATCGGCGGAACGGCTGATCGGCCAGCACCTATTACAGAAAAAGAAGCGAACGCGATACTACAGCGTGTCCAGGATGGTGTTGAGAAGCCCCGTCCGAAGGTGCTGTTTGAGCCGGGTGAGGTGGTTCGTGTTGTTGATGGGCCTTTTAATGATTTCAATGGCGTCGTTGAAGATGTTGATTATGAAAAGAGCCGTCTAAAAGTTTCCGTGCTGATTTTTGGGCGTTCCACCCCGGTCGATCTTGAATTCGCCCAAGTGGAAAAGAGCTGAGAACGCTGATCGCCGGATTTGTCTGGCAGGCGTCTCATCTGATTTACAGGGGAGCCGAAAGGCGCTTGTACCCAACTAGGAGTTACAAATGGCTAAGAAAATTCAGGCTTATATTAAGCTTCAGGTAAAGGCTGGTTCAGCTAATCCGAGTCCTCCGGTTGGCCCTGCACTGGGTCAGCATGGTGTTAACATCATGGAGTTCTGTAAGGCATTCAATGCAAAGACAGAGAGTCTCGAAAAGGGATTGCCTATTCCTGTTGTTATTACGGTCTATGCGGATCGTAGCTTTACCTTTATAACCAAAACCCCTCCAGCGTCTGTGTTGTTGCAGAAGGCGGCGGGTGTTGCAAAGGGTTCTGGTGTTCCCAATAAAGTTAAGGTTGGCAAGGTCACGCGCGCGCAATTAGAAGAGATTGCTACGGTTAAGAAACCTGATATTACAGCATCCGATATGGAAGCCGCTGTACGGACGATTGCTGGTACAGCTCGTTCGATGGGTCTTGATGTGGAGGGTGTGTGACATGGCAAAATTAAGCAAGCGTGCCCGCAGCATAAAAGAGAAAGTCGAGGCTGGAAAACAGTACGGCATTCTTGATGCGATTGCATTGCTAAAAGAATTATCCGTGGTCAAGTTTGGAGAGTCTGTTGATGTCTCCGTTAACTTGGGCGTTGATCCTCGTAAATCAGACCAGAACGTACGTGGCTCTACTGTGCTACCTAATGGCACCGGTAAAGTAGTCAGGGTTGCTGTGTTTGCTCAGGGCGCAAATGCTGATGCGGCAAAAGAAGCGGGCGCAGATGTCGTCGGTTTTGATGATCTTGCTGCTGATGTTAAGGCCGGTAAGATGGATTTTGACGTAGTGATTGCCACTCCAGATGCTATGCGCGTTGTCGGTCAACTGGGTCAAATTCTAGGCCCTCGTGGTCTGATGCCGAACCCAAAGGTCGGTACTGTCACGCCAAATGTTGCTGAAGCTGTTCAGAATGCCAAGGCGGGTCAAGTTCGTTATCGCACCGATAAGGGTGGCATCGTTCATTGCACCATCGGTAAGGTTGGTTTTGATGCGTCTGCTGTAAAGCAGAATCTTGAGGCGCTTTTGGCTGATCTGAAAAAGCTTAAGCCAAGTGCAGCCAAGGGTGTATACATGAAGAAGATTACCGTCTCCTCGACCATGGGTCCGGGGTTGCAGGTTGATCTCTCTTCATTGGATTTGTAATACAAGGGCGAGAGTTTTCTTGCTTTAAAGGAACTTTGGGGCGCCGGCTGAAAGGCCGGGTGCCGTCAAAGACCGCAGGTGCTGAAACAGCTTAATTATGCCTGCGCAGGCGGGGCTCCTGAATCGGGTTGTGATTTCTGATGATGGTGCACGTTGATGTAGAAGGCCTTAACCCATCCGGGTAAAGGTGTTGTTATTAAAATGACATAGTCATTTTTAATAGGAGGTGACGAGTGCCACTCAATCTTGAGCAAAAGAAAGCTGTCGTCGCCGAAGTCGCTGAAGTAGCAAGTACTGCCTATTCTGCGATTGCCGCTGAGTACCATGGATTATCCGTGGGTGAGATGACCGAGTTACGTGCCAAGGCGCGTGAAGCGGGTGTCTATATCCGTGTGGTAAAGAATTCATTGGCTCGTCGCGCAGTTGAGGATACGGATTTCGCCTGTATGAAAGATGAACTGACGGGTCCGCTCGTCATGGCATTTTCTCAGGAAGATCCAGGTGCTGCTGCACGCGTGATCAAAGACTTTGCCAAAGATCATAGCAAACTGGTTGTAAAGGTCGTCTCTCTCGGTGGAAAGCTTCTGGCTGTATCCGATCTTGAGGCCCTTTCAAAAATGCCTACTTACGAGCAGGCAGTCAGTATGCTTATGGCAGTCATGAAAGCACCGGTCGAAAAACTTGCCCGTACCATTAATGAGGTACCCGGTAAGTTGGTTCGTACTGTTGCTGCGGTCCGTGATGCGAAAGAGGCTGCGTAACCGCTTTATTTTTTAATCTACACATATTGTAAGTGTTAACCCACTATCAGGAGTTTTTACAATGGCCGTTTCTAAAGACGATATCCTAGAGACTATTGCCGGCATGACCGTCATGGAAGTTGTCGAGCTGATCTCTGCTATGGAAGAGAAGTTCGGCGTTTCTGCTGCTGCAGCTGTTGCTGCTGCGCCTGCTGCAGGCGGTGGCGATGCTGCTGCTGCTGAAGAGCAGACAGAGTTTGATGTTGTTATGACCTCTTTCGGCGCTAACAAAGTTGCCGTTATTAAGGCTGTACGTGGCATCACTGGTCTCGGTTTGAAAGAGGCTAAGGATGCAGTTGAAGGCGTCCCAACCACTCTGAAGGAAGGTGTTTCCAAGGATGAGGCTGAAGGCGTGAAGAAAGATCTGGAAGAGGCTGGCGCAACCGTAGAGATCAAATAATTTTTGATTTCATATAGTTGCAAAACCTCTGGGTTAAGGGCTGGTGGCGTCTATTCGCTACCGGCCTTTTCCCGCTTCTAGGTTTACTTTCTAAAAGTTTTGAATCTGGCTTTTGGAAAGTAAACCTTGAAGCGCGTAAACGATAGTGCTTCAGGGTCGGGTGCTTTGGACGGCCCAGGAATGATGATTTTACGCAAATACCTGATGAGGGTGTCGGGTAGGAACACAGCTACAGGGATGTATTCCGGCATGGAGTCGCTGGAACCACTATATAAGAGTATCTTTTCGAAGATCCACAGGATCTCATGAAATCGAGGGACGCCAACATGGCCTATTCTTTCACAGAGAAAAAGCGTATTCGTAAGGATTTCGGCAAGCGCCCGAGCATCCTTGAAGTACCTTTTCTTTTGGCGACACAGATTGATTCATACCGTAAATTTC
Organism: Sedimenticola selenatireducens; assembly: GCF_007625115.1. Lineage (GTDB taxonomy): Bacteria > Pseudomonadota > Gammaproteobacteria > Chromatiales > Chromatiaceae > Sedimenticola > Sedimenticola selenatireducens_A. Next base: position 11,750 of record NZ_VMNH01000026.1, on the reverse strand, counting down.
TTCAAGAGGGTGTCGCTATAGCGGATCGTGATGATCTGGGTCTACATGCGGCGTTTAAGTCAGTCTTTCCAATTGAGAGTTATTCAGGGAATGCTGTACTTGAATATGTAAGTTATCGTCTGGGAACGCCTGTTTTTGATGTGCGTGAGTGTCAATTGCGTGGGGCAACCTATGCGGCACCTCTGCGTGTATTGGTTCGTCTGGTTATCTACGATAAGGACGCGCCTGCCAAATCCAAGGTTGTGAAAGATATACGCGAACAGGAAGTCTACATGGGTGAAATGCCCTTGATGACGGATAACGGTACTTTCGTTATCAATGGAACTGAGCGCGTCATCGTTTCACAGCTTCATCGTTCACCCGGTGTATTTTTTGATCACGATAAAGGCAAGACCCACAGCTCAGGAAAGCTGTTGTTCTCTGCTCGTGTAATCCCCTATCGTGGGTCATGGTTGGATTTTGAGTTTGATCCTAAAGACAATGTCTTTGTTCGTATAGATCGCCGTCGAAAATTGCCTGCAACCGTTTTATTGCGGGCGCTTGGTTTTGATACTCAGCAAATGCTAGGGATGTTCTTTGATACGGACAAAATCGCACTGGCTAAAAAGTCTGCGAAACTGACCCTGGTTCCAGAGCGTTTGCGCGGAGAAACGGCTACCTTCGATATTAAAGCTGGCAAAGACGTGATCGTTGAATCAGGTCGACGTGTAACAGCGCGTCATATTCGTGAATTAGAGAAAGCGGGGGCTAAAACCCTAGAAGTGCCGTTTGATTTTCTTTATGGCAAGACGCTTGCGCATGACATTATTGATGAAGAGACGGGCGAATTGCTGGCCTCTGCCAATGATGAGATCACTGCTGAAGTGCTGGAAAACCTGATCGAAAACGGTATTAAGAAGATAGAGACGCTGTTTACGAATGATCTGGACGTGGGGCCGTATCTCTCGACAACCCTGCGAATCGATTCAACCGCCAATGCACTGGAAGCCCAGGTCGAAATCTATCGGATGATGCGTCCTGGCGAGCCGCCAACCAAAGAGGCCGCCGAAAAGTTGTTCAATAGCCTGTTCTTCAGTCCCGAGCGCTATGATCTCTCCGCAGTGGGTCGGATGAAGTTTAATAAGCGACTGGGTCGTGATGAAGTAACGGGTGAGGGTGTACTCTCAAACGACGATATCATCGATGTGCTCAGAGAGCTTATCAATATCCGTAACGGTCACGGTATCGTCGATGACATTGATCATCTGGGTAATCGTCGTATCCGTTCTGTTGGTGAGATGGCGGAAAATCAATTCCGTGTTGGTCTGGTCCGCGTTGAGCGGGCGGTTAGAGAGCGTCTGACGTTGGCAGAATCTGAAGGCTTGATGCCGCAGGAGATGATTAACGCCAAACCGGTTTCTGCTGCCATTAAAGAGTTCTTTGGTTCCAGTCAATTATCACAGTTCATGGATCAAAATAATCCATTGTCTGAAGTGACGCATAAACGTCGTGTTTCGGCGTTGGGGCCGGGTGGTCTGGCGCGTGAGCGTGCAGGCTTTGAAGTGCGCGACGTACATCCGACACACTATGGTCGTGTATGTCCAATTGAAACACCGGAAGGCCCCAATATCGGATTGATTAATTCGCTTGCGGTTTATGCTAGAACGAATGACTACGGCTTCCTTGAGACACCCTATCGGGTGGTAAAAGAGGGCTTGGTTACCGATGAGATACATTACCTGTCGGCGATCGAAGAAGGGCGATTTGTTATTGCGCAGGCCAGTGCGGCTGTGGGTGACGATGGCAAGCTGTTTGAAGAGCTGATTCCCTGTCGTTATCAAAATGAAACCATGCTTACCAATCCGGATCAGATCCAGTATATGGATGTGTCGCCGAAGCAGATCGTATCTGTCGCGGCTTCCATGATCCCATTCCTTGAACATGACGATGCCAACCGTGCCTTGATGGGATCAAACATGCAACGTCAGGCTGTACCCACCTTGCGTGCTGATAAGCCGTTGGTAGGAACGGGAATGGAACGTGCTGTTGCTACGGACTCTGGTGTAACCGTTGTTGCTAAGCGCGGTGGGTCTGTTGAAGAGGTTGATGCAGCGCGAATCGTGGTACGCGTCAACGATGATGAGACGGTTGCGGGTGAGCCTGGTGTAGATATTTACAACCTTACCAAGTACACCCGATCTAATCAGAATACCTGCATCAATCAGCGTCCCCTGGTGAAGCCGGGTGACATTATCAGTCGTGGCGACGTTATGGCTGATGGCCCCTCTACTGATTTAGGTGAGCTGGCACTGGGGCAGAACATGCGGGTCGCGTTCATGCCGTGGAATGGCTACAACTTCGAAGACTCCATTCTGGTTTCCGAACGAGTAGTGCAGGAAGATCGTTTTACTACCATCCATATTGAAGAACTCACTTGTATGGCTCGTGACACCAAACTGGGGTCAGAGGAAATTACTGGCGATATTCCGAATGTGGGTGAGGCGGCGCTCGCCAAGCTGGACGAATCCGGTATTGTCTATGTCGGTGCTGAAGTAAAAGAGGGTGATATTCTGGTAGGTAAGGTAACACCAAAAGGTGAAACTCAGCTTACGCCAGAGGAGAAATTGCTCCGGGCCATCTTTGGTGAAAAAGCAGCCGATGTGAAAGATACCTCACTGCGTGTTTCATCGGGTCGCGTGGGTACCGTTATCGATGTACAGGTCTTCACCCGCGATGGTGTTGAGAAAGACGCACGCGCACTTCAAATAGAAAATGCAGAACTGGATCGCGTCAAGAAGGACCTGAATGATCAGTTGCGTATCATGGAGCAGGATACCTTCCAGCGTGTTGAGAAAATGCTGCTTGGCAAGGTCGCTGATGGCGGTCCTAATCAGCTGAAGTCGGGCACTAAAATCACCAAGGCCTATCTTGCGGAGCTTGAGCAGGATCGTTGGCTGGAGATTCGTTTGCACAATGAAGAGGCGGCCGCTCAATTGGAAGCGATTGCCGAACAGGTCAAACTGCAGCGCGAAGATTTCAGAGAGCGATTCGAAGAGAAGAAGCGCAAATTGACAACCAGTGACGATCTCGCGCCTGGCGTCCTGAAAATGGTCAAGGTCTATGTGGCCGTCAAGCGCCGTATTCAGCCGGGTGACAAGATGGCTGGACGCCACGGTAATAAGGGTGTCATCTCCATGATTCAGCCGGTGGAAGATATGCCATTCGATGAGAATGGTGAGCCGGTCGATATTGTGTTGAACCCACTCGGTGTTCCGTCGCGTATGAACGTTGGACAGATCCTGGAGACCCATCTTGGGTGGGCCGCCAAAGGTGTTGGCGAAAAGATTGGCAAGATGCTCGAGGCCAAAGGCAAGGTTGCTGAGCTGCGCAAGTATCTGGAGAAGGTCTACAACACCAGCGGAAAATCGGAAGATCTTGATAGTTTCAGTGATGAAGAGATTCTTGAGCTTTCGGCCAATCTTAGACGTGGTGTGCCAATGGCTACTCCAGTATTTGATGGTGCGTCGGAGGATGAGATTCGACAACTCTTAAAGCTGGCCGATCTTCCGGAGAGTGGTCAAACCACACTCTTTGATGGTCGTACCGGTGAGGCGTTTGATCGCCAGGTGACCGTTGGTTACATGTATGTACTTAAGCTCAATCATTTGGTTGATGACAAGATGCATGCTCGTTCAACGGGTCCTTACAGCCTGGTTACACAGCAGCCGCTCGGTGGTAAGGCGCAGTTTGGTGGGCAGCGATTTGGTGAGATGGAGGTTTGGGCACTTGAAGCTTATGGCGCAGCCTACACGCTACAGGAGATGCTCACCGTCAAGTCCGACGATGTGACCGGACGTACACGTATGTATAAAAACATTGTGGACGGAAATCATCAGATGGAGGCCGGTATGCCGGAATCCTTCAACGTACTGGTCAAAGAGATACGCTCTCTGGGTATCAATATTGAATTGGATCGGGAATAGGTCCCGGTATCAGTTGTTTTAACGCAACATATATCGAGATGAATACCGGAACCCGACAGCAGGAGATACGATCTTGAAAGATCTATTAAAAATTCTGAAGCAGCAAGGACAAACTGAAGATTTTGATGCTATCAAAATAGGTTTGGCCTCCCCCGACATGATCCGCTCATGGTCTTATGGTGAAGTTAAAAAGCCCGAGACCATCAACTACAGGACATTCAAGCCTGAGCGTGAAGGGCTTTTCTGCGCCAAGATTTTTGGCCCTACCAGTGATTATGAGTGCTTGTGTGGTAAGTATAAGCGCCTCAAGCATCGCGGTGTGGTATGTGAGAAGTGTGGCGTTGAGGTGACCCTTGCCAAGGTGCGCCGTGAGCGCATGGGCCATATTGAGCTGGCCAGCCCGGTTGCACATATCTGGTTTTTGAAATCACTGCCATCGCGCATTGGTTTGCTGCTGGATATGACGCTCAGGGATATAGAACGGGTGCTCTATTTCGAGTCCTTTGTGGTTGTTGATCCTGGTATGACCCCACTAGAGCGTGGTCAGTTGCTGAATGATGATCAATACTTGGAAGCGATCGAAGAGAATGGCGATGAATTTGACGCCCGTATGGGTGCTGAGGCCGTCTATGAGCTGTTGACCTCTCTGAATATACCGAAGGAGATCGAGACGCTTCGTGAAGAGATCCAAAGCACTAACTCTGAAACCAAACTCAAGAAGCTGAGCAAGCGTTTAAAGCTCGTGGAATCACTGCATGAGTCAGGCAATCGTCCAGAGTGGATGGTGATGACTGTATTGCCTGTTCTGCCACCTGAGCTGCGGCCTCTGGTTCCGTTGGATGGTGGTAGATTTGCTACATCAGATCTGAACGATCTGTATCGTCGGGTTATCAACCGTAACAATCGTCTCAAGCGACTGTTGGATCTGAATGCGCCGGATATCATTGTTCGCAACGAAAAACGTATGCTGCAGGAGTCTGTCGATGCCTTGTTGGATAATGGTCGTCGTGGACGTGCGATAACCGGTACCAACAAACGCCAGCTTAAATCACTGGCGGATATGATTAAGGGCAAGCAGGGTCGTTTCCGGCAGAATCTGCTGGGTAAACGTGTCGACTACTCCGGTCGCTCCGTTATTGTGGTTGGCCCCACATTGAAACTGCATCAGTGTGGTCTGCCCAAGAAGATGGCGCTGGAATTGTTCAAACCGTTCATCTTTTCTAAACTCCAGTTGCGTGGATTAGCTACCACAATTAAGGCGGCGAAAAAGCTGGTTGAGCGTGGTACGGGTGATGTATGGGATATCCTGGAAGAGGTGATCCGCGAGCATCCCGTGATGCTAAACCGTGCCCCTACACTGCATAGATTGGGCATCCAGGCCTTTGAACCAGTGTTGGTTGAGGGTAAGGCGATTCAGTTGCATCCACTGGTCTGTACCGCATTCAACGCTGACTTCGACGGTGACCAGATGGCGGTGCACGTGCCGCTCTCAATTGAAGCGCAACTTGAGGCGCGTAGCCTCATGATGTCAACCAACAACATTCTTTCGCCCGCCAATGGCGAGCCGATCATAGTTCCGTCACAGGATGTTGTTCTCGGTCTCTACTTTATGACCCGTGAGCGTATTAACGCCAAGGGTGAGGGTATGGTTTTCTCTGATTTGGCTGAGGTTCACCGTGCTTACGAGTCACGCATGGTTGATCTGCAAGCCAAGGTCAAAGTACGCCTGAGAGATAGAGTTCAGGGTGATGATGGCGAAATTGTTGAGACGCGCCGCGTTGTAGATACTACTGTTGGTCGTGCGCTTTTATCTGAAATTCTGCCTGAGGGTCTGTCCTTCGATCTCATCAATCATGCGATGGGTAAGCGGGCAATCTCGAATCTTGTGGATGCCTGTTATCGCCGCGTTGGTCTAAAAGAGACCGTTATCTTTGCTGACCAAGTGATGTACATGGGCTTCCGCTTCGCTACCCGTGCCGGTGTATCCATTGGCATGAATGATATGACTATCCCGAAAGAGAAGGGGCCGATCCTGGCTTCGGCTGAAAGGGAAGTCAAAGAGATTCAGAATCAATATGCCTCTGGTCTTGTAACCAATGGCGAGCGCTATAACAAGGTAGTTGATATTTGGTCTCATACCAATGACCAGGTTGCCAAGGCAATGATGTCACACCTCGGTAAAGAGTCGGTTATTGATCGTGATGGAAATGAGGTACAGCAGGATTCATTCAACTCTATCTATATGATGGCTGATTCCGGCGCTCGAGGCTCTGCGGCCCAGATCAGGCAGCTTGCCGGTATGCGTGGTTTGATGGCGAAGCCAGATGGCTCCATTATCGAGACCCCTATTACAGCAAACTTCCGAGAAGGTTTGGACGTACTGCAGTACTTTATCTCCACGCACGGTGCTCGTAAGGGTCTTGCGGATACGGCTCTAAAGACCGCCAACTCAGGATATCTGACCCGGCGCTTGGTGGATGTTGCGCAGGACATGGTCGTTCTTGAGGGCGACTGTGGTACTGAAGACGGTCTGGATATGCACCCCATTATTGAGGGTGGTGACGTGGTCGAACCGCTCCGTGAACGGATTCTTGGGCGTGTGCTTGCAGAGCCAATCTTGAAGCCCGGTAGTGATGAGGTGGTCTATGATCGCGGAACACTGTTGGCTGAGGCATCTGTTGAGCATCTTGAGAAGTTGGGTGTCGATCATGTCAGAGTGCGTTCCGCAATTACCTGCCAATCAAAAGTGGGTGTCTGCGCAATGTGTTATGGTCGTGACCTCGCGCGCGGTCATAAAGTCAATATGGGTGAGGCTGTTGGTGTGATTGCAGCGCAATCGATCGGTGAGCCGGGTACCCAGTTGACAATGCGTACCTTCCATATCGGTGGTGCGGCGTCGCGTGCGGCAGCCGTTAATAGCATTGAAGTTAAAACGGCTGGTACCGTGCGATTGCACAATATCAAGACGGTTGAACATAAAAACGGCACCTTGGTGGCTGTCTCTCGTTCCGGTGAGTTGACCGTTGTAGATGATCTGGGTCGTGAGCGTGAGCGTTATAAAGTACCTTACGGTGCAAACATTCGGGCGGCTGATGGTGAGCAGGTTGAGGGTGGCCAGATGGTTGCTAACTGGGATCCGCATACCCATCCGGTTATTACTGAAGTGGCAGGTAAGGTTCAGTTCGTTGAATTTGCGGATGGTGTCAGTGTTCAGAGTCAGGTCGATGATGTGACTGGACTTTCTTCACTCGCAATTATTGATCCCAAGCAGCGCCCAACTGCCGGTAAAGATATGCGGCCCATGGTCAAATTGGTTGATGAGGCCGGTAAGGATCTGAATATCATTGGTACCGATATTCCGGCGCATTATTACCTACCCGCAGGTGCGGTTGTAATTGTCACCGATGGCGGTAAGGTCGAAATTGGAGATACGTTGGCACGTATTCCGCAGGAATCCTCGAAGACGCGTGATATTACCGGTGGTTTGCCGCGCGTTGCTGACCTGTTCGAAGCGCGTAAACCCAAAGATCAGGCTATCTTGGCGGAGGCGACAGGTACGGTTGGTTTTGGTAAGGATACCAAGGGTAAGCAGCGACTTATTATCACCGATGCGGATGGCGTGCAACATGAGGATCTTATTCCGAAATGGCGGCACGTTAATGTGTTCGAGGGTGAACACGTAGCGAAGGGTGAGGTTGTTTCGGACGGTGAATATAACCCGCATGATATCTTGCGTCTTAAGGGCGTCACGGCACTGGCAGATTATCTTGTGAAAGAGATTCAGGATGTTTACCGTTTGCAAGGTGTAAAAATCAACGACAAGCACATCGAGGTGATCATTCGACAGATGCTGCGTAAGGTTGAGATTGCTGCGTCTGGTGATTCACGCTTCTTGCGTGGTGAGCAGGCAGAGCGTGCGCGTGTTGTAGAGGATAACCTGAAATTGGAAGCAGAAGGTAAACAGCCGGCGTTGTGGAATCCGATACTGCTGGGTATTACCAAGGCCTCATTGGCAACAGAATCGTTTATTTCTGCGGCTTCGTTCCAAGAAACCACGCGGGTTCTCACCGAGGCGGCCGTTCGTGGATCGAGTGACTCGCTTGTTGGGTTGAAAGAGAACGTAATTGTGGGTCGACTCATTCCGGCAGGAACGGGTCTGTCGTATCACAATGAGCGCCATAAACGGCGTGGTGAAGAGCTGGATGCTGAATCCGTAGATGCAAAGGTAGAGATGGACGCGGATGAAGTTGCAGAGGCTATCAAGCAGGCGCTAAATACTGCGGATAGCGAATAACAATCCAATTCTGCACAGGGTCGCATTGCTTCCCTGTGCAGCGCAGGATTTGTTTAGGTGGCCAGCTGCTTTTTAAAGCGTTCGGCTGGTCTATGTAGTGTTGACACCTCCTTGTTGTGCGCGTAGAATGCGCGCTCTTCACTTGAGCTGAAGTGGTTATGCAGGCTCAAGTTTCAGGATTATTACCAGGCGATATCTGGTCTGGGAACAAGGTTCTAAGCCTGTGGCTTCAAGAAGTTCAGCAAATGCTGGATAGGTGGGCTGCACGCTTTTCTGGTGCGATAGAGGGTGCGATAGTCGCTTCTCTGGAGACGGGATTTAATGGCTACAATCAATCAGTTGGTGCGCAAGCCCCGCATGCGCAAAGTAGAAAAAAGTAATGTACCTGCTTTAGAGGCTTGTCCTCAGAAGCGTGGTGTGTGTACGCGTGTTTACACCACGACCCCAAAAAAGCCGAACTCAGCGCTACGTAAAGTTGCACGTGTTCGCTTGACGAATGGGTTCGAAGTTAGCACCTATATTGGTGGTGAGGGGCATAATCTGCAAGAGCACTCTGTTGTGCTGATACGCGGTGGTCGTGTGAAAGATTTGCCGGGTGTGCGTTATCACGTTGTACGCGGTAGCCTGGATACCTCCGGTGTCGATAAGCGGCGTCAGGGTCGTTCTAAATATGGTGCCAAGCGGCCTAAGAGCTGATTGGGTTCACTAATCAAGACTGAGTTTATTAAGTCATGCCAAGAAGACGAGTAGCAGCAAAACGCGAGATTCTGCCTGATCCAAAGTTTGGAAGTCAGTTGCTTGCAAAGTTCATCAACATGATCATGGTTGATGGTAAGAAATCAGTGGCTGAGAAGATCATCTATGATGCGCTGGATCGCGTGAGCGAGCGCGCTAGTGGTGAGCCAATGGATGTACTTGAGAAAGCGCTTGAGAACGTCCGGCCAATGGTTGAAGTGAAATCGCGTCGTGTTGGTGGTGCTACCTACCAGGTGCCAATTGAAGTGCGTGCGAATCGCCGTAATACCTTGGCAATGCGTTGGTTGATTGATGCATCACGTAAGCGCAGTGAAAAGTCTATGGCTCATCGGTTGGCTGGTGAGTTGTCTGACGCTTCTGAGCAGCGTGGATCAGCGGTTAAGAAGCGTGAAGATACGCATCGTATGGCAGAGGCCAATAAGGCATTCTCGCACTATCGCTGGTAGTTTTTGCTTTATCTGTTTTACTCTTTTTTGCTCTTTTACATTGTTGATCGGATTGAATTGTGGCACGAAGCACGCCTATTGATAGGTATCGGAACGTTGGGATTATGGCGCACATTGACGCCGGTAAAACCACGACTACCGAGCGCATTCTGTACTACACCGGTGTCTCACATAAGATCGGTGAAGTGCATGATGGTGCCGCCACAATGGACTGGATGGAGCAGGAGCAAGAGAGGGGGATTACGATTACCTCGGCGGCTACCACCTGCTTCTGGAAAGGGATGGATCAGCAATTTCCGGAACATCGTATCAATATTATCGATACCCCGGGGCACGTCGATTTTACCATTGAAGTAGAGCGTTCGCTGAGAGTGCTTGATGGTGCCTGCGCCGTTTTTTGTGCGGTAGGTGGTGTTGAGCCTCAATCTGAAACGGTTTGGCGGCAGGCCGATAAGTACGGTGTTCCACGTATAGCCTTCGTCAACAAAATGGATAGGATGGGCGCGAATTTTCTGCGGGTTGTTGAGCAGGTGCGTGCACGTCTTGGTGCCAATCCGATACCGCTGCAACTTGCAATAGGTGCAGAAGAGCACTTCTCTGGTGTGGTTGACCTTATCAAGATGAAGGCCATCTACTGGGATGAAGAGTCTCGCGGGATGAAGTATGAAGAGCGGGATATTCCTGCTGATCTTCAGCTTCAGGCAGAAACGCTTCGTGAGAAGATGGTTGAAGCGGCTGCAGAGGCCAATGAAGAATTGATGGAGAAGTATCTGGAGTCAGGTACGCTCTCTATAGATGAGATTAAGTCCGGCTTGCGTGCGCGAACGCTCGCTAGCGAAATTACTCCGATGATGTGTGGCTCCGCCTTTAAAAATAAAGGTGTGCAAGCTCTTCTTGATGCAGTAATTGAGTATATGCCGGCTCCTGTTGATGTCCCTGCAATAAAGGGTGTTCTTGATGGTGATGAGGGTGTTCTTGATGAGCGTCCATCGTCGGATGATGCGCCATTTGCTGCATTGGCCTTTAAGATTGCAACAGATCCATTTGTCGGTAACTTGACCTTTTTCCGTGTTTATTCGGGTGTCCTTAAGTCCGGGGATAGCGTTTATAACCCGGTTAAAGGAAAGAAGGATCGTGTTGGCCGAATTTTGCAGATGCACTCGAATTCTCGTGAAGAGATCAAAGAGGTATTTGCAGGTGATATAGCGGCAGCTGTTGGTCTCAAGGATGTCACTACAGGTGACACCTTGTGTGCGTTAAACGCTCACATCACGCTGGAGAAAATGGATTTTCCTGAGCCTGTTATTGCGGTTGCGGTTGAACCCAAGACTAAGGCTGACCAGGAAAAGATGTCTGTAGCGTTGTCGAAGCTTGCACACGAAGATCCTTCGTTCCGGGTGACGACTGATACGGAATCCGGTCAGACGATCATTGCAGGGATGGGTGAGCTTCATTTGGAGATCATTGTTGATCGGATGCGACGTGAGTTTGGTGTTGAAGCCAATGTGGGGGCGCCTCAGGTGGCTTACCGCGAAACGATTCGTTCAACGGTTGAGCAGGAAGGTAAGTTTGTAAGGCAGTCAGGTGGGCGAGGGCAGTATGGCCATGTCTATCTGCGTATTGAGCCTAAAGAGGCTGGTACAGGTTACGAATTTGTCAATGCCATAGTTGGCGGTGTGATTCCTCGTGAGTACATACCGGCAGTTGATAAAGGCGTTCAGGAGCAGTTGCAGAACGGAGTGTTGGCCGGCTATCCCATGGTGGATGTGAAGGTCACGATCTTTGATGGTTCATACCATGATGTGGATTCTAGCGAAATGGCCTTTAAAATCGCTGGTTCCATGTGTTTTAGAGAAGGGGCTGGTAAGGCTAAGCCAGTGCTTCTCGAGCCAATCATGAAGATTGAAATCATTACGCCCGAAGATTACATGGGTGATGTGATGGGTGATCTGAACAGGCGGCGAGGTGTTGTTCAGGGTATGGATGATTGCCCTGCTGGCAGGCAGATTCAAGCGGAGGTCCCGTTGTCCGAAATGTTCGGATATGCAACAGATCTACGCTCAGCTACGCAAGGTCGTGCTACATATAGCATGGAGTTTGCTAAATACAGTGAAGTCCCGGCGAATATCGCTGAGGCTGTGAAGAAACAGTAAACTGGAAGGGGTAGAAACCGTGTCCAAGGAAAAATTCGAGCGTACAAAACCCCACGTAAACGTGGGAACCATTGGTCACGTTGACCACGGTAAGACCACGTTGACGGCGGCGATCACGAAAGTGATGGCAGAAGCGCGT
>NZ_VMNH01000022.1 GCF_007625115.1 Sedimenticola selenatireducens | reverse complement strand
GTTCGTCTTTGCCTTTTCGGGCAAGCTCTACGTACCAGTTTTCGACGAACTCCAGAAGCAATGCGGCCTGTTTCTCCTTTGGCGCATCAATCGCTTTAAGCAATCTGGCATAAGGCTTCATGTGCAGCAGAGCAGACCCTACTTTGCGTTCGGGTTGGCGGCTAGCGATGATCCTATCAAGCAACTCATCCTCTCCTTCACCTCCAATCAAAACTAGCAGGCGCTGCCATTGGTCGTCAGGTATTTCAAGCGCAAGAGCCAGACCAACCAACCAGAAGCACCAGTTGTAGTGATTAAGATTTGACAGGTCAAAGATCCAATCCCGGCAGGTTTCCAGGTTGTGTTCACGGCAGATATCGTCAGACAGCTGATTGGAGGATTCCCAGGCGTCTAGAAGGTCAGGAAAATATTCGACAAGCAATGGTATTTCATCACCACGAGAGTAACGCCGGAGAAGCAATCGCATACCATCCCTTGATAGGTCCAACGAAAACTGGGGATCATATACCGGATTCTTGCTAGGCTCTTCTAGTAGGCTGCCGGCTCTCAAGATCCATTCCTGATCTTTCAAAACTCGCTCATTCCAATAGCTTAACTCACCTATAGACGCCCGAATCACGGTTTTGCCCCAGTATAATTAATACTTAGATCAAGCAAACTAGACTCTCCAACACTCACTGGTTTTCCGAGAGCATCAAGCACCTGGATTTCTGTCACACCATCCCTCCTTGTCGTCACCACCCAGGTCTCAGTACGCCCTAATTTAGTTGATGCCAGAACATCCCTTGCATTATCAACCCCAACCGCTTTCTCCAGCCGCCCCGACCCCAACGTCCAAGCCTCACTGCCCTGCCGCCCATCATTGGTCTTGCCCAAGGCCGAAGCACCCGTCTTTCTGGAATCTATGGAATCTATGGGGTCAGACTCGATTGATATTCAGCGCAACGACTATGCACCAATAATTTTCCTATATGACTCAGACTTCCGATCCCCACCTCTTGCTTTTGGACTAGCACTGCGATTCAACTTCTTTTCGATTTTATCCTTAAATTTAGAACTACCTAGCACCCAAGCCTTATTAGTTGCCTCTCTTATCTCATCCAGCGTTTTAACTGAAATGTGCGACCTAAATAGTTGCCGATAAGCGGCTTGACGCTCACCATCCGTCTTTCCGAGTGCATTATAAAGCGAATGATGAACAATAAGAGGGTTAGACTCTCCAACTGCATTATGCCTATAGCTCGACCACGGATACTCACTGGGATGAGCAACCATATCCTTCGCTCGAACCGGGTTCAGCTCAATATAGCGATAACAGGTCAACGCATAATGGTCACTGTCGATTAGCGTCGCCTTGTAGCGCCCCTCCCACAATGTGCCTGTTCGACTATGTGTGTGATTGAAGTACTGAACATAATAGCGGCCCAACATCTGCATCGCCTTTGACAAACTATCCTCTTTCCAAGGCGTGATCAAAAGATGCACATGATTTGTCATCAGCACATAAGCATGCAAATCACAGTGATGCTTTTCACATGCCAACTTGAGTTTCTCTAGGTAAAACTGGTAATCCTCATCCCCATAGAATATGGGATCACGATTATTACCACGAACAATGACATGCTGCGGGTGACCAACTAAAACAAAACGGGGTTGACGTGCCATAGAATTCTGTCAATTAATTTGGAATCGACATATCATACCAGAAAACAGTAAATCGATCGAGTCTGACCCCATTGAATTCATTGATCTTCACCGCAGAGAAAGGCGCGCCGAACGCAGCGTGAGACGCAGTGGTAATAAGGGGTATCGTCGAGGCTGACGAGAGATTTCCTGGGGCGTGGCATGAATCACTCCTTGATACATGCGGTTTCCTTTATGTTCTCCATTATGGCCGGTGGGATTGTTTTGTCAATGGGTGGGTGTCCCAGACCGCCATTTCTACAGATAGTTGAATGTGGATGATCAGTGAAGTGAAAAACTTCAATTATTCAGACCATCCTTAGATATAGCCGTTATTCCTCAAAATATTTAGTTCCTTCATGGAGCGCTCATAATTCCGACCACTTTTAGGTGGCATTGAAAATATTCCAGCTTCTCTACTCTCAATAGAAGCTTTTTTTGCCATCATTTTCCAATAACTCAGTGTACTTAAACCTAAACCTTTCCAATCGACTGTTTCTAACAAGTTAGCCTTTACAACCACCTGATGATTTCGATTTATTTTAACTCTATCAACAGGAAACCCTGTAATGCTAACCTCTCCGTCATATTCTGATATGTCTAAAAAATTATTTTGTTTATTTCTTATTGAAGGGATTCCATCTTGCGGCCTAATCCATATCATCTTTGGCATGCTAGATCCTGCAATTTTCACATTATCTAAAACTGCTTCAGCGCTTATATGCATTGCATTGCCACAATTAAAATCTATAAAAGTGACATTTTTCAAAACCGTTCCTTTCATGATCGAAAAATCACCATCAATTACCTTACAACCTACAAACGAACAATTTTCGATCGTGATAGACGTTCCCTCTTTAGGATTCACGATAAAACTCTTGAAGTTTTCTTTATCAAAAATTCTATCTACTAAACTAAAATTCCCATCGAACTCACTTATCATTTCACTATTTATCGATTCTATTGTCATTAACATTTACCTAATTATTCTCTAACCAGCCTATGAACTTATACCCTAAATCATTTGGGATCGAATCATAAGTAATTACCGTGTTTACCTCTGGTCTCGTTTGATGCTTAAAAATAGAGGTTGTGCTACTACCTGTAATATCAAATCCAAATCCATCAGGATTAATAAAATCTTGAGGTGCATTTGTTCGTTCCGTCCATTTCATTCCTTCAAAAACACTGTCAGGTCTACTTTGCGCGACCCTCACCTGCCTAGCAACTCTAGTTTCTACCGCTGTTCCGAAAAACAATTGCATAGTCCAAGGATTTTCAACGATTGCATCAATTTGATTTGGTGATAACTCAGAAAACAATGCATTAAAGTCATTAACCAAATCATGTCTCGCCTGATTAGTCAGTTTAGCCAACTCTCGTTGCTGAGTAAGAGTTGTAGCTTCAAACAATACTCGTACGTCTGCCTTCCCCCAAGTATCCCCAACCAACCCCCTCCAATCAACCAGATTAAACTTGTCCGCAGCTGAACCAGCGACGTTTTTAATACTGGTTACCAGGGCCTTTGATCCGGATACAGCCAACTTCGACCCGGCAATCACCACTTTGCCTCCGGTAATCGCCAGCGCTCCCGCACCGGTAATCGTAAATGCCCCCGAGGTATAGAGCTCGGCACGTTTCTGATGGGCCAGATCAGTCTGTCCACTCTTTTCCAAGCGATCAATCTCATCCAGTTTGGTCTTGATGGCTTTCTCTGTATTGTCCACCGGGTGTGCAAGGAATGCTTTGGTCGCAGCGGCAAGCTGCACCAACATCGCTTGCGATTGTTCGTCTCCGAGCGCGGCATTACCTGCCAACAAACCCAGGTCTAGGGTTCCTTCGATGCCTGCGCCGATACTTGTGCCTACACCCTTAACGGTGTTGTAGATCTCCGGATTTGCGGCACGTTGCCTGTAGGTAAAGAGTTGCTCTGCCAGTTGGGTCGATTCGGTTTTCTGGCGACTGAGCATCGACAACGGCCCGGCAGCCAGGTACCCCTCTCTAAACGCCTGCATCTGTCCAATAACCTGACCACAAGCCGCACTGGTTGGGAGTGCACAAACAATACGTGCGTACTCATCCCGGTGGCGGTCTAGTCCCTCAAGCGCTTTGATCTCTGCGCGTACTGCATCGATATTGCAATCGGCTTCACAGGTGAGGAGATGCTTTTTCAGTTCATTGAGGCGCGTAGCCTCAAGATGGCTGAGATAGTTGTTGACTGTCTGCCCCATGGAGGCAAGCGCACCCGGTTGCCCACCAACCAATCCACCCACACCTGCACTGGCCGCTATCAGGATCGCCTTGCGCGTCTCTTTCGACACACCGCTCTTCTCAAGCAAACCATCAATATGCGGAATGGCGCTGGCCGTTATCCCTGCACCGACCACACCCTCCAATCCATTTCCTAACCCACCAACAAAGGCATGCAGGGCAATGCGTAGATGGCCGTTCTCTTTCCAGTTGGCTTCAATCCGATCAGCTTCTGCATTTAGTGTATCGCGCTCTGAGGCTTCGGCACTGTCCGCACGATGACGCAGCTCATTGGCCGCTTTTAGTTGGCTGTCGGCGTAATCTCCAATCGCTTTTGGGCCTTCCTCACTCAGCAGTTGCGTAAACTCAACCTCCTCCTGCATCTGCTGAACCATCTCTTCACTAAAAATCCGCCCCAGCACTTGATGGGCCTCTTCCCGGCTTCGCTTGATCTCATCCAGACTCTGGCCGGGGTTGGAACGCACGGTGATATCGCCATCACTGATGGCGGCGTAGGTGGTGTTTTGGGCTTCTCCACTGTCGTCTGAGAAGCCGCCGCCGAGGCCGCCACTGGTGCTGAAGCTGATACTCTTCGATTCGACGTCGTATTTGGCATGGTTGTCGATGGCGTTGTAACTCAGGGTGTCTGTACTGAAGCGGTTGTAGTCGGGCTCAGCTTCGCTGACGATGGCACCGCCTTGCAGGTCGGTGTGTTGGGCGACCTGGACATCAAAGCCGCCTTCTCCGGCGAACAGGCCAGACTGTTCCTGTACTGCAACGTAGTCTGAGTCGGCCTTGAGTTTGCTGGCGTTAATGCTGACACTCATTCTTCCGTAGCCAATACCGATACGCCCACCAATTGATTGAGTACGCTTTTTGAAGTGTTCTTTATCCTGTTGACTGATGATGTTGAGATCACCGCCACTGTTCACCTCAATGCGTTTGGCGTTGACTTGTGCCCCTTGTAAGGTGGTATCGCTAGCGGAGATGAGGGTGGCCTTTTCTTTGGCGTTTATGAGTGTTTCGAGGTAGCGGTCATCACTTTGGTTGACTAGGCCACGGGAACGACTCCCCTCAACAAAGAACAACAGCCCATCGCTACCGATGGAGATACCTATGCCTGAGCTTTTGCTTTTGCTGGTCTCGGTGTAGTCGTTATGGTTTTCTGCGCTGGTCAGATTGAGTTCGTTCGCTGCGTTCAGTGTGATCTGATCCGCTTCCAGCAGGGCACCTCGCAGATTGATATCACCACCGCTGAGCTCTTCTTCCGGGCTGCCCGGATTTTCAGTACCCGAGCGTCCCCGCGCGGTAATCTGAATCTGTTGATCGGCGATCAGGCTGCTACCCAGTGCGGTCTGGCTGCGTTGGCTGATCTGCTGTTCACTGGCACTACTGCCAAGACTGAGGCTGAGGTTGATGCCACTGCTGGGCCGTACCTCCTCGCCATCGACCGAGCTCGGCTGGGTCGGGTTCGCGATATCCTGATCCAGGTGATCGAGTTTGTCGAACTGATCGGGCAGATTCTTGGCAATACGCCCAATACGCCAGGCGTGCAGCGCCTTGAGGCGACTATCTTCCGTACTGTCGATACGTTCCACACTGCTCTTTATAGTCTGCAGGGTGTCGACGATTCCACCGGAGATTGCCAGGGTAAGGCCACTCTGTTTGAACTTGTGCGCTTCCTGCCGGCCCAGGGTGTCATCAGCGCTGTCGAGGGTGATGTTGGCCCCTTCGACGTGGATGTTGCCCTGGCGGGCCAGCAGGTCGGAGGCTTTGACCGTGACATCCTGTCCGGCGTTGAGGGTCACATCACCATTCAGGGCACCGACGGTGCTACTGACCTGGGTGACTTGGCGCTGCTCCACCTGGTCGCTTTTCTGCATCTTACCGATGGTGATGCCAAAGCCGCTACCGCCGGTGAGCAGGCCGGATCTCTTTTTCTGATGGTAGCTATAACTGTCGCTGGTCTGCTGCCCGCTCTGGATAGTGAGATCACCCCCGGCGTTGAGATTGACCGACTCGGTGGCCACCACCTGCGAACCGGACACAGTCAGATTCTGACCCGCCTGCAGGGTGATATCCTGGGCGCTGAGCAGGCTGCCCTGTACCGAACGAGTGGTTGATCGTGACTCGTCGATCGTGGTTTTGGATGAGAGGAAACCCTTGGAGTTAATCACTTGACGGCGAGCGTTGTGATCCGTGTTGATGCCGTGGTCGATGGCGATATTGCCTTCGGCCAGTGCCCGCAGATGGCCGTTGCTGCTGATCTGCGCAGCGCGGGCGGTGAGGTCTTTGCCGGCGCTGAAGGTCAGGTCGCCTTCGGTCTGGATGGCGGTGCCGATCTCACGCTGCAGATCCTCGGTGCGGTAGTTGCGGCTGTCCCAGACCATGGCATCGCGCATCCGGGTCTGGGTGGTCTCCAGCTGCAGGTTACGACCGGCGCTGAGTTCAGTGGTACCGTTTTCACCTTCGTTGATGACGGCTGCACTGGTCAGGGTCAGATCGCGACCGGCTGAAGCGGCCAGTTGCCCTTCGGGGTTGAGCACCTGCAGGGTGCCGATGCCATCCAGATGAATGCGCTCGAACTGGCTGTCACCCACTTGGTTAAAACCTTCGCGGGTGGCGGCCCGCACGGTGAAGTCGCGCCCGGCCTGGACCACCAGCCGATCACGGCCCTGCATCAGGCCCGCCTGGTTATCGATATCCTGAGTGGCGCTCAGCTCCGTTGAGCGTGCGCTGAAGCTACCGCGCCGGTTGTGGATATTGACGGCACTCAGGTTGAGACGGTCCACCGCCTGCACGGAGCCCTGGTTGAGCAAGTCGCCACTCAGGTTGAGGGCCACCTGTTCGCCGCCCAGCAGGGCACCCTGGCCGTTGATGTCGCCCGGCTCCAGCACGGCGTAGAGTTGCGGTACCAGCACGCTGTGTCGACTGCCATCACTCAGCACCACGGTCTGCTCCACCAGCCACACCAGGTCACTGGTGAGGTGCGCCATCTGTTCGGTGGTGAGGGCCAGGCCCGGTGTCAGGTCATAGGCGAGTGCGAAGGTCACACCGGCGTTCATGAGCGCCTTGAACTGCTCTTCGTCACTCTGGTAACCGGCCAGGTAACGCTGCCCGGTGAGCTGGGTAATTTGCTGCTGCACTAACCGCTGTTCGTAGAAGCCATCGCCCAGGCGTTTCATGACGTTGGCCGGATCAAGACCCAGTTGGTCCAGCATGTAGTTGGAGCTGAGCCAGTGGCGATAGTCGGCGAAGCGCGGATCGGTCTCGATCAGCACCGAGTGTTGGGGGCTGGTCTGGTAGTTGAACAGCGCATTGTTGGGCAGCTGAACCAGCAGCCCGCCACTGCGTACCACCTGAGGACTGTTCGTCCCGGACTGGTTAACAGCCTGCGCGGTAAGCTGTAGCGACTGCTGCGGGCCCGGGGTCTGGTTCATGCCCTGGGCGCTGTCGGTATTGCTGTCGGCCGATGCGAGGGTGGGATGGGTGCTGTCCGGCTGATGCGCCGTCAGCCCCGGATCATTGACCGATACACTGCCCTGCTGCTCCACCCGCGCCAGAGTGACCGGAATGGTGGTGATCTGTGCCGGCGGCTGGTAGGGGGTGTAGGGGGTATAGCGGCGGCACTTGCTCTTGCCCAGTCTACAATACTCAATCCAGCTGAAACGCTCCTGCCCCACATCCTCCTGACGTTTCTCCAGCGTGGCATTCAGGTTATCCACCTGCACGGCATTCAGAGTCAGGGTACCACCGGCCAGGATATGGCTCTTATCATTGGTGATCTGATCAATGTTCAGCGTCATATCGCCGGCGGAAAGCAGACGTCCGGGATCACTGGCGCCGATCACCTCTTCATATCCATTACGCAGGTAGGTGCGCTCGTAATAATCCTCGCTGTTAACCCAGCGCAACTCTCGATGGTATTCATCAACCAGGGTGTGCAGGGTGTCGATCCGGAACACCGTGTCCTGGTTGAGCAACTGAGTGGCCGTGATGGCCAGCTTGCCCAGGGTCTCGATACCGGCACTGCGATTGTTCAGCTGCCCCGCCTTGCCGGTGGCGCGGTCATTGGCATCCAGCATGCCACCGATGCGCAGGTCGCCGGCGCTGAAGATCAAGGCACCATTGCGGTTCTCGAGGGTGGTGATGCCCAGATCCAGATCGCCCCGTGAGGCAATCACGGCGGCGCGCTGGTTGTGATCACGGTTGTTCAGCGTGGCGGCCTGAATGGCCAGTTGATTACCGTAGATACGACCCGTGCCGAAGTTATCCAAGGTACCGGCGACAATACGGGTCTGGCTACCGTCGATCAGCCCCTGGTTGCTCAGGGTGCCATTGGCCTGGATGAAGTTGATGGGAGCGCTGATCTCCGACCCGGCCAGGTTATCGATATTCACGGCAGCCAGGGTCAGGGTGCCGGC
Organism: Sedimenticola selenatireducens; assembly: GCF_007625115.1. Taxonomy (GTDB): domain Bacteria; phylum Pseudomonadota; class Gammaproteobacteria; order Chromatiales; family Chromatiaceae; genus Sedimenticola; species Sedimenticola selenatireducens_A. The sequence goes on along the minus strand of NZ_VMNH01000022.1, from coordinate 110,136 downwards.
AGCGGCCAGCTTGCCGCTGTTGCTCAGGTCACCGGCCAGGGCGATGTTCAGATCACCGTTGGTGATGAGATCGCCCTGATGGCTCAGGCCACCCGACAGGGAGAGATTGATATCGCCCAGGGCCAGTAGCTCACCATCACCCTGGATGCTGTAGCTGCTGAGTTGCAGCTGTGTGCCGGAGACCAAGCGGCCCTGCTGGTTCTGTACCCGCAGGGTGCGCTGGCTTTGGCTGTCGCTGACCTGCAATGCCTGTTGTGAAGAGAGCAGACCGTTGCGGTTATCCAGCTGGCCGTTGCCGCGCAGGGTCAGTTGCCGATTGGCCAGCAGCCGCCCCTGACGATTGTCCAGATTGACAAAGGCGAGATCGATGCGCTCCGCCTGCAATCCCTGGCGGCCGGTCTGGGTATTGGCATTGACCAGGTCGGTGGCGGTCAGGGTGAGTTGATCACCCGACTGCACACTGCCGCGCGTGTTATCCAGGCGGGCGGTAGTCACCAGCAGTGTCTGGCCGGCGGAGAGCTGGCCATCCACATTGTCGAGCCGGTTGTTGGCTGTGATCTGCAGGGCCTGGTCGACCAGCAGACGACCGGCGTCGTTCTGCAGTCGGCTGACACTGACGGTAGCGCTCTTTGCCTGCAACCCCTGGACACCCGATTGCGTGCTGCGGTTATCCAGCACATCGGCCTGCAGCGTCAGTTGCGCTTCGCTTAGCAGGGAGCCGGCCTGATTGTTCAGCGTACCGCTCAGGTTCAGGTTCTGGTTCCCCTTCGACTGCACGGCTCCCTGACGGTTATCGAGGCTGGCGCCGGTGAGGCCAAGCTGCTGTTCACTCAGCAGCACCCCTTGGCTGCGGTTATCCACAGCAGCCGCCTGAATAGCCAGTGCGCCGCTGGCGCCCAGATAGCCCGCCTGGTTATTCAGATCACCGCTGCGCAGGGTGAGCGTTCCCTGGCTGTTGAGTCCACCGCTGGTTGCGGTGGCGCTGTTGTCCAGTCGCTGCCCATGGGTATCCACGACCATGGCGCTGCCGGACTGCAACAAACCACCCTGGTTGTTCAGGGCACCGCTGTTCACGGTCAAGGTCTGATCAGCGACCACCTTGCCTGCCTGGTTGTCGAACGCTTGTTGCTGGGTATCGACCACCACGAAATCACCCAGCAGCTCGCCCTGCTGGTTATCGAGGATGCCACTGGTCAGTTGCAATGCATTGCCCGACTCGATGCGTCCCTGCCCGTTCTGCAGTAGGCCACCGCTGGTCAGGGTCAGATCATCCTGGCGTGCGGCCATCAGGCCGTTACGATTATCCACCGACACGGCCTGCACCGACGCGCCGGCATTGGCCACCAGGCTGCCACGCTGATGACTGAACTGACCGGCCTGAATAGCCATGACTTGTGCCGAGGTAGTGGCATCATCCAGGGTCAAGGTGGTGGCGCTGATGGTCAGCTGGCCGTTGCTGGCCAGCGTGCCCGCACTGCCCTGCAGGGTGGTGAACTGAAGGCCCAAAGTGCCAGTTCCCGCATGCGCCAGACTGCCCAGGCTGTTGTCAAGACGGCCAGACTGCACCGCCAGATTTTGGCTGTTGGACGCAATGAGGCCGCGCTGGTTATCCAGCGTACCGGCCACCGTGACTCGGCTATCGGCACTATCCGTATTGACCAATTCGCTGTCGACATTGGAGAGCTGGCCAACGCTGATCTGCAGTTGGCCGGCACTGATCTTTCCACGGCTATTGTCGAGGGTCTGGGTGGCATGGGTGTCGGCGGTGATTGCCAACCGATCGTCGGCATACAGTTCGCCGGCTTTGTTACTGATATCGCCCTGGCTGGCCTGCAGCTGAATAGCACCAGCCCGGGTCTGGCCATTGTCGAGCGTGAGGCTGGTGGCCTGCAGCGTGAGCTGCTCGGCAGCCGACTGCCGTCCTTGCCCCAAAAACGCACCATTGACGTTCACCCGCAGTGAACCGGTGCTGCCCTGGGTGCCGTCTACCTCGATACCAGCCGCCAGCACTGCCCCGGTCTGGTTGTCGAGCCGTGCACCGGTCTGCTGCACGATGATCTGCAGGTCATGACCGCTGCTGATGACCCCGCCCAGGCCCTGGCTATCCTGCCGGTTGGTGAGGCCCGTTCCCGCGTTGAGTACGGCATCGTGCACCGCATAGAGCGTGCCCTGGTTATCGAAGGTCGCCTGGGTGGTCAGCTGCAGATCACGCTCGGCCGAGAGTATGCCTGAGTTGTCGATATCATCGGTCATTTGCAGGTGCAGATCCTGGGCGGCAAGTACACCCTGATTTTCCAAACGACCATCAGCACTCAGTTGCAGTTGTCCTGCCGGTGCGCCGATCTGTCCGGCATTGCGCACGCCGACACCGTTCTCGGTACCCACCAGGGTGATCTTCCCGGCGTACATGCCACCGAGTGCTTTGACATCCAGGGCAAAGGCGGGTGCCATTCCGCTGCCGGCTTTTGTCTGCTGTAGAGAACCATCCACTGCCACCCGGTTACTACCGGTGACCAGATTCAGTTCATTGGCCCAGATACCGGCATTGACGATCACAGCGCGAGCCAGCAGATCGGTGTAATCACTCTGCCGACCATCCAGGCCATCACCCTCGATACGGATCTCACCCGCATTAATATCAAACCCACTCAGGCTGCCGTTGTCGAACTGCGGCCGGCCGGTGGTCAGGGTGGAACGGGTGGCATTGATGAAGCCGCAACCGGAACAGGTGATACCGGCGGGATTGGCGACAATCACCTGGGCACGGTCACCGGCCACCTCCAGATAGCCACGCAGCACCGAAGGATCGGCCGAGTTCACCTCATTGAGAATGATACGCGCCGTGCCGCCCACCAGACTGGGATTGCCATTGACCCAACCCGCCAGGTTGGTCTTGACCGGCACCCGGGCGTTGTTGAGCACCGCACCGCTGGTGTCCACATCGAAGCGCTGATAGATGTTGTGCGATACGCCGCTGGCACCGGGCCGCTGGATGTTCACCTGGGTGACGCCGTTGGCCGCCTGCGTCACTTCGGGGCGCTGGCCCGCAGCGGCGGTGGGATCGGCCATAATCTCCGCTTGCAGTGGTTGTGCAACCAGCAGGCCACCCCAGCCCGCCAGCAGTGCCAGGCGCAGCGGTCGCATCACACACTGCAGACTCCTGCCATCGCTCCGCTTTGGCGTTGAGCCCACCACCGGCGAGGCCGCCTTGCCGCACGCTTTGACGATTTCAGCCACGGCCATCCAGAGGCCACGGGCTTTGTTGAAGACCAGACGGTAGCGGTGCTTGTTCATCCTTGATGTCCTGTGTTGACGGTTCGTGCAAAGGTGTTCATGCCGGGGAGGGGCAGAGGGCGGGCGGCAAAGTAGGCGCGCGCTTCATCACGCGTTACCTTGCGGCCGCGATGTTGCAGTATCCGCGCACGGCAGCCACTGGCGTTGCGCGAAAGCAGGCGGATACAGCTATGAGGAAACAACGCTTCATCCAGCAGATAGCGCATACGGCGGCTATGACCAAAGGGTGCTACCCAGTCGATCAGCCACGCGCGATCACCGCTGTTCCAATCCGCTTCCTCAAACAGCCGGTCGGGGTCGGCCAACCAGCGCTGTTCGGCGGCCACATCAAAATAGGCCCAGCTGAAGAAAAACACTGGTTTTCCGGCCTCGAACGCCAGCACGTACTGGCCCTGGCGAATAACGGGCAGCAGCATCTGGTTGAGATGATGTAGCGTCATCAGCCGGTGACGATTTGAGTGCATCCAAAGCCAGACAGACGCCCCCAGCACTTCGGCTTCGTTGACCACATCGCCCCGTTGGGGCATGACGATTCGCAGTTCCTTCTGTTTCATTGTCATATCACCATTGCCAGTTCAGGCTGAAGCCGAAGCTGGTGTTGTCGGTGCGAAAACGCGACGGTTTGTACAGCGGCGTACCGGCGAACAGCTCGTAAGAGAGCTTTTGCCAGTTGCCGCGTGCACCGATCACCGCGCCGGCCAGGGATTGGCCGGATAAATACTCACTACCACGACCTGAGACGCGCCCGATATCCAGACCAAGAAACAGTTCGGACTGCTGGCGCGGTATCTGCCATGCCAGTTCATTGCTCAGATACCAGCCATTGTCCGCCGCCAGCGTTGACTGGCCATCGAAGCCGCGCACCGTCCAACGGTTGCCAATGGCGAACTGATCCGGAGGCGTCAACGCGGCTTGTGCCACTTGGCCTCTAAGCCTGCCGCGATAACGGAAGCGTTGCTGCTGCCACTCAAACGGCAGGGAGAGATCAAGCCGTGCCTGCCAGAACGCGGCGCGCGCCGAGGCCCCACCACTCGCCTCTTCCGCTGCCGGCTCGGCATCCAATCCCTTGAGGCCTGTGCGGTAACTGAGCCCCCAGTCCAGGGTGGCCTGTCCAATAAACTGCCGATGCCGGATGCCCAGCTCGGCGTAGGTGGTGCGGCGACGTTGCAGAGCAATCTCAATGTCGTCAATGAAGTTACTGCTGGCACGACGACCGAGTTGGAACTTCAGCGTGGTGCGGCCCTTGGCGTCACGATAGATCACCCGATCGATATCCAGCGTGACGGTGCGGCTCTCACCGCGGTACTCGTAATCCACCACCCCACCCGAGACGGTCTGGTGATAACCGTATTGACTCAGGTTGAGACCAAACAGCCAGTAGCCGTAGGGAATCGAGTAGTGGAGTTGAACGCTGTCACTGCCCAGTGGGCCTGGGTTAAGCACATCCATGCCACGGGAGAGATAGAACAGATCGCCCTTGCCCAGGGGGTTGTCCAGAAACAGTGTTGTGGCCGCCTGTTTTTTACCCGTCGACTCTGAACCTGAATCATCCAGCGATACAGAGACCCGCCACGTCTTCTCCTGCTTCCAACTGACCAGCAGATCACTTTCACCCGGCAGTTCCCCTGGGACCAGTTTGAAGCTCGCTTCGGTACCCGGTAGCCGCTGCAGGTTTTCTAGTCCCTGCTCCAGGTCACGCAGATCCAGCAGTTCATTGGGCTCAGCCGGAAGCAGACTGGCCAGATCCAATTGCCTGTCTCCGCTATCGGTCAACTGAATCCGACCGACACGACCGCTTACGACCCTTAATTCCAGTTCTCCCTGACTCAGATCCTGTGGTGCGGCAAGCACACGGGTGGTTACATACCCCGCATCGACCAAGCGGTTCTGCATCTGTCCCATCAACAGATTGATTCCGGCCACTCCCAGACACGCCCCCTCACCCTGACGGGCAATAGGTCCGAGTAATGTATCCAAGGTTTCCTCATCACTCAGTAACACTACCCGGCTTATTGGGAAACAGGGCGTCTCATCCGGAAACACAATCACCGACCCGCTGGGTGTTGAGAGCAATCGGGCATCAGGTGCTGATGGGTGCCGCTGTTGACGCAGTGCCTGATCACGTTGTTGCTGCTGTTGCAGCTCACGAGCTATCGCACCGGGATCGGAGAGATCAGCGAAAAGCACATGGCAAAAGCCACCCAGTATCAGGGCGACAATTAAACGCTGTTGTAATAGAAAACGATCCGACAACACACCTATCCCTGCCAGTTAATTATTCAAGACGCACAAATCCCACACCGCCTGTTGAGAGAGGCAGCTTCTGGTTATCCAGTTGAGATACAAAGCATGCACGGGGTTTGGGTTATGATAGGCAACTGCAGAGAACTCTATACCTATCGACACGCTGGATGAGAATTATATTCAGTGGAAATACGAAGTAAAGTTCGTAGATTAGTTCTTATCGGAACTGTCTAGCAGCTCACATTTCAGGAATTATCAGATTATTCCTCAAAAGGCGGATAGAGGCATTATGTCCAAACCATTAGCTGTTACCGAACAGAAACTGAGCACTCGCTGGCTCAATCTCAGCACATTGCAGTGGGGTACCGGAAACTGCCGCAAAGTACTCGCCTTGCATGGCTGGCTGGACAATGCCGCCAGTTTTTTGCCGCTGGCCGAGCATTTGGAAGATGTAGAGCTGGTCACTTTGGATCTACCCGGACACGGCCACTCTGACCATCGCTCACCCGGGCAACACTATCATTTTGTTGATTTTGTAGCGGATGTCATTGCGGCTGCGGACGCACTAGGATGGGAGCAGTTTATTCTGCTCGGCCATTCCATGGGGGCGGGTATCGCCTCATTGATAGCCGCCAGCTTTCCTGAGCGCATTGAGAAGCTGATCCTGATTGAAGGTCTGGGTCCCTGGGGTGAGAATCCAGCAAAGGCCCCCGTGCACCTGGCAGAAGCGACCCATCAGATTTTGAGCCTCAATCCCAAACAGACTCACCATTATAAAAAGCTGGAAGATGCCGTTGCTGCCCGAATGAAAACGGGCGGCATCAGTGAGCGGTCCGCACAATTGCTGGTTACCAGAAATACCATCCAGGACGACAAGGGCATCAGCTGGAGAACTGATCCCCGACTCAGGATACGTTCTCCTATCTATATTACCGAAGAGCAGGCACAAGCCTTTTTGAAAGGCATCACCGCGCCAACACTGTTTATTCGTGATTGCGAGCGCGAAGTACCCAAGCATTACAATTGGAAGGAGCGGAAAAAGTTGATCAAAGAACTGCAGGTGGTACTGCTAACAGGGGGCCATCACCTGCATATGGAGAATCCACAAGCAACGGCAGATGTCATTAACACGTTTTTGAAAAACTGACAGGTTACATATCACCGGAGGGAATAGTCTGGCGAGGTAAGTTGAGGTCATTGACCACCCAGCGCCATACAATAATCAGAGCAAGCAGCGAAACGGCTATAGAGATATTAAACACAACCGTCGCTCCGGCATCTTCCCAGAGGTAGCCACTCAACACGGTTCCCAAGGCGCCGCCAAAACCGAAACTTAGACTGCTGTAGAGCGCCTGCCCCCTACCCTGATGACGCCCGGTGAAGTAATGATGCACAAGATGTATCGCAGCCGCATGGAATGTTCCAAACGTCGCGGCATGCAGGGTCTGCGCAAAAAACAGGATCACCAGTGAATCATTGAAGTGTCCAATCAGATACCAGCGCAATGCGGCCAGCAGCAGACTCAGCATCAGTACATTACGGGCACCCATTGTTTTCAGTAACCGATGCATGAAGATAAACACAATCACTTCAGCAATAACACCCAATGCCCAGAGCTGACCAATCACTGTTTTGCTGTAACCCAGCTCTTCCATGTAGATGGAGTAGAAACCGTAATAGACACCGTGCCCGGCCTGAAGTAGAAAGCAAGCGACCAGAAAGGCCATGACGCTGGGTTTTAGTAATACGGAGATAATGCCCGGCTGTTCAACCGGATGCGGCTTTTGTGTGGGGTCCGCAATCAGCAGACTGGTAAACCAGATCACACCATAGATTGAAAACAGGACAGGCAATACGGCTGCTGGCCCCTGAAGATCGACCAATAAACCCAGCACCAAGACCGTGGCAATAAAGCCGACAGAACCCCATAAGCGTATCTGTGCATAGCGGGTAATATCGTCTCCCAGGTAGCAGAGCACCACCGCCTCAAACTGTGGTAATACGGCATTCCAGAAAAAACTGAACAGCACCATGGCCAGACCGAGTTCCCAGAAACCTTGTAACCAGAACACGGAGACAAAGATGATACTGGTCAGCAATGCACCCAGACGCACAATCGCCATCCGATAGCCGAGATGATCTCCTAGCCAACCCCAAACAAAGGGGGCGACAAACTTGGTTACCATGGGGATAGCCATCAACTGGCCAATTTGTAACGCGCTAAAACCAAGGCTCTTGAGATAGAGCCCCCAGTAAGGCACCAGCACGCCCAGGGCTGCAAAATAGAAAAAATAGAAGCCCGACAGGCGCCAGTATGGCATAGCGTTCAATGCAGTATTGCAATCAAAAAAGGCGACAGATCACATGAGATCTGCCCAGCGATTTAGGGTGATGCGGGAATATCGGGCGTGGCGCACTCAACATCCCCATTCTGGGCGCGATGACGCAACAGGTGATCCATCAATACCAACGCCAACATCGCCTCAACAATTGGGGTAGCCCGAATACCGACACAGGGATCATGCCGCCCTTCCGTGATCACCTCGACAGGTTCACCAGCCAGATTCACACTACGACCGAGCAAACGTAAACTGGAAGTGGGTTTGAAGGCGACGCTTGCCAGGATGTCCTGACCACTGGAGATACCACCCAGGATGCCACCGGCATGATTACTGAGAAAGCCTTCCGGGGTCATCTCATCGCGATGCTCGGTGCCTTTCTGGTCTACACAATCAAAACCCGCACCAATCTCTACGCCCTTGGCGGCATTGATGCTCATCATGGCGTGGGCAATATCGGCATCCAGTCGGTCGAATATCGGCTCACCCAAGCCCACCGGGATATTGGTTGCCACTACATTAATCCGCGCACCGACAGAGTTACCCTCTTTGCGCAAGGCATCCATGTATTGTTCCAGCTCTGGAACCTTTTCTGCATCAGGACAAAAAAAGGGATTCTGCTCCACTTGATTCCAATCGAGCTTTTCTATGCAGACAGGGCCTAATTGCGAGAGGTAGGCCCGAATCTCAACATTGTGCTGTGCCTTAAGATATTTTTTGGCAATGGCGCCTGCCGCAACCCGCATCGCCGTCTCACGCGCCGAAGACCGACCACCCCCACGATAGTCGCGGAAACCGTATTTCTTGGTATAGGTGTAATCCGCATGACCGGGACGGAAACGATCCATGATCTTGGAATAATCCTTGGACCGCTGATCGGTATTCTGGATTATCAACGCAATCGGGGTGCCCGTGGTCTTTCCTTCAAAAACACCCGACAGAATCTGCACAAGATCGGCTTCCCGGCGTTGTGTCGTGTGGCGTGACGTACCCGGCTTGCGACGATCCAGATCAGCCTGGAGATCTTCCTCGCAAAGCGGCAATCCTGGAGGACAACCATCCACGATACAACCAATCGCAGGGCCATGACTCTCGCCAAACGAGGTAACCGTGAAGAGTTTTCCGTAGCTATTTCCAGACATAATAGTTTCGCGTATTCAGTATCGGGGCATGCCGGCATGATGACGAGGTCACGACCCGGCTCCTTCTTATTGCAACCAGCTATTGACCTGCATCAGGTCTTCTTTGGTTAACGTACCTGTTGCCTGCTTCAGTTGTAAGCCACTGAGAATAAAGTCATAGCGCACTTTTGAATAATTGCTGCGGGCACGAAACAAATCGCGCTGTGCATTCAAGACATCCACCATGGTACGCGTACCCACCTCAAAACCTGCCTCAGTAGCTTCCAGAGCGCTTTGTGCGGAGATGGTACTGGCCTTCAGCGCTTCAACCGTACTGATACTCGACATGACACCACGATAGGCATCGCGCACCGTACGATTTACCGAACGCCGCTGCTTGTCCAGGTTCTGCTGTGTCGCCTCATAATCGTAACGCGCCTGACGGGTACGTGAATTGACTGCACCGCCTGTATAGAGTGGCACATTCAACTGTAAGCCAACCGTAGTGGTCTGTGCGTCAGAGCCCGTAGCACTGCTGCTCAGATTAAGCGCGTGCGAACCGACGATATCCAGTGTTGGGGAGTCGCCGGAATCCTGCACATCAATATTCATTCGCGCAATCTCCACTCCAAACTGAGTGGCCTGCAGTCCAAGGTTTTGTGTCTGGGCTGTCTCTGCCCACTGCTCCGGATTCTGTGGGTTCGGTGGATTCAGCGGCAGATCAGCCGTCAAGGGTGCCAACTGATTAACTGACTGCAGGATAATCTCCTGCTGAGCCTCCCAGGCATTATCCAGGACATTCTCTGCCTGTATCAGGTCCGCCCTGGATTGGTCAAAGGCCGCTTGCGCCTCATGTACATCGGTGATGGCGATCAAGCCGACCTCAAACCGCTGCTTCGACTGATCAAGCTGCCGCGCAATCGCTGCATTTTCAGCCTTGGCAAACTCCAACATATCCTGGGCCGACAGCACATTGAAATAGGCTTGGGCCACACGAAGAATTAAATCCTGCTCCTCCGCGGCATAAGTGACCTCAGCTTGTGCAATCTGTTTATCGGCCTGATCCAGCTGAATCCCGTACTCTTTTCGATAAACTGACTGGGACAAATTAAGTGACAGACTGGCTGTCCCATAATGATTCAGGCTTGAGCCTGATGCCGAGCTATGCACATCTGAACGGATGAGGTTGGCATTACTTGATAGGTTAACGCTGGGTAGAAAGCGTGATTCAGCCTGTGGCCGAGCTTCCAGCGCTGAATCTCGGGTCGCCAGTGCTGCTCGAAGCTGTGGATCATGCTGCAACGCCAGCTCGTAGACCTGAACAAGATTCTCCCCGTTTACGCTAGAGACCCCCAACAATGGCCCCAAAAGCAAAGGTAACAACAACTTTTTCATATTTAATCCTGCTACAGAATCGGCAATTAAAGAATTATATCACTAAGTAATATTGATCTGGCGGCTTATTCTTCCATAGGAGGTACCAGGAGTTGAGGATCGATCTGGAATTTATGGAAGTTCATACGCCAGTCCAGATGTGGCCCGGTCACCCGCCCAGTAGCCCCAACATGCGCTATCGGATCACCCTGCTTTATTCGATCACCTTTTTTGACCAATATCTTGCTCAGATGAAGAAACGAAGAGGAGAGGTGCTGGCCATGATCCAGGATCAGAGTACCCCCGGAAAAAAACATATCTGGATGGGCTAAAGTCACAATGCCATCGGCAGGTGAGCGCACAAGCGTTCCAGTTGGAGCTGCCACATCAACACCAAAGTGGGGGCGTCGAGGTTTTCCATTGAGTATTCGTTGACTGCCATAAACACCTGATATGCGTCCCTTAACTGGCCATTGCCAACCAGACAGATAATCCGTTCTTGGATCATCTCTATTTCGCGCCTTTTTAACCAAGGCAGACTCCTTACGAATCCGAACCAGATCCATCTTTTCAGGCGTCACTTTTCGTTTCGGCAAATTGTCGATCCGTTGTATGTCATATTCACGCTTGGCAATCTTGAGGATCTTCTTTTCAATCCGGCCATCAGGGTAAGTCATCTGGAGTCTACTCTCAGCGCCATGATCACGATCAAAGCCTATGACAAAGAACCCCTGATCTGATACTTGAATAGTCATTCCATCAAGTTTGACTTGCGCACCTGGTAACGTTTTGCCAACCAGCAGTCCACCCTGCACATAGCGCCCGTCAAGGGTGTAATTAGCAAAAACCGATGTAGATAAAAACAATCCGGTAAAAAAAAGCAGACTGAAAAAGTGGTTAAGAATCCGTTTCATTGTAGGCTATCTTATTTACAACATTTAGATGAAGAACTGTTCAAAGACTAAACTGAACATAAACAGAGGCATCTAGGCAGGATACAGTTTACGGGACAGACCCAACCATCATGCCATTTGGAGTGCCAGTTAATCATGAAATTATGCTAAAAACAAAGGATGTTCGGCATACTTCTGACTATAAAACTCGTCATACGTTCCCAAACAAAGTAGTTAAATGACAGATAATCAAGCTACAGCAGAGCAGATCAGAAACAGGCACTACACTTGGCCTGAGGTAGTTGACATGGTGTTCCAACACCACAGTGAACTGATCAAGGCCAATATTATCGCCATCCTGGGAACCATCATCACGGTACCTATCCCACTATTAATCCCCCTATTGGTAGACGAAGTGCTATTGCACAAGCCAGGACCCAGCGTCCCTTTCATCAACAGCCTGTTTCCCCAATCCTGGCACTCACCCCTGCTTTATATAGGGGCAATACTCCTACTGACTATGCTGATGCGACTCGCATCACTTGTCCTAGGTGTCTGGCAGATGAGGCAGTTCACTATCATCTCCAAGGATGTCACCTTTAGAATAAGGCGCAGCCTGCTACATAGGCTAGAAAGGGTCTCAATGGCAGAGTACGAAACCCTTGGCAGCGGTACTGTCGCTTCCCATCTTGTGACCGATATTGATGCTGTTGACAGCTTTCTTGGCGTAGCTACCAGCAAATTTCTTGTGGCGGTCTTGAGTATCATAGGTACGGCAGCGGTACTGTTGTGGATGCATTGGCAGCTGGCCATATTTATCCTGCTGATTAATCCCATTGTGATCTGGATAACTACAGTATTTGGACACCGGGTAAAGGCGTTGAAACGCAGTGAAAATAGCGCCTATCAGGCATTCCAGGAGAGTCTTGCGGAAACCCTGGACGCGATTCAGCAGATCCGTGCCAGCAATCGTGAAAAACACTATATCAAACGCATTATCGACAAGGCCGATAATATTCGTCAGCACTCCGCAGCCTTTACCTGGAAGAGCGATGCCGCTCAGCGGCTCTCCTTCACCACCATTCTGTTTGGTTTTGATTTCTTTCGCGCCCTCAGCATGGTGATGGTGCTCTTCTCGAACCTGAGTATTGGCGAGATGCTGGCGGTCTACGCCTACCTCTGGTTCATGATGGCACCCTTGCAGGAGATCCTGGCCATCCAGTACTCCTACAATGCGGCCAAGGCCGCACTTGAGCGGATCAATCAACTGATTCAGATTGACCTGGAACCGCGCTATCCGCACCGGGCAGATCCCTTTGCGAACAACATCACAACCGATATCCGCTTACAAAACATCTGCTTTCGCTACGGCGATGGCCCTTTGGTGCTGGACAATCTCTCTCTCACTATCAAGCCAGGGGAGAAGGTCGCCCTGGTTGGTGCCAGTGGTGGCGGTAAAACCACCTTGGTACAGATAATTCTCGGCCTTTACCCACCAGAGTCAGGCTTGATCTTTTTTAATGGCATACCGGTTACAGAAATCGGCATGGATAAGGTCAGAGCACATGTTGCCACAGTATTGCAACAACCCGCTCTGTTTAACGATACCGTTCGCATGAATCTAACCTTGGGAAAGCCCTATAGTGACGAAAAACTCTGGCAGGCGCTTGAGATCGCCCAACTGGATCAGACCATTCACGATCTTGAGCGGGGGCTTGATACACTCATCGGTCGTGATGGGATACGACTCTCTGGTGGACAACGACAGCGCCTGGCGATTGCCCGGATGGTTCTTAGCGATCCCAAACTCGTTATATTGGATGAAGCAACATCCGCCCTGGACACAACGACTGAACAACATCTGCATGAAGCGTTACAGACATTTTTAAGCGGACGTACGACCTTGATTATTGCACATCGACTGAGTGCAGTTAAACAGGCCGATCGTGCCCTGGTGTTTGAAGATGGAAAGATTATTGAGCAGGGCAGCCATGATGAGCTGATCAACAATCAAGGGCTTTATGCATCACTCTACGCAAAGCAGGAACATTAACAGCCGGCATTAAAAAGGGGGCCGAAGCCCCCTTTCAGATCAGATGATCAGTGAATAATCAGCCTTCACCCTCGGTAATGGCTTTCATACTCAGACGAACACGACCCTGCTTGTCAACTTCCAGAACCTTGACCTTGACCACATCACCTTCGGAAAGTTTGTCGCTCACCTTCTCAACCCGCTCTTCGCAGATCTGAGAGATGTGCACCAGACCATCACGACCAGGTAGAATGGTCACAAAGGCACCGAAGTCCATCAGGCGTGCTACCTTGCCTTCATAGATCGCACCGACTTCTACATCTGCAGTGATCAGCTCGATACGCTTCTTGGCATCTTCACCCGCTGCCTTATCGACAGAGAAGATCTTGACTACGCCGTCATCGGTGACGTCAACCGTAGCACCAGTCTCTTCAGTAATAGAACGGATAGTAGTACCACCTTTACCGATCACATCACGAATCTTGTCTGGATCAATCTTAATCGTGATGATGCGCGGCGCATGCTCAGACATCTCTTCGCGATGACTGGCAATGGCCTTGTTCATCTCTTCAAGAATGGTTAAGCGACCGTCTTTAGCCTGGGCCAAAGCGATCTCCATGATCTGCTTGGTGATACCATCGATCTTGATATCCATCTGCAGCGCGTTAACACCGTTCTTAGTACCAGCAACCTTGAAGTCCATATCGCCCAGATGATCTTCATCACCCAGGATATCAGTCAAAACAGCAAACGCATCATCTTCTTTGATCAGACCCATGGCCACACCGGCAACAGGTGCTTTCAGTGGTACGCCAGCGTCCATCAGCGCCAGACTGGTGCCGCATACCGAAGCCATTGAGCTTGACCCATTGGATTCAGTAATCTCTGATACAACCCGAATCGAGTAAGGGAACTCTTCAAGGGTCGGCATACAGGAGAGGACACCACGTTTCGCCAGACGGCCATGACCGATTTCACGACGCTTGGGAGAACCTACACGGCCGGTTTCACCGACACAGAAGGGAGGAAAATTATAGTGCAGCATGAAGGGCTCACGGTAGGAACCTTCAAGGGCATCAATAATCTGCGAGTCACGCTCGGTACCCAGAGTGGTCACAACCAGGGCCTGAGTCTCACCGCGGGTGAAAAGCGCAGAGCCATGGGTACGGGGAAGCACACCGGTACGCACAGTGATGGGGCGAACCGTCTTGGTGTCACGGCCATCGATACGCGGCTCACCAGAAAGAATGCGGCCACGAACCACACGCTTCTTTAGCTTGCCAATAGCGTCCTTAACTTCACCTTCACTCCACTTAGCATCGTCACCGGAGCAGAGTGCATCAACAGCTGCTGCGGTGGCAGCATCCGCTAACGCGTAACGCTCCATCTTGTCTGCAACCGAGTAAGCCTGGGTGATCGCATCACTGGCAGCCGCAGCCACAGCTTCAGTGAGTGCTGTATCTTCAACGGGAACGGTATATTCCATGATCGGCTTGCCAATCTCGGCAGCCAGTTCCTTGATCGCGGTAATGACAGTTTGCATCTGTTCGTGACCGAACAGCACAGCACCCAGCATCACTTCTTCTGAAAGTTCACGAGCTTCTGATTCAACCATCAATACCGCATGTTCGGTACCAGCCACAACCAGATCCAGGTCACTCTCATCATTAAGACCCGTGCTGGAGGCATTCAGGATGTAGTTACCATCTTTATAGCCTACGCGCGCCGCACCGATCGGTCCCTGGAATGGGAGACCTGAGATAGAGAGCGCCGCAGACACACCGATCAATGCGGGAATTTCCGGATCGACCGCAGGATTCAGTGACATAACAGTACAGATGATCTGTACTTCATTGGTGAAACCTTTAGGGAACAGCGGGCGAACAGGACGATCAATCAAACGACAGGTAAGAATCTCTTTTTCTGCCGGACGTCCTTCACGACGGAAAAAACCACCGGGAATTTTTCCTGCTGCGTAAGTTTTTTCCTGATAGTCAACGGTCAGCGGGAAAAAATCCCGGCCTTCCATTGCTGACTTGGCACCCACCACGGTGCACTGCACCACGGTTCCAGCCATATCAATCATAATCGCACCGTCAGCCTGTCGGGCGATCTCCCCTGTCTCCAGGCATACGGTATGTTCGCCGTACTGAAATACTTTCTTAATGGGGGTCACATTCGTGTCCTCAAAGTTGGTTCAGGTTCAGATTAACGACGCAGGCCTAGACGTGAAATCAATGAGCGATAACGTTCTACATCTTTGGACTTCAGATAGTCCAGCAGCTTGCGGCGAGAGTTCACCATGCGCACCAATCCACGACGGGAATGATGATCGTGTTTGTGGGCAGCGAAATGCTCTGTAAGCTGGTTGATGCGCGCGGTCAACAGGGCAACCTGGACCTCAGGGGAACCGGTGTCGTTCGCAGCCTGTGCATACTCTTCAACAATCGCCTTTTTCTGTTCTGCATTAAATGTCATGTTAATTTCCTCACTGTTACATAATAAAATATCCGCGCCCGACAAGTGGGATCAGACGGCGGACAATACCCGCAAAAGCGGGTGGTTTCGATCACCTCGCAGCCTGACAGGGCCGCTCAGGATCAGTAAACGTGGAATTATGATGGGTTTTGTGTCGTCAATCAAATGGTTGCGACTTATTCAGCTATTAAAAGGCTATATCATCCGTTTGGGAGCAACCCGCCCATCATCTAAAATCTCACCCACACCTAAAAACTTATCGGTGTGATCATAAATTCTGACCCGACCTTCAGTCGGTGCCTTCGGTACAATGACCGGCTGCCCTTGACCCAGATAAAACGCTGAATCACTGTTCAAATGGACTTCAGGCCAATCTTTAATGGCCGAATCCACCGGCAACAACAGAGCATCCAATGCCTCTTTTCCTGACGCTGCTAAGGCTTCAAGCCCAGCCAGATCGATCATGTTTTCCCCAGAGAAGGGGCCTACCTGGGTACGCCTCAAACCAATCACATGCGCACCGCAACCCAGCTTTTCACCAATATCTTCAGCCAGAGTCCTTATGTAAGTACCTTTACTGCAATGAACTTCCAGTTCAAACTCAGGTAACTCACAACTCAGGAGCTTGATCGCGTGAATCGTTACCTGACGCGGTTCACGCTCGACCTCCACACCCTCTCGAGCCAGTTTATAAAGCCGCTCACCTTGATGCTTAAGCGCCGAATACATCGGTGGCACTTGCTGAATAGTGCCTATAAATGCTTCGATAACTGATAGCAAAACAGCTTGAGTGACAGATTCGGTAGCACGCTGTTGGAGCAGCTCACCTTCCGAGTCACCGGTAGCCGTGGTCTCACCGAGTTTTATCCGCACCCAGTAGCGTTTGTCCGCATCCAGCAAAAAAGCTGAAACCTTGGTCGCCCCGCCAAAACAGATCGGCAACAAACCCGTCGCCAGCGGATCAAGACTTCCCGTATGACCCGCTTTATTAGCGTAATAAATCTGCTTGACCTTCTGTAGCGCCTTATTGGAACTCTCACCCAGTGGTTTATCAAACAGCAGAATACCTTGGACATTTCGCCCACGTTGACGCCTACGTCCCATCAGTCATTCCGTTCATCATCTGAATCATGATGATCAGACTGAACGGCCTGCTCAATCAGACTGGAGATACGGCTGCCGCGCTCGATCGACTCGTCATACAAAAAATGCAACTCAGGTACAATTCGCATGCGCATTCTCTGTCCCAGTTCATGACGTAATTTGGGCGCCGCCTGCTTGAGCATCTTGGTGACGCCCTGTTGATCCAGTTCGCCACCAAAAAATGTAAAGTAGATCTTGGCATGGGAAAAATCACGAACGACCTGCACCGCCTGTATCGTCACCATCCCAATCTTCCGCACATCAAAACTGGTACGCACCAATTCGGCCAGTTCCCGCTGAATCTGCGAGCCGATTCGATCCGTTCTTTTAAACTCACGAGCCATCAGCGCTTCTGCTCAAGATCAAAGTTGACGTGCAATTTCAGTGCGCTCAAATACTTCGATCTGATCGCCAGGCTGAACGTCATTGTAATTTTTCACGCCGATACCACACTCAGTACCCGATTTAACTTCGGAGACATCATCCTTAACTCGGCGTAGGGACTCAAGTACACCCTCATAGATCACAACATTTTCGCGCAATACACGAATTGGCAAGTTTCGTTTCACTGTACCTTCAACGACCATACAACCTGCAATCGCACCCAGCTTGGATGAACGGAATACATCACGCACTTCAGCCAAACCAACAATCTCTTCTCGAACCTCTGGTGAAAGCAGACCCGACAAGGCCTTCTTCACGTCATCAATCACTTCATAGATAATGCTGTAGTAACGAATGTCCAGACCACGATCTTCGGCAGCACGACGTGCAGCTGAATCCGCACGCACATTGAAGCCGATAACAAAGGCATCTGACGTGGCGGCGAGATTAATATCTGTTTCGTTAATGCCACCTACCGCTGAAGCAACAACTTTTACCTTCACTTCATCTGTAGAGAGTTTAAGCAACGATTCACGTAATGCCTCGACACTACCCTGTACATCAGCCTTGATAATAAGATTGATAATACCGACATCACCTTCAGACATCTTGGCAAAGAATTCATCCAGCTTGGCTGCCTTCTGTGCGGCCAACCGGTTATCTCGATTTGTTTCCTGACGCATGGCGGCCAGTTCACGTGCCTTGCGCTCATCAGCAACAGCAATAACATCATCACCCGCATTGGGCACGCCGGACAGGCCTAGCACTTCAACAGGTATGGAGGGACCCGCCGCTTCAATCGGCTGACGATTCTCATCCAGTAAGGCACGAACGCGACCAAACTCTTGGCCACACACTAGCATGTCGCCTTTTTTGAGGGTGCCCGATTGGACCAAGATCGTAGCGACAGAACCACGTCCTTTATCCAGACTTGACTCAACAACAATGCCTCGCGCAGGACCATCGGCAACAGCAGTCAGCTCAAGGACTTCAGCCTGCAGCAAAATAGCATCGAGTAACGCGTCTACACCAGCACCGGTCTTTGCTGATACCTCGATGAATTGAACATCACCACCCCAATCTTCAGGTATCACTTCATGCTGAGAGAGTTCCTGTTTAACCCGGTCGGGATTGGCATCCTCTTTATCCATCTTATTGACAGCGATGATCATAGGAACACCGGCCGCCTTGGAATGCTGTACTGCCTCAATAGTCTGTGGCTTCACACCATCATCTGCAGCAACAACCAGCACGACAATATCTGTTACCTTGGCGCCACGAGCACGCATGGCGGAGAACGCCGCATGTCCCGGAGTATCCAAAAACGAGATCATTCCGTGATCGGTTTCAACATGGTAGGCACCAATATGCTGGGTAATACCGCCCGCTTCACCAGCGGCCACTCGACTGCTGCGAATATAATCCAGCAGAGAGGTTTTACCGTGATCGACATGACCCATGATGGTCACCACAGGTGCACGATGAATCTGCTCACCCTGTATGACATCAAGTGAGTTCATCACCTGGGTTTCGATACTGGTGTCTTTTTTGGTTACCGCCACATGACCCAATTCTTCCACAACCAGCGTAGCGGTATCGTGATCAAGCGGCTGATTGATGGTTACCATCATACCCATCTTCATCAGCTCTTTGATAACTGCGGCCGCTTTCAATGACATCTGGGAGGCGAGATCCGCGACCGTAATGCTCTCCGGAACTTCAATCTCTTTGACTACTGGCGCAGTGGGTCTAACAAATCCATGCTGTGAATCTGACTGCGTAGGTGCCGCCGCCCGACCACGCGCCGACTTACCTTTTCTACGTCCCCGTTTGTCTGCTGACACATGCAGTTTTGTGCGACTGTCATTGTCATCATTCCCTTCTTTCTTGGATTTACCAGAATGCGCACGACTCTCTTTCTTGTGACCTGCACGTTTTCCGCTGCGTTCATCCGGCGCTGGCGCAACAGCCGCTTTTTCAACAACCGGCACGGTTACATCAACCTCAGGTAATTGCACCTCAGGTGCTACCTCTTCCTGAACAGGAGTCACTGGCTCTTGTTCGGTCTGGAGAGGTTCAGGCACTTCTTCTACCTGACTCTTTGTCTCTTCAGCTTCTCTTTGTCGCGCCTCTTCTTCCAGGCGCTTTGCTTCTTCCTTAGCCTTCAATATTTCGGAAAGTTCCGCTTGCCTCAGGGCATCCTCTGCCGCTCGACGCGCCTGATCATCCGCTTCAATCTGTAGACGCTTATTGGCCTGTTCTTCAAGCGCCTTTTTTGCAGCTTCCGCATCCAGTAAAGTCTTTTCATCTTCCGAAGTCGTACCACGCTTAACATAAGTACGTTTACGTCTGACTTCCACACTGACCGTTTTCCCTACAGCACGCGCCGCTCCTCGGCTACCAGGGCCACGACCACCCGCTGCGGGCTGTTGCAGCTCACTGACAGTCTTACGCTTCAGCGTAATCTTTTTTGGCCCGTTGGTCGTGGTGTTATCGTCTTTCTTACCATGACTCTCACGCAGATGCCCCAAAAGCTTAGCTTTTTCCGACACACTGATTAAGTCATCAGCACTGCTCTTTATAACACCCGCATCTTTCAGCTGGGTAAGCAGGCGCTCTTCTTCAATTCCAACATCTTTGGCGAGCTGCCTTACCGTTACATCACTCATAGGATAGTACCTCCGGCAACCTTAGCTCTGCTGCTCATCTGCAAACCAGGGAGCACGGGCAGTCATAATCAACTGAGCCGCTCTCTCCTCGTCCATACCATCAATTACCATTAATTCATCAACCGACTGCTCAGCCAAATCTTCCATGGTGCATATTTCCCGACTGGCTAACTCATAGGCCAAATCCGAATCCATTCCATCCATCGAGAGAAGGTCTTCAGCAGGTCCGTCGCCCATTGCCTCCTCTTTGGCAATCGCTTGAGTTAACAGAATCTCTTTTGCTCTGTCACGCAGGGCATCAACGATATCCTTATCAAACTCCTCAATCTCCAGCATCTCACTGATCGGAACATACGCGACTTCATCCAAGGTAGAAAAACCTTCCTGAACCAGAATCATCGCAACTTCTTCATCCACATCAAGCTGAGCCATGAAGTTTTCGACATACTCACGAACCTCGGCTTCGCTCTGAGCTTCTGCGTCGGCTTCATTCATCACATTCAATTCCCAACCCGTCAATTCACTGGCGAGACGAACATTCTGGCCGCCACGACCAATCGCTTGTGACAAATTCTCTTCACTTACCGCCACCGTCATACTGCCAGAATCTTCGTCTACAACGATTGACGCAACATCAGCAGGTGACATGGCATTGATAACGAATTGTGCGGGATTATCATTCCACAAAATGATATCAACACGTTCACCGTTCAGCTCATTGGAAATAGCCTGGACACGCGAGCCGCGCATGCCGACGCAGGCACCCACAGGATCAATTCGCGAATCGTTGGTTTTCACTGCAATCTTTGCACGCAAACCTGGATCACGCGCAGCGCCCTTGATGTCAATCAGGCCTTCGCCAACTTCAGGCACTTCCAACTTGAACAGCTCAATAAGCAATTCAGGGCAGCTACGGCTAACAAACAACTGCGGTCCTCGCTGCTCTGAACGAACCTCATAGAGATAGCCGCGTAGGCGGTCACCACTACGAACAGGTTCACGGGGAATCATCTGATCACGCAGAACAATCGCCTCTGCGTTGCCACCCAGATCCAACGTCACGTTGCCACGATCCACCCGCTTTACAATGCCAGTAACTAGATCGCCGATCCGCTCTTGATAGGCTTCAACAACCTTGGCCCGCTCCGCCTCTCTGACTTTCTGAACAATAACCTGCTTTGCGGTCTGAGCGGCAATACGGCCAAATGCAATGGACTCCATCGGCTCTTCAATGAATTCTCCCGATTGGATCTCCGGCACTATTTT
The DNA here is from genome assembly GCF_007625115.1 of Sedimenticola selenatireducens. GTDB lineage: Bacteria > Pseudomonadota > Gammaproteobacteria > Chromatiales > Chromatiaceae > Sedimenticola > Sedimenticola selenatireducens_A. The sequence goes on along the minus strand of NZ_VMNH01000022.1, from coordinate 88,899 downwards.
CTGAGCCTCATCGAGCATAATCTCCTTTTCTGGATTAAACTCTTCGTCCGGCTCCACTTCAGAGATCACTTCCCAGCGTCTAAAGCTGGTGTAGTCACCCGTCACGCGATCAACCTGAACACGCACACTGATATCACCGCCAGCCTTTTTACGGGTAGCGGAAGCCAGTGCGTATTCGATTGCTTCGAATATGACCTCTTTTTCAATATCTTTTTCGTTGGACACGACATCAACGACAAGTAAAATCTCTTTATTCATCTGTCTCAACCCAATCAGAATTCAGGCACTAATCGCGCTTTATCAATCAAATCCAGTGGCAGGGAGGCCTCTTCGCCATCCATCAACACCAGAACGTTACCTTCTCGCATGCCCATCAGGACGCCTTCGTAGCGCCTCCTGTCATGCAGCTTTGTGCGTAATCGAACAGCCACTCTATGGCCAGTAAAACGCACATAATCCTTTTCAAAAAACAGCGGCCGATCAAGGCCGGGGGACGAAACCTCTAGACTGTAGTTCTCCTGAATAGGATCTTCCACATCCAAGACACCGCTCACCTGATGGCTGACCTTGGCGCAATCTTCCACACCGATACCATTTTCATGATCAATGTAGATACGCAACAGACTCCCGCCTCGTCCTTGACTCAGAAATTCAACACCCACCAACTCATAACCCAGTGGCTCAACCGCCCCCCGGACTATTTCAATCAATTTTTCTGACGCAACAGCCATGCTCGTAGATAAAACCCGGAAACAAAAAAAGGGCCATTGGCCCACTTCTAAATGCACCTAAGACTCAGGTACGTCGCTTAATACCGGCCCGCGATGGCAGCGCCAATAAAAAAACCCCACTGTAGGGGGCTCCTAAACGCAAAGGAAGCAATCCTTATAGTGTCCACAAGCACAACGGACATTTTAAGGAACCGCAACCCTACATAAACGGGAGCATTATATAGCAACTGCCAGCACCATGCAATTTGTACTGACGTTAAAATAAAGCCCACGCCTACGGACGAATTGACCTACGGGTCATCCCGCAGATTTTTTATTCAACTTTAACAAAAATACAACCTAACAGCTTAAACAGGGCAATATGAATAACGCTGAAGGTGGTAATAAAGCAAAACTTAGAAACAGCTCTCATACTCTGTTGAAAGAGGGAATTAAGCTCAAACCCTCGCCCTGCACAACGGCAGAACCTGATAAACCAGCCAAGCGACACCACGAAGTTGGAAGTGTTTTTTCATTTGGCCACCAAAAGGGGACCGCGATTTGGTTGAGCACAAAAAAGGGTCGCACTTTGGCGAACCTTTTCATGTTTGGTAGCGGGGGCAGGATGAGCTCACTCCGTTCGTGCTGCGCGCCTTCGGCGCTTGTCGAACCCGCCTTTTTAGATGTCGTAGGTTCGAATGCGCTTTGATTGGGCACAAAAAAAGGTCGCACTTTAGCGACCCTTTTTTCATGTTTGGTAGCGGGGGCAGGATTAGCTCGCTCCGCTCGTGCTGCGCGCCTTCGGCGCTTGTCGAACCAAGCTTTTTTAATGTCGTAGGCTCGAATGTGTTTTTTTAGGTACAAAAAAGGGCCGCACACTGGCGACCCTTTTGTGTTTGGTAGCGGGGGCAGGATTCGAACCTACGACCTTCGGGTTATGAGCCCGACGAGCTGCCAGACTGCTCCACCCCGCATCTGGAGCGCAGATAATACGCAGATGAATAATGTTTTACAACCTTTCTTTTAAAAAATATTTCCAAACTTTAAATACACGTGCAACTATTTAGAATTTTGGCCTCCATTCCTACCCATTAAATAAAAAGCCCTGCGTGAAAGCAGGGCTTTTTATTTGGAGATGATGATGTGAAATATACTAACTAAGCGCGGCTGAACAGAGCGACAGTAATCCCGCAGGGAACATGCCTAACGCCAGCATAGACAAACCATTCACTGACAGGGCAATGCGCGTATCGATACCAGCCTCAAGCGGACTAGCGTCTACTGGCTTATCAAAATACATCAGCTTTACGATCCGCAAATAATAGAAGGCACCGATAATGGAGAAGAACACACCCACCAAGGCAAGCCAAGTCATATCGATACTGACAACTGATTCAAGTATGAACATCTTGGCGAAGAAACCCACTGTAGGCGGTACACCTGCCATGGAAAACATCACCAGCAACATCATGGCTGCAAACCAAGGACTGCGTTCATTCAGACCCTTGAAATCCTCTAGATTTTCAGCCTCAAAGCCGCGACGACTCAGCAGAATCACAATACCAAAAGCACCAAGTGCCATGACTGCATAGACAATGCTGTAGAACATCGCAGCCGTGTACCCTTTGGTAGTACCCGCAAGAATACCAACCAGGATAAAACCGACATGTGAGATGGTTGAATAGGCCAACATACGTTTGATGTTGCCCTGGGCGATAGCAAACACGTTGCCCAAACCCATTGATAATATTGCCAGTATTACCAGCATGTACTGCCAGTCGGCATGCAGCCCACCTAGCCCATCAACCAGCATGCGCATAGCCAACGCAAATGCTGCAATTTTAGGGGTACTGCCCAGGAACGTAACAACCGCGGTTGGTGCACCCTGGTAAACATCAGGCACCCACATATGGAAAGGAACCGCGCCAAACTTAAACGCCAAACCAATAACCACAAATACAAGACCAAAGACAAGCACCATCTTGTTCACATCGGGATTGGCCAGTCCTTCACCGATAGCCTGAAAACCAATAGATCCTGTGGCCCCATAAATCATAGAGATACCGTACAGCAGCATACCCGAGGCAAGCGCACCCAGAACAAAATACTTCATAGCGGCTTCAGAACTATTAGCCGAATCACGATCAAACGCAACCAGCGCATAGAGAGAGAGGGCAAGCAGCTCCAAGCCCAGGTAAACCGTAAGGAAGGTATTGGCTGAGACCATCACCATCATACCAAGCACGGCAAACAAGCCCAGTACGTAATACTCCCCCTTAAACAAATCCCGATCCTTCAGGTAGTCCTTCGAGTAGAGGAAAGCGCCAGCACTAATAATGTAGATAGCAATCTTCAGCAGATCACTCATACCATCCCGTATCACGCTCCCATCAAACACAATGCGAGTCTCTGCAGGGGCCGTCATAAGTGTTACCACTATGGCCAGCAGGAGACTTATCTGTGTCATGCCGTAACTGATTACCCGCTGCTCCTCTTTCAGGAACAGATCTACCACCAGAATCACGCAGGCCGCCGTTAGGATAAAGATCTCCGGTAAAACCGGTATCAGCATGGATGTATCAAATTGCATCGAATCTCACCAATTCCTTCAATAGGGCCGGTTAGGGTATTTTTGTTACAGCAATGTGCTTCAGTAGATTGGTAATTGAAGCATCCATCACTTCGACCAGCGGCGCCGGCCAGAGACCAAGAATAAGAACGGCAAGGGCAAGAGACCCAAGTATCAGGAACTCTCTCCCGTTAATGTCCTGTAAAGCAGCCACCTTGTCATTGGCAACTGCGCCAAAGATGACACGCTTCACCATCCACAGCGTATACGCTGCGCCAATAATCAGCGTAGTCGCAGCCAGGAATGCGAACCAGAAATCTGCTCTAAAGCTGGCCAAGATCACCATGAACTCACCAACAAACCCTGAAGTGCCTGGTAAGCCCGCATTAGACATTGCGAAGAAAACCATAAATCCAGCAAAGATCGGCATGGTATGGACCACACCGCCATAGTCTGCAATGTTGCGGCTATGGATGCGGTCATAAAGCACACCCACACAGAGGAACATGGCGGCTGAAATAAAGCCATGAGACACCATCTGCACCATACCGCCTTCCATGCCGAGGGCCGCGCCACCTGTGGTGTTGCTATTCTGAGCAATAATAAAGACTATAAAGAAGCCCAGGGTGACAAAACCCATATGTGCAATTGATGAGTATGCGATCAGCTTTTTCATATCCTGCTGAACAAGGGCTACAAATCCGATATAAACCACTGCAATCAGCGACATGGTAATAATCAGCCAGTCGAGATGATTACTGGCATCGGGTGTAATCGGCAGACTGAAGCGCAAGAAACCATAGCCGCCGATCTTCAGCATGATCGCTGCCAGAATCACAGAACCACCGGTAGGTGCTTCAACGTGTGCATCTGGCAACCAAGTATGCACTGGCCACATCGGCACCTTCACGGCAAAGGCCATCAAGAAAGCTATGAAAATTAGAATTTGAACATCCAGACCCATCTTCAAATCATGGAACGCCAAAATATCAAAGCTATCGGCCTGGAAATACATGTAGATCAGTGCAACCAACATGAACACCGAGCCAAAGAAGGTGTACAGGAAGAACTTAATCGTCGCATAGACACGATTTGGACCGCCCCATACGCCGATAATCAGGAACATCGGAATCAGCATCGCTTCCCAGAACACATAGAACAACATTGCGTCCAATGCTGAGAACACGCCAACCATGACACCTTCCATGATCAGGAAAGCCGCCATGTAATGTGAAGGTTTGTACTGAATAACTTCCCAACCTGCGATAATTACAAAAATCGAAATAAACGTGGTCAGGATAATCAACGGCATGGAGATGCCATCAACTCCCAGATAATACTCAATTTTGAACAGCTCAATCCAAGGGGCGCGCTCAACGAATTGCATACCTGCGGTTGTTGAGTCGAATCCCGAATAGAGTGGCAAACTCACGAGAAAAGTGAGGACCGCAATAATCAGTGCCGTCCAGCGCGTGGCATTGGCTGCCTTGTCGCCACTTGCGAGCACCAGGATTCCGCCAATAATTGGCAACCAGATGGTCAAACTGAGGATGGGCCAGTCTGCTAACATGCGATGCGTCCTACCTAACTTAAGCGATCACGAACCAGGTCAGCAGTACAAGCAGACCCAGAATCATGGCAATTGCGTAATGGAAAAGATAACCAGTCTGGATATTACGAACCCAGCCAGCGAAGCGATCGACGGAACGCGCAGATCCGTTAATAATCAGACCATCTATAAGGCCTTTATCACCAACGTTCCACAACAGTTTTCCGATACCCCGACTGCCCCCGGCAAACAACGCCTGGTAGGTCTCATCAAAACCGTATTTTTTATCCAAAATCTGATAGATGCCAACGCTCTCAAAGCGTTTCTTCCAGCTCTCTGCCAACTCTGGCTTCTTGATATAGAAGACAAATGCAACCGCCACACCGGATGCAGCAAGCAGTGTCGGTAAACCGAATATACCGTGAGTAAAGAAAGCCCAGGTGCCATGAAAACCAATGGCTGAAAGCGTGTCATGCTCAGGAAGCACAAAGATTGCGTCCTTGAACCATTCACCAAACACCATATCGCCTACGGTAAACATACCGATAAACAGCGAAGGAATCGCCAGCAGAATCAGTGGGATCGTTACAACCTTGGGTGATTCATGCAGATGGGCCTTGGCATGCTCATCCCGCGGGCCTTTACCATGGAAAACCAGGAAGTACATACGGAAGCTGTAAAGCGCTGTGATAAATACACCTGAAACCACAGCGAAGTACGCATAACCAGAACCCGCAATAGATGAATGATGTACAGCTTCAATGATGGCATCTTTTGAGAAGAAACCCGATGACCCAGGTAACCCAATCAGAGCAAGTGAACCAACCAACGAAGTGATCCAGGTGATACGCATGTATTTACGTATACCACCCATATTACGAATATCTTGATCATGGTGCATACCGATAATGACAGAACCCGCTGCCAGGAACAGTAGCGCCTTGAAGAAGGCATGGGTCATCAGGTGGAATACACCGGCCGCATAAGCTGAGACGCCCAGCGCAACCATCATATACCCCAGTTGCGAAAGAGTTGAGTAAGCAACTACCCGCTTGATGTCATTCTGAACCACACCGATCAGACCTGTGAACAGTGCGGTAGTAGCCCCAATCACTAATACAAAAGTCAATGCTGTTTCGGATAATTCATAGAGCGGCGACATCCGAGCCACCATGAAGATACCCGCTGTTACCATGGTCGCAGCATGGATCAGTGCAGAGATAGGGGTCGGGCCTTCCATTGAGTCAGGCAACCAAACATGCAACGGTACCTGCGCCGACTTACCCATGGCACCAATGAATAGGCAGATACAAATCACCGTCATTAACGACCACTCAGTACCACCGATCAAACTGATTTGAGTATCCGCCAGACCCGGCGCCAATTTAAACACCTCAGCGTAATCCAGGCTGTTGGTGTACATGGCAACGGCGGCTATACCCAGGATGAAACCAAAATCACCCACGCGGTTAACCAAGAACGCCTTCAGGTTTGCAAATATGGCTGTCTCACGAACAGACCAAAACCCAATCAACAGATAGGAGACAAGGCCCACTGCTTCCCAGCCAAAGAACAGCTGCAGAAAGTTATTGGACATAACCAGCATCAGCATAGAGAAGGTAAACAGGGATATATAGCTAAAGAACCGCTGATAGCTGTTGGTACCCGCCAGGCTCCCCTTGGGCCAGTTTTCTTCGTCATGCGCCATATAACCAATGGTATAAATATGCACACAGAATGAGACAAAGGTCACCACCACCATCATCATGGCAGTCAGTTGGTCAACCAGAAAACCAACCTCCATTCGGATACCATCACTGACCATCCAAATATAAAGGCTGTCGTTATAGATTCCAGTACTACCGTTAATAAACTGTAGCAATACATAGATCGACAAGAGTGCAGAAAGACCCACACCACCACTGGTCACCCAATGTGCACCTGCTCGTCCAATCTTAGACCCTAAAAAGCCGGCGATGATTGCGCCAATCAAGGGCGCCAGCACGATAAGGAGATATATCTTTTCCATGCTTAACCCTTGAGCGTATCGAGATCTTCAACATTAATGGTGCGACGGTTACGGAACAGCACCACAAGAATCGCCAGACCAATTGCGGCCTCAGCAGCTGCAACCGTCAAGATAAAGAACACAAAAACCTGCCCTACTGTATCCCCATAAAAGTGGGAGAATGCAACGAAATTCATGTTCACCGCCAACAGCATTAGCTCAACGCACATCAACAATATGATCACGTTTTTGCGGTTTAGAAAAATACCCGTCACACTGAGAGAAAACAGTATCGCGCCGAGTATCAGATAGTCAGAAAGTGCAATCATATCGGCTCCAATCAATCCTCAGCATCCATTTTGATCACGCGCAGTCGATCAGCCTTCTTAACACGAACCTGGACAGAGGGATCCTGAAACTTGGTCTCTGGCCGCTTACGCATAGTCAATCCAATAGCAGCAATAATACCGACCAACAAGATGACTGCGGCTATTTCAAATGGGTACATATAGACGGTGTAAAGTACGCTACCGAGCTCTTCAGTATTATTGTAACCAGCACCTTGAGCAGCAGGAGCGGGGACTTTTTCAAGTCCAAAGTTAGCTGGACCCACCACCATAAACATCTCAATAGCCATCACCAGCGCTACCAAAACACCGACTGGCATATGCTTTATAAAACCTGCCTTCAAGGTAGCCAGGTCAATATCCAGCATCATCACCACAAACAGGAACAGAACCATTACTGCGCCGACATAGACAAGGATCAGCACGATCGCCAAAAACTCCGCCTCTGCCAACAACCAAATACCGGCACTGGAGAAAAAGGCCAGTACAAGAAACAGCGCTGAGTGCACCGGGTTCCGACGCGTTATCACCATGGTGGCAGCAAACACCAGAATGGCAGCGAATACATAGAAGACAAACTTTTCGAATGTCATGGGTTAGTCCAGTTTAAAATTTTAGTCATCATTTTTATCGGTACTTACCATCAGCATGAATACAGGCAGCGAGCTCAGCTTCGTGTTTATCACCAACCTCGAGCAATTTGCTCTTCGTCATAACGGCATCCACACGGTTTTCAAAGTGATACTCATATATTGGAGTCTCAACAATCGCGTCAACGGGACAAGCCTCCTGACAGTAACCACAAAATATGCACTTGAAGAGATCAATGTCATACCTTGATGTGCGACGTGAGCCATCCGGCAGCGGGGGTGAAACTTCAATAGTGATTGCTGCTGCAGGACAGGTTGCCTCGCATAATTTGCAGGCAATGCAACGCTCTTCACCATTTTCGTAACGCCGCAGGGCATGCAGCCCCCTGAATCGAGGTGAGATTGGCGCCTTCTCTTCAGGATACTGAACCGTGAATTTCTTTTTGAACATGTATCCGCCGGTCACCCTCAAACCTTTGAGGAGTTCCAGCATGGCCAGACTTTTGATGTAATCGCTTAGCATTTTCATCTTTTATCTAACCTCAGCTAAACCAGGCGAACTGATAAACCACCATCAGGCCCACCACCAGAATCCAAACAATCGTGATAGGTATAAATACTTTCCACCCCAAGCGCATGATCTGGTCATAGCGATAGCGAGGGAACGTGGCACGGAACCAGAGGAAGAAGAAACCGGCAAAGGCCGTTTTCAAAAATAGCCAATGGATACCATCACCCAGTAAAAACACACCATCAACCCAACTTGCAGGGAGCGGCGACAACCAGCCACCCATGAACAAGAGTGCTGTCAGGGCAGATATCAAGATCATGTTGGCGTATTCACCGAGGAAGAATACGGCAAACGGCATGCCTGAATATTCGACATGGAAACCAGCCACGATCTCTGATTCACCTTCTGCTACGTCAAACGGTGCACGATTGGTCTCAGCAACACCAGAGATGAAGTAGATTATAAATAGCGGAAATAGAGGCAACCAGAACCAGCCAAAGATACCTGCATCACTCTGCTGAGCCCTGACGATTTCACCCAAGTTCAAACTACCCGCCGCAACCAGCACGCCCACCAGTGCGAAACCCATGGCTATTTCATAGGCCACAATTTGCGCAGCAGAACGCATCGCTCCGAGGAAGGCGTATTTCGAGTTAGATGCCCAACCGGCGATGATCACACCGTATACGCCGATAGAAGTCAGCGCCAAAATATAGAGCAGACCAGCATTCAAATCCGCCAGTACCAGCCCATCTGAGAAGGGGAATACTGCCCACGCCGCCAATGCTGGACCGAGCGTCAATAGCGGTGCGATGAGGAACAAGACTTTATTGGCCTTGGTCGGGATCACGATCTCTTTGAACATTAGCTTTACAGCATCAGCAATCGGCTGCAGCCAACCCTTTGGTCCGACTCGATTCGGACCAATACGCACCTGCATGTAACCAATAAGCTTCCGCTCAGCGTAAGTAAAGTACGCTACACAAAGCATCAGTGGTGCAACAATGACCACGATTTTGATCAGGATCTGAAGAACGATCAGATTGGTACCGAGCCATTCCCAGAGAGCTATCAATGAGTCCATCGTTTAAACCTTCTCCAGGGTCACTTCGCCAAACTGTGCGCCAAGCTGCTCAACACCCGCCAGCGCGGCAGGAATTCTTGCACATCCATTCGGCACATTTGGATCAATAAAGAGAGGCAGTTGTATCCGGACCTGATCCTGGACAACAACTGTATTATCACCTTCAGTAACACCCAGTTTGCCCGCCTCTTCGGCATTGAGATAAACGCCGGCTGGAATAGCATCATGGGTTTTCTGTAATGACCGGGCATGCCGAACCAATGGATCCAAGGCATAGATAGGTACATCGCCTATTCGCTGCAGGCCATTTTTCGCCGTACGAACTTCAGTAGAAGCAACTTGATTTGATACCGCATTATTCGGTACCAGGGCAGAAGTGGCTTGGGTGATTTCTGCAAGCACTTCCGTGGTATCCACATAATCGAAACCAGGAACTTCTAAAAGATTGCCAAGCACGCGCAGTATCTTCCACGCGGGACGCGTATTACCGCTTGGTGTGATTACGCCTGCAAACGATTGCAGCGTACCTTCTGCATTGACAAAACTACCTGACGTTTCAACAAACAACGCCATTGGCAACAGCACATCAGCCGCCGCTTCAAGGTTGGCGCTTCGGAAAGCTGTCAGCGCAACGACAAAGTCGGCCTGCTCAAATGCATTAGCCGCCTTGGCAGGATTCCACAGATCAAGACCCGGCTCGATTCCCATCAAGAGGTAACCCTTGCATGCCGTCTCCAACATAGCCTGAGCATCATTACCTGTTGATGCAACTGCGCCGACCAAATGAGCACCAATACTGTTAGATGCCTCTGGAAGATAGCCGAGCTTCAAATCACAGGCCGTGGCAATAGCCGTGGCCAGGGAACGGATAATAGAGTAATCGGCATGGGCAGTTGCCAGATTGCCTAGCAAAAGCGCACCATTTGCGGCGCCTTTCAGCTTTTCAGCGAGGAGTTTATGCACTTCCGTTACTTCTGCCTGATCAATCAGGTCGCCATTGGCACCTGCTGCTTTGGCTACGCAGGCCAATTCCGTGATCATGCCAGCAGGCGTGGTAACCAGCTGTTGCGCAGCATAGTTCAGGTCCAACTCAAGCGGATTAATAAAACTGATTTGTGCACCTTCCAGTGCAGCCTTGCGCAGACGATGCGCTAACATCGGCTGTTCTTTACGAATACTACTGCCCACCAGCAAAGCCGCATCGACTTTTTCCAGTGATTCGATTGATTGACCTAACCAAGGATAGCTGGGTGCTTCTCCACGAAAATCACCCTGTCGCAAACGACTGTCGATACGCTCACTACCCAAACTCTTAATCAGCTTCTGCGCCAGATACAGCTCTTCCACTGTTGCATTTGGTGAAAGCAGTGCGCCTATATCAGCCCCAGCGTTTTTCAGGCCGGTCACAACCATTGCCAACGCTTCGTCCCAGCTAGCATTGCGCCATTCGCCGTTGCTTTTGATCATCGGTGTAGTCAACCGATCATCACTGTAGACACCCTCATAACTGAAGCGATCACGATCTGATATCCAGCACTCGTTAATCGACTCGTTATCCTTCGGATGCACACGGATCAATTCATTGCGACGTACGTGCACATGGATATTCGAACCCACAGAATCATGGGGAGCGATCGTATCTCGCTGCAACATCTCCCAAGCACGTGCCTTGAACTGGGAAGGCTTTGATGTCAATGATCCTACTGGACAAACATCAATGATATTTCCGGAAAGCTCTGAATCAACACTCTTCTCAATATAGGTACCGATGGTCATGTGTTCACCACGACCTGTCGCACCCAACTCACGTATACCGGCAATCTCTGCCCCAAAACGAACACAGCGAGTGCAGTGGATACAGCGCGTCAAATCAGTCGTGATCAGTGGACCAATGTCTTTATCCTTGACGATTCGCTTACCTTCCACAAAACGCGAGATATCACTGCCGTATCCCATAGAGATATCTTGCAGTTCACACTCCCCACCCTGATCGCAAATTGGGCAATCCAGCGGGTGATTGATCAACAAAAACTCCATGGTGCCTTTTTGTGCGGCCAATGCGATAGGTGAGCGGGTAAAGACCTTCATCCCATCATTCACTGGCGTTGCACAGGCAGGCAGAGGCTTAGGTGCACGCTCTACCTCAACCAGACACATTCTGCAGTTAGCTGATACAGACAATTTCTTGTGGTAGCAGAAACGGGGAATATCGATTCCAGCCGCATCCGTTACCTCGATCAGCATCTGACCTGGCGCAGCCTGTATCGCTTTACCGTCTATCTCGATTGTTATCGTCTGGTCTTCAGACATTGATTTAGTTCTCTAACCAGTAGCTATTAATAACGTTCAATGCAGGGATAGCCTTAGCCAACCATGCATTTCTTATGTTCAATGTGATATTCAAACTCATGCCTGAAGTGCTTAAGCATACCTTGCACAGGTAGAGCAGCCGCATCACCCAGCGCACAGATAGTGCGTCCAGCAATCTTTTGCGTAACATCATCAAGCAGGGCCAAATCTTCTGGGCGACCTTCTCCCCTTTCGATTCTACTTACTACACGATACAGCCAACCCGTACCTTCACGGCAGGGCGTACACTGACCACAGGACTCTTCGTAATAGAAGTAGGACATCCGCTCTAATACTTTAACCATGCAATTGGTATCGTCCAGTACGATCACTGCGCCTGAACCCAACATGGATCCAGCCTTGGCAATCGCATCATAGTCCATGGTCAAATCCATCATTTGATCACCCGGAATGATAGGTGCAGAGGAGCCACCAGGAATGACCGCTTTGATCTTACGACCATCTTTCATACCACCCGCCATTTCCAGTAACTCAGAAAAGGGCGTACCAAGGGGGATCTCAAAAACACCAGGATTATTCAGATTTCCAGAGATGGAAAACAGTTTGGAGCCACCACTGTTCTCAACACCTAGCTGCTTAAACCACTCTCCACCTTTCTCCATGATGACGGGGATAGAAGCGAGTGATTCGGTATTATTAATAATCGTAGGTCGACCATAGAGACCGAAATGTGCAGGAAATGGCGGCTTATATCTTGGCTGCCCCTTCTTACCTTCGATGGATTCGAGGAGTGCAGTCTCTTCGCCGCACACATAGGCGCCACCACCCAAATGGGAGTGAAGCTGAAAATCAAAACCTGATCCCAGTATATTGCTACCCAGGTAACCAGCAGCTCGCGCCTCTTCCAGTGCCGCCTCGAAGCGCTCGTAGGGCTCCCAGAATTCACCACGGATATAGTTGTACCCAACGGTTGCACCAATTGCATAACCGGCAATGATCATACCCTCGACCAACTGATGCGGGTTATAGCGCAGGATATCGCGATCTTTGAAGGTACCGGGTTCGCCTTCGTCCGAGTTACAGACAACATACTTCTGACCCGGCGCATTACGTGAAATAAAGCTCCACTTGAGACCCGTCGGAAAACCCGCACCACCGCGACCACGCAGGCCGGATGACTTGACCTCTTCAATGACTTGCTCGGGAGGGATCTTCTCTTGCAAAATCTTTTTTAATGCAGAATAACCACCGCGGCTCTGATAGGTTTCCATCAGCCAGGGGCGTTCAAGGTCATTATTTCTGAGACAGACTTCGTTTGCCATATCGATTACTCCAATCCATCCAGAATGGAATCGACCAGCTCAGGCGTCAGATTCTCGTAATATTTCGTGCCGATCTGGAACATCGGGGCACCACCACAGGCGCCAAGACACTCAACCTCTTTTAGGGAGTATTTGCCATCTTCGGTGACTTCACCCAATTTAATACCGAGCTTCTTCTCCATATGGTCAACAATTTTATCGGAACCGTTAATCATGCAAGAGACATTGGTACAGACACATACTTTATGTTTGCCAACCTTCTTGTGCTCATACATTGAGTAGAAAGTGGCTACCTCATAAACAGCGATCGGTGGCATATCCAGATAGGCCGCCACCTGATCCATCAACTCCTGTGTCAGATAACCGGCATTGTCATCTTGTACAATACGCAAGGCCGCCATCACAGCAGACTGCTGCCAACCTTCCGGGTATTTCGCAACCCAAGTATCGATCTCCGCCCTTACCTTTTCAGAAAACAGACTCTCTTTATTCTCTGTCGGCTTCACGGTTGTCATTGGTAGATTTTTGAAACCCATCAGCGATCAATCTCCCCGAATACAACATCCATGGTGCCAATAACGGCAACCACGTCGGCCAGCATGTGCCCTTTAACCATCTCATCCATCGCGGCAAGATGCGCAAATCCCGGAGCCCGAATCTTTAAACGAAACGGCTTGTTAGCACCATCCGATACGACATAGCAGCCAAACTCACCCTTGGGTGCCTCAACAGCGGCATAGGCCTCACCCGCAGGTGGACAGTAGCCTTCAGTGAACAATTTGAAGTGGTGAATAAGGCTTTCCATATCACCTTTCATATCGCCCCGAGCTGGTGGCGAAACCTTATGATCTTCGACTATCACGGGGCCTTGATTCTCACGCAGCCACTTCACACACTGTTTAATAATGCGATTTGACTGACGCATCTCTTCAACGCGCACGAGATAGCGGTCATAGCAATCGCCATTAACGCCAACAGGTATATCAAAATCGACTCTATCGTATGCAGCGTAAGGCTGTTTCTTGCGCAGATCCCAAGCCAGACCGGAACCGCGTATCATCGGTCCAGTGAAAGCAAGCTGCTTGGCGCGCTCCGGCGTAACCACGCCAATACCCACTGTACGCTGCTTCCAGATACGGTTATCGGTCAGCAGTGTTTCATACTCATCGACATTTCCGGGGAACCGATCCGTAAAATCTTCAATGAAATCCAGCAGCGATCCTTGGCGGTTCTCATTCTTGCGGGCGATATCCGCATCACTACGGAACTGGTTATTAGCATAACGGGGCATCACTTCCGGTAGATCACGATAGACACCACCAACCCGGTAATAGGCCGCGTGCATACGTGCACCTGACACGGCCTCATAGCAATCCATGAGATCTTCGCGCTCACGGAAGGCATACAAGAATACCGTCATCGCGCCCACGTCCAACGCATGCGTTCCCAACCACATCAAGTGATTGAGAATACGGGTAATCTCGTCGAACATTGTACGGATGTATTTCGCACGTAATGGGACATCAACACCGAGCAACTTCTCGATCGCCATGACATACCCATGCTCACTACACATCATGGATACATAATCGAGGCGATCCATATAAGGAATGCTTTGATTAAAAGGCTTACTCTCAGCCAGCTTCTCGGTTCCCCGATGAAGCAGGCCAATGTGCGGGTCGGCGCGCTCGATCACCTCACCATCCATCTCCAACACAAGACGCAATACGCCGTGTGCAGCAGGATGCTGCGGTCCAAAATTGAGGGTGTAATTACGAATCTCAGGCATCGGTGGAGTCCTGCTCTTCAAGTCTTTCAGACTGGAAACGGTTATCCTCACGGATCACCTTGGGCACAAGCACACGCGGATCAAGCGTGACCGGCTCATAAACCACTCGACCCAATTCGGCGTCATAACGCATCTGAACATTGCCTTCGAGTGGAAAATCTTTTCGGAATGGATGGCCAACAAAACCATAGTCTGTCAGGATACGACGAAGATCAGGATGACCGCTGAACATGATGCCGTAGAGATCGAAGGCCTCGCGCTCGAACCAGTCCGCACCGCGCCAGATACCCACTACTGAATCAACAATCGGTTGCGTCGCATCAACAAAGGTACGTACCCGTAAGCGCTGATTGTTCGCCATAGAAAGCAGATGATAAACCACCGCAAAGCGATCATTTTCACCACGTGCCGAGACATCAATATTATAGCGATCGACGCCACGACAGAACCCGCTCTCGGAAGCCTGCTTGGTCATCCACTCGGATTCACCGTATCCGGCATAATCAATGCCGCACACATCGATCACTTCTTCAAACAGAAACGGCTCTTCATCCCGCAATTCGGTAGCGATTGAGATCAGGTGCTCCCGTGGGATCACCATTGTGACTTCACCCAAGGCCTGACTAACAACGCAGCCCTTGCTCTCATAGCGCTCAATGAGATTCGCCTGAAGCTTATCGTGTCGCTGTTGTGATTTCGTCTTGACTGTTTCGTTCATGAACCTGGCTCACCTAGTCCTGACGCGCAATAGTGCTGGTACGTTTAATTTTTTCCTGCAACTGGATAACACCATACAGCAGCGCTTCAGCAGTGGGAGGACAACCTGGCACGTATATATCTACAGGAACAACCCGATCGCAGCCACGCACTACAGAATATGAGTAGTGATAATAACCACCACCATTAGCACAGGAGCCCATAGAGATCACCCAGCGCGGCTCTGCCATCTGGTCATAGACCTTACGCAATGCCGGGGCCATCTTATTAACCAAGGTACCGGCCACGATCATCACGTCAGACTGACGTGGACTGGGTCGAAAAATAATTCCGAAACGATCCATATCATAGCGCGCAGCGGCGGCATGCATCATTTCAACGGCGCAACATGCCAAACCAAAAGTCATTGGCCAGAGAGAGCCAGTGCGTGCCCAGTTGATCAGCTTATCGGCGTTTGTGGTGATGACACCCTTTTCAAGTATGCCTTCTACTCCCATTCCAGGGCCCCTTTCTTCCACTCGTAGATAAACCCGACAACCAATACACCAAGAAAGACGGTCATGGCGACTAGCCCAACCATACCAATCTTATCGAGGACAATGGCCCAGGGGAAAAGAAATGCGATCTCAAGATCAAAAATGATAAATAGAATGGCGACGAGGTAATATCTCACGTCAAACTTCATTCGAGCATCTTCAAATGCCTCGAATCCACATTCATAGGGGGATAGCTTTTCGCTATCAGGGCGCCGTGTGCCTAGGACAAAACCCAATGACACCATGACAACCCCAACAATGAGGCCGACACCAATAAAAACCAGAACGGGTAGATAATTCTCTAACATGTGCCCTCGCCCTTCTCACCGGGTGCTCATTTTTAATGGTCCCAGCCGTGTGTTTAACGGGGCGAAATGGTAGAGGAGTGAGACTGATCTGTCAAGCTTATAGCGACAATAAAAAACTTTATAATCAGTTACTTATGCTTGTTTTTATTAACAAAAAACGGCATCACCCTTACGGGTGACACCGTTTTGTCATATATGGTGCCGATGGCCGGATTTGAACCGGCACGGCTTGCGCCACTACCCCCTCAAGATAGCGTGTCTACCAATTTCACCACATCGGCATTCTGGGATCATATCCCTAATTACAACATATTATTCCGCTGCTTTTGGTTTCTCTTCACCACTATTGAGCATCGGAATTGCAGAGGTAGATTCTGCTGCCACACCTGGAACTGACGGCACCTCAGAGACCGGCGCTGGAGCAGCGGCGGGTATCTCGATTGCAGGTTTGGTATCTTCAATAATCAAGGCAGGCTTTTCAACGGACTGCATGGCATACCATGCCATGGCAAGACTGGTGATAAAGAACAGCGTAGCCAGCAAAGCCGTTGCTCGACTCAAAAAATTAGCTGAGCCGGCCGCACCGAACACTGTACCAGACGAACCCGATCCAAAAGCTGCGCCCGCATCAGCACCCTTGCCATGCTGCATTAGCACGAGACCAATGACACCAATTGCAAGGAAAAGATGAACTACGACCAGAACTGTTTGCATTCGGGCTTCCGTTAGACCTGAAAAATTAAAGCGCGGATTATACATGATGCGTATGCGAGAAAGAAGCCGCATCCACATCAAATTTGGTTTTTTTTCGGATTTTTTCTGGCAAATTTACCAGACGATCATCCTAAACTATGGCAAGAATCAGTTTTCCTGACCCTTATCAGTTTGCAGCGGTACAAATCCCAAGAAAATCACCCGCATCCAGTGCCGCGCCACCAATCAACCCACCATCTATATCAGGCTTAGCGATCAACTCCTGGGCATTTCCGGGCTTCATACTACCGCCATAGAGGATACGCAGACCTTCTGCTACACCTGCATCCAACGCCGCCACCCGACCGCGAATGAAGGCATGCACTTCCTGGGCCTGCTCAGGTGATGCGGTCATACCGGTACCAATAGCCCATACAGGCTCGTAGGCAATCACTCCGTCAGCCAAAGCCGCCACACCTTCAAGATTAATAAGCGCATCCATCTGTCGTGCAACCACGCTCTCTGTAATACCCTTCTCGCGCTCTTCCAAGGTCTCACCAACACAGAGTATGGGAATCAGACCCGCAGCACGGGCGGCGGCATACTTTCTTGCCACCGTATCATCACTCTCTGCATGGTAAGCGCGCCGCTCAGAATGCCCCACAATGGCGTATTTACAGCCAAACTCCTTCAGCATGGACGTGGAAATCTCTCCCGTGTAGGCTCCCGATGCTTCAGCCGAGACATCCTGACCACCCCAGGCAATATCACTTCCTTGAAGCTGCTGTTGCACTGCAGGAAGGTAAATTGCAGGCGCGCAAACAGCCACTTCTGCCTGCTTCACATCGCTCATACCGGCCTTTACACCGTCAAGCAGCGACTTAATACTCTCAAGAGAGCCATTCATTTTCCAATTACCAGCAACAAGTGGTCGACGCATTGATATCTCCTGACAGCTCGCCTTAGACAGATAACCATCCACAGGGAAATAACCCCATGAAGGCAGAACTAAAAAGTCTATCCACCGGGACCACTGAAATCAAATTAGGAAATGGTATAGATGGGATCAATTATGCCTATGATTTACTCAAACAGAGGCTACTTGCCGGCTGCCAGCCTGACCCGCCACGATGGATTCCAGTACATTAGCGATGCGATTCGCCAATGCTGTAATTTGTTGACTGTCCTGACCTTCTACAGTCACACGAACAAGGGGCTCAGTGCCTGATGGCCGCAGCAAGACACGTCCGGTATCAGCCAACTCTGTGACTACTGACTCTACAGCTTGCTGGACGACTTCAGCCTCCATCAGATCCGCGGCATTTGCAGTGCCCAACTTAACATTGAGGGTTATCTGGGGATATTTCTGGTAGCCATCCCTCAACTCATGCAGTGTGCGCCCACTTTTAACCACTTCGGCAAGCACTTGCAAGGCGGAGATCACACCATCTCCCGTAGTAGTCCGATCAAGGCAGATAATATGGCCAGAAGGCTCCCCGCCCAGTGACCACCGCTCAATTTGCAGGCGTTCCAAAATATAGCGATCGCCGACATCAGCCCTCACCAGATCAATGCCGTGCTGATTCAGCGCATGCTCCAGGCCAAAATTGGTCATCTTGGTGCCGACCACTCCACCATCAAGTACGCCGCGACGCAGTCTGGAGCAGGCGATAATATAGAGGATATCGTCTCCATCCAGTACTTCCCCCTTTGCATCCACCATGATGAGACGATCACCATCACCATCCAGGGCAATACCCAAATCGGCCGAGTGCTCAAGCACCGCCTTTTGAAGTGTATCAATATGGGTAGAACCCACATTGGCATTAATATTAAGGCCGTTAGGTTCGACACCAATGGCAATAACATCCGCCCCCAACTCTCTGAGAACATGCGGTGCGATGTGGTAAGTGGCCCCATGCGCGCAATCCACTACCATTCTCAACCCCTTGAAACTCATGGTCCAGGGGATAGTACTCTTACAAAATTCAATATATCTCCCCGCTGCATCACTGACCCGATAGGCCTTACCCAGATGCTCAGACTCAACGGTCGTCATCGGCTTGTCGAGCTCCCGCTCTATCGCCAACTCAACCTCATCCGGGAGCTTTTTACCCTCGCAAGAGAAGAACTTGATGCCATTGTCACAATGGGGATTGTGGGATGCGCTAATCACGATGCCTGCCTGGGCATGGAGGGTGCGCGTCAGATAGGCAATACCGGGGGTTGGCATAGGCCCAAGGAGGTGAATATCCACCCCGGCCGCTACCAGACCAGCCTCTAGTGCCGATTCAAGTAGATAGCCAGATATCCGGGTATCCTTCCCGATCAATACCTTACTGCCCTTCCCATTGCCCAATACACGACCGGCCGCCCAACCCAGCCGCATGACAAATTCTGGCGTAATTTTCCCTTCGCCGACACGGCCACGAATACCGTCTGTTCCAAAATATTTCCGCTTCAAGGTTTGCCCCTCAGGTCCCTGCAAATTGCTGAGTCTAATAAATTAATGGTCGAAAACGCGGACCGGTGTCACACAAAATAAGGTATGCACCCGTCAGGTGGCACTCATAACTGCATGAGTCATGCGTAATACATCGGCCGTTGGCTTAATATCATGAGTGCGAATAATAGCGGCGCCTCGCTCAACAGCCATGACAGCACAAGCCAACCCACCAAACAGCCGCTGATCGACGGCAGCATCGTCCAGCACAGCACCTATCATCGATTTTCTTGAAATGCCCACCAGGAGTGGCAATTCGAGCGCCTCGAATTGCCTCAGTTCCCGCAATAGCCTGAGATTATGAGCCAGTGTTTTACCAAATCCAAATCCTGGATCGAGCAGTAAATTTTCTCGAGGCATGCCTGCTTCAACACAAGCCGCGATGCGATCAACCAGAAAAGCCCTCACATCCTTTACGACATCCTGATACTGAGGGGCATGCTGCATGGTACGGGGCTGCCCCTGCATATGCATCAGACAGACGGGGACACCCAGCGTTTTGGCCACCTCCAGGGCTCCCTCGCCCTGTAGCGCCATCACATCATTGATCAGGCCAGCACCTGCCGTAACCGCTTCGCGCATGACCCCAGCTTTATTGGTATCGACAGAGATGGGAATAGGCAACTCTGCTGCAATAGCCTGTATTACAGGAATAACTCTATCCAACTCCTGCTGCTCACCGACCGATTGTGCACCAGGCCGGGTAGACTCCCCGCCAACATCCAGTATATCCGCCCCCTCAGCAACCATCGCAAGGGCACGTTGTAATGCTTTTTCAGGATTAACGAAATTACCCCCGTCCGAAAAGGAGTCGGGGGTAATGTTAAGAATACCCATCACAAGCGGGCGAGTCAGATCTATGGATTGTCTACCACATACGAGACGCGTCATGGTTTAACACTGCTGCCAGCTGTTAGTGCTGTCCAGCAGGCCCACCAATACCGTCAGCTGCGTCACCCTTGGGTTTACCCTCCGATGCATCAGCCTTTAACCCATCGCCACCAGATTTAGGTTCAGAGTCGGAATCATCAATCCAGTCTTTAGGAGGCTGCGGGGGCTTACCTTCCATGATATCGTCAATCTGATCAGAATCGATTGTTTCATACTTCATCAGGGCATCGGCCATGATGTGCAGTTTATCCATGTTCTCCTGAATGATACGCTTTGCCCTATCGTAATTACGATTAATGAACCTGTGCACCTCTTCATCGATGGTATGCGCTGTCTCATCCGAGACATTTTTGTGTTGTGTTACAGAGCGCCCAAGGAATACCTCTTCCTCTTCTTCACCGTACATGAGCGGTCCCAGCAGGTCAGAAAGGCCCCATTTGGTCACCATACTGCGGGCAATAGCGGTCGCACGCTGAATATCATTCGAGGCGCCGGTAGTAACCATATCCTTACCAAAGACCAACTCTTCCGCTACACGTCCGCCAAAGAGACTGGATATCTGGCTCTCCAAATGTTCTTTACTCTGGCTGTACCGGTCTTCTAAAGGCAGGAACATCGTCACACCCAGGGCACGACCTCGGGGAATAATACTGACCTTGTAAACAGGATCATGGGAAGGCACCAGACGACCCACGATGGCATGACCCGCCTCATGGAAAGCCGTCAGCTTCTTTTCATCCTCATTCATCACCATGGACTTGCGCTCGGCACCCATCATGATCTTATCCTTGGCCCGCTCCATCTCGGCCATCTCAACAATGCGCTTGTTTGATCTGGCAGCAAACAGGGCCGCTTCATTGACCAGATTGGCCAGATCAGCACCAGAGAAACCGGGGGTGCCGCGGGCGATCAGCCCCGGCTTAACATCATCAGAAGCAGCTACTTTACGCAGATGAACTTTTAGGATTTGTTCACGTCCGCGTACATCGGGCAACGGCACAACGACCTGACGATCAAATCGACCTGGACGAAGCAATGCTGGATCTAGTACGTCTGGACGGTTGGTTGCTGCAATGACAATCACACCTTCATTACCCTCGAAACCATCCATTTCAACCAGAAGCTGATTAAGCGTCTGCTCCCGTTCATCATGTCCGCCGCCCAAGCCAGCACCACGATGACGCCCTACTGCGTCAATTTCGTCAATAAAGATAATGCAAGGGGCATGTTTCTTCGCTTGCTCGAACATGTCCCGTACACGAGAGGCACCAACACCGACAAACATCTCGACAAAGTCTGAGCCAGAAATGGTGAAGAATGGCACCTTGGCCTCACCCGCAATGGCCTTAGCCAATAGTGTTTTACCCGTACCGGGTGACCCCATCATCAGGACGCCCTTGGGAATCTTGCCACCCAATTTCTGGAACTTTGACGGATCACGCAGGAACTCTACCATCTCAGAGACCTCCTCCTTGGCCTCCTCGACGCCGGCCACATCCGCAAACGTCACCTTGACCTGATCTTCTCCCAGCATGCGTGCCTTACTTTTACCAAATGACATGGCACCGCGGCCGCCACCGCCACCCTGCATTTGACGCATGAAGAAAATCCACAGCCCAATCAGAATGAACAGCGGAAACCAGTTGATCAGGATGGTCATTAAAATGGATGGTTTATCCGGAGGTGTTGCAACAATCTGCACATTATTGTTCAGCAGATCACCTACCAAGCCATCATCCCCAGGACTGTAGGTGGAGAAAGTGGCGCCAGAACTGAGCACACCCTTGATCTCTCGCCCATCAATATTCACTTTTTGAACGGCACCACTCTTAACCTGAGCAATGAAATCGGAATAAGAGAGCGCATTCGACTGCGTCGTCTGGGAAGAAAAGTTATTGAACACTGACATCAGAACAATCGCGATGATTACCCAGAGAATCAGATTCTTTGCCATATCATTCAAGGTCAATACCCTCTACAAAACTACTAAAGCCGAGAAAAAGTCGAATATTCACTCAGCGCTTCCCGGTTCCACTCCAGTATTGACCTTGGGAACCAGCTAAAATTCAATTGCTTATCAATAAGACTGACCGCCAACAGTACTATACATTATAGCTCCTCGCCACAAGATAGACCTCCCGGCTTTGAGCGCGTGATGCCGACGGCTTACGGGTCACCACTTTTGCAAATGAACTGCGCATCTCCTTCACGTACTGATCAAACCCCTCTCCCTGGAAGACCTTAACCACGAAACTGCCGCCAGGACGTAACACTTCCCTTGCATAATCAAGCGCCAACTCACAGAGATGCATGGCCCGCGGCTGATCAACAGCGCTCATACCACTCACATTGGGGGCCATATCAGAAATTACAAGATCTACCGGCCGTCCGGCGAGCAGTGCATGAAACTGCGCCAGCACGCCATCTTCACGAAAATCACCCTGAATGAAGTTGACGCCACCGATAGGATCCATTGCCAGTATATCCAGCGCAAACACCATACCCTTCTCGCCAACCAGCTTTTCAGCGACCTGCGACCATCCACCAGGTGCCGCACCAAGATCAACCACTACCTGACCGGGCGCTAACAAATGATCCTTTTCCTGTAGCTCCAGCAGCTTATAGGACGCCCGCGAACGATAGCCCTCTACTTGTGCGCGCTTTACATACTCATCGTTAAAGTGACGGTCGAGCCACTGATGACTGCTTTTACTTTTTTTCATAGCTGTAAAAATTTAAAGATGACGAATCATGTTGTGTTCGGGTAACTCTGTACCATATGAACGCTTCAAGTCTAGCTAAAACACTGTCGGTTAAGCGACAACTGCGATAGAATGCGCGGCCTTTCCAGACCTACCGGAGTCAACCATGCCTCTGACAAAAAAGCAGATTCGCCAGCTCAAAAGCCTGGTTCACCACCTTAATCCGGTCGTTATTGTTGGCCAAAACGGTCTGACCGATGCGGTTATCAACGAACTGGACACTACCCTAAACACCCACGAGTTGATCAAGGTGCGCCTCAACGCTGGAGATCGCGAAGAGCGCCAAGCGATGATCGACCAGATCTGCAGCCGATGCAACACAGAGCTGGTGCAGACCATTGGCCATGTCGCTGCCTTTTTCAGGCGTAATGCAGACAAGCCCGTTATCTCCCTGACTCGCGACTAAAGCCACACTGCAAAAACAAATGGGGGCTCTCGCCCCCATCTATTTGTGTTTTTGCATCAATTACTATTCGTAGCGAACTGCCAATATTTCCATATGTCTCAATCCGTTAGGTGTTTGCACAGCGGCCTCATCACCCACCGACTTACCAATCAGTGCCCGCGCCATAGGTGAGCTGACAGAGATCAGTCCTTGCTTGATATCGGCCTCATCATCACCCACGATCTGAAAAGTATGCTCAGCATCTTCTTCCTCTTCGTAGACATCTACGGTCGCGCCAAATATCACACGCCCGTCGGCATTGATGGTCTTCACATCAATGATCTGAGCATGTGAGAGCTTAGATTCAATATCTTTGATCCTGCCTTCAATGAAACCCTGCTGCTCACGCGCCGCGTGATACTCGGCATTCTCTTTCAGGTCTCCATGCGCACGGGCCTCTGCAATATCCTGGATCACTTTCGGGCGCGCCACCTGCTTTAACTGGGTCAATTCAGCCCGAAGCCTCTCTGCCCCTCTGACTGTCAGGGGTACTTTACTCATAGACAAAACCTCACTCTTTTCACGCTCTTACTTTCCGTATTCATGCATAACACCGGATCAGTGCAGATCCTGCAAACGATTTACATTAGTGCTATCCGCCTGTTTCAACGCGAGACAGAAAGCCTCCCCACCTGACATGGTTGTCGTATAAGTGACCTTGTGTTGTAACGCCGCACGACGGATAGCCGCGGAATCAGCAATGGCCTTTTTGCCTTCAGTTGTGTTGATGATCATCCTGAATTCATCATTCTTGATCATATCCACGATATGCGGACGTCCTTCAGCCACTTTATTGACACGCTCACATTCAATCCCATTCTCTACGATTACTTTCCAGGTACCCCCCGTCGCATAGAGCTGGAAGCCTATTTCGCTAAGGTCTCTGGCCACAGAAACAACACGCTTTTTATCTTGCTCCCTCACAGAGAGCAGTGCACGACCGGAGCGTGGTAACAGATCACCACCGCCCTCCATTGCCTTGGCAAACGCCTCACCAAAGGTGGCACCCACACCCATTACCTCGCCCGTTGATTTCATCTCTGGACCAAGCAGGGTATCAACACCGGGAAATTTCACGAACGGGAAAATCGCCTCTTTAACAAAATAGGTCTTAGGGATCACCTCTTCGGTGAACTCCTGCTGTTTCAGCGTCACGCCAGCCATGCAGCGAGCAGCAACCTTGGCTAACTGTACACCGGTCGCCTTTGAGACGAACGGCACTGTTCGGGAAGCACGGGGATTGACCTCGAGCAGATAGATCTCGTTATCTTTGATGGCAAACTGGGTATTCATCAACCCCACCACTTTCAGTTCCAACGCCAGACTGCGAATCTGCTCACGCATACGATCCTGAATGGCGGCCGACAAGGTATAGGGCGGGAGTGAACAGGCCGAGTCACCGGAATGGACGCCAGCCTCCTCGATATGCTCCATGATGCCGCCAATGACCACGTCAGTACCGTCACAGATGGCGTCGATATCCACCTCAATCGCATCATTGAGGAAACGATCCAGCAACACCGGCGAATCATTTGAAACACTTACCGCCTCACGCATATAGCGACGCAGGTCGTCCTCATCATGCACAATCTCCATCGCACGACCACCTAATACATAGGACGGGCGAACAACCAACGGATACCCCACCTCTTCCGCCAGCAAAACCGCTTGCTCAGCTTCTGTAGCCGTTCGGTTTGGTGGCTGCTTCAGACCCAGTTTTTCAACCAGCTTCTGGAAGCGTTCGCGATCCTCAGCCAGGTCAATGGAATCCGGAGAGGTGCCAATAATAGGCGCACCTGCAGCTTCAAGGGCACGTGCCAGCTTCAGTGGGGTCTGACCACCGTACTGAACAATCACGCCCATTGGTTTTTCAACCTCGATCACCTCGAGCACATCTTCCAAGGTCAAAGGTTCAAAGTAGAGGCGGTCAGAGGTGTCATAATCTGTGGATACCGTTTCTGGATTACAATTGACCATAATGGTCTCATAGCCATCTTCACGCATAGCAAAGGCGGCATGGACACAGCAGTAATCGAACTCGATACCCTGGCCAATGCGGTTTGGACCACCGCCTAACACCATAATCTTCTTGTTATCCGTCGGGGCTGCCTCACACTCCTCCTCGTAGGTGGAGTACATATAGGCCGTACTGGTGGAAAACTCAGCCGCGCAGGTATCAACACGTTTAAACACCGGTCTTACACCGGCTTTCCAGCGAGTTTCACGGATCACATCCTGCTTGACACTGACCAAATCGGCCAACCGCTCATCAGAGAACCCTTTACGTTTCAGATAACGCATGCGGTCAGCACTCAGCGCCGCTAGACCTCCCTGCCGAATATCGCCTTCAATTGTTACCAACTCCTCAATCTGTACCAGGAACCAGCGATCAATCTTGGTTAATTCAAACACCTCGTCCAGAGACATGCCCGACCGGAATGCATCTGCCACATACCAGATCCGCTCAGCCCCCGGCTCACGCAATTCATGACGCATAATGGTCTTGAGATCTTCGGACTCGAGATCAACGATCTCATCCAGACCACTCTTGCCCGTTTCCAAGCCGCGCAACGCCTTCTGCAAAGACTCCTGGAAGGTGCGCCCTATCGCCATCACCTCACCCACCGATTTCATCTGGGTAGTCAGGCGGTCAGGCGCCGTAGGGAACTTTTCGAATGCAAACCGGGGAATCTTGGTGACCACATAATCGATCGTCGGTTCAAAAGACGCCGGTGTGGCACCCCCTGTGATCTCATTGCGCAACTCATCCAGCGTAAAGCCCACGGCCAGCTTGGCAGCGATCTTGGCAATTGGAAAACCGGTCGCCTTGGATGCCAGGGCCGATGAACGAGAGACCCGTGGATTCATCTCGATGATAATCATGCGGCCATCATCCGGGTTGATGGCAAACTGCACGTTGGAGCCGCCAGTATCCACACCAATCTCACGCAACACCGCCAATGAGGCGTTACGCATGATCTGATACTCTTTGTCAGTCAGGGTCTGGGCCGGGGCCACGGTGATTGAATCACCGGTGTGCACGCCCATCGGATCCAGATTCTCAATGGAGCAGATAATGATGCAGTTGTCCTTGTGGTCGCGTACCACCTCCATCTCATACTCTTTCCAGCCTAGCGCTGACTCCTCAATGAGTAGTTCACGGGTTGGTGAAAGATCAAGCCCACGCTCACAGATCTCAACGAACTCTTCCCGGTTGTAGGCGATACCGCCACCTGAGCCACCCATTGTGAATGAAGGTCGAATGATGGTGGGGAATCCGATCTGGGCCTGCACCTGCAACGCCTCTTCCATACTGTGTGCGACGGCCGCCTTGGGCATATCCAGACCAATCTTCAGCATCGCCTGACGGAACAGATCCCGGTCTTCTGCCTTATCGATCGCTTCACGTGAAGCGCCGACCATCTCAACACCGTATTTTTCCAGTACACCTTCGCGCACCAGATCCAGGGCACAGTTAAGTGCCGTCTGTCCGCCCATGGTAGGCAGCAACACATCGGGGCGCTCTTTTTCGATAATCCGCGCCACAGTACGCCAGGTGATAGGCTCGATATAGACAGCGTCTGCACTGTCCGGGTCGGTCATGATAGTCGCCGGATTCGAGTTGACCAGGATAACGCGGTATCCCTCTTCTCGTAGCGCCTTACAGGCCTGGGCTCCGGAGTAATCGAACTCGCAGGCCTGACCGATCACAATGGGTCCAGCACCGATTATCAGTACACTTTCAATGTCTGTTCTTTTTGGCATGGGTTGCTTCTAAATCCGCAGTAAATGGCTTGTCTTCAATTGTCGTTGAACCCGCATCATCCCGCGGCTTGCATTAACTCGATAAAATGATCAAAAACCGGGGCCACATCATGTGGGCCAGGACTCGCTTCCGGATGTCCCTGAAATCCAAAGGCCGGTTTATCCGTTCGATGGATCCCCTGCAGGGAATCATCGAATAGCGAGCGATAGGTGGGCGCCAGGTTTTCCGGCAAACTCTGCTCATCCACGGCAAAGCCATGATTCTGGCTCGATATCATCACCAGCTTGTCTTCCAGGCTTTGCACTGGATGGTTGGCCCCATGGTGACCGAATTTCATCTTGACCGTCTTGGCGCCGCTCGCCAGTGCCAGTAACTGATGCCCGAGACAGATACCAAATACCGGCACATCGGCCTCTACAATGGACTTGATGGCGTCAATGGCATAATCACAAGGCTCTGGATCTCCAGGTCCATTAGAGAGAAAAACGCCATCGGGCTTCATCTCCAGCACGGTGCTGGCGGGCGTCTGCGCGGGTACAACAGTGACACGACAGCCACGATCCACCAGCATACGCAGTATATTGCGCTTGATGCCAAAATCGTAGGCCACCACATGGGTCGGCAGACTCTCTTCGATATCCTGAGGAGATTCGGGCAGGCCACCTTCCAGCGTCCAAGTGCCCTTTGTCCAGGAGTAGCTGTTTTCCGTGGTCACTACTTTGGCCAGATCCATCCCTTTAAGACCCGGGAAAGACTTGGCAGCCGTAAGTGCAGTGGCCTCGTCCATATGGTCCCCAGCAATAATGCACCCAGACTGCGCGCCCTTTTCGCGCAATATCCGCGTCAGCTTGCGGGTATCAATACCAGCGATGGCTACCACATTGTTGTCACGCAGATATTGGTCAAGGGGTCGCTGGCTGCGCCAACTGCTGGATAACAAAGGTAAATCACGAATGATCAGGCCCGCTGCATAAATCGAGTCGGACTCCTCATCCTCATCATTGGTGCCTGTATTGCCGATGTGTGGGTAAGTCAGGGTAACGATCTGCTGACAATAAGATGGATCTGTCAGAATCTCCTGATATCCAGTGATAGCGGTATTGAAAACCACCTCGCCGATGGTTTGTCCATCAGCGCCGATGGAATCACCACGGAAGACGGTACCATCCTCCAAGACCAATAGTGCGGGCTTACTCAAGAAACCAGTCCCCTTCAGGCATGCCAAACGGGACAGTCTCTAGGGAGCCATCCCGCTAAGAATCAATGTATTTTCCGGGAGCGACCACACAGAACAGCATAACCGCTAACCGGGGGGATTCTACTTGAATCGGAGTAGGTATGTCCATGCAACTCCGGGCAAAAATCACAGGTTTTGTTCGGTCCATGCCACAAGACCCTTTGAATCCATCGCCCCCGAAACCCTGGCAACCTCTGCTCCCGCCTTGAACAGGATCAGCGTTGGAATGCTTCTTATCCCATATTTTGCAGCAACCGACTGCTGCTCTTCGGTATTTATCTTGATCAGCTGCACTCTGGGCTCAAGCAGGCTGGAGGCCTGCTCAAAAGCGGGCGCCATCATCCTACAGGGTCCACACCAGGGCGCCCAGAAATCAACCAGCAGGGGGATTTCACTTTTATTCACAAACCGATCAAAATCATCTTGATCAAGTGATAAGGGCACTGCAGTAAACAGGGCGCGCTGACAGCGACCACAACGGGGCTGATCCCCCAGCTTGGCATCA
This sequence comes from Sedimenticola selenatireducens, assembly GCF_007625115.1. Taxonomy (GTDB): domain Bacteria; phylum Pseudomonadota; class Gammaproteobacteria; order Chromatiales; family Chromatiaceae; genus Sedimenticola; species Sedimenticola selenatireducens_A. The sequence continues at coordinate 59,747 of NZ_VMNH01000022.1, read as the reverse complement.
GGAACACGATTCACCACTTTGCAATGGGAACATACAACATGCACCATCTCTTCCTCCATAAAATGCGATAGATAAACCTAAATAAGGCTATTACTGATAAAAGATGGGTTCAGCTCATAAGTTTTCAAGAATACGCTAATGGATTTGAAATGAAACCATGGATCAATCAACCCTTGCTGAATAAAGGATAAGCAGGGTATGGTCTGATTGGTATTACCTCGGCATAAGATGCAGGAATCCAATGAATCAGAACATCGCCCTCCCTACTCTCGGATTTGGACTACGCCTTCGCGCCGATTATCTCCACAGTATTCTCAATGACAAGCCCGAACTGGACTGGATTGAAATTATCACCGAGAACTTTCTGGGCGCCAGCGAAGAAGCACTGAATCAGCTTGAGCAGATCAGATCAAGCTATCCTATTGTGATGCATGGCATCTCACTGGCGATAGGAAGCCCTTGGCCACTTGATCAGTCGTATCTTGATCAAGTGAAAAAGCTAGTCGATAGAATTAACCCCGCCTGGATCTCGGACCATCTTTGCTGGAAAGGCGCCGATGATGTTCAGGGACAACTACTCCCACTGCCCTATTCAGAGGATACCCTGGAACATGTGGTCTCTAGAATCCACCAAGTTCAGGATTTTCTTGGCAGACAGATATTGCTAGAAAATGTCCCTATTGAGCAGAAGAGTACCCAAGAAATGCCGGAAGTTGAATTTATCCGCGAGGTGGCTGATCGCTCTGACTCCCTGATACTGATTGATATCGGAAACTTACTTGCCAGCAGCATAAATCAGGGATTCAGTGCCATCGATTATATCAACCAGATACCTGCAGGTCGGGTACAACAAGTTCATCTCCCCGACATCACCTTTGAGGCAAACGCAGAGAATGGGGGCGACAACATCCCCAACATTACTGGCCCAATCTGGCAACTCTATACGGAAGTCCTGGATAGATTCGGCCTCGTCACCACCATGATTGAACGTGAAGACACAATACCTACCCTGGAAGGGATACTCTGCGATATCAAAAAGATACGCAAAGCCACGGAGCATCACCTGAATAAAAACTAGTTGGCTTCTACAGTGGTTAGTTCGATCACATTAATCGCATCCCCAGTGACCTCCCAGCGCAAATCAAAATCATACAGGCGGATACCATAAACACGTCCGGGCAACGACTCTCCCGAATAGGCCGGTCGTGGGTCGGTTTCCAGTAAGCGCGTGATAAAGGCGACAAGCTCCATCGGCCTCTCTCTTGAATTGATTTGCTGCTGAGCCAATTCAGAAAACAGGACTTTAAACCGAACCTCTGGTGCGACCGGCGCAAAACCGGAACAGGCATCCGGGATGCTATCGACATAGACGACATAGGGTTTAATGTCGATTACTGGCGTGCCATCCAGTAGATCAACGCCTGAGAGATCAAGAATCACCTCGCCATTCTCACACCGTACCCCTTCCAGCTTCACAACCGACAGACCAATCGGATTGGGCCGAAAGGGAGAGCGGCTGGCAAACACACCGACCCGCTTGTTACCGCCCAACCGGGGTGGACGCACCATGGGCTGCCATTCGCTGCGTATCGCCTGATGAAAGACAAATTGAATCCAAACATGGGAGTAACCCTCCAGACCCACCACCGCCTCTGACCGATTATAAGGCGCAGACAACACCAGCTCAGCCCGCGCCTCCTTTATCAAACCTGGCTGACGCGGTATACCGAACTTCTCCTTGTAGGGAGAGTGGATGATGCCGATAGGTTCAAATTCAAAGTTCATTTTTTACCCATTCACCAAAATGTTAATTACTCAAACAGGTAATTGCATTATTCCACGATCGCTTCTTGATCAATAAAGATACCCTTCGAGCGTAAAGCAGGGAGGAGAATCTGATCAGAAAACGGGCAACCCGTAGTTCCCGAATTCATCTGCGCTTTCTTGTTGCCAAATTTTGCGAAATGGCCCTCAGCTTTGTTCAGTAAATCCAACATACAAATGTAACCCTCCGACCACGCCTGCACACCCCCAAACACCCGACAAAGTGATTTAAGAATCATGAATCCAGAGAAATCCAGATCCCGCCAGAAACACCTTGAACTCAACTGCCTTAGCGTCAATCCTTCTTTAAGATGATCTGCGATGGATAAAAATGCCCTGACCACTTCCACCGCACTTTTCCCAGAAACTCGCTGAGGACGCTGAGCAAGCAAATCCCATGCGTTGAAAATATCATGATCCTTATCTAACGCATCTAAAACGTGGTTTTCCATTGTTCACTATAGGAGACGTTGACCGGACGAGTAAGGCAGGCTCATATTGATGCCTCCTGGCATTCGCGATAATGGTCAGTACGACACCTGCTAACCAATGACTTTAATAACAACCATGTTCGATCTGAATCATCATTATTTTATACATAGCGAAGACTGACACCCTTAAATACTGATGGATTTGCGCCGATTTTTTTACAAATACGGCTGCACCCTGTGTCGGTTTTTTTTACATACAGCAGAAACTTGAATACGTAATCGAAATAACACATTCCTTATTCATTTGATTTTCATAATAAAAACAAATATGGCACAAAAAATGTACGGAAAATGATAATTAGGGTATTTTCCACGCATAATAAACTCACTGGAGTATTTCTGTTATGAAAAATCTTTACGCAGCACTCGCCTTTGCAGGTCTGGCCGCCATTTCGGGTGGTGCGAATGCAGGCGCAATCCACGATGCGGCGCTGTTCACCAACGTCTTGGGAGCCAACGACGACGGCTCGACGGGCTTGGTTAATCTGGGCTTCACAGCCAACATCAACAGTACAAATTACACCCAGACCTACGTTAACAACAACGGCAATATCACTTTTAACAGTGCCATGGGAACCTACACACCATCCGCTATCAGCAACGGCTCATTCGGCCCCATCATCGCCCCGTTTTTCGCAGACGTAGACACCCGGGCATCGGGATCTAATACTGTAACCTACGGCAGCGCGTCGCTGGGTGGATTCAACGTCTTCGGTGTCAACTATATCCATGTTGGCGTATATGGCCAACAGAGCATCTTCAACGACTTCCAAATGATCCTGACGGATCGATCCGATATCGCGGCAGGCGATTTCGACATCCAGTTCAATTATGACACGATTGTCTGGGAGGCAGGCACTGCAAGTAGCGCGCCTTCGGGTGGCCTGTGCAATGACCCAGTGAATTTCCCGAGCTGCGTATCGGCGCTGGCTGGTTACTGGACCAGCCCCACATCGAATTCCACGCTGAACGGCTCGCTGGTGCACGGTGCACTGGTTGATGGCGGCGTGAACGCGCTGATCAGCAACTCGTTGAACTCCAACACGCTTGGCCAGTACAATTTCCAGGTGCGCAACGGCCAGGTCGTGAATCCTAACCCCGTGCCAGAACCCGTGTCGTTGGCACTGCTTGGCATCGGCCTCATGGGATTGACTGCCGTACGTCGTCGCAAATCGGCCTAATCACTGATAGACCGAACACCATAGGCAAGACGGCAGCCCACAGGCTGCCGTTTTTTCTTTGCCCGGCAAGGCCAGTACGGACATCTGAAATCAGTGTGACATCCAAATCTACACTGTAAGGTACGTTACAAATACCGTAGCAGTAGGATTTAAAATTACGCTTCAGGTGTTAATTACCCAAATAGACAATTTGATCATCCAGCAATCGCCTCTTGATCAATAAAGATACCCATCGAACGTAAAGCAGGGAGAAGAACCTGATCGGAAAACGTGCAACCCGTAGTTCCCGGATCCATCTGAGCTTCCTTGTTGCCAAATTTTGCGGAATGGCCCTCAGCTTTGTTCAGTAAATCCAACATACGAGTGTAACCATCCGGCCACGCCTGCACATCACCAAATACCCCGCGAAGTGATTTAAGAATCATAAACCCAGAAAAATCCAAGTCCCCCCAAAACCACAACGCCCAATTACACTGACACGCTTTGATCCACCATTTTAAAAACAGATCTCTTGAGGCCACATGGCTTTGTCCATGTAGATGAATAGATACACCCTCGGCATTTCTAATTCGACCGGCCGCCCCCTTAAATCCAGCCATGTACACAATAGCCGTCGTTTCACTAGTAGCTAACCCGCCCGCTAGTACATGTATATAAGTATCCTGATTTTCGATAAAAAGCACATCTGAAATAGCCTGTGGGAGATAAACATTAACCACTACAGGTCGTGGTTGAATAAGTAGATCAGGATAAAGTTGTTGAACAAACTCCTCTTTAGAGTCCAAATATTTAGACTGCCCCCAAAAACACCTTGAACTCAACTGCCTTAGCGTCAATCCTTCTTTAAGATGATCTGCGATGGATAAAAATGCCCTGACCACTTCCACCGCACTTTTCCCAGAAACTCTCTGAGGACGCTGAGCAAGCAGATCCCATGAGTTGAAAATATCGTGACCCCTCTCGACAGCATTTAAAACAGCCGTTTTCCATTGCTCAGGATAGGGCACATTAACCGGACGATTAAGCCAGTTTCTGAGTATCTTCTCCGCCTTATCCTCTTTCCCAGAAAGTAACCGGATCATCGCTCCATGATAAACGGGCTCATATAAGCCTCTTCTGCCATTCTCGGTAATAGTAAGTACGACCCTCTCTAATGACTTTAACAACAACCATGTTCGATCTGAATCGTCATTATTCTTAAAGAGCTTTTTCATCTTAACGGGAGATAGCTTTATACTCAAAGACCTCCGCCGCACCTCTTGGGATTTATCATCGAGCCTTGTTATGAATAGGTTCAACAAGCCCACTATTTCCGGTTCATCCTCCAACCAAGGTGGTCGCTCAACAAGATGGTTACTCTCCATAGTCAACAAAAACTCCATTTATATGCTTTCTTTGATTATTCGGCCACCGCAAACTCTTCCATAAAATCCAATTCCGCCTGGTGATAAACATTGCGACGATGATTGGCCCAGAGTGTCTTGATCCGTTCCTGATTGCACTGTTTACGATCCACCAACACCCGGGTATGGAGTTGTCCACGCAGTTGCGCGCTCGGTACCTTGGCAAATACGAACTCGTGACTGATCAGATCCATAAAGGGTCCGCATTTACTGGTTGGCATGATAAACAATAACTGCAACCCCAGCCGCTCCGTCAGATAGCTGATCACCTCGCGTGAACGGGTCTCATCCATCTTGGAGAATGCCTCATCCACCAGCACCATCCGAAGATGGGTATTTCCTTCGGCAAAACGGAATGCGGAAGTGATAGCGGCGGAGCGAATAATATAGGCGGGTGTCTCCAGCTGACCGCCCGAGCCAGTGCCATATTCACTCAGCGGGATAGGCTCTTTACCCTCGACCTCTTTGTAGATCTCATAGCGCCGGTAATTGCGATAATCCGCAATACGTTCCAGATCCCGCATGGCGTGCTGCTCATCCTCATGCAGCAACATCGCCATCAACTCATCCAGCACCTTGCGGGATTTGGCTGACAACTCCACCTCAAACAGGGTGGCCTCATCCGTGAGCACCGGATTTTTTACCACCTCCTGGAAGAAGCGGGCATAATCCCGGTATTCAGGAATCCAGTCACTATCAAAACGGAAGGTCTCCCGGTCAGCGCCAAAATGGTGGTGCTGCAACTCGCGATTCAACTGCTCAATCTGTCGCTTACCATCATTCAGGGCCTGGTGAATAGTGTGGCAGAGGTGGGTGACGAAGGCATTATTGAACGCCCCCTTCAGTTCATTGAGTTGTTGATGCTTCTCAACAAGAATATTGTTTTTCAGGATGTTGTAGACCCGATCAATATCACGTTGCAGCAAACAGATCTGGCGAAACAGCGCCGCGTCATAGTCACCATTGAAAGAGGGATAGATGATGGTATCGGCCGGGCGGCAGTGCTGGTTGTGTGCCTTGACCTCTTCTTCTGCACGCCGCTCTGCTGCATGAAGATTTCGCTCCAGTTCATGGCGGAAGTTTTTCGCGATCTGAACATCCAGATCACGGGCCTCCTCGTCAGCGACCTGCAGCCGTGACTCGGTATCAAACTCTGGCCAGACAGCGGCCAATTCATTCAGTGCGGCCTCCCGCTCCTCCAGTCGTGACTGATTCTGTTCTTGCAGATCACTCAACGCCTTGAGCTGTTTGTGTATCACCTCCAGACTGGAGCGCGTCTCCCCCAACTTCTGATTGAGACGGCCCTTCTGCTCTTCCAGACCACGCTGCTCCTGCTTCAGCTGTTGGAGCTGAGTCTCCAGGTCTTCATGTTCATTCAGGTCAAGCTGTTTCAAGAGACTATCAACCCGATGGATCTGCAGATGCGTATCCATGACATATTTCAGACCTTCCGCATAACAACTCTCTTTCAGACGATCCACTGACTGCAACAGATAAGTGATCTGTTGTAGCTGATCGTTGGCCTGGTTCCATTCAACCTCAATGAGTGACAACTCTTCCAGTTTGGCGTGTAAGGCCCGCTCCCGTGCCGCCACCCCAAATACCAGATCCGCATCCGCCAGATCACAGCGCCACATGCTGTAGCCGCCAGAGGCCATGCCGTCTTCGGTAATACCCCGGCGGGTCATGCGCAGGGTTTCAGCCGAACCAACCCGCAGCACCGAACCGTAGCTGGCGGTCAGATAGGCCTTTGCCACGGCGTGGGTGAACTCAAGGGCGTGAATAATTGAATCGGGATGGAGCTCACTGCGGGCAGCATCCTTTGCCGCCTTATCTCCCTGAACCACCCGGGCCCGATTGTCCCGGCCCGACATACCGCGAACGGCCCGTATGGCTGCCGCCTCATACTCCGCCTCCACCAAGATGGCGTAACGCGCACCGCCGAGATACCCCTCAATAGCAGATTGCCAGCGCGGATCTTTTACTTCCACATGATCACACAACACACGCGGATCAGCCCCGGGGCACTGCTGAGCGATCACCTTGACGGCTCGCTCCACAAACGGCGGATAGGTGACCTGATTGGCATTGAGCCGTTCGATCTCCTGCTGTTTATGCCGACGTTGATCGGTGAGTTGCTGATAGCGAGAGCGCCGGGCATGTTGTGTCGCTGCCAACTGGCTCCTGACCGATTCCTCATCACCCTGCGTATGCCAGAACGCATGCCAACGGTTGTGAACCTGCTGTACCGATTGGATCTGCTCCAGACTGCGTGATAGCGCGGGTATCTCTCCCGAAAAATCTCGCTGAACCAGGTTATGCAGCTCTGGAATCATCGCCCTTTCGCTGGCAACCACCTCCTTGACCAGCGCATCCACTTCCAAGTGATTCAACAAAGGAAGATCGACTTTGAACTGCTGAGTCGCCAGCAACTCACTCATCTCCCGACTGACCTGTATGTTCTCGCTGACGATCTGATCCTGCGCCAGTAGCTGCTTGGCCTGTTGCACCAATTGCGTATCGAGCTGACTGCGTTCCCGTTCCAGGGCGTCTTTTTCACGCAGTGCTTCAATGCCCTGGCGCTGTGCCTCCAGTGAAATCAGCTGATCGTGCAGCTGATCGCTCTGCACTACAATCTCGGCAATCTCTCTTTCAGTCTCACGCTGTATCTGTTGCTGTGTCTGCTGTTCACGCTTTCCGCGCAGATAATCATCCTGTCTGAGCAGATATTCCGCCTGCGCCAGCGTGTAATCCAGCACATTCAGTTCACTCCACTGTTCTATGTAGTGCTGGGTATGACCCTTGGCACGCTGCAGAATCTCGATTGACTCGACCAGATTGGCGGCATCACGCTCCATGCCATGGATTGTCTTCAACTGACTGGAGACCGAACGCACGGCTTCACCAAGATCCTTCTGCTCGAGAATCTCATCCGCTACAAAACGGTTGATGCCCTTGATCGGCTTATAGGACATGAAGCGCGAGAAGGCCCGGGCCGCAGCAATCGCCTCCGCTTCGGCCACCGCATCGGACTTACCCCTCAACGCCCCATACAGACGCCGCAGATAGGCCTTTTTGGTCTCATATTTTTCTATTCGACGCTTACCGAATTCAGCAATCAGCAGTGTCTGAAAATCCGGTAACGGCACCACATAGCGTCCGGCGCTGTCCTCTCGCACGAAGTGTGACAGGCCCAACGATTCACCGGTGATAATAAAGAATTGCGCATCATCCTGACGTGCCACCGTATTACTGCCGGTGGTATCCAGGTAGGCACGTACCGCTATCACGGCGGTAAACGGCTCCCCGCCTTCACCTTGCGTGGGATGAAATACGGCTGCCAGATAACCATCCGTTGGATCGAGCCGGGCATAGCTGCCGTCATCACAACCCAGCACATAGGAAGAGAGTGTGCGCACCCGCTTGCCACCGCGGCCCCGTTGGGTTGTCTCATCCTGACCTGGATTGTATTGAAACAAATTTTCATGCGCGGCGGTCATGACTGTTTGTATGGCATCCGCCGCCGTGGTCTTGCCTGAACCATTACCTCCAGAAAAGAGATTCACCGGACCAAAGTCGAATTCAAGATTGGGAATATTGCCCCAGTTGATATAGACAAACTGCTTAAGAAACATCTTCCACCTCAGACGCTGCTTCAGCAGGCAGCGCCTGCTCAATGGCCGTGATCGCCTCATCGTTCACAAAGGTAACGATCATCGGGTGGATCTTTATCCAGGCCTCGCCGCTCTCCATCTCATCATCCGACCTAAACTCGATGAGCCTGAGTTGGCGCAAGCGGTTAAACACTCGTTTCCGCTCGACAACCTTATCCGGCAGCGTACGACCCAACAGATTGCGCATGGCAATAGAGAGTGATTCTACCGACTCAAGTACATAGCCCTCTTCATCCAGCTGACCCTCGCGCAACGCCTTGTCATATTGCAGACGTAACACCAACAACAGTGCCACCTCATCCTGGCGCAACCGCGCCCTGAGACCACCGGTAAACGCCGTGTCACTCACATCTTCCATTCCAGGGACCTGTGCACCTGGCGGATAGAGCCGCAGGTAGGCGAAACGCCGATCATGGAATAACGTTATGCCAATCACATCCAGGTACTCTTCCACCAGCGATTCAATACGAACAAAACGGTCATAGAGTTGCTGCTCCGTCTGATTCTCGGCACGGCAGAGCACACCATAGTTGAGCAACCGGATACAGAGCTCCCGAAACTCCTGCAGGCCAACGCCCTCTTGCTCAAGACTCTCAACGAGACATTCAGTCAGCATGTTGCTCTCTTTCTATCAGTTCAATAGTAAATTCGTCGGACAGATCAAAGTAATCACTGGTCACTCGATTTTGAGTCGGGGTGACCTTGAAGGCAAACTCCGGCGTGACCAGTGAGCCCACTTCAATCGCATGGGCACTCATAAGTAGCTCCCGCGCATCGCGCACAGGAAGGTGCTGGCTCTGTATACGGTGCCCTTCGCACAGAGCCTTCACCAGATAATCCCGCTGACCCTGGCTATTAAAGGTAAATGCAAGATCCACAGCCGACTGGACAAACATCGACTTGCGCGAATCACGGTCATCACCCACCTCCTCCTCAACACCGGCATTCACCAGGCGCGGTTTGCGACCCACGTGTAACCGCAGGCCTTCAGGATCAACAAAGCCAACATCCAGCACAGATAAGGCCTCACCTGCGGCATCCAGCGCCTGAAGCTCCACTGCTTCAGGCGATTGTCGCAACTGATCACAGAGAGAAAACAGACGGTTCTGACTAGCCGCACCGGTATAACTGAGTTGCCGCATAATGATATCAGCACGACGGGTAAATCCATTCAGCGCCTGACGCAGTGCCGGCAGCATCACGGCCGAGGCGTTATGCATACGGGTTTCGATGCCGTCGAGAATCGTCAGATAGACCGAGCGATTAGTATGTTCAATCAACTCCGGCGCCATACGGCGCAACTCACGCTCGGCTTGTGCCTTGAACTCCTTACGTTTACGCCGTGCCTTACTGATCAGGTCACTAATCTCATCCCGATACTTCTCCACCGAATCCGCCGACAGCCGAATCGCCAGATCCGGCATAAAACGCTTTTCCATGAAATCAAAAAACTCATCCGAAGCGCGCTGCACGACCTGCTGCGCCTCTACCTCTTTCACCAGTTGGCGCTTACGTTCATCCAGTTCAGCAATGACATCCGAAAAATCAGAGATAATCCGTTCCGAATACTCAAAGGCATCCAGCAAATCATAGACCTCCCCTTTATCAAGAAAGGACTGCAGGGCGTTGCGGGTATTGCGGGTATTGCGGTGGCGGGTACGAAAACGCCCGCCGGAAGCCTCCACCATAGGCTGCGTGAACATCCGGCCGTAGCGGGTAAAAGCGTACGTACTGTGCAGCGTGGCCTCATCCATCTGCCGCTCAAGCCAGCCATACTCCAGGAGTTGATTGAGAATCCAGTTGGCCTGCTCACGCTGGCTCCGGGCAGGGGCACTGTACGCGTCGGCATCATCTTCGTCCAACACCGGACTGCGGGCTATCGCCTCTTCAAGAATCTCGATTATCTGATCCCGATTAAAACTACGGCTGTAATCCGCTAGCGAACCATATAATCGCGCATAAAAGAGACTGAGACAGTCAACAATCTGACCACGATACTTACCATTGAGCAGCCTGAAAAAGTGCTCCCGACCCTCCGAAAAAAACACTCAGGCAATCTCACTTTTCTGGGGAATTGATAATGTGATGTTGTAGCTGTGGTGGGTAATCATATGCTCTATAAAGAAGTTCCCGGCTTACACCACCGCCATACCGATGAATGGGTGAAATCACATAAATAAATTGGCGGAGAGGGAGGGATTTGAACCCTCGGACCCCGCAAAGGGTCAACTGATTTCGAATCAGTCCCGTTCGGCCACTCCGGCACCTCTCCAATTAGCCTATTCATAGCCTATTTTCGGCTGGTGTTATTATCCTCATAGCAAGACATCATGACAAACAATTAAAGCCTTATAAAAACAATAAGATAGATATCGCTTCGCGATCTAGTAAAACCTACTCTAGAATAGGCGGTCGAATAGCGAAGAATTCAGCCATGATTAACGCCAAGGCAAAACATCAAGATACCTGATGCATATTTATAAGTTCTTCACCTTACTGCTCTGCTTGATGGTAGTCAGCTGTAGCATCCCGAAACCTCTAATCGAGCGGATTAAGGAGGAGGGTCAATTGATTGTGGTGACTCGCCTGAGCCCCACCACTTACTTTAAAGAAAAAGAGGAGATTCGGGGCCTGGAGTATGAACTGGTCGAGCAGTTTGCCGAGGAACTGGGCGTCAAGGTGAAATACATCATTCCTGAGAGCTTCGATCAGATCCTGCCAACGATTACCCGTAATGAGGCCCATTTTGCAGCCGCGGCTTTAAGTGTAACAAAAGCCCGGGAAGTGGCCGTGCGATTTACCCCTGAATATCAAACGGTCTCTGCACAGCTTGTCTACAAGGCAGGTAAACGGCGACCAAAAAAGATTACAGACACCATTGATGGTGCTCTGGAGGTACTCGCTGGCAGTAGTCATGAGGAGCTGTTAAATCAATTAAAAAAAGAGCATCCGGAATTGAATTGGTCTGCCCTTCAGTCGGTAGAAAGTGCAGAGCTGCTCAACCTAGTCAATGAAGAGTTGATTGATTACACCATCGCAAATTCCAATGAAGTATCGCTCGCCAGACGCTTTCACCCTGAACTAAAGGTCGCCTTTGAGTTGGGAGAAGAACAATCACTCGCCTGGGCTTTCCCACATGCGGAAGATAACAGTCTCTATAAAGCTGCCAAGACCTTTATCAACAAAATCAAGGATGACGGCTCACTTGAACAGATGCTGGAGCGCTATTACGGCTATGTAGAGAAACTGGGGTTTGTGGATAATCGCACCTTTGCCCGCCACCTGGTGCAAAGACTGCCTCCACTCATCCCTTTCTTCAAACAAGCCTCTGAAACAACAGGAATAGACTGGCAGTTGCTCGCCGCTATTGGTTATCAGGAATCACACTGGAATCCGGACGCGGTATCCCCCACCGGGGTCAAGGGAATCATGATGCTGACCACTGCTACCGCTAAACAGATGAATGTTGAAGATCGTACCGACATCGAAGAGAGCATATCCGGTGGCGCCCGTTATTTACGCAGAATGCGGAGAAAGCTACCGGAGCGAATTCAAGAGCCCGATCGTACCTGGATGGCACTGGCTAGCTACAACGTTGGGTTAGGGCATCTGGAGGATGCCAGGATACTGACACAGCGAAACAATGGCGATCCGGACAAGTGGTCTGATGTAAAACAACATCTACCTCTATTAGCACAAAAGAAATACTACAAAACGGTAAAGCATGGTTTTGCGCGGGGCAAAGAGCCGGTCCATTACGTCGATAATATTCGCAGCTATTACGATCTACTGGTCTGGCACAACAAAAAACAGAAAAAGAAAAAAACCGAGGCGATCATCAGCACAATGCCCGCCGTGTTGTGAGCAAAAGATCAGCGGCGAGATCGAAAGAAATTTCGCAAGAGGTTTGCACACTCTTCCGCTAACACGCCACCTTCCGCTTTGACATAGTGGTTAAACCGATCATCTGATGGCAACAGATTAAAAACACTCCCGGCCGCGCCCCCTTTGGGATCTGTTGTGCCGTACACCACACGATCGACACGGGAATGGACAATCGCCCCGGCACACATAGGGCAAGGCTCTAGCGTGACATAGAGGGTTGTGTTGGGCAGACGATAATTGGCCACACGGCTCCCAGCATCCCGCAGCGCCATAATCTCTGCATGTGCCGTGGGATCACTGGTAGTAATCGGACGATTCCATCCCTCACCGATCACCTGGCCATCCAAAACCAACACGGCACCAACCGGAACTTCGCCTTCTATTTCAGCACGCTGCGCCAGAGCAATGGCTTGGCGCATGAATAACTCATCCTGATTCGATGATGCGCTGTCTCTCAGATTGTCGACTTCAGTGATTCTCATCCGATTGCACATTTGCATAACAATTCACGTAATTTCAACGAATTATACTTTTTCATAGCGTCGATGCCAGCAAAAGCACCCTAATCACAACATGCTATAGCTAATCCATTTTGAAGAAGATCGGCGCTGGAGACCGAAAGGGCCTGTTGCAGTTGACCCAACATCTATACCCCCTTCTGCTCTGCATACACTGCCTTCGTCTATTCAACTGCCTTCGGAAGATCGACCGCCAGCTCGTCGATCACTTCTCGCTTGGATAGATCTTTGGCAAGCAGCACATAGGCCGTCGGCAACACGAACAGCGTCAAAAGGGTCCCGAAGGTCATGCCCCCGACGATCACCCATCCGATATCCTGCCGGCTTTGCGCACCCGCTCCCGTCGCCATGGCGAGAGGCAGGGCGCCCGCCACCATGGCTGACGTGGTCATCAGGATCGGGCGCAGCCGCAGCCCTGCCGCCTCGATCACCGCGTCCCGGACCGACTTACCCTGTGCTTGGAGAGTGTTGGCGAATTCGACGATCAGGATGCCGTGCTTGCTGATCAAGCCGATCAGTGTTACCAGACCAATCTCACTGTAGATGTTCAGGGTTCCGTCAGTCAGGTTGAGTGCGAGCAATGCACCCGTCATGGTCAACGGCACTGTAAGCATAATGATGAGCGGATCCACAAAACTCTCGAACTGCGCCGCGAGCACAAGAAAGATGAACCCGAGTGCCAGCACAAAGACGAACAGCAGACTACTACCCGTCTCCTTGAATTCGCGGGACTCGCCAGACAAGTCGTAGCGCGCCGACTGCGGCAGGACGCGCTGAGCAGCGGACTCGAGAAAATCAAGTCCATCACCAAGCGAATATCCGGGCGCGATATTGCCAGTGATCGTGGCCGAGCGGAATTGGTTGAAGCGATTCAGCTCCTTGGGGGCGACGGTCTCGTGCATCTGAACAAGGTTCGACAGCTGTACCATCGTTCCAGCGCGACCGCGCACGTATATGTCATTGAGATCACCGGGTGTACGGCGATCATCAAGTGCGACCTGGACGATAACGTCGTACTGCTCACCGTTCTGATTGAAACGCGTCACCTGCCGGCCGCCAAGCAAGGTTTCCAATGTCCGTCCGACAGTCAGCACGCCCGCGCCCATGTCAGCCACCCGGTCGCGGTCCATCACCACATCGATCTGTGGCTTGTTCAACCGGAGATCGCTATCGAGATTGATAAGACCAGGATATTTCTCGGCCTCCGCAAGGATCGATTCCACATACTCATCAAGTTGTTGGTAGCTCTCTGGGGTCTGGATGACAAACTCGACTGGCTTATTGCGGGCACTCTGACCGAAGGATCCGGGGTTGTTGCCGAAGGCGCGAACGCCCGTAACCTTTTTAAGTTTTGGACCAAGCTCACGCAGGATTTCCATCTGAGTACGCTCACGCTGTTCCCAGGGAATAAGCGGGGAGAACGAGATCAGTTCGGTTACCGCACGTGAACCGATGATGACGAAAGAGTGCTGCACCTCGGGGATATCCCGCAGCATTGCCTCAAAATCTGCCACATAGCGACCGGTGAAATCGATGGTCGAGCCTTCGGGTGCATTACCGGCGGTGAAAAGCACGCCACGATCCTCAATCGGCGCCAGTTCCGACTTTAGCCCTGTGAGAAGGAAGTAGCCTGCACCTGCGGCGATAAGCGCGACGGCCACGACCACGGGACGCATGCGGAGGGTGATTGTGAGAATCTTATTGTAACTGGTATCGAGTCCACGGATGAATCGCTCCAGAAAATTGTACGCCCGACCATGAGTCTCATGTTCGCGGAGCAAGCGAGAACACATCATCGGACTAAGCGTCAGCGCCACGAGACCAGACACCAGGACCGCGCCAGCCAAGGTCAGAGCGAATTCCGCGAACAACTTACCGGTTCGGCCCGGCGCAAAGGCAACTGGCGCATAGACTGCGGCAAGCGTCAGTGTCATCGCGATTACGGCACTCGAAATTTCACGTATACCCAAGACCGCTGCACGAAACGGCTTCATGCCCTTTTCGACATGACGGTGAATGTTCTCAAGTACGACAATCGCATCATCGACAACAAGACCGATAGCCAGAACCATTGCCAGGAGTGTCAGTGTATTGATGGAAAAACCCATCAAGTCCATCAGTGCAAAGGCACCAATGAGCGAGACCGGAATCGTGACGAGAGGGATAATCGTCGCCCTTACGGTCCTCAAAAAGAAGAATATGACGGCGACGACGAGGGCGACTGCCTCGGCAATGGTGACATATACAGCCTCAATAGAACGATCGATAAAAATGGACTTGTCGTAGGCTATAGTGGCGTTCATACCCTGGGGTAAATCGCGGGACAGTTCGGGCAAGATCTCACGCATAGCAACGGACACGTCGAGAGGGTTGGCGGTCGCCTGTTTGACCACACCAAGGATGACCGCACCATTGCCATTGAACCGGGTAATGCGCCGCTCATCCTGAGGCCCCAACTCCACTTTCGCAACATCGCGCAGGCTCACCGGAAAGCCGCCTACATCCTTCACGACGACACGCTCAAACTCTTCCGGCGTCACCAAACCTGTTCGTGACAGGACGGTAAACTCCCGGTCCAGGCTCTCGATCCGGCCCGAGGGCACTTCCACATTCTGCTCACGCAGAGCGTTCTCTACATCCGCAACCGTCAGGTCATAGGCAGCCAAGCGGGCACGATCGAGCCAGATGCGCATGGCGTAACGCCTTTCGCCAAAGATTCGTACCTCAGCAACGCCAGGAATATTCTGCAGGCGGTCCCGGACGTAGCGGTCGGCATAATCGGAGATTTCAATCGGCTTATGGCGATCACTGGTGAAAGCAACATAAATGATCGCCTGTGCATCCGCTTCCACCTTCGCGATTACCGGCTCATCAATCTCGGTAGGCAACCGGCTACGAACCCGCGCCACGCGGTCACGCACGTCGCTTGCAGCGACGTCAGGATCGGTGGTCATGCGAAACCGCACAGTGATCAGACTTTGTTCCGGCTTGCTGCTCGAGGTCATCGTGTCGATGCCTTCGATGCCGGCGATGGAGCTTTCAAGAACCTGGGTGACCTGGGTCTCGATGATCTCGGCGCTGGCGCCTTGATAGCCGGTCTTAACGGAGACGACGGGCTCATCAATGTTCGGATATTCCCGGACGGTGAGCCGTGAATAGGAAACGATACCGATCAGAATAATGATCAGGCTCATGACTGTCGAAAAGACAGGCCTGCGAATGAAGAATTCGAAGAACCCCATCTCAAGTACCAGCGCGGGGCTTAACGATTGTTACCCGGCTACCGTCCCTGATCTGCTGGTGTCCGGCCGTGACAACGACGGTATCGCGATCCACTCCGCTGCGTACTTCGACAAAGCCCGGTTGGCGCTGGCCCAGCTCAATCTCCGTCTGCACTGCACGTCCATCCACAATCCGGTAGACATAACGTGCCTGGCCGTCCGCAAATACCGCTGGCTCAGGAATCAGCAATGCATTTTCGCGCCGCTCGACGACAATCTGCACTCGGGCGAACAGCCCCGGAGACAACCGACCGTTAGGATTCGGTATTTGGGCACGCAGTCGAATAGCGCGCCCGTTTGCATCCACGATGGGATCGATAACGTAGACCTCACCATCAAAAACCTGACCCGGCAGGGCATCGACGGTGACGCGAACGAATTGGCCCGGCTGTAAGCTAGGGAGGGCGAGTTCCGGCACTCGAAAATCCACCTTGATCGGATCAATATCAACGAGTTCCACGATGTGGTGACCTGGACTGACATAGGCCCCAATACTCACCGAACGCACCCCGATCACACCCGAGAAAGGTGCCGTAATCGTCGATTTCTCTAGCCGCGCCTTGGCAAGGGCAAGGTTCGCTTGAGCCGACTGATAGGCAGCGACCGCCTCGTCACGCTCACGGAACGAGCCAGTACCCTGCTTTGCAAGGGACATCATCCTATTTCGGTTTGTTTCGGCAAGGGCCAGTTCAGACTGCGCCTTACTCAATTCCGCTTGCAGGATGGTAAAATCAAGTTCAACCAAGACCGCACCCGCTTCAACCTTGTCACCTTCGGCAAACGGCATGCGTGCAATGCGCCCGGCAATTTCCGGCGATACAACGACCGCCTCGTTTGGCTTCAAGGAAGCGACCGCATGGATGGTTTCGAGCACTGTATCGACGGAAACTTGCACAGCCTCGACCGATACGACCTTCTCAGCCGGTGCGCTAGCAGCATTGGCTGAATGCAGAGAGAGTGGTGCTTCTGCACCCTGTTGCAGGAAGAGATAGGCGACACCCAAGAGGGTAACTATTAAGGCTCCTACAAGCCCCGAGTGATAAGGCCCACGCATTGCAATGATCTACCCGCCGCTGATTTCTGAAGCTCAGATCGAACGAAGCTATCCTATCGAATCAGACGGGTCAATGGCTAAGAATTGCGGGATCACCAAACCCCAGCCATTGAATCATCAGTTCACTGTCCACTGCCACTGAGACCAATCAGCTGTTTTCCGCGTCACGCTCCCAGCAATCTCCTTTGAGGTCCAAGGAAACGACCACCCTGTTGGCTATTTTGTGCGCCAATTGCGTGAGTTTGGCACTGGTCGGCGCATTAGCATACCTCGCATTTCAGAGGCATAGCCCAGATTCACGCGGTATCGATATCAAATCAAATTAATGCCAATCAGCGCAGACAGTGCCTACCGGTACCGGCCACTCCCACTCGATTGTAAACGAGCCATTTTTATCTCTTATATTCAATGGCTTATTTTCCTTCTAATTGGAAATACCATGAAAAATACCATGCTCAGAAAATGCTTCAAAATGCTCGAAATGTGCCGATTGATTTCCGGCACTCCCCAACCCTTTCCCGATTGGTATAGTTCGCACACGCCTCTATATTTCCTTGTTTTACGCCTTCTTATTCCATTATTTACGTTGAAACATTCCGCAATTTACGATATTGTTTCGCTATGAATACACCATCCCTGTATCCACGTTGGATTGAACCACGAATTGATGAGGCTTTGCAGGATACACCCGTGGTTTTACTTGCCGGGCCACGCCAGGCTGGCAAAACGACCCTGGTACGCAAAATCGCTGAACGGGGACTGCACTACCTGACCCTGGATGATGAACTGACATTGTTGTCAGCGCGTGAAGACCCGGTCGGCATGATTCGCAATCTGGATCGCGCCGTCATCGATGAAATCCAGCGTGCGCCCGAGTTGCTTCTGGCTATCAAGAAAAGCGTTGACGAGGATCGTCGCCCGGGGCGGTTTCTGATCACTGGCTCGGCCAATCTGATGGCGCTACCCACGGTTGCCGACTCGCTGGCCGGGCGCATGGAAACCTTGATGCTTTTACCCCTATCACAGAGTGAAATCGAGAACAGACCAGCTAACTGGATAGATCGCGTTTTTGTCGGAGAAATCCTGATATCGAATCCCCCTGTACTCGGCAGCAATCTGGTAGAGCGCGTTCTACGTGGAGGATACCCGGAAGCAGTTGCGAGACCAACGGAAAAACGACGTACTACCTGGGCACGGCAGTACATCAATGCCATTCTTCAACGCGACGTCCGCGATGTCGCCGAAATCGATAAACTGGATCAGTTGCCACGCTTTCTACGCGCACTGGCGCAGACCGCTGGTCAGATGTGCAACTACTCCGAGTTAGGCGGTCAAGTCGGTCTCGATGGCAAGACGGTCTCTCGCTACATCAGTGTATTTGAACATATGTACCTGCTGAAACGTATTGACGTATGGGCACGCAATCGCTTGAAACGCGTGGTCAAGACCCCAAAGCTTCAGTTCATCGATTCCGGTTTGTTGGGCGCGCTCACCAACATTGGCCACAAAGATATTGAGTTGGACAAAACAGGCTACGGGCACATTCTGGAGAGCTTTGTCTTCAGTGAATTGCTCAAACACACGGCAACCTCTGATGATGATTATCGGCTACTGTACTACCGGGATGCGGACAAGTATGAAGTTGATGTGGTGATTGAGAACAGCGCAAGACAACTGGTAGGCGTCGAAGTAAAAGCCTCTGCCACTGTCAAAGAACAAGATCTGCGTGGATTGAAAAAACTCGCCAGTCTGGCTGGTGATCAGTTCACAGCAGGTGTGTTGCTGTACGATGGTGATGAAACAATGCCTCTGGGTAGCAACCTATGGGCTGCTCCTCTGTCCACACTCTGGGGCTCCTAAAAGCAGTCATCAATACGCCTACTTGGCCGAGCTCCAAAAAATACCATCTTCAGAAATTTCTTCAAAAATAATCTTTAGCAACGTGGTTACTTTCCTAGGCCAATACGTCAAGCCCCTTTACCGCGACTAGGTTTAGCAGCGTCAATGAAGGCCCATTAGGCTTTTTCTGGCCCTGCTCCTTGGGACATCCGGCATTTGTGTGGTTAGGGTATCACTATTCCCCGCCTGGCATACCAGTCAATGTCCTCCACCCAGACCAGGCGACTCACTCCAGGGTGGAACAAGACGATTTCGCGTGCCCGTCCTTGTACTTTACCCAGTTTGCGCTGGGCTGCGATGACCTGAGGATCGTTCGCGTGGCGGCCGCGCAAGCGTGGCTCAACGATGGCCAGGAAGCGCAACGCCGGGATGCGCGTGGAGCGTGGGCTGTAGACCCGCGCCACGCCATTATCGATGGACTGAACCCGAAATCTGTAGCTATATACGGCCAGCTCTGGGTCGGTCGCCAACTGGTCGTTGAGGCCCCAGACCCGGGGATCGAGAGTCGGCAACCACCAGGCGAGCAACAGGCCACCGAGGACGCCCAGAAAGATGAGGTAGTTGCGGGTAAAGCGGTCCCTGGTTGGCTCAATCGTGACCATGGGGCTGCGGAGGCGGTAGCGGTTTGCCTGCCAACAGGTCGGCTGCGGCAGCTGCAGGATCACTCATGGAGGTCACGAACACATCCACACCATACCCGGCCATGCGCTTTACAAAGCCGTTGCCACAACCAGCGGTGATCAACGCATCCAGGGCGTAGAATGGATGATCCTCGCCGTGGTACTCGTGCATGCTCATCTCCTTGGGCAAGTCGATGCGTTGAACCTCCACGGGATAGCCATCCGCTCCGGGTGAATACACCAGGACCCGGCGCGCTTTTCCCGCGTGGCCGGTGATGGTGCGCCAGTTCTGGCTGGTGACGCCTATTTTCATGATTTGTCTCCTAATCGTCCTGTTTATCGGGAATTGTCTTCACCCATTCTTCCATAGCCTGGTTGGCCATAGGCATGGGGGCCTCCATAAAACTAATGATGAAGCGGTCGGCTATTTCAGTGACACCGATGGAGCGCGGACGCACTGCCATCACATGGGCGCTGGGCAATTTAGTACCAAAACAGAAGACGATGTTCTGTGCGGCCAGGATAGTCTCGGCAATCTCCCCGTCGTCTAAAGAAGCGGTATGATCGTAGTGGTCAAATGTGGCGATGTAGCGTGCGACCGGATGCGCCTCGATGCAATTTTTGAGATAACCGATAATCGCCCCCACGCTATCGAGCGTGGTCTCTACCTTGGGGATTTCGAGATCGAGGATCGGGTATTTTTCTTGTAAGAGAGTCTGTTTCATGGTTTGCCTACTCATTTAAATATTCATTCAGGTTGGCAGATTTTGCCGACCATGACGGCCCTGGTGGTACGCAGAACCAGATAGGCCACCACGACACTCAGCAAGCCCAACAGTACCCAGCCAAGCCCAGTGAAAAACGGCTGCCCGGTTACCTGCGCCATGACCAGGGTGGCCACGGTGATGGCCGATAGCGGGAAGGAATAGGCCCACCAGGACAGTGAGA
The DNA here is from genome assembly GCF_007625115.1 of Sedimenticola selenatireducens. Taxonomy (GTDB): domain Bacteria; phylum Pseudomonadota; class Gammaproteobacteria; order Chromatiales; family Chromatiaceae; genus Sedimenticola; species Sedimenticola selenatireducens_A. The sequence continues at coordinate 38,969 of NZ_VMNH01000022.1, read as the reverse complement.
AGTTCAGCCGGGCAAAACGGCCGACCTGGGTGAGCAGCAGCAGCGTCAGAAACAGCCCACTGTAGTAGAGGATGCGGGCAAACACATCCAACTCGGCATGTTGCAGCTTCATGTAAGCGAGAAAAGCGACCGCTGGTGGTGCGATGAGGATAAAGAAAGTGGGCATCAACTTCTCCGGCAGCGGTTCGTGGAAGAATACCCGGTTGAAGAAGATGGTCATCAACACCAGCCAGAATACCACGCCGATGCTGAAGAAGAACCAGGACAGTTCATCGAAACCCAGACCGCAACCGGTAATGGGCACCAGCGCATTACCCACTACGGGAATGAACCAGGCGGGGTTCATGTGCTCGATACGGAAATGCTTGTGGTGTATCCACACGCTCATTACATAGAGAGTCAAGACCAGATGCAGGCCGGTGCCCACCAGCCAGAGCCCTTGGGCCAGCGCGGGAGCACGTTCCAGGCTGACGATGGAGAGCAGGATCAGGCTAATGGAGATAGTCGGATAGAAATTCAGCTTGATGGGATGGTGTAGTTCCGCTACCACGGCGGTACGAAAGCGCATCAGCTTGGCCGCATAGGCCAACGCCAAGGCCAGGAAGACGATGCCGGTCAACAGGCCGAGTACCGCTCCCAAGTCGAGATCGGGAATGAGAACAGTGTGAGCCTTGTCCCAGGCGATGCTCAGGCCGGACAGGCCCATGATCATGGAGAAGAAGGCGACCGGAAAGTGTTGAAGGCGAGACGCTGGCAGCATGGCAAACTCCTGGGGAACCAAATAACCTAGTGCCATACTATGATAATAACGACCAACTAAGCATTGATAGTTCGCAATGCACACCAACCTGAGCGATTGGCTTATCGAATCGCTCCCCACAAGCGACAAAGCCGATATGAAGCCCCACTGACAATCCCATTTAGGTACGACTAACCCTGTGGTGTATTACTACATCACGACCGCAATGTTAGAAGAATCTGGAGAACAGCTAGAAGACCAATCAGATGATCTCTCGATTATTGCCACTAATACCTTTGATTGGCACAGTATTCTCTGCAAAAACAAGAAATTAAGAGTGAGGCGATATATTCAAATGTCATCAAGCAAGTGAGTCAGCCATGATTGTAAGCGAACGGTTTCTATAGTTAAATATCACTGAATTGATTTCTGGAGCATAAGGGCCCGCCGTTCTCGACGGCTTTCACTTCTGGGTGACACTGAAGGCGTCAATCAGACGCGCATGGTCTTACGATGATCATCCGAATGGGCGTATGGATCGTGATCGCGCTCATTGCGGTGCAGGTACTTCAATTCTAAAAGGATACAGTAAGACAGCATGCGAAATATGTTCAATCTTGCTTCAATCCTCATTTCTGCCTTACTTATGGGCCAGGTGACCCTGGCGCAGCAGAACACCCCGCCTCTTTCCGGCCCGGACAGCACGACTGACCACAGCAAGCTGGAACCCCTGATGCGCGAATTCACATCCGGCCCCGAAGTGACGGCCGCTTGCCTGGAATGCCATACCGAGGCGAGCGATCAAATAATGCACACGTTGCATTACAGTTGGGACTACACCAATCCCGATACCGGACAGCGTCTCGGCAAACGCAACGTGCTCAACGCTTTCTGCGGCAATGTCGCGGCGAACGAGACCCGCTGCACATCTTGCCATGCTGGCTACGGTTGGGAAGATATCCGCGTCGCCACGCCGGCCGACCCTACACGGGTGGATTGCCTCGTTTGCCACGACCGCTCGGGGCAGTACACCAAGCAAGACAATCTCGCGGGTCACCCCCCACTAGACCCGGTCTCCCCCGGCGCAAAGACCATCACGGGCAAGAAGGCATGGGCGGTGGATCTGACTAAGGCTGCACAATCCGTCGGCCTGCCGGGGCGCGACAATTGTGGCAATTGCCATTTCTTCGGCGGCGGAGGCGACAACGTTAAACACGGAGACCTGTCATCGGCGCTCTACGATCCTACAAAGGAGGTCGATGTCCACATGTCGTCCGATGGCCAGAACTTCACCTGTGCCTCCTGTCATGTCAGCGACCGTCACCAAGTAGCAGGGTCACGCTACAGCGTCCTTGCTAGGGACACCGGTGGCACAGGCCTGCCTGGCCAGCGCCGCGACGTGGCAACCTGTGAAAGCTGCCATTCTTCAACGCCCCATCAAAGCACGCTAATCGGCATGAAGCTGAATGACCATACCGACCGAATTGCCTGCCAGACATGCCACATCCCCGAATTTGCCCGCGGCGGCGTAGCCACCAAGACATCATGGGACTGGTCCACCGCCGGCCGACTCGAAAACGGCAAGCCGATCATGCTGGACGAACATACCCAGTCGGACGGCAGGAAATTACACACGTATCTCTCCACCAAAGGCACGTTCAAATGGGACGAAAACGTCAGACCCTATTACGCCTGGTTCAACGGACAGGTCGAATACACGACCGGCCTCACGACTATCGACCCAGCACAGACGGTCGAAATTAACCGGATCAAGGGCTCCGCCTCCGATTCAAATTCCCGTATCTGGCCTTTCAAGCAGATGGCGGGACGACAGGCCTATGACAGCGAGCTTGCCAAACTAGTCTATACCCACACCTACGGTCCCGACACGACATCCGCCTTCTGGACGAATTTCAACTGGGATAAGTCGATCAAGGCCGCAATGGATTACGTGGGCGAGCCTTATTCAGGCAAATTCGGCTTCGTCGATACCTATATGTACTGGCCTATCACCCACATGGTCGCGCCAGCTGATAGGGCACTCAACTGTAACGCCTGCCATGCAAAGAACGGTAGACTCGCCAATCTCTCAGGCGTCTACATACCGGGAGCTAATCCGATGGGGCCAGGCGGGACGGCGGGACTGATCCTTCTGGCACTCGCGGTAGTGGGCGTGGCAGGGCACAGCCTCTTGCGGCTGATCGGCCGAAAAGGAGCACGCTATGACTGAACGCAAGGTCAAGATCTATCCACGCTTCGAGCGGTTCTGGCACTGGACGCAGGTCGCGCTGATCTTCACACTGATGGCTTCGGGGCTAAGGGTTTCCGGACTCATCGGCGGACTGCCTTTCGGCGCAGCCTTCATGTTACATATTGGAGCTGCTACGGCGCTGATGGTGCTCTGGGTCTTCGCGATCTTCTGGCACCTGACGACTGGCACCTGGCGGCACTACGTACCGACCACCAAAGGGCTCGGCAAGGTCGCGCGCTTCTATGCCTACGGCATCTTCAGGGGCGAACATCATCCCTACCGCAAAGCTTACTGGCGCAAGCACAACCCTCTTCAGGCGCTGACGTATCTGGCACTGAAGGTTGCACTATTCCCGGCGATCTGGATCACCGGGCTAATGTATCTGACCTATAACCTGTGGGGCGCGATCCCGGAAGTAGCCGTATGGCTCCCAGTTGTAGCGAACCTGCACAGCCTCACGGCCTTCGCCATTGCCGCTTTCATCGTGGCGCATGTCTACCTGCTGACGGTCGGCGGATCGTTCCGCGCCCATGTCCGTCCGATGATCACCGGATTCGATACCGTCGACCTAACGACCGAGGAGGAGGCCTATCTGGCAAGCGACGAACCCGGACGACTGCGATGAACGTCCGCCTTGATGGTCAGCAGACTGAAACCGATCTCGATTATTGAAATTGCCCAGATCCAAATACCGCGTGATCTACGTATTTCCAATGTTGCTCCTCTCCAGTGGGTATACCGCACCACTGAAATGAAAATCAGTCGGATACTGGCACTGACATATTAACAAAACCCACATCCTCCATGATGGCGTACATCGCAGGCAGTACCAGCATGATCAATACCGTGGATGTCAGCATTCCAAATACAATGCTGGTGACCAGCGGAACCAGTATCAACGCCTGTGAACTGGTCTCGAACAGCAACGGCGTCATTCCGGCAACGGTGGTCACCGAGGTCAGAAAGATGGCACGCGAACGGTCGAACACTGCTTGCTGCGCAGCCCGGTGAAAAGAGCTGCCCTCGGCCACCCGATACTTGATGAACTCAACTAGCAGAATGGAGTCGTTTACCACGATACCTGCTAGTGAGACAAAGCCGATCATGCTCGGCAGGGTAAAGTCTAAACCCATGATGAAATGGCCCCAGATGGAACCTATCAGAGCCAGTGGGATTGTGATCATCACGATCAACGGTTCACGATAATTTCCGAATTGAAGGCTCAGTAACAGGAACACAGCGAATGCGCCCAGACCAAAACCGGAGAGAATCGATAGCTTGGTCTCCGTACCGTTTTCTACTTCTCCCTTGAAGGTGACGGCGACACCGGGGTAGCGCGCCAGCAAGGTCTCAAGAAAGCTATCCTGCAGATTGGCAATCACCTCGGATGTATTGGCAACATCCGCATCGACGTCTCCGTAAATATTGACCGTGCGCAGATGATTGACATGCCCTATCCGTGAGAAGTCACGGGTTTCAGTAATCGTGGCAACACTGCTCAGGGGAAGTGCCTCACCACTTTTTGAAAACACCGTGAAGTCATCAAAATCACGCAGCGCCTGTTGTTTGGGGCTATCCAGCCGGGCGACTATCTCATAGGATTCACGTCCCCGATAGATCTCACTGATCTTTGCCTCAAGGTAGGCCGAGCGAAGTTGCGATGCAATAGAACGGGAATCGATACCTTTGGCCAGCGCTCCCGGCTTGAGCCGGATGCTGTATTGCGGCAACCCCGGGCGCAGGTCGTCCAGGAGATTGGTCACCCCGGCATACCCTCTGAGCCAGTTCTGAAGATCCCAGGAAGCCCGGGATAGCTGCTTGAGGTCATCGCCACCAAGGCGAATATGTATCGCCCGGCCAGCGGCGCCCACTTTCGGCTCCTTGTACTGGATATTCAGCACATCGGGCAGTACCCCGGCATTCTCTTTCCAACTCCGAATCAAACCCGCCATGGTGGTATGACGCTGCTCGGTGGTAAGAATGTCGACGCTCAAAGTAGCTAAGTGAGGACCGGTTTCGGGTACATCGCCGTGCTCACCGTATGAGACCTGAATATTCTTTACCAGTGTTTCGGATTCCAACTCGCTCAACTGTAGATTGGTTTTATCCAGTGCGCCAAGCAGTGTGGTAACCACCTGTTCAGTTTTTTCCAGTGGGGTCCCTTGAGAGAGCAAAACTCTGGCTTCGACATTATTTCCTTCAAGATCCGGAAAGGCCTTGAACTTGACAGTGCCGGTTGCGATCAGACCAACTGAGAGAATCAGCGCGGAGAGTGCGGCACCCACAGTGAGATAACGAAATGCCATCGCCCCTTTTGCAGCCCGGGAGATGGCGTGACGCAGACGATCAAACTGCGCTTCAAAAACAAGGCGCCATTTTGGCGGCGTCTTGTCATGACCGTGTTCCAGCGAATGTTTCAGATGGTGAGGCAGGATCAAAAACGCCTCGATCAGGCTGATGGTAAGCACCGAAAGCAGGACCACAGGCAGAACGCCCAGTATCTGCCCCATATCTCCTTTCATCATCAACAGGCTTCCGAACAGGAAGGCAGAGGTGAGAAAGGAGGAAAAAACACCCCGGACCACCTTTTTCGTCCCGTCAATGGCCGCCTCCAGGGGTTTTTTTCCCTTGCGGTATTCGTGATCGATGTTCTCTGAAAGGACGATGGCATCATCCATCAGGATACCGATAGCCATCAACAGAGCGACCATAGATATCATATTGATACTGATACCAAACATCGACATTAACGCGACACCACCGAGAAAAGAGACCGGCAGGCCCAGGGCAATCCAGAGGGTATAGCGCCAGGAAAAAAACAGCAGCAGCATAGTGGTTGCCAGCAACAGGCCTTGCCAACTATTGGTTAGCAAAAGCTTCAGCCGATCGCGCACCGAAGTAGAGTTGTCATTCATCACGGTCAAACGGGTACTCGGTGGCAGGATACTGTTTTCCCTTTCGACAAACTGCAACAGCGCATCAGCCACTTTCAGTGTATCGTCGATGGTATTCTTACTCACCTTGAGCAGTGCCGCCGGCTTCCCGTTGAGTTCGATTCGCTCTTCCGGTTTGTCAAAGCGATCCTCTAGAACGGCGATGTCACCCAGCTTTATTTCACCCCCGTCCCGGGTGTTGATCACCACCAGATCTGCGAGCTCATCAATACTCTTTCTGAGATTATCAAACCTTATCTGATAAGAAGTTTCCGTGGCCTCCACGAGGCCAGCCGGCAACTCCAGCGCCTGTGACGCAATCAGTCCGGCGACACTTTCAGCACTCAGATTGTATTTTTTCAGGGTATCGGGACGAAGCCGTACCTGCAGCTGATGGGTAGAAAAGCCGTCGATCGTCACAATCGGTATCTCGGGCATCGCCACCAGTCGGTCTCGATAAAACTCGGCCAGTGCTTTCAATTCTGAGTGGGTCAGGTTATCTGAGGTGATCGCAATATTGGCGACCGGATTGATTCTTCCCAGTTGGGTGATGATCGGTTCTTCCGAGTTTTCCGGAAAGTTACTGATGCCATCGACAGCACTTCTGACATCGTCGGTGAACTGACGAATATCCCCAGTCTCGTGCATCTCAAGGGTGACAATAGCGATATTGTCCCGGGCATCACACTCCTGCTCAATCAGGAAACTGATGCCATCGGTTGCATCTTCCAGCGGGTTGCAGATTCCGTCCTCAACATCCGCAGGACTGGCGCCGGGATAGGCGACCGTCACCTGTACCTTGCTCGGCTTGAGCAGAGGAAAGGACTCCTTGTTGAGACCACCCACGGAGACCAGCCCCATGGCGATGATCGCCATCATCAAAATATTGCCGATAGTCGGGTGTGCAGCAAAAAAGCGGATCATTCCGCACCGCCTTCAACCGTCTTAGGGGAAGGCATCGACTGATGCTTATCCGCCCCACTCCCTTCAATCAAGGCCGTAACGCGGTCCTCACCCAAAGCCGCTTCCGCCAATTCACGCTCATACTCCTCCGCCACAATGGGAGCGACAGGCAATCCTTCCATAACAGGAATGACATCCGTAACGATAACCCGGTCGCCTTCATTGAGTCCCGCTTCAATCACAACCAGATCACCCTGTTTATACAGGACGGTGATCTCATGAATCTCCAATCGATTCTCGCTGTTGGCAACATAGACCCGCCCTTGGTGCATCGCCCTTCTGGGAATAACCAACAACTTCTGCACCGGCGAATAGAGTTCCACCATCGCGTACATCCCTTTAAGCAGTGGTGGTCGTTTGCCTGGAATTACCCCGTCATAGGGCTTATCAACAGCGACCACCAAGCCAATGGTGTCACGCACGGGATCAATTGATTCACCAACACGCAACAGATTACCCTCCCATCTGGGTACATCGCCGTCATACCCCACCAGGCTGACATGGACCTTTAACTGCATTTGCGAAAGTCTCGACTGCAGTTCCTCGGGTTGTCGCATATTGATCGATTCAGTACCGGACGCAATCAGCAAGGGACTGAGTTGACGGGTGGGAATCTGCGCATTGATCTCAACCGAGTGCGTCCCAAGCGCCTCGAACAGGACACCGCCGACCGAGGTGAACTCCCCCTCTTCGACAAAGACCTGGCCAACCCTGGCATCAAAAGGCAGACGTATTTCTGTTCGCCCCAGGGTATCTTCACTCTGTGCAAGTTGTGACTCCGACTGCTCTATCTGTGCCTTGCTGCTGGCCTTTCTGCTCTCATAACTCGCCAGCTTGCCCTGCAGATCCTCGATCTGCTGTTGCAACTGCAGTACTTTCTGCTCCTCAGCGTCGACCACAGAGCGCGCAATCAGCTTCTTGTCCCAGATCGCAAGCAGGCGGTTAAGTTCCTTCTCCCCAACCTGGAGGTTCTTCTCAGCCAGACGCAGGGCGCTGCGTGTGGATACCTCTTCAGCCTCCAATTGTGTCAGGCTGGACTGGCTGCCCACCAAGGCCGCTTTTTTCTGATCCAACGAAAATTCATAGGCGGTAGGCTCAATACGCATGACCAGAGTACCCTTGGAGAGACTCCCGCCTTTTTCCAGCCCGGGATGTATATAGCTGATCTTTCCCGCGACCTCAGCTTTCGCCTTTAACAGAACCGACGGTTCCACATTTCCGTAGGCGATGGCGCGTGCACGAAATGGCAACGGTTTCAGCCTGACCACCTCTACCGCCCGGGTTGGAAACTGCAGCACTTCATGCTCTACCGGCGCCTTCGATTTCACCTTGTATATCACAAGGGCCAGGGCAACCACCACGATCAGGGGCAGTACAACTGCCTTGCGTAATAACTTTTTCATTGCCCGCTCCGTATCCCGCGAAGAAATATCTCAAAGACCCTCGGCGCATCCTTACGCACCTGCTCAACGTCACCTGCGAGCATTGACTGCATGACCAGCCCCTGAATCGTGCCAATGAACAGGGTTGCGGCAGCACTGGTATCTAATGATGCCGATAACTCACCCTCGGCTTTCCCCTCTTCGATAATCCGATGAAGACGTTCGCCATAGCGGCGAACGAGCGTCTGCACGATGCGCTTGGGCGCTGTCAGCTTGGCGTGCTGCAACTCCCCGAACATCATGCGCGGGACTCCCGGGTTTTCGACGACAAACTCGACATGGGCCATGAAAATCGCCTCGATGGCTGCGACCTGCGAGGGTGCCGTGCGGGCAGCCTTGTCCACACGGGAGAGCAGACGGTTCGCCACAAACTCCATAACCGCCTGCAGGATGGCATCCTTGGTAGGGAAGTGCTTGAACAAGGCGCCTTGGGTCACGCCCATGTGTTTGGCGATGGCCGTTGTCGTGATCTCACTGGGATTCTGTTCGGCGGCCAGCTCTACTACCGCGTCGACTGTGGCAGCACGGCGCTCATCGGCTGACAGGTGCTTTGGGTGTTTTTTCATCATCAATTACAAAGTAAGTAAGTTATTACTATCTTACTCATTTGAGACTAACAGTCAAGACATTACGTTACGATTGGAGGACGCCACATAAGCGGAGGGGCGGAATCAACAAGCAAAAACCAACACTGCCCACTGTTTGAGGCGAGCAGGGAAATCGATCGGTGACGGGGACATTACTACAAGATTTACGCCCCCCTGGGTTGCATGTCGAAGGTGAAGCCTCCCAAGCGAACGGCTTAATGAGAACATGATTTCATCCAATCCATGGCACTATGGCGGAGTAAAGGACAATTGGAACACCGTTAGGATGGCAATCCCCCCATTACTTAGTCGGCGCCAAAAGGGGAGCCATTAAGTCGCAAGCTTGTTCCATCCTACTTCTTAGTGGGTTGGATTAAGGCGCTTGCGACGAATCCACCAATTGCTCTACCTCCGTATTCGTTCGCTTGAACCAATCCAACTCTTCGAAGATGACGAAACATGCGGGGAGCAGAAACAAGGAGAGTACAGTGGCACTCAAGAGCCCAAACGCCAAGCTGGCCACCAGCGGGATCAGGAACTGTGCCTGGGTACTGCTCTCCAGCAACAACGGTAGCAAGCCAACAATGGTCGTGATCGACGTCAGGATGATAGCGCGGAAACGGTCATGAGCCGCCAGCTGGACCGCCTCTATCATAACCATGCCACTGGCATGCTTCTCCTTGATAAAGCTCACCAGCAGGATACTGTCGTTGACCACGATGCCGGTGAGTGTCGCCAGCCCAACCAGGCTCGGCATGGACAGCTCGAGCCCCATCAACAGATGCCCCCAGACCACGCCGATCAGGCCGGTGGGTATCGCCAGCAACACCGCGATCGGCTGCAGGTAGCTACGGAACTGAAACGACAGGATAATGAAAACGCCGACCAGGCCGATCAGGATATTGGTCTGCAGGGAGGAGCCCGTGGTGGCGCTCTCCTTGCCCTGGCCCACGAAGGCGACTCGGACACCGGGATATTTCTGTTTCATCTCGGGCAGGAACTGCGCTTTGGTGATCCCCATCAGCTCCTGGGCGTTGGCCACCTCGGTATCCAGGGCGCCCTGGATCGTGACGGTCCGCTGTCCATTCACCCGGTGGATCCGGGAAAAACCGCGGGTCGTCTGGATCTCCGCTACCGCCGAGAGCGGTACCAGCTGACCATTCTGGGAGCGCACCGGAAGGTAGTGCAGGTCATCGATGCCGATGATGTCGGCCGCGGCCAGCCGGACAACCACATCGTAGGCACTGCTGCCGATCCGTACATCCAGATCGGTGGCCCCGTGGATGGCGGCGCGTACCTCATCGGCGATATCGCGAGCGCTCACCCCGAGCGACCCCGCCACTTCACGCAGACGGATCCGCAATTCCGGCTTGCCGGGGCGCAGATCGTCGGAGAGATCGAGTACGCCGCGAAAGCCGCCCAGCCAGTGCTGCAGTTCCAGGGAGGCCTGCTTCAACATTTCCGGTTTGCTGCCCTGAAGGCGGATGTCGATGGCCTTACCCGCGACCCCGCGCTCCCTGTCGGTAAACTTGAGCGACAAAACGTCGGGCAGCTCACCCACCCGCTCGCGCCAGTCGTCAAGCATCTCCGGTATGGTTCCCACCCGTTCTTCTGCCGCTAGGAGATCGGCACTGACCGTAGCCAGGTGGGGCCCGCTCTCCTGGGCATCCGCATTGGTATTGAACAGTATCGAGACATTCTTCACCAAGCGGGTGCCCCCTTTCTGGCGACCCGAAAACGTCTCGTCCAGCGCCTTCAACTCAGTCACCAGACGCTGCACCACCGCCTCGGTGCGGCGCAGCGGTGTCCCCTGGGGCAGCAACACCCGGGCCTGGATCACATCGCTTTCGAGCACCGGCAGGGCCCGGTACTTGAGCACCCCGGCCGGGATCATGGCGAACGAGAGGATCACCAGCCCCAACAACAGACCCGCGGTCAGATAGGGTTGCCGCACCGCCCGTTCCAGCAGTGGGCCAAAACGCCGGTCCTGAACACCGCTGAACCAGCGATCGAAACGGGTATGAAAGGACGAGCGCCGCTGCCTTGCCAGATGGCCCAGGGAGTGGTGCAGGTGGGCCGGAAGAATGAGGAAGGCCTCAATCAGACTCACCGCCAGGGCGATCACCAGCACCGCCGGGATGTATTTGAGCACCTCCCCCATCTTTCCCGCCATGAATGCCAGTGGCCCCACGACCATCACCGTGGTCAGGAAGGACGAGAGCACGCCCGGAAGCACCTGGCGCGTACCCTCGACGGCGGCCTCCAGGGTGCTCCTGCCTTTTCGGATCTGCGCAGCAATGTTCTCGGAGATGACGATGGCATCGTCCATCAACAGACCGATGGCCACCAGCAGGGCCACCATGGTCATCATGTTCAGGGTGTAACCGAACAGGTGCATGAAGAAGATGGCGCCGAGAAAGGAGACCGGTAGTCCCATCGCCACCCAGAAGCTGTAACGCAGGCTGAAAAAGGCCCACAAGGTCAGGAACACCAGGACCAGCCCCTGAAGGCCGTTCTCCAGCAGAATGCGCAACCGATCGCGAATGTTGGAGGTGACATCCTGGCTGATCTCCAGCTGCACACCCCTGGGCGCCATGCCACGCTCCCTTTGCAGGTTTTCCTGGATCGCATCCATGACACGCAGGGAGTCCTGGGTGTAGTTCTTGGAGATCTCCAGCAGGGCGCCGCGCCGGCCGTTGAACAGGATCTTCTCCTCCGCCTTCTCGAACGCCGTGCGTATGGTCGCGACATCGCCCAAGCGCACCACGCCGCCGGTCTGCCCGGAGACTAGCACCAGATCCCGGAACTCGCGCGGTGTACGCCGCTGTTCGGCAAAGCGCACCACCAGATCGCCCTCGTCGGACTGCACCGTACCGGCCGGGAGGTCGATGCTCTGGCGCTCGATCGCCGACTTGATCTGCGCGATGCCCAGGCTGTAACGTTGCTGCACCTCCGCCGGTATCTCGATAACGATCTCCTGTTCGGAGAAGCCGAGTATGCGCACCTGGGCGATGCGCCGGTCGAGTTTGAACCGCGTCTTGACCTGCTCGGCGTAAGCCTTCAGGTCTTCAGCCTTCAGCTCGCCGGTGATCATCACCCCGGCCACCACCGCCACCCGCTCCAGGACCTCGATGGCGGGGGTCTCCACCTTGTCCGGAAAGGTGGCGATCGATTCGATCTGGGCCTTGACATCGGTATGGAACGCGTCCATGTCGCCTCCCTCCTCTATCTGCACGGTGAGGATGGCAAGGTTCTCACGTGCGTCGCAACGCACCTCCCTGAGCTGGGAGAGAGTATCGAGCGCCTCCTCACTGCGCAGACAGATGCCCTCCTCAACCTCGGCCGGGGTCGCCCCGGGGTACGGAATACGGACCTCGACCTCGGTGGGCGGCACAATCGGAAAGGTGTCACGCTGCAGCTTGGGCAGAGTCACCAGCCCCAGGATCATTAGGGCCACCATCAACAGATTGGCGGCCGTGGGATGACGGACGAAATAGGCGATCATTGCCTGCCCCCCTTCTGCCCGCTGGCCTCCCTCTTCAGGCGCTGCATGGCCTTTTCATCGACCTCCGGAGACAACAGCATCCCTGCCGCCGCGGGAACCAGGTCCGACACCACCAGGGTCTCGCCCGCCTCCAGCCCTTTGCCGATGGCAGCGGCGCCGTCCTGGATAAATGCGGTCTGTACCGGCCGGATCTCCAGGCGGTTGTCCCGGTCCAGGAGGTACACCTTGCCGTCATGCAGCGCGGAAATGGGCACGACCACCGGCCTACCCTTCGGCCTCTTACGCAGTTCCACCTCCACGAAGGTGTTTCTCACTAAGGGTGGGCGTTGACCGGGGCGTGCCTGTTCATAGGGATTGCCCACCACCACCACGACCCCGAGGGTCTGGGACTGCGGGTCGATCACCCCGGCCACCCGATCCACCCGGGCGTCCCACTCGATGGTGTGGGTCGCTGTCCGCAGGCGCACCCGCGCATCGAGCTTGAGCGCCCCCGGCACCTGCGCCACAGCGGGCCTGCCCGCCTCGTCTTCGGTCGATGTCTTGTCCGCAATCAGCGGGCGCAGCTTACCGATGGGAAAACGCGCCTCTATCTCCACCGCCGCCAGCCCGTCGGCCGAGAACAGCAGCTGCCCCTTGTTAGCGTACTGGGCCTGGTTGACCTTACGTTCGGTGATCCGCACATCAAAGGGTGCAACAAACCGGGTGCGCCGCAGATCGAGTTCGGCATTCGCCCTTTGGGTGTTGAGCACCTCCCGCTCCGCCTCGTTCAAGGCGATGGCATTCTTCAGATTCTGAACCAGCACTTCGCCTTTCAGCAGGCTGCGCTCCGCCTCTTCCAAAATGGAGGCCGACAGCGTTCCCTGCTGCTTGAGCTTGCGTTTGCGCTCGATATCTTTTCTCAACAGCGATTGGCTGCGCTCTTCAAGGGCGAGGGAGGCATGGGTGGTCTTGTCCTTGACCGCTAGGGTATTCAGTTGTGTTTCGGCCTGGGTAAGCGCCAACCGATAACTGGCATCGTCAATCCGAAGCATTTCCGCTCCCTGCTGGACGAACTTGCCGCTCTTGAGTTCCTCCGAGACCCAGGCCACCTGTCCAGCCACCTCGGCCACCGCCTCCCAGCTCCGGCCTGGCCTAGTCGTACCGTACCCCACTGCCCGCGGAACAATCGGCAGGTTCAGCGCCTCGATGACGCGCACCTTGACCGCACGCTCCGTAATTTCCACTTTTTCCGGTGGGCTCTTCATCCGGGGCACTACCACCAGAACAATAAGGGCTAGAAAGACAGGTACGATGAATCCCGAGCGGCGTAACCATTTTTTCTTCACTGTCATTTTTACCTCCAGGGAACCATGCAAGTTGTTTCAGCTGATCCGACGTCAACAGCAGGTTGGCATTTGGCAATAGTAGATCAAGCACACCATAATCATCCTGCTGATCCAGCTTATATATCCGCTCGAGCCAGTCGACATTAGCATCCCGACAGCCTTTAGCCGCCGTCAACCACAACAGTACGGCATGCCTATATACCTCGCCCACTGCCCCGCCAGAATCATCGACACGGTTGAGCACCGATTCTGCCGTCGCCAGAAACCGGTCGACCAAATCAAACGCATGTTCCGGTGAGCGCCCCAGCAGTACGCTTTCAATGTCAGAGGGCACGACTTCCAGTTCGCGTGCAAAATCAAAACTCGCCCGATACTCGATAAACCTCCGCCCTCGTTTCAGCGATGCAATGCGTTTGCGTAGCACCTTGGACAGGGCGGCCGGATCATTTACTAATGTCAACGCTTCGATCTTATCACTCAACTCCGGATAGCAGAGGTAGATGTCAAGTATAAAATCTCGCAAGGTATCTGCTTCGATATGAGCCAGTTTTTCTTTGAGTGTATCGACGCTCATAGGACAAAATGGAAATTCATTAAATCATTCAGGTTTGTCAGATTAAATCGCTCGCTCCAGAGCGAAGAGAATCATTTCCTCATCAGACCAGGCAGAGCCGGTTCAACCATCGTCAACTCATATCGGGTTGTTCTGCCACCATCCGGTAGCGGGATGATGATACCCTTGGCAATCAGGTCAGAAAGATCGCGGCTGGCTGTTCGATTGGGACATTTGGTGATTGCTTCATATTTTCTGGTGGTTATGCCATCTTCAAAGCCCTTTCGTCCTTCAGCAAACACCCGCGACACAATCCTGGCCTGCCGGTCGTTCAGTTGGTCGCCATAGACTTCATAGAAACGTGTCTTGGCCAAGACAAAGCTCACTCCCTCCCTGGCAACTTCCTGTGCCTTGATTATTGTATCCGCGAAATAATCCAGCCAAACGTTAACATCCAAGCTTCCACAGCTGGCTTTCTCCAGTTGCCGGTAATAGGTTTTTTTATCCCTTCTATCGCCGTGGCAAGACAGGCCGTGGTTGGATAACCGAGAGACTGGGAAAGCGCATGGTCAGCGATTGCCCTGCCGACTCGCCCATTACCGTTATCGAAGGGATGTATCACTTCGAACCAAAGATGGGCAATACCTGTCCGGGCGATCCCGGGTATGGTCTTATTCCTGCTCAAAGGACTGGTTTGGTTGTACCAGTCGATAAACCTCACTATTTGCATCGGTGAAGGATCGCTACGGTATGCGCCACGCAGAATAGGCGTGTAGCGCTGTTCCGGGACAGCCATGGACTGCCACTTGCCCAGTAGGTCATGCGTTAGGGATGTTTGCCAGTTCTTGCGAACGTCCACCATCAACGAAGCAGCCCCCGCCGCTTTCTGGTCCGAATTGTTCGGTAGCGTATCCGATGTTATCAAAGAGAGTAGCGATGACCTGACCGATTCTCTGTCCAGTTCCTCGTCCTCAATGGCGCTGGTTTTGATGGCCTCGGAAAGCATCAAGTTGATAGTGGCGTCCTCTTGGGATGCCATCGGAAGCGCATCAAAGCTGCCGGCCAGTCACTCTGATTTCAGGCGAAATTCAAGCTCCCGATCATTGAGCGCGCGATTGTCGTAGCAAAAATCTGGCCAGCCGGGTTGTTGCCATATCCACGTCATGGCGCAATGCTAGCATTCATTCACGCCATACTATAGTCAATAAGTGGCGTGAATATAGAGCTGACTCACGTCACACTCACTACTCCCACTCAATCGTAGCCGGTGGCTTGCTGGAAATGTCGTAGGCCACGCGAGAGATACCCGTCACCTCATTAATGATACGTCGTGATACCAGCTCCAGGAATTCAAACGGCAGATGGGCAAAACGGGCGGTCATGAAATCGACCGTCTCGACCGCACGGAGGGAAACCACATATTCGTAACGTCGGGCATCACCCACTACACCTACCGACTTCACCGGCAGGAATACTGCAAAGGCCTGGCTCACCTGATCATAGAGATCATGGTTACGAAGCTCTTGTATGAAGATATGGTCGGCCTGTCTCAGGATATCCGCATAAGGCTTCTTCACCTCACCCAGGATACGAACACCCAGACCGGGGCCGGGGAACGGATGACGGTAGACCATTTCAGAAGGCAAACCGAGTTCAACACCGATCTTGCGTACTTCATCCTTGAACAGTTCGCGCAGCGGTTCCACCAGTTGCAGTTTCATGTAGTCGGGCAGCCCACCCACATTGTGATGGGATTTGATTACATGGGCCTTGCCAGATTTGGCTCCGGCAGACTCAATCACATCGGGATAGATGGTGCCCTGGGCCAAGAATTCGACACCTTCAATCTTTGCCGCCTCTTCCTCGAAGATGTCGATAAACAGGTTGCCGATAATCTTGCGTTTCTTCTCTGGATCGTCCTCACCGGCCAGGGCATCCAGGAACCGCTGCTCTGCATCTACGCGAATCACCTTAACACCCATATGCTGGGCAAAGGTGGCCATCACCTGATCGCCTTCGTGCAGTCTGAGTAGACCATTATCCACAAAGATGCAGGTTAGGCGATCACCGATTGCCTTGTGCAACATGGCGGCAACCACTGAGGAGTCTACACCTCCCGATAACCCCAAAAGCACCTTGCCATCATCACCAACCATATCCCTGACATGAGCAATGCTGTCGTCAATAATGCTTGCCGGATTCCACAGCGCCTCACAACCGCATATCTCGAACAGAAAACGTTCAAGAATACGACCGCCTTGGCGGGTATGGGTCACTTCAGGATGGAACTGAATACCATAGAACCCACGTGCTTCATCGGCCATACCCGCCAGTGGCGCATTATCTGTCTCGGCAATTACCGTAAAACCTTCCGGCAGAACTTCAACTCGATCACCGTGACTCATCCAGACATCGAGCAGTCCATACCCTTCAGGTGTCGTGTGATCCTCGATATCGCGCAATAGCTTCGAGTGGCCTCTGGCTCTTACTTGCGCATAGCCGTACTCGTGCGCCGCAGAGCTGGCGACTTTGCCGCCGAGCTGAGCCGCCATGGTTTGCATACCGTAGCAGATACCCAATACCGGTACACCGAGCTTAAACACCATATCAGGGGCGCGAGGAGTGTCGTCGGCTGTCACCGATTCCGGGCCACCTGACAAGATTACACCCGCAGGATTTTGTTCTTTAATCGCCTCTTCACAGTTATCGTAAGGCCAGATCTCACAATAGACTCCTGCCTCGCGAACGCGCCGGGCTATCAGCTGAGTATATTGAGATCCGAAATCAAGGATCATGATGCGGTGTGCGTGGATATCCTGATTAGTCATAGTCACTTTCCAACTGTTCTGAAACGAAAGAACCGCAGAATGGTAAGAATCTCACTCCAACCCTCCTGCGGTTTTAAATTTTGCCCTTTAGCCCATCAACTCTGTCTATAGTTTGGGGCTTCCTTGGTGATCGTCACATCATGCACATGTGACTCCCGCATACCGGCATTCGTCACACGCACAAACTCAGGCTTGGTACGCATCTCATCAATCGTGGCGCACCCGGTATAGCCCATGCTGGCACGAATTCCACCGGTCAGTTGGGTAATCACATTGATCAGCGGCCCTTTGTATGGCACCCGGCCTTCAATGCCTTCTGGCACCAACTTATCGGCTTCTTTGGTATCTTCCTGGAAATAGCGGTCACTGGAACCATTTCTGGCTTGCATGGCACCCAGACTACCCATTCCACGGTAAGCCTTATAGGAGCGCCCCTGGAAGATCTCAACCTCGCCAGGCGCCTCTTCGGTACCGGCCATCAGGCCACCAACCATCACGGAGTGGGCACCCGCCACCAACACCTTGGCGATGTCACCCGAGTAGCGCAAACCCCCGTCAGCGATCAGTGGAATACCGGTGCCTTCCAAGGCCTCAGCCACGTTGGCCACCGCAGTGATCTGCGGCACACCCACACCGGCAACAATACGCGTTGTGCATATAGAGCCGGGGCCAATCCCCACCTTGACTGCATCGGCACCCGCCTCTGCCAACGCACGAGCCGCAGCGGCCGTCGCGATGTTACCGCCGATCACCTGTACTTGCGGGTAATGTTTTTTAACCCAAGCAACGCGATCCAGTACACCTTGGGAATGTCCATGTGCGGTATCAACCACAATCACATCCACACCTGCCTTGACCAGAGCTTCCACCCGCTCTTCGGTGCCTTCACCTACACCTACGGCGGCACCTACACGTAATCTTTCCTGATCATCACGACAGGCAAACGGATAATCTTTTGCCTTCTGGATATCTTTGACAGTGATCATACCTCGTAACTGGAAGGCATCATTGACGACCAATATCTTCTCAATACGGTTGGTTTGGAGTTTAACCAAAACCTCCTCTCGATCCGCGCCTTCTTTCACTGTAATCAGGCGTTCTTTGGGCGTCATGATGGCAGAAACAGGTAAATTCATACGCGTTTCAAAACGTACATCCCGGTTGGTGACAATACCAACCAAGTCGTCACCGTCAACAACCGGCACACCCGAGATTTTGTTGGCCTGGGTAATCGTGACCAACTCACCAATAGTCATAGAGGGATCAACTGTAATTGGATCAACAATAATGCCGCTCTCATAGCGTTTGACTATACGGACTTCGGCGGCCTGCTGTTCGGCCGTCATATTCTTATGCATGATGCCGATACCCCCCTCCAGCGCCATTGAGATGGCTAAGCGGGATTCTGTCACCGTGTCCATTGCAGCAGAGATCAGCGGTATGTTGAGGCGAATCTCACGGGTGAGCTGGGTGCTCAGGTCCACATCTTTGGGTAGTACTGCGGAGTGGGCCGGCAGGAGCAAAACATCATCGAAGGTAAGGGCTTCCTGAACTAGGCGCATAATCGATTCCCAAGTGAAAGGTTTTCAGTAAACAGAGTATTATAAAATCTTGCTAATTCGAGGTAAACTTAAATTAGCACTTAATTATAGGCAAACTGGACACAAAACGACGGATTTATGCCTTCTTACGATCTAGAAGCGGATTTTCAGCGCGATATTTACTCCGTCTCCCGTCTTAACAGCGAGGTCAGAGCTGTATTGGAGGGCAGTTTTCCACTCCTTTGGGTGGAAGGTGAGATATCCAACCTGGCCTCACCGGCCTCTGGACATATCTATTTCTCCCTTAAAGACCCGCACGCTCAAGTGCGCTGCGCCATGTTCCGCATGAAGCGGCAATACTTGCGTTTTCAGCCAAAAAACGGACTTAAAGTACTGATTCGTGCCCGTGTTGGTCTGTATGAGGGACGGGGCGAATTTCAGTTAATCGCGGAGCATATGGAACCCGCAGGAGAAGGCGATCTCCGACAGGCCTTCGAGAGACTTAAACAAGACCTTCAGACGGAAGGTCTTTTTGACAGCGCACATAAGCAAACACTGCCAAAAATCCCCAAGCGGATTGGCATTATCACCTCACCCACTGGCGCAGCCATTCAGGACGTTGTCACTGTCCTCAAACGACGCTTTCCCGCTGTTCCACTACTGATCTATCCTGTCGCTGTACAGGGTGAAGAGGCGCCGCGCTCAATCCTCAATGCACTCCGCCTCGCCGAAAGACGACGCGATTGTGACCTGCTGATTTTGACCCGAGGCGGTGGTTCTCTGGAAGATCTCATGGCCTTTAATGATGAAAGTGTGGCCAGGGCCATCCATAATCTCTCGATCCCTCTCATTTCTGCAGTCGGGCATGAGGTCGATTTTACCATTGCCGATTTTGTAGCCGACCTGCGCGCCCCAACCCCTTCGGTAGCCGCAGAACTGGCAACGCCTGACCAACAAGAGATACAGGAAAAGCTCTTCACATTGAGTCGCCGAGTCACGCTAGCGACGGCGCGCCAGGCTCAACATAAAACGGCATCTTTCAAGGCACTCGAACAACGGCTACTGAGAGGGCATCCCGGGAATCGCCTGCAACAACAACAGCAATACCTGGATGATCTCTATGTACAACTTAACCGCCGTATCAGTGTCATTATCAGCACTAAGAAAACAACACTTGAGCTTGCAAAAACCAAACTGAAAAGTACAACGCCCACAACCCGACTCAAGCAACAGGATGAACGCTGTACAACACTTCACCACCGCCTACAGCGAATCATAAAGGGGCATATGAACCTAAAGCATCATGACTTGGGACTGATTGCCGGAAAACTCAACGCACTAAGTCCACTAGGGACCCTGGATCGAGGCTACTCCATTACCTACCTGTTACCCGGTAAGGACGTGCTCGATGACGTGAGGAATACCCATCCCGGCGACACACTGGAAACCCGCATTTCGAATGGGCGCATCATCTCTTCAGTACTCACTACATCCTCAGAACAGTAATGTCTCGCTTCGGCATGCTTAAAATTTTGCAGGGATATTACGCACAACCTTCGCATCTGTATTTCCTGCAAAAATAAACGTCAATATATTTGTTTCATCTGCAACCATTGCGTTTTAAAGAGAAACAGGTTAAGAATGCTACATGACATCGCCTAAATCACTCTTGGCCACAGCCATCATTGCCTCACTTGTGGCCATTGGGCCACTTTCAACCGACATGTACCTCCCGGCTTTCCCGGTTTTGATGCAAAGTTTTAACGCCGACATCAATCAGGTGCAGCACACACTCAGCATATTCCTGATCGGCTTTGCATTGGCGCAATTGATCTACGGGCCGCTGTCTGATCGTTTTGGCCGAAAACCGGTTCTGATGGGCGGACTGCTCCTGTTTCTTCTCAGCAGTGTGGCCATTGTATTTGCTGAATCGATCGCCACGCTTTCGACCTTAAGACTCTTTCAGGCCATTGGGGGGAGTGCAGGCCCCGTATTGGGGCGCGCAATGGTTCGGGATATTCATGGCCCGAAGGACTCGGCCAGACTGCTCTCCTACATCAGTACCGCCATGGCCGTTGCACCAGCGGCAGCACCCATATTAGGAGGCTATTTAACCGTATGGTTTGGCTGGCAATCTATTTTCCTTTTTCTGGCAGCCTATGGTGTTGTGGGTGTAATGCTACTGGGAATGAGTATTCCGGAAACCGCCCCCCCCGGAAGTCATCACATTATTTCCGTCAGTAATCTGATCAAGAACTACACGACCCTGCTGAAACACCGGACATGGCGCTGGTACACTCTCTCTTGTAGTTTCGTATTTGCCGGCCTGTTCTCGTTCCTCTCCGGCTCATCCTTTGTAATCATCGACTTTCTTGGATACAAAGAGGAGCAATACGGACTCTTTTTTGCCTTGGTCGTTGCTGGCTTTATGATAGGCACCTTGATTGCGGGGCGCCTGGTCAGAAGTATCGGCATTAACCGACTCATGGGCTATGGTTCACTTGTTGCCGTAACGGGCGGAGTCACCATGGCAGCACTGGCGATCGCGGAGGTTCACCATGTGGCAGCGATCGTTGTGCCACAAATGATCTATATGATGGGCGTCGGTATTGTGATGCCACAGTCCATGGCCGGGGCTTTGGCGCCATTCCCTCATATGGCCGGGACTGCATCAGCCTTTCTGGGCTTTATACAGATGTCCTTCGCCGCCGTTATTGGCGTTTTGGTAGGGCACTACCATGATGGATCACCCTTATCCATGGCACTCTCGATTGCCCTGATGGGAATACTCACACTGGTCAGCTTCCTGCGATTGAGCCGGGCCAGCAGTGATGAGGATGATGACGATAACGAGATAGGCCAGACTGAAACTGTCTGACCTCCGAAGAAGGATTATTTCCGCTTGGTAAAAGACTTCAGTCGCTGGCGTTTTTGCACCTGACGCTGGGTCAGTTTATTCTTTTTATCCTTGAAGGGATTCTCGCCTGATTTAAACTCCAGACGTATAGGGGTGCCGCTCAGTTTCAAGACCTCGCGAAAACGATTTATCAAATAGCGTTTGTAAGTCATGGGAACAGAATCAGTCTGATTACCATGAATCACTATAATCGGTGGATTCTGACCACCTTGATGGGCATAGCGTAATTTGATACGACGACCATGAACCATGGGGGGTTGATGCTCCTGCACGGTCCACTCAAGTATGCGCGTCAATTCTGGTGTTGCGAGCTTACGCGTTGCATTGGCATAGGCCTTGTCGATCGCCTCATAGAGCTTTCCGACACCTGAACCATGAAGAGCCGAGACGAAGCGCTTCACGGCAAAATCAAGAAAGGGCAATTTCCGCTCAATATCGGCTTTGACCTGATCACGCTGCTCACTCTGCAGCCCATCCCACTTATTAATGACCACAACCAGAGCACGCCCGCTCTCGAGAATATGGCCGGCCAGCGTTGCATCCTGTTCTCCAATACCCTGCTGACCATCCAACACCAACATCACAACATTGGCTTGCTCAATAGCCTGCAATGTTTTGATGACACTGAACTTCTCAATGACTTCACTCACCTTGGCACGACGTCTGACACCGGCAGTATCAATCAAGGTATAGGGTTTATCGTCGTGGCTATAAGTAATGAAAACGCTGTCACGAGTAGTACCGGGCTGATCGAAGGCAACAACCCGCTCTTCACCCAAAAGGCGATTAACCAAGGTTGATTTACCTACATTCGGTCTTCCGACCACGGCAATCATTATCCCTTTGTCTTCTTCCACAACGTCTTCGAATTCACCTGGAAGAACTTGCAGCAACTCATTGATCAGCGACCGAACACCGCGACCATGTGCCGCCGAAATAGGTAACGGTTCACCCAGTCCCAGCGAGAAAAAATCTGCACCGGCAACATCACCATCCAGACTTTCGCTTTTGTTGACGACGACATGAATCGGCTTTCCTGTGCGCCGAAGTTGTCCTGCAATTACCTGGTCTGCCGGCGTACAACCCGCGCGTGCATCCAGCAAGAACAGGATATGATCCGCCTCAGCTATTGCCGCCTGAACCTGCTTCTCCATTAGCTGGTCAACACCACCCTCTTCACCGCTCAAGCCACCGGTATCAACCACCACATAGGGGCGATCACCCATTTTTCCGATGCCATACTGACGATCACGGGTCAGCCCCGGCTGATCAGCCACAAGCGCATCACGGGTTCGGGTCAAACGATTGAACAAGGTCGATTTCCCCACATTCGGGCGACCGACCAAGGCAATTACAGGAAGCATATTTGTCACATTAATACTCAGCGATCAGAGATCGTGACGGCCGCTATCTCGCCACTATCGGCGTAGATATAGGCCACGCCATCTTTGACGATAGGAGGAGTGGAGATCGCTGACTTGGCAATTCGAATACGCCCCATCAAGCGACCATCTTCACGGGATAACTGATGCAGATAACCTTCAAAATCACCCACCATTACCGTACCTGTCAGCTCAACGGGCGCGGTAAGTTTACGATATTGAAGTTTTTGGTTTTTCCAAAGCGCAGCGCCATTTCCCGGATCAACAGCCAATACATGGTCGGTATCATCCGACACGTAGAGTTGTGAAAAATCCGCACCCATACCCGCGTAGGATGAAAGCTTGCGGCGCCACAGGACGACACCGGTATCAATCGATATTGCGGCCATTTCGCCCTGGTAAGTCGTAACGTAGACCACGTCACCGACCACCAGAGGTTCACCGTCGATATCCACCATGCGCTCCAACTCTGAACGTCCGCTGGGAGCCGTTACGCTAATTTCCCAAAGCAGATCACCATTGGCCAGATTAAGCATAACCAGCTTTCCACTGGCAAAACCGCAGATGACCCGATTACCAATTATCACCGGCGAACTACTACCATGAAGCGTCAACACAGGGGTGGAACGATCATAGAGCCACTTTTGTGATCCAGTGGCCGCATCAATACCAAACAGCTTGCCATCAATCGTATGGACAACCACTACACCCTGAGCAGCCCGCGGTACTGACAGCACTTCACTGCTTACTCGGGCGCGCCATTTTTCTGAACCAGATGCCACATCCAACGCGACCACTTCACCATTACTGGTACCAATAAGAACCAAACCTTCTCCAGCACCAGGTCCACCCGATATCTCCAGGTCCGTATCTACTGACCAAACGGCCCTACCGGTTGAAGCATCCAGCACTCTGACCTCGCCTTTTCTGCTGGCGACATAAACCTTGCCATCGTTTACATAAGGCACCAGCTTGACCCGTTGCTCATCTGAACCACCGCTGACGGAGGCCGTCCAAAGCACACGGGTAGCCACAGCATTTTCAATCTCTACCAACTCGGCCGGTGGTTCTGAATTATCTTCATCAGCAAACCAGTCTATAGGGTTCATGGACGACATGGAGCCGCAACCACTCAACAGGAGCGCTAAAAATGGAACGGTGAAAAAACGCATCATAGGGCGATCCTCAGTATTATTCTGCTGCAGCCAAGTCATCTAGCTTCATCTGAACTAAAGCGTTATTACTCACCTTATATTCAATGGCTTCTTTATAGGACGTTTTGGCTGCAGTTTTATCACCGCGCTTGAGTGCTATGTCTCCACGTAACTCCGCAACATCACCCCGATAATTATCGACAGGCGCCTGAGCAATCAATGCAGCGGCCTCATCTACCTGCCCCTCATTCAGAATAATGCGCGCCTGTCTTAATCGCGCTATCTGTTGCAACGACGGATCATCGGCATTATCGATGACCCATTGCAACTGCCCCTTGGCACCGGTGATGTCACCCTGTTGATATTTCACCTTGGCCAGATTGAGTGCGGCAAAAACGGCATAAGCACTACTCTGATGTGATGCAATAATGTTCTCAGCCTGACCGACAGCCACTGGGGAATTGGCGGCCACGCTTTGTGTCAACTGCTCAAATTGCAGTGAAGCCTGCTCAGCCATTTCTTGTTGATATTGCGACCAGTACTGCCACCCAAAAACACCTCCCAGACCAATAATGATGCCTGCAGCGACTGATTTACCGTTCTCTTTCCACCACTTTTTGAGCGCTTCAACCTGCTCTTCTTCAGACAGATTCACATCGACCATCTCAACCTCTCCCACTGCCCAATAAGGGCTCTAAATTCAATCCTGAAAAACAGATACCTTTCAATTCTCTCAGAAAATGCTTTTCAGATAATCTGCCAAGTCATCGAGCGCTATTTGCTGCTGCTCAACATCTTCGCGTAAAAACTTGATTCCTATAACGCCCTGCGCCAATTCATCCTCGCCGAGTACCAGTGCTATTCGAGCACCACTTCGATCGGCTTTCTTGAACTGACTTTTGAAGCTACCCCCACCACAATGGGTTATTAATCTTAAACCTGGCACCGCTTTTCTCAATTGGTCTGCCAGGACAACACCCTGTTGCTGAGGGGTTTCACCCACCAATACAAGATAGGCATCCAGGTTCTGCAGATCTGGAGCGCCCTCTTCTTCAAGCAGGGCAATCAACCGCTCTACGCCCATAGCGAAGCCAATAGCCGGGGTAGGCTTCCCGCCTAACTGCTCAACCAAACCATCGTACCGGCCTCCTGCACAGACCGTTCCCTGCGCGCCCAGCTTGTCCGTCACCCACTCAAAAACAGTCCGCGCATAGTAGTCTAATCCGCGCACTAGACGTGGATTGATTACATAAGCCACACCCGCCGCATCAAGTCCCGAGCAAAGAGAATCAAAATGCGCCCTCGATTCTTCGCCTAGATGATCCATCAGTGAGGGTGCACTCTCAATTAACGCCCGCATGTCAGGATTCTTGGAATCCAGGATACGGAGCGGATTACTGTTAAGGCGACGCTGGCTATCTTCATCCAACTGTTCACTGTGAGCCGACAAATAAGCAACCAGCTGTTCACGGTAGACAGCCCGCTCCTCAGACGTTCCAAGCGTATTAATCTGCAACTCAAGCCCATCCAGATTTAACGCGTCCCAGAATCGATTGGTAAGCAGGATAATTTCTATATCGACATCAGGCCCTGCAAGACCATAGGCCTCTGCACCAATCTGATAAAATTGACGATACCGACCCTTCTGGGGACGCTCATGCCGAAACATGGGGCCGTAATACCAGATCCGTTGAACTTGATTATGGAAAAGGCCATTTTCAATCCCCGCCCGAACACAACTGGCCGTACACTCGGGTCGGAGTGTCAAACTATCCCCATTGCGATCATCAAATGTGTACATCTCTTTTTCAACGATATCGGTCACTTCACCAATAGATCGTTTAAAAAGCTCCGTTACCTCAACAACAGGGGTGCGTAGCTCCCGATAACCGTAGCTCTCAAGAACCGATTTTATTTTCTGCTCGAAGAAATGCCATAGTGGCGACTGATCCGGCAGGATATCGTGCATGCCACGGATGGCTTGTATATTTTTTGCCATTACTTTTTCAGTACTTAGGTTAATTCTTTGAATTTACTAATCGGACTCTTTTCTTCGAGCAAAGCTGAAAACTGTTCCACGTCGAGTCATTTGAAGACTTAAAATATCCGGCTACCTAGGATCGAGGGTAAGCCTCGCTACGTTTCCGCGAGTATAAGGCGCCAGGTCATAGGACTCCCCACTAACCGTGATCTTCACAGCCGCAGCATTTCCAAACACCATTTTATAGGGCGGTACACCACCCAATACGAAACGCTCACCCGCCGCCTTATTACCCACCGATCTAAAATCACCAGAGGCATCCCGGATATCCGTCCAGCACGCATCCGAGAAAAGCACCTCTACCTTATTAATAACTCCAGGTACTGGTGGTTCATCAGTGGTCTTTTCAGCAGCCGCCGAC
The DNA here is from genome assembly GCF_007625115.1 of Sedimenticola selenatireducens. Lineage (GTDB taxonomy): Bacteria > Pseudomonadota > Gammaproteobacteria > Chromatiales > Chromatiaceae > Sedimenticola > Sedimenticola selenatireducens_A. The sequence continues at coordinate 12,447 of NZ_VMNH01000022.1, read as the reverse complement.
ACAGCAACGGCAGGCGATTCGGTAGATTCAGTCACCTCGCGTTCAGTCTCAGCTACAGCAGGGGATTCAGGCTGAACAGAACGTGCGGCCTCCTCACTGATGGGTATCTCTGCCAGTTCAGGTGGCACCACGGTTTCTGCCTGACTACCCGGCTCGTTGGAAGCTGAGGTTTCTGAAAGGGGTGCATCCAGAATTTCAGGCTTGCCCAGCAAAGGGGGTAATGCCACCGAACCATTTATCTCACTGGGGAGTGTTTCACTCGACTGACCCTCATCGATTTGTTGCTCGTTAAGCGTACCGTTTGTCTCCAAACCCAAATCAATTGGCCATTGCAGGTAACCACGCCACCAGGTAACGACCAACGCAATAATGCCAATCACCAGCAGCCAAGTGATGAGGCGCACTACAGTATGGCTACTACGCACTTCATGCTTGATCTTGGCGGCCTTTAAATCCATTTTCTCTTCGCCTTGTGGGCGAAATTGCTGGAAGGCCTCGAGAATCGGCTCAGCCGGTGTATCCAGCAGACGGGCATAATTTTTCAGATAGCCCTGAACAAAGACTGTTCCCGGGAGCGCACTAAAATCATCTGCCTCTAACGCCTTAAGCAGCCCCACATTCAGATGCAGCAGACTGGCTATCCGATTGATATCCAGATCTTTCGCAATCCGGATATCCCGGAGCTGCTTTCCTGGGCCTTCAATTATCGGCATCGGTTCTTCATGTTTGTTGTCAGCGGCATTCATTATTTTTCAGAATCCCTCAGAAGGAGTACTTCTGCCGAGTCAGGAAAACGGTTTTTCAGCATCAGTGTATAGCTGGAGACCGCGTCTTGATTTCCCAGTATTCGTTCATTTTGTATACCTAACCAAAGCGATGCTGCATTGGGCTTGGCAATCTCCAGATAACGCTGAAGGTAAGCTCGAGATGACAGGTTCTCGCCAACCTCGAAACTGATCCGCGCCATCTGCATCAGCGCAGCAGAAAACTTTGGATTGTAATTTAATGCCTTGCGAAAATAGGCCTCTGCCTGCGTTAAATTCTTATTACGCTCAGAACAGATACCGGCATTTGTCAGGGCCACTTCGGGTGTTTTATACAGTGGGTTTTTGAGCGCTTTCTGGAAAGTATTGTCAGCCTCTTCATAACGCGTTTGCTGACATAAAAAGGTCGCATAGGCGTTCAGCACATAAGAATTTTTAGGATCTACTTTCAAGCTACGTTTGAAATGATCCTCGGCCAGCCCCTTCTCTCCCAGGCGATCATAGAGCAGGGCAATGACATTGTGGCCTTCTGCATTGTTCGGCTCTATCTCAAGACCTTGATTAGCTTTTTGTAAAGCTACATCAAGGTGCCCTTCACGCATATAGGCAATCGCCAATTTGACATAAACATCACCCGCGCCAGTGCGTGAGTTAACACCAAACTGTCCGGTATTATTTACCGTGTCCGTTGACATTGGATCAGTAGACGTAGAATCAGGTCGGACGCCTCCTTGCTGACAGCCCGCCACGAGAAAAAGCAACGACAATCCTAGAATAAATCTCAGACTCACGTTCAATGCACCCCTCCTGATTGTTTCAATTCGCGCCTACTCTTATCCTTTACGCGACCGACCAACTGACCACAGGCTGCATCGATATCCTCACCCCGCGTCTTACGCGTTGTCGTAACAATTCCGGCCTTGATCAAACGCTGCCGAAAAGCATCAATTCTCTCAGGTGAAGAGCATCGATAGTGAGTACCTGGAAACGGATTAAATGGAATAAGATTGACCTTGGATGGCGTTCCCTCAAGCAACTGAATTAACTGTTTGGCCTGTTTGTCACTGTCATTGATTCCGTCGAGCATGACGTACTCCCAGGTCACCTTGCGCCGCTTGTCACCGCGTAGGTATTCCCTGCAAGCAGGAATCAACATCTCTAATGGATATTTACGATTTATCGGAACCAGCTGATCACGCAATTCATTATTGGGCGCATGCAATGATACAGCTAGGCTCATTTCAGATACCGCAGTTAACTCCTTCAAAGCCGGTACAATACCGGAGGTACTTATAGTTACCCGATATTTTGAGAGCATATAGGCCAGATCATCCTGCATGATGTTCGTGGCAGTCACTACGGCATCAAAATTGGCCAGCGGTTCTCCCATCCCCATCAACACCACATTGGTCAGAGACTTACCCAACTGCCGCTCAGCCACCCAGACCTGACCAATAATCTCAGCCGCAGTAAGATTTCTATTAAAACCCTGCTGCGCTGTTGAACAGAAACTGCAGTCCAGTGCACAGCCAACTTGGGAGGAGATGCAAAGTGTGCTGCGATTCGGTTCCGGAATAAAAACGGATTCGATACGATTGTTACAGTCCAGCTCAAGCACCCATTTATGGGTTCCATCCAATGCCGGCTGCTCAAACACAATTTCGGGAACCCTGACTTCCGCGATCTGCTTAAGTTGTTCGCGCAATTTCTTGGAGAGGTCTGTCATCGCGTCGAAATCTGTGACGCCATGCTTATGAATCCACTTCAGGACATTTCGGCCATTAAAAGCTTTAGCACCGAGCCCTTCAAAAAAGGATTCCATTCCCTTCCGGTCAAACTCCAGTAGATTGGTCTTTCGCATCATGACCTGCATTACCTTACTCCAGGCATAGGGGCGTTAAGGTGGCCAACCCAAACCAGAGACAGGCCACCTCGCACAAATAATACCTTGCGAAGGATATTCAGGCGGGTCAAAACAACCTCAGCGCAATCTTTCGCAAACACCTTCCGGGAAGAAGAAATCGATCTCCACCTTGGCTGTCTCTGGCGCATCTGAACCATGAACGGCATTCTCATCAACGGTTTCAGCAAAATCCGCACGAATCGTTCCAGGAGCTGCATCTTTAGGGTTGGTTGCCCCCATTACTTCACGATTCTTGGCAATGGCATTCTCACCCTCAAGCACCTGAACCATAACGGGACCAGAAGTCATGAAATCGACCAGGTCATTATAAAATGGGCGTTCTTTATGCACGGCATAGAACTCGCCGGCCTGCTCACGAGACAACTGCAACATTTTTGAGGCAACAATTCTGAGACCCGCCTCTTCAAAACGACTGTATATCTTACCGATAACGTTTTTCGCTACTGCATCAGGTTTTACTATTGAAAATGTACGCTCGATCGCCATTAAAAACTCCAATTATTTCAAACAATAAGAAAACATGCCCAGCTCCAGAGCTACGCAAGAAACGTGTGCAGATTCTACTCATACATTCCAGATTAACGCCCTATTTCGAAGGTCAGGTTAAAGGATTGTCGGAAAAAGGCGGTAGCGCCCGAGAGAATCTGTTTTCTATTTACAAAACCAACGCTTAGTTTACCTTGCTGCAGGGGAAACAGGCAATTTATGATTCTTTAGCCAAGCCATTTATATCAATCCCGCAGACGGACCAAACAAAGTTCAGACATCACGCCGGGCACTCAATACATCCGGCAGTTGGGAAATTTTATCGATCAATCGACTCAGTTGACGCATACTCGAGATTTCTACCGTAAACCGCATATTAGCGCGATCCAACTTCCTATTAGACTGGGTATTTACACCCAGCACATCGACCTCTTCATTGGTAAGAATGGCCGATATATCCCTCAGCAACCCTTTTCTGTCTGTCGCCTCTATCCGAATATCCACAGGGTAGACGTTTGATGAGTCCTCCTCAGCCCAGGACACATCGATCAAACGCTGTTGATCATCACCCTTCAAGTGAGTGATCTTGCTACAGTCTGTGCGGTGAACCGTTACACCACGCCCGCGGGTGATAAACCCGATAATCCCATCATTGGGTACTGGCTTGCAGCAGCGAGCCATATGGGTCATCAAATCATCCACACCTTCAACGACCACCTCACTCTTATTACCTGTTTTTTTCTTACCTGCCTTACGGTGAGTAATCGAGACCACCTTGGTAGGCGGCTTATCAGGAATTGGGTGTGGAGCACCCATTCCAGCGACCTGTATCGGAGACACCTCACCCCGGCCTATTGCGGCCAGCAGATCATCTGTCTTTTTAAAGTTAAATCGCTTGGCAGCAATACTCAGATCAGGCTTTGGCATGCCGAGACGGCCGACCTCCCGATCGAGACTGATCTTCCCATCATGCAGGTGCTGCTCATAATCCTGGTGCTTAAACCACTGTCTGACTCGATTGCGTGCCCGACTGGTCTTCAGGTAACCCAGATGAGGGCTCAACCAGTCACGACTCGGCCCCCCCTCTTTTATTGTCAAAATCTCAACGAGCTGGCCACTTTCCAGCGGGTGTGTCAGTGTCGTGATCTTGCCATCAATCTTGGCGCCTCGGCAGCGATGTCCAACATCTGAGTGTATCGCATAGGCAAAATCAACGGCGGTTGCCCCTTTTTGTAACTCAACCACTTTCCCCTGTGGGGTCAGTACATAAACCTGCCGCGATTCAAATTCACTCTTCAGGTTATCAACAAAATCATCCGATCCGGCAGGATCATCCTTAACCTCAATCCAGTTACGCATGAGGGATACGCGCCGCTCAAACTCTGCATCGCCCTTTTTTCCACCCTCTTTGTAACGCCAGTGAGCGGCCACACCAAGCTCTGCGTGCTCATGCATATCGTGGGTACGTATCTGAATCTCGAGCGTCTTGTCTTCAGGCCCAATTACCGCCGTATGAATTGAACGGTACATATTCGCTTTCGGTGTAGCGATGTAATCATCAAACTCACCCGGTATATGACGCCACAATCCATGCACAACACCAACGGCAGCATAACAATCAGCCACAGAGTCAACCAGAACCCGCACCGCACGCAAATCGAAGATCTGCTCGAAAGGTACCGATTTACGCTTCATCTTTTTCCAGATGCTATAAATATGTTTCGGTCGACCAGTCACCTCAGCATTGATATGCAGTTCAGAGAACTTTGACTGGAGATCATCGATCACATCATCAATATAATCTTCTCTGTCCGCACGCCGACCATCCAGTTTGTGGGCGATCTCTTTGTAGGTTTCAGGTTCCAGGTAGCGAAGACACAGATCTTCGAGCTCCCACTTTATCTGCCAGATGCCCAGACGATTGGCCAGAGGCGCATAGATCTGTTGCGTCTCTCGGGCCTCACGAACCCGCATCGATTCGGGCAAAGACTTCAGAATGCGCATGATATGCAGACGTTCTGCAAGGACAATCAAAACCACGCGTATATCGTCGGCAATACTGAGCAGCATGCGGCGCAGGTTTTCCGTATGCTCCGCCTCTTTGTCGTGCTGGCTACTGCCTCTACCCCGAGAAACAAAGCCAATACGGGCCATGTCACTGACCATTCGCGAAACACTCTTTCCAAACAGTTTTTCAAGTCTGGAGAGATTAACTTGGTCACCCGGCAGAACATCATGAAGAATGGCTGCCGCTAATGTCTCCCAATCAAGATCCATGTCTGCCAGGATTTCAGCAACCGCCAGCGCGTGTCGCAGGGTCGTCTCCCCTGTTACTTCCACACCTTCACGGTGAATTTCAAAGGCGAGATCGCAGGCTTCGTGCAATTTCTCCATCTCAGCCGCACTTCGCTTGACCGAGAGTCCCGCCAACCAGACACGAATATCCCGCTCATCCAGAGCATCACTGTCGGGAAGGTTGGTCGTTACGCTAACCATCTGTATTCCTTGATGATATTAGTGGCAAATAACAACTGAATACGTGTATTTAATTCAGTGCTTCATCTTTTCTTATTATAGATACTGCATTCCAATATGGGTGCGTCCTCAGTTTTTTCTACCCTTGCAGGGGGAAAAATATCAACATGGCGCCCCAATGCCTTCATTTAAAAACGGGGGTATTATTCCGGAATTCCCATCTAATGCCAAACCAGAGCGAGTTATTGAAGAATACGGGTGGGTAAAGCAGATAAAAATCTCGATTAAAAAAGGGCACCAGCTTTAACTAGTGCCCTTGATATCACGAACCATAGAGAGAACCGATTAACGTACTGTCTCAGCCGTAATCACCCATGTGCCCTCTTCCAGGCGTAGTTCAAGTTGCTTATTAACAACATCTTGGAAATTGCTGGCACTATACCGCTGAATAAACTGTACACTGGCCACCATACCATCAACACGGACATCCAGGCTTTCAATCTCCAGCCTAATCCAGGCTGGCTTCGTAATCACCTGTTTTCTGCTAAGCTTCCAGGATTGAAGGGGCATGCCGTTTGAAGGGACAAAGTGAGATGAGTAGGCCGCAAAATAGCGATCCATATCCTGAGTTTCCCAGGCCTGCTTCCAACTAGCTATCTGTGCCTTTATGTCAGCAACGATCTTCTCATCAGTTTGTATCTGCTTATCGATCTGATCAACGGCTTCCTGATCAGCCAAAAATTCGCTTGCCAACACGGTCTGTGGCGCAAGATCAGCATAAGGCTTTAATGCTGCATCACCTTGCCCTTCTCCTGTAGGAACAGCCACACTCACCTGATTAAGCAACCTGCCCATACCTACCAGAATTCGGTACTCGGAATAGAGACTGTCCTTTTTAGCTTTAAGGTAGGCACGCTTTGCTTCAAATACTTCATTTTCAGTATTCAGCAAATCAATCAAGGTGCGTTTACCAATATTAAACTGCTTCGTATAGGCATCGCGGGTATTTTGACTAGAAACCAGATGTTGCTTCAAAGAGATTAACTGAGCCTGTGTTGCCTCGTAGGCAGTCCAGGACAATCTTAAACTCTCTACGACCTGACGGTAGGTTCTATTTCTTACTTCCTTGGCTTCATTAATCAAATGGGCCGTCTGTCTTTGGCGGGCACGATCCTTTCCGCCTGAAAAAAGATTGTAACGCATCCGCACCATGGCGGTGAGATCCTTATCAACCCCTGTCACACCATTCTGATCTTCACCCCAGGTACTTCCTACTTCGAGATCAAAACGCGGGTAAAAATTGTTTTCAGCCGCCTCTTTTTGGGCCAGCGTTGCACGGACATCGGCCTGTGCTGATAAGAGTGTTGGGTGTTCTTTAAGGGCGATCGCAACGGCGTCATCAAGGGTTTTGGGCAGCGTATTTTTAAGCGAGGGAACGGGCACAAGATCTCTAGGAAGGTCTCCAACAATGCTCAGATAGTTTGACTCAGCATCTTTCAAGTTGGCCAAATCAGAAAGCCTGCTAGCATCTGCAGAGGCACGTCTACCGCGCACCTGCTCCAGATCTGAACTGCGGCCAATACCCGCTTTGCTTCTGAGGTCAACCTGTTCAAAAATCCGCTTATGAGAATCCAGATTTTCAACAGAGAGTGCCGACAACTCCTGCAGCTGCAGAACGTCCAAATAGGCTTCAATTGTTTCGAGCGCTTTATTCTGGCTGACTCCTGCTACCCGATAACCCGCAGAAGACTGGCGAGCCAGATGCCTTTCCACTTCACTGTCAGTGGCATAACCATCAAACAGCATCTGCTGAAGATTGATAGCCGCCTCTTTTCGTGTCAGGTCACGACTATCATAACCAGCAGAGCGGGTTGAGTTGTTATCGCTTCGTTCATACCCATAGCCCGCAGTAATATCGACCTTTGGTAAATACCCCGCTTTAGCCTGTTCAACATCCTCTCCTCTGGAGAGCAGTTCATTGGTCTCTATACGTATATCAGGATTGGTATTCAATGCTTGCTGAATGGCCTGTTCAAGGGTTGTCGCAGTGCTATTCTGTACCGCCACACACGCAAGAAATCCAACAAGCCCCTTGAATATATTCTTATTCGTCATTGAATCTTTCCAAAACTTGATATTCGTCACAAAACAGTGACGAGAATTCTACCATCCAACTCTAAAAAAGAATACGTCGCAATTAAACCCAATTGTTAAACACTGCAAAGCACAAATTCCACACCTTTGCTCAACGATCGTGCGCTTCACCTTCCCCGGATTTTCTCTATAGAAAAAGCATTAGGGGCCGATCGCCGACCCCTGATACTTTTTCGGCACCTATTTACCGTTGATCGTTAGTAGCTAGACAATCGTGACGTTGACCGTATCCTCAATCAAGAGCGTAACCGTTGAACCACTGTCCTGGTATTCGGTGAATTGATGGCCATTCTGCGTCACAGTACTGCCCGTCGCTTGCCATTCGACACTTGACAATGAAACGGCATCTGAATTCTCCCCTAGTATTTCAAGCTGATTATTGCCATCCGTCATATCAATCACATCGTTGATACTCAGATTAATCAACTCATGATCACCATAGGAAAGATCAACTCTTTCAATGTTACTCAGATTATTAATACCACTAAAATCCAAATCATCATTGCTTGGGATAATCAGCGTATCAAACCCAACTCCCCCGTCAATCGGGCTACTGGAATCATAGAGAAGTATTTCATCATTCTCATGCACACCATCTGTCTGGTTGACCAGGAAAGTAGCTGAAGCTTGTGCGGTATCCCCATCAGCATCTGCGTAAAGTGCTCTGACGATTTCTTTAAAATCGTTCCCACCATTGTTATCAGCAGTCGCAAAATAATCATACTCGCCGGTATCCATATTTACCTGGAGCACTGAACCACGTGCAGTTGTGACGGTGAGTACACCATTAGAAACCTCTGGACTGGTTCTATCATAGGAGTCCGAACTCAACACAGCATCAGTATCGTAGTCTACATTATCAATTGTGACAGTGAGAACCTGTCCAGGCTGGTCGGAACCCGCAATAAACGAGTTTAAACCTGATCCGCTGACACTGATCTGTCCACTCTGAACTTGAGGTATGGTATCCAGGAGTTGGGAAACCAAAAGAGATTCATCAGGAATAATAATGGTATTTTCAGTACCATCCGGCTTCTCAGATGCCACCATATCCAAATATGTACTACTCACACCAGCACCAATACCTATGCTATAGACAGTATCATAGACCGTATCAGCCCAGCCTCTCCAAGTGGTTTCATAGTTAGTAATTTCTGTCTGATAGGTGGATGTGTTCGGGTTGCCGTCCGACATGAAATACGCGAAGCTTTGATCCGGTGTAAAGCCGACTGGTGGAGTATAATCAGCCACAAGTGATCTCAAAGGATCATCATAGTCAGTGGCACCACCAGGACCATAGTTATCAATATAGTCAGAAACATCTGTAGCATTGGTAAACCATGAGCTAACGCCGCCCACAGTATTCGCATCAAACATCACAACGTTGACACGCACCTGTCCTAACGAGTCATAGGTATTAACCAACTCCTCAACACCCCGCATCGCCAAGTCATATCGACTGATTGGGTCGCCATTCGCATCAAGAACAGTATCCCCCATGCTTCCCGACTTATCGAACACGATAGTCAGTATCGTATCAATAGGCTCTGGCCTAATAACCTGCGGAATGATTCCACCTGATACAGGGGAATCATCAACAATATTAATAGTTAACGCTGATGATGAACTGTCATTATTTCCATCAGTAACTACATAGGTAAATGACTCGATTGCGTTGGCATTCTCCGCTACAGTTCCATCATGTCCATAGGCACTGGTAAGGGTATAGATATATTCACCCGTATTGGTATTGACAGCCAACTGGCCGTAGGTGGTATTGATATAATTCATACCACTCACAAGATTGGTGTCGCCATTGATCGCCGTAATCCGTACACCACCATCATCTAAGCCAGTATCATTGGCAAAGAGATTACCTGTTGCAACTTCGGTATTTGCTGAAGACGCACTGCCTATGCCGTCGATCCCCGCCTCATTGACCGTGTTAGTATCAGAATTAGCAACTGGCGTACTACCGCTACCCGTGCTTTCCGTGACAACATTTAGCACAGCACTATCACTATCACCATCATTATCACTTAGTACATAATTAAACGAATCAGAGACTGGCATAGTCAGCGCAGTGTATTGAATATATTGCAACTCAGAGTCAGAACCGGAAGTTTGATCAAGAACAATATATTGAATCGGACCTGAACCAGTAACAGTTACATCATCATTAGTACCAAACTGAGAGCCACTACCGACCTCTTGACCTTTTGCATTGAAAGCATACCAAGTCACTTGATCACTATTGCCAAAGTCATTCATTCGCATAACCGCTGAATCTACTTGGCCACCAAGATCTATAACAAGTTGCTCTCCACTCGCATTAATCTTTGTATCCGAGATACCTGCGCGCCCACTGCTGACATTCACGTTTCCAGCATGAGTAGCATCTAACAGCGAAGCCTCCAACAAGACACTAGGGCCACTTGCATTAATTGGGGTTTCGCCACCGACAAAACCGTATAGCGCAACACCTGACCAGCCACCGTTATTTTGGCCGGCGCTGCCACTGCCTATCAAGTTTGAGGCGTAACTATAACTACCATCCTGTGAAATATTCAGAATGCCGTAGTCACCTTCCAGAGCCAGACTACTCCCAGAAAAGCTCTGCCCGCTAACGCTCGTAACCTGAACAGTAGAATCTTCTGTATTTAATGTATCGGCGCCATCCCCAGCGCCACCAGCACCGGTTATTACACTACCATTTGCAACGCCACCCATACCAAGCACATCATAATCATTCGCTGCAACAGGCGACGTATCAAGTACGGTTATGACAAGTGGCTGTACAGTTTGTGCCGTATCGCCATTAGCATTTTCTAGCGAAGTGGCTGTAACGGTTAAGGTATAGACCGTACTATCACCACCTGTGTCCGCAGTACCAGCAAATGTAAGGGAATCCAGATTCCAGGCTGAGACATCAACAGTGGTGTTTCCTGCGCTAGCAGTAAAGCTGTTAGTTCCATCCGATAGCGTTGCCCCTTCTGGTATGGCGGAAATCACAATACTTGAAAGAGTCTCAGAACTATCTACATCTACCAGCGCTGCATCTATGGATGTCAATTTAATAGGTGTTCCCTCGTACCCCTTATTGAGCTCGATCGGGAAATAACCACCATCAGAACCACTCGTTAACTCAAATTCAGAGTGTTGACCGTTATTGCTATCAACATCAGAAATGTCTGTGTATAAGTTAAAGTTAGTAGTATCCAGTGGTGTCGATGGCGCACCATTCAGAGAGACGTTTACCGACAGATCTCCTGGGCCACTATGATTATAGATATACATCTCCAGCGTGTAGTAACCTGTATCAGGTACAGTGAACACACCAGCAGTAGTAACTGTTCCACTACCATCACCCGTACTCGCAGTAGTGCCTGTCACGCTTGTATCATAGTTACCCCAAGCATCACCCGTGGTGCTAATCAAGGTATTGCCACCCAGTTCAATCAGTAACGCATCATCGTTATAACCAGAAAAAGAGATCGTTGATCCAGCTTCTAAATAAATCAGTCCCTTAGTTACTTCGACGCTGTATTGAGGGATATTATCTGGACCATTCCCACCGTCTCGATAAGGTTGTGTTTCTAATGTGGTAACACCACCTGTTAGTCCATCTGTATAGGCCTCTAGCGTATCACTCGCCATTAATGCGCCGCCGCCTACATTACTAAATACTGTTTTTGTTAAACCGATTCCACTGGGAATATTGATCAAGTCAATAAGATTACTTCCATCAGATGCCTGCGTGCCATTTACATCAAGCGTTGGTGCATCCGCCACTGGCGTAACATCGATAGCCATTATTGCAGGAGAGGTGCTCCAATTAATGCCATCACTCACGCTAAAATTAAACGATGCATAATCAGTTAATTGATCACCAGTGCCTGTTGCAGAGTAATCATTAGACCCTGATTCATGTTGATCAGGTATAAACGTGAACTCATTACTGGTTATCTGCGCAGCAGTTACAATTACATCACCCGCATCAAGCATCAGTTGTGTTATTTCAGAGCCGTTTAAGTAAAGTTTTCCATCATTAGGAATGGAATCAATTCTTACGGTCTGTAATGAATCTCCCGAATCAGCATCGGTAAAGTTGAAATCAGCAATATTGAATGTATAAGTTGTATCTTCCTGTAGAGTAACTGCACCGCTGATTGAAGCAGGTGCATTATCATTATCAACGATCTGCGTAGTCTTGCTACCCGTACCGATGATCAGATTCTCAAAACCACCGCCGGGTATTGCCGGCAGGCTGATCGCTACGCTGTAGTTCTCGCCAGACTCTGAGATCGTATCATCGAAAGTACCTACGTCGAACGTAGCACTGGTGCTACCGGCGGCAATTGTCACACTCGCGGGCACGCTGGTGATATCACCCGATACCGTGTCGATGTGAGTCAGCGTCACCGTCAACGTTACGTCACTTGCTGGCGCCCTGTCGAGCGTCACGGTGTACGTCGCATTGTTGCCTTCAGGTACTGTATCAGGACCGGTAATCGATACTGTTGCAGTGTCTTCCGCACCCGGAGGATTATCCGAACCCGTCTGATCCAGGATGGTCGTGGTGACACTGCTTGTGCCAATGACCAGGTTCTCATAACCACCACCGGAGGTGCTGGCGATGCTCGC
>NZ_VMNH01000023.1 GCF_007625115.1 Sedimenticola selenatireducens | reverse complement strand
TCCGGATCACCCAGGAACGAGGCACCTCCGGTCACCGCCAGGAAGGTACCGACCTTGATCGTCTCCGCCGATACCGCTTGGCCTGCGCCTAATGCCAGGACTCCGCTGATCGCCAGGGCTGTTACGCTTTTTTTAATATTCATATTGAATCATCACTCCTCAATGCTCTGTCTGTGATTTGTTGTGTTTTTCTTGCGTTTGCTGTGGTGCTTTCGCACATCACGTCACCTACGCTGATCACTACTATACATTCTAATTATTACCGTGCGAAACCTATGGTATATGTTGAGTGAAATATGAAAAATAATACATATATCGGTCTGTATAACATGTCGGTTAATGCCGGTTTACTTCCTCTTGCGACCCTCGCTGCTACTAACCGGGGCTCGCTCTTCTACACAAAAACCCTTTAAATGCCGCTGTTTAAGGATTTGAAGGGTGAGCATAACGGTTCCCCCCTGCTGTGGTCAACAGGGTTTTGAAAAAAACGGAGAGTGGCTAATGGTGGGGTGTATTGCGGTTAAGTGAATGTAATATCAATAAAAAAAACCGTTTCAATTGTAAGTAAAAAGTTTATTTCCTGATATTATTTATGGGAATGATGCAATATTTTTCTTGATGTGTTCAGGACCCTCCTAAAACATGAAATATTATTCATGTTTTAGGAGGTGTTGATCAGGCAGCAAGATGGGCTTTAAGTTTACCCATAGCCGCTTTTTCTATCTGACGTATCCTTTCGGCCGATACACCGTATTTATCAGCGAGTTCGTGCAGTGTCATTTTCTTCTCTGAAAGCCAGCGCGCCTGAAGTATCTCTTTACTGCGATCGTCCAGTCCTTCCAGGGCGATATAGAGCTGATTTTTATCGCTGTCTTCGGTATCTGCTATCTCTAGCTGACGGGAGGGTTCCATGCGCATGTCGGCTAGATAGGCTGCAGGTGCCGGGGCCTGATCGTCATCACCCTGATCGATGCCATCAAAGGCCAGATCGTGATTATTCAGACGGCTCTCCATCTCCAGAACGGTTTCGGGCTTAACTCCAAGGTCTTTAGCGACCCCTTCTACCTCTTCCTGGGAGAACCAGCCGAGACGTTTCTTGGAGCTACGCAGATTGAAGAACAGTTTACGTTGTGCCTTGGTGGTGGCGACTTTGACAATGCGCCAGTTTCGCAGCACGTATTCGTGAATCTCTGCCTTAATCCAGTGAACGGCAAACGAAACCAGGCGAACGCCATGGTCGGGATCAAAGCGTCGCACCGCCTTCATCAGACCTACAGTGCCTTCCTGAATTAAATCCGGCAGTGCCAGACCATAGCCGGAATAGCCTCTGGCAATTCGTATAACGAAACGAAGATGGGACATGACAAGGGCTCGTGCGGCCTCCAGGTCCCCATTCTCCTGCAGCTGTACTGCCAAGCTATGCTCTTCTTCGGCACTTAGCATCGGCAGCTGGTAGGCAGCGCTGATATAGGCGTCGATACTGCCTGTTGGCAATGTGTTCGCGATAGCAAGTTGTTTAGTCATCAGAATACCCTAGTCGTTTAGTATGGTATTATATTAGCACCCTCGTATATTGGGCGCCACTCTATTTTAGCACTCGACGTGTAAGAGTGCTAATGGACGGTTTGGTTCCTCGGTTAATTATGATTTGTCAATTCAGGAGGGTTCAATCTGATGGAGATGCCGGCCGACGGCGATCCACGAGCCTGTAAGGCCCAATACTGTACTGCCGCCAAGCAGTGTGATGAGGGTGCTAAAGTCGATGCCGCGTAATTCAAACCCGCTTTGGTAAAGGCCGGCCAGTTGAGCAACCGGATTGTCTAGAAGCAGCAACGAGACAGCGACCATGAGCCAGGCCGATATTCCGCCAAACAATCCGTACCAGGCCCCGTTGTAAAGAAAAGGTCGCCGGATAAAGGCGTTGGTACCACCAATCAGTTTAGTAATTTCAATCTCGGCATGACGATTCTGAATCTCCAGACGAATGGTGTTTCCCACAATCAGCAAGACAGATAGGCCGAGTAGGGAGGCGAGTATCATGACGCCACGCTGTGCGATTTCGGTGATGGCATGAAAGCGGCGAACCCACTCCAGGTCGAGCTGGGCAAACTCCACTTCCTGTATTTTTCTGAGTCTGGCGAGTAGGGCTTCAGCAGGAATAGGCTCAGCATGCTCCGGTCTTGGTTCGACTATCAGCAGAGAGGGTAGGGGGTTATCTTTGATCGAGTCGAGTACATCAGCAAAACCGCTTAGCTGTCGAAACTCCTCCAATGCCGCTGTTCGGCTGATCAGCTGCACCTTGAGAATGGCCGGATCGTTACGCAGTTGTTCGGCAATCTGCTCAGCCCGCTGTTCGCTTGTTTCCTGTGTCATAAAAAGCGAAATACTGGCCGCACCATCCCAGTTGCCACTCAGGGTCTTGGCATTATTCAGCAACAGATAGAGGCCGGAGGGTAGTGCCAGAGCAATCCCGATAACCAGGATGGTCATCAGGGTTGAGAGTGGGGTTCTCACCAGACGGCCTAAGCTGGCCAAGGCCACCTGTAGGTGACGCATAAGCCAGACATCGACTCGTAATGTGCTGCGGGGAGAGATATTGGCAGCACTCTTTTTGCGGGTTTTACGGGATTTGCCTATCAACAGGGCACCTCTGCTGCGCTGTCCTTGGCCAATCGGCTTTTATCCAGCACCAGAATCCGCCGATTCATGCGAGATATCAGATTCAGATCATGGGTGGCAATCAGGAGTGTTACACCGACATCATTGAACTGTTCAAACAGCGACATGATCTCTCTGGAGAGTGTCGGATCAAGATTGCCAGTCGGTTCGTCGGCCAGCACCACGGGTGGTTTGCTGACGACAGCGCGTGCGATGCCGACGCGTTGTTGCTCACCGCCAGAGAGGGTAATCGGTAGCTCTTTTTCTTTGGATAATAGCCCGACCTTATCAAGTGCAGCGCGTACCCGACGGCCGATCTCCAGGTGTCCAAGACCTGCAACCACCAAGGGCATGGCGACATTATCGAACACCGTTCGGTCGTAGAGCAGACGGTGGTCCTGGAAGATCATCCCTACTTCACGACGATGATAAGGGATCTGGCCGCGGCTGAGGCGGGTCAGATTGCGCCCTGCGACCCGGACCTGACCACGTGTACTGCGTTCCAGTAGTCCGATCAGTTTGAGTAAAGTGCTTTTTCCTGCCCCGGAGTGTCCCGTCAGGAATACCATCTCACCCGGTTCTATATGGAAGCTGACATTACTCAGGCCCTCATGCCCGCCAGGGTAGCGTTTGGTGACATTGTCAAAATGGATCATTGGCGCCGTTGGGTTTGGTTTTATTCGGAAAACAGGGCGTTAACAAACTCTTCACCATCAAAGTGGCGTAGATCTTCTATTGCTTCACCCACTCCGATAAACCGGATGGGTAAGCCAAGCTTCTCAGCGATGGCGAAGACGATTCCCCCCTTTGCGGTACCATCCAGCTTGGTCAGGGTAATGCCGGTGACGCCTGCTGTTTTGTGAAATTGTACCGCCTGATTGAGGGCGTTTTGCCCAGTGGTTGCATCGACGACCAGCATCACCTCATGGGGCGCATCTGGGTCAATCTTTTTCATTACCCGGGCTATCTTTGCCAGCTCTTCCATCAAATTGCCCTTGGTGTGAAGGCGGCCCGCGGTATCGGCAATCAGTACATCAATGCCCCGTGATGTAGCAGATTGCAGGGCATCGAATATCACGGAGGCTGAATCGGCCCCTGTGTGTTGCGCTACAACAGGGATATTGTTGCGCTCTCCCCAGGTTTGCAGTTGTTCCACTGCTGCGGCACGAAAGGTATCTCCCGCTGCAAGCATGACGCTCTGACCCTCTTCCTGTAATCGTTTGGCCAGCTTGCCAATAGTGGTGGTTTTTCCGGCCCCATTGATACCCACCATCAGGATTACCTGCGGTTTGCCGGGGGCAGCCTGTTGCACGGGTTTGTCGCATTGAGTCAGGATCTGTTGTAGTTGATCTTTCAATATTTCAGTTAGGCGATCAGGATCAGAGAGCTCTTTACGCTTTACTCTCCCCGTCAGGTCATTAATGATTCGGGTAGTGGCATCTACCCCAACATCCGCCATCAGTAGCAGTGTTTCCAGCTCTTCCAAGAGATCGGCGTCGATGGTTTTACGGCCCAGAACCAGATTGGCCAATCCATCTGTCAGGTTGCTGCGTGTCTTGACCAGTCGGTTTTTGAGTCGGGAAAAGAGCCCGGTTTTTACCTCAGGTTCAGATGCAACCACATCTATGGGTGCAGATTCAGGTGACTTCTTTTTTCCAAATCCAAACATGCTGGTTAATCCAGTATGCCATTGAACTGATGGCAATACGTTTTGTCTCTTAAGTGGAATCCCGGTACACGAGTCAAGGTAACAACATTGAAAAAATGACTTGCCGTCCGGGTATAAGTGTTAAAGTCAGATCGTAACATTTTGCGAGGAATCAACCTATCCCTCTAGCTCAATCAGAGAGCAAAGGGTGTTGTGGGACACACTATGAGATTACTACTAGTCACAGCCATACTACTGCTTTCCAATGCTGTTCTGGCAGAGAGCCGGGTGCAGGAAACGATGCTCGATAACGGTATGAAGATTATTGTGAAGGAGGACCATCGTGCACCCATCATGGTCTCTCAGGTATGGTACAAGGTCGGTGCTTCCTACGAGCCGGATGGTATTACCGGTATTTCTCATGCCCTGGAACATATGATGTTTAAGGGGACAGCGCTGCATCCTCCCGGACAATTTTCGCGCATCATTGCCCAGAATGGGGGTACCGAAAACGCCTTTACCGGTCGAGATTACACGGCCTATTTCCAGACCATGTCCAGCGATCGCCTGGAGATTGCCCTGGAGCTAGAGGCCGATCGCATGCGGCATCTCACCTTGCCGGCAGATGAATTTGCCAAAGAGATTGAGGTGGTCAAAGAGGAGCGTCGGTTACGCACAGAAGACAAGCCGACGGGTCAGGTGTATGAGCAGTTTTCTGCACTGGCCTATCGGAGTCTGCCGTATGCCAATCCAGTTATCGGTTGGATGAATGATCTGGAAAATATGAAGATAGAGGATCTCGCTGATTGGTACCGACTCTGGTATGCACCGAACAATGCGACCCTGGTGGTCGTGGGTGATGTAAAACCAGAAGCGGTGTTTAGCCTGGCAAAGCAATACTTTGGCCCCCTGAAACGGGAGGCTATCCCTAAGTTGAAGCCCCTGCGAGAACCGCAGCAAAAAGGTGAGACGCGCTCTGTAGTCAAGGTGCCAGCCAATGAGCCTTATATGATCATGGGCTTTAAAACCCCGGCAGTGACAACGGCAGAGAAGCGTTGGGAGCCCTATGCGTTGGAGATGCTGGTGGCGGTGTTGGATGGTGGCAACAGTGCACGGTTCAGTAAGCATCTGGTTCGAGGCAGTGAGATAGCCGTTTCAGCCGGAGCTGAGTACAACGCTTTTACCCGGCTTCCTGGCATGTTGCTGATCGATGGTACGCCGGCTCAGGGACGGACCATGCAGGAACTGGAATCTGCATTACGTCAGGAGATCGTTCGGTTACGCAGCGAGTTGGTCACTGAAGAAGAGCTTGATCGTGTGCGCACTCAGGTGATTGCCTCAAAGGTATTCGAGCTGGATTCTGTGTTCTATCAGGCGATGGAAATTGGCATGCTGGAGACAGTGGGTCTGGATTGGCGCTTGATCGATCAGTATGTCGCTGCACTGAAGCAGGTGACACCCGAACAGGTACGCGAGGTAGCCGAGCGCTATCTGGTGGATGATAATCTGACGATTACTCAATTGGAACCATTGCCTATGGACAATGTAAAGCCAGTACGTCGTGCTACAGGTGGTCGTCATGGAGGTTAAACGAGTGAGCTTCAGGTGGTTAGTGTTGTTGATTGCCGTCTGTTCCGGCCAACTCTGGGCAGGGCCAGATATCCAGAGTTGGCAGACCAGTAAAGGCGCAAGGGTACTCTATGTTGCAGCGCCGGAGTTGCCAATGGTGGATCTGCGTGTGGTATTTGATGCGGGGAGTGCGCGAGACAAAGTAGCGGGTGTAGCCTATCTCACCAGTGCCTTGCTGGAAGAGGGTGCAGGTGAGTGGAGTGCTGACCAGATCGCGCAGCGACTCGACAGCGTCGGATCTGAAATGAGTGTCAGTGCCCATCGTGACATGGCCTGGCTAAGCGTGCGTAGCCTGACGGAGAAAAAGGCCCTCACCACCACAATGGATACGGTATCGCAGGTGTTGGGCGCACCCCGTTTTGAGGTAGAGGCGCTGGAGCGAAACCGTAAGGCGATGCTGACCTCCTTGAGTCATGACGAGCAATCACCAGGAACAGTGGCGCAAAAAGCCTTTATGAAGGCGCTGTTTCGGGAACATCCTTATGCCTCTCACATTGAGGGCGATAAGGCATCCCTGGCACTTATCACCCGGAAGGACGTGCAAACCCACTATCAGCGCTTTTATGTGGCGCGGAATGCCGTTGTGGCAATTGTCGGGGCAGTGGATAGGCAAGAGGCCGAACGTTTGGCTGAGCTTGTCACGGGCGGGCTCCAGGCGGGTGAACGCGCCCCTGAACTACCCGCAGTAAAGGCGCTTGAGGCTGAGATTAAACAGGCTATACCGTTCCCCTCCAGTCAGTCACATATCCTGATGGGGCAGCCTGGAATCTATCGTGGCGACCCGGATTACTTCATACTTTATGTCGGTAATCATATCCTTGGCGGCAGTGGATTAGTCTCTCTGTTGAGTGAAGAGGTACGCGAGAAGCGCGGTCTCTCCTACAGTGTTTATAGTTATTTTTCCCCGATGCGAAGAAGTGGGCCGTTCCTGATTGGGGCACAAACACAGAATGCCAAGTCGCAAGAGGCGCTCGCTGTTATCCGCGAGACTTTGGCAAAGTTTGTTGAGCAGGGACCAACCGAAGCTGAGCTGACGGCCGCGAAACAGAATATTACGGGTGGATTCCCGCTGCGTATCGCCAGCAATAGCAAGATCTTAGAATATCTGGCGATGCTCGGCTTCTATGATCTCCCCCTGGATTATCTGAATGTATTCGTCGACAACATCAATAGCGTAACCCGTGAACAAATACGCGAGGCGTTTCAGCGTCGGATTCAACCCGATAGCCTGATCACCGTTGTGGTTGGTAATGAGCAGAAGCCGGTCAACTGAGGCGGGCCAATCACGAGGCAAGCGGCCCAGTCCCACAAACCAGATCAGGATTGTGGGGGGTGAGTGCCGAGGACGTCGCTTGATTTTTCCAGATAGTCCGGGGCTTCGGCCAACCTCGGATCGTACCCGTGAAACCTTGTTTAACTGGTTACAGCCTATATTGCCCGGTGCGGTCTGTCTGGATCTGTTTGCCGGAAGTGGTGCGCTCGGTTTTGAAGCGGCATCACGCGGTGCCCGCCATGTCACGCTTGTTGAGCATAATCCCAAGGTGGCTCGCCAATTACAGGACAATCAACAGTTATTGGGATTGGAGCAGCTCTCTCTTCAGCAGGGTGATGCCTTAAGCTGGCTTGAGCAGAAGGCCACGGCCTTCGATATTGTTTTTCTTGATCCGCCATTTGCCGATCAACTACTCAGTGAATGCTGTCTGAAATTAGATCAAAATGGCTGGTTGGCGAATAACCCTCGTATCTATCTGGAATGGGACCTGAATGGGCCTATGCCTAAAATACCGGCACATTGGCAGGCGCTTAAAGAGAAAAAGGCCGGTCAAGTGGCTTACGCACTCTACACTCGATAGAAAATAGTGTGAAAATGAGATTTCTCATTTGACATTGTCACATCTGATACTATTATCTCGCTCCCTGGGGAATTAATTAGGCTAAGTGCTGTTTATGGGTTTAGTCTTTTACGGGGTAACTGATCGCTTTCCTGTTTTGGCAGCTGAGAGTTTTATTACCCTACTTTTAATAGTTGATTGATCGCTCTGGCAGTTTGTATCGACCGGCGGTTGAATAAGCAGGACATTGATATGGCCATTGCAATCTACCCAGGCACATTTGATCCCATTACTAATGGTCATACCGACCTGATACACCGCGCTGCAAAGTTATTTGATAAAGTCATCGTGGCAGTAGCTGCAAGTACAGGCAAGAAACCCCGGTTCACCTTGAGTGAGCGAGTGGATTTGGCCAATAAAGTGCTGGCCGGTGTGGACAAAGTTGAGATTATTGAGTTTGATACGCTGCTGGTTGAGTTTACCCGTCAATGTAAAGCAGATGTGATATTGCGTGGATTACGGGCAGTATCAGATTTTGAGTATGAATTTCAGTTGGCAGGAATGAATCGGCGTTTGGCTCCAGAGGTAGAGACCATGTTTCTGACCCCAGCTGAACAGTTCGCCTATATTTCCTCAAGTCTGGTGAAGGAAATTGCAGCCTTGGGGGGGAATGTGTCAGAGTTCGTGCATCCCCTCGTGGTCGAGGCGCTAAACGGTAGCCAATCGGCATAGTTTTACTAGGTATAGAGGTAAGGGTCCTCTTTCAGGAGTTTTTTATGGCATTAATTATTACTGACGAGTGCATCAACTGTGATGTGTGTGAGCCGGAGTGTCCTAACGGGGCAATCTCACAAGGCGATGAGATCTATGTGATCAATCCTGAGCTATGTACCGAGTGCGTGGGTCACTACGATGAACCGCAATGTGTTGAGGTCTGTCCGGTCGATTGTATTCCCAAGGATCCTGATCATGAGGAAACTCCTGAAGAATTGATGGAGAAATACGAGCGCATCACTGGCTAAATAGTGCGCGCTTAATAGAAAAGGCCCTGTGAAAAAGGGCCTTTTTTGTGACTATGTGTGTGTGACAAATTGTCGCGAAATCTGTTCCAAGCTGATATTTTTGCTTGGATGTTGCTGTTGTTGAACCTGTGATATCGCTTTAAAGATGAGCCCGGTTGCCATCCTGTCGCTTTGTTGAATGCGTTGTGCAGCAACCACCGGATCAGCCGTAGTGCTCTGACTCTGTTCGTGCACCGTTTTCTTCCACGCTTTCTGTTCCGGGTGATAGGTAACGCAGGGGC
This sequence comes from Sedimenticola selenatireducens, assembly GCF_007625115.1. Taxonomy (GTDB): domain Bacteria; phylum Pseudomonadota; class Gammaproteobacteria; order Chromatiales; family Chromatiaceae; genus Sedimenticola; species Sedimenticola selenatireducens_A. The sequence continues at coordinate 292,549 of NZ_VMNH01000023.1, read as the reverse complement.
TCAGGACATGGATAAAGCTGAATCCTGGGTATTGTATGCCCTGGATCAGCAGGTCGGTCAGACTGGTGGGGTCACCTGAGAAGCCCCGGGCGATAAATCCTGCACCTGCTGCCAGCGCAATTGCCGCCGGGTTGAAGCTGGGTAATCCGGTTCCATGGGGCGTTAATCTACTCTGTTCCCAGCCGGGGTCAGTGGTAGGTGAGGCCTGACCCTTGGTCATTCCGTAGACCTCGTTATCCATTACGATATAGGTTAGGTCGAGATTTCTTCGGCAGGCATGCATGAAGTGATTGCCGCCAATAGAAAACCCATCGCCGTCGCCCCCCGTCACCAGTACTGTAAGATCAGGTCGAGCCACCTTGAGCCCGGTAGCGATTGGCAAGGCCCTGCCGTGTATGCCATGAAAACCGTAAACATGGGTATAAGCCGGGAGTCGTGAGGAGCAACCGATTCCTGAAACCAGCGCCACCTGCTCCGGCGGCAATGAAAGATGGGCCAATGCCTTGGTGATAGCGCTTAATACGGCAAAATGGCCACACCCGGCACACCAGATCGGTTTCACATCTGACTTGTAATCTTTCGCCTTCAATAGCTGTTCTGGAGGAGGGCCATGCATCTCAGAGTCCTTGCATTACGCGGTTATAGATGACATTGGGACGAAGCGGTAGTGGGCCAGGTTGAGCCAACGAATGGGCATGGCCTGGCAGTACCCTTTGGGCATTCAGATACTCGAAAAACTGTCCACCATGATTCTGCTCCACAACCAGGATTTGTTTGGCATGCGCGGTCACTTGTTTGAACCGCTCCGTGGAGAAGGGTGCCAGGAGTCTTACGGCGAGGGTTTTCGTCGGTAAGCCGGCCTGGCTCAGCCGCTGGGCCGCTTCACGAGTGGCCCCCGTGGCTGAGCCCCAGGTGATCAGACAGATCTCCCCGTCGCCTGTGACCTCGGCCCAGTCATCACCGTATTCAAATTGAGTCAGCTTCTGACGACGTTTATCCAGTTGCTGCTGATGATCTGTTGCCATGGCAGAGGGTGTACCCTGCTCATTATGTTCCAATCCATCGGCGGTATAGATGCAGTGTGCATTACCTGGAATGGCCATGGGAGAGACCGCATCATCAGACAGGGCGTAGCGCTGATAGTGATCAGTATCTCCCGCCAATTTGCGCTTTCCTTCCAGTGCGGGTTGTCTGGGCGGCGCTATCACAGCCCGTGCTTGCCCCAGTGATTGGTCTGTGAGGACGATGGCCACGGCCTGAAGTGTTTCTGTCAGCTTGACGGCCCACTGAGTGGTGAAGGCACAGTCCCGAATCGATAGTGCTGAAAGCACGATATGCGGCGCATCGCCATGAAATCCATAAAGGGCCAGATTCAGATCTGATTGTTCGGATTTAGTGGGGATGCCGGTGGAGGGGCCGCCCCGCATCACATTGGCAACGACCACGGGCGTTTCACTGGCGACAGCCAGCCCAAGACCCTCCATCATCAGGCTGAGACCCGGACCCGATGTGGCGGTTAATGAGGGTACTCCACCAAAGGAGGCGCCAATGATCATATTGATTGAGGCCAGCTCGTCTTCAGCCTGTAGCAGACTGCCACCTGTCTGTTCCAGGTTGGGTGCCAGCCACTCCAGTATTTCACTGGCGGGGGTGATCGGGTAAGCGGCCACAAAACGAACACCGCCTTGCAGGGCACCAAAGCCACTGGCTTCATTGCCACTGATATTCCAGCGTTCGGTGATAGCCTCGGGTGCTGATAAAGGTAGGACCAGGGTCTCGTCAGGTGTTTGGGCATAGCCAGTTTCAATGCAACTCAGGGTGGCTTGTAAAACGACTTCACCCTTATGCTTCAGGATGTCATGGGCGGCAGCATTAACCACGGCCAGTGGCAATCCGATCAGATTGGCGAGCAGACCAAGCCCCACCATATTGGCCCGGCCATTCTCAATCGATTTTGCAAGTTGTTCGAGCGGCCGGGCAACATGTCGGTGAGTCATCTGAGCGTATACCGCCGGCAGATCCCCTTTATCTGGATCATGCAGGATCAGCGACTCTTCAGTCACCGGAATCTCATCGCTGAAGCGCTCAACATTAAGCCAATCCAGCGCCAGCAGGATATCGAAGTCATCATCCAGCGCATCCACCGATGATTGGCCAATGCGTAGCATAACGGCGGATTCACCTCCCCTGATTTGTGGACCTGATGAGCGTGACATCAATGCATACAGGCCATGCCGGGCAATACCCTCCAGGAGTATTTTTCCCGTTGTGACCGCACCACTGCCTCCCGAGCCAACAATGGCAATAGAGAGCGTTGCGGCCTCAGTCATATCCGTTTTTCTATCCACAGCCTGCTTCCTGTTAGCGGGTTAAATCAATGTCTTTTGGTCTCAGATGTACACTCTGCCGATAAGCTTTATGTTCGCCTGTTTGGTGAAAAAGAGTAATGATAAATATCATTCATTAAGCGGATATTAACATTGTGAAAGAAGTGGTAATAACAGCCTGTTACAAGTCTATCGTCGATTATTCACATTACTGTAATTCTCGATCTGTATACCTTAGGGGCAATTCCGGTGACCTGGTTCTCGGGAGTTGGTTTGGTAGCAAGGTTTGCTGAACACAACAGGTTTTATTCAGTCGGCCCTGCGATCAAATACCTGTTTATAAGCAGAAGGAGAGAGCGAAACGATGGCGAAAAAAGCTCAGGCAAGACGTTTAGCGAATCAGCAGAGACAACCTGAAACGAAGCGAGAGCGACAGAACCGCAACCGATCCTCAAAAAGAAGGTCCTACCAAGAAGCCCCCAATATTGTTGAGCTAAATGCTCAGTATCACCAACTTAACACCGCCTATTCCCCGCAGCGGTCACGAGAACCCTTCAAGCCGCGTACCGAGTCTCAGCAGCGCTATGTCCAGGCGATCAAGCAACACTGCCTGACCTTTGGTGCCGGTCCGGCCGGCACCGGAAAAAGCTATTGTGCGGCTGCGCTGGCGGCAGAGGCCATGGAGTCTGGGCGTATTGAGCAGATTATATTGACGAGGCCTGCGGTGGAGGCTGGGGAAAGTCTGGGCTTTTTACCCGGCAGTGTTGATGACAAGTTTTCCGTCTACATTGATGCCTTCAGGGATATCCTGAATGAACGGCTTGGATCGGGCGCGGTTGAGTATGCCCTTCGTCATGGTCGTATTGTGGCGGCACCACTCGCCTTCATGCGTGGCAAGACCTTCGGTCGTAATACGTTTGTCGTGCTGGATGAGGCGCAGAACACAACACCGGCACAGATGAAGATGTTTCTGACGCGGATCGGTGAGGGGTGCAAGGTGGTGATTAATGGTGACGTGGCTCAGAGTGATATCCGGGGGCCCAATGGATTGGCGGATGCCATTGAACGGGTGAGGGGGTTGCCGGATGTTTATATCCACCACTTTGAGCGTGCTGATATTGTTCGCAGTGGTCTGGTGCGTCTATTGATTGATCGCTATGAATAATAATCGGTGGATTGCCTAAACGCGATCATGGCCACCGGCCTATCAGCCCGGTGGCCACTCTTTACACTTTACAGAACAACTCCGGTTCGTTTATTCCCGTCTTCTCTGTCTCTGGATCAGGCGTCGTTTGACCTGCGCGCGCTCTTCTGCAGAAAGGTTTTTCCAGCGCTCGCGCAGTGCTTTTCGTCTCTCTGGCGGCATCAGTTGAAAACGTTCTCTGAGCTTGCGGATGCGTTCTTGCTGGGCGGGTGGCAACTTCTTAAAGGCTTGGTACTTTTGCCGAATGCTGGCCTGCTCTTCAGGTGAGAGTTTTTTCCAGGTCTGTATCCTCTGCTTGGCTTGTTGCCGCTGCTCGGGGGTCATGTTTTGCCAGCGTTGGGCACCTTTTTGCAGTTTTTGTCTGCGCTCGTCCGATAACGTTTCCCATCGGTCGCCGAAAGGTTTCAGGATACGTTGTTCTTCTGCACTGAGTTGGTCCCAGTCTAGCTCTGCCGCTATAGCAGGCATGGTCAGCACAAGCAGTATGAGGGCAAGCAAGATTCGTGGTCCGTGATTAATCATTATGCTCGACCTCTCTTGCTGCCGCATCGTGCAGTTGAATCGCCTGTTCCAAGGTTGTGGGATCAATCCACTGGCCATCTTCCGTTTCCCAGTCGGCGAGAAATTCCAGTAACTCTGCATCAGGCAGTTCTTCAGCATCAATAGGGCTACTTATTAACAACAGTGCTGCCATTGCATTAACCCGCCACAACATCTTCTGCATCCAGCCATTGGTAAAATTCAAACTCTTCCAGCAGATCCAGAGACTCTGTGGTGGTGAGCAGTTCCAGATCATCCAGTGGCGTGTTGGGAAGTGAGTCACTTGGCGCGCCGAACCAAAGCGCGATCACCAGGATGGCGCTTACGGCTGTGGCTAATCCTGCGGGTATACCCCAGTTCCACGATCTAACGGGTTGAGCAAGCGCGCGTTTGCGCGCTGCAGAGAGTTGGATGCAGGTTAGCTCGTCAAGATCATCAACACCCTGGTCCAGTACTTTAGACGCGCGTTGTTCCAGGCTGTCAGTGCCGTTGTTCTGCGTTTCATTGGTGTTCATGGCCAGTAACCCTCAAGTCGTTCACGTAGCGTAGCGATCGCACGGGAATAGTGCGTTTTGACACTGCCCTCAGAGCAACCCATGGCGTGTGCTGTATCGGCCACAGGCAAGCCTTCCCAGCTTCGTAGCAGGAAGGCTTGCTGCTGTCGAAGGGGGAGTTGTCTGATAGCGGATTCTAATTGTTGCAGTGTCTCTTCTCCTTGCAGAATGCTTGTCTGTGTTCTTCCGCGTGGATCGGGTGCGGTCTGAATCGGGTCTTCCGCTTGTTCGTCTGATGCCGGGGGTCTGAACCAGTCAATCCATCGGTGCCGCACCTTGCTGCGACGATACCAGTCTTGGATGCGACTCTGAAGAATCCGCTGAAACAGTGGGCCCCATTCGGTCTCAGGACGATGACGGTACTGTTTAACCAATTTGAACATGGCATCCTGTACCAGCTCCAGGGCGTCGTCATGATTGCCAGTGGCAACATGGGCCATACGAAACGCCCGGCGCTCTACGCCGCTGAGAAAATTGTCCAGAGCCTGTTGCTGTTCCAGGGTAAAACCTCGTTTGCAGTGACTGATCATCGGACCCGGCATGATCGCCGGGTCCGCAAGCGGTGAGGCTTAGCGCCTGCTTATCCGGTTATTGATGCGTTGACCCTTTCGATCCAGTCGATTGTCAATACGCTGGCCCTTTCTATCCAGACGATTATCTATCCGGTCGCCTTTGTGGTCCAGGCGGTTCTCAATCCGATCACCTTTGCGATCCAGTCGGTTGGCCAGTTTGTCATTGCCGTTGGCCGCGGCCCTATCTGATCGGGCGTCCAGTCGATCATTGATGCGTTCACCCTTATTGTCGAGTCGATCATTGATGCGGTCACCCCGGTTGTCCAGGCGATCTTCAATCCGATCGCCACGCTGGTCAAGCCGATCTTCGGTCCGGTCTCCGCGGTCTTCTGCCAGTAGAGGGGTTGAGCAGAGGGTCAATAGTGTGCTGCCAATGATGAGTTTAGCGATTCTTTTCATGTCCATGTTCCCTGTGTTTGTTGGTTGTTCACACTGTTTAACGCACAGGGGGAGAATCGGTTGACAAGAAAGGCAATTTTTTTCAGAAGGTCTAATGGCTGGCGGCGAGCGCGGAGAGTGTTTCTCCGACAGGTTGTTCCACTTTTAAGGTAAAAAGATCATCGGCCCTGGTTTTTCCCTGATTCACCGCCACAATAGGCTTACCTAATCGAGTCGCCTCACGGATAAACTGAAAAGCGGAAAAGACCATCAGCGAGGTGCCGGCAACGAGCACCGCATCTGATTTATGGAGTGCAGCATAGACCGCCTCAACACGTGGGCGAGGGACCTGCTCACCATAGAAGACCACATCGGGCTTGAGTATGCCGCCACAGATGGGACAGTCGGGGACGATGGTCTGGCTGAAGTCGGTTTCCAGGTTGGCGTCCCCGTCGGGGGCCAGGGTGGCGGCGAGGTGGGTGATAACCGGATTCAGTGAGGCGAGTTTTTCCTGCATCCAGCCTCGGGATTCCCGCTCACCGCAGGTTTGGCAAACCAGTTCATTCAGATTTCCATGCAGATCAATGACCTGCTGGCTTCCGGCTTTCTGGTGCAGGCCGTCCACATTCTGGGTGACCAGTTGAAAGATCTTTCCCTGAGACTCCAGATTGGCCAGCGCCCAATGCGCCCTGTTGGGGGCGGCTTGGCTAAATGGAATCCACCCGAGATAGCTGCGCGTCCAGTAGCGTTGGCGAACCGCTTCACTGCGCATAAATTCCTGAAACAAGATTGGCTTGCTGCGCTTCCAGGTGCCCGCGTGGTCTCGATAATCGGGAATACCCGAGTCAGTGCTGCAGCCCGCACCTGTCACGACCAGTATGCGTGAATGCAGTGTTAAAAATTGTTGCAGTGTCTCGATCACGGTGGCTTTCTGCGTCTCCTCTTTGAGATAGTGTATCTTAGTTGAAGGTGATAGAACGTCGGGGGGATCCGATATTCTCTATAGGAAAAGAATATATGACTAAAGTCGCAATCCTGATCATTATCGCGTTGATTATTGTGGCGGGCATCTATACAGAGATGCAGCGCGGTAATAATTTGGCGGCAACGGCGAAACGCCTGGGCTTTGATTTTACCTCCGGGCTTCAGCGCATGCCGGCAGAATGGGAGGCTTTGGGTTTTGATCTGCTGCTACAAGGGCAATCTGAGATTGGTAACCGGATGACGGGAATGCGTTCAGGCAGAGCGGTCGAGGTGTTCGATTATAGTTTTGACGCAACGGCGGCGGGTGAGGGATTTAAAAAACAGCCGGCAATAGATGACCAGGTCAATATTGAACGCAGGAATCAGACCGTGGTTCGCGTGCAATCGGCGGTTGTTTTGCCTGATTTTGATATCAGCCCCGCAAGCAGTCACATGCGAAATGTAGCGCAGCGGTTTGGTTTTGCGCCGCTCATGCTCCAAGAGAATAGGGCATTCAGCCAGGCTTATAATGTGCTGGTGGCAGATGCGGTGCGTTGCCGAGCGCTATTCATTGAGTCTGTTCAACAATTCTTTATGTCTCATCCCGATCTGGTTGTTGAGGCGCGTGGTCGTGATCTACTGGTTTATCGCTTTGAAAAACGCCTCAAGGCAAAGGATATCGAAGGATTTTTACAGGAAGTGGATGAGCTCGTCCGGCTGCTAGAGTCCATGGCTGGGACCACTTAACATGGCAATATGTACTACTGGGGCAGGTCTTGGTTTAATGTCTGGCTAAGTGATTCGAGCAGCAGCTGAAGCTGTTTCAGTTGTGCTTGAATCAACCCCCGCTCTTCGGTGGTCAATGGCTTGTAGCCTCGACCAAAAGACCAGCCATAGCCCCAGCGAAAGGGTGTAGGCCAATAAGGTGAGCCGCCTACCCTTACACCTGCCAGCATCACATCAGCAATCTGATCTTCTCCCGCCTGGGCAACACAGGACTGTAAGGCCTTGTCAGCCTGCTCGCGCTGTTCATAAGTACCCCCTTGCCAGTAGGCCAAGTCATGGCGAATGCAGCAGTTAACCCAGAGTGATTGCTGTTGCAGTGTGCCATCAGGAAATGCGCTGCAACCATCACTGGTGAAGGGCTTGAGTTCATCGGCGTATAGTGGCGATGCGATGATCAGGCATGCTGATAACAAAAGCTGAATAATCAGTTGTGAATGGGGTCTTTCCAAAAAATGTCCTGTTTGGTTGGGGTGCATTCAGTGTCTGGCGTGTGATTCAAGATAGCAGAAAAAAGCCGTTACAATTTATTACACAGCAGACATATCCAGGAAAACAGCGAGCATTACACTGCTGCCCTTAATCATTTAGGGGAAGTTATCATGACAAGTCAGATTAATACGCGGGTCGTTAAGCTGTTTCCAAGGCGCATCATAACACCACTGGCCGGGGCCCTGGCTCTGGTCATTGGATTAAGTGGTGGCATGCTGTTTTTTCATGTGGGAGAGGGCTTGGTCAAAGGCCTACATGAATGGCTGGGTATGCTCTTTGTGGCAGTGATGTTGATTCATATGCTCTCAAACTGGAGTTCATTGAGCCGATATTTTAACCAGGGTGTTGCCCGGATCGGCGTACTTACGATTATTCTGGCCACGGGGTTATTTTTGGGTGGTGCGACACTCAGTCAGCAGGCTGGCCCTAGTGTGGTCTTTAAGGCGTTGGAAGAGGCCCCCGTGGTAACGTTGGCGCAATTATTTCAGGTGGATGAGGATCGGCTGATGCAGGCGCTCAATGGTCAAGGCGTTATCATGAAGGATAATAGCCAAACGCTTGCTGAGGTTGCATTGTCTGATGGTTTGGATAAGCGCGAAACTTTGCAGAAATTACTGGCGAGTGTTGGTGCTATACAGCAACCGAATTGAACCTGGTGCTTCAATTGCAGGGCGGGTATTGAGGATCGTGTATTAACCCACAGGCGTGTTTTTCGGTAGAATGCACACTCTTTGAAACGACACCACTGTCCCTAATGCCTGGAGTGGCCGCTATCAATGCGCGCGTTTAGCTATTTTGTACTGCTCATGCTGGGCGCGCTGTTGATCAGCGCGCTGATCAACTACCCCCTCTATGTGCTGTTTCAGGAGAGCATGAGTAAAGGGCCGCATAAGTTGATCAATACCGTGGCAAAACTGATTGCCATTCCTGGCTTTATTCTGATTATCCGCCACTATGCAATCGCTAATAAGCCAGGATTAGGCTATGGACTACCGCGTTCCGCGTTCATTAAGGATCTGGCGAGTGGGTGGTTGAGTGGTTTTCTAATCCTATTATTACTGAGTGCAGTGCTGCTGTTGCTAGGTGTTCGTGTAGCAAAACCGCCTGCTGAAGAGCTGCTCTTCCTGCTCTTTAAAACCACCCTGGTTGCACTCATTGGTGGTTTGCTGATTGGCTTTATTGAGGAGACCTTCTTTCGCGGAGGTCTGTTCGGGGCGATCCGAAAACAACACGGTTTTGCTACAACCTTGCTGCTTTCCAGTCTGTTTTACGCCGGTTTACACTTTATTAAGCCGTTACCGCTTGCGGGTGATGAGGCGCAGACATGGTATAGCGGTTTATTGATTCTCGCCGGTGCCTTTGATCAATATGGCGAGTGGGCGACATTTGACTCATTCCTTGCCCTCTTTGGGCTGGGGGCTTTCTTCGCCGTTGTCAGAGAAAGAACCGGGAACATTGCCTACTGTATCGGTTTGCATGCGGGGTTTGTGTTTGTGATCAAAGTCGTGCGCACATTCACCGATGTGGATGTGACCAGCGCGTTCTCTCCTGTGGTGGGCAATTACGACGGCATGATCGGTTATCTCTCCGCTGCTGGCATGTTGATCCATACCCTCATTATCTATCGTTACTGGCGGGTGCAGAAACAGGTGTTAGCTTGATCAATAACCAGACGTGCAACTGAATAATTACCTTCTACCTTATCGGTACTTTGCGCTATTAAAAAACACCACAGCTAAATCATAATGGTCGAGTGCATGGTCAGGGAACATCCAGAGCCGTAACCGTTACCGTCACATTTGGAGTTTCCTCAATATAAAAAAGGCTGGTATTGATCTCTGCAGTGAAGGTGCTTCCATCTTTTCTGATCTGCGTGGCTTGTATTTGAAATCCGCCATTTTCCATTAGGTCGGTTATTATTTCATCAAATTGAGCGGCGATCTCTTTCGGAATAAGATCCCTTACATTCAGGTTCATGAACTCATCTTTTGTATAGCCATACATGTCGCAAGCGCGATTGTTACAATCCAGTATTTCACCGGCGATTGTTTCTACAAATACAGCATTGGGGTTTAGTTCGAATAAAGATCGATACCTTCTTTCGCTCTCCTTTAATGCGTTTTTTATGCGCTTCTCAAGGGTTATATCCTTTATTGCTACGAATATACGCTCTTCATTATTTTCTATAATCATGGATGCGGATACTGCACCCCAAAAAAAAGCCCCATCCAGTCGTTTGAGCAGCACGTGATGATCTGTGACAATGCCTGATTTTAGTGTTTCGGTTAATCTGGTCCGGTCCTCGGTATCTGCATAGTGCTCAAAGGCTAATCGACCGATAGCCTCTTCAGGTGCAGTGTAGCCAAAGAGTGCTGCGCCGTAGGGATTGCAATCCAATATCACGCCTTGTGAATTGCTGACACTGATGGCGATGGGTAGGGTGTCTTTTATTTGTTGCAGCCAATGCTTGTTTTGCGTAAGTTCGAGTTCTGATATTTTTCGCTTGGTGATATCCAGTACGCTGCCTACCATACGCACCGGTGTGCCGAACTTATCACAGTGTATAATCCCATCTATCTGGATATATTTCACGCATCCGTCTTGGGTCTTGATCTGAAACTCGCGTCTGGTTTTCTCATTGTCATTTGAATTTCGCGGGTTGCCAAGGCACTGGATAAGATCATCTCTGTCGGTCGGTTCCAGCATGTTTAAAAAGCTGGGATAGCTGGGTGTGTAGTGCTCTTTTTCTACCCCAAAGATACGATACATCTCATCGGACCATCGTGCCGTGTCGTCGGCAATAGTCCACTCCCAACTGCCCAGGTGGGCAATCCGTTGCGCCTCAACCAGATTTTGCTGGCTCATCCTAAGAGCACATTCTGCTTGCTTCCTGTCCGTGATATTTTGTAGTGCGCCAAAAAGGCCCAGGCACTGATGATTGGCGTCCTCGTTACGAATGGTCCATGCCGTAGCCCAAAGGATTGATTCATCCGGGAGGATGAGGCGTATCTCGCTCTGGTTCTCCGGTGCGCCTAGTATCAGATCAACCAGGTTTTTTTTGAAGGCTTCCCTGTCGTCAGGATGAATCAATTCAAGAAATTGCTTGCGGCTGTAGGGCTGTTCATTTGCGAGGGGCAGACCAAAGTGACGCTGCATCCTGTCACTAAAGGTTACTCTGTCATTGGCGAGTGAGTATTCCCAGGTTGCCACCTTGGCAATATCGTGCGTTACCCGCAACGAATGCTCGCTCTTGATGAGTCTTTCTATTAGCGCGCCCCGTGCAATATCCCATTTATCAGATGAATCATTCTCCCGGTTCCTGACTGAGGGGCCATCAATGCCAAAGCGTAGCCAGGCCGGATTAACCTCGAGCAGTTCAGCCAGCTTGTTCGTGTTGTCATCGGTGATGCCGCCGAACTTGATCCACTTGTAAACAGCTTGGCGGGAAACGCCCAGCGCCTTGGCGATATCAGTAATGGTTATCGGGCTTTTGTCCAGGATGCTGGTGAGTCGCTTACCAAAATTATGCATTCGCCTTTCCAGTGTAAACTGTGGGTTAACATGGTGAAATACGTTGACAGTCGTGCTATTAGCCATAAAATGGCTTTTAAACTATAAACTTGCTTTAATGTTGTAACCTATAAATATACCAGAATGTAAACCATTAGTTAACACAAATATTACCTCTGAATCGCCTGTGTTTACAGGTGTGTTGCTTAATTGATTCATTGGGTCACAGGGTACTCCGGTTAGAGCGTGGGAGCTGTATAAGTTGTTGTATCGATTCTTAAAAAAACGCACGAATGATTCCTATCGCATCATTACGGCAACCATTGTTCTCATGGCATTGGCCCTGCTGTTTTTCGCCATACAGTCAACTTGGCGGGCCTGGGATGATTTTTATGCCTCGGCAGCCAGAGCCGAGGCCAGTCAGGCTGTTGTCCAGCTCATGGATGCGTCGAATATCCGTGCAAAGGAGCGTGGTTACACATTAGCCCTTCTGAGTGGCCCGGTAGCCCCGTCCGATATAGGCCAGAAGCTTGAACACATCTACGCACTTCGGCAACAGGGTGATATTAAATTTGATCGGGCTGTTTTATTGGCCAGCCAACTGGTGAAGAAATTCCCAGAAAACTTTATTCTTCGTATGGGACTGCAGCATGTCGAAGAGGTTAGTGAGCTGAAGCGCAGTGCGCGTGAGCGTGCTGATAAAAGGATTCTCGGAGAAGGTGGCTCATTCCCCCCGGGTGAATGGTTCGACTCATTGACTGAAACCATTAACCATGAACAGCATTTTCGAAATTTTCTGTCAACCGCCATGATTGAGGCGCCCGTAAAAAATGGTGCTTACTGGACCATTCGAAATTGGGTTTGGCTCCTCAGTGAGTATGCCGGACGTGAGCGTGCATTACTGGCAAGGCATATCTTGACGCAAGCGCCCCTTACAGAGAGTTCCCGATATGAACTCAATCAGTTTCATTCGGTTGTTGAGGAGCATATAGGGCACATCCGCCGGATAAGACATGAAGCTGGAATTGATAAAAGACTGCTTGATGCCATCGAGCAAATGGACAAGGCCATATCAGGTGAGTACGCGGTAGCCAGGCAGGAGCTCTATGCTAATTCACTGACTGCATCTTATACCATTACGGGCGATCAATGGTTGGCCATTGCCACGCAGGCTATTGATAGCATTCTAAACGTATCACAGGTCTGTTCGCTGATTATCGAAGAGAATGTGGCGCAAGAGAAGCATTTTAAATCAGCCATGGTGATTCTGTTTTCCCTCATGATTATTGTTTTTGTATTCATGGTTAAAGGGGCTATATCCAGGGTAACTGAGACAACCCGGGCATTGATTGAAGAAAAGAAGAAAGCAGAGCTTTCAGCCAACAAGCTGGAAGAAGAGATTGCTGAACGGAATGTGCTTGAGAAGAATCTGTTAAATGCGCAACAGAACTTCCTCAGTCTGGTCATGCTCAATCCAACGGGAATGATCATTCTTGATACGAATGACCGCTGTTTGTTCAGTAATCCTGCAGCGCAGGTGATGCTGGATCTTGAAGAGGATGGGGTTGTAACCAACAAGCGACTCACCTCAGTGCCCTATAGCGGACGGACTGAGTTAGACGTTCACTGTGAGGCCAATCTCTGGGGGATAGCCGAGGCGCATATTACAGAGACCAGTTGGAATGGTTACCCTTCAAAATTGATATTGCTTCACGATATCACCACACGCAAAACGGTTGAAAATGAAATCAAGCACATGGCCTACCATGATGGGTTAACCGGGCTGGCCAACCGGACACTGTTTAAAGACCGCCTGGATCAGGCAATCAAGCGGGCCAAACGAAAAGAGACGCTTATTGTCATTCTGTTTATCGATATTGATAAGTTCAAGGTGATCAATGACAGTCTGGGGCATGCCGTCGGTGACGAGTTGTTGTGCAAGGTCTCTGGAAAGTTGCTCTGTTGTGTGCGCACTGATGACACTGTTGGAAGAATGGGCGGGGATGAGTTTACAGTCCTTATTGAAGATGTCACTTCGCCACAAGATGCCGATGTGATCGTGGAAAAAATTCAACGTGAATTAACCACCACTTATGTCATAAATGGACATGTTATACATCTGAGCGTCAGCATTGGTACCTGCATATTTCCACAGGATGCTACGGATACAGATCGGCTCATTCAACTTGCGGATACAGCGATGTTCCATGCCAAAGAGAGTGGGCGGGGTGAAGTGAGGGCGTTTAGACCGGAGATGGGTGAGCGATTTAATCGAAGGCTGAGACTGGAGAGTCGTTTACACAGAGCCGCCGATAAAAAAGAATTCTTTGTCTACTACCAGCCGCAAGTGGATCTGGTGACAAAGCGTATCATCGGGGCAGAGGCCTTGCTGCGATGGGAGGATCAGGAATTTGGAATGATCTCACCTGTAGAGTTTATTCCTGTGCTTGAAGATATTGGATTGATTAGCAACGTAGGGAAATGGGTGCTGGAAGAGGTGTGTACACAAAATAAACTCTGGCAGGAGCGAAATCTGACACCGATTCCCATCTCTGTGAATCTTTCCCCGCTGCAGATTGTTTTACAAACACTGGAGGAGGATGTTTATAGTGTATTGCAAAAGACAGGGCTGGAATCAAAATATCTTGAATTAGAGATAACCGAGACAGCGCTGATGAAAAGCCCAGAGGCCTGTGCATTGATCTTGCAACAACTTGTGGCCATGGGGGTGCGTATCTCTATTGATGATTTTGGTACCGGTTATTCATCACTCAGTTATCTTAAGAAGCTGCCCATTACAAAATTAAAGGTGGACCGTTCCTTCGTTATGGAAATACCGGACAACATCAGTGATATGTCTATTACCACTGCTATTATCGGTCTTGGGCAGAGCCTGAATCTGGATGTAATTGCAGAGGGTGTGGAGACGCTGGAGCAGATAAACTTTTTGCGTGAGCGTGGATGCCGGGAGGTGCAGGGATTCTATTTCAGTCAACCTCTTCCTGTACATCAGTTTGAAGAGCTCTTGCGGGCTCAGTCGGTTATGCATGTAGAGGGTAACCAACGCTTTGCCCTGCTTTAATGCTGGGTCACTGCCGGTATTGATTATGCAAACCAATACCGGCAGTTCTGTAATCTAGCCAAACCGTTTTCTGATCTGCTCACCACTTAATCTGGCCTGGGTGTAGCGGGATAAGGCCTGTACGCCGCGCCCGCATGAGCGGAACACACAAACCCCCTGATCCATCATCTGGGCGACCAGCGGGTCATAGAGTGCTCCGCCGTCTACAATACCAATCAGCGGTTTTTCCAGCGCCTTGACCATTTTAGGCATCTGGTGGGCAATACTCTGCTCATCGCTGGTGTCATAACCCGGCCGCAGTTTGTTCTCCACCAGGGTGCGCATGACCGGTGACATCGGATCAAGTCCCACTACCACGGCATCGATGTCCGGGTCATTGGCAAACGCCTCGGCACACTGTAGATGGGCCTCGTCATCAGCACCGGGATTGATGTCCATCGGATTACGTACCTCCATCAGGGCATCCAGCCGCTTTGCTTTTAGAATCTCAGCGATACGTTGTTCAGTTTGTGGTGATAGGGTCGGGACTTCCAGGGAAAAGTTATCGACATGGATGTTATCGGCCATGCCCACGGCTTCAAAACCGGCGCCGCTGACGGCACCCAACCGGTTGCCACCAATCGTCTTATCATGCAGGCAGCCGGCGATATAGAAGAGGTCATTAAAGCGGTCGAAGTCATTCGATACAATGCCGCCCGCTTGTGTAATTACGGATTCACAGAGATCAAAGTCACCGGCAATGGAGGCAGTGTGACCCATGGCGGCCATAGCACCGGGTATGGAGCGTCCTGCCTTATAGAGCACCACCTGTTTACCGAGCAACGTTGCTTTGCGTACGGCCTTGGCGAAGGTGAGTCCATCCAGATCACGGAAGCCTTCTGAATAGACGCCGATGGTTTTTATCTCATCCTGATCAGCAAAGTAGTTGACCATATCTCCATGGGTGAGATCGTTCTGGTTACCCAGTGCAGTCATGTAGGCGGGATCGAGCCAGGGGTTGTTGCTGATGCGGGTGATCATGAAGGCGCCGCTCTGGCTGATCAGTGCCGAGTTACGCTGCTGTTTTTTCTGACCTTGAGGCAAGCGATTTTTTGGGATGAACCAGGTGTCATATTCACCGGGGTGGGAGACGATACCGAGGCAGTTTCCTCCGAGAAAGACGGGGCCACCAGCGTCTGATCTGTGTGCGTCATTGATGCGCTTCATCATGGCAGCAGTCTGCTCTCGGCTGGCAGCGGTCTCTCCCAATCCTCCGGGTATCAACATGACCGCTTCAGCGGCTTGTGTGGCGATCACCTCATCCACCAGATCAAATACTGCATCGGCAGCAATAGCCACTACAAACAGATCAAGCTTTTGTTCAAGGGCACTGAGGCTCTCGACGCATTTCACGCCATCAATCTCCTCCTCGTTGGGACGGATAATGGTGAGCTGTTCGGCGGGATAGCCGCTGGCTAGAATGTTCTTAAGGATGATCCGGCCAAAGTTCATTTTACTGCCGGAGACGCCGATGATGCCGATCGATTTCGGGTGCAGCATCTTGGCGATTTTTTCAACAGGGCGTGGTGCGGGAATGGCCTTGGGTTCACTGAATTGGCAGCTTGCAGATTCAATCAGGAGATGACCGTTATCAAAACAGCAGGGATTGAGGGTTAGTTCATCCAGTATAAAAGGTGCAGACGAATTATTGGGCGCATAGTAACGGGCTAGCATGATCAAGGCATCAAAGCAGTTCATCAACGCCTGGTCGCTGACTTTTTCGTCAAGCTGTCGATAGGCGAGGGTCTGGCGAAAGCTATCCAGCAGGTCATCACCCTGAGTCAGATCAGCAGCAGCGGTTACGCTATGTTGTCCCTTTTTAAGGGCGCTTTTTAGTAGCTCACCCTGATCACCGCCCAGCCCAACCGAGATCACCGGGCCAAATTCCCGGGTGTTTTTCAGGCGCAGAGACAGTGTGTTTCCTGAAAGGGTATCGGTGCGGGACACAGGCAGGCCCGCTTGTTCCAGTAACCGAAGTAATGATGCCGAATCCAGTGATCCTTGTTGTGAGTCGGCGGCATCTTGCAGCAATGCTGTAATCGTATCCGTATCCAGTGCAGTGTGGTTTGTCATAGCGATCTCTGTTGGGTTTGATGGGTTCGTTTGGTGAGCGAATTACACACGCTCAATGATCATGGCGATGCCCTGACCAACACCAATGCACATGGTGCAGAGGGCGTAGCGGCCGCTATTTCGATGCAGTTCATTGGTTGCGGTGGTCAGCAGTCGTGCGCCGCTCATACCCAGTGGATGGCCGAGAGCAATCGCGCCGCCATTGGGATTGATGCGTGGGTCGTCATCGGCCAGCCCCAGATGGCGAGTGACTGCCAGTGCCTGAGCGGCAAAGGCCTCGTTGAGTTCTATAAGGTCCAAATCTTTCAGTGTCAGCCCCAGCCGCTTGAGTAGTTGTGCGCTCGCGGGGGCGGGGCCGAAGCCCATGGTGCGAGGTGGCACGCCGGCGGTCTGCAAGCCGAGGATACGGGCGCGGGGTGTCAGCCCCTGCTCTTTTGCGGATTGCTCGGAAGCAATGATCAGTGCGCATGCTCCGTCATTGACACCCGAGGCGTTGCCCGCAGTAACCGAGCCTTCGGGATGAACGATGGGGCGTAACTTGGCTAACTGTTCCAGCGTAGTTTGTGGTCTTGCGTGTTCATCCTGACTGATAATGAGCGGGTCGCCTTTTCGTTGTGGCAGTGTAACCGGTACGATCTCTTCGGCGAGTCGACCTGCGGTGATAGCCGCCCCCGTACGTTGTTGAGAGCGCAGGGCAAAGGTGTCTTGGTCTTCACGGCTGATACCAAATTCTACCGCCAGGTTTTCAGCCGTCTCCGGCATTGAATCGACGCCGTACAACTTCTTCATCATGGGATTGATAAAGCGCCAGCCAATCGTGGTGTCAAATATCTCAGCCTGACGTGAGAAGGCGCTCTCAGCTTTTGCCATTACAAAGGGGGCGCGAGACATGGATTCCACGCCGCCGGCAATCATCAGTTCTGCTTCACCACTCTTGATGGCGCGGGCTGCCGTACCGACGGCATCCATACCGGAGCCGCAGAGACGATTCATTGTGACGCCTGGAACGGCGTCCGGCAGGCCCGCCAGGAGTGCGGTCATGCGTCCGATATTGCGGTTGTCCTCACCGGCCTGATTGGCGCAGCCGTAGATCAGGTCATTCACCCGATACCAATCAACGTCAGGGTTACGCTCCATCAGCGCCTTCACAGGTAGGGCAGCGAGGTCGTCGGCACGGAGTGTGGAGAGGCTGCCAGCATAACGGCCAATGGGTGTACGAATGGCGTCACAGATAAAGGCTTCAGGCATGGTTTAGATCCTTGGTTAAAAATGGCATGTTTCACACCGGGGTCGGAGTCAGGTTCAACCCCTGTGTGGTATGGGTACTTGTTAACGTAACTGACTCCGACCCCTCCGGGTTCTCAGTTGTTATATTTTTCGCACTGGAGTCGGTGTAAGGCAGGCAAATAGTAAGGCTGACTTGACTACGACTCCTTGGGATAAACCCTCGAGAAGATTTTTTGGCACAAGCCTGTGCCGGTACTAGAAAGGTGTGTGGGGAAAGGTAAAGATAGCCGAGGTGTTGCAGCCCCGGCTGAACGTAAGGGGTTGTTATCGAATCAGTACGGTTTAGCTGCCTTGTAGATACGGGCCGCACTGTTTGATCAAAGTATTCAGACTTTGATCAATGGTCTGGCCTGAAGTCATTATCTGATAATCAGCCAGTCGATAATCGGTTTCACGCTCAGTCAATATCAGTTTCAGATCGTCCATTGCCTGCTGGTTTCCTGCCATAGGTCGCATGTCACCCTGCTCTATAACCCGGTTCATGTGATCTTCGGGCAAAGCGCGTACCCAGACGGTGAAGAAGTGCTCCCGCAGGACGCGATAGGTCTCAGACTCGGAGATCAGGCTGCCGCCCGTCTCAATAACAACATGGCGGTAATCCGTGATGGTCTGTTGCAGAGCCTGCAGTTCCAGTCGGCGATAGTTAGCCTGACCGGTAAGCGAAATCAATTCACCCATATCCATGCCTGCCAGTTGCGATATCACATTCTGCATGCGGATAAAGGGTACCTGGTAGTGTTTTGCTAACAGCTCACCCAGGGTACTTTTTCCGCCGCCGCGCAGACCAATTAACGCAACACCCCGGTAGGCTCCCTGTCCTTGAGAAAAAGCACCGCGGAGTAATTGGTAGGCCTTCTCCTGGGTCTCCAGGCTGAAGGTGTCGACCAACTCGCCTAAAGGAGGATACTTGATACAACTCTCCTCCTGTTCAGGTAGCAAAGAACCGATCCGCACTCCCAGTGCCTTGGCAATGCGTGATAGCAGGGCCAGCGACACATTGGCAGTGCCGCGTTCCAGCTGAGCCAAGTAACGCTCTGAGACGTCCGAGTGGAAAGCGAGGTTTTTCCGGGTCAGGCCGCGCCGCGACCGAACCGAACGCACCCGTGAGCCGACCTCTTCGGTCAGTTGCTCAATGGCTATCTCGCTGCCAGTTGTGGCATTAGTCGTCTCAGTCATGCGCTCACAATCCTAGGTGGTACCCTCTTTCGTCCGATAGTAACATGATACTGATATTTGTACCTTTTCCACACTGTTTTCTGGTTTTATTATCCTCCTGCCAGCATGGGTACGAGACTCACCTCATCCCCATTATGTAATGCATGTCCCAGTTCGCTTGAAACCACGAGCTGATCATTAATTGCTATACCCAATGCGCTGTCGTTCAATGCCTCGGCGGCCTGCGGCAGGGCAGAGATAAGTCGTAGGCGCAATTCCTGGATGTCTTTTACTGGCCGATTGAGAATCAGACTGCTGCGCGATACGCCGGGAAGTTCTGGTAGATTTACCTTCAGGTGGTAGCCCGTGATGACCTCAGAAAGCTCATTCCACCAGTTACTGTTGGGTAGTCCGTCAGGCTCGAAACCTGAGACCTCATAGAAGCGCTGTTTCAACGCTTCAAAGGCTTGCTTGTCTATTTTTTCACCCGCGAATGGTCCTGCTGTGTTGGGCTCTTCAAACCAGCGTTTTGGCAGGGTGTCGTCTGCTGAGGTGAGTCCACGGTGGGCATTGATCATGCGCTCCAGCGCAATCACATTGCGCCCGGCATTAAGCAGATCATCACTGCTCATCACAACGCCCGTCAGCAATTTGAGCTGTTCTGCAAACTCTTCGGTACCTGTCAGTGAAGGTGAGTTGAACAGCTTGGTCGTGAAGCGGCACATACCCACCGAGTCACCCACCGCAAAGGTGTCTTCGCAACGGCGTACAGCATACTCTTTACCGCCGTATGCATTGGGTTCGGCAGAGACCTTGCCACCGTAGAGTTCGGCCTTGAATTCTGCGTCATCATTGATGCGCGCATTGATCTCCAGGGTGACCCGGTTGCGCAGGTGATCCATGCCACGAGTAGCAACGGCCAGACCCAAGGCAAAGGCCTTGAGAATGCGGCTGTCATGGGGATCGGACTGGAACAGACCCTTAACGGTCATGCGGTAATCCAAGGCTTCTTTGGGATACTTGCCAGTGGCAACGGCCTGGCCGGAATCAGCGACAACATCACCAAAACCTTCCCGTTTTGCCATCATAAACAGCAGTTGTTCTACGGCATCATAGTTACCCCAGCTCAGATCCAGGCCGCCGGTAGTCTGCTGATCAATGATACCGCGTTGGTACAGTTCCATGGCCCAGCCGATGGCACCACCCGTACCGGATGAATCGAAGCCCAGGTCGTTAAGGATATTATTCAGGCGCAGAACTTGTTCAGGTGCTGTGATACCGACGTTGGGTCCAAATTTACCGACGGTGACATATTCCGGGCCGTCGCCTTTATCATAACGGTCAAAGATGCCATCACCCTTGATGCCCTGATAACTGGCTTTATGCTGATGTTCCACTTCGGCTTGCGCAGTGTCATAACTGGCGTTGCCTGTGACGCCCTTTAGGGCGTGTGCGCCGAAACCTCCTTCGGCACCCGGGGTCATGTCATTCAGTGGCCGACACTTGACCGGACATTTGTAGCAGCCGTCCATGCCGGTGCGATAGACATCGAAATTATCGGCATCCAGATCTTCAACCCAGGTGTTCTCTTGATTGTTTTTGGTACCGATGGCACCCAGTATACGGCTAGGTTTGTAGAGGAAGGGGGTGCCAACCGTTTTCAATGCATTGCGGATAACACTGGTGCCGATCACCTTGTTGCTGATCTCTTTGTTACCCAGTTTAAACTCTTTGCTGGTAATGATCCTGCCGGGTGCTCCGTCGATCATGATCGCCTTCAGGCCCAGTGATCCCATCTTGGCGCCGGCTCCTCCCCGTGCCCAGATTGCCTTGATGCCACCCATGATGCCCGAACTGAGTGCCAGATTTTCACCCGCACTGGTAATGCGCGCCAAGGCCATATCTTTACGTTCGGTGCGTTCAAAATCCCGCTCTATCGCCTCGGTGACATCCAGGTTGTTAAGGCCCAGATAGGGTGTGGCATCAAGGAACTCAATTTCGTCAAAGGCGATCTTGAGCAGTGTCCATTGGGGGTTCCGTCCATAGAGCACAATATGTTCATAGCCATGATGCTTCATGAAAGCAGGGAAGTAGTCACCGGCATTGCTATCAAGTATCGCGTCGCTTTCGGGTGAGAGGCTGGTGACATTACCGCGGGTTGCCGAGGCCATGTACCCGGTAAATACGCCATTGCCAAAAATCAGTGGCACTTCAGTATCCAGTGCTTCCATCTTTTCTGTGGCGAGCAGGTTGTACAGCAGATACATATTGGCACCGCGCCCACTGAGGAAAGTGGTGAGTACTTCCTTTGGCAGATAAGCCTTCTGGTGAGTACGATGCTCAAGATCGACAAACAGGACAGCGCCCTGCGTAGCATACTGTGGTGTGTCATGCATGCGTTCCAGCAGTGCGTTGACGCGATCTTGGATATTCATAGTATTACCTCTGACCCCTGTGGGTCATCCTCTCGCACCGGGCGAGTTATTTAAAATAAAGGGGCGGGTGGTTTACGTCCCACCCCTCTATATCTTGTGGCCACCCATCGTAGCCATGATGCGCTGGTGCTTCTGCCACAGGGTCTGGCCAGCTCGCAAACCATAGGGCGGGCTGTGCCCGCCGACGGCGCCCATGGGACGCCCTATGGCGCATAAGTGCCGCCCCTTATTCAGCCTCCTTGCTTCATGATGGGCTACTTTGCCTCAAACAGATTGCAACCAAACTCGCCCCGCACCTGTATCTCGGCAAACTCATCATCGGTGCGAACGATTGCCCGAAGTGGATTGGCACGCATCTGATCGAACAGTTCGCAGACACCAAAGCCATCCTGCTCATGTTCATTGCGCAGGGCTGCATTTTGTTCAAAGCGCCAGTGGTTGCATTCTTGGCAAAAACTCACAATCAGCTCCTTACTTTTTCTATCAGGAATCGACGTCAAAAATTTTAAATATGACGCGGACCCCTGTGGTTTCAATCTACTTTTTTCGCAGATCTTTAACGCGAACCGCCTTGCCCTGTGAACGTGGAACCTCACCGGTACCCAGGACGTTAACGGTACAGGTGACACCAATCAGTGATTTGATATGGTGCTTCACTTCTGCGCCCAGTGCGGTGCGATCCCCGCTGAAATCGGGTTCTGCCTCTATATCGACCAACAATGTATCCAACACACCTTCGCGTTTGATCACTAACTGGTAATGCGGTGCAACGCCCTTAATGCCGACCAGTACGGATTCAATTTGCGAGGGATAAACATTGACGCCGCGAATAATCATCATGTCATCATTGCGACCAGCTACACGCAGAATGCGGGCATGTGAACGACCACAAACGCAAGGCTCGTCCGTCAGTCGAGTAATGTCATGAGTGCGGTAACGAATGATCGGCAGCGCCTCTTTGGTCAGTGTGGTGATAACCAGTTCGCCCACCTCGCCATAGGGGAGGGGCTGTAATGTTTCGGGATCAACGATCTCGAACAGGAAGTGATCTTCCCATCCGTGCAGACCATTTTGCTCTGGGCATTCACAGGCGACACCGGGTCCCATGATCTCGGACAGACCGTAGATATCCATCGCCTTCAGACCAAGCTGTTTCTCCAGCTCAACACGCATCTCATCGCTCCAGGGTTCTGCTCCAAACAGACCAATGCGCAAAGGACCCGCCGCAAGGTCGACCCCTTCGCTCCTGGCGACCTCGGCAATGTTGAGTGCATACGAGGGTGTAGAGAAAAGCACATGAGAGCCAAAATCACTCATCACTGCGATCTGTTTTTCGGTATTACCACCGGACATGGGTGTCACCGTACATTTCAACCGTTCCGCCCCATAGTGAGCGCCGAGTCCACCGGTAAACAGTCCATACCCGAATGCGTTATGTACAATGTCGCCTGGACGACCACCGGCACAAGAGATACTGCGCGCCATCAGGTCGGCCCAGTTGTTGATATCGCCTTCAGTATAGCCAACAACGGTTGGCTTGCCGGTGGTGCCGGATGAGGCGTGCAGTCGACTGATCTGTTCGCGCGGTACGGCGAACATGTTAAACGGATAGGCATCACGCAGATCATTTTTAATGGTGAAGGGGAACTTGGCCAGATCTTCAAGTGATTGCAATTCATTCGGCTTCACGCCCTGCTTGTCGAATGCCGCGCGATAATGCGGGACATTGTCGTAGGCGTGCTGAAGAATTTTTTTCAGTCTCGTCAACTGTAGCTGAAGTAGCTGTCCACGGGGCATGCATTCTGCCTCGGGATCATAATAGTAGTTATCGGCACCAGTATCTGACATGGTGTCACTCTCCTCGAAGTTTTTTTAGTTTAATCCGGCAAAGCGTTTGAGGGTTTTTACCCGCTCGTTAACTTGTTCCTGTATATGCTGTAGCTGTTCTTCGCTGACATGGCGGTACTTGCCACTCAGGTTCAGATAGGCCTCTACCGGCAGGGGGTCATCTATTGAATGGGTGAAGCGCAATTCACCGCCACGCTCATATTCCCAAAGGGGTGCAAAGTTGGTCTCTACACCCTTGCGGCATACCTCAATCGTTTGAGAGGAGGGGAAGCGCCAACCCGTTGGGCAGGGTGAATAGATATGTAAATAGGCAAAGCCACGTTCAGAGGCCGCCAGGGCCTTGTCGAGTTTTTCATAATAGTCTTCGACAAAGGCGGTGGATGCAGTCGCCACATATTCACAATTATGATTCATCATGATCATGGCGAGATTTTTCTGGTTGGTGCGTTTACCTTTCATCTCTGATCCGACCGGTGTCGTCGTCGTCCAGGAGCCGTAAGAGGTACTACCCGATGCCTGCATGCCGGTATTCATATAACCTTCATTATCGACGACGATAAACAGAATCTGGTCATTGCGTTCTGCTGCGCCAGATAATGATTGGAAGCCTACATCACCTGCACCACCATCACCGGCTAATGCCATGGCCGTAACGTTGCGACCCATGCGGTTGTACTGTTTTTTCAGGCCGGCGAGCATGGAGGCCGTGTTGGTCAGTAGTGGATGGAATACGGGCACCTTGGTGCCGGTTGTACCATTGAATCCGACCGAACCCATGCCAGGGATACAACCAGGTGGTGTGGCCAGCACAGTGTCTGGTCCTACTTTGCGCAGTGAATGGCGCATGATCATTTCAGAGTTACAACCCTGGCAGGCGGAGAGGCCGGGTACGAACAGATCTTCCCGATCATGTTGATCATTAAAGATACCGGCAGAGGTAACATAACTCAGCGCACCGCTGGGACAGGCCTTGACGCAGGCGGGATCGCCATCACACATATCACATTTGGCCACATGATTCAGTGTCATGTTATAGGTGATGCCACCATAGGTGCAGCCAACGGTACAGAGGAGACAATCGATGCAGAGACTCTTGTCCCAATCGATGACGCCAGTCTGTTCATTTTTAGTGAGTGCGGTAGAGGGGCAGCTCTTGGTACATTCTGGATCACCACACTGCCGGCAAAGTGCCAGTTCAGGTAAGCTGCCGTTCATTCCGGCAATAATCTTGATGCGTGAGTAGAGCAGATCATCTGTCCCGGACTTGATTTGCGAGCAGGCAGTCATACAGGCATCACAGTCGTTGCAGCTTTTGCAGCGCGACGGGTCAAAGGTGATCGTATTATAGGCGGTCATGACATGTTCTCCCGTTATCGCCAAGTACTGGACATGAGGGCGCGACCTGTTTCGAGTGGCCGGGCGATAAAGGCGTCTTTTACTGAAGTGAGATCGATTTTGCGCAAGATCAATTGCCACATGACACCCGCATCCATCTCTTCATTGATGCTGGAGATACCCTGCAGTTGATTGTCCTTTAGCAGTATCTTTAAATAGCGATGATTGTCATCGTCTACTTGAGTTAACTCTTCACTCTGATCATCGGCCATGCACTGGCCTACGGAAATCGCTTGCTGACCAAAAAAGGTGTAGGTGTTGATGGGTACGCCGCCCGTATAGGGTTGCAGTGTGTAGTCTTCGCTCATATCCATGGCGGCGATAGCACCTTGCGTAACGGCATCCGGTAGAATGCCCATCATGACCTTTTTATCTTGGTAGAAATCAGCGGCCTGGGCTACATCACCCGCAGCCCAGATGGCGGGAGCATCTGTGCGCATGTTACGGTCTACCAGGATGCCTTCTTCAACTTGAACAGAAGTGCCTTTCAGGTAATCCAGTTTCGGTTTCACACCCGTCGCGACAAGCAAAAGATCGGCAGTAATGCTGTTGCCATTCTCTAACGTAACTTGGCAACTCTGCGCTTGCTGCTCGACTTTCACGACACGACTGCCCATCAGCATGGTAATGCCGTTGCTGTTGAAGGCTGTTTGAATAACAGAGGCCGCGCGCGTATCAAAATATCCGGGTAGCACCTGGTCACACATTTCCACTATGGTGACATCTAAGCCGGCATGGCGAAGGTTCTCGGCGCCGTGCATACCGATTAGCCCTGCACCCAGTACGATGGCGGTCTTTGCGCTGCCCGCATGGGTGCGTAAATTAATCGCATCCTGCATTGTGCGCAGGACATGGAAGGACGCTTCGCTCAGACCTGGGATGGGTGGAATGATGGGGTCGGCTCCCGTGGCCAAGAGCAGTTTTTCATAATGCCACTGATCACCTGATTGTAGCGTGACCTGCTTGTTGGCTTCGTCTATAGCGACCAGTTCATCACCTGTGATGAGGTTGATATTCAGGTTTTTGAAATAATCTGCATTTCGCAATACCACCCGATCCGGATCACTCTGACCAGAAACCACATAGGGCAGTATGGTCGGGGAGTAGGGTAGGCGTGCATCCCGCGTAACAACGGTAATGGTTGCGGTTTCATCAATCAGGCGGATTCTGTGAATGGCTTCCAGTCCAGCATGGCTGGCGCCGGCGATGAGATAATGGGTGCTGTTCATCGCATATTCCTCAATCGTTCTCGTTGAGCCAGATAGGGCTGTCGATAGTCGTTTCATCGGCCCACATGGTTGCAGTAGCCTGTATCGCTTTGGCAAAGTGTGCCTCAGTCAGATCGGCGCCAGCCAAACCGCCAATAAAGGGTCGGGCGGATATGGTTTTGCCGGTGCGATAAAGGCAGCTCAATACCTCTTGATAGAGTGGGCCACAATTCCATCCGTAATGAACTGAACGATCGACGACACCAACGGCCCGCACTTTCGATAGGGCGCGGGTCATGGCTTCAATGGGGAAGGGTCGGAAGGTTTTAATCTTGATCAGCCCCACTTTTTCACCCTTTTCCCGTGCACTGTCGACGGCATCTTTGGCCGCGCCGGTCATGGAACCGATAGTGACCAGGGCATAGTCGGCATCGTCCAGTCGATACTCTTCTACTAGCGGGGCAAATTCACGGCCGAAGATGTCGGCCCAGTCTTGGTGGGCTTGTTCAATAACACCCAGCGCATTCTGCATGCCGTCACACAGTGACTTACGATAGGCGACAAATTTACTCGGGCCAATGCCGCCAGCACCTCCAGTCAGCGGATCAACGGCCATGGGGCGCAGTGGATCAAGCGCCACGTGCCAATTGACATCTTTCTCACCCAGGTAATCATCAACGGCAGCCTGTTCGGGTACATCGACCTGAGTGACACCGTAAGAGAGATAGTTGCCATCGTGGCAGATATTCACGGGCAGCATGACGTCATGATGTTCAGCAATGCGATAGGCCATGATGGTGGTGTCAAGCACCTCTTGGACGGTTTCACAATAGATCTGTATCCAGCCCGTCTCCTTCATGGTCATAGCATCTTGCTGACCACCCCAGACACATTGTGGTGTGATGCCATCACGGGTCACCAGTGATGCCACAATTGGCAATCGCATGCCGGGTGTACGCCAATAGGGTTCGAACATGAACGCAAGACCCGGGCCGCAGGTGGCGGTGTAGGTTCGTCCGCCTGCCAGTGCGGCACCGTGCAGGGCGGACAGCACGCTGTGCTCACCTTCAACATTCATCAGCTCCGCCTGGATCTTTCCATCGGCGATGAACTGGGAGACATACTCAACCAGTGAAGATTGAGGTGTGATGGGATAGACGGCGACCAGATCAGGGCGTGAGAGTGCGACGGCCCAGGCGGCCGCCTCGTTGCCGTCACAGACAATAGATTGTGCGCAACCGGGATGAGTGGTTTTAAGGGCAGGACTGGCCATTACTTGACCTCCTCTATCATCTTGATGGCACGGTGTGGGCACTCGACAGCACAGATACCACAGCCTTTGCAGGTGTCATAATTGACATCAAACCAGGCGCGTTTCTCGACAATGCATTGCACGGGACAGAAGATCCAGCAGATGCCGCATTTGACACACTTGGCGCGATCGACAATAGGCCGTTCGGCACGCCAGTCACCTGGCAGCATGGGGTTTTCGATCGTGGCGACAGGACAGAGATTGTCCGGTACCTGACTCATATCGGGTCGTGGATGGGCCTTCATTTTGCTCATACCCATTCCTCTCCTTGACGTTGTTTGATAATCGCTTCGTTATAACCGCGTTCGATTGCGATCAGGTTCTGTTCCAGCCCGGCATCCCGGAAATTGGCTGACTCAAGTCCGGCTCTTAACGCATCCATGGTGACAATACCTGTCGCACGGGCAAATGCGCCGAGCATGATGGTATTGGTGATGGGGCGTCGGAATACTTCCATACCGATACCGACGGCATCACAGAGAACGACCTTGGTGATCGGCTCCGGACAGTTGAGGGATTCTGCCGAATGTCGGGTCGCCTGGATCAGCGTACTGCCGGGTTGCACGCCGGCAAAGATATCGACCGCCTTGGGTATGCTTGGGTCGATACAGATGATGTAGTCGGGGTCATAGATATTGGTCACGGCACGGAGCGGTTTTTCTGAGTAACGCATGAAAGCCGCTACGGGTGCTCCTCGCCGTTCAAATCCAAAAGAGGGAATCGCCGTGACGTGTAAGCCACTCATGGCTATCGCCTTAGCCAGTATCTTTGAAGCTAGTACAGCGCCTTGGCCACCGCGGCCATGCAACCTCACTTCATGGATTGTTTTTTGTGCAACAGCAGTGGTCATTGAGGTAATCTCCAGCCGGGTTTAAGCCCCGGGCCCGATTTTCCACCACCACGCGCTGGTGTATGTGCGATGGAAAAACCTTGGTAGTAAGCCGCGTAAATGATGATCTGGTATTTACAGAACCAGCCACAAAACACCATGAAAAGGCCTGCCGTGGCCGCTAAAGGGAGTTGGTAGGCTACATAGTGTTTGCCCATAAACAGCAATACAATCGGCGTTGCGATACCCAATAGGACGATCACGATGTTGGATCGCTCTAATACTTTCAAGGTCGCTTCAGGGGCATTGTTTGCCAGTGAATAACGGTAATTGATCCAGGCCACTCCACGTAGAAACACGAGCGAGAGCGCAACGATCCATCCATAGCCCTTGAAAAAGGCTTCGATATTGCCTGCTGTCAGGCCGATAAGAATCAGCAGTACACCCATACCTTCGGTTAATCCGGTAGAAAGGATTAATGGGTTAATCGCGTTGGTGCGCCAGGCGGGTATACCTTTTGCCATGTGTAGAATGCGGGCCTGGGCAAACAGGAAAAACGCAGCCGGCAGTGCGCTTAAGACTAACAGTGAACTGGATTCAGTGAAGAAGGTGAGCAGGCCCATCGGTATTAATAGGATTGCCACCATGCCTTCTCGCGTCATCCAGGAGGTTGCTGGGTTACGGAAGACATTCATAGAACGAAGTGGTCTGCCGATTTCAAGCCAGACCAGTCCCAGTCCTGCGGTGACCAAAACACTGGCAAGCAGGGCATAGGCGGTGGTATTGAGACCCATGGTGGATAACGTCGCCGCAATGATCATAAGGCCTGTTCCGGTACCACCGCAGATAAAGTTCCCTGCTGCTCGCCAGTCCCAGCGTTTCTGTAGTGTTGGGGCCAACATTATTTACGCTCCCATAAGTAGTAGAAGCCTGAGCCGGTTTCCAACTCTTCATGCATCTGGAAATGTTTATGTGTTCGCAGTAGTTCAGAGACATTGCTATTCGGATTGTCGATGTCACCGAAGATAAGCGCGTTGGCAATGCAGGCGTTGGCACAGGCCGGTGTAGCATCAGGGTCGATACCCGGAGTCAGTCCATTGGCTGTGCCATAGTCGATGCGGTCAGAACAGAAGGTGCATTTCTGCGCTACCGCTCGACGCTCTGAGTGGGGCACTTTCTGTTCATGCTTCATCTGGCCAAACTCTTTCCCGTAGGCCTTGTTAGGGACGTCGACACGATCCCTTGCCTGATAGGGGCAGGCCTGAATGCAATAGGCGCAACCAATACAGAGGTCATAGTTAATCGAGACGATACCGTCTGGGCGTTTGTAGGTGGCGAGTGTTGGACAGACGTCAGCGCAGGGCGCGTCCAGGCAATGATTACAGCCTACCGGGATAAATGCGCGGCGCACATTCGGATAGGTGCCCACTTCAAAATCCAGCACCTTACGCCACTGCACACCAGGAGCAGTCGCGTTCGTATGCTTACATGCGGCTGTGCAGGTCTGGCAACCGACGCAGCGGTTGATGTCAGCGACCATCACATAACGGGTCATTTGGCCTCTCCAATCTTCTTTATCTTTACTCTGGCCAGGTCAGCGCCGGAACCACTTGAATCGGTCAAATCCAACAGCATGGGAACCAGTGCATTCATGCTTGGCACATTAAAATCTTTTGCAAAAGGTGTAGCCCAATGGTCGAACTGACCCATCAGCATCAGGGTGTCAGGTCGAATGCCTTCGCGTGTTACCAGAATGCCGCGGGTAGCACTGAGGGGTGAGGTAATCTCTACCCGGTCGCCATCCTTGAGTCCCATCTTGTGGGCTCTTCCGGTATTCATTACCAGACCACCATGAGTGCCTATGTTCTTTGATACTTCACGAATCATCTGAATCGATACATTGCCGCCCCAGGCATATTGCATGCTGCGGGAGGTGACCAGCCAGAACGGATAGTCGCTGATATCGACGCCAAAGTTGCGTTCCAATGCGCCTTCCCAAAGGGCTTGGAAATCCATCATGTCAGGTAAGGCCTCGTACTCTTCCAGCTGTTCATCCCACCAGCTGATGCCCTTCTCATGTAAGCGTCGACCGAGTTGGACGCCGACACGTTTTAGTGTCTCTTGATAGGGCAGTTCGTAGCGAACACCTTCATCTTCCATCTTCGCGGTGAGGTACCATTTGATACGTGGGAAATCAGTCAGCCGATAGCCCTTCTCTTTGTAGTAATCCAGACCTTGCTGTTCTTTTCCGCCAGTGATTTCCGCGCTTGCGGCTTTGCAGTTGGCATCCCAGATGGTTTCAACGTCATGCTCTTGAGTGACATCCAGACTGAAGTCATATTTATCTGTTTTAAGGGCTACACCTGCAGCACCGCGATTGAGTGCCTTGTTGTACTGCTCCAGCATATTGCAACGTTTCGCAAGTTCTGTGCTGATCCAGGTAAAGTCGCGGGTATCGCCTTGTGGTTCAGTAACCGGTTGTCGCAGGGCAAAACCCTGATGATCCCAGAACTGCTCAATAAATTTGGTGCCACCGATACGGATCAGTTGCAGTCCTTCCAGGTCTGTACGATCAGGTAACAGGATATCGGCCATGTGATTTGTCTCATCACGGGTATAGGCGAAACAGACCGTAAAAGGGAAGGTGGCGATGGTTTTGGTGATCTGGTTGGTATCCCAAAAGGATACCGCCGGGTTGGTCCGATAGACAAACCACAAATCCGGCTTGGTGGCTTGTGGCCAGTGGTCGGGGCCTTTGTCTTGCTGCATCCATGCGAGATGGGTTGGGCCAAGTGCCTGGCTCCAGGCCGAGTTGCCGACCAGCGGTACCAAAGTGCGGTTGGCGTTGCGTACATCGGGCGTTGCCAGCCAGTTCTCTTTATCTGTTGGATTCATCGGATAGGCAAGGAAACCATCCTCTGAAAGTTTGACGCTGTCGTTGCGATCAGAGGCGGGACGGTTGATGCGAACCGTGGTGCCGATGGTACCGCCGGGCACTTCGAGGGCACCGACTAATACCGCCAACATAGTGCGAGCCCAGCAGCAGTGATAACCACCCCAGCCATTGTTAACGGTTTTACCCAAGGTGACAGCCACTGGACGCAGGGGCATGGTACGACCATCAACTTCAATGGTTTCACCTACCTTGGCGTGGTCAAGATACTCCAGTGCAATGCGTCGGATAATCTTGTTGTCTACATCACAGACCCGCGCGGCCCATAGCGGGGTAAACGGCTTCATGTGCTCAATCAGTTTTTCAAACGCGGTGGTGACTTTGATATCCTGGTGTTCCCAGCGATCGTCATCAGCCCCCAGTTCGATGCCACTTAATACAAATTGTCCTTCGAGGGCAGGCTCAATATTGGCCGTATCAAACGGAACGGCTTGTTTGGTTTTGAGATCATAGACCAGCGGTTTTTTAGTTTCAGGGTCACGTAGGTAATATCCGTTTGGCGCTACTAAATAGGGAGAGCCCGTACGGTCACGTAAAAATACTTTATCCAGTCGATCACGTTGTTCATGTAGCAAGACATGAATGAGCGCGTACATGAATGCGGGATCAGTTTTTGGCTTGATGGGTACCCATTCTGACGAGGCGGCACCCGTTTGAGAAAGATGGGGTTCTACCTGAATACGCTTGACACCGCGATCACGTGCATCAGCGTGACGGCGAACGCCACAAACACCACCTGATGCTTCGATATTCATGCCGAAAGAGATGATGTACTCACACTTGGGCGTGTCTGGTGCGACAATAAAGGCACGATGCCAGAGTTCCCCATAGAGATGTTCTGAGTGATAGCATTTGACGCCTTGTCCGCTCCCAAAACCCATATCGATAGGGGTGAGTGTGCTGAGAAAGGCTGGGAAGGTGCCCATGTAGTAGGTTGACGTTCCACCACCGCCAAAGCTGGCGGCAACACGTGGATAGCCGGCGGCGTCTATTTTACCTTCTGCCTGTATTTTGTTGACTTTTTCTGCAATGGCATCCAACGCTTCATCCCAGCTAATGGGGACAAACTTTGGATCTTCCTCGCGACCCTTCTTCGGGTTTGTACGCTTCATCGGTGTAAGGATGCGATGTGGGTTGTAGACCTTTTGAATCAAACCAAATGCTTTAACGCATACCTTTCCACCTGCCGGGGTGCAATCTGCGGCGCCGAAGTTTGGCTGTATTTCAGTGGCAATGCCATCTTCTACGCGTACGTTCAACAGATCGGGGCCAGCAACACACTGATAGCAGTATGTGGGGATTTTTGTTTTGCCTGTGGGTGATTCCTGGGTCATGCTTGTCTGCCTTTAGCTGGTTGCTTTTGCTGCTTTTGCTTTAAGGCGCTCAGCAGTCTGGGCGGTGTCGACGACAAAGCGGACATGCTTGCCTTTGGCGACATTCTCCATGGCGTCGCGTGCAGTAAACTCATAGCTGACCATGCGGCCTTTGACCTCAACAATAGTCGCCGTTATCTCTACCCACATACCCAGCAGGGTGGCGCCGGTATGATCCATCTCGACCCGAGTGCCTACGGAGTCTTCACTCGCATCAAGATGCTCGAGTAACAAATTCCGGCTGGTGACTTCCATATCGTAGATGAGACTGGGTGTGGAATAGACGGCGCAATCATCACCGACAAAGTTAACCGTACGCGGTTTATCAATTTCATACCGGTCCGTTTTTGTAAGGCCTGCCTGTAGACTCTCTTTCATGCTCTTCTGCCTTTATCTGTAATTTTTAATGTGGCGATGTTGGTTAATGAACGAACATCATAAAATCGCTGAAACTAATTTATTATTAATATTTAGTTTCAAAATAAACTATTTATAAGAGACGTCAATAGGTTTTGCAATTGCATTGCAGTATTTTTGATAAATATCAGAAAAAAATCTATTGGCGTCTCTTTGTATGCATTTAAAATACCAGGAAATAACGGTTGCAAGAGAAACTATTCAAGCATAAGTGGTGGGTCATGATCCTCATCCCAACCTTTTTCTGGCATTGGATATTCTCTTCTTTTCTTCTCTAATTGAGCGCAAAAGTCATTTGCTTCTCGTGCAAACCCATGTGCCATTTTTTTAACATCAGAAGAAATCTCACTCTGTTCAATTTGGAGAAAGAGTTTGGCGGCACTCTGTTCGACAGCGATTGCCAGAGACAGCGTGTGATAAGGTGTCATCATATAATGTGCACTGGTATTTATGGCATCATCCCAGTTGTAATCCCATGGAGAGATGTGTGGCAGCTCAGTGTCTTTACTTAAGCTTTCTACGACTTGGGTTCGGTTGTTTTGTTTTTCAGCAAGCCAGCGAAAGATATCGGCGGCTTCGGGATTGTTAACCACATCCATCTGATCAGCAAACAGTTCATAGCGATCCACTGTTTCAGAAAGCATGGTCAGCGTACGGGCCAATAAATCGGCCTTACTGAGGATGCTGATTTCACTCACAGTATGAATCCTTTTTCCAGTTCTGAAATATGCTCAACCGATGTTTTTAGCTCAGGCTGATAGGGTGCGCGGTTTCCCTTGTACAGTGTGCCGAGGAAAAAATTGTCATCGGTCATTAAGCGCTTGGCGGCAACGGCTGGATCGGTTGTCGGCTCTACCGGTGCGGCACGCACCATTTTTTTCCAATCTTTCTGCTCAGGCCGGAAAGTGACGCACGGGCTGAGCATGTGAACAAATGAGAAGCCGGGATGCTGCATCGCGTCGACCAACACTTTCGCCGCACCGTTGGGATCAGTACTTGACGCACGTGCGATAAAATTGGCGCCGGAAGCGAGCGCAATCACCAGTGGATAATAGGGATTGATCTTGGTGCCACCCGGAGTCAGCTTGCTTTTGTCCCAGTCAGGATCTGTAGTGGGAGAGGCCTGGCCCTTGGTCATGCCGTACACCTGGTTATCCATCACAATATAGGTCATGTCCACGTTGCGACGACAGGCGTGCATAAAGTGATTACCGCCGATTGAGAAGCCATCGCCATCGCCTCCAGCGGCCAATACCGTTAGGTCTGGTCTGGACACTTTAAGACCGGTTGCTACAGGCAGTGCCCTGCCGTGAACCGCATGAAAACCATAAACATTGAGATAGGCTGGCAGGCGGGATGAACAGCCGATACCGGATACCAAGGCAACATTCTCTGGTGAGAGGCTCATCTCAGCCATGGCCTTGGTAATGGCCAGCAGTACGCTGTAGTCACCACATCCAGGACACCAGACAGGTTTGGTACCAGACTTATAATCTTTGGCTTTAAGGCTGGGACAGGTATTTGCCATTTCCATTATGCGTTCTCCCACGCTTTAAGTTCACTATAGACGTCATCGGGGCGAATCATCAGGGGGCCGGGTATGGCCATTGAGCGAATCTCCCCGGGTAGGTCGTAGTGTGCTCGTAGATAGTGATGGAACTGTGCGCCGTGGCACTGCTCAACAATCAGTGTTCGTTCAACGCCCTGGAGTGCCTGAGCTAAACGTTGAGGTTGAGCGGGCAACAGCAGACGCATACTGATCAGACGAACCTTGTACCCCTCTGCCCTAAGCATATCGATGGCCTCGCTGACAGGGCCAGTACTCGAACCCCAAGTGAGTACAGCGATTTCACCTTCGCCCTCTGTGAGTGCCCAGTGATCCCCATAATCAAACTGATCGAGCTTGCGTTTACGTTTATTGAGTTGCTGAATGTGATCTTCAGCGCGGCTGGATGGCGTGCCGGTGGGTGAATGTTCCAGACCATCGGCGGTGTACTGACAACCTACAGTGCCGGGTATTGACATGGGCGACACCCCGGAATCGTTTACTGCATAGCGTTTGAAATCTTCTGATCTACTGGTAATGCTGCGACCACCAGAGACAAAGGCAATGTCAGCCGGGCGATCAATCAATGCGCGTGTCTGGCCCAGTGATTGATCAGAAAGAACGATCGATGCCGTCTGGAGTGTTTCTGCCAGATGGGTAGCCCACTGGGTGGTAAACAGGCAGTCACCAATCGACATGGGTGCTACAACAATATGCGGCGCATCACCATGTAATCCATAAATGGCAATATTAAGATCACTCTGCTCAGATTTGGTGGGGATGCCCGTAGAGGGTCCGCCTCGCATCACATCGACAACCACGACCGGGGTTTCAGAGGCAACAGCCAGGCCAATCGATTCAATCATCAATGCCAGGCCTGGCCCTGAGGTGGCGGTGAGTGAAGGCGTTCCGCCAAACGAGCCGCCTATTAGCTGATTAATGGAGGCCAGTTCATCCTCTGCCTGAACTAGTACGCCACCGACTTTTTTCAGGTTGGGCGCGAGCCACTCCAGGATCTCTGTGCCCGGAGTAATCGGATAGGCGGCGACAAAGCGAACCCCGCCACGAATAGCGCCGAGACCGGCCGCTTCGTTGCCAGTAATGCTCCAGCGCTCTTGCTTGGCGTTGGCTTCGACCTTGAAATCCGGGATGTCCGGGACAGCGCTGGCCTGTTCGGCGCCCGCTCTGACGCCCGCCATGCTGGCATCAACGGCCTCTTGGCCTTTCTTTGAGAGTGATTTTGTCAGCACCGCTTCCAGTGCATCAATCGGCAGTCCGATCAGATGGGCCAACGCACCGAGCGCTACCATATTGGGGCGTCCGCCACTGATTCCTTTCGCTAGCTCACTCAGTGGCAGCTCTACATAACGGCCTCCCATGCGGCTGATGGCCTCGGGTACCGTTCCGCCCTGATCGCCAATCACTATACTGTTTGAATCAAGAATGATTTCGCCTACAAAGCGATCGGCATTGAGCCAATCAATGGCCAGCAGAATATCGAAGCGGCCTTTGTGTGTCTCAACCGGTTTGGGTGAGAGGCGTAACAGGGCCGCGGCTTCGCCGCCGCGAATCTGTGGGCCGGAAGAGCGGGTCATCATGCCATACCAGCCCGCCTGACCGGCGGCATCCAGCAACTGTCCGCCAGCCGTCATAACGCCTGAGCCCCCACTGCCGAGCATCGCAATAGAGAGGGAGCGGGTGACGCCGATATGCTGCGTAGGGGGTGTCGCTAAAGATGCAAAATCATTCATTAGATATACCTTATATATATGATATATATCGCAGGAGTATGCTTGGTAATACCCCTATAATCGTGCTGTAATGAATCATATTTCATGATATTTGATATGTCAAAGGAAATATAGTACATAAAAAAATGTTGACAAGAGGGTAAAGTGAAATATAATTCATCACCACAGCATTAGTGCGTGAAATGAACTTTTGGAGAGATCACACGATGAGTATTAACGGACACCGATGGTTAATGACTGCTGTTGGAGAACCCTTTGTAAAAGAGTCGTTCTCTCCCGAATTGCCAGCTGCCGGCGAAGTAACGGTAGAAGTGGCTGGGTGCGGTGTTTGTCATACTGACCTGGGATTCCTGTACGACGGTGTACGTACTAATCATGAACTCCCTCTGGTGCTTGGGCATGAGATCAGTGGTCGTGTGGTGGCTGCCGGTGAAGGTGTGGAGGCATTGACCGGCAAAGCGGTTGTCATACCGGCGGTGATGCCTTGCGGTGAGTGTGATCTTTGTAAACGCGGGCTTGGTACCATGTGCCGTAGCCAGAAAATGCCGGGTAACGATATACAGGGCGGTTTCGCAACCCATATTAATGTGCCGGCTCGTGGTCTCTGCATGGTAGATGAGAAGCAGCTTGAAGCTGCAGGCATGAGCCTGGCTGAAGTCGCGGTTCTGGCTGATGCCGTTACCACACCCTACCAGGCGGCCGTGTTGGCTGAGATCAATGAAGGTGATGTGGCTATCGTTATTGGTGTGGGCGGTGTGGGTGGTTACGCCGTACAGATTGCCAATGCAATGGGCGCTACAGTCATTGCCATTGATGTGGATCAGGGCAAACTCGATCAACTAAAAGATTTCGGCGCATCGATGACACTCAATGCCAAGGAGCATGACGCACGGGCAATCAAGCAGCTGATCAAAGAGTATGTGAAGAGCAATGGCCTTCGTGCCACCGAGTGGAAAATCTTTGAGTGCTCTGGCTCTGCACCGGGCCAAGAGACTGCTTTCAGTCTTATTACTTATGGGTCGCATCTGGCAGTAGTCGGTTTTACCATGGCGAAACTGGAGCTGCGGCTATCAAACTTGATGGCCTTTAGTGCTCGTTTGCAGGGTAACTGGGGCTGCCTGCCTGAATATTATCCAAGGGCGCTTGATCTGGTGATGCAGAACAAAATCCAGATGAAGCCGTTCGTGAAACTCCATTCATTAAACGACATAAACGCAGTGTTTGAGGCGGCCAAAAACCACCTGCTGACTGAGCGTGCCATTTTGGTTCCGAATCTTTAAAGGGGACGTATTATGAGAGATTCAACACGCAACATTATCAATAATTCCAAGCCGGCCCATGCGGTCGATCACAACCTGGTGCCTGAGCTCAGCTTCGAGGGTCTGTTGGTTGAGAAACGTCCGGCCAAACGTCGTGATGGCACGGTGGCTGAAGGGCTCTACAACATGTGGATCACCCTGAACAATCCAGCGCAATACAACTCTTATACCACCGAGATGGTGAAAGGCGTGATTCTCGCTTTCCGTGCGGCAAGCAATGCCCGTGATGTGAACGCGGTTGTCTTCACCGGCGCGGGTGACAAGGCATTCTGTACCGGTGGAAATACCAAAGAGTACGCCGAATACTATGCCGGCAACCCGCAGGAATACCGTCAGTACATGCGACTGTTCAATGACATGGTCAGTGCCATGCTGGGTTGTGACAAGCCAGTAGTGTGCCGTGTAAACGGCATGCGCATCGGCGGTGGTCAAGAGATTGGTATGGCGGCTGATTACTCAGTTGCACAGG
This sequence comes from Sedimenticola selenatireducens, assembly GCF_007625115.1. Classification (GTDB taxonomy): domain Bacteria; phylum Pseudomonadota; class Gammaproteobacteria; order Chromatiales; family Chromatiaceae; genus Sedimenticola; species Sedimenticola selenatireducens_A. The sequence goes on along the minus strand of NZ_VMNH01000023.1, from coordinate 254,735 downwards.
ATCTGGCCAATTTTGGTCAAGCTGGTCCCAAGCACGGTTCAGCTGCCATTGGTGGCGCTACCGATTTTCTTCCAGTGATGATCGGCTGTGAGCAGGCCATGGTCTCTGGCACCTTGTGCGAACCCTTCTCGGCACATAAAGCCTATCGCCTTGGTATCGTTTCCCAGATTGTTCCTGCGCTGAAAGTGAATGGTGAGTTTGTTGCCAATCCGATGGCGATCACAGATCAGATGCTTGATCAGTACGGCCGTATCGTGCATGGCGAATTCAAGACGGGCGATCAGGCAAAGGCCGCAAAAGAGTTAATGAAGACCGGTGAGATTGATCTCAGCCTGCTGGACCAGGCCGTCGAAGATCTTTGCGCCAAGCTGATTGAAACTTTCCCTGAGTGTATGACCAAGAGTCTGGAAGAGCTGCGCAAACCGAAATTGGATGCGTGGAATCGCAATAAAGAAAACTCCCGTGCCTGGTTGGCGCTGAACATGATGAATGAGGCCAACACCGGATTCCGTGCCTTTAATGAAGGTAATCGTGAAGTGGGTCGTGAGATTGATTTTGTCGCCTTACGTCAAGCGCTGGCAGAGGCTACTCCCTGGTCGCAAGAGCTGATCGAGAGCTTGATGCCTGGTAAGGAGGGCTAACGCATGAGCGATTCACCGCTCAAGGTTTGGTTGGAACGGGATGAGACGCTGTTACGGCTGCGGCTTAACCGTCCCAAGGCCAATATTGTGGATGCCGCCATGATCGGCGCTCTGCAAACGGCCTTCGAGCAATATGTCGGGCAGGCGTCTCTTCGTGCTGTGTTACTGGATGCTGAAGGTCCCCACTTCAGCTTCGGTGCCAGTGTCGAGGAGCACCTGCCGGGCAGTTGCGCAACGATGCTACGTTCATTGCACCAATTGATCGAAACCATGTTGGATTTTCCTGTGCCAATCCTGGTAGCCATTCAGGGGCAGTGCCTGGGTGGTGGCCTGGAAGTTGCGGCGGCCGGCAGCATGCTGTTTGCTACACCGGATAGCCGGCTGGGGCAGCCGGAAATTCAGTTGGCCGTATTTGCTCCGGCGGCTTCCTGCCTATTGCCCGAACGCATTGGTCAGTCGAATGCAGAAGACCTGCTGTTTTCTGGTCGCAGTGTTAAGGGTGATGAGGCCCTGACAATGGGTCTGGTTAATCGGTTAGCAGAAAACCCTGAAGAAGCGGCCATCGCTTATTTCGAAAAATTTCTTGCACCCCACTCAGCTTCCTCATTGCGATTTGCAGTGCAGGCGGTAAGAACCGATGTGGTGGCGCGTATCAAAGCCAAACTGGCAAGTGTTGAAGCCCTTTATCTGGACAGCCTTATGGCAAGCCATGATGCAGTAGAAGGTTTGAATGCGTTCCTGGAGAAACGTCCAGCCAAATGGGAGGACAGGTAAGTATGAGTACTGCAGAGATAATCGCACGCTGTGAAGAGTTGTATGAAGATACCACCTTCGCCGCATCACGTGCATGGAAAGAGGCCGAGCCAGGCCGCAAAGTGATTGGTTTTATGCCGGTCTATATTCCAGAGGAGATCATTCATGCAGCGGGTATGCTACCGCTGGGTATATTGGGTGGTGGCGATGAACTTGAGGTTATTCATGGCGATGCCTTTTACCAGAGTTACATCTGTCGTATTCCGCGTTCCACTATTGAGTTGGGACTGACGGGTCGTCTTGACTTTGTTGATGGCATGCTGTTCCCCAGTATCTGCGATGTAATCCGCAACCTGTCGGGTATGTGGAAGCTGATGAAGCCGGGCATCTATGCCAAGTATTTCGACGTACCGCAGAATTATCGCGACGACATTGGTGGTAAATATTACCAGCAAGAGATGCAAGAGCTGCGACATGATATGGAGAAGATCTCCGGTCGTAAGATCACCGATGAAGCGATTAGTAATTCGATAAAGATCTACAACGAACATCGTCAATTGGTGCGTGATGTTTACGCCCTGCGTTCAGCTGAACCTTGGAAAGTGCCGAGCTCAGAAGTCTATCTGCTGATGCGTGCAGGAATGGTGCTGCCGGTAGAAGAGCACATTCCTATGATGCAGGCCTATATCGCAGCGGCGCAAGAAGAAGACCGCCCAATGCGTGATAACTGTCGCGTCATTACTACCGGTGCTTTCTGTGAGCAGCCGCCTTTGAATCTTATCAAGTCGATTGAGATGTCAGGCTGTTATGTGGTCGATGATGACTACATGATGGTTAACCGCTGGCTGATGGAAGAGGTGCCGACTGAAGGTGACCCTATCAAGAATTTGGCGGATGCTTTCCTGCATCATTCCGCGGATTCATCGGCTAAATACAGCGATACGCAAGAGAAGGTCGGTCAATATCTGTATGACTCGGTACAGAAAAACAAGGCAGAAGGTGTGATTTTTGCCGCACCTTCATTCTGTGATCCGGCGTTGCTGGAACGTCCGCTGCTGGCGGCGAAAATGGCTGAAAACAAGGTGCCGCATATTTCATTTAAATACGCGGAAAACTCAGGCCAGATGCAACCGATCCGTGAGCAGACGGGTACCTTTGCCGACTCAATCAAGCTTTGGGGTAAGGAGATATAATCATGAGTGCAAATGCTCAGACAGAAGTCATTAAAGATTTGTCGATGCTTAAGCAGAAGGAGATGATTGCACGAAATTATGATGCTATTACCTCTGCTCCAGAAACAGGTCAGAAGGTCGCTTCAACCTTTGTGCCCGGAAATCTTAATGAGTTGATTAACAGCTTTGGCATGTTGAATAACCTGCCAGAGATCAATGCCATCAATAATGGTATGCGTAAACAGAGTGGCGCCATGATTATGGACGCCGAACGTTCAGGTCACTCAGAAGATGTCTGTACCTATGTGAAGGCAGATATCGGCATGATGTCAAAGGGTAATATCGCGCCGAATGGTAAGCCGATGCCTGCGCCTGATTTGCTTTTGCTCTCCTATACCGGTTGCTTTACCTTCATGAAGTGGTTTGAACTGCTGCGTAAAGAGTACAACTGTGAGACGGTCATGCTGCAAGTCCCATACACCGGTGATGGTGTCGTGACCGACAATATGCGCGATTTTGTAGTCAAGCAGCTGAAGGAAGAAGTGATTCCAACGCTGGAGCGCGTCTCTGGGAACAAGTTTGATATCGATCGTCTGCGTGAGAATCTGGCACGCTCTGCCAAGGCGGAAGATGACCTGGTATGGGTACTGGATAGCGCTAAGAAAGTGCGTTCACCCATTGATGCCTACTTTGGCGGCGTCTATTACATTGGGCCAATCTTTACCGCCTTCCGTGGTACACAAGACGCGATCGAGTATTACCAGTTGCTGCGTGCTGAAATTGAAAAACGCATGGAGGCCGGCCTCGGCCCCATCACACCTGAAGGTGATATGGGTGAAGAGAAATATCGCCTGGTCGTCGAAGGTCCACCTAACTGGACCAGCTTCCGCGAGTTCTGGAAGATGTTCTATGACGAAGGCGCTGTAGTGGTATCAAGTACCTATACCAAGGTGGGTGGTGTTTATGATCAGGGTTTCCGCCATGATCCAGAGAATCCACTGGAGTCACTGGCGGATTACTGCCTCGGTTGCTACACCAACCGCAATATGCCCAGCCGTGTTGACATGATTGAAAATTACATGAATGACTTCCAGGCTGACGGTCTTTTGATCAACTCCATTAAAAGCTGTAACAGCTTCTCGGCTGGACAGTTAATGATGATGAATGAGATCGAAAAACGTACCGGTAAGCCTGGTGCGTTTATTGAGACTGACCTGGTCGATCCACGTTACTTCTCCGCAGCTAATGTGAAGAATCGCCTGGAGAGTTATTTCCAGATGGTGGATCAGAAACGTCAATCCAGCAGACAATTTTAAGGGGCTGATTATGAAGTGTTATATAGGCATTGACCTGGGATCCACCACTACCAAGGCGGTGGTGATGGATGAGAAAGGTGAAGTCTTGGGTCGTGGTATCACCAATTCACGGTCCAACTATGATACGGCCAGTCGGGTAGCCAAGCTGGAAGCAATGATCAGTACCCGGTTTACCCTGTTCCACCGCTCCCTGGAAGGGTTGGCCGGTTTGGAAGGTGAAGGTATTGATCGGTTGTTGGATAACCTGGAACGCCATTTTCGTTTGGAATTATTCCTGGAGCAGTTAAATGACTTGCATCAGACCTGTGCGGCCAATTCGGACGATTTAAGGTATCCCGGTCAGAAAGAGAAGATTTGCGCTTCACTGGATGTGGTGTTTAATCGCTTAGGACAGACTCTGCAGAAACTGTTTGGCCCTGGTGTAAAACGCAAGTCAGATTTCTTCCGTGATCTGGCGGGCACCGAGTATATGAACATTGCCGAAGAGACGGCTAAAGAGTTGGGGACGAGTTTTGATACCCTGATTAATGTTTATGACAAGTCCATTATCGAAGTGGAGAATCGTCCGCCAAACGATGATATGGAAGGCAAGTTTCTGCGTGCACTTGAGCAAGTGTTAAAAGAAGATGCAGGGCTGAGTGTCGATGCGGATGAAGTCATGAAGGTTATCCGTGATGTGCTTGCCATTGATCTCGAAGAGACCTTTGTCGTCGGTACCGGGTACGGTCGTGTACGCCTGCCTTTCCCAAAAGAGCACATTCGTTCAGAGATCCTTTGTCACGGCCTGGGTGCTCACTTGATGTATCCGAAGACCCGGACAGTGCTGGATATCGGTGGCCAGGATACCAAAGGTATTCAGGTGGATGATAAAGGCATCGTGGTTAATTTCCAGATGAATGATCGCTGTGCCGCCGGCTGCGGCCGCTATTTGGGTTACATCGCAGATGAAATGAACCTGGGTCTGCACGAGCTCGGTCCTATGGCCATGCAGGCAACCAAGACAACGCGGATCAATTCTACCTGTACGGTGTTTGCGGGTGCGGAATTGCGTGATCGTCTGGCCATGGGTGAGAAGCGTGAAAACATTATGGCTGGACTGCATCGCGCCATTATCTTACGCGCCATGTCGATTATCTCCCGCTCGGGTGGTATTACCGATGAGTTTACCTTTACCGGTGGTGTGGCTAAAAATGAAGCGGCTGTAAAGCAGTTGCATGAGCTGGTCAAAGAGAACTACGGTGACGTGAAGATCAATATTGACCCTGATTCAATCTATACCGGTGCATTGGGTGGTGCAGAGTTTGCCCGCCGTGCCGTTGAGGAGGCTTAACCATGACTACTACTATAGGCATCGATGTCGGTACCGGTTGTATCAAGACCGTATTGTTCAAAGTCAATGGTGATCAGATTGAGTGGGTTGCCCGTCGAAATGACAAAATTCGTCAACGCGATCCAATGGAGCTGACAAGACGTGCCTTCGATGAAGTGATTGAAGAGGCTGGGTTGACGGAAGCGGATATCGACTATATTGCTACGACCGGTGAAGGAGAAAATATTCCTTTTTCAACGGGGCATTTCTATTCTATGACGACTCACAGTCGTGGTGCAATTTATCTAAATCCTGAATCACGTTCAGTATTAGATATGGGGGCATTGAATGGCCGTGCCGTTAAGATGGATGAGAAAGGCAAGGTGCTGACTTATCGTATGACGAGCCAGTGTGCCTCTGGCTCAGGACAGTTTCTGGAGAATATTTCACGCTACCTGGGTATTGCCCAGAATGAGATCGGTGAGCTTTCCAAGAAAGCGGATAATCCAGAAGATGTTTCCAGTATCTGCGCAGTATTGGCTGAGACGGATGTGATCAACATGGTTTCCCGTGGTATCTCTGCATCGAATATTCTTAAGGGCATTCATGACTCCATGGCCGGTCGTCTGGTGAAGCTTCTCCGCGTCATTAAAGCCAACGAAGGGGTTACTTTCCTGAGTGGCGGTTTGGCACTGGATGAAGGTTTGACCGCATCGATTAATGAAGCGATGGTTAAAATGAAAGTGCAGGGTAAGGCCGTGAGCCATCCAGACTCACCCTATGGTGGTGCCATTGGTGCAGCGATATGGGGCGCATACCGCTATGACAAATTGGCAGCACAGGGCAGTGATTTGGCCAAGGCCTCTTAACCCAGTTTACCTCTTATTATTGACGTCGGTAGACGACCTATTGAAGATTGAGTAAGGAGAAAATGTTATGGCCCTTATGATCAATGAAGACTGCACGGCTTGTGACGCATGCCCGACTGAGTGCCCGAATGAGGCTATCACCCAGGGTGAAGAGATTTATGTAATTGATCCGCTCAAGTGTACAGAGTGTGTGGGTGCAGAAGATGAGCCCCAATGTCAGCTGGTCTGTCCGCCAGACTGCATCGTACCCAATCCGGATTTCGAAGAGACTGAAGAGCAATTATTGGCGAAGTACGATTCGTTACATTGAGTTAACGATCAACGAGTAGCGGTTCACTTTGTTGCAGGGCTTTATGATAATGATGCCTTGCGGTGAATCCTTTCGCCTAGCGTGCTGACTAAATTGCGTGGTTGCGCATTAGTAAAGCCAAACAAATTACCCGGAGGTGGGTTGCGATGTCAGAAAAAAAATGCCAGATCCAGCAATTACAGGAAAGTGATATAGACCAGGTGATTGCGTTGGATAAGAATTTGGGTGGTAGTCCGCGCCCGGAGTTTTTTAATAAGCGATTGCAGGCGATGAGTCGTTCACCGGAAACTTACATCAGTTATGTCGCAAGTATAAAGGGACAGGTTTGCGGGTTCCTCTGTGCGCATGTTCTTAAAGGTGAGTTTGGTACACATCAGCCTGTCGCGGTTATTGATGCCTTGGGTGTGCAGCCCGGGGAGCAGGGTTCAGGTGTTGGAATGATGTTAATGAATGCACTGAAAGATGAGGCCAAAAAGCGGGGTTGTGGCACGCTGCAGACACAAGCAAACTGGCATCAGCAAGAACTGTTGGCCTATTTTTCCAATGCCGGCTTTGCTTTGGCCGCGCGTAACGTGTTAACTCGTGATACCAGTCCGCTGGCACTTGATGAAGATGATGATATTGGTCTTCGCCCAGTACGCTCACTGGCCGAATCAGACCTCAATTCCATTCGCCGAATTGATAAGCACATCACCAATGAAGACCGCAGTGACTATCTTCAGCAAAAAGTGTCAGAGGTGATCTCCGACTCAGGTATTCGTGTTTCAATGGTTGCAGAGCAGGATGGAATGGTTGCTGGCTTCATCATGGCACGCGTAGATTACGGCAGTTTTGGTCGCGCTGACTCTACCGCTGTAGTGGATACCTTGGGTGTAGGGCCAGAATACAAGGGCAGTGGTATCGGTTCTGCTCTGATGGCTCAACTCATGGACAATCTGGCCTCACTGCAAGTAGAAAATGTACGCACTGAGGTGGAGTGGGAAAATTTTGATCTGAACCGTTTCTTGGCCAGTTCAGGTTTCCGGCCCGCCCAGGAATTATCGCTCTCCTGCGCGCTTTGAGGTTGCATCTATGTGGGATTTTACAGGTCGAAAAGCAATCGTCACAGGGGGTGCCAGTGGTATTGGTCGTACCGTGGCCGAAATGCTCCAGCAGGCAGGCGCGGAAGTACATATTTTTGACTTGACCATTGGTGATGCGGACACGCTTCCAGGAATATTTCATCAAGTTAATATCGGTGACCCGGCGAGTGTGCAGGCAGCGGTAGATGAACTCGCGGACGACGTGACCTTGCTGGTGAATAACGCCGGTATTACACGCGACAAAAGCATTGCCAAGATGAGTGATGACGAGTGGAGTTCTGTTATCAATATCAATCTGGGTGGTGCCTTTTATCTGATCCGGGCATTGGCTCCGCGCATGCGAGAGCAGGGCTATGGACGTATTGTTAACATCACCTCGATCAATGGCATGCGGGGTAAGTTTGGCCAGGCTAATTACAGTGCGGCCAAGGCGGGAATGATTGGCCTCACCAAAACGGCCGCCCGTGAACTAGGCAGTAAGGGCGTGACCGTTAATGCCGTTGCACCGGGTATGGTGCTTACTGAGATGGCTAAGAAACTACCGGAAGAGTATCTGCAAAAGGCACTGGACGAGACAGTATTAAAAGAGTTGGCGACACCAGAAGATATTGCCAACGCCGTACTGTTCCTGTTATCCGATGCGGCGCGTATGATTACCGGTGAAATCATCAAGGTAGATAGCGGTCAGTATATTTAGCTCGGTAGGGTGGGCACGTTTTTATGCCCACGCGGAAGGTACGGCACGGGACAAAGTGGTGGGCACGGACGACGTGCCCACCCTACGCGATGGTCCTAATTACAATTGATAGAGACGCAGGGTGGATAAGCGCAGCGCATCCACCATTCTCAGATAACCGGAAGAGTGGCTATGAATTCAAAAACCCAGGCAAGAGCCCCATTCAAGTGGGAAGATCCACTGCTGCTTGATCAGCAGCTTACGGAAGAAGAGCGGATGGTGCGGGACACAGCGCAGAAATACTGTCAGGAACAGTTGATGCCTCGTGTGCTTGAAGCCAATCGCCATGAGCATTTTGATCGTGAGATCATGAACGAGATGGGTGAGTTGGGTTTGCTCGGATGTACTATTGATGGTTACGACTGTGCGGGTCTCAATTATGTCTCCTACGGGTTGATTGCCCGTGAAGTGGAGCGCGTTGATTCAGGTTATCGCTCTGCGATGAGTGTGCAGTCCAGCCTTGTGATGCATCCCATCTATGCCTATGGAACAGAAGAGCATCGGCAAAAATATCTACCAAAGCTGGCGACGGGTGAATTGGTCGGTTGTTTTGGTTTAACTGAACCCGATCATGGCTCGGATCCTGCCGGCATGAAGACGCGTGCCAGAACGGTGGAAGGTGGTTATTCGCTTTCTGGTTCAAAGATGTGGATCACCAACTCGCCGATTGCGGATGTCTTTGTTGTCTGGGCAAAGGATGACGAAGGGGTTATTCGCGGATTTATCCTGGAAAAGGGTATGAAGGGACTCTCCGCACCGAAGATTGAAGGCAAGTTCTCACTGCGTGCCTCTATTACGGGCGAGATCGTGATGGATGAGGTGTTTGTTCCTGCCGAAAATTTGTTGCCGAATGTGAAAGGACTGTCTGGCCCATTTGGCTGTCTCAATCGTGCGCGCTACGGCATTGCCTGGGGTGTACTGGGAGCTGCTGAAGATTGTTGGCATCGCGCACTCAACTACACACTCGATCGTAAGCAGTTTGGCCGGCCACTGGCAGCCAATCAGCTTATTCAATTGAAACTGGCCAATATGCAGACAGAAATAACCCTGGGGTTACAGGGCTGTCTGCAACTTGGACGATTGTTTGATCAAGGAAATGCCGCTCCAGAGGCAATCTCCATGATGAAGCGTAACAATGCAGGCAAGGCGTTGGATATTGCGCGCATTGCACGTGATATGCATGGTGGTAATGGTGTTTCCGATGAGTTCCATGTAATTCGCCATGCCATGAATCTGGAAGCGGTTAACACCTATGAAGGAACGCATGATGTGCATGCGTTGATCCTTGGTCGTGCCCAGACGGGTATTCAGGCGTTTGCGCCATAGTCTGCTTTAGAAAATCCCTCAGGTGTTATTTCGCCCTATGCATCGGGTGAAATAGCACCTTCATCGTATTCTCCTATTCTCTCTTTGGGTGCCTTTAAATGGCACCCTTTTTTTTTACCAAATGGTTACAAAAGAAACAAATAGTGGTTTTGTGCGAAATATCAGGCGTAAAACGTGATACAGATAACGAAAAATAGAGAAATAAACTGTAATCGAAAAAATGCGGCTTCTATGCTTAGGGTTGGGGATCTACTTGATAATAAATTAAAGGAGGAGAGAGTGAAAACCATTTCATTGAAATACCGCATGATGCTTCTGGCTATGTTGCCAACGCTGTTGGTGAGCATTGCCATATCGAGCTTTGCCATCTATGAAACCCGGAATTTCGGGGAGCTTAATAACGCGACATTCCGTGATCAAATGTTGACGCTGCGACGCAATGAATTGCATAGCTACACCAATTTGGCTGAGTCTGCCATCGATGCCCACTACAATAATTCTATTCAGGCGCCACAACAGGCCCAGGAAGAGGCCAAGGGAATCATTCGTAAGTTGAGTTATGGCCCCAGTGGTTATTTCTTCGTCAATGACTATAACGGGAATACACTGGTTCATGGTGCCAAGCCCGCCTTGGAAGGGCGTAATCTGTGGGATCTGAAAAGCAAAGATAATAAGTTCCTGATTCGTGATATTGATCAGGCGGCAAAGGATGGAACCGGTTTTACCGAATACATGTGGGATAAACCAGGATTCCCTGACCCAGTGGGTAAGGTCAGTTATGTCAAGACATTACCTAAGTGGGACTGGATTATTGGTACGGGTCTCTACACCGATGATATTGATGCAGTACACACCAAGTTGAATCAAGAGTTGGATAGTAATCTGAGCCAAAGTACTTTGGTTTTCCTCGGGCTGTCCGGTGGCTCACTGCTGTTTGCCGCGCTGTTGTTTGGTCGTCTGACGTTACGGGAAGGCGATAGCGCGGATCATAAACTGAAAGCACTCTCTGATCAGGTCAACCGGGCGCAAGAACATGAGCGACAAGCAATTGCGGCTGAGATTGAAGACAGTGTTGAAGAGCATCTGGTTGGTCTGAAAAATCGATTGCCTGATCTGATGGTGGATAAAGGCGTAAGTGATGAAGTCGTAAACTTACTAAACCATGAAATGGGTAAGGCCGTAAAAGCGATTCAGCAGATATCTCATACGCTCAACCCCAAGAGTCTTGAAGAGCACGGGTTATCCTATGGTTTGGATATATTGTGCAAGCAGTACAATGATCGGGGTAGAGTGCCGGTCAAACTTTATCAGCAAGGTTTGCTGACCCAGCGTCTACCTAAAGGCGTAGAGTGGGAACTGTATCGTGTGATACAGGATGTCATGCGCTTTGTAGAGCAGAGTGAAGGCGAGGGCAAGGTCGTTGTACGTACCACTTTCTCTGAAGAGTCTGTACAGATTTCACTGCTTGAAGATATGGTTGGGTTTGATCCAAAATCCAATAGTAAAGGTAGCTCTGATATGGCTGAGATGCTGCTGAATACCGTGATCTCCCGTGTAGAAGGGATTAGCGGAGAAGTGTCTGTGTTCGGTACCAAGGGAACCGGCACGCTGTTAAAGATCAAGGTCGATTTCAATGCGGAGTCGTTTGATGGTGTGCCTGCCTTGGCAACCTGATAAAACGCGTAGGGTGGGCACATTTTTTGTGCCCACGCTGTCGTTGTTATCTACACATTACACTGTTTTTCTTGCACCGATATCTAAACACCCTTGTTCAGCGTCTCGTTGAATGCAGTTTTATCCGCGTGGGCACAAACGAGGTGTCCACCCTACTTGGCTTTGAGTCAGGCATTCTGCCGACCGAACCACATTCGGCGGAACGGTGAATCCTTGATTACCACGGCATGATAGAACGCGGCCAGGATGTGCAACGCGACTAGTCCCAGCATGATCTTGGTGGAGATGCCATGAACATATCGAGGTATATAATCGAAGAAGCTTTCAGGAAGGACTCCCTGGCCGAAGAAGACTACCTCAGGCAGGCCGGAAAGCAAGGCCAGCCCCACCCCGCTGATTGCAATAACGAGTGCCATCATATTCAGCACGTAATGGGCGGCGGTTCCTGCTTTGGCCATAAGAGAACCGGAGTTGTCCAGCACTTCCGGTTGTGGTGACCGGGCTCTCCAGAAGATCCGCGCCAGTGTTAACACAAGCGCCAGACCACCCACAATCATATGTATTTTCAGATTGTTTATTTTGGTCGGGTCCGTATTGTCGATATGACTCAGGATGAAAGTACCAGTGACCAGCAGGAAGCTGATGGTTGCAGCTGTCAGCCAGTGAAGCGCCACTTGGGGATTGTTGTATTTGGAAAGGCTCATACTCTACCTGTCATGTGAGATTGAATGAATAATTGGTGATACCAATCGTTTGGCGGCAATATACATTACCCACAGAATATAATTAAATGCTAATTATCAATCGTGACATAGCCGGACATTTGCGCGACAAGCAACAGATGCTAACACTCCCAGTCTGATGGCCTGAGAAGTAGAAAATGTTGGGACTATTTTCGGTATATTCCCCAAGCAACCGCATGCCAAACACAAAGCAAGCAGTTCGTCCTGAGCCGCATAGGGTGATTTTTAGTGCCACACTGCCATGGATAATTTTTTACCAAATTATTATTCATCTGTGCTGATATCGTAACCCTCATGTTCATTTGTTTGATTTGATTACGTCCGCGTGGGCACAAATAACGTGCCCACCCTACCAGGACGAAGGTTTAGGGTGTGGCAGTCTGGCAGTTTGATTTGCAGAGGCGTTTGATGGGGCGCCTGCATTAGCTACCTAATAACACGCGTAGGGTGGGCACGTTATTAGTGCCCACGCTGTCGTTAGTATCTACACATTACACTGTTTTTCATGCGCTGATATCGTAACAGCCTTGTTCAATAGCTCGTTGAATGCAGTTTTATCCGCGTGGGCACAACCGACGTGCCCACCCTACCAGGCTTAGTCTTTGCCAGCGAGATAACGCTCCCGATCTTCGGGGGTGTTGATATTGAGAAAGGTATCGGGGGCGTCAGAGAAGTCGACGTTGACGGTGTTGTGTTTGGCATACCACCAATCGATCTTGCGTTCACCGGCTTGCAGGAAGGCTTCCAGGCTCGGTCGCAGGTGAGTGGCGATGAGGGCGTAGACCGGCTGCATGCGGTTACCGTCGTGGGCCACCGCGATGTCGGCATTGGCGGCTTGTTGTGCGTTGCGTAGGCGTTCGATCAAGTCGTCAGGCAGGCAGGGGCCGTCGCAGGGGAGCGTGGCAATAAAGTCGGTATCAACCTGCTGCATGACGGCAAGAAAGCCGGCCAGGGGGCCTTGGAAGTCGCTGAGCGTGTCACTGATTACCGGATGGCCGAAGCGGGCATATTGTTCCAGATTGCGGTTGGCGTTGATCACCACCTGGTCCACCTGAGGTTGAATGCGTTCCAGCACATGGGCGATCAGGGGCCGCCCGTCCAGATCAATCAGTCCCTTGTCCTGTCCGCCCATGCGTCTTGCCATGCCGCCTGCGAGAATCACGGCGGTGATTTTTGGGGTTCTGTTGTTGTTCATTTCGTCTTCGACTGTTTGATAGTGCGGGGTGGTTGATCGAACAGAAACTGTTCCGTCCCATGATAGAGTAAAAAATGTTCACCCTTGGCGCGTGCCACCAGCGTTACGCCCAGTTTTTGCGCCAGTTCGAGTCCCATTTGGGTAACGCCCGAACGAGAGAGCAGAATGGGTATACCCATCTGCGCCACCTTGATCACCATCTCAGAGGTAAGGCGACCCGTTGTATAGAAGATCTTATCACCGCCCGATGTGTGGCTCATCCACATGTGACCTGCGATGGTATCGACGGCGTTATGGCGACCAACCTCTTCAACGAAATGGAGGATCTCAGTCCCTTCACAGAGCGCGCAGCCATGCACTGCTCCGGCCTGCCGATAGATCTGGTTGTGTTGATCGAGTGACTTGAGCAACCCATAGATGAGTGATTGCCGCAACTGAACTTCGGGCAATTTGATCTTTTCCAGATCATCCATCAGGTCACCGAAAACGGTACCCTGGCCACAGCCGGTTGTGACGGTTTTCCGTTCCAGCTTTTTCTCGATGTCTGCGATCTCTTCGCGGGTTTGAATAGCGGCTGTGCTGGTTTCCCAGTCGACCTGGATGGCCTGGATCTGATCGACGTGTTGGATCAAGCGCTGATTACGTAACCAACCCAGCACCAGCATCTCCGGCTGGGAGCCCAAGGTCATCAAGGTAACCAGTTCGCGCTTATTCAGATAGATCGTCAGAGGACGCTCGGCAGCAATATGGCCTTCTCGTATTTGTCCATGCTCATCCAGTGACGAGACGGCAACCGTGGAGTCAAGCCCTGCATCTGTCATCACTAGGTTAACGGGCGGTAAGGGCTTTGTACTATCAGCAGTCATATTGCTTGGAATCCTATTGGTCAGATGTTTTACGGTAGCGATTATGCCATAGAACTTATTGGTGACGGAGAGAAGGGTGGTTGCCGCAGTAACGGATTTCCTATTTCTTCCTTGTTTGATTATAGCGGGTATACTTTGATGTTATTGCTCCCGATTGTCGTGCGGCATCACGGATGCACAGATGAAGAGGCTTGGAAAAAGACGCATGAATTACTCGAATTTTGTAAGGTTTATTGCAACGACTAAAATCTTGTTGCGGCTGATACCTTTACTGTTGGGCGTGTTCATTTATGTCCCCCAGCTTCAAGCGACTGATGGACAAGCCGGTATTGCCTCGGCCCATCCACTGGCTACCGAGGCAGGATTGGCGATATTAAATCAAGGCGGCAACGCCTTTGATGCGGCAGTGACCGTAGCGGCGGTACTGGCGGTAGTGGAGCCTTACAGTTCCGGTATGGGTGGCGGTGGCTTCTGGATGCTGCATCGGGCAAAGGATGGTCTTGAGGTGATGCTGGACGGGCGCGAGCGAGCGCCTTTGGCGGCTCATCGAGATCTCTACCTGGATCCACAGGGTGAAGTGATTCCAGGGTTATCGGTTAATGGTCCGCTCTCAGCAGGCATACCCGGTCAGCCGGCAGCACTGGCCCATCTTGCTTCTCTTTATGGAAGGTTAACACTGAGTCAAACATTGGCACCCGCGATCCATCTGGCCCGTGAAGGTTTTCCTGTGGATGAACATTATCGTCGCATGGCCTCTTGGCGGCTTGAGCAGCTACGGCGTTGGCCTGAGGGTCAGCAACAGTTTTTATACAACGGCGAGGTGCCAGAAGCCGGTTATCTGCTCAAACAACCTGAACTGGCGGAGACGCTTTCTCAGATGGCGGAAAAAGGTCACGATGGTTTCTATCGCGGTGTAGTGGCAGAGCGGTTGGTACAGGGTGTCAGAGCGGCTGGTGGAATCTGGAAGCTGGAGGATTTAGACACTTATCAGGTAATGGAACGCAAGCCGATACGGGGTGAGTATCGCGGTATCAAGATCGTCAGTGCAGCGCCACCCTCATCGGGCGGCATCGTGCTGATCAGCATGCTCAACCAGCTGGCCCGCTATGATTTGGGAACACTATCATCGACTCAACAGAAACACCTGATTGTAGAGACGATGCGTCGTGCCTACCGTGATCGTGCTGAGTATCTGGGTGATCCGGATTTCGTCTCAATACCTGTGAAGCAGTTGATTGATCCTGACTATGCGGCAGGACTGACACGAAGTATCCAGATGGATGCGGCGACGCCGAGTCGGCAGGCTCCTGCAGGAAATCCCACCGAGGGGCAAGATACTACGCACTACTCCATTATTGATGCGGAGGGGAATCGCGTTTCGGCCACCCTGAGTATCAACTATCCATTCGGCTCCTGTTTTGTTGTGCCCGGTACGGGGATATTGCTCAATGACGAGATGGATGATTTTTCGGCTCGTCCGGGCACGCCCAATGTATACGGTCTAGTGGGTGGAGAGGCGAATGCCATTGAGCCGGGTAAACGCATGTTATCCAGCATGACACCTACCTTTGTAGAGACAGAGCAAGGTGTAGCGGTATTAGGCACACCGGGTGGGAGCCGGATTATCACCATGTTGCTGCACGGGATTTTAGCATTGGCAGAAGGTGAAGGACCTGAAGAGTGGGTGAGGCGTCCACGCTATCACCATCAATATCTGCCGGATGTGATTCAGTATGAATCGGATGCATTGACGGAAGATGAACAACAAGCATTGATACACCTGGGTCATCAACTGAAGCGTCTCGATTCCAACTACGGCAATATGCAGGCGCTGATGTGGAATCGGGAGAGTGGGGCGGTGACCGGTGCCAGCGATCCTCGGGGCCTGGGTAAGGCGATGATCCAATAGGGTGTCGCCTTGACAATTTTTTGATGGTCCCTATCCTGTGGCCAACGTATTCATCTTTTAACCACCAGCCAGATGGAATTTATTTTGAGAGCACTGGTTATACTCTGTATTTTGGGCCTGCTATCTCCTGGCTTGGCGGTCTCTGGCAAGTATCGACAGGCGGCTTATCTTACCAATATCTACTTTTCGAATAAGCTGCAGCAGGAGAATGGTTTTGTTCAGCCAGATAAAGTGTTCAATAAACTTAAGGCGGGTGATCCGGATGTCGGTGCTTATGTGGTGTTGAATCTTGTGGTGGAGAAGGGTGAGCATCGGGTTGAAGTGGATATTCTGGATCGGGATGGTACCCTGTTCGATAAGTTGGAGTTTGAGCCAGTATTGGCGAATCAGGATGACTGGACTTACACGGCCACGGGACAATTCGGTGGCAATCTCCCGGATGGCGGGATCTTTTTCAAGATCTATGACAGTCATGAGGGCGGGGCAAAAGAGGTGATCGGTACATTTCGACTGATGACCGCACAATGGTAGTAAAGGTGAGGAGATAAGTTATGCAATTCAGTCCTTGTAAAGGCGGCGACTTCTGTAGTCAGGAAGGTACTCATTGTTCGGGTTGCGGTCGCAGCCACGAGGAGATTGGCAAAACCCGCGATCTGGTTTTTGCAGTGACTCAGTTTGCTATGCAGATGGGTTATGAAAACGTTGAGGAGTTCACGAAGTTTGTCGGTGAGAAGGCTGCAAAGAATGTAAGGAAGCAGCAGCAGATGAGTCAGATGGGTGGTATTGGTATTCCGATTGGCAAGTGATGGCGCATTTCTGAATGAGTTGATTAGCAGCGGCCTTGAGCCGCTGTTTTTATGTATCGCTACGCGATCTTAATTTAAATGGGGGGCCCGGGCCCCCTTCGTTAATATTGCTATCAATTTTATTCGTTCGCACGGCCTGACGGCCTTTAGCGAGGTACTTTTGTGACCAAAAGTACCCAAAAGTCTCTCCCCCCCAGCCTGCCCTTCGGGTCCTCTGCGCTTCTCGGCGTGAGCGGCGCGCTCATAAACTCGCCGCTAAAGCGGCTCAGACAAATGAGCGCTCTGTTCCGCTCACCCCTGCGATGCTCGACAGGCCGGAAGGGGATAAGGACGAGGATAGAATCCTGGCCGGTGCATTATAAAAAAAGAACAGCACGAGGTAGCCCACCGTTTTGCGACCTCCACACCACCGAGTATCGCAGCCGGGTACGGTTTAAGGCGCGTATTTGTTTGAGCGTAGCGAGTTATACGCGCCCCGTGCCTGGCGAGAAACGCAGGGAACCCCGAAGGGGTGGGGTGGTGGAGCGAGGGTTTTGGTTACTTTTACCCGTAAAAGTAACCCGGCGAAGGGGGCCGGGACCCCCATTAAAAATGGTCGCGTAGCGACACAAATTCACATTATGAAAGCCTGTTAGGTTGATGAAATAAAGCTTGATTAGAAAATGAGCAAAGGGGGGTAGCCCCCCATCGGCATGACGCTGCCTAACAGCACATAATCTGAAATCAGTTACTTCTGACACTGTCCGCAATAAAAGCTCGACCGCTGCCCAATCCTTTTCTGCTTCAACGGTTCACCGCACCCAGGACAGGGTTCACCGGCCTTGCCATAGACCAGTAGCTCTTGCGCAAAATAACCGGGTTTGCCATCTTCCCTTTGAAAATCCCGCAATGTGGTACCGCCTCTTTTGATGGCGGCCGCCAAGACTAATTTGATTTCATCGGCGAGGCGGGTATAGCGGGCGAGTGAAATACGATTGGCTGCGCGTGTCGGAAGAATGCCCACGCGAAACAGGGCCTCATTCGCATAGATGTTGCCAACGCCCACAACGACCCGGCCATCCATGATCAGGTTCTTCACGGCGACACGTCGGCCTTGTGCCTGCTGATACAGATAGTCGCCGGTAAAATCTTCTAACAAGGGTTCCGGCCCCAGATGCCTGATCAGGCTGTGTTCCGCGATCGGTTGTTCTGTCCAGAGTATGGCGCCAAACCGTCTTGGGTCATGGAATCGCAGGCAGTGATTTTTAAACAGCAGGTCGAAGTGGTCGTGTTTTCCGGGCTCGGTTGAGCGAGGCAATATGCGCAGGCTACCCGACATGCCCAGATGCATGATCAGGCAGCCGTGGGTCAGATTGATCAGCAGATACTTGGCGCGTCGCTCGACCGATTTAATCTTTCGCCCTTTCAGTTTTTCTTCAAGATCACTCGGGATAGGCCAGCGCAATCGGGGCTGGCGAATGATCACGCCGGTGATTTGCTGGCCCTCAATGTGACTGGCGATACCACGGCGGGTGGTTTCTACCTCGGGTAACTCGGGCATATTAGTCAGTAGCGCCGGGCGGCTTCAATAAACTGTCGGATGTGAGTCGATAGGCGAGCCCCAATTCTTTCCGCACCAGCAAGAGCTGTTTTTTCTGACGGACTACACCCAGCGTGATGGGTTGCGTTATGCCTTCGATCTGGAGCGTGACCGCTTCGGTGAATGTCTCCTTGGGTGCTTTACTGACCTTGGAGACCCAGGTGTGTAACCAGGCGTCGACCTTCTCTTGTAGCTGAGCCTGGGTGATGCCGACATTTGTGGGTGTTGCTTCCCAACGGCCATTGGTCTTGATGAGCCGCCAGTCGGGAGTGTTGATTTCACTTAGCTGAGTGTTTTCTGGGAGCAAAGCGTGGCTAATAAAATCTTCGGCCTGGGCCAGTACATGATGGGGAAACAGGTCATTGATCAGGAAGAGCCGGTCGTTGATACGCACATAACGACGATAGTTATAGGGGTGTGTGCCCCCAAAGGTAATCTGGGTGTCGTTGAACATTACTGTGGCCAGCGGACTATCCAGTCCAAATTCAACTAATCGGTCAGTGGGTAAGGGTAGCGCTTCCACCTGTGGTGTTGAAAGCAGATCCATCAGGATATCAATGCGTGGGCCGTTTGCCTGTACAGGATAAGGTTCAGTCATCTGCCAGCCTCCAGATTGTCGCTGCATGACAAAGCGTGGGCCATTGTTATTCTTAATTTCAATCTGTTGAATATCGTCCGGATTCAGATTAGTCAAAGGTGCTTGGGTGGGTTGTGTTGTCTCTTCAGGGCTTAGCCAGACAAAAAGCCCAAGCATCAGGACGATCAATAGCAAGAATAGATTGATAAGGCTTTGTCTCTGCATGTCGTTAATACCTATGCCCTGCGCCTACGCCACCAGATCGCCACCCCAGAGCTGATGAACAGGGCAGGAAGAATAAACAAGAAGCCTAGCCCAATTGCCGCGCCTGTTGTTGGGCTGAGATTGAGCTCAATATCAGATGCCGTTTTCACCGGGATGTCCAGTAGGTTGTCATCCTCTACCAGCCAGCGAATCAAGTTCAATCCAAGGTTCATGTTTCCACCATTGCCCAGATAGCTGTTGGAGAGAAAATCGCCATCACCCATAACCAGCACCCTCTGGTTTTGTTGATTGATGGTGCGACTAAAGGCGATACCGATAGTCAAAGGCCCAGCCTCTTCTCCTGCATCCACATCGCGCTTCAGTTCTCCTGATAACGGACTGGTTTCATTCCAGCTGTTGGATTGGGTCTGAAGCAGGGGGGTTGTCTGCCAGGTGCCCGATGCCGAGCTCTTTAATGCTGCAGCAAAGGGATAGAGTGTGACTTGATCAAGCTGGGCCGTTGCGGGGTGATCATGGAAACGAGTTACCAATGCGATGGCGGGATTATCCAATCCCAATTTGGATGCATTGGCATCGACCACTGTGCCGGGCAAAATCTCAAGGCCTGTTTCTGAAAATAGTGAGGGTATATTGTGTTGCTCACCCGGATCAGTCAGCCACAGCAGATTCCCTCCCTGCTCCAGATACTGTTGAATCAGTTGCAGTTCACCCGGCAAATAGGCGATGTGTGGTCCGGCAATAATCAGTAGCGAGGTGTTTCTGGGAATGGCCAGTTGCCGGGTCATGTCCAGCGTCTGTAGGTGAAACCCTTTGCGTACCAGTTCGGCGCCAAAACTGCCCAGGTCGTGGTTGGCCTGTCCCGTCAGTTTTCGTTCGCCGTGTCCCTCAATGCTGACAATCCAACGCTCACCCTGCTGTATCAGTCGCTGGATGGTGTTGCTAATGCTCTGCTCATTGAGGATGCCTAGATTCTCCGTTCTGCCCTGATAGTTGAACTGCAGTTCACCCGCTATGCGAATACCGGATTCACGAGTAAGTTGCGGTTGGCTGATCGGATCGATGAACGTCAGTTGGATTTCGGCGTTGATGCGTTGATAAGGCGCTATCACGGCTTTTATACGCGCCCTCAGTTCTGGATTGGGTGGTGCGAAGGAGTGTATTACCAAGGGCGATTGAAGACGGCCTATCAGTTGCTGGCTGGCGCTTGAGAGGCTGTTTCTGGATTGATTGCTCCAATCGAAGATGGCTTCATAACGATGGGTCAACCAACCGGCCAGTCCAACAGCCGTTGCAAGCAGTAGATAGAAGATTGTGCCCTGTATACGTTGGCGCAGCTTTATCTGTTCCAGGTTCTTCATGAATTCAGCCCCTGCCACGGCGCTGTTCCAACTGATGAATCGTCATCAGTAGACAGGCGACTATGATCAACAGGAAGTAGCTAGTATCACCTGTACTTACTGTGCCGTTTAAAAACGGGCGATAGTGGCTGGCAAGGGAGAGCCAATCAAACAATCCGCTGTTATTTGCAAGGTTGATGATCCATAAAAATAGCAGCACACCATAGGTGCTGACCGCTGCGACAGCCGGTTGCTCGGTCAGGCTCGAGAGGTATAAGCCGATGGCCCCATAACTGGCTAGCAGCAAAGCCAGGCCAAGTAGGGATGCGGCCAATCGGCCACTGTCGATTGATGCACCGAAAAGCAGTGACAAGGGCATCAGTGCGGTAACTAGCAACACGAAAAACAGCATGCCAATCAGGGCGAGATATTTGCCAAGGACGATTTGCTGGGTAGAAAGCGGGGAAGAGAGCAGCAGTTGTATCGTGCCGGTACGAAACTCTTCACTGAGCAGTCGCATGCTGAGCAACGGTGTGATGAGCAGCAACACCATGGCGCTGGAGTCAAACAGCGGTGAAATGATCAGGTCAGTGACACCCAGCTCCGATGCTCGGGCAACCAGATTGGGTTGTATCTTCAAATAAGATTCGATCTGTACCAGAAACAGCCAGGCGAGAATGATCGTCACCACACCCAGAAGGCTCCAGGCCATGGGTGACAGGAACAGCGACTTCAATTCTCGGGCTGACAGATTGCGTATCATGGGTTGGTCTCTCCCAATGTCAACTGGCTGAAGATCTGCTCCAGGTTGCCCTGATCAGGACGCAGCTCATACAGTTTGTCACCATGCGCCACGATGGCTTGGGCTATATCGGCGGCAGAGGTTGATCCGGAGAGTGTGAGCCTGAATCTCTGCTGATCAATCGGCTCAACATGGGATACACCGGGGAGCTGTGCCAGATAGTCCCACTTGCTCTCTTGGCCAAGGGTGATTAACAGTGCGCTGTCCTTAACGGTTGTTACCGGGCCGGTGTAAACCAGCCTACCCTGGTGGAGTATCAATACACGATCACAGATTGCTCGAACCTCGGACATGATATGGGTGGAGATTAGGATGCCGCACTCTTGTGACAGGGTCTTGATCAGATCGCGGATCTCTTGGATCTGATTGGGGTCCAGTCCACTGGTCGGTTCATCCAGTACAATCACACGCGGGTTATGGATGATTGCCTGTGCTATACCCACCCGCTGTTTGTAACCTTTCGAGAGGTTGGCAATGACTCTTGATCCAACCTGCGCCAATCCACAGCGTTGTTTGGTTTTTTCCACCGACAGGGCTACTTGAGATCGGGCGATTTTACGAAGGCGGGCACAGAAGGTGAGGTACTCATCTACCCGCATATCAGGATAGAGCGGGGGTGTTTCAGGGAGATACCCGATATGGCCTTTGGCCGTGATGGGATCGCTTTGCAGATCAGCCCCATTGATAATCACCTGACCGCTGGTTGGAGACAGTGTCCCACAGATGATCTGCATGGCCGTGGATTTTCCTGCGCCGTTTGGGCCAAGAAATCCCAACACCTCACCCGGCTGTAATTCGAAACTGACATCGTCCAGGGCGCAGAGATCGCCGTAGCGGCGAGTGATGTTGCTGATGTGGATAAGTGCTGCCATTGGGGCAGCAAGTTACAGGAGATTGGGTCGTAAGATCAAGGTGCTGCAACCCAAAATGCAGGCAGGATAACTGAATACGTCAAGAGGGTGGGCGGTTTGCGCTCCTACCCCATACCTCTTGTGGCCACCTGTCGTAGCCATGAAGCAGTTGCGCTTCTGCCATAGGTTCGATCAGCTCACGAACCCTAGGGTGGGCCGTGCCCGCCGACGGCGCCCATGGGGCGCCCTATGACGAATTGCCGGGGTATCGAAACAGTGTGCAAACCAACAGTTAGCGCGCCTAGTCCCGCAAAAAAATGGCCCGCGTCGTCGATGACTATCTGCATAGTGTTAACAGGTTCTAGGATAGACGCGCCTCAATTTTCTCCTCCTGGCAGACACAGTGGGCTGTCCAGCGGTTGAAGGTAGTATTAGAGGGCGGCTTAACCCCAATGTAGTCGGCGGAAAGGGCAATGAATTCGGCGATTTGTCGTCGTCTTAAAGAGGTACAATTCTGATTGTGCATCGTCTTTTTTCTCGGCATTGGCTTGATCTGCTTAATAACATACTAAATTAGTTGGTTATTATCAAGCACAGAGATTGCAGTGGTATTTCGATTGGGTTAAGGTTTTTTGGAAGGTTTGGCTAGGTGCAAGGGCGGGCGATATTTTGACAGTAGCCGTGCAAACTGATTGGCAGGTACGGGGCGGCTGATGAGATAGCCTTGGATCTCGTTACAACCGCATTTCTTGAGGAATTCCATCTGTTCTTCGGTTTCCACGCCCTCCGCAATCACCTCAAGCTTCAGACTCTTGGCCATAGCACCAATCGTCATGGCAATGGCCGCATCATCAGGCGACTCGATGATATTGCGAATAAAGGCGCGGTCAATCTTCAGCTTATCGAACGGGAAACGCTGGAGATAGGAGAGAGAAGAGTGGCCTGTACCAAAGTCATCCAGTGCCAGTCGAATGCCAAGTTGCTTCAACTCACGGAGTGATACGATCATCCGCTCGGGGTCTTCCATCATCACACTCTCGGTGATCTCTATCTCAAGACAGGCCGGTTTGATGCCGGTTTTATTGAGTATTTGTTTGATGAAAAGCGTCATGTTCTGACCTTCCAACTGACGGACAGAGACATTAACGGCTACGACCAGATTAGAAAAGCCCATCTCCTGGAATTGTTTGAGCTGGTTGCAGGCTTGGTTCAATACCCACTCGCCTATGGGTAGGATGAGGCCGGTCTCCTCCGCCAGGTGGATAAATTGATCCGGTGGAACCATGCCGTGCTTTGGGTGGTGCCAGCGTAACAGTGCTTCCATTCCGGTAATGGTATGGCTTGCCAAATTGAGTTGTGGCTGATAGTAGAGTTCCAGCTCGCCGTGGTCGATCGCTTCTCGCAGATCACTCTCCATGTTCATGCGATGCTGGACCTGGTTATTCAGTTCTTCGGTGAAAAATTGCAGCTTTTCACCACTGCGTGTTTTGGCCTGATACATGGCGGCGTCTGCATTGCTTAAAAGATTATCGAGTTTCTCTCCGTCGTTCGGCCAGATTGCCACGCCCACAGAGCAACTGACATGCAGTATGCGTTCATCGATCTCAAGCGGTGTGCTGATGGTGAAATTGATGCGTCGGGCTATTTCGGTCACCGCATTAATTGATTCAATATCAGGTAGCAGTACTACAAACTCATCACCCCCGTAACGGGCTATGGTATCCCCCGTGCGGGCCATACGCAGCAGACGACTGCCGATCTCTACCAGTACCCGGTCCCCGGTTTCATGCCCCAGGCTGTCGTTGATCAGTTTAAAGCGGTTGAGATCCAGCATCAGCAAGGCAATTTTCTTTGCGTGCCGCTTGGACTGGCTGGTGAGTTGGTTAAATCGGTCAGAAAGCAGGGTGCGGTTAGGCAGCCCGGTCAGGTCGTCGTGATAGGCGAGGTAGTTAAGCCGTTCCTCCATGGCCTTGCGTTGGGTAATGTCATGCTGCATACCGATGAAGTGGGTGATTGTTCCCAGCCTGTCTCTCACGGGTGAGATGCTGACCAGCTCCCAAAACAGTTCGCCGTTTTTCTTTTTATTGAGCAGTTCACCCTCCCAAATATCCCCTGCCTTAATGGTTTGCCACAACTCATCATAGACGCTCATCGGGGTTTGGCCTGACCGTACTTGGTTGTATTTATGGCCAATAATCTCTTCCTGACGGAAGCCTGTGGTCAGTTCAAAGCGATGATTGACGTATTCCGTGACGCCTTCAGCATCGGTGATGACCAATGAGCTGACGCTCTGCTCAATCGCCTGATGCAACTTGCGTAGCTCCTGTTCTACCAATTCGCGGTTTTCACGATCTTCCAGCAAGCTTTGACGCATTTGCTCAAAACTCTTTCCCAGCCTGCCAAATTCATCTTGCGCATCGACGGATACGCGTTGTTTGAGATCACCCTTCTCGATGGTTTTGGCGGCTTTGTCCAGCACTCTAAGTGGGATGAGAATACGGCGATAGGTGATCAGATATGCCAGTGCAAACAACACCAATACCAGTAGTACCGTAGCGACTAATGCTACTACCGTGTTATTGGCGCTTTGCTGTATGGCGGCAGTATCGGAACGAATGTGTTGATTAAAGGCCTCGGAGAGTTCTGTGATGGTATCCACCGCCCGTGATGCCTCGGAAAACCAGACCAGCTCAGAGACAGGGTAAGGATCCCGCTTCGCAGAGGCGGTTAGAACTTTGGTGCGGATTTCTTCAAAATCGCCGAGATAGATCCTTTTAAATCGTTCAAGGGCATTCTTGAGACTCTCTGTCTTGGGGTATTGCTCCGCAAGTACCATGATCTGCTTTTCGCCGTTATGCAGGGCCTCCTGATAGTCTACTAACTCGGTGAGCTGATCGTCGGACAATACATCTTTCAGGGCGATGGCTCTTCCGATCAGCGCGCGTTCTCGACCTGCGGCCTCTGTCATCCTAAAAAAGAGTGATCGAAGCTGCTGGCCTTGGGCCACCACGTAACCGGCATCCTGGGATCGGCTTATGATTCTCCGCTGCAGGCGGGCAATGTCATCGATGATACCGCTGATGAGGCCGAACCATTGCAGGGAAGTATCCCTGTCTTGGTTGCCCATAAAGAGGGCGTCGATGGAGCCTCGCAGGCGGGAGAGCTGCTGAAAATGCCCTAGCAGGGTGTCGTAGGCGGTATGCAGAGGCTCACTACTGTTTGGGTTGTAATGGCTCTTTAACGGTCGTAAGAATGCCTGGAACCTGCCATCCACACGCTGGCGTTGTTCTGTGATGCGAATCAACCCGTCCGGATTGGGTAGCTCATCAGATGCCAGTAGCGTGGAGGTAAGGCCACGCTCAATGGCCAATTCGTTGGTCAAGAAGAGGGATTGGTCTGCCAGTTGGCTATTGAGTGTCAGTCTGCTGGCGGTGCGGTGCTGTTCGAGCACGGTGAGCCCGTTCCAAATCAGGGCTGAGATGGCCACCAAACTCAAAAGCCCCAGCACCATCAGCAGGAGCCGGCGTATCTTGATATGACAGATTAAGTTCTGAAACCAGCTCAAATTATCGCCTGTCTTGTTGTAGGGTTGCACGCATCTAAAAAGTTAGTTTGGAAATCTTGCGTTCTGCCAGTTTTGTATGGTGTCATGGGCCGTGTATATTCAAGCATTAAGTGCTTTATGTAATAGTATAGGCGACCATAACTGCTGATTCTTTAATAAGAATTTAACAGATCTCTACTTACTGCAAGGTTATCCTGTTAGCCTGCGTTTCCCTAATGATTTAACTGAGAAAGTTCATGCAAATAACCGATTTTAAGGCCGTTATCCTTGACTATGTGACCCGTGATCAGAGTGGTGAAATCATCGATAGCTCGGACAATGATGGCTATCTGACCTATATTCACGGAACCGAGAGTTTGATCCCTGCCCTTGAGGCCGCATTGGCCGGTCACCAACAAGGGGAGAAGCTCTCTATAAATATCAGCTGTGATGATGCCTACGGGGAGCGGGATGAAAGTCTGGTGGAGTCTGTTCCACTGGAGAATTTCCCCGGGGTTGAGCAGATTGAGGTCGGTATGCAGTTCCAGACTGAGATGGAAGAGGGCGTTCCCTTTTTGGTAACGGTGGTGGATGTAGACGACCAGGCGGTCACCGTGGATGGCAATCATCCGCTGGCTGGGAAAGAGCTGCGTTTTGAGCTGGAGATCCTGGAGGTGAGGGATGCCAGTTCTGATGAGATCGAACACGGACATGTGCACCATGACGGCGCGCCCTGTCAGACGCACTGAGCGCGGCCGGCCTGGAAGACGGTTAGTTAATGCGTTTCATAATACCAGAACAGATTGAGACTGAGCGGTTAATACTGCGCACCTTTCAGGCGTCTGATTGGCAGGATCTGCATGCCTACTATTCAGATCCTGTCTGTATCCAGTACACCGTTGGTAAGCCCCTCACCGAAGGGGGGACCTGGCGCATCTTGGCGAGCATGATCGGTCATTGGCAAATGCGCGGATATGGCCCCTATGCCGTGGTGGAGCGTACCTCTGGTCGGGTTGTGGGTCCCGTTGGACTCTGGTATCCGGTTGACTGGCCAGAGCCCGAGATCAAATGGGCTTTGGCGCAGGATTATTGGGGGCGTGGCTACGCCTGCGAGGCTGCCATGGCGGTCAATAAGATGGCTATCGAGACGCTGCCTGAACTGCATCTGATCAGTTTCATTAATGGCGAAAACCTCCCCTCTATCGCCTTGGCGAAACGGGTGGGTGCCAGGTTTGAGAAGACGCTGCCGTTTCGCAAGGGTGAATGGCATGTCTACCGGCATCAAAGGTAGTACTTGTTGAGCTTGTTTCTGAATGAAATTGGTTGAATATAAGTATGGAGATGAACTATGGCTGTAGAACCGAGTGAGCTTCTCACGTTCTGGTTTAGTGAACCGGTCTGCAGTCACTGGTTCTCATCGACGCCTGAACTGGACCAGGAGATCGGTGACCGTTATGCGTCACTTTGGGGGCTGGCCAGTGACGGTCATCTGGATCATTGGATGACTTCCGCTGAGGGTTGCCTTGCCTTGGTGATCCTGCTTGATCAGTTTCCGCTGAATATGTTTCGTGGACAGCCCGAGAGTTTCCAGACCGAGGCACAGGCGCGGTCTGTGGCTGGATTTGCTATTAAGCGGGGCTTTGATGCCTTGTTGGAGCCGGCTCAGCGTGCCTTCCTCTACATGCCCTTCATGCACAGTGAATCACTGGAAGATCAGGATCGCTCGGTAGCGCTTTACGAGCAGGAGGGACTTGAAAATAACCTGACCTTCGCTAGGCATCATCGGGAGATTGTCCGTCAGTTTGGCCGTTTTCCTCACCGCAATGCCATTTTGGGGCGTCCGAGTAATTCGGAAGAGTTACAGTATCTGGTTTCAGAAGGGGCCTTTACCGGGTGATAAAGGCCTGATTCTGCTGGCTTGGCGCTATTCGTAGGTGCAGAGATAGGCCGTTTCTACGGCGACCTTGAGTTGAAATTTCTCACCGGCCTCAACGATGAATTGATCACCTTGTTGATAATCCTGCCATGCCGATTCTCCCGGCAGCTTGACTGTCAAGCAACCGCTGACCACGGTCATGGTCTCTTTTTGACGGGTGCCAAATTCATATTCGCCAACCGCCATCACACCAACAGTAGCCGGCAGGGTGGCCGTTTGGAACGCGATTGAGGTAACTTTTCCATCAAAGTACTGATTGGTTTTGAACATTGCTCGATTCCGCCCTAGGCTATTAAAAGCGCAGTAGAAAACCTTATTCAGCGGCATTCGTCAATCATTATTGTGCCTCCCTTCTCGCTTGTTCGAGTAGGTCGGCTGGCAGGGACGGTAGGCACTCGATCTCTTCCACCACCACAGAAGTCTTGATACTGCCCACGCCTGGGACGGACATCAGTCGGTGCATCAAAAACTCCGACATCGCCTTCAGACTGGGGAGGCGTGCCTTGATCAGATAGTCCGTTTCACCGGTTAAAGAGAAGCACTCGATGACCTCAGGGACGCCTCGAATCGACTCACTAAAGCGCAGGGCCGGATTGGATCCATGGGCATCCAGTGAGACATTCACAAAGATGGTGATCTCCTGGCCCAGGGCCTGTGGGTCAAGTTGTACAGTATAGCCACGAATAATCTGGAGGGACTCCAGTCGCTTCACCCGGCGATGGCACTGGGAGGGCGACAGGAATGCGACCTCTGCCAGTTCATGATTGGATGCCTTGGCGTTTTTCAACAGATGGGCGAGGATTCGAATATCCGCAGTGTCTAGTCGCTTGTCATGCATAACTTTCACGATTAACTCTATTAAAGCGCAATAAAATTGTAATTAATGGGGTTAATTATAGGTATTTTGCGAAAAGATTGAAGGGTTTTGGTGGTAATCTTGCGTCCTGATTTTGTCTTACAGTTCTGGACAGCGGTGAGTTCTTCTGCTTCGCCCTGTTCATCAGTAAAGCCTATATTTGTTCAGTTTTCCTGAGCGAAGGAGTCTGCGAGTGAATGCGGTAGCCGAAGAGATCCAACCAGTCGCCAATCGCCGATTTATGTCCGGTAATGAGGCCGTCGCTCGAGGCGTTTGGGAGGCGGGTGTGCGAGTAGCGACTGCCTATCCCGGAACGCCCGCTACCGAGATCCTTGAGTATCTGGGCACCTACTCGGATATTCACGCCAACTGGTCACCGAATGAGAAGGTATCCCTGGAGGTGGCCATTGGGGCCTCGATGTGTGGTTCCCGTGCATTTTGCGCGATGAAACATGTCGGGATGAATGTGGCGGCAGATGCGTTAATGACCCAGACCCTGGCTGGTGTGGAGGGCGGTCTGGTGATTGCGATCGCGGATGATGTGGGGATGTCCTCTTCACAGAATGAGCAGGATTCTCGCTACTGGGGGCGTTTTGCCCATCTGCCCATACTGGAACCTTCCGATTCTCAGGAAGCGTATGCCATGGTCATTCAGGCCTTTGACCTCTCGGAACAGTTCGATTGCCCGGTGATCCTGCGTCTGACAACACGTATCTGTCACGTCAAAGGCGTGGTGACGGTGGGTGAGCGGCAGACTCATACGGCCAAGGGCTTCACGCCGAATCCATCCCGTTGGGTGATGGTGCCCGGGAATGCGAAAAAACGCCTGCAACTGCAACAGCAACGAGACCTGACGCTGCGTGCCTACAGTGAGCAGTCTGACTTGAATTTTTCAGATCCAGGCAAGGCGACCGAATACGGTTTTGTGACATCGGGGCCGGCCTATACCCACGTTAAAGAGGCCTTTCCAGAGTCACCTGTTTATAAGATTGGTTTTTCCCATCCCCTTCCGGTTGAGCAGATCCGGGCTTTTGCTCAAGGTGTGGAGACGCTAGTGGTGGTCGAAGAGACGGAGCCGCTGATCGAGTTGGAGCTAAGGGCTGCCGGTCTGACGGTGGTCGGCAAGGAGTATTTTCCGGCGACGGGTGAGCTTGCACCTGAGGTGTTGCTGCGGGCCCTGCGTGCACTACAGGGTGAGGAAGAGGTGTCTGCGCCAACTCCGCCACCAATGCCATCACTAGCGGGTCTGTTTCCCCGGCCTCCCACGATGTGCGTCAGTTGCCCACATCTGGCGGTCTTCTACACCCTCTCCCGATTACGCAAACGGGCCAATTTTGCCGGAGATATCGGTTGCTATACCCTCGGGGCGGGCCAGCCCTGGAATGCCCTGGATACCTGCATCTGCATGGGTTCGGCTATTGGTATCGGTCTGGGGATGGATCTGGGACGCGGTGAGCGTGATCAGGATAAGGGGATCTTTTCCATTATTGGCGATTCCACCTTCCTGCATCTGGGCATTCAAGGGTTGCTGGATCTGGTCTATAACCAGGGCAACGTGACAGTGATGATACTGGATAACTCGGCTACTGGGATGACAGGGGGACAAAACAATCACGGCAATGGTAAAGATCTGCGGGGTAATGCGGCGCCCCAGGTCGATTTCGCCGAACTGGCTTGCGCCCTCGGTGTGGCCAGAGAGCGGGTGCATGTGGTTGATCCCTACGATTTGCCGGTGCTGTATCGAACCGTTAAGCAGGAGATGGCGGCGCCCGTGCCATCCGTTATTGTCGCCAAGCGACCCTGCGTGCTGACTGAGCGCTATACGCCACGCCGTCCCCTGATGGTAGCGGCCGAAAAATGTAACGGCTGTGCCAACTGCCTGAGTGTGGGCTGCCCTGCGATTCTGGTGACCCGTCGTGAGACCGAAGTGCGCAAAGGAGGGCGGGAAGTGATGAAGGCCTGGGTTCGCATCGAATCGGCGGCTTGTACCGGGTGTGATATCTGCTTGCAGACTTGTGGGCCGGATGCCATGGTCCCGGCGGATCTCTCGAAAATAACGCCGATAGGGGAATCACCGGATCAGCATAGCTGATTAGATCAGGAACAGGGTAGCCAGTCCCAAAAAGGAGAGAAAGCCGACAATATCCGTGACGGTCGTCAGGAGTACAGATCCCGCTAATGCGGGGTCAATACCGAGTTTTTCGAGTGCAATAGGGAGTACGGTGCCGGTGAGTGAGGCCAGGATCAGATTGATGCACATGGCGGTGGCGATGAGCAGGCCAATATTCACATCATTGAACCAGAAGCCTGCGATCACCGCGACAACACCCGCCCAGATTAGGCTGTTCAGCGAGCCGACCGCCAACTCTTTGAGGATCAACCAGCGGGTGTTTTTACCGGAGATCTGACCCAAGGCGATGCCACGAATGGTGAGTGTCAGGGTCTGGCTTCCTGCGATGCCGCCCATGCTGGCCACGATTGGCATGAGTACTGCGAGGGCTACAATTTTTTCGATAGTGGCTTCAAATTGTCCGATCACCCAGGAAGCCATGAGCGCAGTGAGTAAGTTGATACCCAGCCACAGTGCCCTGCGTCGGGTAGAGACCAGCACCGGTGCAAACATGTCTTCATCTTCAGAGAGACCCGCCTGACCCATGAACTGATGCTCGCCCTCTTCACGGATCACATCCACCACGTCATCAATAGTGATTCGGCCGATCAGTTTGCCCTCTTCGTCTATTACCGGCGCAGAGATCAAATCGTGCTGTTCAAAGCGATTGGCCACTCTCCCATCATCCCAGTTGGCAGGTATGGCGCGTACATCCAGTGACATCACCTCAGCAACCGTGTCGTCAAGATCGTGAGTGACCAGCACGGTCAGGGGGAGTACACCCAGATACTTTCCATCCCGGTTCACAACCATCAGGATATCGGTTTGGTGAGGAATCTTATCTCTGAGTCGGCGTAGATAACGCATCACCACGTCCAGCGTAACCTCTGGGCGGACCGTGATGGTATCAGGATTCATCAGGCCACCGGCGGTATCCTCTGGATAGGAGAGGATGGCCTCCAGACGTTCTCTGTGCTGTTGATCGAGTGAGTCCAGGATCTCCTGGGTGATGGTGCGTGGAAGCTCCTGCACCAGATCCGCCAGATCATCCGTGTCCAGGCCTTCTGTAGCGGCCAGCAGTTCTGATACATCCATCTTGCTGATCAGGTCGTCGCGAACCTCATCGGCCAGCAGTGTCAGTACCTCACCCCCGTTTTCTTCGTTTACCAGCTCCCAGATCATCTCTCGCTGGGCCATGGGCAGGGACTCTAACAGATGAGCTATCTCCCCTGGATGGAGGGCGTTGAGCATCTTTCCTGCCTGCAGCAGGGCGCCACTCTCCAACGCCAGATGCAGTCGATCCAATCGGGTGTTACCAAGCTGTAGGGGAACCTGATCGGGCATGCCTGTAGGGAAACCTCGTGGTTGGCGTCGGGTTGATGAGTCGGGCCGATTCTAGCAGTAGATGATGACAAGCGGGAGACACTGTTTAATAAAAGCGCAAAAAAACAGTTGAAGGTAATCAGTGTAGGCGGCAGATCTTATCCAATAATCGTTCGTGTTTGGAGGAGCCTAATTTTTTCATGAGCTTGCGCGTCTGTTTTGACAGTTTTTCGGCACTGAGTGAAAACAGGCACTCTTTGGCGATCAGCAATGACCCTGGCTGCATGCTGAATTCACGCAGTCCCATTCCAACCAGCAAGGGAATATAGCGGGGATCGCCAGCCATCTCACCACACATGCTGACCGGTATGTCGGCTGCCTTTCCGGCTTCGATCACGGTCTGAATCAACCGGAGGATAGCCGGATGCAGAGGGTCGTAGAGGTAGTTGACTTCATCATCCACGCGATCAATGGCCAGCGTGTACTGGATCAAATCGTTGGTGCCAATGGAGAGAAAATCGAGTTCTTTGCTGAAGGCATCGGCGGAAAGGGCGGCGGCGGGTACCTCGATCATACCGCCAATGGGGATGTGGTCTGCATACGGGAGCCCCTCTTCAGCCAGCTGACGCTTAGTCTCGGCAATAATGGCTTTGAGTTTCCGAACCTCCTGAAGGTTGGAAAGCATCGGGATCATGATTCTGACCGGGCCATGAATGGCTGCCCGTAAGATAGCCCTTATCTGTGGCTGGAATATTTTTGGCTCTTTCAGGCAGAGGCGAATTGCGCGTAGACCTAGAGCAGGATTACAGCTGGCTGCGGTACAACCATCCACCTGCTTGTCGGCGCCCAGATCCAGGGTGCGGATGGTAATGGGTATGCCATCCAGGCCTTCTATTACTTTTCGGTAGGTTCGGTAATGCTCCTCCTCGTCTGGCATGCCCTGACGGTTCATATAGAGGAACTCTGTACGGTAGAGCCCCACGGCATCGGCCTTGAGTACCCGGGTCGATTCAATATCCTCAGGCAGTTCGATGTTGGCCATCAGGGATACCCTTACGCCTTCTTTTGTGGTGGCTGGTTTACCGATAAGGCTGAGGCGCTGAGTCGCCTGATCGGCGGCTGTATGGATGTGCCGACGATAGTGATCCAGTGTTCGCCGATCGACATCGGCGAGCACAACACCGTGCTCACCATCAACGACGAGTACCTCGCCTTGACGCAGAAGACGGGTAATACTGTGCACGCCGACAACAGCAGGAATACCCAGGCTACGGGCCAGGATGGCGGTATGAGACATGGGTCCGCCGAATTCGGTAATAAAGGCCGTGATTCCCTGGTGGCGCATCACAATAGTGTCTGCGGGGGTCAGGTCCTGTGCCAGAATCACTTTTCCTGTCAAATCACCATCGGTTTCTTCACCCTGCTCGTGCAGGGCCTTCTGAATCTGATTGACTACATGCTCCACATCATCTTTGCGGGTTCGCAGATAAGGGTCATCCATGGTGTCAAACACCTGAACCAGGGCCTCTTTCTGTAGTTGGAGCGCCCACTCTGCCGCATAGGCATGCTGCTTAATCAGATCAATGGGTGCCTGGATGAGTGCCGCATCGTTGAGCATCAACAGATGGGTGTCAATAAAAGCCACAATGTCTGATCGCGTACTTTCTGGGATTTTTTGGCGAACGGATTGCAGTCGGTCTCTGGCACAGCAGACCGCGTCTCTAAATCGCTCGATCTCAAAAGGGATCTCTGGTTGCTCAATGCTACGCGGAGTGATTTCTAACATACCGCGTTGTAGGATATGGGCCTCGCCAATGGCGATTCCCCGGGTTATGCCGATGCCATTACCGGCAAAACTCACTCAGGCTCTCCGAACCGGTCATTGATGAGGGCCTCCAAGGCCGAAGCGGCCGCTTCCTCGTCCTCTCCATGGGTGGTGAGGGTCAGTTCCGTTCCCTGGCTCGCAGCTAACATCATTACCTCCATAATACTTTTACCATTGACCGGTTTGTCTCCCCTGTCGAGTAAAATTTCGCTGCTGTATTGGCCGGCTTCGGTTATAAATTTTGCAGCCGCACGCGCATGAAGGCCAAGGCGATTAATAATTGTTATCTGCTTTTTAACCATAGATTGCTCAAGTCACTGATGCCATGGGAAATACTATCTCACAATCTCCGCTGTTGATGAAATGGCGGGTTTGAATCCTTCTTTCATCTATTCTTGACAGCCAGAAGCTGGAGCAGGACCAACTCGGCCTCTCTTTGACTGTCTGTTCTTGCTCGCTGTCAGGTAGCCGGGGACAGTGGCAGATCCCTGTGGCGGGTCTGGATCTGTCGACCGCAGTTACGAAAATGCGTGGCGAGTTGTTCTACCATAAAAACTGAGCGGTGTTGGCCACCTGTACAGCCGATAGCGATGGTCAGATAGCTGCGTCCTTCACGTTCGAAGCAGGGAATCCACTGCTCAAGGAATCGGGTGATATCCTCTTTGTAACGCTGAACCTCTGAGCTGGCAGCAAGAAAATCTGCGACAGCGGTATCTTTACCGGTCAGCGGTCTCAGTTCAGGTTGCCAGTGAGGATTAGGCAAACAGCGCGCGTCATAGACAAAATCGGCATCCCGTGGCACGCCCTGCTTGAAGCCAAATGACTGAAACAGCAGTGAGATCTTGGTGTCCAGTCGTTCACTGATGCGTGAACGGATGATGTGGCGCAGCTCATGAAGTGTGGTCTGACTGGTATCGATACGCAGGTCAGCCACGCTGAGAAAGGGCGCCATCAGCGCTCTTTCATAGCTTATAGCCTCGGAAAGGGGGCGTTGTCCGCCGGTGAGTGGATGGCGTCGGCGTGTCTCGCTGAAGCGTTTAACCAGTGTCTCGTCCTGGGACTCAAGGAAGATGACTTCATAGCGGATGCCGTTTTCTTTCAGCGGTTTTAACAGTGAGGAGATGTCCTCAAATTTATCTGGGGCGTTGCGGGCATCAAGACTGATAGCGACCAGATCGAATCGTTTATCCTGCCGAGCGACGAGTTCGCCGGCCAGCGCGGGTAGGAGAAAAACCGGCAGATTGTCAATGCAGTAGTAGCCCTCATCTTCCAGTGTATGAAGTGCGACACTCTTTCCTGAACCGGAGAGCCCAGTGATGATGGCCAGTTTCATTGAATAATTATAATCTCTTAATATTCAACAGGTTTCGCTTTTAGTAGGGGTTTAGTTAATCAGCCTTTGCATGCGCTTGCAAGTGGAGATCAGGCACTCGCGCTTTTGCGCATGGGCTCAATGAGCAGAAATTCATTCAGCAAGGTTTCACTGTCCTGTGCTTGTCTAAGTCGCGCACAGAAATCCGCATCGCTGAACAGCGTTGCCAGTTTTGCCAGAAGCTGGAGATGGGCCTCCGTTGCCTCTTCTGGTACCAGGAGGCCAAACACCAGATCAACTGGCTGTTGATCAATGGCGTCAAAATCAGCCCCTTTTTGTAATTGTATAAAGGCACCGCGGGCTTCAGCGATGCCGGCAACCCGGGCGTGGGGCAAGGCGATGCCATGCCCCAGCCCGGTACTACCTAGTCGTTCCCGCTCAAGCAGTTTGTCAAACACGTTGCCCTGAGTGAGTTCCTCAGAAGCGGTTGCCAACAGACCTGCGACCTCTTCAAGAATGCGCTTTTTACTGGCGGCCTGGTTGGCGGTACTGATCCGTTCAACACTTATAAAGTTTGCGGGAAACATTGTTATGCCTGCTTATCCGATTTCTGCGTTAGCGGGGTCAATACCCTTCATGCCAACACCATTACGATGGTTAGTGCTCTTCTCCTTGAGTTTTTTCACTTGGCGATCAATTTTATCCACCAGACCATCAATGGCTGCATACATATCTTCTTCTACACACTCGGCAAAGACATCGGCACCATTTACGTGGAGTGTGGCTTCTGCCTTCTGACGCAGTTTCTCAACACTTAAAATAACGTGAATTTTGGTGACGTGATCAAAATGACGCTCAAGACGCTCGAATTTGGTATCGACATAGTTGCGCATGGCTTCGGTGATGTCTACATGATGACCGGTGATGCTGATTTGCATGATTTGCTCCTTGGTTACTGGCCTCTATATGAGGCGCTTGCGCTCGTTTGATGGCGGTATCGCCATAGACTCGCGGTATTTTGCTACAGTCCGCCTAGCGACCTGAATGCCTTGGTCGGCGAGTATGCTCGCCAGCTTGTTGTCACTGAGAGGCTTATTAGGTTTCTCTGCAGCGACTAATTTCTTTATCAATGCCCGTATCGCGGTGGCGGAACACTCTCCACCTCCAGCCGTACTGACATGGCTGGAGAAGAAATATTTAAACTCCAGGGTTCCCCTGGGGGTGTTGATGCCGAGCGCGATAAATCGTCGCTCAGAGCGAGATAAATGCCTCTCCGAAATAATTTAGCATCTCTAAACAAAATTCCAATAGTTCAAATAGATGTCTGAAGACCGTATCACATCAGCCTCATCTGTGCTCCTGACTGCTTAGGTGCATTTTCAGCCTGGTCATTCCAAATCAGTAGTTCCTGAGCCTCCGTACCAGCTCCTCCACCGACCGTATACTTGATTGGCCGTGTATCCATATAAAGCCCGGAGAAAACTTCCCTCATCTCTGGGATATCGTTCACTGAGATCATCATCATGCCGCTGCTCTCACGTGCCAATATAGCCATGCGCTCATAGTTATCGAATGTCCAATTAACCCCATAGCCCTCCGTATTCCAGTAGGGTGGATCCAGATAGAACAGTGTATGTGGTCGATCGTATCGCCGGATGATCTCATCCCAGGGTAGATTCTCCACATAGGTACCTTGCAGCCTCAGGTGCGCCTGGCTGAGATCTTCCTCCAGCCTGAACAGATTCAGCCTGGGTGCTGATGTAGTCGCTGTTCCAAAGCTCTGCCCATCAACCCGCCCACCAAAAGCCTGCTTTTGTAGATAGTAGAACCGTGCAGCCCGCTGGATATCCGTCAAAGTGGCGGGATCTTTACGTTGTTCCCACTCATAGAACTGGCGGCTTGAAAGCGCCCATTTGAACTGTCGGATCATCTCCTCTGGATGATGCTGGATGACCCGGTACATGTTTACCAGCTCCCCGTTGATGTCATTTATCACCTCGACTTCACTTGGAGGCTTAGTGAAATAGATGGCTGCCGCTCCACAGAACGCCTCTACATAGCACTTGTGGACAGGGAACCTGGATAGAATCCAGTCTGATATGCGCCCTTTTCCCCCAATCCAGGGGACTACAGGATGATATTTCATAGTGAGCCGTCACTCCGATTCTTGTTTTTGTGGTAGGCTCTCAGCGCTCTGTACAGGGCTGGGAAGCCTTGGTCGGCTCACGGTCTCGTATACCGTGGGTTGACGGCCAGGTGGGTGTTGGCGCACCTATCTGGTCGCTTCCTACTTCTTGTCTCTCAAATAATACTTATCCAGTCCAGGTGATTGCCTCCACATCCACGACTGATACAGCAGTAGATATCGCTGTTCGCAGTGAATCCATTACGCCCAAGAGGCGTACCTTCTCTGCTGAAGCGGCTGTGTATACCTGGGTGATTTGAACCGCTGTATGTAGACGTTGCGCCTTCACTCCATCACTTAGCTTTGTGCATGTAAATGGAATGTCGATGCCACCCAATCCAGCTGCTATCAAATTCAGTTGATCGCTATCTTTTGCGGTGTCGTAGAGGTGGTCATCTCCCAGTGCATTAGAGATAAATCCAGCACGAATTTGCGCTTCACATGCATCCAACATCTCTTCCAGTTTGCTTGCTTTAATATCTACCAAGCTTTTTTGTGGCATAACCAGCTCTGTGAGATATCCATCTTTTGGATCCGAACTCAATCCATCGGATCCGAAACCCAGGAACCGCTCGCCGTTCAGCGAATCAGGAAATCCATCCCAATCAGTCTGCGAATTATCAATGATCTGATTAAGCGTTGGCATCGGTCTTCCTCATGCTAATTTTTTGTAGTAAACGTGGGCCGCGCCTACCCACCCAGTGGTCTTGAATGCAACATTAGCTCCATCAGAAATGATGATGCCGCCTTGCCCATAAGCGAACGAGTCCTTCCATGTACCGGAGGTATATAAACACAATAGAATAGGGGCAACAGCCGAAACTACCATGTAGACCCCAGAGGGGACTGTGTACCGCGTAGACCCTCCGTCCGGAATGGCCCACGAGCCATCTGCCTGAAAGCTTTTCTTTAGCTCATTATCACCGACTGAATTTGCAGGTGGCAGTGTTGATATTGCAGCCACCAGTGCTTTTACAAACGCCGTAGTAGCAATTCTCGTGGAATCATCACTTCCGGCTTGCGTAGGCGCAG
Source organism: Sedimenticola selenatireducens (assembly GCF_007625115.1). Lineage (GTDB taxonomy): Bacteria > Pseudomonadota > Gammaproteobacteria > Chromatiales > Chromatiaceae > Sedimenticola > Sedimenticola selenatireducens_A. The sequence goes on along the minus strand of NZ_VMNH01000023.1, from coordinate 216,534 downwards.
TCGGAGTGCCTGTAAATGCTGGGGACGCCTTTGGGGCGTAATAGGCTCCTTCCTGTCCATCCAGTTTGTCTGCATCCAGTCCATTCCCTGCCCCTCCAGGCAGCTGCGCAATAGGCACCTTGCCATTACCATCCAAACCCGCCACGCCACCCGCGCTGCCTAGACGCAGTCGGGCATTGGGCACCTTGGCATCGGCATCCAGGTCAGCCACACCATTGGCGACACCCCGAGCAGCAATGATGCTCTTCACACGCTGTATCAGCGTGTTGATCATTGGGCGGGCAATACTCGGGTTATCGATACCTTCGTCAGTATTGGTGGTGCCGAGATCATCTGTTGGCCAGCTCATCTGCTCTCCTTAATTGTTTGGGACGCCCTTGATAACCACGTCAACTGTGGCATCAGCGGGTGTGTCGTTATTGTCATAAATCCGGATCACCGGCCCGGCAGTGGACTTGGATAACACCTCCCAACTCCATCCCGGCCCGACATTCTGCAGCGCAACCTGAACACTCGTGATTGTTGCGTAGGTTTTTTGCAGCGGGACAGTACGCCCAGCAGCGGCCGAGCCAGCCCAACCGCTGGTGGCTTGGTCGTTAATATCTTCCTCAAGAGACTCACCCCCAGCGATGATGACCAATGTCTGGATCTGTGGGATCTCGCTGGCTGCCTGATTAACTGTTACACGCACCTTGAGGTAACGAGCTGTCACCTGCCCAGCCGGGACAGACCAAGACGTCCATGCAATATCGTCAACAGAGGTACTGATTTCGATTACAGGCGTTGCCGAGGCATTGGCGGTAATCAGTGGGTTAAAGGCGACACTCGCGCCAAGATCTAACTTGAGGTGCTCATAGATAATCTGTGTGTAGGGATTTTGTGCCCACGATGCCCAGGCATCCCAGGTGGTCAGATCGTCCCACGTGTAGTTACCCAGGGCAGTGAGCGTGCCCCCGGCATTATCGGCCGCACAATTGGTTTTGGTGCCAGGCCAGCCCTGCAGATGCGCCCCTTCATAAGCCAGCGCATTTTTGATGCGAGGATCACCCAGCGTCGACTGGATAATCCGGGCATTGACCGATTCATTACCTGAACGATCAATCGCCTTAATTCCAACGGTATAGGTTCCTGCCGCCAGCTGATTAGTTTCCCACGGAGACGCCATCAGCAAACCCTCGTGGAGCGGTGACATGTCATCCCAGTCCCAACCAGTCCCGAGGCGATAGCGAATGAGATAGCCCGCTAGGTCAGCATCGGTAACCGGCAACCATGAGAACTGGCGCGTACCATCGGGCTGACGATCAACGAAAAACTGACTGACATCAGAAGGGTCTAAAGACTTACCCAACACCAGGTGGTTGTAGGCATACTCCCAGGCCGACCGAACGCCCCAGCTGTTGACTGAACGCAGCCGCACATCATAGCGCTCACCATCCAAAACAGGGCTGATCCACGCGGTGGTTTCACCACTACGCGCCGGATTAACACTGGTCCAGCCAGTGTCAACAGTTCGCTTGTACTGAATATCAACCTGCTGCACTGTCGCATCGGATGGATTGATCCAATCTACTCTCAAACGGCTGATGACGGTGCCATCACCACCCACCAAAAGTTCGGTAGTGCCACTGACCAACTGAATACCTGTGGGCGGCAAAATGATCGATGGGTCGAGTAGGTTTGTATTGGGCGTGAGATCGCGCGTTGTGGCCTCGCCGAAGTTCCAATCAAAACACTCAGCGGAGTACTCTTGAACAAGCAAATCCACACCTAAGCCGCCATCCTCTTCAACCAGTTTCCAATCCAGGATCAGAAACGGCTTGGCGCTCCAGCCGAGCGGACCAATCGTAATTGGAACCACCTGCCAAGGGCGGTATTTTAGGCCAGCACCTAACATCATCGGCAGGGTTGCCGTCAGTGATTGGCGGTGTACCTCCAAGGCAATCTTGGCGTTTCGCTGTGCCTCAATCGGGTCCGTACAAAAATCCAGCGCGATATCCTCATAAATCCGCTGGCCACCATCCAGGCCTTCATAATAGCTGTTGGTAACCGGGGTAAAATCTGTCGGCTGCCAGTGGTCATCTGGGTTGACGAACGTCCCTCGTACCGCATTGAATTGTTTAGCGCGCCCTGGCTTGTAACGGTATTTGATGGAGCCACGCAGATCATCCTCATCAATCGCTCCGGTCGGTGCGATCGCAACGCCAGCATGTCCCTGCCAGGTGCCCATTGACCAGACCGCAGCGCCGGCAAACGTGGACTTCAACTCTTCCAATACATCGAGCGGCGAGCGATCCAACGTGAACGTGCCATTGCAGGTATAGCGCTGCTGGGTGGTGCCTTCCGCATCGATGGTAACTAGCTCATCACAGGCATTGGCATTGGCAATCCAACTGTCATTATCAATCTCGCTGGACAATGCCCCAAAGCCATACTCCCACCGCAGATAGTCGAGTGCACAGAGCGCTGCATTCGTTGAATAAACGGTCAGTGTGGTACGAGGATCGTACACCTGGTGCCCCTTCAACACGGCCTTGATGTTAGGGATGCCTGTTGGAAAAACATCACGGCTCTGCTTGAGCCTGACATAGATATACGCCCGACCTCGCAGTCGATGGTTGCTGGTCCAGAGAGCGCTCTCGGCAACCAGGTCTGAATCGGCAAGTTGGTCAGGACTCCCTAAATGACGATTGATGCGAATGTGCCCCGACCAGCGGCTATCGGTCTCTGGAATGTCATTGAAATAGACCGTACCAATTTCCTCAACTTCACGCCCTGAAAGAACGATGACCATATGCAGATATTTTGGGTCACTGCCGGTCACATCGGCAAAGGCCAAGGTGCCCGATACCTGCGCCTCGCCATAGATAATCCGGTGGGGTGAAATTGGCGACCTCACCACCACTGTGCGATCGGTTGCCTCGGCGGTAAACCCACCACCGCCCTTTGGTTGCTTGGGCTTGAATATGGCACCCATCACCAGGCTAAAGCCAATGTTCACAGCGGCGGTAATGAGTGACGCCACGATACCGGTGGCACCTACTGCAGAAATAATCGCACCCGCTATCGCGGTTGGCATATCAACCCACCTTCCAGGCGTTACGCCAGGCATGGCGTGCCATTGCAATAGAGCCCTTTTCACCTGGTGCAAAGGCGTAAATGCCCGCACAGATAGCCAAGGTTGGGCCATTGGCAGTCTCAACCAGAACCACATCACCCCGGCCAGCCAGGCGCGTATCCACTGGGTTTCCCAGCAGGTGAGTCGTGGCACTCTCCAGATCCGCCATGCCGAGTGTTTTCAGCACTTTCAAAGCGCCTTTAGCAGACGAATAATGGCCACGCACATCGGCTGCCACATCATTACCGGTTATGGCCAATACACCCGCTGCTGCGAACAAAGCGCAGTCATGATTACCCCATTCAAACGGGCGATCATGTGCGGCCTGCAACAGTTCCATCAACCTCTTTTCCCAGCCATCCAGCCGCATCACCAGACCAATTCCTTTTCTACCATTTGGGAGACAAACTCCATGCCCAGATCCCCCGGAAACTCAGCCTGCTGATCCTCATTGGTATAACGACGAATGCGTGGACGCTCCCAATCGGCCAAGCGGTTTTTTACTGTTAATACAATGCGGCCCTCTTTGCCAATCTCGCCGTCCATCGTGTCCATCAACCCACCAAATGGGCCTATCGGCTCACCCAGCATCTGATGGTCATTGTCCAAAATACCCAGCCAGATTTTTGCCGGTCTTCCCTGATAGTCTTCACTCATGGCCGTGGCCATCATGGCCGGGTCAACGCCATTCAGCACCATTTGGATATCGTTGCTTTGCAGCTCATCGCCCTCCTGAATCTCCGATATCTCACCCACTGCACCCGCACCCATCCAGGTATGTCCATTCCACTGCAAATTGCCCACGCCCGAATGGACCCGTGATGTCGCCGATGCAAAATCCAGTTCAACAAATATCACCAACGGGATGTTGTCTTGATCCAGCGCCGCTTGAGTGGTGGGGTCTGACGTGCGCATTAGAACGCCTCAATCACATCGATTGAAAAACCACCCAGTACGCCTTTATAGTCAAATGCCGTCTGCTCATCGTCCACCAGCTTAAAGGTAGTCGTGGGACTATTTACGATCACCGCACTGTCATCAGTCGGGCTGTAGCGCAACGGGGGTTCAATAGGAATAGTGGCGGAACCAGTGGCATCAGCATCCACATCGGCTATAACCATCTTCAGCTCACCACCCGCGCCGATATAGTCACCGGCCAATAAAATACCTGCTTGATTGGGAGTCCACCCATCGGTGATCAGGTTGGCACCAACTTGATTAGCTCCATTGACCAGCGGCGTCCCGGTTGCCGCCCCCAGGGGATTCTCCCGCGCATGGTTCCATAGATAAAATCGACCCGCAGATCCACGTAGCGCCACCAAAAACGCCTCCATTGCCTGAATCTCGTGTCGACGCCATTGGTCATACACCAGGGTGGCCATCCAGCGAGCACCTGGCCACTCCTGCGTGGTAGTTTTACCTGTGAACGGGGACGTGAATCCCGTTGTGTTCGTTTGCAAGCGCCACTGCATATCAGAGGGACGGAGTGATGTGGGCCATGTCAGGGTAGGCATTAGCTACGTCTCCCCACCAAGCGAGCCGCACTACCACCCCGATTGATCTCCTGCTTAAACTGAGACAGAGCACGATCAGCTTCTTGCCGAGCCACGACCCGCACTTTGGCTTCAACGCCTGCATCGGCACCACGGGCATCAATACTGTACGTTGGGCTAAATACAATGGATTGACCTGCACCCTGCATTTGCACAGGCACTGATCGGCCATCAGGCAGCGGGATGATGGCCTCGGGTCGATAGCGTTCCCCAGCCACACGATACTGTGGGCCGTTTACAATGCCACCATCACCATATTTCTGCAGCGGCATAGGACCAGCTGATGTCATGATGCCGCCATCGCCGAACGAGAACAGCGATGCCAGACCTGAAAGCCACGACGACCCCTGGATGGGTGTGGCACCACCAAATGAGCCCAGGTCGATGCCAGGTGTTGATGAAAAGTCACCACCGCCGCCAAACATCCCACCGAACAAACCGCTGAACAGACTGGTTCCACCCGATGCGAAATTCTGCCTGAATTGCAGACGCAACATTTCATCCAATACCGTGTCGATTAAATCTCTGATTTCAAACTTGCTGGTCTTGGCAAAATTCACAAAGGCGTTCTCAGCCGACCACATAGCCCGATCAGTTGACTGCTGAATCATGCGCATGGCCTTTGATGTTTCTTGCGCCATGCTCTTCATGGTTTTTGAAGTGGTCTTGCCTGTTTCTTTGACCTCTTCATCCAGATCAAGATATTGAGTGGTGAGCTGATCAATCGCTTCCTGCTCTTTTTGAATATCAATAATGCCAGCCTGGCGCATCTGACTTATGAGGTTCAGCTGCTCGGAGTACTTGTTAAAGGCCGCTTCCTCAGGAAAGAGGGTATCCATTAATGCCTGTCCGGATTTCTTCAGAGCATCAAGCTTTTTCTTAGCATCATCAGCACCATTTCCAACCTTGCTGAAGGCGGTGGATCCGGTATTACCCATACCCTTCAAGCGCTCACTCAGCTGCCCCAGTTGATCCTGATACTCGGTGATCTCCTGACGGGACTGTGCCATCTGGTCTGAAAAGGCCTTTTGGTTTCCAGGATCAGCGAACTGCTGCATCTTGCTCAGCTTTTCCAGTGATTCAATTTCACGTTTGAGGTTCTCGATTTTTGCCTCAGTTAATGAAATCTGCTGCTCAACCTGAGCCTTTGCAGTATTCTCAAAGCTCTTTAAAAGTGCCTCATTTTCTTCCCGGAGGGTTCGGGTATCCTCAGCCGCATCAGATGCATTACTGGCCCAGATCGTTAGTGCAGCGGCTCCGGCAATGATCAAGCCTGCCGGTCCACCCAAAGCGGCCATGACACCGGAGTAAGCTGTACCCACGGCCATTCCGGTGCGCATCGCCAGGTTGGCGCGAATCTGAGCAGCGGTATAAGTGTTTACTGCCACGGCTGCGCTGTTGAAGATGGGGCCCAAGGTTCGGGCAATCATCAACCCACCCAGGCCGATCGCCGCCTCATCTAAATGTTGACCCATCCAGATCAATGAATCTGATGTGGTCTGTGCCCACTCTTTCAGGGTGCCGTCTGCGGCTAACTGATCAATGGTCCCGAGGAAATCACTGGCTTCACCCTTCAGCGCATCAAACAGACCCGCATCGGCAACCTCATTCTGGAAGGCGAACCACTTATCTGAGAACATCGACATTAAGCCGTCCCAGTCATCAGCCAGATCTTGAGTAGCCCCTCTGAACTGACTGCCTGCCTTTTTCCATGATTCCATCAACCGCTTGCGGGTCTCTTCAGCGCTGTAGCTCACCCCGGCCTGAAACCCGAGCATGGCTAGAATTCCGCGCTCCCGGAACATGTCTGCAGAGGCGGCACCGGCAGAGTACATCCGAATAACCTGTTCAGTGGTCTGCTGAATACTTAGTCCAGACGCAGCCGCCAGGTCACCGATCAGCGGCATCCACTCTTTGATCTCATCAACGCCGCCTTTCATCACCCCGGCTAACTGGGTAGCAGAGCTCATGATGGCCTCAAACTCAAAAGGCACCCGTCCTGCATAGTCAGCCATCTCTTCAAACAGACGGCTACCTTCTTCCGTACTGCCCAGCAGTATTTTCAAACGGGTTTCAAAATTTTCAGAGGCTGAGGCGGCTTCAATGAATGAACCGGTAATGGCTGAAACACCCACCACACCCGCAAAGGTACCGATAACGGTACCGAGTGTTCTGGCAAGGTGTTGATTAACCCGATTCAGGCGCTCGGCTTCACGACCTGTTTCGCTGAACTGTTTACCCAGTCGATACGCATCCTTGCCAGTACGATTAGCCGCTTTACCGGTTTTCTCGGTACTCTTTTCGAGCTTCTCGAATTCCTGGCGAGAGATCCGGATCTCACCATTGAGATCCCCGGCATCACCTTCGAGCTTTATTGATAGGACTAAATCAGACATAAATTTACGCAGCCAATCCCAGCATAAGCTTCAGTGGACCCAGTATTATGGTCAGTGCACGCCGAGTCTTTTTATCAAATATATGCTGAACAACACGCAGTGATATCAGATGGGTAGTACGCCTTTTGTTATCCTCACTCTGATCGCACCATGTCCAAGTTCTTGCCCAGTTGACATCAACCAGTAGTCGTCCCACCCAGAAACTGAATCCATCTTTTGGCTTGGCCAATCTCTCAAATGTCATGGGTTGTCCTTAGCAAAACTGATCACGTTGAATGGTTATTCCAAACCGCCAACACCGCGCCCTCCATCACCTGCAGCTTTGAGAAGATCTCGGGCGTCGATTCGATGGTGGCCATCCTTAGCCCAGCTTCCATACCCTCGTACCTGAACCCTGTACGAGTCATCTGGGTCTGAACCGTCAACCAGGCCATAACGGCAGTCCAGTTCTCCTCGAGTACATAGAAATCATCAGAACTGACCTGGACCTTCTGCCTGATCTCATCAGGGGCATTCATTGCAGCCAGGTCTGCATCCACTTCGTCGGCACCGGCTTTTTTACCTTCTGCGGCCCAGTGCCTGGCCGCGCCGATCAGTTTTTTCTTACGACCCCTCCGGCCATCTCGTAGTAGGCACGGATCAAGGCCTTGCGGATATACGGGCGGCGGGTCATCTCTGCCAGTGGTTTCTTACCAAACTTGATTGCTTTGCCATCCGGGTCTTTCACATCCTCACCCCAGCCTACCAATACGCCACGGATAAAGGCCGTGTCTCCTTGGGCTGCCAGGGCATCAATGGCTTCTTGATCCAGCATCTGGAACTGTGCGGTAAACTCTTGGCGATTGGTCTTGCCACCATCGACCGGCACTTCAACAACTACCGGCCAATTGATGGGTGCATCGTGTTTTTGCATTACAAACATATTTATTTCACCGTAATCTTGAAGTCATCATCACCGGCGCTGGTCGGGATCACCGACAGCCCCATCTGAAGGGTGGCAATCCCGTCGCTTTCACCATACTTCGGTTGCAGTACTTGCACCTGTGCGGCGTCGAACTGGACGATATGTCCAGCTATGGTTCCGTGAACCAGTTGAATCGCGCCGGTGGTGTTAGCCTTTGCGATAGTGAAAAAGTTTTTGGTGCTCAGCACGGGTGCTTCTATAGTCACCTGGCCACCCGGTGCACGATCGGTGATCTGCACGCTCTCTTCACCCACTACGTTGCGATACACCACCTGGTTGTTCTGATCGAAGGAGAAACCGATCATGTTGGGAGAGATCCCGTGCAAGCTGAAGGTTGGCGTGTTGTCGTTGGTGACCGCCAGCGGAACCTGGAAGGCGGTGAAATCCGGAACAGGATCCGCCACAGTAGCGGGGTCAGCCCATAGTCCGGTCATCATGAAATGAAACTTTGGAATTTTGCCTGGATCACCCTTGAGACTGAAGCCGCCCCGCGCACCCAATAGCGCATGTTTCTGGCCATCGATGTGGAAATAGAGTGTGCCTGATTCCTCGTTACCAGAGACCGGATCGTATTCCACACTGACGCTGGCATTGATCGTCTCTGCCATGCCGCACATACGTAGAATGGGGCCATAAGCAGGGGCGGTACCCGCAGCACCCGCTCCAGCCATCTCCACATCAAACTCCAGTTTTACATGAGTACCCACGTGAATCTGCAAATCATTGCCCAGCGTAGGGCGCACCAAATCACGGCTGACGGCACTGCCTTCCATTGGTAAAATACTGAGGTCACTCACCTGAATCGCATTGGCCAAACCGGTAGGCGTAGAATCGGTTCCATAAAGAGTTTCCAGTTTTGCCAGCAACACTTTTTTTCTGAATTTCATAATCGATTACCCCTTGGCCTTTTTGTCCTTAGGTTGTGGCTTTTGTGCCAGGTCAACCGGTTGATCTTCGGCCACTCTGGGACGATTGCCCTCTGGATGATCCTGGGTGCCTTCCACCTTTTTCAGTTCATCCCCTTTACGTTCAAATCTGCCACCTTCTCTCACAGATAAACCCTCGTATTGAGCGCTAGATCAGCGCTATGACATAACACACCGGCAAACATAACCGGTCCTGAATCCTGCACCTGAACACCGGCCTCTTCACCAACAATGCAGCTATCCACCACGCCGCCCAACGTGTCATCTGCACGAACTGCATCACAGATCAGTTCAATAAATGCATCAAACAGCTGTTCACTCTTATCGGCATCATCCAACGCCATAAAACCGCGAATCTTCCAACGATACGTCCGAGCCCAGCGGCCAGTGGCGGGGCTTTTCTCACGTGTCGTTACACGGCGCACATGCCAACCTTTAAACCTGCCATCAGACAGATACAGTTTTTTCATATCCGCACTGTTTTTGGCATAGCGCTCATAAGCGTGAACCATGCCAATATCAGTAATGCTATTCAGTTTGGCGACAATGGCAGCGCGAATCGTTTCCATATCAGACATGGAGCAGTCCCTCGGCTATCCGGCCTCTGGCACGCTCATACATCGCATCGATCTGCGGTTGCAGTTGGCGGAAGTTGCGGTGGAACATACCGACACCCAAGGTGCCCCGAACGGCTATCTTGCGAGCGATCGACAGTGCCACTCCCTCGGCCTGTTCTTCATCTCGGATATCCAGTTTGGCTTGCACCCAATCGATCAGTGGCTCAATAGGTGGGAAGTGGGGTCGCGTTCCCAGCTCGACAGGCAATGCATGCATGGATGCCGTACCGACCACACCAATCACCGTATTGGCCAAGGTGCGGGGCGCTTCTGAATGAATAGATTCACGCAGTGCAGCGGTAGCACCCACAGGGGTGTCCTCTTTGATCTCACGCTCCAATAGCATTTCAGCTTCTAAGGTTGCCGCAGACAATTCTTGCTCAACCAACTCAGGGGCTTGTTCCCATGCGGCAGTTAGTTGAGTGATATCTCCGGCATTGATGTTAATCTTCATATCAGCGCAACCTGCCAGGATGCAGCAGCCGATCACGCCCCTGGCTGTTCGGCATATCCAGATCCACTACCACGCCAGCGGCTGAATTACTCTTGGGGTCAATCCCAAGATCATTGAAATAGTTCTGCCGTAAAGATTTAGCTCGTGAGGCGTATTCTCGTGACTTGCTTCCATGATCAACACTATCCGCCTGAATGGTGGGATCAGAATCACCGCTATAACGACTGGCCAATTGATCACACACCAGCGCAGCCGCCCAACTGGCTACCGCATCACGATCCACCAGTGGAATGGTGTCAGTCGTTTCATCCACATTGTGAAACACACTGAAAGAGACCCGTACCGATACGGATGCCTGCAAACTCATTCCAATCAGCACTGATTCACCCGCAGGTGCCTGGTAGATCTCCCAGTCATCCAAAGTCACAGGCGGTATGCTTCCGATGGGATATTCCAGCTGCTGAATAATTGAAAAGCCGGGAACCCAATCAGTCGGTAGATCCAAAACCTGCCCACCAGGTGCAATCACATCCCGTACCAACGTGCGAGGCCGGTCTTTACTGTAACGAATCACCGATGCATCAAAAGCATCCTCCAGATCCGATGGTGTTACCTCATCAGCATCTGCCCGTACTTTGCGCTCAATTAATTTTTGATAATCGTGAAGCATCTTCTTCTCGGCTAAAAAAAGCCCAGGCCGCTGTTATCGTTATACCGGCCCAGGCTTCCCTCTCACTGGTGAGTTATTTACGCGACAATAGAGCCCTGGAATCCTCGGAAGTCCATGACGGCACCCTTGTAGATATGCCGGATCTTGTACTTGATCTGGTCATTGCTAAAGAGACTGCCCTGGCTCGGGTTGTCCTGGATAAACAGCTCCGGTTCTTCCTTGCCGTTATAGAAGCCCAGCTCAATCAGTGGGATCTCCCGTTTATCAGCGGTACCGAACCAGTTGTTTGCATCCGTCCAATGGGGCACTACATGCACGGTCGGCTTACGACTCTGAACAAAGGTCTCATCATTGTTCGTGTTCCGGACAAACAGATCGAAGGAGGTCTCTTCCAAATCGGAAGGAACTGCCAGGTGTCGCATCACCAAGCCCAGCTTTTCATTAGAACTCAACTCTGCCTGGTTCAGCATGGCCAAGCGTCGCGCAGCATAAGAGGTTGCACTCAATGCAGCTGATCCAAGATTGCCATGCCCAACAGTGAACAAAGCAGTGGTGTCGTAGATTGTTGGGTTGGCATCCAGGAAGGCCAGAACAAACTTGTACAATGTCCGCTTTGAAGCGACAGCCATCTTGAGTGGGATACGCTGAATTACACCCACATCATCATTCGCGATCGCTTCCAAGCTCAGCGTCTCACTACCGCCTTTCTTCTCCAGGGCATAGGTAGCCTTTTCATCACCTGGTGTTGTGAGGGGGTCATACGATCCGTTTTGAGCGACAACCGGCAGATCACCATAACCACCCATGCGGGTACGCTCTTGGGTGCGGAAATCGGTGACAGAGACAATATCGGTCAACCAGCGCCAATCACTCCACTGATCCTCCATTCCATATTCACGCAGCATGGCGCGGGTGATTGAGTTGCCCAATACATTGCCAAACGTGGCCGCTGACACGGCCTCTCTGATACGCGACTCACCAACCGCTTCACGCAAGCGTTGCATATCGCAATCTTGGGTCAGGCCACTAACGCCTTTATCACCGGTGATATCGATATAGATCTGCTTGAAAGATCCTGCAGGCTTGTCCGGATCAAAGAACGCTTCAAGCATGCGCTCCACCTTTTCAGATCGGTCTTCACCGGCCTGAAGATGATCGCCGCCCAGACCATGAGGCTTACCGCTCTCCGTCACACTGGCCAGGTATTCACGCTCTTCGCGAATGGCCTCAGTTACCTGAGTCACACTGAAACTCTCAGCATCAGCAAATTGACGATTCAGCCGCGCCTTGGCTTTGTCAGGCAGACCCGACTCAGCAATCGCCACACGAGCATGTGAGCGCGCTTCAACCATACGCATGGCATTGCTTAAATCATTTTGAGTAACACCACTGGTGCCAGCGGGTTGTCCTTGACCCACTACTGCGGCACCTTGGCCCGCTCCCTGCGATTTTTCGTCGTCGGCAGTGTGTTTATTCAGGTTGGAGTAAGCCTCCAATACGGCTTCCTCGTTTTCGATGTCGAGGCCCTCAGGCAGGGCCCCACCATTGCGGCCCTTGATGGCCTCGATCATGCGTTGACGCAGTGCCATATTGGCGTGCTCCTCTTCTTCAATTACAGCTTCGATTACATTGATGATTCCGCCACCGGCGGACGGCTCCACGATCAGATCGAGCGAGTGAGCCTTGGTGAATTTGCTGATGACTTGAATGCCACCTGGTGCTTTCTTTGCGCGAACATCGGCATCAATTGAAAAGCCAAAAAGGTCGCTGGCCATGTTGCGCTTTACCGCTTCATGAACTTTAGAGGCGATCTCTCCGGAACTGTTGAGCATCTCCAATATGCCTTCAACTGAACCCTGATCGCTGCCCTTGCCAGGAACGAATACGGTTTCAGTCACGCGGCCTATCAGGTTGCGTACATCCTTTCCTTTCATCCGAATATGCTCATCGTCACTCTTGACGAAGACGCGCATACCTTCAAAGACACGGTCAGAGACCGCCTGTTTCAAAGCGGTATCGGTGTAGTGATTTCTGTTCTTTGATGTACCCGCCTGAATGATGCAAATGCGGTATTTATGGCCGGTATCGTCCAGCGCCTCGAGTACCTTGTGGTCGGTATCCAGCGCCTCCACGGCCCGGACAGGCTTGTGGTCCAGCACGACCTCTTGGGGTGTGCCGAATTGCACCTGGTTGTCGTCGGAAAGGGTGTAGGGGTAGGCCATCAGGTGGCCTCTTTTTTCACTGGTGCGCACCACCACGCGATCCGGGTAGATGGCGTCGATTTCGATATAGCCGCTGGATGGCTGCCCCAGGTGCCCGCGCAATGCCGCCGACACCAGCTCTATGACGGAGCGAAAATCGCCTGCGGTCGCCTCCCGCAGCCGCTCCTCGCCTTGAATGCCTTCTGCGGGGATTTTCTTGTTCACTTCTCGCCCCGGAGCTTTTTACCGTCTTTGGTCACAACAATCACATGATCGTCGTACTCTTTAAACGATAAAACCTCATCACCCTTTACCGCAATTTCGCGGGTCTTGTCGGTGGGTTTGCCAGTTTCCTTATCGAGGATCGGCACTTCACGCTTTACCAGCTTGGCCACTTCAGCATGGGTGAGTGACTTCGCTTCGGAAGGCTGTTTCTCTTCTGTGGGTTTTTTCTCTGCCACGTTCTCTCTCCGGCTTGGTTCGGAATCACATTGATGTGTGTCCAAACTACCGGGAGGAGGCAGCGGGGTCTTTTAAACGGGTTTAAAAATAAAAACCGCCCCAGAGGGCGGTCGGTAAGAGGTAGCTAGAGGCGCTTAGCTGGCTTTCTTTTTTATGGGCAGTAGCAACTCATCCACACGATGTCCATCCAGGCCGAGCTCGGACATATCATAGCCAACCTGTTCCGCCGCCTGAACAACGTGCTCTAGCATATCGTGATACGCTGAGGCTTCTCCCTGGCTGAAATCATCACCCGCTGTCGCAGCCGTCTTACCACGTTCCATTGCGATCGATATGACCTCATCAAGGATATGAGCCAATTGCTTTTCAGTCTTCATTTCTGCTTACCAATATTGCCTTTAATATTGCCAGTTCTTCACGTTGCCGCTGAATATCCTCAGGCCAACGCTTTTCCAGTAGCGCTCTCTGCCTGGCATCATGCAGATTATAGAACAGTTTCGTTTTCTTTGTCGGCTCCTGAATCCAGCTCTGGTGTTTCGTGATCTGCTTTTCCAGTGAGCGAATGCCACGCTTTATCTCTGCAGAGGATACATCACGGTAACGTCTCAACTTTCCCGCATGCTTACCGCCAGTGAGGGCTGTTTTATAGGCTCTCTGCTCTGCAGAGGTATCCTGGGGTGACAGCGCTCGCTTGCGCGGATTGAGTTGCCTCTCCAAATCACTGAACGGTTTTTTATCGGGACTTTTCACTTCCCAATGCGCCATGAAGGGCAACTCTTCACAACCGCAGTTGATAATCTCAGACGCTGGCGCAGCAGGATCTCTCGGGTGCCTCATTTCTACGCCATTAGCCAGCTGGAATAGTTCATCATACTCACGGATCTGCCCATCGATGGCGTCATGATTAGTGCGGCTGTGTATCTTGCCTGACCGTCGCCATTGCTTCTTCAGGCCAGGCAGCACTTTCTGAGCTTCTCCCATACGCTGATGTGTAGCCACGGCATAAGCCCGGCCAAGTTCGGTGCGCACAATCGTCAGCGCCCGACTCCGGCCTTGGGTTTTAAACAGCCTTTGAACATTGGAAACCGTATCGCCTATTGATTGTGAACCAATCATGGCCAGCCCCAGTTGATTGCTGATCTTATTGGCCAATTGCACTGAAACATCCTTGATCCGGTCAACCGCAAAAGTTCGCATGGCTAAAAGCTGATCGGTTGATATAGCCGGTATCAAACCAGCTATTTCTATGCCCCCCGCAGCGAGTGGCTTGTCCACCAGGTCAATCCCAGCCTGCCAGCTCTGGTTTGTGCGTTCACTCATTAACTGTGCCGTTTGGCTTTCCACCTGGCTCAGTGTCACTTTGATCTGTTTCTGCAATTTGGGCAGATAAAACTGTTCATAGTCACTAGATGATGCAGCCAGGGTAGCTTTGATCTCGGCCTCGGCCTGTTTCAACAGCCGTACAATTTCACCATAGGTATCCTTGCGGATCCGCAGGCCCGCTTTCAGCTGGGCAGTACGCGCTTTGTTAAATGTGCGGGTTCGTTTATCGGTCACTCGAGTACTTCCAGCGGTGCGCGGATCGGGCAATCCGTGGTTCATTGCTCAGGGGATAGGCGTGGGTTTTTTTGATCTCTCCCGTAATGTCATAAAACCGGCTGCCTATCTTTGTCACGACATGACCTTCAATACCGTCATAAAAGGGTTTTGCATCGGGAAAAATGGCTTTAAGAATTAGAAAAAACTGATAGCAGCCGCCATTCAGATAAACAATAACAGCCTCACGATATGACTGGCGGATGGCCGAGATCACTTGGAGTATTTTGAAATGCTGCTGCATGTTAATGATTACAGCTCGCCGACCACTCGCCCCATATTAATACGATCCATACGCAGACCCATGTATTCAGCGGTGCATTTATCAAACTGATTCGGACTCCACCAATCGCGACGCTTCAGGCAGTGCTCAAGGGAGTCATGAAGTGCATCCTCGTGTTTTTGAGGGCATTCAATTCTAACCAGCTCTCCATTATCCATCACCAGGTCAATATAGATGTACATGATCACTCTCCACTGGTTAGTTGCAGCGGCTGGCTGCAGGGCCAGTACTCCAGATTTTCATCTGGGGTCTATTCCGGGTTGACAGTAGACGAAGGCGGGCTAAGTATTTGCAATCATCGGGTTGTTCAATAATAAGCAGTACGCCCGGACACCGATCCGTCATCCTGGCATAGTGCAATGCCTGGCCGACACCTTCATACCACTTTCTGGCAAAGTCGACTTCAATGGCATGATCCGGTGTTAGGCAGTCAACGCGGGTACCATCATCCAATCTATGTTCCGTGATCCACTCACACCACTGATCCTGGTACCATTTTTCTGTGTGCTGATGGCCCGCATTGAGCCAACCAGCATACAGAGCGAGCACAGCAAATATCCCAATCCTGATCATTCGTCTTCATCCTTGATGGGGTCATCCGAGTACACATCCCCTTGATCCCGTTTTGCGGCTTCTTTCAGTGCGGCGCTTAACTCCGTTTCGGCATCAAAGTCTACACCTAGACGCCCACTAATGGCATTCACCTGGCGCAGGGCCAGCACCTTGGTAATCAGTCCCTCATTGATGGCCATTGCTGCTGCAGCCGTCACTTGTTGAAGTGCTGCAGCATACTTGGTGGTATCCCGTGCAGTCATCTCCGGCCAGACCGCCTCAGGCACCAGGTCAGGATCCGGGTCATACGGATCAATGAACACCTCTTGGCCGGTTGGGTCGAGCTTACGGTTGATCACAAAGATGGCCATATCTTCAAGAATGCCACCAATATCACTTTGCAGACTGCTCAGAACCTTAAAGGTAGGTTCAGACATCGACTCACCTGTGGCGCGATTCACATCATCGGCACCGCCATACCAGTGCTCCGGATAGGTAGCCCCACCCAGCATGTGATTTCTAAACAGCTTTGCATTTTCCGCGCTCTCACCCGCGCCCAGTCCCGGTGTGACCGCATTCCATTTTTCACCGTCATTATGCACCCGGACGCTGTTTGGTTTGGGTGATGTAATCTGTCTGGCCCGGGTTTTGATCTGCTCTTCTGTGGCACCGACCAACTCCACATCCCACATAAATGCGCGGAGGAACTGACTGCGATCCAGTTCGCCAAACAGATACTGGTCATAGGCATCCAGCCAGTCGATCTGTGCCAGCAGTGCAGATCGCCCTCGCGTGCCGGTACTCAGTTCATTAATCCGGTTAAAGAAACAGAGCCCATCCTCAAAGGTTTCACGAATGACTTGGGTACGCTGGGTAAACAGATCATCCTCGGTTCCATTCAGAATCACCCGATAGCGTCGAGCAATCCCTTTCCGGCTCTTGACTGTAACAATACCGATCGGCTGTTCCGCATTGTCCGGATCCATCACCACGGTTTCGATCAGCGCCGGGTCAAGATACCCCAGGCGCACATGGCCGTTGTGCTCATTAATAAAGGCAGGCCAGCACTGCTCACCAAACAGCAGCAATTCACGCACCTTCTTTTTCAGCTTGCGCTTCATGTTATTAATCGGGTCATTCCAGAAGGCATCCAGATACTTTTGCGCATCGGGATCCGTCACACGAAGCTCTACGCCTTCAGCCAGCAGATAGGCCACCGGTAATTCAATGAGCCGGTTTGCCAGAAGATTGCTCTCCCACAAATACAGAGACAGATTCTGCATCCGTGTGTGCGTCATGGGGGCCAGGTCGCGATTATTATTGCCAGTTAGACGACGCCACTGATCATCATCTACATCAACGGTGGCCCCAGCCGCCTCAATCACACGGACCTGACTGGCCTGTTTGATAGCCTGCTGATCGATTGCATCGCGAAGCGCAGTATCACCTAATGTTTCAGCAATACGGAGTCTGATGTCGTCTGTAGCTGTTCCCATGTTCAATATTCCGCCTCAAAGGCCTTTATAAAGTTTTATAAAGCCGGTAATGGCCGCAAAACGCATCATCACCGCGCTACACCGTCTACAGTCCAGCCATCGGGCAGGTTGCTCAATGGCCCTTTTTACTGATCTCAATGATCATCTGCTCATGCAACGTCTCACCTGCCGATGTCTGAATCTCCAGATCCAACTCAACATACTGGCCCTCGACCGCTCCAACAGCAGCAGAGACTTTCACACCCGTCATCTGGCCATTGATGGCTTGATCAACAATATCCAGGCCACCAGAAGTACTCCAGGTGCTTAATGCTATCGTCGCACCCTGAAGTTCCTGATCATTCCATTTCAACCAGTACCATTTGGCACTGGTTGGATGAAGGGGGGGTGTATCAGAGATTGGGATCATGCAGCCGTATCCCAGGCAAAACGTATAGTCGGGCCGTCATTGTTGTACGCTGCAGCTCCCGGCGACACCGTACGCTTGACCCAGTATGCTTTGGTTTCACCGGGGGCTAGATCGCCGATAACCAATGCTGCACCTACGCCGTTAGCCTGAGCAAATGAGACCCCCGATGGCGCGGTGTCTTCATCCGCAATG
The DNA here is from genome assembly GCF_007625115.1 of Sedimenticola selenatireducens. Lineage (GTDB taxonomy): Bacteria > Pseudomonadota > Gammaproteobacteria > Chromatiales > Chromatiaceae > Sedimenticola > Sedimenticola selenatireducens_A. The sequence goes on along the minus strand of NZ_VMNH01000023.1, from coordinate 198,648 downwards.
GTCTGCTCGGTACCGTTAATGGCACTGGTACCAAGTCCGATCTCTTCATCCGTATCGGCGCTCGGTGATTCTGCATTGACGAAGACCTTCAGATTTTGAGCGGTCAACGTTGGGTGAGTGTTTTTCACGTATTCACAACGGTATTCAGTATCGCCAGCACTGGCTTCGTCGGAGGCCACCTGGTCAAACAGATTATGAACTCCCGCAGAGACTTCAACACTAGAGATCACACCACCCAGTGATGCATTCGGGTCTGAGTTTGCAGCTCCACCGCTGTAGTATATTTTTATATCGGTTGCGACCATTGGCACGGCTAGTTCCTCCTAACAGGAATAATTCGGTTTTCAAGTGGGACCGGGATCTGTCTGATCTCCGGCCGGACAGGTATGAAGGTGATGGGTGTAATCGCCAACCCATCAACAGACCACGTCAGGGTCAGACTGTTTTGCATTAGCTCCAGGCTGTTCCAACGCAGTGGCAGATCAGTGGCTACACCATTAACAATATTCCAACCAGCACCCAGGGCAGTGACCACGGCATTGGCAATGTCGAAACGGATATCCTGATCCTGGGTGACGGCCTCCAACAGGTTCCACTGGCTGTCGAACGAGGTGGTGATAGCCTGCAAAATGTTGTAGCGCAGATCGATGTCTTTAGTGACTGCCGTCAGACTGCTGTCGACATCCCAAGTGATGGCCACATCACGCTCAACAGACTCCAGAATGTGCCAGTCGGTTTGCACGTCTTTGGTCATCGCATTGAGCAGATGCCAACTGAACGACTGTGATTTGATGACGCTGTTCAACAACTGCCAGGCCGTCTGCACGTCCTTTTGCACGGCATTAATGATGTTCCAGCGCATGTTCATATCGCTGGTGATGTGGAAGAGCGCCGCGATAATATCCCAGCTGATATTCACATCTTTAGAGAGCTGCTGAAGGATGTCCCAGCTGGTGAATTCATCTTTAGTGACTTTGTTCAGCAGATGCCAGGCGGTTTGCAGATCGGTATCGACGGCATTGAGAATGTCCCACCGGGTAGCGTGGTCAGTGGTGAGTTGCTCAAGCACGTTCCATTGGGTTGTGAGGTCTTTGGTTACGGGGGTGGTGCCTGCGCTGTCTGACCAAGTGCCGACGGTGCCCCATGCGCCAGGAGCGGATTGGTTGGAATACTCTGTGGCGCGCCAGTCTATGGACAGATAGGACTCTCGTAATCGCACCTCTCCTATATGGCCATAATAATCGTAGGCTGTTACTGATAGATCATAATAGTGCCCAACAGTGATCGGCTTGCTGGAATTTAATATTCCGTCTCCACTGAGGGTAAGCGTCCCAGTTGATGATCCATCTACTGACGGAATTACTGATCCTGAGTCGATCGCTAAATGAAACAAATGAGGATCGGCAGTAGCGGCTATTGGCTTAACGTACACTTCGCCCAGGTACGCACCATCATGCGCCGAAAATTGCCACTCATTGGCTGATGATCTTTTATTTATCTGAAACCAGTCACCTTCTTCAGAGGACAATCGGTTACTAATTATTCCGCCAGTGCCGTCAGCATTAGCTTTTGACCACGCTGATATAGTGACATCTGAAGTAGCGTCCCCGAAATCACTGGAACCATTTATTGTTATGTATTCATTTACATTGTTGTCAAATGAAGTCCACTCACCTCCCCACGGATGTGATGTGGTCGTTTGACTAAGAGTTCCAGTAACAGCCCCATCATGCCCATTACCCGTAGCATCTATATAACTGCCATCATTCATGTGGAGTACTGCATAGTAATCAGACCAAACAGCATCCCGCCCATACGGCTCCCACTCTGCAGGCTGCACCGATTCCGTAGCGGAGCGCTCGATATGATACGGCGCATTGGTATAGGCTGATGGATGCCGAAAATGGACTTCAATGTCCGGCGTGCCGCCCGTTACAAAACGAACAACATCAATGGGCAAGCGGGTGGTTTTTGTGGCATCGGAATAGATACGCAGATCACCACCGCCATTTGACAGGGACAGCGATCCACCATCAATGGCGGCAGGATCAAAATCAGCAGCACGTAATACCTGCGGGAATCCACTATGGACTCCCGTTATTGCAGGTAATAGGTTTGTGCCACTGGCCGCCATCTTTTAGATATCGAACCGTTTTATATACTCACCCATATTGATGGATGGGTGAGCACTCAAAAATGCGGCCAGGTTCGCGGGGATGTTTGCGGGCGTGTTTTCATCATTGATCGCCTCGACATCATCCAGCATTGGTATCAAGCCGTCGATCAAGACACGCTGCTCTCTGAAAATGGCGACCACTTTTGCCAGGTCGGCGGCATCTGCGTCACCGTCTGCAGTTAGTACAGAGTTGAATACAAACACACCGAAGTGCTGCATGCGTTTTAGCTGTGCATTAAGGTCTGATACCGAGCGCTGCACACCCATTTTTATCTGGCGCAGCTCATCGGCGATGAGGCGGTCTTTGTCGGTTGCTGTAAAGCCCATTTTTAACTCCGTCTAAACATTGCTATCTGCCTACGCCCACGTGCACTCTCTGGGGCGTAGAGTTTATTCAAATCATCACTGTCAACGGTTTCGCCATAGGCGGGTTCACCCTCGTCCAGCGCGGCCATCCAGGCAAGCAGACCAGCGACGGCGGAATCACCATGCCGTGGCATGCCGTCACTGCCTTTATCTCTGCCATCATCCATATGGGGCCTGCCCTTATGCAGTACCACGCGTCGGTGGTCTGCAATAATGTCTTCGCTCTTTGGCACGGTGATATTGCGGCCTTCATAGGCTGACTTATATTTTGGAAACGCCACTGCGTACCACTGTGCGGTGAGCATGACGCACTCGATCCGATTAGGACCGAATCGCTGCATGGCACCTTCAGCATGTGACTGGCCGTTGCCTCTGGCGTCGAATTTGGCAGCATGAAGTAGAGGCAACTCACTAAGAACGTAATCGCGAATAAGTGCTTGTACATCGAAGGGGATCTTCCTCAGTTCAATAAGCAGTGCGGTCCGCCAGTGGAGCGGAGAATCATTCTGCAGTATCCAGATAACAGACAGATCCCCATCACGACCGAAGTCCTGGCCATATACCGTTCGCTGGTCCAGCGGCAAGTTATCAATCAGCGGCTTGATGGTGTCTTTTAACCAGCGGTCAGTGGTTTCCAGTCGAGTGGGATCAATAACCCACTCTTCAGGCTGTACCCAACGTACAACGGGAATACCTTCTGCCTGGCATTGCTCTATGAGAATCCGACTAAAGTAAACACCGCTACCACGCTTTGGAATACATAAAAGTTCTTCGTTGGCATCGGCTTCATCTGGATAATCAGCAAAGGCTTCTGCTCTGAATTTCTCCTCAGCCTTTGCGCTCCATTTCTGACCGGTTACCAGGCAGATGCGTTTATAGAAGCCATCTGCAAGCGCCTGATCAAAATCCACATGGTGCAAACTCCAATTCAACTTACCGGCCTTGATATCACGCACCCAAAGATTGAACTGGTTATCCTCACCGTTATGGGTACTGACAATACTGATGCGACCACCCCAGAGACGGAACGCTAAAGCGGCCTTGACTACCTCTTGAAGGTTGTCATGGAAGCCAGCTTCATCAATCCGTGCATGCCCCTGGCGACCGCGCCAGTTATGCGGATTGGATGACAGCGCTTCATAGACATGGCCTGACGCAAACTGCACCTTATAGGTGGTGATATCTCGCCGCTCATTGCGTATCACCTTGCCGTCAACGTCAGTCTGAATCACATGCTCACGGTGGCGTTTCACACCGATCTCGCTGATAGCAAAACCATAGGCCTGGGCAAAGAACACCACGTCGCCGATATTCTCAGCCGCCATCGCCATGTTGTAGCCCATATAAAACTGATCCATACCCTTTGGATGCCCAAGCGGTAATGCAGCCTCCAGCGCACCTTCTGCGGCCAGCGCTCCCCAGCTCCAGCCGATACGACGACTTTTCTCTGCCAGGCGCACGACCGAGTTGTCCGCATGCCAGCGACCCTGATAAGGCAACAAGATCTTTGGCACCTGAGCAGCGGGTATTAACCGTCCCATACGCGACTGCTGTTTCTCTTCCACCAGGTCAAGCAGATCTTTCCGCTCACCTTGAGAGATCTCGACCGCTTCTTCAGTAATGTCAGTCCGTTCTGCCATTCTCTTCCTTCAGCATTTCGGTCAGTCGTTTTTTAACGGCAACAACGGTGCGTTTATATTCTTCGAATATTTGGTTTTGCTTACGAGTGATGACACGTTCCCTGTAGAATTCACGAAACTTTTCCATACCGTCGACGTTGGCTGACAGTTCCGCAACAATCTGAAAGTGTGCGATTGCCTCAAGCACTTCTTTCTGAGGACGGGATAGTGGCTTTAGTCTCATGCTTGAACCTCAATGCCTAGAATGTGCGCACGGATCGCACCCCAGTCTTCATCACTTAAGCCATTGCGCCTGGCGATGGTCTCGGCCTGGTCGGCTGCGGCTTGTTTGGCGGCATTCAGTTTTGCATTCACTTCAGCGGCCCAGCGCTTTTGGTTAACACTGGCGCGGGAAAGGTCAGAGATGGCTCGGGCGGCATTAGATATGAGTTTTACGCGCTTGCCGGGATCAGCGTCCTCACTTTCCTGGAGGGCCATCAGTACATCAAACATGTCAGACTGCACCATTGAGATCACTGCTGCACTACGCGCATCTGCATCATCAGGTGCAGCAGAAGCGATTGCCTTTGCCGCCTCAGTACTGCTCTTGATTGCATCAATCTTGCGTTGCAGCTGCTGTCCGTACCGATGGACAGCACTGGTGCTGGAGTTAACGCCACGTCCCTGAAGTTTTTCGACTAAATCGTCATAGCCTTGGAAGCCGCCGCTGATCAATTCCTGATCGAGCCAGGCTTTATCACCGGCACTGAGATCCACCACAAAGGAGCGTCTAGGCATCAGCTGATACCTCGAGACATTCACCGCAGTTGGGGTGAAATATGCCTTCTACAAACGCCATGTCCGCAGAGAGGAAGTCATTACCCCATTCGGTGATACGCGCAAAGGTGGTTGACTCATCATCCAGGCCATCCACTACTTTCACATCGGCCAGGCCTTGGTCTTCAAGCCATATCAGTGAGCGAAGCACATTGACCAATTCAGGACGAAGATCTGGATCATCCAGCAGTAATTTCAATAACAACGGCGCAGCCAGCCACTCACCGTCAGCGTGTTGAAGCCACTGCAGGAGCCTCAGGCGGCGAAGCTGTTTTCTTTTAGATGCATCAATCATGGCTGCTGCCTATGGCGTCTCTGATCTGTGCAACCAAGTGGGTAATTTCATTTTCATGATTGGCCTTGATGGTGCCGATGGCCTGATTCACATCACGAGATACGGCGGTCAATCGGCTATGGACACGTTCAATCTTTGAATCAATGGATGCCTCCATCTTTTCAATACGGTCGAGCTTGGGGTAGGACTCATGCATTTCATCGCGTGTCAGCGTGATCAGTTCATCCATCTTGCTTAACCTGGCGGAGTGGCGATCTAACCGTTCGGCATGTTCCTGCAGCGTACGGTCATGGGCATCTTTAAGATCACCCCGGCGCTTGTCATTTCGAACAATGACCCACTTGTAGAGCGCAAACAGCAGTGTGATGACGCCCAGCATTACAAAAAACCAATCACTCCACTTCATTACCGGTAGCCCTTTTGTTTTTGTTCTCTGATTTCCTTGCACTCAATGCAGCGGACGGAGTTTGGCCTGGCGGCTAACCGCTCCATCGGTATCTGTTCTCTGCAATCAACACAGCAGCGCTCACCGTTAATGATCAGGGGTGCTTCTGTTTCAACATGAGAGGCCAGCTCGCTTTCAACTGATAAGCGTCGGTGTTCTAACTCTCGCTCTTTAGCGCGATCAACATCATCCATTGAAGTGCAGCTCCATATAACGGATCCAACGATTTATATTTTCAGGCAGGAAGTCATCTGAGTGACGCCAGAGTTCATGCTTTTGATAATCAGGTGCCTGGATATTCATACACCGCGCATCAAAGTCTTCATGCTCTGGGTTGCCTGCATTCAAACCCAAGCGACCAGCATCACCGAAGTCATGCCAGGGTAGACGTGCACCTAGCCAGATAGCGCGATCGCCTGGGTGATGGATAATAAAGAGCCGCTTGCAGCCACCTGACGGGATATGCATGTCGCAATTCATCGCGGGGCGAAACCAAAACACAGTCGAGAATTTTGCTCCCAGTTCCATCATTCGAAGATTGACCAGGCAACCTCGACTATGAGCTATTACTGCATCACCATCACATTGTTGGTCCATGACCAAGCGGGCATCGCGAAACTGCCTTGCACGACTACGAGCTTGCAGAACCCAGCGCGTCATCGGGTAGTCTGCATCGACAGCCTCTATATCGCGCTGACGTAAAATGGAGAGCGCCCGATCAGTGCTCTCTTCACCATTTGTTCGAATGCCGTTAATGCCGAGAACACGCATGATCAGTTCAGCGATTGCATGAACAGCTTGCCCAACTGCTTCTGGACATCAGATGACCGGATATGGACCGTTGTGCCGTCAGGACGGTGTATCTCAACATCCGGCGCACCCCGTAATGAACGGGTATCAATCGAAACCGTTCCATCGGGCTTCACCGAATACTTATGTGTACCGAGTGCTTGGTCATTTTCTCCACGCACCAGGGTATCGTTTCCACAACCGACAAGGGCCAGCGCCATGAACACAAAAAGCAAGAGTGAACGTCTCACAGTGAACCTCCAAGATGGGTGTATATGGCTTGCTGAAGCAAAAACAGACGCCTCATCCAGCCTCGGAAATATTTTGATTGGGTGTGATTTGAAAGCGTGATGTCGCGGTACAGGCGCGCACGTCGTGAGAGATAGTCTACGAGTACAGCAGATACATCAGATTGGAGAGCAGTCGCCTGTGTGACAGGCCCATTGATGCCGTCAGCAGTCACACCAAGTGATTGCTGCATCAGTGCAATAGCAACGTGCATTTTGTGATTGACCACACCACCAAATAGCGCCCATCCAAGCGGCGCGGGTAACTCGCTGCAGCCTGCCTTCAGCCAGTAGTCATGGAAATAAATTGCGCGAGCCTGATCTTCTGTCAGGTTGGCTATATCCAGGTCAGGGTATGATCTTTTTGAGATGCCGTGCTTAGTCTCGCCACCCGGATCATCCGGATCATTGACATAACCGCCCTCAATTTCAGGAGAGAGCAGCCAGTCACAGGCTAAGTCGAATGTTTTAAGGTGCTGAGGCATGCCCGACATGATGCCGGGCAGCGTTGGGGATGTATTTTAAACGGGTTTAAAAAGCAGAGTAATCTCAGGCCTTTTCAAAGGACTTTAGCTTTCTTATGAATGATTCTTCGGTGCACTGAATCTGAATAATTCTCGGATCGTCAGCATTGATCGGTATTATTATCTTCGCTCCGTATGGTTCGGCTGTAATAGCTTGATGAAAAGACGTTATGACATCAAGAAAAACCGATGACTCAAGTTTTGCAATTAGGCACAAGCTATGCAATTCAACATTTATGCGTTTAAACGCACTACCTATCAGAGCAGTCTGTGCTGTTGTGGTTCGCTCATCGGCTGGATTTATATAATATGAAGTAGCCAAATTGGACAGCTCCGCAATGTCTGTTGATAATTTGATGATTTTGTCATTTATACGTCCAGAGCGCTGGTCACGTTTTTCCCAGTAACGGCCACCGAAAAAGCCAAGTATTCCAACACCACCTTCCCATAGAAACCCCTGAATTCCATCCATCTATTTATATTCCTTTGATGCAATACGTACCTTTTCCCAAATTGTATCTACAAGCATTGGATCATCATTCGCAATAAGCTTTAGTTTATTTTTTACTGCCGCTAATCCATATCTCTTACCAAGCTCACCAAATGACTCATCAAGAAACGAAGCTCCATAGGTAATAGTTCCTGTCAGATCTATCGTTAACAAATCACACTCTTCAAACAAAGGAATTAGAATGTCATCACGAAACTCCTCGCCTGAATCTGGACCATGCTCCTTGAGCCTTCCACCAGGAAACATGGAAAACTCTTTCGCTACGTTATAAAAACAATCATGTTTTGTGCTCATATTGCGAGTCTCGTTTGTAGACCTTCACTTGAAAGATCAATACGTCCATCTTTGTCAACAGTTTCTTTATTGGGGTGAATCGACCAAATTAAAAGTGTACCATTCAGCGGAATTTCTACAGTTGTAGGATTACTGCGAGCATTCCTGCAATAAGAATAGTCCCCTTTATTCGAAATTACTCTTAAAAATCCGCCAGTTCCAGCTGGTATTTCATTAATAAATTCCTTGAAGCTAGGAAAACCGTTTCCGTGACGTTCACTTTTTCTTCTGGTAATCCCTTCTAGGACCGCATGCTGGAGAAGCTCGGCATCATTCATGCCTACTAATGTCTTGATTTTTACTGCCCACTTTTCTTTAAGTGTAGTTGGAACCCCAACGCCTTGGTCATAAAAAATGAAGCCCACTTGCCCAACAGATTCATCAACAAAACCAGCCATCCACCATTCACCTATTAAATCAGGTGAAATCCCATCTTTCCTATATGCATGATTATGCACGTTATCCATACATTCAATTAAAGCTGCAAGAAGGCGCTTTCTAGCTATGGGCTCGAATGAAACAACTTTTTCAAAATGACTTACTAAGCGGTTGGCGATACGTGCATCTGTTCTGTTTCCTGGCATAATCCTAAAAAAAGCGCGGCTTGATTTCTCTTCAGCATGCGGCGGTGATTTAATATTCAAACAACTATAAAAGCCTATATCGGTAAGGATCCGCGCTACTGCTGGGCTATCTGGGTGAGTTCCCCGAAGCCTTTTCTTCATAGATTTGTACTGTATACAACGCTGAAGTTCTGAAACTAATATTATTGCCGTTTCAGGAGTTATTGAATCCAATGCCTTTTGATCAAGTAAAACCTCCGTAGAATCTCCATATAGTATTTCTTTCTTTAATTTATCCAAAAAATAAATAGTTTCATCGATGTCACCTCTGAAGTTCATTTTTTTGGGGAATTTTAGAACAGCGCGCCCTCTAGTTGGCTCATGAGGTGAGTATTTTCGATTAACTAATGGTCTATGTTCAGTTGATACTTTATTGGGATTATAAATAACATCGAGCCTTGCTATTCTTCGCTTTTCTCGAATGCGTTGTAACACCTGTTCACGAAGTAGTCGTTTTTTCCTTTTTGTAAGTAGGTGTCTCAATGTAGATATCCTTGTACTGCTTTTATTATGGATTCCATATATGTGCAAATTTTATTTATATGAAACTAAATTGGCTGCACTTCATTGCATTGCCTTAGAAAGTAATTTCCAACTCCATCATCGACAATGAAATAAAAGGCATCTCTCGGGGACAATCGAACAGATCGTGGAATACCTGCTGAAGGAATAGCAGGTGAGATGCTGACAATAGAGCCTTCAGGTCGCCAGGTAACCCCTTTGATAACCCCTAGTTTTATTTTACGGAGCGATGCAGTCCCAGTAGCGTTATAAGCCGACTGTCCGACAGCATTGCAATATTGATTCGGTTTGCTGGTGCATATGTCTGCCCAACCTGCAGCGACGGCACCACTTGAGATACATAAACTGAGTAGCAAAAAAATCCCTTTTCTCATACTGCCTCCCTCTATTCATTTTTTGTTTTTTTCAAATACTTCGCTGATACCAGCGAAGCGCCAATCTCCTGCAGTCGAGTGCGATCATCTTCAGAGAGTTGTTGACCAATTTCCAGCCATATCCTGTCCCTGGGAGATAACGCACCCGCCTCCGTGGCAGTTTCTTCTTTTTGTTTTTGTGTATATTCGGGGTGCTCTTCGGCTACTTGATCAACACTGAGCGTTCGGATGCCGGTCAGAATATAGTTAATATCTGCCCCAAGCCCTGCAAAACCTATAAGTGCCTGACCACCAGGCATCGATACTCCACGCTCGTATTCACCTATTCCCTGAGGTGTTCGCTCACAGGCCAAAGCGACATCTGCCCGACTCAGTCGGAGACGATCACGCTCTTCTCGCCAGCGGCTACCAACAGAAGATTTATCTTCAATATTACTTGACATAAGAAGATATATCTTTAAACTGAAGATTAACTTTCATTTAATGCTTACCTTAAGTTGTTACTTTCACCGTTATTTAATGCGCCGCTGGCGGCGCATCCGGAGAAAACCATGTTGACTGGCAATCAAATCCTTCGCCGACTAAAGACCGTACAGCTGAGCTTTACTGATATTGCACGTCTACTATCAGTCACTCCTCAGCATGTCCATCATGTGGCGCATAGAAAAGCTTGCTCCAGCCGCACTGCCAAAGCGCTCTCGGTCGCTATCGGCCTGCCCTTTGAAGAGGTCTTCGAAGATCAGCCACAGTATCACCGACAGATCGACCCACAAGCACGTGTCAAACGTATCCAGGCCACTCATGAGGCCTTATTGGAAGCAGGCTATGACCTTAAGCCGCTATCAGCTACCCGATAAGGTTTCCCATGCATCACATGAATGCCAAAGCCCCGATGGACAGTGAAACCCTTGCCAGGATCATTGCCGCTGGCTTTCCCAACCGTCGAGCATCTGATCGACCATGTGAAACAGCCCAATCATATCGTTCTGAGCGTGCTCACCCAGTTCGGCGTACTCGTGCAATGCCCAATAGTCAGGCTCAAGTACATTCCGATCAATCAGCCCATTGTCAGCAAGGTGAGCCATCAGCATCGCTATCAGCGAGCGCTGAGCAGCCAATCGTTCTTCAAGTACGGTTGTGCCTAGTTCCTTGCCCATGTGCTTCAACCTCTTGTTCTGCCACCTGTAGGAAAGACTAACGGTTCTGAAATGATTTTGAAATATCCAAATTCCTTTTATTTCTGCATAACCCATTTTGAAGGGGCTTCCAATGTATCGGCGTAATTGGAAACACCTACAACCAAGCAGCATGGATCATGCGATGCGCTTGGATCTGGAGTATGCAAAAGAAATGAAAAACCTATCGGTTGAGCGAGTAGCTGATCGAATGGGGATTAAGCACTGGACACTCTATAAGTATGTGGACAACGGCAGCCTGCCAAGCCACTTGATCAGGCCGTTTGAACACGCGTGCGAATGCCCACACCAGTTCCTGACTCGGTATATCGCCCATAGCGGTCATTTAATGACCATTGGTATTCCTACCGGACGGAAAGCAAAAGCCAAGAATATCAATGCATTACAGAGTTCTTGCACCAATGCAATTGATGCACTGCTCAAGTTTGCTGACCAGGAAATGACCGCCGATGAAACCCTTAATGCGCTAACCGCGACGATGGAGGATCTGGCTTGGCATAGGGCAGAGGTTGAGCGAACTGATTTACCTGAATTGGACTTTGGAGAGTAAGTATGTCCGAGCGTTACCTGAGCAATAGCCAGCAGCGCATTCTGCGCATTTTGATCCACTTGGGGGGGCATGAGGTACACGGCCTAGCGCCCGGTGAGATCAGCAAATCACTGGATATCACCCCGGCCAACGTAACTCACGATTTAGCCAATTTGAAGCATGCGGGTTTGGCGGAACCGTTATCGGACAGCAACCGGTGGCGCTTGACCCCTCGTATTCCGCAGATAGGCGTGGCCATGCTCAATGGCATCGGTCGTGCCGAGAGCAAACTGGCTGAGACCAAACAACGTTTTTCTACCCAACCTTATTGAGGATTGATTTATGCCACGAAAAGCCACAACTAAAGTCCCGGCTGATCCTAAAGAAGCAGTGGATGCCCAGGCACTGCAGGAAGCTACCGCCGTCTTTGATGAGAACAACAAACGCCTGGCTTTAATTGATTCTCAGTTTGGTGATGGGCTGCCTTATGACTTTGGTCGACTGATCCACGAAACCCAGTTTTATCTACAGCAGTCTGCAGAGGCCATGCTGGAAGCCGGTAAACGGTTGATCATGCTGAAGGAACATGAGCCACAGGGGGAATTTCAAAATGCCCTCACCCTGATTGGTCTCGCTCCTAGAGCCGCACAGAAAATGATGCAGGCTGCAGTTAAATACACGGGACCAAAGTCAAAGCTGGCTTCCCTGGGTAAGACAAAACTCCTTGAGCTGATGGTTGAAGATGATGAGGAGCTGGAGCAGCTGGCGGAGGGGGGCACGCTGGCCGGGATGACGCTCGATGAGATTGACCGCATGACCAAGGCGGAACTGCGGGAACACTTGCGCAAAGAGAAAGAAAAACGTGAACAGGACAACGATGTTCACGAGAAATTACTCACCCAGAAAGACGCCAAGATTAATGAACTGGACAAGCAACTGCATGGCGGACGAAACCTGCCCAGTTGGCCTGAGCTGGTTTCTGAGACACAAATTCAGACCCAAACCGCCGCTTTCCAGGCGATGGAGGCCTGCGACAAGCTGGCCGTACTTCGGGAACAAATTCTGACTGGTGACCTGGGTGACCTTCAAGGCGAAGACGCCGAGCCTGCTATCGAGTCAATGGCGGTGACTTACTACAACGCGCTGTACCAGTTATGGGGACAGGTCGGTCAGCTGATGACCGATGCTGAAGAGGTTTTTGTTGGCTACAAAATGCAAGCTGATGAGCGTGCAGCCAACGCCGTATCCGACCCAGAATAAAAAAAGAGGGCAGGCCGATGGCACTGCAAGAATCCACATCTTTATTGCTGAGTGATGAGTTGCGCAGCCTAGCCCGGCGGCTGGATAACGCCGGGCATGGGGAAAAAGGTGCTCTTATGCAAGCATTTGAACAGTACAGCGGCTGGAGCCGTCAGCGCATCTATCGTGAGCTGAAAAATATTGGCTGGACGAATGAGAGAAAACGGCGCAGTGATGCCGGAACAACACGCCAGGATGAAGGGGTACTCACTGAACTAGCTGCCACCCTGCGCTGTGGGTTTCGCAAGAATGGAAAAGCGACGATGGAGACCCCCAATGCCCGGAGCTTACTGGCATCCAACGGGCGTCAGTTCAACGTCAGCAACAGTTCCATTAACCGCCTGTTACGCAAGCAACAGTTCAACTTGGCGAGTCAACGCCAGGCTTCTCCTCATGTGAATCTGCGAAGCCTCCACCCCAATCATGTGCACATGGTGGATCCATCGCTCTGCCTGCTGTTTTATACCCCTGATGGCAAGCAGCACATGATCCGGGATGATGAAGCCTACAAAAATAAGCCTGAGTTCCTGGAGCGAGTGGGCGAACTCAAATGCTGGCGTTACGTCTTGGTTGATCACTACTCCAATACAGTGATTGTGCGCTATTACCAGAGCAAGGGTGAAACGCAGACCAACCTCTATGATTTCCTGCTTTATTGCTGGAACCAAATTGCCGGGCGACCCTTCCACGGCATGCCGAAACTTTTGGTATGGGACAAAGGCAGCGCCAACACGGCTAGCGCCATCAAGAATGCCCTCAAGGCGTTGCAGATTGAAGCCTATGAGCACCAGGCAGGTAACCCCCGTGCGAAGGGTGCCGTTGAAGAGGCCAATAACCGAGTAGAGAAGCTGTTTGAATCCCGCTTGCTCTATGAGCCCGTGCCATCCATCGACGCGTTAAATAATGCCGTGGATGCCTGGTGCAATGCCTATAACGCTGACCGCATCCCAGAATATGACGCCAGGCTGCGTCGTCGCGGTATGCCACAGCCACTCGCCCGCTTTGAGATATGGCAACGGATCCGGGTGGAGCAGCTGCGGATCCTGCCAGAGTTGGACGTGTGCCGATACCTGCTGAGCGCTGAACCCAAACCCCGTAAAGTGCGGCCAAACCTCAGCATTACCTTCGCACATCCCATTGCCAAACGCAGTCTGGAATACGACCTACGCGCCTTGGATGGTGTGTACCCAAAACTGGAGGTGATGGTATCACCGCTGGTCATGGATGGTAGCCACCAGGTGTTTGTGCAGGTGGCCGATTATAAAGGTGATGTCACCGAACATCTGGTCGAGCCCGTACCCTTTGATGAGATGGGTATGCGGCTGGATTCCCCGGTATGGGGCGAGAAGTTCGATCGCATGCCTGACACCCCTGTAGAGCAGGCAGGTAAAACAGCGGATCGGGCAGCCTATCCGGGTCTCTCTGATGAAGATATCAGCAAGGCCAAGAGCAAACGGACCGCACCTTTTGGTGGCCTGGATGCGCACAGCCACTTGGGTGATGTCTACCTTCCCGAGTACATGAATCGCCCAGGCACAGAACTGGATGTGCCTCATCGGGCGCGAGTCGAGATCAAACCCCTTTCACATATCCAAGCCTGCCGGGCTTTGGTTGGCAAGTTGGGCCGTAGCCTGTCAGCGGAGGAGAACGCATGGATTCGCGAGACCTTCCCTGAGGGTGTGCCCGAAGAGGAGCTGTCGAATTTGGCCCTGGGTCTCGCGCAACCACGCGAGTCACAGCGGCCAGGTTTGGCGGTTGTTAAGTAACTTTCTGGAGGACTCATGAGAGGACCACATCATGCTTATGCAATCACGCAGATACAGTTCAAATTATGCACCCGCCCTGGCGCGGGAAATCGGCGGTAAGGGAGCCCACTACATGCCCATAAGACTCAAACATGTACTGGCTGAACACGGTATTCCACAAGGTGATTGGTGTGCCGCTGTGATTCAGAACGGCGGTAGAAACAAGGGCCAGGGTTTATCGCAGCCAATGGGTAACCTGATCTTGAATTGGGGCACCTGGCCGAAGCTCACCACCGAAGAGGTCATCAAGAAACAGACCCGGCAATTTCTATTAGAGCGCGGCGTGTCAGACGAATTTCTTGGGAATGAACTCTGGCTGGAAATTGAAGGCCGTGCTCGCCATACCACGCTGCAACCACATGGAAAACAGCCCCAGGGGTCTAGACCTGGGGCTGAGGATTCCGATAACGAAACCCTTGAAGAAACGCTACCGGAGAATGAAATGCTATCACAACAGGCAAAAAGGCACTTCAAATTATTCAATGACCCGTTCATTGATGATGTAAAGGGGCCTGAAGATGTCTACCTGAGCGAAGATCAGCGCTACATACGCGAGGCCATGTATTACGCCGCAAAGAACGGCGGTTTTCTGGCTGTCATTGGTGAATCAGGCGCGGGTAAAAGCACCCTGCGGAAGGATTTGATTGACCGGATTAACCGAAATGGTGAAGCGATCACCATCATCCAGCCACGCATTATCGACAAAGGTCGTCTAACGGCTGGTGCGATCTGTGACGCCATCATTCAGGACGTCTCTTCAGAGGCTCCAAAGCGGACACTCGAATCCAAAGCACGACAAATTGAACGCCTGCTAACCGGGTCAGGGCGTAGCGGCAATGCGCATGTGCTGATCATCGAAGAGGCCCATGACTTGACCATCGCCACACTCAAGTATCTGAAGCGTTTCTGGGAGCTGGAGGACGGCTTCAAGCGTTTGTTGGGCATTGTGCTTGTTGGTCAGCCGGAACTGAAGGGCACGCTCGACTTACGCCGCAACTGGGATGCTCGTGAGGTGATCAATCGGTGTGAGATTGCCGAACTGCACCCGCTGAACGGTAACCTGGAAGAGTACATTCGCAACAAGCTCAAGCGTGTCGGAAAGGAGCTTGACGACATCTTCCAGAAGGACGCCTTTGATGCCATCCGTACCCGGTTGCAAATTCCCGGACGTGGCCTCGGCGCAACCGTTTCCATGATGTACCCACTGATGGTCAATAACACGATAAGCAAGGCCATGAACCTGACTGCTGAGATAGGCGAAAGCAGAGTCAGTGCTGAAATTATCAAGGGGGTGTGAAGTGACTTATAGCGACGAATACATCAACTTCTATGGTGATCTCTACCTCGCAAACTGGGCCTTACTACAGGCACGTGGCGTGCTCTTTATCACCTTTCTTTCCGCACCGACAGACATTCTGGAAGCGGCTGCTTTCAATTGGCCTTTATCCGATAAACAGACCCTTGATTATGAACGTCTGCTACCCGTCCAGGAGGAGCTGATGGAACGCATTTTTAACGATGAAGCGGATCGTGAAGATGAAGTATTAGCCTCGCAACTGGAAGAGGTCACTGCATCAGGTCCCCACCCGGTAAAGCGGAATGCAGGCCGTCTCTACGAGCCAATGGAGCACAATGCCTTTCCTGCTAAACGGGGGCGTCGGTGCAGCTTTCGCAAGTACCAGGAGGTGTGTGGGTGAGTAAGTACCAGGCCATGTGTCCTGTCTGCGGTGCGTTTGGGGCCCCTGAGATATTTCTGGCTGAGGCGATCAAGCGTGAGGCCATTGCAAAGGCCTTGCGCATGCCACATCCACTGGCCATGCAAGTACAGGTCTACATCGGCCTGTTCAGGCCACCGAAGCGAGGCCACAGCATGGATCGGGTTGAGCGGATCCTTGAAGAGCTGCTGGAGCCAATCGAGGCAGGAAAACTGCGCCGCAATGGCCGTGACTGGCCTGCACCAGTAGAGATATGGAAATACGCACTCGACCAGGTGATCTCACGCCGCAACAAACTCACCCTGCCACTAAAGGATCACGGGTACCTGTTTGAGGTGGTAGCGGGTGAGTCTGATCGAGCAGAGGCCAATGCGGAGAAAAAGCTTGAAGAGCAACGCAAACACCATGTGCGCTCAGGCCCGAAGGAGTCATCAGTTCCATTGGGATACAACCCGGTAGAGGCCTGGAAGCGTGACATGGAGCGCCTGGGGCGCACCGATCTGGTTGAAAAAGTGGAGGGAGCAAAAAGTGAAGAATGAGATCTCATCCGACTCCGTTATCGAAGTGTTGTCACAACACATCGGAAAGCAAAAGGGTATCAGCGCTCAAGAGCTGGCGGAGGCCTGTATGCAGCGTTCTGTTATGCCTGGTGATCTGCGCCAGCTTCGGAAGGTGATTCAGCAGCTGCGTGGTGATGGCCACCACATCTGTGCTCACCCAGCCACCGGCTATTTCATTGCCGAGAATGCCGAGGAACTCGACGCTACCTGTGAATTTCTCTATGACCGTGCAATCAGCAGTTTGAAACAGATTTCACGCATGAAAAAAGTGGCCATGCCTGACATACGTGGTCAGCTGAGGTTGCCGACATGAATCACATCGAGCAAACCCTTGTTGATGTTGCCACGGCGGCACTGATGCGCGGTGGCCACGATGAGACACCGGCCAGGATTATCGCCCTTGAAACTGTGGCTGATGATCTCACCAAACGATCCAAAAATATGCGCGAATACGCAAAGTACGCTGAAGGCAAGACTTACCACCGGGAAATGGAGCAAGCGAATGAGCTGCTCACACGGGCAAATGCCATCATGCAACAGGCCGCTGAACTGCGGGAGAAGAGCAAATGACCATACCAGCAGGTTATAGACAGAATGCCCAGGGCCACCTGGTACCGATTGATAGCATTGCCGAAATTGATCTGGATCGTGATGCCTTGGTCGATGAGGTTTTTCAGGCGGCAGAACAACTCAGGCTGAGCATGGCCGACTTTAAGGCAAAAGCGATGGGGGATGTAGAGGCGTTTGTCGAACTGGCGGCTGAAAAATACGATGCCAAACTGGGGGGATTGAAGGGGAATCTTTCACTCACTTCATTTGATGGCCGTAAAAAAGTCCAGATCTCCATAGGAGATACTATCGCCTTCGATGAGCGGTTGACTATCGCTAAAGCCTTGGTTGATGAATGCATTCATGAGTGGACTGAAGGCTCAAGCAGTGAAATAAAAACACTGGTTGAACACGCCTTCCAGACGGATAAGGAAGGCAAGATCAACACCGGAAGGATACTGGGGCTTACCCGCCTGGCTATCGAACATCCTAAGTGGAAACAGGCTATGGAGGCGATCCGCGACAGCCTAATGGTGGTGTCATCAAAATCCTATATTCGTCTTTATACCCGACCAACCAGAGACCAGAAGTTTCAGCAGATCGGTCTGGATATGGCGTCTGTATAGGGGGTTAATGATGGATACAAGAGCAAGATTCAATATCCACGACCTTCTGAATCTCCTGAGCCATCGGGAAGCAGTGCAACGTGCAGAGAGTGAGCTGGCTGGCAGCAACTGCTCAGTTGAAGACTGGAAAAACACCCTCCAAGAAACGGAGCGCGAAGTACTCAAGGTCTATGAACATTCTGTTCAGCGAGCATTTGATGACATTGTTTTCAAAACAACCGGAGGTATCAACTGATGACAAGTCAACTACCGCAAGCGATATATCCCATATGCCCTGTCTGCCATCGACAAGACAGTGATCCTCTGATGCTGGGTTCAGTAGCCCTTTACCAGTGTGAATTCTGCGATCATGAGTACTTCGCCACCAATGACAATGGGGAGTTAGAAATAGATGCCTTTGTGCGTCCTTAGGAGCTGATTTGTTATGAGTCTGAATGTCAAAGAGTTGCACCGCGAACACCCGGTAGTACAGGCGGCACATAACGATCTGGGTGTGGGGTGCGGCGGTACATTGCCAAAGAAAAGCGCGCAGTTTTCCCCGCATCCCGCACGACCCACTTATTATAAGGAATTATGAAATGAAACCTCTTTTCATACCGCTAAATACTGAGTACTACGAAGCATTTGAAGATGGCTCCAAGACCGAAGAACTACGAATATATGGGCCACGCTGGAACCTCGAAACATGCAGAGAAGGAAGGCCGGTGATCCTCTCCAAAGGGTACGGCAAACAGAACAGGATGAAAGGCCGGATTTGGAAGTTTAAGAAACAACATGGTTCCTTGTTTGGATCAACCTATAAAGCCTCTATTCAGGCTGTGTACGGGACGCTGGATGTTGATATTGCCTGCATCTCTATCACTGACCTGGAGCCTGTTTCCTTATAACAGATGACTAACCAACGTCACGTAGCCCTGGCTAAGATCCATATTGCAAAAAAGGATCTGGGAATGGATGAAGAGACCTACCGCGCCATGCTATGGACGGTTGCTCGTGTCCATTCGGCTGCAGATCTTGATGATGAAGGCCGTCAGGCCGTTCTTGCTCATCTGGTGGCCAGAGGGGCTAAGGTCAGTACTTCTCACCGAGGTGGGCAGAGCAGGCCTCCCGCCAGGGCACGATTCATCCATCACCTATGGAATCGCCTGGCAGATGCGGGGGCTGTTGAGCATAAATCAGGGCTTGGAGCCTGGCTGATGTCCAACACCAAACGATTCCACCCACAGGGTACTGGCTGGTCTAAGCCTGAATTTCTGCCTGATGACCTCAAAAACCAGATCATCGAACAGCTGAAACAGTGGGCTGCAAGGGATGGTGTTAAATGGCGGTAAAAAAAGATGCCCGCTCACGAGGCTGTGAACTTCTGGGTGACCTGGGTGACCATACAATCGCTGTACTGCGAGCCAACACTGAATTACCTGACGACCAGGTAAAATCGGCTGCAAGAAAAATCGTCGATGAAATGAGAGCCAGCTGGGGCGGTCAGTTGATCTATTTCCCAAAAGGAAAGGATCTGGATATCGATGAGCGTGATCGTCGTATGTGGGATGATTTTAACGGCTCAAATCATGCTCAATTAGCTAAGAAGTATGATCTCACCCTCCAGGGAGTCTATCAGCGCCTTCGCTCTATTCGACAAGTGATCCGTGAGGAGGATCAGCCCGATTTGTTCGGTAATTGAGGCCACCCGCCTATTTTGGTATTTCTGAACAGTATTTAATTATCGGCTCCCGTCACTTCCCGTTTCCTTTAGGCTCTTCCCGATTTATCTCAGCTATACCCCTCCATTTATCTCAGGTCGTAACAGGGTGTGCATGTACTTTTGGGTGGTGACGCGTGAGATGGTTGATTCGTGCAACTCAAGTGCTTCAGCGATATCCCTGAGCACCAGTGGTTTCATCGCCTCTGGACCATGCTCAAAAAAGCCGCGTTGCAGTTCAACGATCTTGGTTGCAACACGCAGCAGGGTCTCGTTGCGGCTCACCAGGCTCTTGATAAACCAACGTGCTTCCTGCAGATGATTTTTCAGGTAGTTATTGTCGTCACTGTTATCTGCGCGCCGGATCAAGCGGGCATAATCCGGGTTGACCCGAAGTTTTGGGGCTGCCTCTGCATTGAGGCTGACATGCCAAACGCCCTCCCGCCGCGTTACAAAGACATCCGGGATGACGTACTCGGGTTCAGTTTCAGCGACCATGCTACCAGGGCGCGGAATGAGGGATCGAATCAGTTGGTTGATCGAGCTGAGGGTCTCGTCATCAACCTTCAGTTTGCGTTTGATCTGGTTATGATCTTGCTGTGCCAGTAGATCGAAGTGATCACGTATCAGGCGGGTGGTCATATCCAGGGCGTCATGGGGCTCTGGCAGCTGCTTGAGCTGAATCAGTAGGCACTCTTGCAGATTGCGGGCCGCTACGCCAGGGGGATCAAATTGCTGTATGCGATGCAGAACCGCCTCGACTTCGTCCAGTTCAATGTCCTCGTCACCGAGGCTATCGAGAATCTCCTCCAGATCCGCCCTCAGATACCCATCTTCATCAATACCATCAATAATAGAGAATGCGATGTTTCTATCGCTGTCACTGAAGGGGGTCAGGTTGAGCTGCCAGGTCAGGTAGTCATACAGGGTTCTGGCTGTTCGCCGTTGCCCCAGATAATCGTTATCGCCCGATTCCTTCGCCGCAAGCCCTGAAGAGGGGGGGAGCGTGCTGTCATATACGTCATCCCAGCCACTGTCTACCGGTAACTCTTCCGGCATGGAGGTGGCTTCAGCATTGATCTCTTTCTCATTGTTCTGATCGTTACTGGTGGTTTTGTCGCCCTTTAATGTCTCCCCATTGAGTCCATCCATGGCTGACTGTTGCTCAGCTTGTTTGAATTCTTCCCGGGCGCTGTTGTCTTCCTCGGTTTCCAGCATCAGATTTGAATCTAATGCCTCCTGGATCTCTTGCTTCAGATCCAAAGTAGAGAGTTGCAGCAGGCGTATGGCTTGCTGCAATTGCGGCGTCATTGTGAGGTGCTGGCCGAGGCGAAGCTGGAGCGTTTGCTTCATGCGGGCATCTAAATCTGGTACGTTATTTGTATAGTTTTCACAGTTTCATTCTAGCGTAAAAAGTGAATTTGCGCACAAGGAGAAAATTGATTATTGCTATTAATCAATTGAATGAACGAAATTCAGCTAGAGACTGAACTCTTTGCCCAGGTAGACATCCCGCACCTCCTCATTGGCCAGGATGGTTTCTGGGTCACCTTCTGCCAGTACTTTCCCTTCGCTGATGATATAAGCGCGCTGGCAGATTCCAAGGGTTTCCCGCACGTTATGATCGGTAATCAGGACGCCGATACCCTTAGAGGAGAGGGTGCGAATGATATTCTGGATGTCTTTGACTGAGATGGGGTCAATTCCGGCAAACGGTTCATCGAGCAAGATAAAACGTGGCTCCATCGCTAAGGAGCGGGCAATTTCAAGTCGTCGGCGTTCGCCGCCAGACAGGCTCATCGCCTGGTTATTGCGTAAATGAGTCAGGTTAAAGTCAACCAGTAATGCCTCACAGGCCTCTATCTGTTCGGGCTTTTTGAGTTCTTTTCGGGTCTCGAGGATCGAAAAAATATTGTTGAAGACCGTTAGCTTGCGAAAAATAGAGGGTTCCTGGGCCAGGTAGCCCAATCCCAGCCGGGCTCGTGCATGCATCGGCAAGGCGGTGATATCGTGTCCATCAATGGTGATTGTTCCTCCTTCAGAAGGAATTAATCCAGCCATCATGTAAAAACAGGTGGTTTTGCCGGCACCATTGGGGCCGAGTAGGCCTACGACCTCTCCACTCGATAAATTCAGGGAGACACCATTCACGACAGCGCGTCGGCGATAATGTTTTGCCAGATTCTCAGCAGCTAATACGGTCATTTTTAGATTATTTCTTGCCGCCAATGGTTACACGCACACGTTCTTTGCCCTTGGCGCTGGCGCCTGCCTTGACAACGGCACGTGCTCGATCATAGATAATTTTGTCGCTTTTGAAGGTGTCCTTGCCCTGAATCAGAACAGCGTCGCCCGTCATATTGATGAGTTCGCTATTTGCAAAGTATTCGGTCTTTTTCGCACGGCCTTTAATGGCGCCTTTTCCACTCTCTGTGTCCTGTTTAAATGTAACGGGATTGCCTAGGGCTTCAATGCGATCTGTCTGATTGGCTTGCTGGGTTACGGTGACCTTGTCGGCTTTAAGGATAATACTGCCTTGGGTCAGTTCAACGTTACCCTTGTAGATGCTGATGCCCTGTCTGTCGTCGATCTCGACACTGTCTGCTTCCACGTTGATGGGTTGATCTTTGTCGGACTGGAGTGCGGATGCGAGACTGGGTAGTGCCAGCAGCAAGATTACAATGAGCCATCGGCAAGTGGTGAATGCAGGCTTATGGATTGACTTCATAATGTCCTCTAACATTGGCAAGTAATTTAATGCGCATCGGCTGTTGCAGCCAGATTTGCATGCCTTTGGCGTTGATGCGGTCCTTATTGCTCTTGGCAAATACGTCGGCATCGGTTTCCACGTAATTGTCTCTTGGCTGTACTCTCAGGTCACGGGTGATGATGTGAAATGGCCTGATCCCCGGGGCTGCAGAGCGATCAATTTTAACCGTCCCCTGAAGTAACAGTACGGCCCCGTCTCCCGACAGCCAGCCGGTCTCTGAGTTAACGCGCCAAGGGGGGCGCTCCTGATCATACAGGGTTAGGCGTGGTAATTTGAGTTCTGTGCTGTCGTCATCGATAAAATGTGTCATCCGCTCCGCAACTAAGCGCTTTCCTGGCTTTCCATCGATACCCATCAGGGTGGTGTCGACAGCCTCTAAGTAATAATCAGGCCTGTGTTCCAGTGCGGTATAGTCTGTTTCATCCACTTGACTCTGTTGGGTCAGCCACAGTGTTCCACCCACCAGAAGCAGCAGAATACCACCGACCACAATGTTTTTCTGTTCAATCATGCGCGTTTCATTTCCTGAACTTTAGCGGGTGTGGGTGGTATCAATAGACTATTCATTTAGAGATAAATTTCTCAAAGGCGTTGTCCAGATTGCCTTGCGCTTGCAGAATCAACTCACAAATCTCGCGGGCTGCTCCGCGACCCCCAGGTAGTTTGGTCTGCCAGTGGACGTGCTGTTTCACCAAGTCATGGGCGTCTTGTACGGCAATGGCCAGACCTACCTGGCGCAAAATAGGCAGGTCTACCACATCATCACCGACGTAGGCGATCTGTTCATTCGTCAGTCCCAGTTCATCTCGCAGTGTTTCAAATGCGGGTATCTTGTTCCGTTGTCCTTGATAGACATGCTTGATGCCCAGGCTTTCCATCCTAATCGCCACAACTTTGGATGTGCGGCCTGTGATAATGCCGATCTCGACACCGCTCTTCTGCAGCAGTTTCATTCCGAGACCGTCTTTTGAGTTGAAGGCCTTGTACTCTTGACCATCATCACCCAGGTAGAGGGTACTGTCGGTCAGTACGCCATCCACATCGAAGATGATCAGTTCGATCCGTTTGGCTCGTTTTAGAATCTCCTGCATCTGTTTCATCCTTCTACTGCTTTAACTGGACTCAGGTAGGTACTTTTATCAGAAGATGCCCGCAAGCAACAAGGTATGCATATTGAGGGCGCCGATTGGTATCTGCTGTTCATTGACAACAAACAGTGAGTTGATCTTCTTTTCCTGCATCAACTTAAGCACTTCTGCCGCGAGCATATCCGTCGTGGCAGTGGTGCCTCCTGGCGTCATGACCTCAGAAACGAGCGCGTTGCGTATATCGATATCCCGATCAAGCGTGCGCCGCAGATCGCCGTCAGTGTAGATGCCTTTGATGCGACCTGATTCATCGACGACGGCGGTCATGCCGAGCCCTTTGTTGGTCATCTCAAGGAGGGCATCACGCAGACTCGCCAGCTCAGATACCTGCGGGATGTTGTGGCCGGTAACCATGACATCGCTCACCATCAACAGCAGGCGACGGCCCAGACTTCCACCTGGATGTGATCGGGCAAAGTCCTGCTCTGTAAAACCTTTTGATTCCAGTAGTGCGACCGCTAGGGCATCCCCCATTGCCAGGGTGGCGGTGGTACTGGAGGTTGGTGCAAGATTGAGCGGGCAGGCCTCCTGTTCCACACTGACGTCAATGTGCACATCAGACTGAATGGCCAGGGTCGACTGTGGATTTCCGGTCAAGGCGATCAACGGAATTCCCAGGCGTTTTATCAGTGGCAGGATGGTGAGGATTTCTGCCGTCTCGCCCGAATTGGAGAGGGCTAAGACGACATCCTTGGCCGTAATCATACCCAGATCGCCATGACTGGCCTCGCCCGGATGGACAAAAAAAGCCGGGCTACCGGTGCTCGCCAAGGTGGCGGCTATTTTGCTGCCAATGTGCCCTGACTTGCCCATGCCGGTAACCACGATGCGGTCTTCACAATTCAACATGTAGCCACAAGCTTGGGCGAAATCACCATTAATGCGACTCGCCAGTGCCTGGATAGCGGCGGCCTCGTTGTGAATCACGGCAAGGCCAAGGGCCTGGAGTTTTTTTGCCTCTTCAGGAGAGGGTGTGCAATCCTGATTCATATATAGTGTTGTTCTGCGGTCTGATAATAGGCTGTCGGTGCTTGCACCGGAACCTCTTTTGCTTGCATGAAGAGTACCGCCTGATAGCCGACAAAGGCCAGTATCAGCAATAGCCCCTCAAAGCGATTGATTCGTCCTGCACTGCCAAAGCCGTAGCCCATGACAAACAGCGCAAGCGTCAAGCCTATCATTACGGGCATGTCCCTGGACAAGACCATGGGATCAAAGGCTCCAGGTGCAATCAAGCCTGGCATGGCCAGAACGGCAAGCAGATTATACATGTTGGAACCGAGTACGTTGCCAATGGCAATGTCATGTTCATTTTTCAAGGCACTCATAATGCTGGCAGCTAACTCGGGCAGGCTTGTCCCCAGTGCCACGATGGTGAGACCAATCACCAGGTCACTGACGCCGTAGGCCGTGGCAATGTTCACTGCACCCCAGACCAGTATGCGAGAGCTGAAAAGCAATAGTGCCAAACCCAGGGTAAAGCTAAATACAGCCTTACCTGTACTCATCGTCTCAGGCATCTCAGCAATGATCTCGGCGTTCATCGGATCACTTGCCAGGCTGCGCATGCTGATTCGGACCATGGCAAATAGCATGGCCACCAGGCCAACCAGTAGTATCAATCCATCACTCACGCCCAGTATGCCGTCCAGTAGTAGGACCAGTGTACCCAGGCAAACAGCGAGCAGCATCGGGTACTCACGGCGTAAGGTTTCCGATCTAACACAGAGTGGTGCGATCAGGGCGGTGCAGCCCAGGATAAAGCCGATGTTGGCGATGTTGGACCCGAGGGCATTGCCGATAGCGAGCCCGGAATTTCCCTGTATCGCGGCCATCGTCGACACCAGGACCTCAGGTGCTGAGGTGCCGAACCCAACAATGGTCAAGCCGATGATCATGGGGGGGAGTCCCAGATTGTTGGCAATGGAGGAGGCACCACTGACAAATTTGTCCGCACCCCAGACCAAGAGGGCGAAACCAGCGATTATTGCGAGAATCTCGAGAAGCATAAAGAGGGCTGCGAAGGGTTAGCTATCCGATATTTTTTGGGCCGGGATTGGCGCAGGCATTGTTTCAGACCTGATGAATATTGTCCAAGTTTCTTGGGAGGAAATTCCCCGGAAAAACGCATTGGGGAAGTGAGTGGTGCTATTCGGCCCGGTTCCGCGTTGCTCCGCAACGGGTGCAGCGGTAGCGATTGAGCAATTTTCCCTGTTTGACATCAAACACCTGCGCTTTATCGATGGACCACTTATGATGGCCATTCCGACAGAGTGTATTTCCCTTGTGACGTACACTGGCCTTGGGCTTTTTAAAAGGGAGGATATTTGACATATCAATCGATATAAAATTCCTGCTTCAGTGTTGCCTTGGCAGCACGTTCGCTTCCCTCGGGTGTGATCTCCAGGACGAAGGTGAGCATCTCGCCATCCACGATCGGAAAATCGCCAATATAGTAGATAGCATTGCCTTCTTGAATCTGCTTCAGATCAATATGGTGCCGACGCCCAATCAGGTTTATGGCATAGGCCGAAACATTAGCGCTGACGGGTTGGCCTGTTGTTCCTGGCACATCCTTTATCACGCTGATATTCAAGAGCCCGCGATATTTGCTGCGGGTGATTTTATAACTGCTGGCTACGTCGGGTGTGAGTATTGCCGTGGGTATGGCGTTATGGTGGATGGTAAAGCCATTAAACTGTGTGCTGTTCTCAGCCATTGTGGCTGTTGCCAGTAGCAACAAGGTGAGAAAAGTGGCGACGCGAATTTTCTGGGCTAACATGGTCTTGCCTCGATATACAGTGTGTTGTTAACTAACTTGACACGCTGCATTAAGGATAGCCTTTTATAGCGGGGGTGGAAATTGTTTATGCTGGCAGTGACCTTGTTAGCTGCCTGTTTTTCTCTCTGAAACGAGCTTTGGTTTGGGCCGTTCTGTGCCATCCAGTGGGTAGTTGGCATTCAGTGTATTGTGGATGTTGCGCAATATTGTCAGTTGCTTGGCAACAGCATTATGCTGATTTTCCAGCTCATTAACCCGTGACTCAAGGGTATCCCGTGAGCGACTGATTTTTTGCAGATCGAACAAGCGACGCTCCATCATCTCCTTGTGTTCGCGAATCTGGAAAGTGAGGGGTTCGAGCGCAGTGCTGAGCCAGGTGTCAACCTCTTGCCTGGCCTGGAAAAATATATCTCGGGCACGGCTAACCATGGCGACAAAGAATCGCTTCACCACAAAGTGCTTCTCGGTCATCGCGGTTACAGGGCTTTTGCGGAAGATCTCCGCCTCTTGATAAAGCATCTCCAGTTCAACCCGATAACGCATGATTGAGAACATCTTGGGTTGTACAACAGAAAAGCCGTGTTCATTCTGAAATCGCCGGTAGATGCTGCGGATCAGTTTTCTTGCCTGCTCACTCTGATCCACCACGATCTGCATGTTTCCGCGCATGTCATCAAACAGAGACCGCATGCTGGATTGCAGTCCCAGGGTAGTCCAGTTATCGGCCATGGCATTGTGCGTGGCATTGATGGAGCGTTCCAGCTTCTTTAAGTCCAAGGCTTCCCTGAGTGTAGTGGCTTGGTCTTTAAGAATCTTCCGGCTCGCCTGAAAGCTGTTCACATTGCGCATGTACTCCGCTTGTTCATTGCGGGTTTTGATCATCATGTGCTCTATCATGTCTTGGCTCTTGCCACTGAGTTGGCGCAACTCATCCAGTTGAGACTGAATGCCATTCAGCTTGGTCACCACAATACCTCGGGTGTTTTCTACCATTTGGCTGATTTCAGCCGTTACAGTGTCTTTGATGATCTCCTGCCGGGAATCCATGATGTCGTTCGACAGATAATGCTCAAGCTCAAGTAGCCGGCTCTGTTCCATCAGCTGGCTGTCTTGCTTGATCTTGGCCAGCAGACCCTTATGTGCAGAAACCGGGAAGATGGCATTACGGCTGACGCCAAGAATTTGGGCGGTGTGATTGCGTTGCCGGTTTATGGCGTCGTCAATACTTTCCTGGTCTTGCAGTTCATCCCAGAGCGTATCGATCTTGTTCAGTACCACCATCAAGCCGCGTTGGCGACTGCGGTGAAAACCCTTGATGTGATTCTGCCACATCTCCAAATCACTGCGTGTGACACCGGCATCCGCCCCCAGTACAAATAGGACGGCCTGTGCCGAGGGGAGCATTTTCAGTGTCAGTTCCGGCTCACTTCCCAGTGCGTTGAGTCCGGGTGTATCGAGAATCGTCAGTCCCTGCTTCAGTAAAGGGTGAGGGAAGCTGATCATGGCATGACGCCATTTTGGGATCTCGACAAAATCGGGTGGCCGACTCTGATTGGGGTGCTGTTGCGGATCGTACATGCCCAGGCGTACCGCCTCTGCGAGCGTTACTTTACGGGTCTTGATCACTTCCTGTAAGCAGTCTTCAACCTGGTCCACTGATTCCAGGTCCAGTGGGTAGGTAACCCAAAGGGCCGGTTTTTTCTTCAGTTCACGAATGCCGGTATCCTGGAGGCGGGTCTCGATTGGGAGCAGTCGCACATAGGCCTGATCGGCCTTTTGGTCATAGAACAGCTCTGTTGGGCACATGGTCGTGCGACCGGCTGTAGAGGGGAGGAGTCGACGACCAAAATCAGAGAAGAAGATGGCATTGATCAATTCGGTCTTGCCACGGGAAAACTCTGCAACAAAGGCGATGGTGAGTCGATCGCTATAGAGCGATGCCAGGCACTCCCTGATCCTTTTTTCGCTCTCTGCTGTGGCCAGACGGTGTTTGCTCAGCCAGCTAAAATAGAGCTTGACCGTGCGGATGATGTCCGCCTTCCAATGCTCATAGGCCTTGAGCTTCTGTTCCAATCGCGATCGTTCCACAGAGTTTTCCTTTTATTGCATTACCCGATATTACTACAGGGATATCTCACTATTCGAGAAATTATAGGTAGTATATTGGCTACTGCTTTGAATTTTTGAGGAAAACTTTTCAGTTTTTTGTGGGTTTTGTGAGGGGGATTGGAAATTTCACCGGCTTTTCAATGCGGAAGCCTTTGTTTTTGCAGCTTTCTCCTGAGACTAAGGTGACCTGGTCTCTGCCGACACCAAAGGCTTTTGCCAGAAAGCGTATCAGGTGCGCATTGGCCTTGCCCTCGACAGGCGGTGCAGTAATACGCAGCTTGTACTGTTCGCCATAGGGTGCTACGAACTCATCCTTGCTTGCTCTTGGCTGGACCCTGAGAGAGATATAGAGGTTTTCTCCCTCCCAGCGGAACCACTGTTCACTCACCGATAGGCCTCAATTCAGAGAAACAGGTTTGTAACAAGCAGCTGCATGGGCGGGAGTAGTAGCATCTTTAACAGCTGTAAGCCAACAAGAACAACCATAGGTGACAGGTCAAGCCCACTAATCGGTGGTATGAGGCGTTGTGCCGGTCTTAAGATGGGCTGGGTAATGCTGTGCAGCAGTGCGGTTGCTGGATTGTAATTGCCTGGATTGACCCAGCTCAGAATGACTTGTATCAAAATGGCAAACAGGAAAAAGTTTATCGCAAGCTCAAGCAGGTCTGGGATCGCAAAGGCCAGGGCGGCAAGTGGATGAGCCCCCTTACCAGAAACCAGCATGATGAGGGTGAGTTCAATCGATTTGAGCAGGAGCATCAGGACGATTGAGGCCACATCAATACCCGAGATTCCCGGTATGATTCTCCGTAGTGGTCGAAGGGCCGGGGTGGTCACTTTTACAGCAAACTGGGAGATTGGATTATAGAAATCCGCATGAACCAGTTGCAGGATAAAACGTAACATCACCACCATGATATAGAGGTCGAATATTATCTGGATCAAAAACGCCAGTGGATCGGTGAGATAGTTACTGCCCATCAGTGATTGCCTAATAGCTCTGATAGCTCTTCTGAGCGTTGGCGGGCACCCGTAAGCGCTTCGGAGAACAGCGCTTTCAGATTACCCTGCTCCAGTATCTCCAAGGCGCGCTCTGTGGTGCCGCCCGGGGAGGTGACTTTTTTCCTGAGTGTAGCGGGTCCGTCACTGCTTTCGATCGCCATGCGGGCAGCGCCCAGAGCTGTCTGAATCGTTAACAGGCGCGCGGTGTCAGCGGGAAGTCCATTGTCGATGGCCGCCGCCTCCATTGCTTCCATAACCAGGAAGAAATAAGCGGGTCCACTGCCTGACAGCGCCGTTGCTACATCCATTAGGTCCTCGTTATCTACCCAGCGGGTGAGGCCGACTGCTCGAAGTATCGACTCAGCCAAGTCACGCTGATCATCTGACACGCCCAGACCGGCATGCAGTGCGGTTGCTCCCGCTTGCAACATGGCCGGAGTGTTGGGCATGGTACGAACCAAGGCGATATCGCCACCCAGCCATTGCTGCATGTCCTTTTCCCGGATGCCGGCTGCAATGGAGACAACCAGTGGTTGTTGTTGTTGAACGGCGTCTGCCAGGTCGCAGCAAATTGTCTTTAATATCTGAGGTTTGACTGCCAGTACCAGTACATCCGCCTGTTTGACGGCTGCGTGATTGTTCTGGGCAGACAGAATGCCAAAACGTGCTGACAGATCAGCCAGCTTTTCGCTGTCTGGGTCACTGGCTATGATTTTTTTCGGGTTGTAGCCATCAGCGACCAGGCCAGCAATGAGGCTGGTTGCCATGTTTCCGCTACCAATAAAGGCGATCATCTTGTTTTTCATAGTGGTTGTTCAACTTGTAGCTAATACAGATGCCCGGAGGCTTTGTTCATATCCTATCGCATTCGTATGCGCTGACATATCCCTGAGCGTTCATTTGGCCGGATAGTTTCTTGGACCAAAGATGGCGGTGCCTATCCTGACAAGGGTAGATCCTTCCGCAATGGCGGCCTCTAAATCGTCACTCATGCCCATGGACAGTGTCTCCAGCGGCATGGCTTCAGTGGCCAGTTGGTCACGTAGGAGACGCAATGTTTTAAACGGTTGGCGCTGCTCCTCCAGATTTTCAGCGGGGGCAGGCAGGGTCATGAAGCCCCTGAGTAATAATCGGGGGTAATGCGCCATCTCATCAATGATGCACTTTGCCTGTTCAGGGGAAAGTCCGGCCTTACTCTCTTCGTCATCTATTTTGATCTGCAAGCAGATATTGAGTGGCGGTAGAGCCTTCGGTCGTTGCTCATTCAGTCGCTTAATCTGTTTGACGCTGTCGATACTGTGAACCCAGTCGAAGTTTTCTGCTATGGACCGGGTCTTGTTTCCCTGTATCCTGCCTATGAAGTGCCATTCGATTTGCAGTGCCTTGAGTTGGTCGATCTTGATCAGGGCTTCCTGGATGTAGCTCTCGCCAAAGCGGTGTTGCCCTGCGGTGACGGCCAAGGCGATCTCTTCAGCGGGTCGGGTCTTGCTTACTGCAAGAAGGCTCACTGAATCGGCATCACGATGATACTTTTTTATGGCGTGCTGGATCTGTTGATTTACTGCTTCAAGGCGCGTATTGATTGCGGACATGATCTTGGTGAGCCTGTGTGTCTATAATAGGGTATGGGTGAACGGGTTTTACTGTTTAGCTATTAAAACAAAAAAACGCCAGATTCCCCAATTGCGGCCGCTATCCGTTCAGGGAGACGTCCAGGATGGCTGGTAGTGAGGGTGTTGGCGTCTCATATGCAAATAACACAATAACGGGAGATGGGGTGTATGGATATTGCTGAGCTTCTTGCCTTTAGCGTTAAGCATGAGGCCTCAGACTTGCACATTTCTGCGGGACTGCCGCCGATGATCCGGGTTGATGGCGATATTCGCCGGATCAATGTGCCAGCGCTGGATCACAAAGTCGTACATGGTTTGGTGTATGACATCATGAACGATAAACAGCGGAAAGATTACGAAGAGTTTCTTGAGACGGATTTTTCGTTTGAAATTCCAGGGCTTGCCCGATTCCGTGTGAATGCCTTCAATCAGGATCGCGGTGCCTCTGCGGTGTTTCGTACCATTCCTGCCAAGGTGTTGACCCTGGAAGATCTGGGTTGTCCGGAAACCTTTAAGGACATCGTCAATGTTCCACGGGGGTTGGTGTTGGTGACAGGGCCTACCGGTTCTGGTAAATCCACCACACTTGCGGCGATGATGGATTACAAAAATGACACCGAGTATGGCCATATTCTGACCATTGAGGATCCTATCGAGTTTGTCCATACCAGTAAAAAATGTCTGATTAACCAGCGCGAAGTGCATCGGGACACCCTTGGTTTCTCGGAGGCCCTGCGTTCTGCGTTACGTGAGGACCCAGATATCATTCTGGTGGGCGAGTTGCGCGATCTGGAGACCATTCGTCTTGCGCTGACGGCAGCTGAGACCGGGCACTTGGTGTTTGGTACCTTGCATACCAGTTCAGCGGCCAAGACCATTGACCGGATTATTGACGTATTTCCAGCCGGTGAGAAATCAATGGTGCGTTCCATGCTTTCTGAATCATTGCGCTCGGTAATTGCCCAGACGCTGATGAAGAAGGTGGGTGGTGGTCGAACTGCGGCTTGGGAGATCATGGTGGGTACTCCGGCAATTCGCAATCTGATTCGTGAAGACAAAGTGGCGCAGATGTATTCGGCCATCCAGACTGGGCAAGCAACAGGTATGCAGACGCTTGATCAGCATCTTCAGGAGTTGGTGAAAAAGGGTATGATTAGTCGGTTGGATGCGCGTATGAAGGCGGCCAACAAAGAGATTTTCTCCTGATCTAGTGCAGTTTATGGAACCGGCTCATAGCCGGTAGCGAGGGAAAAGTGGATTTTAATGCAATATTGAATTTAATGGCCCAGAAAAAGGCCTCGGATCTCTTTGTTACCGCCGGTATGCCGCCTTGCATAAAGGTCAATGGCCGCATTATGCCTGTATCGAAGAGCAAATTCAGTGATGAGCAAGCCAAGGAGCTTGTCGTCAGCATCATGTCACCTGCCCAGCGGGAAGAGTTTTCCCAGACCAATGAGTGTAACTTTGCCGTCAGCTCAAAAGGTGCGGGACGCTTCCGTGTGAGTGCCTTTGTACAGCGTGATGCGGTGGGTATGGTGTTGCGGCGGATTGAGACCCGCATCCCAGAGATCCACGATCTGCTGCTTCCCCCTATATTGAAAGATCTTGCGCTGGCGAAACGGGGGCTGGTGATTTTTGCCGGGGCAACCGGTACGGGTAAATCCACCTCCCTTGCCTCACTGGTCGGGTATCGAAACCGCAACAGTTCGGGTCATATCATTACCATCGAAGATCCGATCGAGTTTATTCATAATCACGATGGCTGCATCATCACCCAGCGTGAAGTGGGCATTGATACCGAATCTTACCAAGTAGCCCTGAAGAATACCCTGCGGCAAGCACCCGATGTGATTTTGATTGGTGAAATCCGTACCCGCGAGACGATGGATCACGCGATCGCCTTTGCCGAAACTGGCCATCTGGTACTGTCCACGCTCCATGCCAATAACGCCAATCAGGCGCTGGATCGTATTATTAACTTCTTCCCGGAGGATCGGCGGGATCAGGTATTTATGGATCTCTCATTGAATCTGCGGGCTATAGTGGCCCAGCAATTGGTGCGGCGGCCGGATGGCAAGAGTCGTCGCCCGGTGGTAGAGACGCTGATCAATACCCCTCTGGCTGCGGATTTGATTCGCAAAGGGGAGGTGCATAAGCTGAAAGATCTGATGAAGCGCTCTACCGAACAGGGCATGATGACGTTTGATCAGGCGCTGTATAAACTCTATACCGAAGGTGAGATCACCTACGAAGACGCCATCTTGCATGCTGACTCGGCCAATGAGGTGCGGTTGATGATCAAGTTGGGTGGTACAGACGCGGAGCGCTATGCCGCTCGAATGAACACCGTTACCCTGCTGGACCAGGAAGAGGGCTGACTTTTTTACCCCATCAGCGAACTGATGGGATAAGCCTTAGCTTGGAAAAACCGTCCGCGAATCGAATACCGGGCCATCGACACAGACCCGCTTCATTGCAGGCCCTGTCGCTGTCTCGACCTCTACAACACAGCCCGCGCATCCACCGACACCACAGGCCATGAACTCTTCCAGGGAAACTTGGCAGGGAAGGTCGAACTCGGCGGCCAGTTTTGCAACACCTTCGAGCATTGGATGGGGTCCACAGGAGAATATCTCCACCTGGGTGCGTGCCTCCATGGAGAGTTCGCTAAGCCAATGTCTCGCCAGGTCGGTTACGTAGCCCTCATGACACCCAGGAAAGCCTTGCAAACTCGCCAGGCGACTCGGGATATGCCAGTCATCAAGCAATGGCATGCTGGCGATTACCCCTTCAGGCATTTCCGGTACAAGGATACTTGAAGGTTGCGGCTTAAATGGGAAGGGTACTTCGGAACCCAGGATTACCATCGGTTTATAGGCTGGGTTTCCGGCCAGCGTTTCAGCGATGAATATCATGGGTGGCATGCCGACCCCGCCCCCGATCAATAGGGGTATGGATCGTTCAGGATTCAGTTTGAAGGGCACCCCGATCGGTCCCAGCATACTCAATAGTTCGCCCTTTTTTCTCTGGGCCAGGAGACGCGTACCTTCACCGACCGCTTTGTAGAGAAAATCCACCCAGCCCTGTTTGGCCGATGCGCGCATGATCGATATAGGACGGCGCAAGGGTTTTGATCGGTCACACTGAATGTGGACAAAACTGCCCGGCAGGGCCCGCTCTGCACACAGAGGCGCTTGCACACGGAGAATATACTGTTCGCCTGCATAGGCCTCGTGAGAGAGAATTTCAGCCTCTTCCAGGAAGATGGTGTCGCGATGGGGTTTGTGGCTTGTCATAGATCGTCTTACGCTGCAGTTGTGCTGTCTGATTGGAATACAATGCGTCCCTCAAACAGGGTGTAAGTTACTTTGCCCTGGAATTCCCAGCCGATGAAGGGTGTATTACGTCCCGCGCTTGGAATTTCGTCTTTCTTGAGTAACCAGTGGCGATCCGGGTCGAAGATACAGATGTCCGCACTGCTACCGGGATTGAGTCTGCCATAGGGCAGGTCGAGTATGTCTGCCGGACCGCAGGTGACGCGTGCGATGGCCTCCGATAATGAAAGCACTCCCTCATCGACCAGCTTGAGGGTCAGAGGCAACAACGTCTGTAAACCGGACATGCCGGTTTTGGTCGATGGGAAAGGCGCCTCTTTGGCATCGTCTTTTAAAGGTTGATGGTCTGAGCAGATCGCACCAATCACCCCTTTGGCCAAAGCTGAACGTAAGGCGTCGCGATCCGCCAGGCTGCGCAAGGGTGGATTGAGATGACAATTGCTATCGAAGTATTCAATGTCCATCTCAGTCAAGTGCAGTTGATGTGCCGCCACGTTGGCAGTAACGGGTAACCGCTGCTGCTGTGCCTGCTCAATCATCCGTGCGGCTGTGCCGCTGGAGAGTAGGTGGAAATGAATGCGGCAGCCGGTATGTTCAGCCAGTGCGAGATCGCGGGCAACGGCTACGGATTCAGCCGCCTCCGGTATCCCGGGAAGCCCGAGCCGCGCGCTGACCGGCCCTTCATGGGCATAGCCGTTGTTGCGTAGATGCCGATCTTCTGGGCGCAGAATAGCGGTAATGCCAAAAGTGGCGGCGTATTCGAGTGCGCGTCGCTCAACCAGTGTATTAGCGAGTGGGGCATAGCCGTTGCTCATGGCGACACAACCAGCCCGCTTCAAAGCCACCATTTCACTGAGATGCTCGCCCGCCAGTTTTTGAGTCATAGCCCCGATAGGTAATAGTCGTGCCTTGGCTGCGCGCTTGGCCCGCCGCAGCATCAGCGTGACTACCGCGGGTGTGTCAACAACCGGGTCAGTATCGGGTGGACAGCAGAGTGTTGTGATTCCTGCTTTGGCGGCAGCACTGGTTTCGCTGCTGATGGTGGCAATATGTTCTTCGCCCGGCTCACGCATGCGTGCACTCAAATCAACCAGACCAGGACAGACGATCTGTCCACTGGCGTTGATGGTAAGGTGCGCAGTGAAAGCCTCTGGAGGATCACCTACGGCGATAACTTTCCCATTGTTAATGTAGAGATTGCTGATCTCATCGATGCCGTTGGCAGGATCAATGAGCCGTCCCCCGAGGATTGCAATGCTGTTGGTCGTACTCATCGTCCAGCGGCTCCCTGGGCCAGAGTTCCCATGGTCATCGACATGACCGCCATGCGGACAGCGATACCGAAGCTGACTTGCTGCAAAATGACTGAGCGAGGTCCATCGGCGACTTGCGAGTCCATCTCCACGCCTCGGTTGATGGGGCCGGGATGCATGACAATGGCATCCGGTTTAGCCGCCTTAAGTCGTTTTTCAGTCAGGCCGTAAAGCTGAAAATATTCGTGCTCGCTGGGTAGCAGGGCGCCGGTCATGCGCTCTTTTTGAAGGCGTAGCATGATGACCACATCCACATCCCTGATGCCCTCTTCCAGATCGTGGAAGACATGCACACCCATGGTGCGGGGGTCAGAGGGTAAGAGTGTGCGCGGTGCGATAACCCGAACTTCCGAGGTGCCCAGAGTATTCAGGGCCAGTATCTGTGATCGGGCAACCCGCGAGTGGAGAATGTCTCCGACAATCGCAACGCGTAGCCCGGTGAAATCCCCTTTGTGGCGCCGTATGGTAAACATGTCCAGCATCGCCTGCGTGGGGTGTGCATGCTGACCATCACCGGCATTAATGACACTGATGTGCGGCGCGGCATGTGTGGCGAAGAAGTGTGCTGCGCCGCTGTCTGAGTGGCGTATCACAAACATATCGACATGCATGGCTTCCAGGTTTCGCAGCGTGTCCAGTAGCGTCTCACCTTTGGTGGTTGAAGAGGTGCTGACGTTCAGGTTGAGTACATCTGCCGAGAGTCTCTTGGCCGCAACTTCAAAGGTGGTGCGGGTGCGGGTGCTGTTTTCAAAAAACAGGTTGCAGATGGTTTTTCCACGTAAGAGCGGTACTTTTTTGACGACCCGTTCTGAGACCCCGGTAAAGGATTCCGCGGTGTCCAGAATTTCCGTGAGCATCTCTCTTTTGAGACCATCGATGGTGAGGAAATGTTTGAGTCTGCCACTGCTGTCGAGTTGGATGTTAGGCTTGCTCACGATATTCCCCTGGTCTCCTGTTTTGATGTGCCGATGATGAGGCTGAGTGGATCAGGCCCCGTCAAAGTGATCTGCTGCTCGTTGGTCAGGGGAGGGCGTACGCCCACGACGCTGGGTTGGATGGGGAGCTCGCGCCCACTCCGCTCAACCAGTGTTGCCAGCATAATAGAGGCAGGACGACCGTAGTCAAAGATCTCATTCATGGCGGCACGGATGGTTCTGCCAGTTTGCAGGACATCGTCCACCAGAATGATATGTTGGTCTTCAACTTCAAACGGTATCTGGGACGGCTTTACTTTTGGGTTCATGCCGATGCGGGTAAAGTCATCCCGGTAAAAGGAGATGTCCAGGGTTCCCAGAGGACGGTTTATATGGAGCAGCTGGTGCAGGCGTTCTGCGAGCCAGACGCCGCCGGTATGTATGCCGATCATAACCGGGTCTTTGGCTTGCTGTACTTCAAGCCGGGTTTTGATTGCCTGCGCCATCTCATGAATGAGTCCATCGATGGCCTCGGCTTGCATGTAGGGTTTATTGTCTTTCACTTAACCAGGTTTCCAGAATCAGTTTGGCTGCTATTGCATCAAGTTCGTCATATTTTTTTACGGACCGTCCCAGTTCCTGTCTGGCAACCTGAGAGGTCAGTCGTTCATCGGCCATATGCACCGGGAGCCGGTAGCGCCCTTCTAACTGTCGGGCAAATCTTTTTGCCAGCGGGGCAATTTCGGCTTCCGTGTCATCCATGTCGTAGGGCAGGCCCACCACTAAGGCCTCAGGTTGCCAGCTTTCGATCAGTTGACTGATCTTGTTCCAGTCGGGTTTCTGTTGGATGGCACGAAGAGTCATCAATGGAGATGCCGTGCCGGTCAGTGTCTGGCCTACCGCGATGCCTATCTTAGCGGTGCCGTAGTCAAAGCCCAATAGTGTACCCATTATGCGTGGCTATCGCTGTCTATGCATGCCCGGCTTCACCGGAGAGTAGATTTAAATCTATCCCGAGGGCCTTGGCGGCGGCTTCCCATCTGGCTTCTGCCGGCAGATCAAACAGCACATCTTCGGGTGCAGGTCCATTTAACCAAGCATTGGCGCTGATCTCCTGTTCCAACTGACCCTCTCCCCAACCCGCATACCCCAACGCAATCAGGCTCTTTGCAGGCCCTTTTCCATGTGCGATAGCCTCAAGTATGTCTCTGGAGGTGGTAATGCTGATATCGGGTGTTATTTGCAGTGTGGAGTCCCATTGCCCGCCGTGGGTGTGCAAAACAAATCCCCGGTCAGTCTGCACCGGACCACCTATATAGATAGGTTGCTCTGCACAGGGTAACTCACTGCTGCTGATATCCAGTTGATCAAGGATGTCATTGAGGCGTAATCCTGAGGGGCGGTTGATCACGATGCCCATAGCGCCTTCGTCGCCATGCTGGCAGAGGTAGGTTACGGTATGGTGAAAATTATCGTCTTCCAGCCCTGGCATGGCGATCAAAAATTGATTCGTCAGGAATTCACTACTGTTCATAGCGCTATAGTATCGGATGCAGGGGATGGGTCCGCAACTATTAGCCGAGTTTATTTTGAAAAAAGTTGGTCGTTATTTCTGAACTGCCAGGTTCGAATGATATCGATGATGTCGGCTTCTTTGCGGATTTCGCCGGGAAAGGGGGCGAAAGGCGCTGCAAGTTTGACTATTCTAATTGCCGCATCATCCAGTAACTTATGGCCTGAGGATTTTCTAATGTTTATGGCTTTGACCGTGCCATCCGGCCTGAGAGCAACATGCATGACCAGATTGCCATAGAGTTTGCGTCTTTTTGCTTCATCCGGGTAATTCAGATTACCCACTCGTTCAACCTTGCGTCGCCAGGCATCCAGGTAGTTGGCATATTTGTATTCCTGCGTCCTTGCGGAGAGCGTTTTCCGCCTGGGGCGTTTGGCGTAGGCATGGGTTTTTCGATCGAGTTCCGCTGTCAGGCGGGCGATCTCTTGTGAGGAGCTGGCAAGCAGTTGAGCGGCCGTCACGACCTTTTTCGGGCGTTCCGGCTGCTTTTCAGGCACTGTTTCAACCTTTTTGGTACTGGGTTGTTGGTTTGTCAGTACCTTCTTTGGCTGTTTTGCTACAGGTTTTGCTGTAGGCGGGGGCGTGGGTGCCGTGGCTTGAATGTGTTCCTGTGTACGTGGTGGTGCAACAGGCGTCGCCTCCGTTTTTGGGCGGATTTTCTCTTCCTGGTTGCCGCCACCCTCCTGGCTGGCTTGTGCGAGAAAATCAGGCCTTTCAATCGGCTTCTGTTGTTCCATTTTTTTGGGGTTTTGTACCACCATGATTTCCAGGGTGCGATCGGTTGG
The DNA here is from genome assembly GCF_007625115.1 of Sedimenticola selenatireducens. Taxonomy (GTDB): domain Bacteria; phylum Pseudomonadota; class Gammaproteobacteria; order Chromatiales; family Chromatiaceae; genus Sedimenticola; species Sedimenticola selenatireducens_A. Next base: position 159,625 of record NZ_VMNH01000023.1, on the reverse strand, counting down.
TGGGCTTTTCTGTGGTTTTTCGAGTGTAAAGGTAACGCCCAATATGGCTACGGCATGCAGCGTAACCGCTATGAACAGTGTCAGGCCCATACGGTCGATCGAGGTAATCATGCCTGCTCTCTTCATTCTTTGACGGCCGATTCCTGATTGCTTTCGGCACTGAGTGGTGGGCTCAGTTTTACGCTAAAATTATGCTCAGTCAGTTCTACACGTTTTTGCATGGCTGGATTCATGTGAATGTTGTTATCGCTGTCAACCAGCAGTACATAGCCTAATCCCATGCGATTTGCAATTTCAAACCAACGAGATGGCCCGGCAATGAACAGTGCAGTTGCGGCTGCATCGGCAGTTGTGGCGTCATTGTGGATTACCGTCACAGATCGTGTGCCGGTGGCAGGGTAGCCGGTTCTTGGGTCAATAATGTGATGGTAACGTTTGCCGTCCCAAGTGAAATTGCGCTCATAATCACCCGATGTGAAGATGCTTTCACTGCCCTGGGTTGCGATGACACCGAGAACGCCTTCGCCACTTGGGTGGCGGATGGCTATACGCCAGGGTTCCCCGTTCTTAGATCCTATCGCGCGGAGATCCCCTCCGGCATTGAGGATGGCGTTACTGACGCCCAGCTCTTTGAGGTGTTCCATGGCCAGATCGATGCCATAACCTTTACCAAAAGCACCAAAGTCGAGCTTCACCGCGGTATTGGTGCTGTGCATCTGAATGCCATTGAGTCGCAGATTGTTCATGTTGGGGGCTTGTTGGAGTAGTTTTTCAATTATGGCTTGTGACGGTGGCTGGTGTTCAGATGGATCATTACGATGAAATCCCCAGGCATCAATAAGTTGCCCAATGGCAGGGTTGAAAAGGCCGTCACTCTGCTCTGAGAGCACTATTCCCCGGTTAATCAGAGGCAGTACCGAAGGGGGTGTTGAGAAGGTCACGCCAGTCTGTATCAGCCTGTTTACCCTGCCCAGTGGGCCTGGATCCCATGCATGCCAGGAGCGGTGCATGCGTTTGAAATCTTCTTCGATAATATCGGTTGCCGCCTGGGCGTCCTGCTCCATGAGACCGGCAATTGTGATGTCCACGAGGGTCCCAAAGGCGAGGAACTTGCCTTTGTAAAGGGGAGGTGAAGTGTCACAGCCGGTAAGGAATAGTGATGCGAGTAACAGCCAAACGATGGCCAAGGCTCTTTTCATGATGTGAGCTTCTCTTCAATGCAGTCCATTAATTGGGCACTGATATTGAGCTCAAACTGAGCATCGAGTTCCCGGATACAGGTGGGACTGGTGACATTGATCTCAGTGAGGTAATCGCCAATCACATCTAGCCCCGCAAACAGGATGCCTTTCTGCCTCAGGCTGGGCCCCACTTGAAGGGCGATCCAGCGGTCTTGCTCTGAGAGGGGTATTCCCTGTCCTGTTCCACCGGCGGCAAGATTGCCACGGGTTTCTCCCGGTTTGGGAATACGGGCAAGGGAGTAAGGTACCGGTTCGCCGTCAATCATCAGGATACGTTTGTCGCCTTGACTGATTTCGGGCACAAAGCGCTGCACCATAGCATAACGCCGACCATGATTTGTCAGGGTTTCAATAATGACATTGGTATTGGGGTCGCCTATCCGGGAGCGGAAGATGGAGCTGCCACCCATGCCATCCAGTGGTTTGAGGATGACATCCTTCTGCTGATCTATAAAAGTCAGAATGCGCTCTTTATTGCTGGTTACCAAGGTTGGTGTGCAGCACTGAGGAAACCAGGCGGTATACAGCTTTTCATTGCAGTCACGCAGGCTGGCGGGCCTGTTGACGATCAGAACGCCACGCTCTTCGGCCTTTTCAAGGAGATAGGTCGTATAGATGTAATCCATATCGAAGGGTGGGTCTTTACGCATCAGGATGACATCCATCTCGTCCAGTGGAAGTGTTGTCTCGCTTAAAAAGTGGAACCACCCCTGAGGGTTTTCTTCCACCTGTAGTCCCCTTGTCCGTGCAAATGTGCGGTCATTTTCAAGAAAAAGATCACTCTGCTCCATGTAGCAGATGCTCCAGCCGCGTCGCTGCGCCTCTATTAACATGGCAAAAGTGCTGTCTTTTTTGATGTTGATGGACTCGATGGGGTCCATCACAACGCCGAGCGTGATAGTCATGGCTTAATAGTACCTGAGGGTCGGTCGTTTGTCGGTGGCAGTGGAGCAACTTTTGAACCCCGATGTTGCAGTACGAGGTGTCTGTTGCTATTTTCTCTTAGGTTGTAGCTGTAATAAAGTGTTATAGCTAGAAAAATCAGATTCACCCAAGGACCTTATTATACAAAAAACTCAACGGATGAGCGCCGGGCTGAGGCTGGAGCCGATCTCGATGGTGGGGGTGTGGATCTCTATCAAAAGAAATGGGAGGTATGATTCGTTATGGTTTTAAAGGCATATCGATACAAAAACGACCGAAAGCCGCGTTATTGGGCTATTGCTGCAATGACAATTTCTATTTTTGTGACCCCGTTCTCAGTGATGGCCGCTGGGGATGATGATTATCTGAGCGCGCTGAAACAGGAAGCCAAAAAGGTCGACAGCAAGGGAGGGTCTTCCACGGCCTCTGCCGCAACAGGTGATGCGGGCAATGCGGTCAGCCGGGAGGTATTTGAGGCCGAACTAAAGGATAAATATGCAGGAAGCGCCGTTTTTTATGGCAAATTGCCAGCGAGTAGTCAGGAAGAGATTTTTCTTGAGTATCAGGGCGGAGCAACCATCTCTGAATTGCGTAAAAAGATCATGGATCGCTTCCTTCATCGATAAATTATAAAAAAAAAATTCAGGTTAACCCACCACCGGACGATATAAAGCAAAATAAAAGCGTAAAAAGATTATTTCAGGCTACGTCAGATAGCCAGATCATCAGGGAGGCTAAATGAGAATATCTAAGGTCATCATGGCCGCGTCAGTTGCCATGTGTGTTTTTGCTGGACAGGTTTTAGGTGCAGAAGAAGAGGTGGTGGTAGGTGCACAAGGTGCCGTTATTCCACTCTATAAAGATAAGCCTTATCTTCATGTAATACATAAGGGGCGTTCGGTAAAAGTCCAACGAGTTCAGGATACGGATTTTGAACTCCATGGCTATTTTGCCAAAACCAGTCGTCAGTGTCCCCCTTTCTGTCTGGGACCGATGGAAGTACATCCACAGGTCAAGACAGTCGGTGAAATAGAGATTTTTCACTTCATGGAAAATCAGCTGCGGGACGGTACGGGATTACTGATTGATGCGAGAACCCCTGAATGGCACGCCAAAGGGACTATTCCAGGCTCTGTCAATGTGCCGTTTACGACATTGAGTAAGGCTATTGACGACCTAGAGATGATAGAGGCACTTGAATCATTTGGTGCGAAGCCTCGTGAACCGGTAGGTGCAGTCACTAAGACACTCGAAGAATGGGGTGTCATGAAAGCAGAAAATATGACAGACAGTTGGGATTTTACCAATTGCAAAGAGTTGGTGCTTTGGTGCAATGGCCCCGCTTGTGGGCAGTCACCTCGGGCGATTACAGGTTTGTTAGAAGTCGGTTATCCGCCAGAAAAGATTCATTATTACAGGGGCGGTATGCAAGTCTGGCAGCTATATGGGCTTACGACGATAAATTAAGCCGATGGTGCATGTGTCGTGCTGCATGATCGAGGTTTACTAATAAATAGTGTGGAAAAACAGGGTATGTCATTGGCAAGGAGTCACTGTGTCCCTAGTGTAAGGGAATGTGTGAATCAGAGGATGCTGGGAATGAATGAAGAGATCGATATCTCCGGTAAGAAGGTGATGGTCATCGATGATAGTAAAACGATCCGTAGAACGGCGGAGAGCCTGCTTAAAAAAGCGGGTTGTGAAGTGTTTACAGCCAATGATGGTTTCGAGGCACTCTCAGTAATCGCTGATAGCAATCCGGACATTATCTTTGTCGACATTATGATGCCACGTTTAGATGGTTATCAAACATGTGCACTCATTAAACATAACAGTGAGTTCAAAAAGACGCCTGTAATTATGCTCTCTTCCAAAGATGGTCTGTTTGATCGGGCGAGGGGGCGCATTGTCGGTTCGGAAGAGTATCTTACCAAACCGTTTACCAAAGATGAGTTGCTGGGTGCCATACGTAAGCACGTAGTTAAGGCGGCTTGAAATTGAAAGCGTACTGATAAAGTACATTAGCCAGAGTTACAGAGAACAGATTATGAGAAGTTTCTTTAAGAAAGGTAGTGCAGGACAATCGGGTGAAGTGGCTGGCATTGATGCGACCATTTTGATCGTCGATGACTCTCCAACAGAGACGCACATTCTCAAAGGAATTGTTGAGGGCGGTGGTTATAAAGTCATCACAGCAGTGGATGGTGAATCCGGTTTGACAGTGGCTAAGGAATCAAAACCCGACCTTGTATTAATGGATGTGGTGATGCCAGGCCTTAACGGTTTTCAAGCTACTCGACAACTGAGTAAGGCACCCGAAACACAGGATATACCTGTCATTGTGGTGACCACCAAAGATCAGGAGACTGATCGTGCATGGGGATTACGGCAAGGGGCCAAGGATTATGTTGTTAAACCGGTTGCTGCAGAGGAGCTGCTTAGCAAGATCAAGGCTGTTCTTGCGGGTTGATTGGGAATCATGACGGAAACAACATCGGCCGATTTGCTACGACTTCTACAAAATATTGAGAGTAGAAGTCATCAGTATGCAGTGGGCCTTCCTAAACAGAAAATACAGCAGTACTGGGAAGGCGTGCTTTTCAGTATCTCGGGTATGGGTGTTATAGCGCCGCTTGAGGAGGTCAAAGAGATCCTCAATTACCCAGAGGGGGTTACTCGCGTTCCAGGCACCCAGGCCTGGATGCTTGGTATGGCCAATATTCGAGGTAATCTGTTGCCACTCATTGATCTGCAAAAGTTTCTGGGCGGCGCCCCCGTTGTTATTGGCAGACGCAGTCGCGTCCTGGTGATTAATCATCAAGGGCTTTACTCCGGTCTGCTGGTGGGCGATGTACAGGGTATGCGACATTTTCTAGAGGAGCAGCGATCAGTTGTTCCTGCATTACCTGACACGATTAGGCAGTTTGTACAAGGTGCCTATGAAATTGAAGGTGCTATCAGGCCTGTATTCAGTATGAATCTACTTTCAGAAAATACTGAATTCAGGGTTGCGTCGGTATGATTTTTCTCGGGCAAACCCTCACTAGAGAATTGCCTTTATATTAAATGGACGCTTTACAATAACAAGCCTCTTGCGGGAGAGAGACTAGATGAATACCAGGGCTACCAAACGAACAGGTGGTGGAGCTGCCTCAAACAAGCTTGTAGTTGTTTTGTCAATCGGGCTGCTCGTCACACTGTTGGCTACACTTTTGGCGTTTGCCAATGTGGCGAAGTGGGCGGCAAACGATGAGGCCTATATCGTACGTTCAGAGGAACAGCGTGTTGTCTCCCAGGAGATAGCAAAAAGCGCGCTCTCTGCAGCGGCAGGTAATCAGGCGGCATTCCCCCAGTTACGCGACTCCAGGGATAAGTTTGAACGGCTGATGGCTGAACTCAAGCAGGGCGATCCAGCCATTAATCTTCCCGCATCACCAGCGCCTGTGTCAGCACAGTTGCGCGAGGTTGAAAATACCTGGCTGGAGTTGAGGCAGAATGCGGATGACATTCTCTCAAACAAGGATGCGATTCTTTCAGTGCAGGAGTTTATCGGTGTTATTACCGAGTTTATGCCACAACTTCAGGAGCTGTCAGAGCAGGTTGTGAGTGACCTGGTGACAAACAAGGCTGATCCCGCCCAGATCTCTATTGCATCCCGTCAATTGATGCTTTCTGAGCGTATTGATAAGAACGTTAACAAGGTGCTTGCGGGTGGACAGGCAACGGCGGCTGCTATTGACCAGTTCAGTCGTGATTCTGATCGCCTGGGTCGAGTCCTTGATGGCATGCTTGAAGGCAGTCCGTCATTAGGTATTGAAAAAATCACCAACCCAGATGCGGTGCAGAAGCTTCGTGAAGCGGCGATGCTCTTCAGCTCAATTAATGATCATGCTGAGGAGATTATTGAAACGGTTCCTGCAGTGCTACCTGCGCTGGAAGCCGCCGGCCAGGTAACCACCGTATCTGACCGCGTGAATGATGCGGCAGAGAAACTGGTAGCTGCCTATGGTGAGAACCCCGGACTGGTCTCTGTAATGGGCATTAAAGCGGGTCCAGTGCTGATTGCTGTATTGGGTGGTTTATCTATCGCACTCCTCGTTGCCTTGGGATATATCCTGCTTTTGACAGCGCGTCGCCGGGAGGTTGAGAGTAGCCAGCTGAATGAACGAAACCAGCAAGCTATTTTACGACTACTGGATGAGATGGGCGATTTGGCTGATGGCGACTTGACGGTAACCGCCACCGTTACAGAGGATGTGACGGGCGCGATCGCGGACTCTATCAACTACGCTATTGAAGCGCTCCGCAGTCTGGTTACCACCATTAACGAAATTTCCGAACAGGTGTCGACATCGGCTCAGGAGAGTCGTGCGACAGCTATGCATCTGGCCGAGGCAAGTGAACATCAGGCCGATCAGATTGCGTCCGCAACATCTTCTATCAACAGCATGGCAACGACCATTAACCAGATGTCTTCTGATGCTACCGAATCCGCATCCGTTGCACAGCACTCGGTAGAGATTGCAGCCAAGGGCAATGAGACAGTAAGACGCACCATTAACGGCATGGACACCATTCGTGAGCAGATTCAGGAGACCTCCAAACGAATCAAGCGATTGGGTGAAAGCTCGCAGGAGATTGGAGATATCGTTGAGTTGATTGATGATATTGCTGACCAGACCAACATTTTGGCTTTGAACGCGGCGATGCAGGCGGCTATGGCCGGTGAAGCGGGTCGTGGTTTCGCGGTGGTTGCAGATGAGGTACAGCGATTGGCTGAACGCTCAGGTAATGCGACCAAACAGATCGAGGCGCTGGTAAAAACTATTCAGGCGGATACCAACGAAGCGGTCTCCTCTATGGAAGCAACAACGACAGAAGTGGTTGCGGGTGCCAAGTTGGCAGAGGACGCGGGTGAGGCGTTGAAAGAGATTGAGAGCGTATCAAATCAGATCTCTGAACGTATTCAGCGTGTGGCTGATTCGGCCCAACATCAGTCAGAAGAGGCCTCCAGGGTTAACGATACCATGAGTGTAATCCAAGAGATTACAACGCAGACATCAGACGGTACTAACCAGACCGCTGCGTCGATTGGCTCGCTGGCAGACATGGCTGACGAACTGCAACGATCGGTAGCCGGTTTCCGACTCCCAGAATATAACTAACGGAATGTGACCAGTAATGAATGGATGCCCAGGAAAAGTCATGCTTGAGTTATTGAGCCCGTTGCTGGGTTCAAGCTCAACCCAAAGTGGTTATGACTGTTCGTCATCTGTTGAATGCCAGATGAATACTGGGATTGTGAATCTACTACTGGCGTATATGAAGGCTTAGTATGAGTGACGCCCAAGATCATAGTGCGCTGAAATGGATCAAGGCCGAGCTTGATTCTTCACTGGAAAAGGCGAGGCATGCGTTAGAAGCGTATGTGGACGAGGAAGGTCCAGAATCCGAACTGGATAGTTGTATCGCTAATATCCATCAGGTTCGTGGCACACTGCAACTGATTCAGTTGTATGGTGGTGCCATGCTGGCTGAAGAGATGGAGTTAGTGGCCAATGCACTGAGCAGTTTGGGTGAGCAGAAACGCAAAGAGTCTGCAGAAGCCCTGATGGTTGGATTGGCCCAACTGCCGGATTATTTGGAGAAGATTGAGTCCGGTGCCAGTGATACACCGCTCTTGTTACTCCCGCTGATGAATGAACTACGGGCTGCGCGTGATGCTGCCCTGCTCTCAGAAGTGGCACTTTTTTCGCCTAATCTGGACCAAAAGCTGCAGCCCGCTGATGGTAGTGAGGAGGGTAATGTTGAATTACCCAAGCTGGCTCGAAAACTTCGCTTTCAATACCATAAAGCACTGCTGGATTGGTACCGTGATGTTGACATGTCGGGTGGCTTACGGCGTATCGCTGACCTATTTAAAGAACTTGGTGAAAGTGCCGGAACGACCCAGGTCAGACAGCTTTTTCAGGTAGGTGAGTCGACTGTCAGTGCCTTGCATGATGGAAGCATTGACTCAGGTATTGCCACCAAGCTGCTTATTGGAAAAATTGATCGCGAGATCAAGCGCATTATAGACGATGGTGAATTGGCGGTAGCCGAGAAACCCGCGAATGACCTTATTAAGAACCTGCTTTACTATACCGCATGCGCCAATTCATCCAACGAGGCGGTGCAGCGGGTTAAGCGGGAGTTTGACCTTGATACGGGCTTGTTTGGTCAATCGATTCAGGGTGACGATCAGAGTGATTTGCATGCCCCTGGTCGAGACTTGTTGGAATCGCTGCGCAGCGCAATTGGCGCTGATCTGACTGCGATCAAGGATCAACTGGATCTCTTTATCAGGAGCAAACAGGATGATTTGAGTCGTCTACAGGCACAACAGGAACCGCTGAAGAAACTGGCTGACACCTTGGGTATGGTAGGTCAGGGTGATTTGCGGAACCGATTGATGCGTCAGGCGGATAAAATCACTGAGCTTGTTGCGGCTAACACCTATCCCGATGAGCAGGATCTGATGGCGATGGCCAGTGATATCCTGTTTATAGAAACATCGCTGGAAAATCTTTCTGTTGTCAGGCGTTATGCCAAACAGGAGAAGGGTGATCAGGCCGTATCGACTTTGCCAGCAGGCGAATTTGAGCGATTAGTTGACTCGGTTATGCATGAAGCTGGCATTGATATGGCCCGTAACAAGGAAGCCATAATCAATTATATTGAGCAGCCTGAGAATAAGTCATTACTGAAAGATGTACCGCGGCGTTTTAATGGTATCGCGGGTGCCTTCAGCGTATTGAATTTGTCCGATGCGGCCGAACTGATGAGTCGGCTGAATCGCTATGTAGAACACAATCTACTGTTCGACAGTGGTGTGCCAACCGTTGCTGATCTGGATATCTTTGCGGATGCTGTAACGGGCATTGAATACTATATGGAAGCCGTGACGGAAGGTCGTGGCATTCATCCGGAAATTTTGGATGTCACCCGGGACGCGCTGTCGCAACTTCATGTACCAGAAGTCGAAACAACAGGTCTGGGTGAGTCTGCAAGTGAAGCGCATGTTGAATCACCGGCTGATTCTGTAGCTCTGGAAGTCGTTGAGCTACCCGATGTTGAAGCTGTTGCTGATCAAAAGGCAGAAATCCGTACCCCATCAGCCGATAAGCCTTCGCTTGAAGACATTGATCCGGAAATACTCGAGATCTTTATTGAAGAAGCAGAAGAAGAGTTGGCAGTCATCGAGGAGTACCTGCCGCGTTGGTGTGATAACAGAGATGACCGCGATGCCCTGACCACCTTCCGTCGTTCTTTCCATACCCTGAAGGGTAGTGGACGTCTGGTCGGTGCTAAAGTTATTGGTGAATATGCCTGGTCTGTAGAAAATCTACTGAACAGAATTATTGATGAGACGGTCGAAATATCGCCTGACGTCATAGACCTATTGCTGGAATCGATAACTGTTCTTCCTGTATTGATTGAATCACAGAAGCAGGGAACTGTCCCGGATATCGATACACAGCCACTTATTGATAGGGCTGAAGCACTTTCAAAACCGGAAAAAAGCCAGACTTCATCTACCACTGATGAAGCCCAGACTTCGAGTAATGAGCAAACCGCTACGGAGCGGAATCTGGACGCTCTGGAAAATGAGATTGCTTCGGATGAAGTCAGTCCGTTTTCAATGTCTGACGAGATGGAAGATGCGTCAGAGGTAGATCAGGCACAAGAACAAGATCAGGAAGCGGACTCAGCTGAGCCTGCATCTTTGGTTGGTACTATTGATGAAGCTGCGGCACCTGAGGCTATTGATGAGCCTGAAGAAGAGATAGCGCCTGCTCCGATCACCATGGATGAGACACTGCTTGAGATTTTCGAAGCTGAGTCCCTCACGCATATCGATACACTTAATCATTTCCATGATACATGCAGTGAGAATCCACTTGCCTGTCGGATAGACAAGGAGTTGGTGCGTGCGCTGCATACACTGCATGGCAGTGCTGAGATGGCCGGTGTTGACTCCATCGCTCAGGTCAGTACAGCGCTTGAGTCTATGGCATCACTACTGAATGGCCTTGGAAAGCCAGTCGATTCGCCTGCGCTCGAGTTGATTGATCGTAGCGTGGATTTGTTCAGGACCACATTGGGTTCGATTAACGTTCCTGGCGCTGAGCTCCCGGATTGGCGTGAGTTGATTGATGATATCCATCACTATCGGCGAGATCCTGGTTTGGTGCCGGAGTCTGACGATGAGGAAGATTCATCACTCGTATCGGTAGCCGACGAATCGATAGCACACTTGCCTCTTGAACAAGAGAGTAATGATGACCTGTCATGCATTGATGAGGATTTTCATGCTGCCGAGGCATTGGGTGAGAATGATTTATCAGCGGTTGGTGACGAGTATTCTGAGCCCGAGGCGGAAACTTCGGAATCAGTAGAGGCGCATTCCACTGAAGTTATTGATCTAACACTTCTGGAACTCCCAGAAGAATCAACTGATGAAATTGTTTTAGACGGTGCCAGAGAGATAGAGATCAATCTTGATGATGCGCTTGAGTCTGAAACAGAAGCACTTGAAGAGCCTGATCAGGATGACAGCATCGGTGTCGATGCTCTGTCCGTAGACGAGTCGGTATTGGCCGCTGAAGACGCGGTGGATGAAGAGGTCGCGTTTCAGGAAGAGCCCCAGGAAGATATTGCGGTTGAGGCATCGGCATCTGAAGCCGATGAGTCAGTGGAGGCGGCTGTATCAGATATCTCTATTGAAACACCAATAGCTGAAACGGCTGATGAAAAGGTGTCAGACCCTGCAGTTTCCCACATGGTGGCGCTTGAAGGTGATCCTGAGCTGGTGGATATCTTCCTTGAAGAAGCCAGAGAGTTACATGAATCACTTGAAAGCACACTCCAGTCGGGCAACTTCAATCTTGCCGATAAACAAGTATCAGAAGAGTTACAGCGTACACTCCATACACTGAAAGGTGGTGCGCGGTTAGCCGGGGCTATGCCCATCGGTGACTTGAGTCATGGTTTTGAGTCATTGCTGACGGCGGTTGATCAGGCACGTATTCAAACGGGAGAGGCCCTAACTTCACTTACACATGAAGTTATCGATCGACTGGCAGAACAGATTGATGACCTTGGGCATGGTCCAGAGTTACGCAGTGCTGAGGATCTGGTTGCTAAGCTCGACCTTTGGCTGAAAGAGGGTGGGGAGCCTCTGCCTGAAGATGAGCCTGCTGAATTAGCGGCAGAGGCTGACTCCGAGATTGTCGAGACAATTGCGGCAAAGCCGATCGACAAGATAGTTGAAACGACACAGGAAGTGTTGGAGGAATCGACGGAGTCTCAGGCGATTCTTGATGAATCGCTATCGGAGCAGATAGAAGCTATTGACGAAGCAGTAGCGGCGACGGAAAACCCTGAACAACAGTTACCTGTTGAGAGTGATGTGCCAGCAGAGTCTGTGCTTAGCCTAGCCATGGATGATGCCCGGGCAATTCAATCGGGTAGCCGGGGGCAGCGTGAGCAAGTTCGTGTTCGTTCAGACCTGCTTGATCGTTTGGTGAATTATGCGGGTGAGGTCAGTATCTACCGTACCCGTATTGAACAGCAGAATGGTCAGTTGGGATTCAACCTCACAGAGCTTGAACAGACCATCAGTCGTTTGCGTGAACAGCTAAGGCAACTCGAGATCGAGACTGAAGCGCAGATTTTGTTCCGCTACGAACAGGATCGTGGCGATGAGGCTGTGCACGACGCCACTTTCGATCCGTTGGAGTTGGACCGTTTTTCTGCCATGCAACAGGTCTCCCGAAGCTTGATGGAGACGGTTAACGATCTTGCCAATATCAATGGGTTCCTTGAGGACCTGCAATCGGATACCGATACGTTGCTGTTACAGCAATCGCGTATTACTACGGATCTGCAAGACGGTTTAATGCGCACGCGCATGGTTCCTTTTGCGCAGATTGTGCCGCGTTTGCATCGGGTGGTTCGTCAGACCTGTAATCAATTGGACAAGAAGGCGGAGCTGGTTATTCAGGGTGGAGGCAGCGAGATCGATCGCGGTATTCTGGAGCGCATGATCGGGCCACTGGAGCACATTCTTCGCAATGCGATTGCACATGGGATCGAGACGCCTGCAGAGAGACGAGACTCGGGTAAGAGTGAGACGGGCAAAATCAGATTACAGCTGTCACGTGAGGGATCAGATATCCAGCTGATCATTTCCGATGATGGTGCCGGCGTGAATATGGCTAAAATCAGGGCGCAGGCGATAAAGAGTGGTTTGCTCGATCCCAATGCGGAGGTGTCGGATACTGATGTATTACCCTTTGTGCTCGAGCATGGATTTAGTACGGCGCAGGAAATCACTCAGATCTCCGGTCGTGGTGTTGGGCTGGATGTAGTGGTCAGCGAGGTTAAGCAGCTGGGCGGTTCTCTGGATATCACCTCGCAGTCTGGTGAGGGTGCCCGGTTTATCATCAGATTACCCCTGACATTGGCTATTACGGATGCTCTGCTAGTTGAGTTGGGCGGCGAAATATACGCTATACCACATACCAGTATCGAAGGTGTGGTGCGGGTCTCGCTTCAGGAGTTGGAGGCTTGCTACAGCGGACGGCAAAAAGTCTATAACTATGCGGGACAGGATTATCAAATCCGCTATCTTGGCAGCATGTTGAATGTGGCTCAAGTGAGTCTCTCTGATCAGCGAAAATGGTATCCGCTATTGCTGGTGCGTGCCGGCGAGCACCATGTGGCGCTACAGGTCGATGGCCTGCTGGGCAATCGACAGATTGTAGTGAAATCAGTCGGCATACAGGTCGCCACTGTACGGTGGATTTCTGGCGGAACGATTCTAGGTGATGGGCGTGTGGCCTTGATTCTGGATGTGACCGCGCTGGTCAGATCTGACATGGCTCATGCGGCAGCGCCAAAGCATGAAGTGGCACGCGTCGAAACGACTGCGCAGGAACCGGGTGTCGGTCGAACAGTTATGGTGGTCGACGACTCCATTACTGTACGTAAGGTTACCGGCCGATTACTGGAAAGACACGGTATGAATGTAATCACGGCAAAGGATGGTGTGGATGCCGTGGCCACCTTGCAAGAGCAGCGGCCAGATATCATGCTTCTCGATATTGAGATGCCACGGATGGATGGTTATGAACTGGCCAGGCATATGCGTAACTCTGAAGCACTAAAGACAATCCCGATTATTATGATTACCTCACGAACGGGAGATAAGCATCGTAACCTGGCAATGGAATTAGGCGTTAGGCGTTATCTGGGTAAACCGTATCAAGAGAATGAATTGCTGGATAATATCTATTCTGTATTGGGTGAGGAGGCAAGATGAGTGTTGCACAGGCCTCCGGTGAGGTGAGGGGTGTATTACTGCCATTGCAAGAAGGGCAGTTACTGTTGCCCAATGCAGCGGTCTGTGAAGTGGTCAGCTATCGGGCACCCAGCGCCATTGAGAATGATAAGCCTAACTGGCTTCTGGGTAAGTTCAGCTGGCGCAATAATGATATTCCCTTGGTGTCATTTGAGACCCTTTTAGGGCGAGATCCAGGAGCAATTGGTCACCGGGCGCGGGTTGCCATCTGCAATACATTGAATGGTGATGAAACACTACCCTACATCGGTATTTTGCTCCGCTCAGCGCCGCATCTTGTGCGAATTACCGAAGAGGCAATTGCGCCCTTCCCTCATTCTGATCCACTCAATGAGATGATTTCCAGTCATGTTGTTGTTAACGGTGTTGAAGCCTTGATCCCGGATCTTGATGCACTGGAACTGGTGCTTACTGATATCCAGTTCTAGATCCGTTATCGCTTCCTTGGGATGATCTGGGAAGCATTTTTCTTAGGTGAGCACCCTGTTATTTTTAGGTGCTCGCGTGTAAGATCCCCGTTTTTCTCCCTTCTCCTGCGTGGCCCGCTATGCCTGAACTTCATTTAAAACAGAAAACATCGAATAACTTCAATAAGTTAAAGAAGCGTCTGCAGCGTGAAGTCGGTAAGGCTATTGGCGACTACAACATGATCGAGGAGGGCGATCGGGTTATGGTCTGTCTCAGCGGGGGCAAGGATTCCTACACTTTGCTGGATATCCTGTTGACGCTCAAGTCGCGGGCACCGATTAATTTTAGTCTGTTGGCGATGAATCTTGATCAGAAGCAGCCGGGCTTTCCTGAGCACGTGTTGCCAGCATATCTTGATAAGCTCGGTGTTGAGTATCGTATTGTTGAAGAGGATACCTACTCCATCGTTCAGGATAAAATCCCTGAAGGGAAGACCACCTGTTCACTCTGCTCGCGGTTGCGCAGGGGTATTATTTATCGGGTAGCCAGTGAAATGGGCGTGACCAAAATCGCACTCGGCCACCATCGAGATGACATTGTAGAGACGCTTTTCCTGAATATGTTTTTTGGTGCCAAGCTCAAGGCAATGCCGCCAAAGCTGCACACGGATGATGGCCGTCATGTGGTGATTCGTCCTTTGGCTTATTGCACTGAGCGGGATATAACCCGCTACAGTAATCAGCGTGAGTTTCCAATTATTCCCTGTAATCTGTGTGGCTCTCAGGAAAATTTACAGCGCAAGCAGATCAAACAGATGTTGGCCGACTGGGAGTTACAGTACCCTGGCCGCATGACGAGCATTTTCAATGCGCTTTCCAATGTGGTGCCTTCACATCTGGCCGATTTGAAGCTTTTTGATTTTCAGACGTTGGGAACCACCGCGCCGGAAGAGGATACGGTCTTTGATCCCCCCGAGATTGCCGCGCCGGCACTTGGCATCTATAAGATTGGTTGAGCATTTATAGCGCTAGTTGAAATCCCCCCAGAGGGTTTGGATGGCCGCGATGGCTGCAAGAGGTGCAGTCTCTGTTCGCAACACCCGAGGTCCAAGGCGAATGCCCATAAAGCCACAGGTTTTCGCCTCTCCTCGTTCGGCCTCCGATAATCCCCCTTCTGGCCCAATTAATAGCCGGATATCTCTGGAGGGTCTTGCCATATCATGCAGCGATCTGTTTGCACGATGATCAAGCAAGATACCCATTGAATCGTTATCTGCAACGAGCCATTCATTCAGTGATATGATTTCCTGACAAACAGGTACCCTTTTTCTATGCGATTGTTCACAGGCTGAAATGATGATTTGCTGCCAATGCGACACTTTTTTCTGCTGCCGTTCACTGTTCAATCGCACCATGCAACGTTCGGTAATCAGTGGCGAGACACTAGCTACTCCCAACTCAACGGCCTTCTGAATAGCGAAGTCCATGCGTTCACCCTTGGAAATGCCAATCGCCAGATGGATGTCGCAAGCTGTTTCGGGTTCGATGGGATCTATACGGGAGACGACTCGTGCCATCACGTCACGCCGTAAGGCCTGGGTGAGCGTTGCAATATAGTCGTAGCCATCCCCGTTGAACAGGATGAATTCAGTGCCTGGTTTTATGCGGAGCACCTGAGTCAGGTGTCGGGCAGGGCCCTCTTCAAGGGAGAGTTCCTGATCCACAATGAGGGGTTGATAGGTATGGATGCGGCGGTGTTGCATGTCAGCTCCTGGTCGCCTGATCGATTCCTTCTGTCGCTATTTGAGCGAGTGTCTCGATCTGCTCCGGGGAAATCACATAGGGTGGCATCAAGTAGGTGACATTCCCTAATGGTCGTAAGAGTGCGCCTTTTTTTAATGCATGCTGATAGACACGTAGCCCACGACGCTCTTGCCAGGGGAAGGGCTCCCGAGTCTGTTTGTTTTTTACCATCTCAATTGCCACGATCATTCCGTGCTGCCGAACCTCGGCTACATGGGGGTGATCTACCAGGTGGGCTGTTGCCTCGGTCATTACCTTGGCTAAACACTGATTGTTGGCGATGACGTTATCGTCCCGGAAGATATCCAGGCTGGCCAAGGCAACAGCGCAACCCAAGGGGTTGCCGGTGTAACTGTGGGAGTGCAGAAAGGCAGTCAGGTTTTCATAATCATCATAAAATGTACGATAAGTCTGTTCGCTGGTCATTACCACAGAGAGGGGCAGATAACCTGCCGTTAGGCCCTTTGAGAGGCAGAGGAAGTCGGGTGAGATTTTGGCCTGTTCGCAGGCGAACATTGTCCCTGTCCGGCCAAAGCCGACCGCGATCTCATCGGCAATCAGGTGTACCTGGTATCGGTCACAAGCTTCTCGAAGCAGCGTCAGATAGATAGGATGATACATGCGCATATTCCCGGCACACTGTACCAGTGGTTCTACGATTACCGCACTAATCTCATTGCCTTTGTTTGCGAGCAGTGTTTCCATTTCGGCAAACTGGCGGATTGAGAAAGACTCCCAGGATTCGCCCGGTTCACGTCCAAAGCAGTCGGGTGAGGTTACCGTGTCGACTTTCATTAACAGGGGTTCATAGGTCTCTTTGTAGAGTGCGACATCACCCACGGCCAAGGCGCCCAGCGTCTCTCCGTGATAGCTGTTGGAGAGTGTGACGAAGCGGTGCTTGCCTTTATGGCCCTGGTTTTTCCATGAGTGGTAGCTCATTTTTAGGGCGGCTTCTACGGCGGATGAGCCGTTGTCGACATAGAAGCAGCGGTCGAGTCTTTCGGGGGTAATCTCTACTAATCGCTCTGCGAGTTGTATGGCGGGCTCATGTGAAAAACCGGCCAGCATGACGTGTTCCAGTTGATCAACCTGTGACTTGAGCGCGGAATTAATACGGGGGTTGGCATGGCCAAATAGATTCACCCACCATGAACTAACCGCATCGATATAACGATTCCCGTCAAAGTCCTCCAGCCAGACTCCTTCGCCTCGCTTGATGGGGATCATGGGGAGCCATTCATGATCTTTCATCTGAGTGCAGGGGTGCCAGAGTACGGAAAGATCTCGAGCGGCTATTTGTTGATTGTTGCTCATGGTTTTATGACAAATCTTCCTCAGATAGCTAAAGCTTTTGGGGCGTTTTGTAAAAAAAGGCCATCACTACCCGAATAATATAGTGTAAGAGGCCAACGAGGATCAGAAGTAATCCCCATCCTTGTTCTGCAAGTATTAGCAGGCCTCCCAACATAAACAGTGCTGAGCGCCCAGCACTGTGTCTTCCCAATAGTATACGCAGTTGTAATTCTCGATCACGCTGTTGTGCCTGTGTCATCCACAGGGGCAGCAGGTGGCTACTTGCTCCCGTTACCAACGGAAGCAGAAATAGTGGGATGAATGCCTGAGTTGTAGGGGGCGCCGATAGCCATCCCAAACTATGAGCCCCCCCGCTTAAGAGCAGTATCAGCAACCCAATGACGGCGCATGCCAGGGGTGTGGTGGCGCCATGCGGTTGCCAGATCACCAACCGATGAGTTGTGATCAGTGGCAATAAGAACTGGCCCATCGGTATCAACCAAACTATTAAGCCAAAGAGGGCGAGTGGGGAATACCACGCCGCTCCTATTGCAATCAGGAGTGTCCCACCCACAAGCCAAGGCCACTGACGAAGAAGCCAGACACCGGCTTGTGGATCGGGGTAACTGCCGGTGGTTGGGAGGAGCACGCGCAGTGTGCCTAGAGCAGTGAAGCCGATAAATCCGAGTATGTTGACATGCAGATGAAATCGTCTGAGTGCTGCCCAGTGATCCGGCATGAAATACCCCGCCAGAATCGACACCAGGCCTAGCAGTAATGCGCCGAGCGCGAGTTGATACCAGAGTAGACCGGGATGAGGATTTCCCAGCATTGCCCGCTTTCGTCCGCGAATCCAAATGAGCTGCCAAATCACCGCGATCAATCCGGTGATTGCTGCATAGGGATAGATGCTGAATGAGTAAAACAGGCTGAAACTGACCAAGCTACCTGCAATGAGAGCCAGTAAGGTGGGGGCAAGTGATTGGGGTTCTGCCGTACGGGAGCGCGTTAAGACCGGTACAAAATAGGTCATGGCGCCGAGTATTAAAGGTAGTATGCCAATAGCGAAGATCAGGTGAAGAGGGGCTGAGGGCCGCACGGAGAAAAGATGCGGTAAGAGCAGGCCTGACACAAATGAAACGAGGCCAATGAGCAGCAAAGCGATTAAAAACTGGAATCTCCTCACCCTTGGTTCACTTCCATTCCCTGCCAGGTGACTTTAAGTAACTCCTCATAGAACGTGGGTAGCGGTTGTTCAATTACGCCGTCAAGGCGTAAGTGGATCATTCGGATGGCACCACCAAATACGTTGGCGGCAGCTACCCACGGGTCACATTGGCGTATCTCGCCATTCGCCATTCCAGTTTGCACAATATCACGCATTGCCTTGAAGGGCGTTGCACTGCAAACGGGGGGTTCTTCTGGTAAGAATTCACGATGCTTGGCATGGAGAACAAAGGAGATAGTATTGCGCTGGCTTTCAGTCTGTTCAAACAGCAACCGGATCAGCTGGTTACAGCTTTCTACGGCCCCTAATTTCTGTGCCACTACGCTATTGACCAATTCTTCCATCTCACTCAGGACATGATAGTAGAGTGCCTTTGCAATACCTTCTTTGCCGCCAAAATGGTTGTAAATCGAGCCAATGCTGACGTTGGCCTGCTTCTGGATGTCGTGAACTGAGACATTGTAATATCCACACTCAACAAACAGATCAAGCGCTGTATTAAGAATTCGGCGATCGATTGACTCGGAGGCCTCTCTCAGTTTCATTATGTAGGACATGGTGAGTTATTCGCGAAAGATAGGGAATAGTATACCAACATACCCGCCCGATGATTATAGATAATGCACTGATCAGCATTGGGATTACTTGCTGGGATGCTCCCTCCAACATGAATCAGTTACTAATCGCGTAGTGTGAGGCTGTCCCATATCTTCAATGTGGGGCCGGATTGATTCATGGTATAGAAATGCAGGCCCGGTGCGCCATTGTCGAGCAACCGCTGGCACAGTTCACTCACGACATCGAGGCCAAAGTCGCGGATGCTCACGACATCATCAGCATAAGCCTCCAGGCGTTTACGAATCCAGCGAGGGATCTCTGCGCCGCAGGCATCGGAGAAGCGACTCAGGCTGCTGTAGTTGGTGATTGGCATAATGCCGGGAACAATAGGAGCGGTGATGCTGAGCTTTTCGCAGCTTTCTACAAATCGGAAATAGGCGTCTGCATTGTAGAAATACTGGGTAATGGCGGCATTGGCGCCGGCTTCTACCTTACGTTTGAAATTTTTCAGGTCTGCATCCGCATTAGTGGCCTGGGGATGGAATTCCGGATAGGCTGCCACTTCGATGTGGAAGTGATCACCGAACTCTCGACGCACCAGTGACACCAGTTCATTGGCATAATTGAGTTCCCCACGTCCTGCCAAACCAGTACCAGACGGCATGTCTCCACGTAGTGCAACGATTCGCTTTATTCCTTGGCGCTTATACTGATTGAGCATTTGGATGATTTCTTCGGCACTGCTACTAATGCAAGAGATATGGGGTGCGGCCTCTATGCCTTCAGAGACCAGCCACTCAACACTCTGGAAGGTGCGCTGCTGGGTTGATCCACCTGCGCCAAAGGTAACGGAGACATAGAGTGGATTGATGCGATTCAGTTTTCTGACATTATCTTGGAGTTTGCTCATTCCCTCTTCTGTTTTTGGTGGGAAGAGTTCAAAGCTGAACAGCTTTTGATCGGTTTGATTGGCAGTCATTATTTATCTTCGTATACAGGCAACATTGAATACTCCCCCTGCGACAGTTGCATAGGGGGAGCGAATAGATCAGTCAGGCCCCGCGCGAGGCCTTGCTTGCATTAATAGCGGTAGTGATCGGGCTTGTAAGGGCCTTCTACCGGAACACTGATATAGTCTGCCTGTTCCTGAGACAGGGTCGTGAGTTTAACGCCAATTTTCTGCAAATGCAGGCGCGCGACCTCTTCATCCAGTTTCTTTGGCAGGGTGTAGACCTTGTTCTCATATTGACCCGTGCTATTCCAGATCTCCATCTGTGCCAGCGTCTGGTTGGTGAAGCTGTTTGACATTACGAAGCTGGGGTGACCCGTGGCGCAGCCAAGGTTTACCAGTCGCCCCTCAGCCAGCAGGATGATCCGCTTGCCATCGGGGAATATGATGTGATCTACCTGAGGCTTGATGTTATCCCACTCGTACTGTTCCAGGCTGGCGACATCGATCTCATTATCAAAGTGGCCGATATTGCAGACGATGGACTGGTCTTTCATGCGGATCATGTGGTCATGCTGAATCACATGGTAGTTACCTGTCGTGGTCACAAAGATGTCCGCTTCAGCGCAGGCGGTGTTCATCTCTACCACCCGGAAACCTTCCATGGCGGCTTGTAGTGCGCAGATCGGGTCGATCTCACTGACCCACACTGTAGCGCCAAGGCCTTTCAGTGACTGCGCGCAACCTTTGCCCACATCGCCATAGCCGAGCACCATAGCGATCTTGCCCGCGATCATGACGTCGGTTGCTCGCTTGATGCCATCCACCAGAGATTCACGGCAACCATAGAGGTTGTCGAACTTGGATTTGGTCACCGAGTCGTTAACATTGATGGCTGGGAAGGGGAGGTCACCCGCAGCGGCCATCTGGTAGAGGCGATGAACGCCCGTGGTGGTCTCTTCGGTGACACCCTTAATGTTCTTCAAATTATTTGAATACCAGCCAGGCTGAGCGGCGATGCGGGATCGAATTGCCGCGTACATCACCTTCTCTTCTTCACTGCCTGGGTTATCCAGCACGCTGATATCTTTCTCCGCCTTGGTGCCGAGGATCAACAGCCCGGTGGCATCGCCGCCATCATCCAGGATCATATTTGGCGTACCACCATCGTGCCATTCCATGATCTTATGGGTGTACTCCCAGTACTCCGCCAGACTCTCGCCCTTAAAGGCGAATACCGGGATGTTCTGGTTGGCTATCGCTGCCGCCGCATGGTCCTGGGTAGAGAATATGTTGCATGAGGCCCAGCGCACTTCGGCACCCAGCTTGATGAGGGTTTCGATCAGTACAGCGGTCTGAATGGTCATGTGCAGACTGCCGGCGATGCGTGCGCCCTTGAGGGGTTTGCTGTCGCCGTACTTTTCCTGCAGTGCCATCAGGCCCGGCATTTCAGTATTGGCAATAGCGATCTCCTTATGGCCCCACTCGGCCAGTGAGAGATCGGCGATCTTGTAGTCGGTAAAGTTGTTATCAACAACGGCATTCATGATTTAGTCTCCGAAAAAACTAAGCGCCGTTCATATTGATCGAATCCCCCTCATGAGCCTGGCAGGTTGACCTGTTGCAGCGCTTCTCAAGAGGAGGGGTTTTGGGGGCTTGCGTGCTCTCCTTGATTGAACCAGAACGAGGCACGCAAAGCCGTCGGGTCAGGTCTTCAGAGGCCTGCAGCGTCCCTTAACGCTTCTGCCTTGTCGGTCCGTTCCCAGGTGAATTCTGGCTCTTCACGACCGAAGTGTCCATAAGCGGCTGTTTTCTGATAAATCGGTTTTATCAGATCCAGCATCTGCAGGATGCCGTAGGGCCGCAGGTCAAAGTGTTCCCGCACCAGTTGGGCAATCTTATCTTCATCGACCTTAGCGGTGCCAAAGGTCTCGATAGAGATCGAGGTAGGCTCTGCCACGCCAATGGCATAAGAAACCTGGATTTCGCAGCGATCAGCCAGTCCTGCCGCCACGATATTCTTTGCGACATAACGACCTGCGTAGGCCGCCGAGCGGTCCACTTTTGAGGGATCTTTGCCGGAGAAAGCACCGCCACCGTGACGGGCTGCGCCGCCGTAGGTATCAACGATGATCTTTCGGCCGGTGAGGCCGCAATCGCCGACGGGACCACCAATTATGAAGGAGCCTGTGGGATTGATGTGGATCTTGTTTTGCGGACACTTGTCCAGCCACTCTTTGGGCAGGACGGGTTGCAGGATATTCTCCATGACGGCCTCAACCAGGTCGCTCTGTTTGATGTCGGGGTCATGTTGGGTGGAGAGTACGACGGCATCGATACCGGTAACAACACCATTCTGATAGCGCAGGGTCACCTGGCTCTTGGCATCTGGGCGCAGCCAGGGGAGTACCCGCTTTTTACGCATTTCCGCCTGACGCTCTACCAACCGGTGGGCATAGGTAATTGGGGCAGGCATTAAGACTTCAGTCTCATTGGTGGCGTAGCCAAACATCAGGCCTTGATCGCCAGCACCCTGGAGCTCAGGTGCGGTACGATCAACACCCATTGCGATATCACTGGATTGTTTGCCAATCAGCGACATCACCGCACAGGTGCTGCCATCAAAACCTACGTCTGAACTGGTATAGCCGATATCACAAATCACCTTGCGCACCAGGTCATCCAGGTCAACCCAGGCGTTGGTCGAAATCTCACCAGCCACGATAACTACGCCGGTCTTGACCATGGTCTCGCAAGCAACACGGGCATGTTCCGGATTGGGGTCCTGAGTCAGAATGGCGTCCAACACGGCATCAGAGATCTGATCGGCTACCTTGTCAGGATGCCCTTCAGAGACAGATTCTGAGGTAAAGATGTAATCGCTCATAATTTATTTCTTCCAGAAAATGAAAAACCCGTCCAGCTAAGGCTAAAGACGGGTTCGCAGTGTTTCCACTGTTCCCTCGCTTTAGCTGCATTTATTAAGCGCCCGCAATCTGAGTTCAAATTGGCGCAGCGCAAAGTTAGCCTCAACCCGGCTTAAAGTCAATTAATCCACGGTAATGACTTCCATAAGAATTTTATATGATTCTAGCCATTTTTTTAAGGTAGGATTATGTTCCGTTGATTTTGCGCCAATTAATATAGGGTAGACCATATGGCTTCACTGGAAACTCCGGTCTGTGAATTTGGTGCTCCAGCTATCGATTTTACGCTTCCGGGTGTGGATGGCGGGCAGTGGACGCTGGATATGTGCCGGGGCGAAAAGGGTCTACTGGTGATGTTTATCTGTAATCACTGCCCCTATGTGAAGTCAGTGCGCGACCGTATCGTACGCGATGCGCTGGAGTTGAAGACACTCGGTATTAACAGTGTGGCGATCATGTCAAATGATCCAGCTGATTATGAAGAAGACTCTTTTGAGAATATGATTCGGATTGCGGAAACCTATCAGTATCCATTTCCCTATCTGCTGGATGAGCGTCAGTCTGTCGCCAAGGCTTACGGTGCTGTCTGCACCCCCGATTTCTTTGGCTATAATGCCGACCTGAAATTGCAGTACCGCGGACGATTGGATGCCAGCCGAAAAGAGGCGGCCCCTGCTGATGTCAGGCGAGATCTGTTTGAGGCGATGCAGCAGGTTGCTGAGACAGGAGCAGGGCCGAAAGAACAAATTCCCAGCATGGGCTGTTCAATCAAGTGGAAAGATACCGTGTGATTTATCTAGAACTGACCTGATATAACATTTAAAAATCAGTGGGTTAGTTTTTGTTTTAGGGGTTTTTTTACCCCCATAAGTGGATCTGACTTGCTCCGCAGGATCGATGGCGCAAGAATGACATCCCCGCTGCGCCTCTTCTGCGGTGACAAGAAAGGGTGCTGAAAGTCGATTTACATCCACTTCAACAGGGATAAACGACGAACCAATGAATAGAGTGTGAAAACGCCAACTGAATTAAGTGGGCGGTTTCAGTCGAACCGGCGATGCGGTTGATCCCTTCGACAACAAGACAGAATTACTTAACCATCCTTTAGACAGGAGAGACACATGTCCTCACGCAGAAATCTTGCAAACGCCGTTCGTGCACTCAGTATGGACGCGGTCCAGAAGGCCAATTCCGGCCATCCGGGAGCCCCGATGGGCATGGCAGACATTGCCGAGGTGCTCTGGAACGATTACATGAAGCACAATCCGGCTAACCCAAAATGGGCCGACAGGGATCGCTTTGTGCTCTCCAATGGACATGGCTCGATGCTCATCTACTCCTTGTTGCATCTGACCGGCTACGATCTGAGTATTGATGATCTGAAACAGTTTCGTCAGCTGCATTCAAAAACCCCGGGTCATCCCGAGTATGGTTATGCCCCAGGCGTAGAGACCACTACCGGTCCACTCGGACAGGGCATCACCAATGCCGTCGGTATGGCGATTGCAGAGCGTGCACTGGCGGCTGAATTCAATCGTGACGGCCACACTGTGGTTGATCACAACACCTATGTGTTCCTGGGTGACGGTTGTCTGATGGAAGGCATTTCACATGAGGCTTGCTCACTGGCTGGCACCCTGGGTCTGGGTAAGCTGATCGCCTTCTGGGATGACAACGGCATCTCTATCGATGGTCATGTGGATGGCTGGTTCTCTGATGATACGCCCAAGCGTTTTGAAGCTTACGGCTGGCATGTCATTGCTGACGTGGACGGACATGATCCCGAAGCGATCAACAAGGCATTGGAATTCGCCAAGGCGATGACTGATAAGCCAACCATGATCTGCTGCAAGACCACTATCGGTTTTGGTTCGCCGAATAAGGCTGGCAGTCATGCCTGCCATGGTGCGCCCTTAGGTCAAGAAGAGATTAATTTGACCAAGGCTGCGTTGGGTTGGGATCACGCAGCCTTTGATGTGCCAGCGGATGTCTATGCCGGCTGGGATGCCAAAGAGAAAGGCGCTGCAGCTGAGGCTAACTGGAACAGTAAATTCGCCACCTACCAAGCAGCACACCCAGAATTGGCGGCTGAGTTCAAACGCCGGATGGCAGGTGATCTGCCTGAAGACTGGTCTGCAAAGTCAGATGCCTTTGTTGCGCAAATGAATGAAGAGGCAAAAAGCCCGGCAACACGTCAGGCATCACTGGCTGCCATTGAAGGTTATGCAGCCCTGTTACCCGAGCTGTTTGGTGGTTCTGCTGACCTGGGTTGCTCCAACCTTACTGAATGGTCTGGCTACAAACCGATGCGTGCAGAGACCCCCAAGTCCAACTACATCAATTATGGTGTACGTGAATTTGGCATGTCAGCCATCATGAACGGTGTGGCTTTGCACGGTGGCCTTATTCCGTTTGGCGCAACTTTCCTGATGTTCTCGGAATATGCACGAAATGCCCTGCGCATGGCGGCCCTGATGAAGCAGCGCTCTATCTTTGTTTACACCCATGACTCAATCGGCCTGGGTGAAGATGGACCGACTCATCAGCCGGTTGAGCAGATCGCCACCATGCGCATGATCCCCAACATGGCGTTGTGGCGTCCCTGTGACACGGTTGAGACGGCGGTTGCCTGGAAGTCGGCTATTGAAAGACAAGATGGCCCATCATCATTGATCTTCTCACGTCAGGGTCTACCCTTCATGCAGCGCTCAGCGCAGCAGATTGCTGATATTGCCAAGGGTGGTTATGTTTTGCGTGACTGTGATGGAACGCCTGATGCAATCATTCTTGCCACGGGTTCTGAAGTGGGTCTTGCGGTTGATGCAGCGACAGAATTGTCCGGTAAAGGAAAAAAGATCCGGGTCGTTTCCATGCCCTCTGTTGACGCCTTTGAATCACAAGATGCGGCCTATCGTGAATCGGTACTGCCTGCCGCTGTGACCGCACGCGTGGCCGTTGAAGCCGGTGTCACCGCCAGCTGGTACAAGTATGCGCAAAAGGTGGTGGGTATCGATCATTTTGGTGAGTCCGCACCAGCGGATCAGCTCTTCAAAGAATTTGGCTTCACGGTTGAGAATGTTGTCAAGGCAGTGGAAGAGACGCTCTGAAACTGATGGGAATATAAAAGGGGCAGTGGGAATCTGCCCCTCGATTTTGATTTTAAATAGTAGTAATACAATTATTTGGAGGTTTGTCTAATGACTATCAAAGTAGGCATTAACGGTTTTGGTCGAATCGGGCGTATGGTATTCCGTGCGGCAGTTCAGGATTTTTCAGATATCGAAATTGTTGGTATCAATGACCTGTTGGATCCCGATTATCTGGCATACATGCTGAAGTATGATTCGGTACATGGTCGCTTCAAAGGTGATGTCTCCGTTGATGGCAATACGCTGATTGTCAACGGTAACCGGATTCGTCTGACCGCCGAGCGTGATCCAGCCAACCTGAAATGGAATGAGGTGGGTGCAGATGTGGTTGTTGAGTCTACCGGTCTGTTCCTGACCAAAGAGACCTGCGAAAAACACATCCAAGCTGGCGCCAAAAAGGTTATCCAGAGTGCTCCGAGTAAAGATGACACCCCGATGTTTGTGTATGGCGTGAACCATGACAAGTATGCTGGCGAGACCATCATCTCTAACGCTTCCTGTACCACCAACTGCCTGGCACCGATTGCCAAGGTCCTGAATGATAGTTTTGGTATCAAGCGTGGTCTGATGACCACTGTGCACGCAGCAACCGCTACCCAGAAAACCGTTGATGGTCCTTCCATGAAGGACTGGCGCGGTGGTCGTGGCATCCTCGAGAACATGATCCCTTCATCCACCGGTGCTGCAAAGGCGGTGGGCAAGGTTATTCCTGAACTGAATGGCCTGCTGACCGGTATGTCTATCCGCGTGCCGACCTCTGATGTGTCTGTTGTAGATCTGACCGTCGAGCTCAACAGTGAAGCCTCTTATGAAGATATCTGTAATGCCATGAAGGATGCCTCAGAAGGCAACATGAAAGGCGTTCTCGGTTATACCAATGAAAAAGTGGTTTCAACCGATTTTCGTGGTGAGTCCTGCACATCTACCTTCGACGAAGGCGCTGGTATTGCACTGGATAGCACCTTTGTGAAAGTGGTCTCCTGGTATGACAATGAGTGGGGTTACTCCAGCAAGGTACTGGAGATGATTCGTGTTATGCAGAGCTGAACTACCGTCATACCCGACTGACATGCTGTCTTGTGTCGGTCGGTAGAAGAGAATGATGCCCCGGTGCCTGTTATTTCACACCGGGGCACTCATTTGCTGTAAGAGAGGCCTTAGTTGAAATAATCCTTTCACCTAATTCCTTTTTAATATTAAACAGTTGCTCGTAGGAGATTCTTCCATGTCCGTTATAAAGATGACTGACCTTGACCTGGCCGGTAAGAGGGTGTTGATCCGTCAGGATCTGAACGTGCCAATCAAAGAAGGTAAGGTGGCTTCAGCTAAAAGAATCCAGGCTTCCATTCCCACGATTGAACACTGTATCAAAGCAGGTGCTCAGGTCATGCTGATGTCCCATCTGGGTCGTCCGACTGAGGGTGAGTATGCAGAGGAGTTTTCACTCGCACCTGTTGCAAGCTACCTTTCAGAGGCATTTGGAAAAGAGGTGAAGCTGGTCAGTGACTATTTGCAGAACAGTCCGGTGCTGAATAATGGCGATGTGGTGCTGCTTGAGAACGTTCGCTTCAATGTAGGTGAAAAGAAGAATGATGAGGCCCTTTCAAAGCAGTATGCGGCACTGTGTGATATCTATGTAATGGATGCCTTTGGAACAGCGCATCGTGCGCAAGCTTCCACTCACGGCGCTGGTACCTATGCACCTACAGCTTGTGCCGGACCGCTACTCGCAGGCGAACTTGAGGCACTTGGCAAGGCATTGGATAACCCTGCACGCCCAATGGCGGCGATTGTCGGCGGCTCAAAAGTCTCCACAAAACTAACGGTGTTGGATGCGCTTTCAAAGATTGTAGATCAGCTGATACCCGGTGGTGGTATTGCCAATACGTTTATTGCTGCAGCTGGGTACAATGTAGGTAAGTCACTTTATGAGGCTGATCTGATTCCAGAGGCCAAACGACTGATGGAAGTGGCTAAATCTAAAGGCGGCGAGATTCCGGTGCCGACCGATGTGGTATGCGGCAAGGCGTTTTCAGAATCGGCTGAAGCCACGGTCAAGCGGGTGGAAGATGTGGCGGATGACGATATGATTTTTGATATCGGCCCTGAGACCGCCGCTCGTTTTGCCGATATGATGAAGTCTGCTGGAACCATTGTCTGGAATGGCCCGGTAGGTGTTTTTGAGTTTGACCAGTTCGGAGCAGGTACGCAGACGCTAGGTTTGGCTATTGCAGAATCGGCGGCCTTCTCAATTGCGGGTGGCGGCGATACCTTAGCCGCTGTGGATAAATATGAGATTGCTGACCGCGTCTCTTATATCTCAACGGGTGGTGGTGCCTTCCTGGAATTCCTGGAAGGCAAGAAACTGCCTGCTGTAGAGATGCTGGAGACCCGAGCGGCAGGATAAATCATGAGGGATCATCGCTGTGAGGATTCAGCGGTGATCCCGGAGACACTATGTTAAGAAGAACAAAGATATTGGCGACACTGGGGCCAGCAACAGACGACCCCAAGGTGTTGGATCAACTGATTGGTGCCGGCGTGGATGTGGTACGGCTCAATCTTTCCCACGGTACCCATGAAGAACATCGTCGACGTGCAGAGAGTGTGCGTGACCGGGCTAGGGCCAGTGGGCGTCAGGTCGGTGTGCTGGTTGATTTGCAGGGGCCCAAGATCAGGATTACGGGATTTAAGCAGGGGAAGATTGAGCTACAGACTGATGATCCCTTCATACTGGATACACAGTGTGGAGCAAAAGACGGGGATCAAACGCGGGTTGGAATGACATTCCCCGAATTGATAAAAGATATCAAGCGTGGAGATACCCTGGTCTTGGCTGATGGTGCCATCGTCCTTTGGGTTAATGAAGTCTCGGACATTGAGATCTTCTGTAAGGTGGTGACAGGTGGTGAGCTCTCCAATAGCAAAGGTATCAATAAACAGGGTGGCGGACTTTCAGCGCCAGCACTGACCGAAAAAGATAAAGAAGATATCCGATTTGCGGCGAGTATTGAGGCCGATTATTTGGCGGTCTCTTTTGTACGCAGCGCCGACGATGTTGATGAAGCACGGATGTTGTTGCGTGAGGCGGGTGGTACAGGCGGTATCGTCTCGAAGATCGAGCGTGCTGAAGCACTGGAAGTAATAGAACCGATTATTGAGGCCTCTGAGGCGATCATGATCGCTCGTGGTGATCTCGGTGTGGAGATTGGTGATGCAGAGTTGCCTGCCGTACAGAAACGTCTGATTAGACAGGCCCGCTCACGTAACAAAGTGGCAATCACAGCAACCCAGATGATGGAGTCAATGATTGAACATCCGATTCCAACACGGGCAGAGGTGTTTGATGTTGCGAATGCAGTGTTGGATGGTACCGATGCCGTAATGCTCTCTGCAGAAACTGCTGCAGGTAAATATCCGGTGCAGACTGTCGAGGCAATGAGCAAGATCTGTCGCGAAGCGGAAAAACAGCGCAAGGTACTCAAATCACACCATCGACTGAACAGCGTTTTTGGCCGTATCGATGAAGCGATTGCCATGGCCGCAATGTATACAGCCAACCACCTGAACGTGGCGGCCATTGCGGCCTGGACAGAGACTGGTTATACGCCAATGTGGATGTCAAGAATCAGTTCAGGCATTCCGATTTATGCATTGACTTCTCACGTGGCTACGCGCCGAAAAGTTACGCTTTTCCGTGGTGTCTACCCCGTTAGCTTCGACATATCAAGCTCGGATAATCAAGATATTAACAAGGCCATCGTTAGTGAGATGTTACAGCGCGGTGCCGTGCGCAATGGTGATTTGATCATTATTACCAAAGGTGACACCAATGGAGTGATGGGTGGCACTAACGTCATGAAGATTTTACGGGTAGGTGAACACTGTTGAGCATGCCGATCGGGCATTAATTACTGCTTGAACAGGATACGGATACAGAGCCAGATATAATTCATAACTGGCGGATTTAAAAATTTATTAAGAAGGAGAAAATCATGCCTCTGATTTCCATGCGACAACTGCTGGACTATGCTGCCGAAAACCAATTTGGTATGCCAGCTTTCAACGTTAATAATATGGAGCAGGTACACGCCATTATGCAGGCGGCGGACGAAACCGATAGTCCCGTGATTATGCAGGGCTCTGCGGGTGCACGTGCTTATGCGGGTGAAACATTCCTGCGACATCTGATTCTTGCAGCTTTAGAGGCCTATCCACATATCCCTATTGTTATGCACCAGGATCACGGTACTTCGCCTGCCGTCTGTCTACGTTCTATTCAGTCTGGTTTTTCGTCGGTCATGATGGACGGTTCCCTGCTGGATAACGGCAAGACGCCTTCATCCTATGAATATAACGTCGACGTGACGCGTAGAGTGGTTGAGATGGCCCATGCCGGTGGTGTCTCCGTTGAGGGTGAACTGGGCTGTTTGGGCTCGCTTGAGACGGGTGAAGCCGGTGAAGAAGATGGCATCGGAGCTGAAGGTAAGTTGGATATGGATCAGCTGCTGACCGATCCAGAGCAGGCAGCTGATTTCGTAAAGCTGACTCAGGTTGATGCGCTGGCTATTGCCATCGGTACCTCTCACGGTGCCTATAAGTTCACCAAGAAACCTACTGGAGAGGTATTACGCATCGATCGAATCAAAGAGATCCATCAGCGTATTCCTAATACCCATCTGGTGATGCATGGCTCTTCTTCCGTACCGCAGGATTGGCTGGCGATCATCAATAACTTCGGTGGCGACATGGGGCAGACCTATGGTGTACCTGTTGAAGAGATCGTTGAAGGTATCAAGCACGGTGTGCGTAAAGTGAATATCGACACCGATCTGCGTATGGCCTCAACCGGATCAATTCGCCGTCATCTACATGAAAATGCCGCTAACTTTGATCCGCGGAAGTTCCTGAAAGAGGCGACCAAAGGAATGAAAGAGATCTGTAAGGCTCGCTATGAGGCCTTTGGTTGTAGCGGTCATGGTTCAAAGGTTAAAGCCCAATCTCTGGAGACCATGTTTGCGCTCTATGAAAGTGGAGAGCTGGATCCAAAAATCAGCTAAATTGAGTGCTTAATGAGCATTTTTTAGAAGGGGCGCCCAAAAGGCGCCCCTTTTTTATGGGAATTAAGATTTAGATTTTCACTTCCTTGACATAGAATTCATTGATAGTGCCTCGATATGTAGAGATATTCATAGTAAAGAGCACCGGTTTACCAGATGGCCACTCAGTCAATCTGAGGCGGAAGCAGGTCAAGCAAGCATTGAACCAAAGAGAGGAGCGGGAACGTGGGGGAACTTTACCGAGTGGTCTACACTGGACAGTTGCGTTTAGGGATGGAAAAGCGTGAGGTGATTGCCAGTTTCTGTCAGCGCTTCAAGGTATCAGAAGATAAGGCGAGAAAGGTACTCTCCTCAACAAAAGATCTTACTTTAAAAAAAGATCTGGAAAAGGCCAAAGCTGAAAAGTATCTGCAGGCACTTGAATCAATCGGCATGATTGTAAGGCTGGAACCGATGGCGCAGGCTTCGGGGTTGGATGGACTCTCTTTGGTGCCTCTGGACGGTAAAGAGGAGGCTCCAAAAAGTGAGCCTGCTGCTGTAGTGGCTGAACCCAGTAAACCGAAAAAGCCCCGTTGTCCAAAATGTGGCTCTGATAGAGTCGAGGGCGATAACTGCCTTGCCTGCGGTATTGTGCTCTCCAAGTTTCTGGCCAGACAGGCCGCAGAGGCTGAAAATGAGGCGCTTAATACTGAGTGGACATCTGACGATCAAACTGGACAAGCACAGGGGGTACGTGATCCTTACGCCGCACCAGAAGCTGACTTGGTATCTGGTGCGTTGGCGGGGGAGTTGTCGGACCCGGTGTCACATTCCGCGGGACATGGGTGGGAATGGATCACTCGAGGGTTTTGGCACTTCAAGCAAAATCCACTGGCCTGGATTCTAACGATAGTGATTTGGGTCGTTATTTCGCTTGCGGTCAGTATGGTTCCTTTCATTGGCTCATTAGCCATTACACTCTTCTCCCCAGTCGTCCTTGCGGGATTTATGTTGGGCTGTGCAGCCCAGGATCATGGCGACGATTTTGAGATCAGCCATCTGTTTGCAGGTTTCTCCTCCAGTGTTGGGCAGCTGGTGCTGGTGGGTCTGCTTTATCTGGTTGGCTTTATCATTATCATGTTTGTCATGACCCTGTTTGGTGGCGGTGTGATGTTCGGCATGATGGGTGGGATGGAGTCGATGGAGAATCCCGATCCAACCATGCTTTCATCTGCGGCGGGCGTGGGTTCCGTGATCCTGATGATATTGGTGGCCTTTGGTCTCTCAATACCCTTGATGATGGCGTACTGGTTTGCCCCGGCGCTGATTGCCATGGAAGGACTCTCAGCCATAGAGGCTATGAAATTGAGCTTTGCTGGTTGCCTAAAAAATATTCTGCCGTTCCTGATTTACGGTATTGTGATGATGATCATTTTTGTCATCGGGAGTATTCCGGTTGGCCTTGGCCTGTTAGTGGTCATGCCTGTTATCACGGCTTCAATTTATACGGCCTATCGCGATATTTATTACAACTGACTATTGATGAATGCTTGATACCGCTCGCCGTTATGAGATACCAGAAGGTATCGAGCTGGGCTTTCGGGTTGCCGGTCCCGTGGTTCGGGCCTGTGCCTGGGCTATTGATCTGTTAATACGCGCGGGTCTCTATCTGGCTATTGCCATTCCTTTTTCATTTATGGGTGGTTTGGGGCTTGGCGTAACGCTAATTATTTTCTTTTTGATTGAATGGTTCTATCCGGTTGTTTTTGAGTTACGTCAGGGTGCCACACCGGGAAAAAAGGCCATGGGACTGGAGGTAATCCATGATGATGGTACACCAATAGCCTGGTCTGCATCGTTAATCAGGAATCTCCTCAGAACAGCCGATTTTTTGCCTTTTCTCTATGCTACGGGACTGATTTCCATGTTGTTGAATCAGAACTTCAAGCGGTTGGGCGATCTGGCCGCCGGTTCGATCGTAGTCTATCGGGATAAGGTTGGCGTGCGTCCTGAGTTGCCGAGTGTTAAACCATTGCATCCGCCCCAGGCAATGATGCGTGATGGAGGCCGGACCCTGTTGGCGTTTGCCGAACGTTCTGCTGTATTGACATCAGATCGTCGTATTGAATTGGCCGAGATACTGTCTGATCTGACAGATAGAAAGGGTGAAGAGGCGGTTGCCGAGCTTCACGCCTACGCCAGCTGGCTGGCGCAGGGACGTTAGCGTGCGACAACGCGCGTTTGAGCAACACCATCGGGATGATTGGGAACAGTTACGTCATGTACTGAATGATCTTGATCGCCCAAGGCGAAAACGCCAACTCAACTCCGTAGCAACCGGTTGTTTACCAAAACTCTATCGTGCTGTTTGTAATCACTATGCATTGGTCTGCAGTCGTCATTACAGCCCTGCCCTGGAGATGGAGTTGCATGAGTTGATTGTGCGTGGGCATCGCCATCTCTATAAAGGGCGCGGTGCCCACCTATGGCGCTTGGTTATCTTTGTCAGCGTTGGTTTCCCACAAGTCTTTAGAAAACATATCGCCTACTTCTGGATCGCAACCTTTCTCCTATTAGCGCCGGGTCTGTTGGTGGGTGGCTACTGCTATTTCAACTCTGAACTGATCTACAGTGTGATGGATGATGCCCAGGTGGCACAAATGGAGGCGATGTACGATCCTTCAAACAGAAAGCCGGGGCGGGCGTTGGATCGCAGTGCTGAGACCGATATGTTGATGTTCGGACACTACATTTCAAACAATATTGGCATTGGATTTCGTACCTTTGCGGGCGGCATGCTGTTCGGTATTGGCTCAATGTTGCTGCTGCTCTTTAACGGTGTCTTTATAGGGGCCGTGGCAGGGCATTTAACACGCATGGGTTATCAGGATACTTTTTGGCCCTTTGTAAGCGGACATGGCTCTTTTGAGCTAACGGCCATTGTGATTTGTGGCGCTTCGGGTTTGATGCTCGGGCACGCACTGATTGCACCCGGACAGCGTACGCGGATTGAATCATTGAAGTGGCGAGCGGCAGATGCCCTGAAACTGGTGATGGGTGCGGCACTGATGTTATTAGTGGCGGCATTTATTGAGGCGTTTTGGTCTTCGAGTGATGCCGCGATAGTGGTTAAGTATAGTGTTGCGGCGATTCTGTGGCTGTTTGTTGCGCTCTACCTTGGATTTGCCGGGAGGGGATCGCATGGAGCTGGATAAAATTGCGGTCAAGGTGAGACCAAGAACACCCTGGGAAGCGATTGATCTCGGCTTTACGATGGCGAGGGCATGGTTTCTCCCGTTGTGGTTACTCTGGATGGCTGTGGCTCTTCCTGTCTATCTGTTAGCGGTGTTGCTGCTGCCGGATGAGCCGGTATGGGTGATCTTGATCTTCTGGTGGTGCAAGCCAATGTATGAGCCGATGTTACTCTTCTGGATGAGTCGGGCACTGTTTGGAGAGCGAGTCAGTTTGTCGTCTGTACTCAAGCGAGGTTGGAACATTGTCTGGCCTCAATTGCTTAATAATCTCACCTGGCGTCGGTTAAATCTTAATCGTTCATTTAGTATGCCGGTGTCTGTACTCGAAGGCTTGAAAGGTAAGGCTCGAAAAAAGCGTATTGCTGTATTGGGTCGTGGTCAGCAGGGGAGTGTGTGGCTGACCATCGTGGGCGCTCATTTTGAAATTGCCCTGGAGGTTTCGTGCATACTGCTGATTGTTGTCATGCTGCCTGAGGAGCTTCAGTGGTTGGATATTGATGCGTTCCTATTGCAGCCTGGAAATCTTGAGCAGTGGTTGCAACACGTCGGCGATATTCTTGCTATGTCACTGATAGCCCCTTTTTACGTGGCCGGTGGTTTTGGTCTCTATCTCACTCGGCGGACAGAATTAGAGGCGTGGGATATTGAGATCGATTTTCGCCAACTCATGAATAGAGCATCCAAACAAAAAGCAGCGGCACCGACCTTGGCCATAATCTCACTGTTGAGTGTCATGTTTGTGGGGCTGTTTTTTACGCCTTCTTATGTGGAGGCGGAGACCCTGAGCCGCGATCAGGCAAAGAGCCATATTGAAGCGGTACTTACCGATGAAGTATTTGGCAAAAAGAAGGTCATCACCTATTGGAATCCGATCGACAAAGAGAAGAGTGATGCAGATCTGGGTTGGCTAATGGAATGGATCCTCTCTGCACTGGAGGGCTTTACCCAGGGTTTTGCTGCATTTGGAAAAGGGGTTCTATTGGTGACGGCCGGTTTTTTACTGGCTTGGCTAATCTATAAGGCATTGGCTAATCGTGGCGAGTGGGCCATCAATGGCCGAGGGAAAGCTAAATCAATATCCCGACCTGTTACGTTATTTGGGTTGGCTATGGACACAGAAAGCCTACCGCCTGACATCACGGCAGAGTGTCAGCGACTTGTTAATCTTGGGCAGATTAGAGCGGCGTTGAGTTTGCTCTATCGTGGCGCATTGGTGGCATTGCTTGAGCAGGATCAGCTTGAAGTACCCGGTAGTGCAACAGAACAAGAGTGTCTTGAACTGGTTCAGGCGAATTGTCCCGGACCACTTTCTGATTTCTTTGCTGTTCTGACGCCGGTCTGGATTCAACTCGCCTATGATCACCAAACCCCGAGCGAAGATGAGGTTGTGGCTTTTTGTAATCATTGGGACCGGCTGTTTGGTGGAGTAGTTAAGCATGCGGACTAAAGTGGTCCTCACCATCATCGGTTTGTTGTTGCTGCTTCTACTGGGTTGGTGGGTGCAGTGGTTTTTTGCCAATCATGAGCAGAAGAGTCGAGAAATCAAGGCCGATGTATCGCCATTGGCAAAGCGAAATTCAATGTTGGCCGCCGATCTCTTTCTGCAACGTTTGGGCAAGGCAAGTGAGAGTATCAGTGGACGTGATTATCTATTGAATCCACCTGTAGATCCGGGCTTGCTAGTAGTCAGTCGACTTGGCAGCTCTCTTCCTGAAGAGCGACAGACCTTGCTGCTGGAATGGGTGGGTCGTGGCGGCCATCTGGTTATCGCTCCTGAAAAGAGTCTGGATGATGAAGGGCGTAGCAATAGCCTGTTCGAATATCTGGGAGTAGAGATCAATCGGTATGAGAAGGCCGAAGTTGATGAGCAAGATGTTGCGGCTACGATAAAAATAGATCAGTCCGATAAGTTACTGCCGGTGATATTTGAAATGTCTGATCTCCCCGGTGAGATTGCCGTGGCATTTACGGATAAGTATACGTTGTTCGATAGTGCGGGACATGCAGATTGGCAGGTCGAAACCGACGAAGGTGCCCATCTCCTGCAATTTGATATTGGGCAGGGAAAGGTCACGGTGTTGAGTGATCTGGTTATTTTTACTAATGATCAGATTGGTGAGCATGATCACGCCCTTTTTTTGGCCCGGCTGGCAAATGACCTGCCCCATGTCTGGTTACTTTATAGCAGTGATATGCCGTCATTGATCCAGTTGCTTTGGCGGCACGCGACAGCGCTGATGATTTCTCTATGCACTCTTTTCGTGCTGTTGATGTGGTCACTGACCCAACGTAGCGGCCCCCTTCTCGAGAATAGGCACGAGATTAGGCGTAATCTGATGGAACACCTAACTGCAGTGGGCCACTACCTTTGGCGTACAGACAAGGCCGCTGAAACATTCAAAAACGCTCAGGCGGCTTTAGAGCAGAGCTGGCTACGCAGGCATCCGGTCTTAGTGAATATGCAACAAGCAGAGCGCTGTCACTGGATTGCCGATCATATTGATATGACACAGCACGCCGTTGAACGTGCCCTGTATGGTAGTTACCAGGGTGAGCATGAATTTATTCAAGTAACGGCAATACAGCAGAAACTTGTCGCCGCGTTATTCAAATAGCAGGTAGGGCATAAGGGGAGGATGAAAGTGACTGACGAGGGAAATATGGCAGCAGAGCCTGAAGCCGAGATAGCGCCAGAGATTGTGGCTCAAGTTCAGGGGTTGGAACGCGAAATTCAGCGCGCGGTCATTGGGCAGAGGGTGGTGATCCGTGAAGTAGTCATCGGTCTGTTGGCGGCTGGTCATGTGCTAGTGGAAGGTGTGCCTGGGTTAGGTAAGACTTTGCTGGTACGCGCTTTGGCGGCAGCCGTTGGTGGGCGTTTCAGTCGGGTGCAGTTCACCCCGGATTTGATGCCCAGTGACATCAGTGGACATGTGATGTTTGATATGAAAAGGGATGCCTTTCGTGTGCGTAAGGGGCCCGTTTTCTGTAACTTTCTGTTGGCAGATGAGATTAATCGGGCCCCGGCCAAAACCCAATCGGCCTTGCTGGAGGTGATGCAAGAACAGCAGGTAACCATTGAGGGTACCTCCTATGCGTTAGAACGTCCGTTTTTAGTGTTGGCTACCCAAAATCCTATCGAACAGGAAGGCACGTATCCCCTGCCTCAGGCACAGCTTGATCGTTTTCTATTGAAGGTGTTTATTGACTATCCCACGCAGGATGATGAGCAGGCGCTGGTACAGCATGTCACACAGGGGGCAGTGGGCGATCTGCTGGATATATCAGCAGTTAATCAACTGCTTGAGCCGCAACAGATTGTGCAATTACAACAGTATGCGGCCAATCTTAGGGTAGATGATCAGATTATTGCTTACGCTGTGCGGATTGTGCGGACAGCCCGCGATTGGAGTGGTGTGGAAGTGGGGCCTGGCCCTCGTGGCAGCATTGCTTTGCTGCGTGCTGCCAGAGCCAATGCCTTGCTGTCAGGCAATCATTTCGTGACTCCCGATGATGTAAAGGCGGTGGCACCGGCTGTTCTGAGGCATCGGATGAAGCTCACTACCGATCTGGAAATAGAGGGTTATCGGGCTGATGATGTGTTGGCGGATATCCTGGTTAATGTAGAAGCTCCGCGAATATGACCCCAGCCAAGTCACTGCTTGGTGTTGCTGTTGTAATGAGTCTGTTGGCATTGGTCGCGGCGTTTTTCCCGCAATTGGCAACGACCTGGTTGATTTTGGTCTTTGTTTCATTGGGTGTTGTGCTGCTTGATGCACTGCTAGTCTGGAAGCCACCGGCTGTATCAGTGACGCGTGTTGTGCGTCATAGTATTCCTGTCGATGTATGGTCGAAGCTGGTATTGACGTTGGCCAATGCGGGCAGCTCACCACTCAAGCTGCGAATTCATGACCACTACCCCTCCTGGTTTGAGGCTGAGTCCATGCCATACTCATTGGTTCTACCTGTGGCGCGTACTGCGCAGGTCCAGTATCGAGTTAAACCATCCAGACGGGGTGATGCAGAGTTCAGCTGTGTGGATCTTGTGGTGCTTTCACCGCTGGGGTTTTGGAACAGGACATACGAGTATCCACTGTTTGACCGGGTTAAGGTCTTCCCCAATTTTCAGGCCATTGGCCGCTATGCCTTGTTGGCCACAGACCATCGCTTGAGTCAGATGGGTGTAAGAAGACGCCAGCGTCGGGGTGAAGGTAATGATTTTCATCAGCTGCGTGAATACCGGTCGGGTGATGCACTGCGCCAGATTGATTGGAAGGCGACTTCCCGCTATCGAAAACTGATCTCGAAGGAGTATCAGGATGAACGGGATCAGCAAGTACTCTTCTTGTTGGATTGTGGTCGGCGTATGCGTCATGCGGAAGCGGGCCGGGTCCATCTGGACCAGGCCCTGAATGCCATGCTGTTATTGGCTCATGTTGCCTCACAACAGGGAGATGCTGTGGGTATGCTGGCATTTGGTGGTCCGCATCGCTGGTTGCCACCACATAAGGGTAGCGGGGTAGTGAAAGAGCTTCTATCCCGGGTCTATGATCTGACTGCTTCACAGGAGGCTGCCGATTTTCTAGTGGCGGCAAAACAGATCCTTTCACTGCAACAGCGCCGCGCATTGATCGTGATTCTGACCAATACCCGGGATGAGGACCATGGAGATCTTATATCGGCCGTTCAACTGTTAAAAAGAAGGCATCTGGTGGTTGTGGCTAATCTACGTGAGTCTTTTCTGAATGAAACGCTTCAGCGACCCGTGTCACAGCTTGATGGGGCGCTGCAATTTCATGCCGTAAATGAGTATCTGGAGAGTCGTCGCAAGAGCCTTGATCGCCTAAAATATCAGGGTGCAATAACGCTTGATCTTGAGGCGCCCCAATTGCCTGTGGCCTTGGTCAATGGTTATTTGATGATCAAATCCTCAGGGGCGCTATAACAAATAATGTACCTTTAGCTACAGTTTCAGATTCACCTGACGCTAATAGGCTTATATCCGGGAATCAGATAAATTCGCTAAGGAAGGTGACATTAGGGGGTGCCGATGGCTCTTTTTGGTAATGGTGAGCAGAAAAAAAGGTTGGCTGAGCTGGAACAGGAAAATAATCGCCTGATCGAGGAGATTTCTCAGCTTAAAGGTCAGGTTTCAGCGCAGCAGGTGGAATTGGAGAGTTTACGTGGATCTGCTAATGCTGAAACGCAACTCGATAGCTTGATGCGTTATGAAAATGAAAATTTAAAATCAGGATTGCTTGATATACAGGGCAATCTGGCGGAATCCGTCAATGCAGCTAAACACTCATTGAGCGGTTTTGGTGAATTGAATAGTGAATTCTCCACTCTTTCCAGTAGCATTCAGGGAATCATGGGCGATTTGGATGCGCTTTCTGAGGTATCAGGACGATCCGGTGAGTCGGTAGAGGGTATGTCTTCCCGTGCTGGGGAGATCAGTTCCATTCTGGCGCTGATCAAGGGTATTGCAGAGCAGACCAATCTGCTGGCGCTGAACGCGGCAATTGAGGCAGCTCGTGCTGGAGAGCAGGGTAGAGGGTTCGCGGTTGTGGCGGATGAGGTGCGAGGGCTTGCGGATAAAACCCAGTCAGCGATTACTGAGATTAATGATGTTATTCAGGCGATGCAAGATAATGTTAAGTCGGTTGCAACAGCCTCGACCCAGGTTATTGAGAAGGTTGGTAGAGTCTCTTCGGCGGTTTCAGGGTTCCAGGCAAACCTGACCGAGATGGGAGCGGGTGTGAAGTCCTATTTTGTTGATGTGAACGTGATGACCGACAGTGTCTTCATGAGTCTGGCGAAACTGGATCATGTCCTTTGGAAGGTTAATACCTATCTCTCAGTGAATATGAATGAACCGGCGTTTGATTTTGTGGACCACCACAACTGCCGACTGGGTAAGTGGTACTACGAAGGTGATGGTAAGAACTATTTCTCCCACTCCACTCATTACCACGGTATAGAGCATCCACACTCTGCAGTGCATCAGGGGACCAAAGGGGTATTTGAGCTGTTAGGTGCAGGTCCACGTAACTATACGGCCTTGTTACAGGCCTTCCATGTCATGGAAGAGAGTAGCCAAAAAGTGTTCTTATTATTGGATAAGGTAGAGGATGATGCCAGACGAACAGGCTAATTAAGAATATGCCGACAAGTTGGACATTAAAAGCCCGGTTGATTTGACCGGGCTTTTTACGTTTCAACATGAGTTTAATTGGCAGATCAGTAGATGGGTAGCGGTGGTTCTTCTAGCGCCCGAAGTTGCTGTTCCAGCTGTAACAGATGCTCTTGCCAATATTGATGGGTGTGAAACCAAGGGAAGGCATGCGGGAATGCGGGGTCAGACCAGCGCCTTGCCAGCCAGGCGGCGTAGTGAATCATGCGCAGTGTACGTAGGGGTTCTATCAGGGCTATCTCACGGCTATCCAGCTCTCTGAAGGTCTCATAGCCCTCCCGAATGTAACTCAGTTGCAGTGCCATCTCCTGGCGATCTCCGGAAAGTAGCATCCATAAATCCTGTATGGCCGGACCCATTTGGCAATCATCCATATCGACAAAGTGAGGTCCACGGTCTGTCCAGAGTATATTGCCAGGGTGACAATCGCCATGAAGGCGGATTTTTTTGCATTGATTGGTGGAATTAAATATTTCCTCAATGAGCTGCTGCAGTGCTTCCGTAATCCTGCGATAGCTTGACTCGAGTTCTAATGGGATAAACTGCCCCTCCAGAAGGTACTCTGCTGAGAGACGACCCATCCTGTTAGGGTCGATATCTGGACGGTGCTGGAAGGGTTCGACCGATCCCAATTGATGGATGCGGGCAATGAATCGACCGATCCACTCCAGGTTGTCAGGGTTATCCAGCTCAGGCCAGCGTCCACCGCGACGGGGGAACAAGGCAAAACGGTAGCCCTGGTATTCGTGCAGGGTATGCCCATTAGTATCGACCAGTGGGGCTATGACCGGTATCTCATCTCTCTCCAGTGCCAGACTGAACTGGTGCTCCTCAAGGATCGAATCGTTGCTCCAACGATTAGGTCTATAAAACTTTGCCACCAACGGTGGCGTTTCATCCATGCTGATCTGGTAGACCCGGTTTTCGTAGCTGTTCAGTGCAAGCATGCCACCGCTCGGCCTGTAGTCAACGGATTCGATAGCTTGGAGAATGGTTTCGGGTGTTAGGCTGGCGTAGGGGGCGGTTTGCTCAGACATCAAATCCGGCCTGACGAAGTGCCTTTTGCAATTGTCGGGGTTCAAATCCCTGGAGCGGTTGATCACCGATCAGGATCAGCGGTACGCCACGTCCCCCTGCACGCATAAAATCCAGTTGAGCGCGGCGGTTGCGTTCTACGTCCTGCTCTGAAAAGGGGATGTGATGTTCCTGTAAAAAGGCCTTGGCGCGACGGCAATGGCTGCAGTTGCGAGTGCTGTAAAGAGTGATCCGGGCCTGTCTCTTTTTCATGTTGGTCACTCTACCTCTCTACACTGGTCTTGTGTGGCACACAGGCCTCGGGTGATGAGGCCTGTGCTAACGCAGTGTTTAGCGTCCCGTCAGGATGCTTTCCGCCTCATGATATTTTTCAGAGGTACGGCTGATTACTTCCTCTGGAAGGGTTGGACCAGGGGGTGTTTTATCCCAATCCAGGGTTTCCAGATAATCACGAACGAACTGCTTGTCAAAGCTTGGTGGGCTGATGCCTGGCTGGTATTGATCTGCAGGCCAGAATCGTGATGAATCAGGTGTCAGCACTTCATCGATTAGGTAGAGCTGGCCATTGCTGTCCAGCCCAAACTCGAATTTGGTGTCAGCGATGATGATCCCTTTCTGTAGCGCATAGTCTGCACACTCGGTATAGATTCGAAGGCTGACGTCACGCACTTGCTCCGCAAGCTCTTGCCCGACCAGATCTATCATCTGCTGGAAGCTGATATTTTCATCATGGTCACCTACTTCCGCTTTGGAGGAGGGCGTGAATATCGCTTCAGGCAGTTTGTCGGCCTGGCGTAATCCCTCGGGCAGTTTAATGCCGCAAACTTCACCGCTCTTCTGGTAATCCTTCCAGCCGGATCCAATCAGGTAACCGCGGACGATCGCTTCTACAGGTAGTGGTTTAAGTTTACGCACCACAATGGCCCGATCTCCTAGCATTGCCCGCTGTTCTGGGTCAGGCACGACTTGTTCGAGCGGTAGGTCGGACAGGTGGTTTGGTAGGATATGGTGAGTGCGGCCGAACCAGAAATTGGCCACTCGGGTCAACACCTCGCCTTTACCCGGAATCGGTTGGGGCAGCACCACATCAAAGGCCGAGAGTCGGTCGCTGGCAACGATCAGCATATGATCGTCGTCAATGTCGAAGATATCGCGCACCTTTCCGCGATTCAACAGCTTAAGGTGGGGCAGTTTTGTTTCAAACAGTGCGTCAGCTTGGCTCATAATTGTGAAACTTAGTGACTGAAAAAACGAATTATACCCTGTTATTTCGCTTCTTATAATCCATTAATACATTTTGATTTCAAAAAAACAGTCGGTTATGGGAAACTCCAGGACCGAGTTGTGGGTTTGAGATATCTTTAGTTATGCCGTTGTTATTAAATGAATTTATGTCTGCTTTTAATGGGAGTTTTACCGCAGCCCTGCGTTGGCATCAATTGGATGCGCTCTGGGCTGTGCTTCGCGACCAGGCGGATGATGATTGGTATATTTATGCAGTGGGTGAGGCGCCTCCTGAATCGCCCTCATCGATGTCTGAACTGCATCGTTTTATCGATGAGATGGATAGTTTTCTCCGGCGGGAACATGATGAAGCCTACTGCGGGATTGTTTATGCGGATAATCTGCTGCAGCCCGGGTTTATAAAGATTTACGATCCCCATAATCTGGGTGTCTCTTGCGGATATAGCCTAAACCCGCCTTTACCGGGCTGGATACTCAGTAAATTGGCCCCCTGCGACCTCCCGTCTACCCGGGTTTTACCGAATAATCGGCGCCGCTGGTGGCGCAAACTGTTTGAATGAGCTTTTTCGGGGATTTGCTGGTAGACTATTACCTACTAAATAACTCGGAAATAGAAGTGACGGGAGGTTGTTTCATGAATGCTGTATCCATGAATCAAACATTACACAAGACTCAACAAACCATGGAGATCCTGCGTGGATGGCGCTTAGGTGTTGAGCAGGTTTGCTTTGTGCTCGGTCTGCCAGAGACGCGTTTGCGCAAACTTAATCGATTGGGACAGGACCAGATGCTTCCAGATGATCCTGATATCCAGCGTC
Source organism: Sedimenticola selenatireducens (assembly GCF_007625115.1). GTDB lineage: Bacteria > Pseudomonadota > Gammaproteobacteria > Chromatiales > Chromatiaceae > Sedimenticola > Sedimenticola selenatireducens_A. The sequence goes on along the minus strand of NZ_VMNH01000023.1, from coordinate 116,161 downwards.
GTGCCTCTTATGTGAGGCGCATTGCTGAGGCCTTACACACCAGCTACCCGACCAATCCTACCATGGGTGCGCGCTGGCTCAGGCAGAAGCACCGTCGTTTAGGTCAGGAGCCGCTAAGGCTTATTCTGGAGAAAGGCGAGGATGGCCTGGAGCAGGTGCTGGCGGAACTTGATTGTACTTTCTGTTGGGAATTGAACAGCCCTAAACTGAATTGATATCAATTATTTCCATCGAGTAATTGTTGCAACCCGGCCTGCCAGTCATCGACAAACTGATCAATTGATTCAATGAACGCCGGTTCGTGATCAGTGCGATTTATCGTGCAGTGGATGGTGATCAAGGCTTGCTCTGTGGTGATGCTCCATGCCAGTGCATTGGGGCAGCCGGGAAGAGAGAAGCGGACGCCATGCCGAATGGGCTCACGGTTCACTTTGAAACTGCCCCAAAGGCAATAGATCTGTCCACTCTCGCCATGATACTCCAGCAGGCTATCGATGGAGGCGCAAAGGTCTGGTAGTCGTTCCAGCGTCAGCAGTTCCTGTAGATCGACGGGATTGATGTTGCTCTCAAATTGCCTGAAAAACTCCACTTTCACTTACCGCTTTTTTCCTGGCGTTTAAGCCACACCTCAACTCCCTGGGCGCATAACGCGATATCCATGCCCAGGACTTCGTCAATCTCCTGCTCAGGCAGGGTTGATCCGTGAGCACGCAGTCGTTGAAGATAGTACTGGCTCATGGCTTCCTTGATCTGTTGTTCGCGCTGTTCACCGTGCGCGTTCTTGGCGATGGCCACATAGGCATCGATCTCTTCGTGCAGTGATTGTGCGCGTAGAGCTGGCTGATCCACTCGGCAGAAGTGGGTCAGGAAGAGCTGTTTAGGATTCAAGTCAGTGAGCCTATCAAGGGTCTGGTGCCATGCCTCTGGATCGAAATCGATCGGCGTGGAGGGCAGGAACATGAACGGACCCTGCTCTGTATCCAATTCACGATAGGATATGCCGAACGTATCGCCGGTAAACAGGCCGCGACTCTGCTCGTCCCAGATGCATAGGTGGTGTTTGGCGTGTCCGAGTGTGTGCAGACACTGCAGTCTTCGTCCAGAAAGAAAGAGTTCGAATCCGTCCTCAGCCTCGATTGTGCGCGACTCAGGAACTGGAATGATTGAACCATAGCGTTGCTTAAAGACCTCTTCGCCATAGACGGCAATGGTGCCAGCTATGATTTTTTCAGGATGAATCATGTGTTGCGCCCCAGCAGGGTGTATGACCATCTCTGCATTAGGCAGTGTCGCCATCAGTTGACCAGTCCCGCCGGCATGATCGAGATGTACGTGAGTCGGAATGATATATTTGACCTGTTCAGGTTGAAGCCCCTGTAATGCCAGCAGCTCCAGGACAGCCGGTACAACGTGTGAGGTGCCTGTGTCGATCAATGCCGCTTCATTCCCCTCTTTTATCAGGTAGCAACCGTCCAGTTTGGGTCGATAATAGAAGGTGTCGATGCAGAAGATACCCTGCCCGAGATCTTGGTATGAGAGTTTCACAGTCGTGCTCGCTTTTATGCCCTAATCAGGCGGGGGACTTTGCCACGGATGACAAAATCGGGCAAGGTTGGGTTATCCGTGCAATTATTAGGTTTATAGTGCGGTGATTGATTTGTTAAGGAGATCTTTGATGAGTTCGCATAGTTACAAGAAGATTGAATTGGTGGGTTCATCCACTGAAAGTTCAGATAAGGCCGTGGAGAACGCGCTAGCGCATGCCTCTAAAAGTATCAGGAATATGGATTGGTTTGAGGTGGTGGAGACGCGTGGTCATATTGCCGATGGCAAGGTGGCTCACTGGCAGGTGGTGATCAAGGTGGGATTTAGACTGGAAGATTAGCTCATTTTTCTGCCAGCGCATGAACCACGCTATGCGCTGGCGGGTCATATCGAAATATTCAGGAGCAGAGTAGCATCTCGAGCAGGGCCTTTTGTGAGTGCATCCGATTTTCAGCCTCGTCCCATACCACGCTGTCAGCACGATCAATAACAGAGGCCGTTACTTCCTCGCCACGATGTGCGGGGAGGCAGTGCATGAATAAGGCGTCCGCATGGGCCTCAGCCATCACTTGGTCATTGACCTGATAATCGGCAAAGGTGACTGCTCTCTGCTTCTGCTCCTCTTCCTGGCCCATGCTGGCCCAGACGTCGGTTACCACAAGATCGGACCCACTGGCGGCTTCAACCGGTTTATGAATGATCTGGCAGCGATCACCGGCTGCTTGCAATATATCGGGGTCAGGTTCGTGTCCAACAGGGCAGGCAATATTGAGTTTGAAGTCAAACTGTCGTGCGGCATTGATGTAGGAGTGGCACATATTATTGCCATCGCCTACCCAGGTGACGGTTTTTCCAGCGATATCACCGCGGTGCTCGAAATAGGTCTGCATATCCGCCAGGAGCTGACAGGGGTGCAGCAAATCGGTCAATGCATTGATTACGGGTACTCGGGAATGGGCTGCAAATAGCTGAACTTTCGCATGTTCAAAGGTGCGGATCATTACACAATCGACCATGCGCGAAATGACTCTGGCGCTGTCCTCAATCGGCTCACCACGGCCTAGCTGGGTATCACGGGAAGAGAGAAACAGTGCATGCCCGCCAAGCTGTGTAATGCCAGCCTCAAATGAGATGCGCGTGCGGGTGGAGGATTTCTCAAAGATCATCCCCAGGGTCTGATTTTTCAGTGGCTCATAGATCTCGCCTGAACGCAGAATCTGCTTTAGTTCGGTCGCACGCTTTATCAGAGTGCGCAGCTCGTCGGATGAGAAATCCAATAGCGAGAGAAAGTGTCTGACGGGCTTACTTGCAGTCGTTGTCATAATCTTTACCTTGCGTGGCTAGAGACTCTAGTCGCTGTCTTCACTCAGAAATGCTTTGATCAGTTCTGAAAGTGTGGCCACCAACTGGTCCGCCTGCTCATTTTTCATCACCAGTGGAGGGAGTAGCCTGATCACGTTGTCGGCTGTGACATTGATTAACAGTCCCTTTTCCAGTGCCAGGGTAACCAGTTCACCGCAGGGGCGGTTCAGCTCTATGCCGATCAACAGGCCTTGGCCTCGAATCTCCTCCACACCAATGACATCGGCCAGTGCGTCAGCAAAATCGGCCAATAGCTTGGCGCCCAGCATCTCTGCCCGGGCGCAAAGATCAAGTTTTTCTACGGTATCTAGTACGGTTAGTCCAACCCGGCAAGCTAATGGATTGCCGCCAAAGGTAGTGCCATGATTCCCAGGGCCAAACACATCGGCTGCTTTACCGTTGGTAAGGCAGGCACCGATCGGCATGCCATTGCCTAATGCTTTGGCAAGGGTCATGACATCAGGAACGATCTCTTGGTGCTGGTGTGAGAAGAATTTACCGCTACGTCCGATGCCTGTCTGAATTTCATCCAGCATCATCAACCACTTTCGTTCATCACAAATCTTGCGTATCTGTTTCAGATAGTCATTTGCAGGGATATTGATTCCCCCTTCGCCTTGGATTGGCTCGACTAGCACGGCAACCACATTGGGGCTGTTCTCGGCCACATTTTTCAGACTGTCGATATCACCAAACGGGATGCGCACAAAACCTTGAACCAGCGGTTCAAAGCCGGCCTGAACCTTGCGATTGCCAGTAGCCGAGAGCGTGGCGAGGGTGCGACCGTGAAAGCTTTTCTCCATTACCACAATGGCAGGATTAGTAATGCCTTTTTGGTGGCCGTGCATCCGGGCGATTTTTATCGCGGCCTCATTGGCCTCAGCGCCCGAATTTGAAAAGAAGATCTTCTGCATGCCGGCCAGGGCTACCAGCTTTTCGCCTAATTTTTCCTGCAGCGGGATTTCGTACAGGTTGGATGTGTGCAGTAACTTTCCTGCCTGATCACAAATCGCTTTTTGGATAGCCGGGTGGGCATGGCCCAGACCGCAAACGGCGATGCCGGATAGGGCATCCAGATAGCGCTTGCCTTCTGTGTCCCAAAGCCAGACACCCTCGCCCCGTTCGAAACTCACAGGCAGTCTTTTGTATGTGGCCATTAATGCACTCGACATGGTTGTTATCCTTAAGTCTCCAAACCAGGCAACTGGATATCCGGCAAATCGGCGCAAATATCCAAGAAAACCGTCAATACTATGGAGATTGGTGCTTGATGGCAAGTCCCCCTTCGGCGGTTTTACACTTGCCAATAGTGCTGTATGAGACTACCCTCCACGCCGGGAGTCGGCCGGATGGTCGCTGCTTTGCAAAAAGTGGAGGAAAGTCCGGGCTCCGATGGACAGGGTGCCAGGTAACGCCTGGGAGGTGTGAGCCTACGGAAAGTGCCACAGAAAATATACCGCCCCCGATCTTCGGATTGGGTGGTAAGGGTGAAATGGTGCGGTAAGAGCGCACCGCGCTGCTGGCAACAGCAGTGGCAGGGTAAACCCCACCCGGAGCAAGACCAAATAGGGGGGCAGGCGATTCGATCGCCACGTGTGGTCCGCACGGTCCCCGGGTAGGTCGCTTGAGGTGTACGGTGACGTGCATCCCAGATGAATGGCCATTCAAGACAGAACCCGGCTTATAGGCCGACTCCCAACTTCTTTCATCGTGTCTCGGGTAAGGATACCCCCTCCAGGTTCAGTGCTGCGTTATGTGTGTTTGAAGCATCAATTATTCCCGTTTATTCAGAAAACCTTGAAATGACAGCGATATAGTAATTAAATTCTAATTATCTTGATAAGTTACATTAACTCCACAATTTATCACGCTGTTTTTTCTTGTCTTGTCCTCTATTTTTCGCTTTGTGATGTGTATCTAACTCCCTGTCTTTAAAGGAACTTTCGCCTGTTTTGGTGGGTTGATTTCCTTGACATCCCCTTACTTCAGTACCTATTATGGTGATAAGTGGGTAAAAGTGGATTTTATTGGAAAGCTGGAATTCCAAAAGGGGGATAGGTTCTTTGTTTCGGGGTGTTAACAGACTCAATCTGGATGCCAAGGGTCGTTTGGCAGTGCCGACGCGTTATCGCGAGCGGCTGCAGGAGTGTTGTGCCTCGGAATTGGTGGTGACGATCGATCGTGATCACTGTCTATTGATCTATCCACTGCCAGAGTGGCAGGAGATTGAGCGCAAGCTGATGAAGCTACCCTCCTTTAATAAGGCAGCGCGTAATCTGCAGCGACTTCTGGTAGGGCATGCTACAGAAGTAGAAATGGATGCACAGGGGCGTGTCTTGTTGCCCCCCGCCTTACGTGATTTCGCAAAACTGGAAAAGCATACCGTACTCATCGGCCAGGGTAATAAGTTCGAACTCTGGGATGAAGAGCGCTGGAACAGTCAGCGTGATGGTTGGTTGGATGAGGTGAATCTGGATGACCTTGATCTGCCTGCTGATCTAGAAACGCTCTCAATATAGTTATGGGTAACAAGGACCAACATCTGCCAGTGCTCTTTCGAGAAGCGCTGGAGGCCCTGAATATGATTCCTGGTGGATGCTATATCGATGGCACATTCGGAAGAGGCGGCCACAGTGCGGCGATGTTAAAAGCGCTGGATAAGACAGGACGTTTGTTGGCAATAGATAAAGATCCAGATGCGATTGAGTTCGCCAGCCAGATGTTCTTGGATGATGAGCGTTTCCAGATAAAGCAGGGCTCTTTCGCATCACTTGAACAATTTGCAGAAGAGGCGGGGATTACAGGTCAAGTGAATGGTGTGTTGCTTGATTTGGGTGTCTCATCTCCGCAGCTTGATAGAGCGGAACGGGGTTTCAGTTTTCTCAATGATGGGCCCTTGGATATGCGCATGGACAACTCATCAGGTGTAAGTGCGGCTGATTGGCTGAAGATTGCTGAGGTCGATGAGATGGTTCAGGTATTTAAAACCTATGGTGAAGAGCGCTTTGCTAAGCGCATTGCCCGGGCAATCGCTGAAGCCAGGGATGAGCGCCCAATCGAAACCACCCGTCGTCTGGCAGAGATTGTCTCTGCGGCTAATCCGTCATGGGAGAAGGGTAAGCATCCAGCGACGCGCTGCTTTCAGGCAATCCGTATTCATATCAATAAAGAGCTTGAAGATCTTAAGGCGTGTCTCGATCAATCATTACGGGTGCTCGTCCCTGGTGGGCGACTGGTCGTGATCAGTTTCCACTCGTTGGAAGATCGTATTGTTAAGCGCTTCATGCGTGATGCAGCGCGGGGTGAGCAATTTCCTGTGGGTATTCCTGTGACCGAGCAGCAGCGAAATGCCACGCTTAATTTGATTGGGAAAGCGATCAAGCCGTCGCGACAAGAAGTGGATAAAAACCCTAGGGCGCGTAGTGCTGTGCTGCGTGTGGCGGAGCGGAAATTGTGACCCGGGGTCAGTTGATCGTGTTGCTGTTTTTGACCTTTGGGTTATTGGTAACGGCAACCAGTGTTGTTTATTCAAAATATGCATCAAGAAAAAATTTCGTTGCTTTGCAGTTGTTGCGTGCAGAGCGTGACGCGATGGAAGTGGATTGGGGGCGCTTGCAGCTGGAGCAGAGTACCTGGGCTACCCATGCACGCGTGGAGAAGATGGCACGTAAAAAGTTAAACATGCACATACCAACAGCAGAAGAGGTCGTGGTAGTCAAACCATAACTATGAATGGCAAGACCCGAAATAAGCGTCTGAAACAGGCTCGCAGGCTCGAGCAGGCACTGCCAAGCTATCAAGCTCGGCGGTGGACCATGCTGGGTTTGCTAATGGGTGCTGCTTCCCTGCTTATTTGGCGTGCGGTTGATCAACAGATATTTGAAACAGATTTTCTGCAGAATGAAGGGCAGCGACGTCATCTGCGTGTTGTAGAGATGTCTGCCCATCGCGGCATGATTAAAGATAGGCTGGGTGAGCCGGTTGCCATCAGTACCCCGGTTGATTCCGTCTGGGCTAATCCACGGACACTCTCGCCAGATAGCAGAATCTTAGTGCCTATCGCCAAAATTTTGCAGATGGACCTGGATAGTTTGCGTCAACTCCTGGCGCGGAGAAGCGATCGCTCTTTTGTCTATTTGAAACGTCGGATTAATCCAGATAGGGCCGCTAAGTTGACGGCGTACGTTTCAGATAACGAGATTGCCGGGGTTGGATTGCAGCGTGAATATCGTCGCTATTATCCCGATGGAGAAGTGTTTGCCCATGTAGTTGGTTTCACCAATGTGGATGATGAAGGTCAGGAAGGTTTGGAGCTGGCCTATGATGAATGGCTGCAGGGAACATCTGGGAAAAAACGGGTCATACAGGATGGTCGTGCTCGAGCGGTTAAGGATGTAGAAAATATTCTTGAGCCTGAGGCAGGGAAAGATCTGATTACGTCGATTGACCGTCGCCTGCAGTTTCTGGCCTATCGGGAGTTAAAGGGTGCGGTGCAGCGCAATAAGGCCAAGGCGGGCTCTGCGGTGATTTTGGATGCGCGTAACGGTGAGATTCTGGCGATGGTAAATCAGCCGGCATACAACCCGAATGGCAGCAAGCAAGGAAAGGTGGGGCGTTTTCGTAATCGTGCTGTAACCGATGTATTCGAGCCGGGCTCAACAGTGAAGCCCTTTACAATAGCGGCAGCATTGGAATCTGGGCGCTATACACCGGGGACGGTCATTGATACGGCGCCTGGCACGATGAAAGTAGGGCGGCATCAGGTAAAGGATCATCGGAACTACGGGGCAATTGATCTCAGTCGAGTCATTCTGAAGTCCAGTAATGTGGGTGTAAGTAAGATTGCGCTCGATCTCCCTAAAGAGAAATTTTGGGGTTTCTTTTCCAAGATGGGTTTTGGTGAGGCGACCAGTACGGGATTTCCTGGTGAGGTAACCGGGCAGTTGGCGCCTTACAGGCGTTGGGCGGAAATCGATCAGGCAACCTTGGCATTTGGGTATGGTCTGTCAGTAACGCCCCTGCAGTTAGCGCGTGCCTATGTTGTGCTGGCGAGTGATGGTATGCGTTATCCCACATCGCTGATACGCCAGGATGAGCCGGTGAAAGGTGAGCGGGTCATGAAGGCGAAAACGGCCAAGCTGGTTCGCAAGATGATGGAGGCGGTTGTCACTGAAGAGGGTACGGCCCCTGCAGCTGCAGTGCCGGGTTATCGCGTAGCGGGTAAAACAGGTACGGCTAAAAAAAGTATCTCCGGTGGTTATGCTGACGATCAGTACATCTCTGTTTTTGCCGGAATTGCGCCAGCCAGTGACCCGCGCCTCGTTATGGTTGTGATGATTGATGAGCCGAGTGCCGGCGAGTATTACGGTGGATCTGTAGCTGCCCCGGTTTTTTCATCGGTGATGGCCGGCGCACTTCGTATGCTAAATGTTGCTCCAGATGCGCTGGATGATTCAATGGTCAAGTTGGCGGGCAGTGGAGGAGTCAAGTGATGACGACTCCCGCGAAGCATGCGGACATCAAACTGCGCGAATTGTTGGCGGGTTGGATTAATGCTGAAGAAGCTGATCAAACGATCAAACACCTGACCATGGACAGTCGACAGGTGGAGGCCGATACGCTTTTTATTGCCTGCTCTGGTGTTACCCATCACGGACTTGAGTTTTTACAGCAAGCGATTGATCGCGGAGCGGTTGCCGTTGTATGTGAGCCTGATGAAAATTGGTCGGTGGCAGATATCACAACGTTGGCCGAGAGCGTTTCCATTCCGCTCTATCCACTCGCTGATCTATCCACGCATGTCAGTGCTATCGCTGGACGTTTCTATGGTGACCCGAGTCAGACAGTGTCAGTGGTCGGTATTACTGGCACCAATGGTAAAACCAGCTGTAGTCACTATCTGGCGCAAGTGTTCAGTCCTGAGCATGTATGCGGTGTGATTGGTACCGTAGGGAATGGGTTGTTGGGTTCCCTGGAAGACGCAAGTCACACCACCCCCGATGCAGTGAAACTGCAGGCCCAGTTAAAAGATCTTAAAAGTCGTGGCGCCGATATGGTGGCCATGGAAGTTTCATCTCATGCCCTGGATCAGGGGCGAGCGGCTGCTGTTAGTTTTGATGTTGCCGTGCTGACCAACTTGACACAAGACCACCTTGATTACCATCAAACTATGCAGTCTTACGCAGATGCCAAGAAGCGTTTGTTTTTTACGCCAGGATTAAACTGTGCCGTGCTTAATCTGGACGATCAGTTTAGTGCTCGCATTCTTGAGAGTTTGCCACAGAGTGTACGAAAAATTGGCTATACCGCAACCGCTGCGAACAATGATCAGTTGGATGGATGGATCAATGCGGCCGCAATCATTCCAGATTGTAAGGGCATGTCGCTGAGTATTGAAAGTAGTTGGGGTGCAGGCCATATCACGAGTCGTCTGTTAGGTCGCTTTAATGTGAGCAATATGCTGGCTGTACTCGCTGTCATGTTATATCGAGGAATTGTCTTTGAGGTAGCACTGGAAAAACTGTCTCGGCTTAAAACAGTAGCGGGAAGGATGGAGTGTTTTGGCGGTGGTAATCAGCCCCTTGTGGTGGTTGATTATGCTCATACACCCGACGCGTTGGAACAGGCATTGATTGCACTGCGCGAGCATGTAGGTGGGCGTTTGGTCTGTGTATTTGGTTGTGGTGGTGACCGGGATAGGGCTAAGCGTCCAATCATGGGTGCCATCGCGGAGCGTCTCGCTGATCAAGTGATTGTTACGGACGACAATCCGCGCAGTGAGTCAGGTGAAATGATTATCGAAGATATTCTGTCCGGCATGCAGCATTCCGGAGAGGCCTTAGTGATGAGAAATCGTGCCGATGCCATTGCTAAAAGTATTACGAAAGCGATGTCAGGTGACCTGATTCTGGTTGCAGGTAAAGGGCACGAAGCCTATCAGTTGGTAGGTGATCAGGTCCTTCACTTTAGTGATCGGGAACAGGTGCAGAAGACGCTTGCCGGGGTGAAGGCATGATCGAGCTGAAACTCTCAGAACTGGCAACGCATCTTGATGCACAGGTCGTGGGTGAAGATATTCATTTCTCATCAGTCAGCACAGATTCACGTTCATTGTCCAGCGGGGCTCTGTTTGTTGCCCTGAAAGGCCCGCGCTTTGATGGGCATGATTATCTTGGGAGTGCCGTTGAATCAGGAGCAGTGGCCGTTGTTGTCGATCATAAAACGACGCTTAATTGTCCACAGTTGATCGTTGCAGATACACGAATAGCGTTAGGGCAAATGGCTGCACTTTGGCGACAGAAGAGTGCTGCGGCTGTTGTGGCGGTAACGGGTAGTAATGGCAAGACCACAGTTAAAGAGATGATTGCAGCGATTCTCGGGAATAGGGGATCAGTATTGGCAACCCAGGGTAATCTCAATAACGATATTGGCATGCCTCTTACCTTGTTGCGGTTACAGGAGCATCAGTATGCGGTCATTGAGATGGGTGCCAATCATCCGGGTGAAATTGATTATCTGAGTAAAATTGCTAAACCGGATGTGGCGTTGCTAAATAATGCCTGCCGATCACATCTCGAAGGCTTTGGCTCTCTCGAAGGCGTCGCCAAGGCGAAGAGTGAAATTGTATCGGGTCTCGCAGAAACCGGCTGCTTTGTATTCAATGCTGACGATAATTTTGCACCGTACTGGTTAGGCGTTGCCGGAGGAAGGAGGGTGTGTACCTTTGGTATCAACCAGCCTGCGGATATCACGAGTCCAGGCACGGCGACGCTGCAGTGGGATGCATCAGGTTTTAGTTCACACTTTTCTGTGGTTACTCCATTGGGTGCTTTGACGGTTTCACTTGCATTGGCCGGTGAACATAATCGTCTAAATGCATTGGCCGCCATTGCAGCCGCCTTGCAATTGGGCGCAACCAGTGAAGATGTCGTAACAGGGCTCGCCTCAATAAAACCTGTTAAGGGAAGATTGCAGCCACGGATAGGGCGTGATGGTGTGCTGCTCATCGATGATAGCTACAACGCCAATCCTGATTCGGTTATGGCGGCTATCGATGTTCTCGCAACAGCACCGGGCCGTCGATACGTTCTGCTCGGTGAGCTTGGTGAATTAGGCGAGGGTACCACTGTTTTTTACCAGGAGCTTGGTGCTTATGCGAAAACATCTGGAATTGATCGCCTCTGTACTGTAGGTGCTGCGGGAGAAGCTGTGCGCATTTTTGGGCAGGGTGGAGTGGCCTTCGATACACGTGAACAATTGATAGAGACACTGCAACAGGAGTTGCAGTCGGGTGATCGGGTTCTTGTAAAGGGGTCGCGTCGCGCAGGCATGGAATTGATTGTTAATGCACTTGTCGATCCGGAGACAGTCTGAGATGCTCGTTTATCTTGCCGAATACCTAACCCAATTCAGCAGTGGATTTAGCGTATTCCAGTATCTCACATTACGGGCCATCCTTGGGATCCTCACGGCGTTGATGATCTCTTTCATTGTCGGGCCTGTGATGATTCGTCGCCTGACACATCACCAGATTGGCCAGACAGTACGTAATGATGGTCCGCAGAGTCATCTTTCCAAGGCAGGTACCCCGACTATGGGAGGTACACTGTTACTCGTGGCAGTAGCGGTCAGTACCTTGTTGTGGGCTAACTTGAGTAATCGATATGTCTGGATTGTTGTGCTGGTTACACTGCTGTTCGGTGTAATTGGTTTTTATGACGATTACAAAAAACTCGTACTAAATGATTCACGTGGCCTGTCGGCGCGTTTCAAATATCTCTGGCAGTCCATAGTAGGTGCTGGGGCTGCCTATGTGTTGTTCACTACCGCTTCATTGCCGGCAGAGACTCAGCTGATCATTCCATTTTTTAAACAGATTGTGATTGATATGGGACCCTGGTTTGTGGTGCTGGGTTATTTCGTTATCGTCGGTACCAGTAATGCGGTGAATCTTACCGATGGATTAGATGGCCTTGCCATTATGCCTACCGTTCTCGTGGCGGGTGCATTGGGAATATTTGCTTATGCTTCAGGGCATGCACAAATTGCCAACTATTTGTTGATCCCTCATCTGCCGGGTGTCGGTGAAATGGTGATCTTTTGCGGGGCACTCGTTGGGGCAGGGTTAGGTTTTCTTTGGTTTAACGCTTATCCGGCGCAAGTCTTTATGGGGGATGTGGGTGCCTTGGCGCTTGGCGCCGCGCTCGGTGTGGTTGCCGTAATAGTCCGTCAGGAACTGGTCTTGTTGATTATGGGTGGCGTGTTTGTCATGGAGACGGTTTCGGTCATGTTGCAGGTGGCCTCTTTTAAACTGACCGGCCGGCGTATCTTCCGCATGGCCCCGCTGCACCACCATTTTGAATTGAAGGGGTGGCCCGAGCCTCGAGTGATTGTGCGGTTTTGGATTATCACCGTAATTCTCGTATTGGTGGGATTGGCTAGTCTGAAAATTCGTTAAGCAGAGGCATAGAGAGATTCATGGGAAAAGAAGCGCCACACGATAAGAAGAGCTTGATAGTAGGTCTTGGTAAGACCGGGCTCTCCTGTGCGCGCTATTTATCTGCACGGGGTGTGGCTGTCGCGATCACCGATAGTCGGGAAAGACCGCCCGGCCTTGCCGAGTTGAATCAAGAGTTGCCAGACATTGCACTTTTCCTGGGTGGATTTGATGCGGCGGCATTTGAAGCTGCCGAACAGTTGGTGATCAGTCCCGGTGTACCAATGAGTGAGCCTTTGATACAGCAAGCCATCGCCAGAGGTGTCCCGGTTGTCGGTGATATTGAACTGTTTGCACGTGCAGTAAAGGCACCGATTGCCGCGATAACCGGTTCTAATGGCAAGAGTACAGTGACAACCTTGTTGGGCCAGATGGCTCAGCATGCAGGTCTGCGTGTTGCCGTAGGTGGCAATCTTGGTGATCCGGCGTTGTCGTTATTGGATGATGAAGTAGAGCTGTATGTAATTGAGCTCTCCAGCTTTCAATTAGAGACTACCGAAAGTCTTGCCCCCAAGGTGTCAGTGGTTCTCAATATCTCACCCGATCATCTGGATCGCTATCGTGACTTGCAGGATTACGCCACTACTAAAGCATCCATCTATCAACATGCAGAAGTTGCACTGTTTAATCGTGATGACCCAATGGTTATGGCGATGTGTCGTGATATCCCCTCGGTACGGTTTTTTACACTGCATGAGCCGGACGCCGATGAGTATGGTGTGCGCACAGTTGATGGGAAAGATTGGCTTTGTTGTGGTGACACACGGCTAATTCAAACCGCGGAATTGAAAATTCCAGGCCTGCATAACACAGCCAATGCCTTGGCGGCACTTGCTATGGGTGCGGTGCTGGGGTTATCGCATGACAGTATGGTTGAAACCTTGAAACGTTTTTCCGGGCTCAGTCATCGAACCCAGTTTATAAAAGAATCCAATGATGTGCGTTGGTATAACGATTCTAAAGGTACCAATGTGGGCGCCTGTATAGCGGCATTGGAGGGCCTGTCTTCCGGTGATGATCGAAAAACCATTCTGATTGCTGGTGGCGTTGGAAAGGATGCTGATTTTTCACTGCTAGCCCCAGTTGTCGGTCGTCATGTTCGCACGGTGATTCTGATAGGACAGGATGCACCTCAGATTGCTCAAGCAATAGGTGATGCTGCACCTATGATCAATGCAGTTGATATGGATGATGCCGTTCAATTGGCAGCCAATTGTGCAGAGCCAGGTGATCGAGTACTACTTTCGCCGGCCTGTGCAAGTTTCGATATGTTTAAAAATTATCAACAACGCGGTGACTCTTTTGTTGATGCGGTGGCGAGGTTAATACCTTGAGTGTGATGATTCACAGACAGGCTACAGTGGGAGAGAGTCGGCAACTTGTGCCAGATCTGGACTATCCTTTGATCTTCGCCGCCGTGGGTTTGTTAGGTCTAGGCCTGGTGATGGTGGCGTCGGCATCGATGCATCGTATTACTGATGCGCCCTTCTACTTTATAAACAGACACCTCATAGCGATTGCATTGGGATTTGTCGGTAGCCTGATCATTACGCAGATCCCCGTTGCACAGTGGGAACGGTCCGGCCCAGTACTCTATTTTGTCGGTCTGTTTCTTTTGATGTTGGTGTTAGTTCCTGGGGTCGGGCGTGAGGCGAATGGTGCGACTCGCTGGATTCCGCTTGGCCCTTTTAATCTCCAAAGCTCTGAGTTTATGAAGCTCTTTATGGTGGTTTATATTGCAGGCTATCTTGTGCGCCGTCAGCTTGAAGTGGCATTGAGTGTTTGGGGTTTTATAAAACCCATGCTTCTGTTGGTGGTCGCTTGTTCTCTGATTATGGTCCAACCTGATTTTGGCACTACCACGGTGATCCTTGCGACAGCAATGGGCATGCTGTTTTTAGGCGGAGTGCCTTTATGGCAGTTCGCCATTCTGATCGGTCTTGCCGGAACCTCCCTGGTTGGTTTGGTCTTGCTGTCACCCTATCGTTTGCAGCGTGTAACAGCATTTCTTGATCCTTGGGCTGATGTTGAGAACAGTGGTTATCAATTAGCACAGGCGCTGATTGCTTTTGGGCGAGGCGAGTGGTTTGGGGTTGGCCTGGGAAGTGGCATTCAGAAACAGTTTTACCTGCCAGAGGCGCATACTGATTTTCTAATGGCGGTTATTGGTGAGGAGTTTGGTCTGTTTGGCACCCTGGTGGTTATCGCATTGTTTGCCGTGATCGTATGGAGAGCCTTTAGGACTGGAATGAGAGCGGAGCGTGTTAATCAGAAGTTTGCTGCCTATGTGGCATACGGCCTGGGCCTCTGGTTGGGGATGCAGGCGTTTATCAATATGGGTGTCAATGTAGGTCTGCTCCCGACAAAAGGATTAACCCTGCCTTTGATGAGTTACGGTGGCAACAGCATTATTGTGGCAATGCTCGTCGTGGCGATGCTGGTACGCATTGATTATGAACTGAATAGACCTGATGCGGTTAAGCAAGGGGGTGTTCAGTGAGCGGTGGTGTGATGGTCATGGCAGGGGGTACCGGTGGACACGTCTTTCCTGCGTTGGCGGTAGCGGAAGCGTTACGCGAAAGAGGCGTGTTCGTTTCCTGGCTTGGTAGCCGCGATAGTTTTGAATCCAGAGTCGTTCCGGAGCATGGGTTTGATATTCACTTAATCGATATCAAAGGACTTCGTGGAAAAGGTCTCATGCGTTGGTTGATTGCGCCATTCAAACTGACAACCGCACTGTTTCAAGCAAGAGGCGTGTTGAAGACCAGAAAACCGCAAGTGGTACTTGGTATGGGCGGATTTGTTGCGGGGCCGGGTGGATTAATGGCGAAGCTGCTGGGCATCCCCTTGGTTATACATGAACAGAATGCAGTGCCGGGCATGACCAATAATTGGTTGGCCAAGTTTGCAGTGCGGGTTTTTGAGGCTTTTCCAAATAGCTTTGCGCAAGGTACCGGTGCTGTGGCCTGCGGTAATCCTGTTCGCAGGGATATCGTCGCGTTAGATAATCCTGAATTGCGTATGCGGGACCGACAGGGCCCGGTTCGGCTGCTGGTGATTGGTGGCTCATTGGGCGCACAAGCATTGAATGAGGCTGTCCCCACTATTATTGCTGGAATGGATGCCATAAAACGTCCCGTGATACGTCATCAGGCGGGTCGTGATAAAGCGGATGCCACGCGTGCTGCTTATAGCGCTGCTGGTGTTGATGCCGAAGTGACGCCCTTTATTAAAGACATGGCTGAAGCCTATGGCTGGGCAGACCTGGTGATTTGTCGTTCAGGTGCACTAACCGTTTCTGAACTGGCGGCCGCAGGTGTGGGATCTCTTCTGGTTCCTTATCCCTATGCCGTCGATGATCACCAGACCAAGAACGCGGGTTACCTGGTGAATGTGAATGCAGCCAAACTTGTTCCGCAATCTGAACTGGAACAGAAAGGTCTGTCAGATGAGTTGTTACCGTTGTTTGAAGATCGTGAGCAGTTGATTCAGATGGCCGCTAAGGCGCGCTCAGTGTCAATGCCTGACGCAACAAAGTGTGTCGCTGATTATTGTGAGGAGATCATGGCCCGATGAATAAGGGTGAGAGAAAACAGCGCAGGTTAGCCGCAGCGACGATGGGGCGTATTCGTCATTTGCATTTTGTCGGTATCGGCGGCTCCGGTATGAATGGTATTGCTCAGGTTATGTTGAATCTCGGTTACAAGATCACCGGGTCTGATTTAAAAAGCAATCCAGCTATTAATCGCCTCACTAAACAAGGTGCGACGATCTATATTGGACATGCGGACACCAATATTGCCGGTGCCGATGCAGTGATCATCTCGACTGCCGTGAAAGATGATAACCCCGAAGTAAAAATGGCGCGCGAAAATCGCATTCCGGTAGTGCCCCGTGCGGAGATGCTGGCGGAATTGATGCGTTTTCATTTTGGTATCGCAGTGGCAGGAACCCATGGAAAGACCACAACCACGAGCCTGGTGGCGAGTTTGTTGGCAGAGGGTAATCTTGATCCGACATTTGTGATAGGCGGTCGCCTGAATTCAGCAGGCACCCATGCGCGTCTCGGCGGAGGTGAATATCTGGTAGCAGAGGCGGATGAGAGTGATGCCTCTTTTCTCTATCTTCAACCGATGATGGCCATTGTCACCAATGTCGATGCAGATCATATGACCACTTATGGTGGTGATTTTAATCGGTTACGCCAGACCTTCATTGAGTTTCTGCATCACCTTCCTTTTTATGGTTTGGCCATTCTCTGTATTGATGATGATGAGGTGCGAGGATTACTGCCGCAGGTAACACGTCAGGTGATCACCTATGGTGAGTCGGAGGATGCTGATCTACGTGTGACACAGATAAGGCAGCAAGGACTGCGCACTCATTTCACAGTGAGTGCACAGGGTGAGGCGGATTTTGATGTCACCCTCAACATGCCGGGTCGGCATAATGTGCTGAATGCCTTGGCTGCCATTGCTGTTGCCCGCGAAGTGGGAGTAGGCATTGAAGAGATAAGGCAGGCGTTAGCGAAATTTGAAGGGATTGGTCGCCGCTTCAACGCGACAGAGTGCCAACTCGGTGATGGCCGCCAAATCATGTTGGTGGATGACTACGGGCATCATCCAAGAGAGGTGGCGGCCACTCTGGATGCAGTGCGTGAAGGCTGGCCTGAGAGGCGGCTTGTGCTGGTGTTTCAGCCGCATCGTTATACCCGTACTCAAGAGCAGTTTGATGACTTTGCACAGGTGTTATCACGACCTGATGTACTGGTGTTAGCCGAGGTCTATGCGGCTGGTGAGACACCGATAGCGGGTGCTGACAGTCGTGCACTGAGTCGTGCTATTCGTACTCGGGGAAAAATTGATCCGGTATTTGTTGATCCGATTGGTGAATTACCCCAGCTACTGGACGGCATTATTAAAGACGATGACATTGTTTTAACCCTGGGTGCCGGTGATATAGGACAAGTGGCTGCCTTACTGCCTGATTGGTTCAAGAGGCAAGGGGAGGCTCAATGATTTTTAATATGATGCGCCGACTGCACATGGGGTGTGGGGAATCCCTTAAAGGAAGCTATATGATTCCGGCCAAACAACAGAGTGCAGAAAGTCGAGTGATCCAGGCTGCTCAAAAAAGACCGTTTCCAAGTTTTAAGCAGGGGAAAAAGAGGCCGTGATGGCGGTACAGAACAGTCCTTCATTGCGCGGTGAGCTGCGCTTTAATGAACCGTTAGCGCGCTATACAACGTGGCGCGTTGGAGGGCCTGCTCGTCAATTTTATCAACCTGCGGACAGTGACGACTTGGCGCAGTTTCTGTGTTCGTTGCCAAAAGATGAACCGCTGTTGTGGTTGGGGTTGGGTAGCAATCTATTGATCAGAGATGGGGGCTTCGCCGGTACAGTAATCGCGACCCAGGGAAAGTTAGATGAGATCTCTGTGATCTCAGAAACAACGGTGAGAATTGAGGCGGGTGTTACTTGCGCAAGAGTGGCACGCTTTGCCGCACGGCAAGGGTTGTGCGGTGTTGAGTTTCTTACAGGAATACCCGGTACATTTGGTGGGGCGTTGGCGATGAATGCGGGTGCCTTTGGTGGTGAAACCTGGAGCCATGTTGTTGCGGTTGAAACGGTTGATAGATCGGGACGTGTACATAGCCGACTACCAGAAGATTTTAGCGTGAGCTATCGACATGTTGAGCGTCCCGCAGGTGAATGGTTTCTTGCCGCGACTCTGTCGCTCGAGATTGGTGATGTGACAACGAGTCAGCAACAGATAAGAACTTTACTTGAGCGTCGTAACAGCAGTCAGCCCATTGGTCAGCCCAGTTGTGGTTCAGTGTTTAGAAATCCAAAAGGCGATTTTGCTGCTCGATTAATTGAGGCTTCAGGGTTGAAGGGTCTGACGCTTGGTGGTGCACAGGTATCAGAGAAGCATGCCAATTTTATTATTAATACCGGTACAGCTACGGCGGCAGATATCGAGCAGCTCATCGATGTTGTCAGGCAGCGAGTAAAAGAATCAAGTGGTGTTGATCTGATGACAGAAGTGCATGTCGTTGGGGATTCGGAGGAAATGCAATGACACGGTTAGCAGGAGATTTCGGCAAGGTGGCTGTGTTGATGGGAGGTCTCTCTGCTGAACGCGAGGTTTCGTTGCAAGGTGGCCAGGCTGTGCTTGCGGCGTTGGTGCGACGGGGCGTTGACGCACATGGTGTGGATGCAGGGCAGGATGTTCTGAGCCTATTACAGCAGGAAGAGTATGACCGAGTATTCATCATGCTGCATGGACGGGGTGGTGAAGATGGCGTGATCCAGGGGGCGTTAGAGAGTATCGGCATGCCTTACACCGGAAGTGGTGTTGCTGGATCGGCGCTGGGTATGGATAAGTATCGCTGCAAGTTGCTTTGGCAGGGGCTGGGTTTGCCAACGGCTGACTTTATCATGTTAGAGAGTGAGCAGGATATTGAGCGCGCAGAGTCACTGGGTTTTCCTCTGATGATTAAGCCATCCCATGAAGGATCAAGTATCGGAATGGCAAAGGTTGAGAGTCGTCAAGAATTGAAAGCGGCCTGGCAGCAGGCTGGCGGCTATGACGTTGATGTGATGGCTGAAAAGTGGGTCACAGGAAGTGAATATACCGCCTCAATTCTGGATGACCAGGTACTTCCTCTGATTCGTATTGAGACACCTCATACCTTTTACGACTATGACGCAAAGTACCAGGCAGATTCAACCGGCTATTACTGTCCCTGTGGTCTCGATAGTGATCAAGAGATCGCCTTGAAAGGACTTGCCGAAAAGGCGTTTCGTGCGGTAGGTGCAAAAGGCTGGGGTAGGGTGGATATCATGCTTGATGCAGAGGCTAATCCCTATTTACTTGAAGTTAATACAGTGCCCGGTATGACCAGTCATAGTTTGGTGCCGATGGCTGCCCGTGCCGAGGGAATAGATTTTGATGAGTTGGTGTGGCGCATTTTGTCAGCCAGCATGGTAATTGACTAATGAGTGCAAATGGCCGGACAAAACGGACTGATACGGCTGCGGTGCAGAACAGGCTGAATTGGCGATTGGTCACGCGCTGGTTGTCGCTTACTTCCGTCTTGATGTTGCTTGGTGGCGCGGCTGCTTGGGGCGTGGTTACCCTGCGTGATCCCGCTGTTTTACCGTTGAAGATTGTGCGTATTGATGGCGACTTTAAAAACCTTGATCGTCGCACCCTAGAGCAGGCAGTAAGTCAGGCTATCGTAGGTAACTTTTTTACAGTCGATCTTGACCGTATACGGGCTGAAGCGTTGAAGCTTGCGTGGGTTGATCAGGTGACAGTAAGACGGATCTGGCCTGGAACATTGAACATGTGGGTAGAAGAACAGAAACCTCTGGCACGCTGGGGCGGTAATCAGTTGGTGAATGACAGAGGAGGGGTTTTCACTCCTGATGTCGAATCGATAAAAAAAGATCTCCCTTGGCTGGAGGGTCCCACTGAACATGCAGTGGAAGTAGTAAGCCAGTTTAAACAACTGGGTGACAGGTTCACAGCGCTGGGCCTGGTGATTGCAAAGCTGGCTATGGATGGCAGAGGTGCGTGGACGATCGATTTGGTACAGGGTATCGAGTTGAAGCTGGGTAATAAAAATACGGCAGGAAGGATTGAGCGATTTGTTCAGCTTTATCCCCGCCTTGAGCAGAATGAAAAACACAAGATCAAGCGAGTTGATATGAGATATGCCAATGGTGTGGCTGTGCTTTGGGGAGATGCAAGTTGATTTCGATCAGAGTAAATGCTCAATGCAGTCAACGGGTGGATAACTCCCCTATTGGCGAGGAAAGGCTTTAATGACCAAAAAGACAGAAAGAAATCTGATTGTTGGGTTAGATATTGGCACCTCGAAAGTCGTCGCCATTGTGGGTGAGATTAAACCTGATAAGCAGATTGAGATTATCGGCATTGGCTCCCATCCATCAAGGGGATTGAAGAAAGGTGTGGTCGTGAATATCGAATCGACCGTTCAATCGATTCAGCGCGCACTTGAAGAGGCCGAGCTGATGGCTGGATGTGAGATCCACTCAGTGCATGCGGGGATCGCCGGCAATCACATTCGTAGTCTTAATTCACACGGTATTGTTGCAATCAAAGATCGTGAGGTTACCCACAGTGATGTGGAGCGGGTTATTGATGCTGCCAGAGCTGTTGCTATACCGGCCGACCAGAAGATTCTGCATATCTTGCCACAGGAATTTATCATCGATGAGCAAGAAGGAATACGTGAACCGATCGGTATGTCAGGCGTGCGTTTAGAAGCACGGGTGCACATGGTGACAGGTGCGGTGAGTGCTGCACAGAACATAGTCAAATGTGTTCGGCGTTGTGGCCTTGAAGTGGATGACCTGATTCTTGAACAGCTTAGTTCAAGCTATGCGGTGCTGAGTGATGATGAGAAAGAGTTGGGTGTCTGTATTGTTGATATCGGCGGTGGAACCACGGATATCGCCGTCTTTACCGAGGGATCAATTCGCCATACCGCGGTAATTCCCATTGCGGGTGACCAGGTAACCAATGATATCGCTGTCGCATTGCGTACCCCGACTCAGCATGCCGAAGAGATCAAGATCAAGTATGCCTGTGCGTTGACGCAACTTGCGGCCAGCGATGAAACCATCGAAGTGCCCAGTATTGGCGATCGTCCACCGCGGCGATTAGCACGCCAGACGCTTGCCGAGGTAGTTGAGCCACGGTACGAAGAGTTATTGGGTTTGGTGCAGGCGGAATTGAGGCGCAGTGGTTTTGAAGATTTGATAGCAGGGGGTGTGGTGTTAACGGGGGGCAGTTCAAAAATGGAGGGGCTGATTGAACTGGCAGAGGAGGTTTTTCATATGCCGGTAAGGCTGGGGGTTCCCCAGTACGTAACAGGGCTTGTAGATGTGGTGAGAAATCCGATTTACGCAACAGGTGTGGGTCTGTTGCTATTTGGGCAGCAGAACCAGACGGGGCGATTGCAGGATCTCCCAGGGGGTAACGGGTTTAAGGCAATTTGGGATCGAATGAAGAGCTGGTTTCAAGGCAACTTCTAATACTTTTTGAATAATTAACAGTTTTTCAGGTGGCCGTTGATCAGGGCCTGGATATTGAGGAGAGTGACATGTTTGAGTTGATGGATGCATATAGTCAAAACGCAGTGATTAAGGTCGTTGGCGTCGGCGGTGGCGGCGGTAATGCCGTAAATCATATGTTGAATGCCAGTATCGAAGGAGTAGATTTTATCTGCGCTAACACCGATGCACAGGCCCTTAAAAACAGCCAGGTCAGAACACTGTTGCAACTCGGTTCTAACATCACAAAGGGGTTGGGTGCCGGGGCAAATCCTGATATCGGGCGTGATGCGGCCATGGAAGACCGTGATCGCATTCATGAGGCGTTGCAAGGCAGTGACATGGTGTTTATCACGGCTGGTATGGGTGGTGGCACAGGAACGGGTGCGGCCCCAGTTGTTGCCGAAGTGGCCAGAGAGATGGGTATCCTCACGGTGGCCATTGTGACCAAGCCATTTCCTTTTGAAGGCACCAAGCGGATGCAGATTGCAGAAAAGGGGATTGAAGCACTGAGTCAATATGTTGATTCACTGATCACAATACCCAACGAAAAACTGTTGGCTGTATTAGGTCGCGATATGAGTCTGCTTAACGCATTCAAGTCAGCGAATGATGTATTGCAAGGTGCGGTGCAAGGTATTGCTGAACTGATCACCAGACCCGGCCTTATTAATGTGGATTTCGCGGACGTTCGCACAGTCATGTCCGAAATGGGAACCGCCATGATGGGTTCAGGTTGTGCTAAAGGTGAAAACCGGGCGCGTGATGCTGCCGAGCAGGCCATCAACAGTCCACTTCTTGAGGACGTCAATCTGGCTGGAGCCAAGGGTATTCTGGTCAATATCACGGCGGGCCTTGATCTATCAATCGGTGAGTTTGATGAGGTGGGTAGCACGGTTAAGGAGTTTGCCTGTGATGATGCAACCGTTGTTGTGGGGACGGTGATTGATCCTGAAATGAGCGATGAATTGCGAGTGACGGTGGTAGCAACGGGATTGGGTTCACTTGCCAATGTGGTGATAAAACCGGCCGTGGTAGAAGATGTTGCACCTGTTAGGTTGGTAAATTCTGACGTAGTTGCTCCAGGTCCCGCAGACTATCGTGAAATGGATAGTCCAACCATAGTACGTAAGGCGGCAAAATCCTACGTAGAGGCAGCAAAAGAGCACAACATGGATTACTTGGATATCCCTGCCTTTCTGCGTCGACAGGCTGATTAATCGGTTGATGGGATTATAGTTCGTCACGGAGCGAAAGAAGGATTCTTGTAACGG
The DNA here is from genome assembly GCF_007625115.1 of Sedimenticola selenatireducens. Taxonomy (GTDB): domain Bacteria; phylum Pseudomonadota; class Gammaproteobacteria; order Chromatiales; family Chromatiaceae; genus Sedimenticola; species Sedimenticola selenatireducens_A. The sequence goes on along the minus strand of NZ_VMNH01000023.1, from coordinate 93,398 downwards.
ATCTTTCAAGATTCACATATACGTCAAAAAGGTGAAATAAACTTGCAAAAAGAGGGTGAAACTGGTACTTAATAAGGGATTACCCTAATGGGTACGGGGGCGCAGGTTTCTAAAAGCGATATAACTGGGCCTGGCACTATAACTTTTACACATAAATTGACCTGCTGAGTCATATTTGGCTTGCTGGGATGATTGTGTGATACCATCCGGCCGTTTAATAACAGGGCCGGAATATTGGGGAATACAAGCGACATGATACGGCAGCGTACGCTTAAGAATGTTATTCGTGCTACTGGGGTTGGTCTGCATACGGGAGAGAAGGTTTATCTCACGTTGAGACCTGCTGCTATAGATACTGGCGTCGTCTTCCGGCGAGTTGATCTTGAAGAGCCAGTAGAGATACCCGCCAGGCCTGATAATGTGGGAGACACGCGTCTCTCAACAACATTGGAACAGGGTGGTTTTCGGATCTCGACAGTTGAGCATTTACTCTCCGCTTTTGCGGGTCTCGGTATTGATAACGCCTATGTAGACGTGAGTGCACCAGAAGTGCCCATCATGGATGGTAGTGCGGGTCCTTTCGTTTTCCTGATCCAGTCAGCGGGTGTGGAAGAACAGAACGCGGCCAAGCGCTTTATTCGTATCAAGCGGAAAGTCATGGTTAAAGAGGATGACAAGTACGCCGCCTTCGAACCGTTTGACGGTTTTAAGGTTTCATTTGGTATCGATTTTAACCATCCGGCATTTGCTGAACGAACCAAATCCGCCACCATCGATTTTTCATCCACCTCATTCGTTAAAGAGGTAAGCCGAGCCAGAACATTTGGTTTCTTACGTGATATTGAAATGTTGCGGGAACGCGAACTGGCGCTTGGCGGTAGCATGAGTAATGCGATTGTTGTTGATGATTATCGTGTGCTCAATGAGGATGGATTGCGCTACGAAGATGAGTTCGTAAAGCATAAAATTCTTGATGCAATTGGTGATCTCTATCTGCTTGGTCACAGTCTTATAGGTGCATTCAGTGGCTATAAATCCGGTCATGCACTCAATAATAAGTTACTGAAGGCGCTGATTGCCGATGAATCTGCCTGGGAAGAGGTGACATTTGAAGAGGGCGATAGTGTGCCTATTTCTTATATGAAACCTGTTCAGGCAACCTGATTTTATTTATCAGTAGATTTGATGCCATGTTTTCCCAGCCGCTTTAAGGCGGCCCGTAGTGAAGGATCAGCTATTCCATCGGCTGTCTGATTGATGATGGACGCGTTATCTGGGGTCATTTTTCGAAGGGGACCCCTTTTCGTTACCGCCGCTTTTGTTTTGATTAGCACGCGAACCGTAATTCGCTCAACAGATATGTTTTCGGATTTCAGTTGTTTAGTGAGATCACGAACGGAAAAACGCAAGCGGCTGGCCCAAGTGGATGAATCGACATAGATCACCAGTTGGGTATTTTTTTTGATCGCTGCGGCACAGTGGCTATTGAGTGGCGCAGGAATCAGGCGCCGTACTTGCAGTAGCAGTGCATGTTGTTCCTGGGATTTTGATATCAGATCCCTGAAGGCCTGTTTGCCCTTAAAAAGGTCTGTGATGAGAAGCGGTCGGTGGTTCATGGATGATGAGTGTCACGGAAGTTTCACAGTGGGTGAATTATCTTTCAACTAGGCAATCGTGAGTCTAATACGCAATCCATGAAAATTATACTCCTTTCAAGATTTTGTCATAAAAAAGGGAGTCGTCCGTTATCTCCGTACAAGCTCGCTTTCACAGTGATTCCTTTGTTCGGGGTGCTTATGGGTGGCGCGCTTTGGGCTGGTTACCAGATGGGTGTGAGCGAACAGCCGTCCGCGGTTGTGGTTGAAACCACTGCGGATGCTGTGCATGACTTGATCTTATCTCAACGCGAGGAGATTCTGGATACCAAGGGACGTACTCAGGAGCATCTGGATGCTCTGGCGTTGCGTCTTGGTCAGATGCAGTCCCATATTCTCAGAATCAATGCCCTTGGTGAGCGTTTGGCCAAACTCGGGAAATTGGATGAAGATGAATTCAATTTTGACGAAGAGCCTGCCCGGGGCGGTTTGGATTCTTCAGAGACGGCTCAGTCTGTCAGTCTTACTGATTTGGTTTCAGAGATGGAGCAACTCTCTTTGGTGATCTCGGATCGAGAGCACAAATTGAATTTGTTGGAAGGTCTGATTCGTAATAGCCGTTTGGCTGAGGAGCTAGTCCCGTCCGGTCGGCCAGTGGAGAAAGGCTGGGTCTCTTCAGGTTACGGCTACAGAAATGATCCATTTAGCGGAAAAAAAGCCTTTCATCGTGGTGTTGATGTGGCGGGAAAGAAGAATTCCAATGTAATCGCTGTCGCCTCAGGAATCGTTACCTGGGTTGGTAAAAAGAGTGGATTTGGCCAATTAATAGAGCTTGCGCACTCGAACGGCTACGTTACTCGCTACGGTCACAATAGTACCATCCTCGTAAAGGTGGGCGATCTGGTGACAAAGGGCCAGCCCATAGCGTTAATGGGATCGAGTGGCCGTTCTACCGGTCCCCATGTACATTTTGAGATTGCGCAGAATGGTAAAACGATTGATCCGGCTAAGTATCTCCGTAAAAAACGCTGATTCATTATACTGATTTATCCTTTTCTGTCGGCTCACGAGCCGGCTGACAGGTATGTTTTTCCTGCTATTAATCCCTTTTTTACGGTATCATTCCGTATCGTTTTTTTCTGCTCATCAGCCCCTTTGGGTTTTTATGAGCATCAATTCTAATTAGCAAGAGTTTTTCCATGGTCAGTAAGATTCTCAGGAAGGTCTTCGGTAGTCGAAATGATCGGCTTATCAAACGGATGTACAAGGTGGTTGCGCAGATCAATGGCTTGGAGCCTGAGATGCAGCAACTGTCTGATGAGGAGCTACGGGCTAAGACCGATGTGTTTAAACAGCGGCTTGAGCAGGGAGAGTCGCTTAATAGCCTGATGCCGGAAGCTTTTGCGGTGGTTCGCGAGGCGGGTCTTCGGGTGTTGAAGATGCGTCATTTCGATGTTCAGCTTATCGGCGGCATGGTGCTCAATGATGGCAAGATTGCAGAAATGCGTACTGGTGAAGGTAAGACGCTGGTAGCCACCTTGGCGGTATATCTCAACGCATTGCCTGGAAAAGGGGTGCATGTCGTCACCGTGAATGATTATCTCGCGCGGCGCGATGCCGAGTGGATGGGGCGAATCTATACCTTTCTTGGAATGAGTGTTGGTGTCATTCAGTCATCGGGTGGGGCAGGCGAAGATAACTCTTTCATCTGTGACTATAGTTACGATGGGAAATCCGGTGGCTATCTCCATGTAAAGCCAGCTGATCGTCGAGAGGCATATGCCTGTGATATCACCTACGGCACCAATAATGAATTTGGTTTTGATTATCTGCGCGACAATATGGCCTTCAGTGCAGAGCAGCGTGTTCAGCGGGAGAAATATTTCGCAGTAGTGGACGAAGTCGATTCCATTTTAATCGATGAGGCGCGTACGCCGTTGATTATCTCGGGCCCTGCAGATGGGACCTCAGATCTCTATACCAAGATTGATCAGCTAATACCTAAGCTGACCCGCCAGGACCCTATTGAAGCCGATGAAGATGGCAAGCCCGCATTTGGGCCAGGGGATTTTTCTGTCGATGAGAAGGCCAGACAGGTTTACCTGAGTGAAGAGGGGCATCAACACGTCGAAGATATGTTGGCCGATATGGGATTGCTTGCTGCGGATGCGAGTCTGTATGACACAGGCAATATCAGCCTGATGCATCACGTGACCTGTGCATTGCGGGCTCACGCCCTGTTCCAGAAAAATGTTGATTACATTGTCCGCAATGGTGAGATCGTTATAGTAGACGAGTTTACTGGTCGTACTATGCCTGGAAGAAGATGGTCAGAAGGTCTCCACCAAGCTGTTGAGGCAAAGGAAGGCGTGGAGATCCAGAAAGAGAACCAGACGCTCGCCTCAATTACTTTCCAGAATTACTTTAGGCTGTATAACAAGCTATCCGGCATGACCGGTACCGCCGATACAGAAGCGCCTGAGTTCCTGCAGATCTATGGTCTTGAAGTCGTAGTGATCCCGCCAAATCGTGAAACTGTTCGTGACGATATGGGTGATCTGGTCTATCTCACCTCGGCAGAGAAGTATCAGGCGATTACACAAGATATTCAGGAATGTGTGAAGCGTGGACAGCCTGTTTTGGTTGGTACGGCCTCTATTGAGACATCGGAATTGATCTCCGAATTGTTGAATAAAGCGAAGGTTCCCCATCAAGTACTGAATGCCAAACACCATGAGCGTGAAGCTAACATTGTTGCTGAAGCCGGAAGACCGGGTGCAGTGACTATTGCTACTAATATGGCGGGTCGAGGAACGGATATTGTGCTCGGTGGAAATCCCGAGATGGAGATTTCTGAGCTGGGCGATTCGGTAACCCCTGAAGCGATTGAAAAAATCAACAGTGACTGGAAGATCCGGCATCAGCAAGTGCTGGATGCGGGTGGTCTTCACGTTGTGGGCACAGAGCGCCACGAATCCAGGCGTGTAGACAATCAGTTGCGCGGTCGATCCGGTCGTCAAGGCGACCCCGGTTCCACGCGCTTCTATCTCTCACTCGAAGATAGTCTGATGCGGATTTTTGCCTCTGATCGTGTCTCAGCCATTATGCAGAAACTTGGCATGGAAGAAGGCGAGGCCATTGAGCATCCTTGGGTTACCAAGGCGATTGCCAATGCGCAGAAAAAGGTTGAGGGTCGCAACTTCGATATTCGTAAACAGCTGCTTGAATATGATGATGTGGCCAATGATCAACGTAAAGTGATCTATGAACAGCGTGATGAGCTGATGGAAACCGGTGATGTATCGGCTTCAATTAGCTCTATCAGGCACGATGTCATCAATGCCTTGATTAATCGCTATATACCACCAGAAAGTTTGGATGAGCAGTGGGATGTGGCTGGTCTGACAGAGGCGCTGAAGGCTGATTATGATCTGGATTATCCTATTCAGAAGTGGCTGGATGCTGATCACAGTTTGCATGAAGAGACCTTGCGGCAGCGTATTCTAGATCAGCTGGAAGCGGAATACGCAGAGAAGGAGTCACTGGCGGGTGCAGAAAATCTGCGTATGTATGAGAAAGCGATCATGCTGCAGATTCTGGATGCCAATTGGAAAGAGCATTTGGCCGCAATGGATTATCTGCGCCAGGGCATTCATTTGCGCGGTTATGCACAGAAGAATCCAAAGCAGGAGTACAAACGGGAAGCCTATGAAATGTTCTCAGGCATGCTGGACAGTATTAAACAGGAGATCGTGACTGTACTGACTAAGGTGAAGATTCAGCCACAAGAGACAATGGATATCCCCCATCTTGAGCGGCGTGAGGAAGATTTTCAATTCCAGCATGAAGAGTTTGGCGGCTTTGCTGATCAGGCTGAACAGCCGCTACCCGGTGCGGATGAAGATGATGCGTCCCATCAACCCTTTGTACGTTCTGATCGTAAAGTAGGTCGTAATGAACCTTGTCCCTGCGGTTCAGGGAAAAAATATAAACAGTGTCACGGGAAAATTGAGTAATAGCGACTTGGCGGGTAGGTGTCTATTGGATAAGGTTGACGATACAGGATCCAGCAACGAAGCGTTGGTGTTCCATCCTGTTCCAGGCATTCGCCTGGGCGCTACATGCGCGGGCATTAAATACAACAATCGCAATGACCTGGTTGTTATCGAGCTTGCTGAAGGTGGCAACTGTGCCGCGGTGTTTACGCGAAATGCGTTTTGTGCGGCCCCGGTTACTGTCGCTAGAGAACACCTCTTGACGGCGATGCCGCGCTATCTGTTGATTAATTCCGGCAATGCTAATGCTGGAACCGGAAAGCCCGGTCATAGCGCTGCTGTAGAGTCCTGCAAGACATTGGCCGCTACTCGTGGTTGCGCTATTAATCAGGTGCTTCCATTCTCGACGGGTGTTATTGGTGAGCTTCTCCCTCTGGAGAAAATTGCAGTGGCGATTCCTGATGCTCTGACATCATTGACCGAGCAGGGCTGGGGAACGGCGGCTCGGGCCATCATGACCACGGATACGGTACCCAAAATTTCATCGAAGCAGATTGAGTTGTCTGGGCGAACCGTCACGATCACGGGTATCGCAAAAGGCTCTGGTATGATCCGTCCAGATATGGCGACCATGCTTGCCTATATTGCAACGGATGCGTTGGTTGATCGACATCTGTTGCAACGCTGCCTTGAGTCGGCTGTTAAACCCTCGTTTAATTCGATCACGGTAGATGGTGATACATCGACTAACGACGCCTGTGTCTTAATGGCCTCCGGGGTAAGTGAGTCTTCACCTATCACGGATGAGGATTCCGCTGAGTTTGCTTGTTTTAGTGCTGCAGTAGAGGCCGTCTGTATGGATCTGGCCAGGGCGATCGTCCTGGATGGTGAGGGCGCCACAAAGCTGGTAGAGGTGTTGGTGGAGGATGCCAAAACCGAGTCTGAGGCTCGTGATGTGGCCTATACCATTGCCCACTCTCCGCTGGTAAAGACTGCTTTATTTGCCTCTGATCCCAATTGGGGCAGGATACTCGCTGCGGTGGGACGGGCAGGGCTTGCGGATCTGGATGTTAATGCCATTAAGATCTGGCTGGATGATGTATGTATCGTCAGAGAGGGTGGCCGTGCAAAGGATTACACCGAGGCGGCGGGCCAGCGAGTGATGGATCAGAGTGCGTTGACTATCCGGGTTGCTCTCGGTCGTGGTGATGCCTCAACGCGCATTCTAACCTGTGATCTCTCCTATGATTATGTAAAGATTAATGCCGAGTACCGTTCGTAGTCTGTAACCTTCTCCCTTGCCATCAAAAAACTGAATCATGTTTCCGATCCATGTTGCCGTTGCTGTTATCCAGAATCTCGAGGGAAAGATTCTGCTGACGCGTCGCCAGGAGCATACACACCAGGGTGGTTTGTGGGAGTTCCCGGGGGGTAAGGTGGAGCGCCGTGAAGATCTTGCCCAGGCATTAAGGCGTGAAATCCGTGAAGAACTGGGTATTGAGGTGATTACCCATCAGCCTTTGATCTCCATTACACACGCCTATCCTGAAAAAACCGTGAGGTTGGATGTTCACAGCATACTCAAGTATGCGGGCGTACCATATGGCATGGAAGGACAGCCGCTTGAGTGGGTGTCGATTGAGGCGCTTCATGATTACCCCATGCCAGCGGCCGACAGACCCATCTGCAATGCGCTCAAACTGCCAGATACTTATCTGATAACAGGGCCGGACCCCAAGGCGATGAAGCCTTTCCTTCGGAGCTTGGAGGTCTCATTGGATCAAGATATCAAACTGGTTCAATTGCGAGCACCAGGGCTCTCGGATGATGAATATCGATCACTTGCTGCTGCTGCTTATAAACTTTGCCAGCGGTATGGCGCGAAAATGTTGGCCAATGCGTCGTTAGGTCTGATTGATAAAATAGATACGGATGGTGTTCATCTTACCAGCCTGCAATTGACGAAGCTGTCTGATCGGCCTGTCTCTTCAGGTAAATGGTTAGCAGCTTCTTGCCATAATCAGCGTGAACTTGAGCAGGCCGCGGCTTTGGGGGTGGACTTTTGCGTGCTGTCCCCTGTGTTGGCAACGGCCAGCCATCCTCAAGCGAATCCCCTTGGCTGGGATCAGTTCTCCGAGCACCTGAAGCATGTAAATATGCCGGTTTATGCGTTGGGAGGACTGGATAGAAAGCATATACCGCAGGCTAAAATGGCGGGTGGACAGGGTATCGCGGCAATCAGTGCGCTTTGGGCGCAAGGTTAATACTGATCATCTTCAGGCGGTAAGAATGCTTTAGATCCCGTGTCTTCAGGGATGCGGTGTTTCTCTTCTAGCCAATCGCCCAAATCGATCAGGCGACAGCGCTCGCTACAAAAGGGGCGAGAATCCGGCTTGGTATCCCAATCGAAAGATTTTTTACAGGTTGGGCAGCGTACTGATTTCAAATCTCCTCCAATCCTATCTTAAAGAATACAGCAGTTAAGAAAGAAGGTCGTATCCTGCTTGGTTTGTGTCGCCCGTTCTACTTGGGAAGGTTCTAGAAATCGAATGGTAAAGCGGTGCTTGCCGCCGCTGATCTCTGCAAAAAGATTGCTTTCCCGCGGCAGGCCCACGCGGATCAGCTGTGCGGGTGATTGCGCGTCGAGGCTCTGCTGAAAAAAACCACCTGGAGCAATCTCTCTGGTGGGTGTTGTGCTGCCCCTTATGAGGGAAAGCAGTAGCATCACAGCGGTGTGAACCGTTTCCAGTGTATGCCGCCACGCCACGATCTCTTCGTGCCTCTGCTCGAAGGGTTGCTGCAACCAGAAGTGGAAAAGGGGAAGGTCAAAGGCGCAACTGCCGCCCGGAATGCTGCTGCGTTGAGTAATGCTCTTGAGGAACTCATTTTCCCTGAGTTCCTGACCAAGCTGGCCGCTGAAATTCTGAAGTTTCATGGAAACTCCTCTCAATTCCCGCAATATCTGGTCGAGGCGCTCTTCATTGACCTCGGGATTAGAGCGAATGCCATCCAGCTTGTCCTGGTGCCGCTTTAATTCCTTAATGAGATCAGTCTTGATGTCCGCACGAGAAAATATGGCCACCATGTCCATCAGGCTTGTAATGGCAGCTCTGCTGTCCCAGGTGCTGGATTGGGGGATATGGAAATCAACTTGGCGAAACAGATGCTCCAGGCGCAAAAAGGTTCTGGTCTTCTCGTTGAGCGGATGCTCATAGATGATTTTGTCTGAAGCGGCTGGCTGCATGTTTCTGGTTTGTTGTGATATCAGAACAAATGGCGCCTTTTCGGGGCCGTGTAACGTAAACGACTTATATTATACCGATTCTGAACAATATAAGCTTGTCAGTTGGCAAGTTTAAGATATTTCTGGTGCAGCGTATCAATTTGAGGATGAAGGTGCTCCAGGCTGCCCGAATTATCAATGACATCATCAGCTGAAGCCAGGCGGCTTGTGCGGTCTATTTGCGTGGCGATAATTGCGCGGGTTTGTGTTTCAGATGTCTGATCGCGTTGAGTGACGCGACTGACTTGTATCTCAGTGGGGCAATCTACCACGAGGATGCGATCTACGCTCTTTTCCTGTCCAGTTTCAAACAGCAGTGGGATAGAGAAAATGGCATAGGAGGCATGAACTTCAGATAATTGGCGCCTCATTTCAGCGCGAATAATTGGATGAAGGATGCTTTCCAGCGTTGCCTTGGCGTCGGGATCAGAAAAAATATGTTCCCGCATCCAGGGGCGATTCAGTTCCCCGTCCGTGGTCAATGCGTCTCGGCCAAAATGCGCTGCAATTTTTTCTAAGGCGGGTTTACCCGGGAGAACCACTTCTCTGGCAACGACATCGGCATCAATAATCGGTACGCCCAGTTTAGCAAAGCCGTCGGTTACGGCGGTTTTACCGCAGCCGATACCACCCGTCAGACCGATTATTAACACAGATCAGGCCAATCCTGCCCAGTGGAGATAGGCGGCGTTGATTTGTTCGCCCCAGATCAGACTGATCCAGCCCGCAGCAGCCAAATACGGACCGAAAGGTATCGGTATATTGCGATCCCGACCGCGGACAAGAATCAGGCTAATCCCCACCACGGCACCAACAACGGATGAGAGTAGGATGATCTGAACCAATGACTGCCAACCGAACCAAGCGCCAAAAAGTCCAAGTAATTTAAAATCACCGTAGCCCATCCCTTCCTTTCCGGTGATCAATCTGAACAACTGAAAAACCGTCCACAAAGAGAGGTAGCCTGCTGCAGCGCCTATGATGGATGAGTGGCTGTCCGTGAAAATCGTGAAAAGGCTAAGGATAAGACCCAGCCATAACACCGGCAACACAATGGAATCAGGTAACAGTTGGTGATCAAAGTCGATCAGGGTGAGTGCAATCAACGACCATGTCAGCAGCAGAGCAGCACCCGCTTGCCAGCTAAAGCCGAAGTGCAATGCCACAGCCAGGGAGAGCAATCCGGTTGCGAGTTCGACAATCGGATAGCGCATAGAGATCGGCTGTTTGCAGTCCGAGCAACGGCCACGCAAAAGCAACCAACTAATGATCGGGATATTTTCCCAAGCGCGGATCTTATGGCCGCAGTGGGGGCAGCTTGAGCTGGGGCGACTGAGGGTTAGCGGAGTAGCTTTCTGCTCAACTGCCTCATCTTTCCCAAACAGCTCATTGCACTGTGCTTTCCAGTCGGCTTCCATCATCTTTGGAAGCCGGTAGGCTACTACGTTGATAAAACTGCCAACAAATAGACCCAAAAGTATGCACAATAGGCTAAAGAGCGCGTGGTTATGTTGTAAAACGTCTATAAAATTCATCAATTGAAACTAAAATAGTCGGTCACGTCAGGTTGGTTATACCACCGATGCCATTTTGAAGATGGGTAGGTACATAGCTACGACCAATCCGCCTACAAGTGTGCCAATTACGACCATGATCATGGGTTCCATTAGGCTACTAAGTGCATCAACGGCATTATCTACTTCTTCCTCATAGAAATCGGCTACCTTCGATAGCATATGGTCGAGTGAACCCGATTCCTCACCAATAGCTACCATCTGAATAACCATATGAGGGAATAGTTGTTGTTGCTTCATGGTCAATTGAAGTGACTGGCCGGTAGCGATATCCTCGCGCATTCGGAGTACTGCATTGCTATAGATTATGTTTCCCGTTGCGCCAGCAACCGATTCAAGAGCTTCAACAAGCGGAACGCCCGCAGCGAACATCGTGGCAAGGGTTCGTGAGAAACGGGCGATTGTGGCTTTATGGATAATTGAGCCGATAATGGGAAATTGTAGGAGGGTCTTGTCAAGAATTTCCCGCATTTTTCGGGAGCGCTTGTAACTATACCCAAAGAAATATACAGCAGCGAATGTACCAAGCAGTAACAACCACCAATAGCTGGTCATCCATTCAGATAGGGATATGACCATTTTAGTGAAGGCAGGTAAATCCCCTCCAAAGCTTGCGAAGAGGCTTTGAAACTGAGGAATTACAAAAATCATGATGAGTACAGTTACAAGAATGGCCACGATTATCACGGCTGCAGGATAGAATAGCGCTTTTTTGATTTTGCCTTTGATGGATTCGGTCTTCTCTTTATAAGTGGCAATTTTATCAAGCAGGTTTTCAAGAACACCCGCTGCTTCGCCGGCGCGAACCAAATTGCAAAAAAGATCGTCGAAATAAAGAGGGTGCTTTGCCAGCGCTTCTGCCAGCGCAGTACCGCCTTCTACATCTGCTTTGATTGCGAGAAGTAAATCCTGCATTGAAGGATTATTATGACCTTTGCCCACAATATCAAATGCCTGAACCAATGGCACACCTGCTTCCATCATGGTTGAAAGTTGGCGTGCAAAAATAGCTATATCACCAGCGGTAATTTTCTTCTTGGTATTTAATAAGGCAGTGGCCTTTTTCTTAACTTTTAGTGGGTTAATTCCCTGGCGCCTGAGATCTGCTCTTATGAGCGCTATTGAAGGTGCCCGCGATTCCCCTTTTACTCGCTTACCATGTTTATCAGCACCTTCCCATGAATACACATAGGCTTTTTCGGCCTTAGGGGCCTTTTTGGCAGCAGTTGCAGTAGCCATATCCGTTAATCCTTGGTAACCCTGTTAATATCTTCCAGGCTGGTGATGCCAGCTCGAACCTTGTCTAATCCAGCTTCTCTGAGTGTCAATATACCCTCGGCTTTTGATTGCGCCTCAAGTTGTAATGAGTTGCCCCCTTCCATGACCAGCTTTTCCATTTCAGAGGAGATGGGCATTATCTGAAATATACCAACTCGCCCCTTATAACCATTAGTGCAGCGGTCACATCCTACCGCTTTATATATGGTTAAGTTATCGAGCTCGCCCTCGTTGAAACCCTCTTCAATGAGGGCTTCTTTAGGCAGTTCATCGACCACTTTACAGTGTTCGCACAATCTTCGAGCCAAGCGTTGAGCCATAATAAGTATGACAGAAGAGGCGATATTGAAGGGAGGAATTCCCATATTTGCCAATCGTGTCAATGTTTGGGGGGCATCATTGGTATGCAGAGTTGATAGTACTAAATGTCCAGTTTGTGCGGCCTTTACGGCAATTTCGGCCGTTTCAAGGTCGCGAATCTCGCCGACCATGACAATATCAGGATCCTGGCGCAAAAATGCTCTTAGGGCCGACGCGAAAGTCAGGCCGGTTTTTACATTAACATTGACCTGGTTGATGCCGGCAACTTGAATTTCAACCGGATCCTCTGCGGTGGAGATGTTTACCCCTTCACTATTCAGCATGTTGAGTCCGGTATAGAGCGAGACTGTTTTACCGCTACCAGTGGGGCCTGTGACCAGAATCATGCCATAGGGTTTCTTAAGAGCGGTTTCAAACATCTCTTTTTGCACCGGATCAAAGCCCAGTGCTTCAATCCCCAATTGGGCGCTGGTTGGGTCCAGAATACGCAGTACAACTTTTTCTCCATAGAGGGTTGGGCAGGTATTGACGCGGAAATCAATTGATCGATTCCGTGATAACTTCATTTTGATTCGGCCATCTTGGGGGACGCGTCTTTCAGCAATGTTCATTCTGGACATTACCTTGATACGGGCTGTCAAGCGTGAGGCAATATTGATTGGTGGAGAAGAGACTTCCCGCAGAATGCCGTCTTGTCTCAACCTGACGCGAAAGGTCTTTTCGTAAGGTTCAAAGTGAATGTCAGATGCGCCAGTGTTGATGGCGTCCAGTAGCATCTTATTTACAAATCGAACAACAGGGGCATCGTCAACATCCAGATCGCCCTCTTTTTTATGTGCATCAGGATCCTCAGAGGAGATATCCAGGTTATCGAGGTCGGCATCCAGTAAGTCAGACATACTGGTGTCATTGGCTTCGAGTGATGCCTCAATGGCACGAACCAGTTTATCCTCTTCAACAACAATGGCTTCGATGGCCAGTCCCGTGTGGAACTTGATTTCATCGAGCCCCTGAATATTTGTGGGGTCTGATACCGCCAGAAAGAGCCGATTGCCCCGGCGAAAGATCGGTAGAGCATGGTGAATTCGAATCAGTTTTTCGTCAACCAAACTAATTGGGGCAGTGGATGTGTCGAGCGCTTCAAGCTCAAATAGCGGTACACCGAATTCTTGTGAGGCGGAGAGAGCGATACTTTTACTATCAAGTAGTTTGCTTTCAACTAAATAGGATACGAATTGCTGGCGCTTCTTTGCGGATTCAATAATCGATTTTTGCGCGCTTTCCTCAGATAGCAGATTATCAGCGACAAGACGTCGTGGAAGGCCGCTCAATGCTATGTTCTGGGTTGCTGTTGTCATCTTGATTGGGTTTTCTGGGTTCTGATGTGGTCAGGGTCAGGTGATTATAATGTCCGAAATACAGGTGCAAAATATTTTATCGGCACCTTCTACCAATATTTTACCTTTATATACTGAATATACTGATATATACGGAAAACTATACCCCTTTGAATCTTAATAGCCAATTATGGCTTGTTTTTCAAGTTGTTTATATCATTTACATCACAACATATTGTTTTTTTAATGGTGATGATCTATGAAGGTATTGGCTGTTTACCCGCCAGATGCTGTTGGTGGCTGGTTTGACTCCGACACCTTGCGCACAGCTACACAGCTGAGCCAAGAACCACCGTCACCCCGGTGGAGGTCTGGGTCCAGGGGATTCAACAATTTACTGGGTTATTCGTTTGGCTCACCCTTCTGGTACGACTTTCAGTCGTGCAACGTGCTTCGCGCTTTTGTCCTGCCTGCGCACAGCTACACAGCTAATGCGAACCCAACGGGGTTTATGTGTGTGCCAGGATGTTGGGGTTCGTTCCTCCCCTAACTTGCGCGCTATTGTTCTGGGTGCGGTATCCCGCCCTCCTGCCAGAATCGGGGGCCAAAGGCCACGACATTTTTTGCAGGTACGAGGTTGTCAGTTTCTATTCTCTGCAGTGTATCCGGCAGCAGCGTCCACAACAGGCCTGCCATTGCCGCGCCTGCGACCAGACGCAGCAGTAGGATCTGATGTGCCGAGGCAACAGAAGTGGGGGAGGTCTCGTGATAGAGCCCCAGCATCAGACCAACGATAACAGCAAACAGGGTCTGGCTGAGTGGCATGACGATCACGCCACTGACAAAGGCGTAGGCCATGCCAGCCATCAGGGAACAAAAAAGTGCAATCCAGAGCGGCAGTTCGCCCTTTTTTTCCAGTACGTCCGAGTCTTTAAAATAACGCCGGGGCCAGGCAAGGCTACCCCGGCCGACCAGGATCACCAGGATAGCAGTGGAAGGCAGGCCCCATTCGGCGGCAATCTGCAACAAACCATTGTGGGGGTGGGCGGCGATCGTGTTGGGATAGTAGGCATAGTGCATCGGCCCCACGCCCAGCCAGGGGTTTTCCGTGGCCATTCGTAACGCCTGCTGCCAGAGTTGCAGACGTGCTGGATCCTCCGCCAACTGGGCCAGGCGGGAACTGGTCTCCAGATCTGGGATATAGAAAAACAGAAACAGGTAGAGCAGCCAGCCAGCAGTGGCCGTCAGCAGGGTGAGCTTGACCGGCCTCCAGGCATCCTTTCTGAATACCAGCAGGGTGAGGGTAAGCGCCAGGGTGATGGCCAGTTGGGCGCCACGGCTTTGTGAGGCAAACAGTAATACCCACCATCCTATGGTGAGAATAATTAATAAACCGCGAATAGATGCAAAAAGGCGCGGATAAAGCAAAAGGGGTAAAGCGATAAGTGGCAAGGTCCAGATCTGGAACTGATTGAAGAACCGTATGTTTGAAAATCCACTGAAAGGTTCAGGCAAGAATAAAAGGTTACCTTGAATGAAGATGCCTATATAGCTGGTGAAAAATGTGATTTCATAGCAAAATGCGCTGACAGTGATTGCGACAAACAGGGAACCAATAATGATATGGTTGTAGCGCTGAATTAGGAGTGCCACAGTAAATGAAAAGCCGACTAGCAGTATAAATAGACCAAGCTCTAAGATGGCGTATTTGATTGCTGGGGCCGTTAGTGACGAAATAAGGCCGAGTAAAGTGACAATAGCCAGACCCCATCGACTTAGGCGGGGTAGAGAGAAGAGCATGCGCAGAAAATGTTTTGCGCCAGGTTTTGAGAAAAGTATTTGGCTGGCGGCTAAAAGAACCAGTATTACTTGAACGATACGTTTTTCATCATAACGCTGAGCCCATGAAATAAGATCAAAGCTTGGGGCAAGCGCAATAAAGAGACAGAAACAGAAGAAAATTGCAATGGAATAATGGGAGAAGCTTAGATGAACTGCCTGTTTAAAATAAATAATTGGCTGTTTGAATCTCATGCTGATCTCGGTAAACCAAAAAGCCACGCCATTGTAACGGCGTGGCTTTTTGTTGTTGGCTGAGAAGTGTAATTAGCTTCTGCAGTTTGCAGGTATATACTTATTAATAGTAGTGGCGCTTGGTGAGCAGGCCCAAGTGACACTGTTCGCGGTAAGTGTCCCTGTTAAGACCAAAGATTGGGCGTCTGCAACAGTGCTACCCGTATTCTGGAGTGCGACGGTTATGGTCGTCTGGGTGGCAGCATTGGGGCCAGCACCAACAGTAACGCTTTGAACTATGGGTGAGGTGATATTGGTATTTGTATCAAGCCCTGCTTCAGCGTTGGTGTCGCAATTACTTACCGCAGTACTACTCAGCATACACTCGGAAACCGATGTTTTTGCTGCAGATGCAAAGCCGAGTGCTTCAGTTATTCTGGATCGAATGGTGTAATCCTGATAGGCAGGAATCGCGATTGCCGCCAAGATACCAATGATCGCCACAACGATCATTAATTCAATCAATGTAAAACCAGACTGTGCTTTTTTCATGGGTGACTCCTTAAATATAAACTTATGTATTCTGTGGCAAATGCCTGAGTGTAATCCTTCATCACTTTCATCTTACGGCTCAGCAAATGCCAGCCCCAGATTACTTAATGAAGGATAAAGCAAGGGGTGTGCCAGCTATTCTTTAGTTCGGTGGGTTAAAAGTTAACTTGTTGAAATTAAATGAGATTACTTCTAAAGATGCTGGTGGTGTGTAGTTCGATGTGTGTGATGGATTTCAAGCTAAGCCTTCACTCTTTGTCAAAAAGTGACGTAAATTGTCACTTTTTAAGAATGACTCTTTAGTCTAATCCCAGTTTATCGAGTTTGTAACGCAGGGCTCGAAAAGATATCCCCAATTTTTTTGCGGCGGCGGTTTTGTTCCAGTGTGTCTCTTCCAGTGCTTGCGTGATCAGTTCGCGTTCCACTTTTTCCATGTGGGCATCGAGTGAAGTCTCCGCGCTAAATTCTTGAGTGCTGGTTTGGGTATTGTCTGTCGGTGTTGTATTTGGAATCAACAGATCATCCTGTGTGATAGTGCTGCCTTCACAGAGCGCAACAGCACGCTCCAGCATATTTTCTAATTCTCGAATGTTGCCCGGGAAGTTGTAGCTAAACAGTGACTTGAGTGCGTCACGGTCGATACGGGGTTTTTCAGAGCCCGCTTGACTGGCAATGCGGCTGAGCATTTTATCGGCCAGTAGAGCAATATCATCCTTGCGCGCTCTCAGTGGCGGTATGGTCAACTCAATGACATTGATGCGGTAGAAGAGGTCTTGGCGGAAATCGCCCTGATCGACCAGACTGCTTAGATCTTTGTGCGTGGCACTGACGATACGGACATCCACGGATAGTTCTTTCTGGGCACCGACGGGGCGAATGGATTTCTCCTGGATGGCGCGTAGCAGCTTTACCTGCATATTGAGGGGTAGATCGGCCACTTCATCTAAAAAGAGTGTGCCTCCATCGGCTGCTTGGAACAGCCCCTCTTTGTCGGTCACTGCCCCGGTGAAACTGCCTTTGAGATGCCCAAAGAATTCACTCTCCATGAGTTCCTGAGGAATGGCACCGCAGTTGACGGCGATAAAGTTGTGGTCAGCACGCGGGCCCTGTTTGTGGATCATCCGTGCTGCCAGTTCTTTACCTGTTCCTGATTCCCCGCTGATAAAGACAGGGGCCTGGCTTCTGGCCAGTTTACGGATCATGGTGCGGATTTGCTCTGCTGCGGGTGATTTCCCCAGCAGTTCTGAGTTTTTTTGTGCTTCTGCGATGGGTTTCTCTGTTGTAGCCGGGGCTTGTTCCAGCATAAGTGCGGTACCGACCAGCTTGCGCAACATGGTCAAGTCAACGGGTTTTGAGACGAAATCAAAGGCACCGGCCTTGAGTGCCTGAACGGCGGAATCCATGTTGCCGTGGGCAGTAATAACGGCCACAGGAAGTTGAGGATACTGTTGGTTGATCATTTCAACCAGCTCAATGCCGTTACCATCTGGTAGGCGCATATCAGTTAGGCAGAGATCGAACTGTTCACTCTCTAACAGGGCTCTGGCTGCTCGCAGATCCTCAGCCGAGCGGGTATCGATATTCATTCTTCCCAAGGTGATCTCGAGAAGCTCACGAATATCGGGTTCGTCATCTACTATAAGTGCCAGTGGATTACTCATTATCTAACCGGTTGGTTGCCTCTGCCGGGAAAGGTGATACGGAAACAGCTGCCACCGCTGGGGATGGCAATATAATCAAGTCCGAGGCGGTTGGCCTCACAAAGCTCTTTGGCGATATAAAGCCCCAGTCCCGTACCCGCATTTCGAGTGGTAAAAAAAGGTTCGAACATTTGCCGGGCATTTTCAGGTTCAATGCCTGGGCCATTATCAATAATATCGACAAAGGGACCGCCCGATTCTCGAGTAATTCCACCACTGATCTGGATGCTCAAGGCCTCTGCTTCACGATCAAAGTGCCGCACTGAATTTTCGCACAGGATAACAAAAATCTGACGAAATTGACTTGGATCTGTCCGAATGAGTGTACTGTCTGGATTGATCTGCAGGTGAATGTGCCCTTCAGGGAGATTCAGTGTACGTGTCAATTCCCCCGCAAACTGTTCAAGCCAGGGTTTGAGCAAAAACTCTTTCGGGAGAGAGCGGCCTCGGCGGGAGAGCTGTAGGATGTTCTCGATAATCTCATTGACCCGTTTCGTGTTGGTGCTGATGATATCGATCAGGCGACGATCGGCCTGGGGGATATCCGGTGACTCTTTGAGCAGTTGTTCGGCATGGCTGATGGCGCCGAGAGGGTTACGTATTTCGTGGGCAATACTGGCGGTCAGCCGTCCTAATGAAGCGAGTTTCATCTGCTGGGCCTGCTGGGTAACCGTTGCGGTATCTTCCAGAAAAATGACCGCGCCCCCTTTATTGTTCTCTCCCAGCATAGAGAACCCTGCGGTGAGTTCTCTTCCCCCGGACGTCGGTTTGAAAGGTATCGCCGCTTTATGTTGCTCAGGGTCCCATTCGTGGAGTTGCACGGCCAGTTTATGGCAGGCCTGTTCCAAGGGGCTGCCATTGCCGCATTCCGGCATGCCCAGTAGATACCAGGCCGATTCATTCATCAGTCGAATGGTGCTTTTGGTGTCGACCACAATAATGCCGGTAAGCATGTGCTGAATGACATACTCATTCAACTGCTCCATGTTTGCCAGATCCAGTTTTCGTTGGCTGGAGAGGGCCTCACTGGTTTTTAGCTGACGGGACAGGGCGTGTGCCAGAATGGCGATGGCAAAAAACAGGGTGCCAAGCAGTCCGGCCTGCGTATAGGCAGTTGTTTCGAACGCCTGAGCCATATCCGCATAGACCTGCTCGGTAAGCACCGACAGGCTGGCGAGCGCGGCTTCAAGGCCCGCGTAATTTCCCCGCGTGATCAGGCTGCTGGAGGCGATTGATACGGCCAGTAGCATGCCTAAACCCGTGCTGATGCCTCCGCTGGCATGCATCAGGAGTGTGACGGCGCAGATATCAACGAACACCATCATGAAGGCTTGTTGATTCAAGGATAGGGTGGGGGAGGCGTATAGCAGCAATCCACTTGCTACCACCAGGCCGATATAGATGATGACGGTGAGGGTGTAAAGTCCGGGGTCAGATTGGCCCAGTAGTGAGGGACCCATCTTGCTGAAAAAGAGCAGGCCCAATAGGCAAGCTACTGTCAGGCGATAGTAGAAAAAGATCTGAATAGATCGCTCAGGGGCATTACCGAATAGCGAGGTCTGGGGGCTATCGAGCTCCAGGCTCTGTTGTCTTGGGTCATTGAGGCCCATAGGTGGCTTGGCTTGTTTTGTTAGGTGGAAAGGGGCGCAGGCTAATCTTTATCATGGCGAGCGATCAAATGGGCCTCAGAACAGAAAAAATCACCATCCTTTGTGAGCGCTTCGGCCTCAGGCAGGTAAGTGTTACATACTTTGCACTGAACCATGTTATCTGCGGCGTTATTTTCACGCCTGCGGTCAGATTCACTGAAGCGCGCTAAGTATCTGCGTACTATAATATAAATCCCCCAGAGGGTGAGAATAATAAACAGTAGTCTTATGCCCATAATCTTAGTTTATTAGGGTATTTCCTAGTTTTGCTTATTTTGGCAATTTCGACCAGAATAGCACTCTTTTTATAACGCTGACCGGTTGCGAGAATGAATCTACACGAGTATCAATCAAAACAGTTATTTGCGAAACAGGGTATTCCTGTCCCGGAGGGTAGTCCAGTCACCTCTGTCAAAGAGGCGCGACGTGCTGCTGAGGCGCTGGGTGGTGGACGTTGGGTGGTTAAGGCCCAGGTGCATGCCGGTGGTCGAGGCAAAGTCGGTGGTGTGGTGCTGGTCGACAGTCTGGATAAGGTTGAGGCCGAAGCGAATCGCCTGCTTGGCAGTATGCTGGTTACTAAGCAGACCGGCGAGCCCGGACTGCCCATTAATACCCTACTGATCGAAGCTATTACCGATATTGACCGGGAACTCTATCTGAGCGTTTTGGTTGATCGCGAATCGAAAAAGGTGTTGTTCATGGCCTCGCAGGCCGGTGGCATGAACATTGAGGAAGTGGCAGAAGAGACGCCTGAACAGCTGCATATTATTCGTATCGATCCCGCCGCAGGTCTGCAGGGTTACCAGTGTCGCAAGCTCGCCTTTGCGCTGGCGTTGGAAGGAACCCAAATCCGTGAATTCCAGAAATTCATGTTTGCCCTCTATAACCTGTTCATTCAGAGCGATGCAAGCCTGGTAGAGATCAACCCACTGGTTGTGACCAAGGCCGGCAATCTGATCGCACTGGACGCCAAGATCAACCTGGACAGCAATGCCCTGTATCGTCAGCCCAATCTGCTGGCCATGCGTGATATCAGCCAGGAAGATGAGCGTGAGGCGAAGGCCGCTGAGCATGATCTGAACTACATCACCCTGGATGGCAACATCGGTTGCATGGTCAATGGTGCAGGTCTGGCCATGGCTACCATGGATCTGGTGCAACTGAAAGGCGGTTCACCCGCCAACTTCCTGGATGTGGGCGGTGGTACGACGGCTGAGCGTGTTGCAGAGGCCTTTAAGCTGATCCTTTCTGACGAGAAGGTTGAGGCCGTACTGGTCAATATCTTTGGCGGTATTGTACGCTGCGACCTCATTGCTGAGGGCATTATCGAGGCGGTGAAAGAGGTCGATATCAAGGTGCCGGTAGTGGTGCGCTTGGAAGGCACCAAGGCGGCTGAAGGCCTGGCACTATTGGCCAACAGTGGTCTTGCTATCACCACGGCGGCTGATCTTTCTGAAGGCGCAGAGAAAGTAGTTGCTGCTGCTAAGGGCTGATTATTTGAACCGGAACCGGCGCAGTATTTGCGCTAAACCGGAATCACCAGATACAGGAAAAGAATTGTGAGTATCCTCATAGATAAAAACACCCGAGTGATCTGCCAGGGTTTTACTGGCAAGCAGGGCACCTTCCACACCGAGCAGGCCATTGCCTACGGTACTAACATGGTAGGTGGTGTTACCCCAGGTAAAGGTGGCCAGAAACATCTGGATCTGCCCGTTTTCGATACAGTACATGATGCCGTCAAGGCGACCGGCGCCGATGCCACCATGATCTACGTGCCTGCCGCTTTTGCCGCAGACGCGATCCTGGAAGCCGCCGATGCAGGCATTAAAGTGATTGCTTGCATCACTGAAGGCATTCCTGTCATGGATATGCTCAAGGTCAAGGCTGCACTGGCGCACTCCGACAGTCGTCTGATTGGCCCGAATTGCCCAGGCATTATCACCCCAGGCGCCTGTAAGATTGGCATCATGCCCGGCATGATCCACCAGCCTGGTAAAATCGGTATCGTATCCCGTTCTGGAACCTTGACCTATGAAGCGGTCTTCCAGACCACCTCAACCGGACTGGGTCAGAGCACCTGTGTCGGTATTGGTGGTGACCCGATCCACGGCATGAACTTCATCGATTGTCTGGAGTTGTTCCAGAAAGATCCACAGACGGAAGGTATCGTGATGGTGGGCGAGATCGGTGGATCTGCTGAGGAAGATGCGGCCGCCTTTATCAAAGCCAACGTGACGAAGCCTGTTGTGGGCTATATTGCGGGTGTTACTGCACCTCCAGGCAAGCGCATGGGACATGCTGGCGCTATCGTCAGTGGTGGCAAAGGGACGGCAGACAGCAAGTTTGCTGCCCTGGAAGCGGCCGGTGTAGCGACGGTTCGCTCACCTTCAGAGATCGGCGCCAAGATGCTGGAACTGATGAGCTGATAAAGCCAGGATCCCCGAAATTGGGTATCATAAGCCGCCCCGGTCCTCTGGCCGGTGGCGGCTTTTTCGTCATGGATAGGGTCAGTGGATATCCAGTCGTGTTTTAGAGATAGATGAGGCGCCTGATGGGTGCCATTGGCAGGTAACGCTTTGAGCTTAAAAATATCACTCGCCCAAATCAACCTGAAGGTTGGCGATATTCAGGGTAACGCTGATCGCGTACTTGAGGCGATGCGGATTGCCCGGGATGAGCAGCAGGCTCACGCCGTGGTATTTCCAGAGTTGACCCTGACCGGTTACCCGCCGGAAGATCTGTTGCTTCGACCCGAACTGATTGAGCGGGTGGAGCGTGAGCTGGCCCGGATCTGCTCAGTCTGTAGCGGCATTGACCTTATACTCGGCTATCCTCGCTGTCAGGACGGCAAACTCTATAATGCCGCGGGGGTAATTCGTGAGGGTCAAATTGTCGCGGAATATTTCAAATCACTGCTGCCTAACTACAGCGTTTTTGACGAGAAGCGTTACTTTGAATCGGGTGACAGACCTTGTGTATTTGATTTACAAGGTGTCCCGGTTGGGATCACCATTTGTGAAGATATCTGGTACAAGACCCCTGCGGCTGAGGCTGCTGAAGCGGGTGCAAAAATCCTACTTAACCTGAACGCTTCGCCGTTTCATATGGGTAAGGCTCCAGAGCGTGAGACCTTGTTACAGAAAAGGGCGCAGGAGTCCGGGCTTTCCATCATCTACCTCAATCTGGTGGGTGGACAGGATGAGTTGGTATTTGACGGAGGATCTTTCGTCGTGTCGCCAGAGGGTAAGCTGGTTCAGCGTGCTGAATTTTTTAAAGAGGCCCAACCGGTAGTGGAATTTGAGGAGCAATCCGGACGATTCCTACCAGTCCCTGCTCAGATCAGCCCCATACTCCCGGAAGAGCAAGCCGTCTACAGTGCCCTGGTGACGGGTGTTCGGGACTATGTGCTGAAGAACGGTTTTAAGGGCGCGGTGCTAGGCCTTTCGGGTGGAATTGATTCGGCCTTAACCCTCGCCATCGCGGTGGACGCATTAGGCCCTGAACAGGTGGAGGTGGTGTTGATGCCTTCCCGCTATACCGCTGATATGAGTAATGAAGATGCTATCCTGGAAGCGGAGCTACTGGGAGTTAAGCATCAGACTATCCCGATAGAGCCTGCTTTTAACACCTTCCTGGATATGTTGGCAGGACCCTTTACGGGCACTCAGCCGGATACAACTGAAGAGAATATCCAGGCCCGATGCCGAGGTGTGTTGCTAATGGCCATTAGCAATAAGAGTGGAAAGATTCTGCTTACCACAGGCAATAAGAGCGAAATGTCTGTAGGCTATGCCACCTTGTATGGCGATATGGCCGGCGGTTTTGCGCCGATCAAAGATGTCCCTAAATTGCTGGTCTATCGTTTGGCGGAGTACCGAAATCAAGCCGGGGAAGTGATACCGCGGCGAGTGATAGAGCGGCCACCTTCCGCCGAGTTGGCACCCGATCAAAAAGATTCGGATAGCCTGCCGCCTTATGAGGTCCTGGATTCTATTCTTGCGAGGTACATTGAGCAGGATCAGGGTGTTGCCGAGATTGTGTCGGCGGGCTTCAGTGAACAGGCGGTACGTCAGGTTGTGCGGCTTGTCGATAGGAATGAATACAAACGCCGACAGGCACCGCCCGGTGTGAAAATCACACAACGTGCTTTTGGACGAGATCGACGCTACCCGTTGACGAATGGATTTTGAATTCAGTGAGAAGCTTTGATAGCTATGCTACTTATTGCTGGAGCGCAGTTTTCCGGTAATATGTGAGGTTATCTTAACGAGATAAAAAACTGCCGCTGATGCGGCCAGGTGATAACAGGAGCCAAGCAACAATGAAAAAAGTCGACGCGATAATCAAACCTTTTAAACTGGATGATGTGCGAGAGGCATTGTCTGCTGTCGGTATTACCGGCATGACCGCCAGTGAAGTGAAAGGATTCGGTCGGCAGAAAGGCCACACTGAACTCTATCGTGGGGCGGAGTATGTGGTGGACTTCCTTCCCAAGGTTAAGATTGAAGTGGTGATCAACGAGGGACAGCTTGACGAGTGCATCGAGGCTATTACCAACGCAGCCCGTACCGGCAAGATTGGTGATGGCAAGATCTTCGTTACTTCCGTTGAGAAGGTAGTGCGTATTCGTACCGGTGAAGAAGATGAGACGGCTATCTAACAATTAAGCGCCAGTCATCAAAAAGGGGTGCCCTATGGGCACCCCTTTTTTGTCTGTGAATCATAGGGAGCCCCATGGGCGCCATTGGAGGGCATGGCCCGCCCTATGATGGGGTGCAAACTGCCACCCTTTTAGTTTTTATCCAGTTCAAAGTAATCCCATACTGCCTGACCCAGGGACTTCTCTTCCTCATAATCTCGATCTACCACATCCAGCGATCCGTTCTGTATGTTCGCCGCCAGCACGCGCTTGGCATCTGTAGAAAGCTCTTCAAGGCCCAGTTTGTCATAGGCCTCTATCATGATTTCAAGGGCCTCTTTCACGGCGGGCGTACGCTGATACTTTTCAATAACCGTGACACAACGGTTGGCGGCAGCAAGATAGGCCCCCCGTTTCATGTAATAGCGTGCGACATGAACCTCATGGCTGGCCAGATTGTTGCGCAGATAAAACATTCGCTTGCGAGCGTCATCGGCGTACTGACTTTCCGGAAAACGCCGCACCAGTTCAGCGAAATCATTGAACGAGTCGATGGTTGAGCCGGGGTCCCGCTGGGAGGTGTCTGTTGGAATAAAGCGGGTAATGAAGCTTAAGTTTCGATTGAAATTGACAATGCCCTTGAGGTAGTAGGCGTAGTCTACATGGGGATTGCGAGGGTGCAGTCGAATGAAGCGATCGGCTGCAGCAATAGCCGCCTCATGGTTACCATCCTTATAGTAGGCGTAGGCCACATCGAGCTGAGCCTGCATGGCATAACGGCCAAAAGGATAACGTGACTCCAATCCCTCGAAATATTTAATGGCGGTTTCATAATCATGGTCCGACATGGCGAAGCTGGCTTCGGTGTAAAACTTTTGTGCGCTCCAGCCCAAGGTTTCATCCTTCTCTTTAGGTAGCAGGGAGCATCCAGAGAGCAGAATTAGGGTTAGGGTTATAATTATGATGCGTGTTTTGGTCATTATCGATAGTGACTGGGTGATGAGTTAAGCCAAAAAGTATACCCGAAAGGTTTCTGTTGGGCGATCTTACACAGGACTGTTTTGCAGATAGATTGTTTCAGGGAGCCGTGGAGGGTCAGAATGCGTTAAACTGGCGCTATTTGGCGATTGGTACACAGAGGCGGAAACATTGTCTGAAAGGATAGAGCATCATAGTGCGCGGGTAGGCGTTGATCTGGCGGGAAAGCGACTGGATCAGGCCTTGGCTCAGCTGTTTCCGGATTATTCGAGGAGTCGGCTCCAGCAGTGGGTGAAAGAGGGATTGGTGACGCTGGACGGTGTGGCCTGCCGACCGAGGGATAAAGTCTTGGGGGGTGAGTGGATCACTCTCGAAGCCCGATTGGAGGACCAGGTTGAGTGCCAGCCGGAGGCGATTGAGCTGGATATAGTGTATGAGGATGAGTCACTTCTGGTGATCAACAAGCCAGCGGGGCTCGTGGTCCATCCTGCTGCAGGTAACCCGGACGGGACTTTACAAAATGCTTTGTTGCATCACGACCCTGAACTGATACAGCTACCCCGGGCCGGTATTATTCACCGTCTTGATAAAGAGACAACGGGGCTGCTGGTGATTGCCAAGACACCCGGTGCCCACAGAAATCTGGTTGAGCAGCTTCAGGCCAGAGAGTTTGAGCGTGAATATCGAGCAATCGTTATTGGTGTAATGACAGCGGGTGGATCTGTGGACAAGCCGATTGGCCGTCACCCAACCCAGCGCATCAAAATGGCGGTCAATTATTCCGGGAAAGAGGCCGTGACTCATTATCGTGTAGAAGAGCGTTTTCGCGCTCATACCTATCTGAGAGTGAAGTTGGAAACCGGCCGAACCCACCAGATTCGTGTTCATATGGCGCATATCCGCTACCCGTTGGTAGGCGATCCGGTCTATGCGGGTCGTCTGCGCCAGCCAGCCGGAGCATCTGAGCAGTTGCGTGAAAAACTGCGTCACTTCCACCGTCAGGCCTTGCACGCGAAGCGCCTGGGGTTGGTGCATCCGCTGAGCGGTGAGTGGATGGAGTGGGAGGCCCCTCTGCCCGATGATATGCAGCAGCTGCTTGAGGTACTCCGAGAGGATCTGAAACATGGCTGAACAGCAGCCAGTATTGCTAACCCCAGAATGGCCAGCACCTCGATCGATAAAAGCGGTCATGACCACCCGTCATGGCGGGATGAGTAAGCCGCCCTATGACAGCCTTAATCTGGGTGAGCATGTTGGCGATGACCTGCAATCGGTTCTGGAAAATAGACGATTGCTGGTATCTGTTGCCAACTTGCCGAGTATGCCCCTATGGTTGAATCAGGTGCATGGCACGAACGTTCTGGATTGCGCTGCCGCTATTGGGAGTAACATGGCCGATGCCGTTACGACGGATCGACCGCAACAGGTGTGCGTAGTGATGACGGCAGATTGTCTACCGGTGCTGCTCTGCAATCGGGCGGGTACTCGGGTGGCGGCCGTCCATGCGGGATGGCGGGGGTTGGCCGAAGGCGTGATAGAGGCGGCATTATCCCACTTTGATGATTCGGCTGAGCAGATATTGGCTTGGCTGGGACCCGCCATCGGTCCCGAGACGTTTGAGGTTGGAGCGGAAGTTCGGGAGCGGTTTCTACACGATGATTTGCGTGCAAGTGGGGCTTTTGTTGCAGGCCGACCGGATCACTGGATGGCCGATATTTACCAACTTGCTCGTATCAGGTTGGAGCGGGCCGGTGTCGGTTTTATCGGCGGCGGGGATTACTGTACAGTTACCGACAACAACCGTTTTTTTTCCTATCGAAGAGATGGCGTGACGGGACGTATGGCCTCGCTGATCTGGATTGAATAAGAAACCTAATCTTGGCAGCCAGAATGGTGCTGTAGTTTCAAATAACATCCGTCTAGCCGCGGAGGATTGATTAAATGAGTGACTGGAAAATGCTGACCCTGGTTGGCGAGGATCAGCCTGGAATTGTAGGACAGGTAACGAATGCCCTGTATCAGGGGGGCTGGAACCTAGGTGAGGCCTCCATGATTCGTCTCGGAGGCAATTTCACCATCATGTTGATGGTCAGTGGGAGTGGCGCAGTTGAACCTGTGTTACAACCGGTAGCGACGAAACTCGGCTTGCATATGCATGTGGATGACATCGCGGGCTCCCTTCATCAGCATGTGGTACCCAATATCCAGGTACGTGTGGCAGGGGCCGACCGCGCCGGCATAGTCGCCCAGGTGACAGCGGTCCTGGCTGAAAAAGGTTTCAACATCCTGGAACTAGAGTCGGATGTGGCGGGTTCCAGTAACAGGCCTGTCTATATCATGCACATCCAGGGTTATTCTGAGCTCCCCCTGGAATTGATTGAAGAGGCTCTGGACAACCTCGGTGATATTGATGTGAATGTGTCCCCTATAGAGACACTGATTGGATAAAAATGGCTGTACTGGAAATATTGAAAATACCCGATGAGCGACTCAAGCAGGTCTCTGATCCGGTTGAACAGTTTGATGATGCCTTGCGTACTTTTGTTGCCGATTTGGAAGAGACGCGTCGTGATGGTCCTGCTGCCGTGGGAATTGCGGCCCCTCAGGTCGGTCATTTTCAACGCATTGTCATTGTAGACGTCTCTAATACGCGTAAACCCGTGCCCAATCATGGTCATATGATTCTGGTGAACCCGGAGATTACCCACTGGGAAGGATTCGAGATGGGGCGTGAGGGGTGTCTCTCCGTACCGGATTATACCGGTAACGTCATTCGTGCGACGCACATCAAGATTCGTGCACAGGATCCCTGGGGTAAACTGCTGGAGTATGAGATGGAGGGTTATGAGGCGCGCGCCGTTCAGCATGAGCTCGATCATATTGACGGTATGTTGTTTATCGATCGGGTTGTGAGTCGTCGTACTGATCTGTTTCAGCGCAAGGTATATCAGAAGGGTGGCAAGTCAAAAAAATAAGCCAGGCAGATCCGGGCATTCACCATGACTTCTTTAACCTTAGTTGTTTTCTCGTTGCTGGCCGGCCTGTTGTTATGGCAGTTCTATCGTCTGACTGTCGCCTGTCGTCGTGCTAATCGAGTGGATTGGGGGCGAGGCTGGATGAACCTCCTGGATGGTCTTAACCGACTGTTCTGCTACCGCTATCATCGTCTGAACGTGCTCGGTATGCGTCTGCCTAAACAGGGCCCTGCCATCGTGGTGGCTAATCATGTGTCAGGACTTGATCCCATGCTCTTGCTCGCCTCTGCAAGGCGCCCCCTGCGGTTTATCATTGCTCGCGAAGAGTACCAGCGCTATGGCCTTAACTGGCTGTTTCGGGCGATAGGATGTATCCCTGTCGATCGTGAGAAGAAACCCGAACAAGCACTGCGCGAGGCCTTGCGTTGTCTTCGTAATGGCGAGGTCGTCGCCCTTTTTCCCCATGGCAAGATTCACCTTGATAGCGACCCGCCGCGGCGTATCAAAGCCGGTGCCATACGGCTTTCACAGATAACGGGGGCCCCGATTGTCCCTCATCATATCAGCGGTGTCCGAGGGGAGGGGGGCGTTATTAGCGGAGTGCTGCTTAGAAGTCATGCCAGGATAAAGTCCACATCCCCTATCTATCCGGAAGAGTGGGGACGGGAGCAGTTACAGGCCCTGGTTCAAGCTGTGTTGGACAATAAGAGTGAAGATCTGGAGTCGATAGCGAACTGATATCTCTATTGAATTTTGATATTGAGTGCCCCATCTGCTAGGTAACCTTAAAATTTACCGGAGTAATATCCATGCGAATGGACAGACTTACAAGCAAGTTCCAGATGGCTCTGGCTGATGCACAGAGTCTAGCTGTTGGCCGGGATCATCAATTCATTGAACCGGCTCATATGATGACTTCCCTGCTTGACCAGGAGGGAGGCACTGTTAGACATCTTCTTTCTCAGGCCGATGTGAACGTCAATCAACTGCGTTCCGGCTTGGGTGATATTTTGGATCGGCTGCCCAGCATTGAAGGGGCCGCTGGCGATCTGCATATCTCCAATGATCTGGGGCGGCTGCTCAATCAGAGCGACAAGCTGGCGCAAAAGCGTAAAGATCAGTACATCTCCAGCGAACTGTTTGTCCTGGCAGCCCTGGAGGACAAAGGAGAACTGGGTGATCTGTTGCGCAAGTCAGGTGCGGCGAAACAACCCCTTGAACAGGCCATTGAAAAATTGCGCGGCGGTCAGCAGGTGAATGACCCGAATGCCGAAGATCAACGTCAGGCGTTGGAGAAATACACCATTGATCTTACGGAGCGGGCTGAGCAGGGCAAGTTGGATCCGGTCATTGGGCGGGATGATGAGATCCGTCGGACGATCCAGGTACTACAGCGTCGTACCAAGAATAATCCGGTCCTTATCGGTGAGCCCGGCGTCGGTAAAACCGCCATCGTCGAAGGTTTGGCCCAGCGTATTATCAATGGCGAAGTGCCGGAAGGGCTGAAGAATAAGCGCCTCCTTTCGCTGGATATGGGTTCACTGATTGCGGGTGCGAAATTCCGCGGTGAATTCGAAGAGCGTCTGAAGGCCGTGTTGAATGACCTCTCCAAACAAGAGGGGCAGATCATTCTGTTTATCGATGAACTGCATACCATGGTAGGTGCCGGCAAGGCGGAAGGGGCCATGGATGCGGGTAATATGCTAAAGCCTGCACTGGCTCGGGGTGAATTGCACTGTGTGGGTGCGACCACGTTGGATGAGTATCGCAAATATATTGAAAAAGATGCCGCACTGGAACGCCGCTTCCAGAAAGTGCTGGTAGAAGAGCCCACGGTTGAAGATACCATTGCCATTTTACGCGGTTTGAAAGAGCGCTATGAATTGCATCACGGTGTTGATATTACCGATCCGGCCATTGTGGCAGCGGCCACACTCTCTACGCGCTATATCACTGATAGGCAATTGCCGGATAAGGCGATTGATCTGATTGATGAAGCGGCCTCGCAGATCCGTATGGAGATCGACTCCCTACCGGAAGAGATGGATCGGCTGGAACGGCGTCTGATTCAGTTCAAGATTGAGCGGGAGGCGTTGAAGAAAGAGTCGGATGAGGCCTCTAAAAAGCGTCTGTCTCAGCTGGAAGCCGAGATCGAAAAAGCGGATCGTGAGTTCTCCGATCTGGATGAAATCTGGAAATCGGAGAAAGCGGCCCTGCAGGGCACGGCACACATCAAAGAAGACCTGGAGCGTGCACGACTGGATATGGAGACCGCTCGCCGTGCCGGTGATCTGGGGCGTATGTCCGAGTTGCAATATGGACGTATTCCCGAGTTGGAAAAACAGCTGGATATGGCGTCACAGGCCGAGATGCAGGAGATGAAACTGCTGCGTAACAAGGTCACGGATGAAGAGATCGCCGATGTGATCTCCAAATGGACCGGTATCCCCGTTAGCAAGATGCTGGAGGGTGAGCGGGGCAAACTGCTACGGCTGGAAGATGAGCTGGGCAAGCGAGTGATCGGGCAGACGGAAGGCATTACCGCCGTATCAAATGCCATCAGGCGTTCTCGTGCTGGATTATCTGATCCCAAGCAGCCCAATGGTTCATTCCTGTTCCTCGGCCCAACCGGTGTGGGTAAAACAGAACTTTCAAAGGCTTTGGCTGATTTCCTGTTTGATACAGAAGACGCCATGGTGCGCATCGATATGTCCGAGTTCATGGAGAAACATTCGGTCGCCCGATTGATTGGTGCGCCTCCTGGCTATGTCGGCTACGAAGAGGGGGGCTATCTCACAGAGGCTGTGCGCCGTCGCCCCTACTCAGTGATTCTGCTGGACGAGGTGGAGAAGGCCCATCCCGATGTGTTCAATGTACTACTGCAGGTATTGGATGACGGGCGTTTGACGGATGGTCAGGGCCGAACCGTTGATTTCCGCAATACCGTTATCATTATGACATCGAATCTGGGGTCAGATCTGATTCAGACCATGGCGGGTGAAGAGCAGTATGACAAGATGAAGTCAGCTGTGATGGAGGTGGTTGGGCAACATTTTCGCCCCGAGTTTATTAATCGCGTGGATGATATTGTGGTATTCCATCCATTAGGGCGTGAACAGATTCGCGCCATTACCGTGATCCAGGTGAAGTATCTGGAGAAGCGTCTGAGCGATCATGATATGGGACTGGAATTGACGGAAGCTGCACTGGACAGACTCGGTGAGGCGGGCTTTGATCCGGTTTATGGGGCAAGACCACTGCAGCGGGCGATTCGCCAGCAGCTGGAAAATCCGTTGGCCCAGGAGATTCTGGGAGGACGATTTGGTCCGGGCGATACCATCAAGGTCGATTCCTCTGGCACGGGACTGACTTTCAGTAAGGCATAACTGCCTATATTCTTGCACAGCAATAGCTGTGCAAGAATATCTTAAATCATCCGCTTTTTTATTGTGTTATTTCACCTGACATTTATGCCAAATACCTCTGGCGTGCGTGGATGCGGGCTATCCTTATAGCGTATTGGCCCATTCTACTAAAAGCTCCCTGTGACACTTCTGCTAAAGAGCGTACCTTTCTTCGCCAACAAAAACCGGCTTAATTGAAGCTGTTTAAATTGACCCTACGTTTGCAAGTCAATTTAAACTTAGAAAGTTTTCAAGATGGTTGTGGTTTTTTTAAAGAAAATTACCAATGAAGTGAGAAGTATCCACACCAGGAGCAATCATGAAGTATCACCGGTTCCCACTTAAACGTACCGTTCTAGCAACCCTTGCGACTGCACTTGCTCAAGGTGTGATTGCAGAAGAGACGGTATTACCGAGTATTACAGTCACTGCTGAACCCCTGCAAAAAGAGCAAACGATAAATTCGACCAAAGTAGATGCAAATACCTTGCAGTCCCTGCGACCGGCAACCAGTGATGCGGCTTCACTGCTGAAAAACATTCCAGGCGTCAATCTTTATGGTGCGGGTGGTGTTTCCAGTTTGCCCGTGATTCATGGTCTTGCAGATGATCGTTTGCGTATCAAGGTCGATGGAATGGATCTGATTTCTGCCTGCGGAAATCATATGAATCCCCCCCTCTCCTATATCGACCCGACCAGTGTTGGCAGTGCTGAAGTGTTTGCTGGGATTACGCCGGTCAGTGTAGGTGGTGACAGTATTGGTGGCGCCATTCTGGTAGATTCGGCAGATCCAGAGTTTGCCCAAGCTGGTGAGGGGTTATTGCAGAAGGGTGAGGTTGGTGCTTTTTATCGGAGTAATGGCGATGCCCATGGTGGTAATCTGTCTGCAACGATAGCCAATGAAAAAATCAGTCTTACCTATCGGGGGTCAACGGCCCAGTCCGATGACTACAAGGCGGGAGACGATTTTAAACCTGCGGGTCTCGCAGCAGCCGGCAGAGGGTGGCTGGATGGTGATGAAGTCGGCTCCAGTATGTATAAGTCGACGAATCATTCGCTGGCTTTGGCCATGCGTCATGAAAATCATCTGATGGAGCTAAAGCTGGGGCTGCAGGATATCCCATATCAGGGCTGGCCTAATCAGCGCATGGATATGACAGGCAACGACAGTACCCAAGTGAATCTTCGTTATGAGGGTGAGTTTGATTGGGGTGGGCTGGAGGCACGTGCCTATCGGGAGCACACTCGCCATGTCATGCAGTTTGGTGAAGATAAACTCTTCTGGTACGGCTCTAATAGTGGTGTTCCATTCACTGACGGTGTGCCCTGTACACCTACAGCGGGTATGAACGGATGTGCCGCCGGCATGCCGATGGATACGGAAGGTAAAAACAGTGGTCTGGTCGTAAAGGCTGATCTTCCTCTGTCAGAGCGTGATCTGCTGCGGGTCGGTGGTGAAGCACAGCGCTATAGATTGGATGATTGGTGGGATCCTTCAGGTAAGGGGATGTGGCCGAACACATTCTGGAATATCAATAATGGGGAACGTGATCGACTGGCGGCCTTTGCTGAATGGGAAGCGCAATGGAACCCCAAGTGGTTGACGCAGTTCGGTTTGCGTTATGAAAAAGTAGATATGAATGCCGGTGATGTGCAAGGGTACAATACCACCTCTGCACAGTATGCGGCTGAATCGGCTGCG
Organism: Sedimenticola selenatireducens; assembly: GCF_007625115.1. Classification (GTDB taxonomy): domain Bacteria; phylum Pseudomonadota; class Gammaproteobacteria; order Chromatiales; family Chromatiaceae; genus Sedimenticola; species Sedimenticola selenatireducens_A. The sequence continues at coordinate 60,400 of NZ_VMNH01000023.1, read as the reverse complement.
TTCAATGCCGCCGACCGGGAAAAAACGGATCATAATATCGATCTTACCGCTTTGGCTCGTTTGACACTGGATGATACGCGCTCTCTTGAATTTGGCTATGCCCGAAAGACTCGCTCCCCTAATCTCTATGAACGCTACACCTGGTCAACAGGGGGCATGGCGATGCGCATGATCAACATGGCCGGTGATGGCAATGGCTATGTGGGTAATCTTAATCTGGAGCCCGAAGTGGCACATACCCTTAGTGCTACGTTTGACTGGCATGATCCTGCACAGGATAAATGGGGCCTTAAATTGACCCCATACTATACCTATGTAAATGACTATATTGATGCCCAGCGTTGTGCATCAGCCAATAGTAACTGTGGTGCGGCTAATCAGACGGATACTAACGCCTTTGTCTACTTGCAGTTTGTGAACCAGTCTGCGCATATGTATGGATTGGATGTTTCAGGTCATTATCCGTTGGCGGAGAATACCTCTTATGGTGATTTCACTGCTACAGGTGTGCTGAGTTATGTTCGCGGTAAGAACCGGACTACTGATGACAATCTTTATAACATCATGCCACTGAATGCCAAGCTGGCGGTCGTGCAAAGCACAGGGCATTGGAAAAATACCCTGGAAGTTGAGCTTGTTGATGGGAAGGATGATGTGTCACAAGTGAGAAATGAACTTGAGACCAAGTCGTATGGCCTGCTGCATCTGCGTAGCCGTTATGAATGGAAGCAGGTAGGTATTGATTTTGGCATAGAGAATGTGTTCGACAAGTTCTATAACCATCCACTTGGTGGGGCTTACACGGGTCAGGGTAAGACCATGTCAGGTACTGATGTTCCTTGGGGTGTTCCTGTTCCCGGTGCGGGACGATCGATCTATGCAGGCGTGAACTACAAGTTCTAACCGGATACTTTGTCATCGGAATGATTAACGCCGGCATGCTGCCGGCGTTTTTATTTTAAAGCTGATGCTCCCATGCCTCTTGTCTTGGATCTTTAATGAGCGTGTAAATAAAGTGCTTTGCTTGCTTTAAATGATGGCTTGATTTCTGACTGAGTGGCATGCCGAGATCAAACTGATACCCTGGAATTTTCAGGAGATAGGCCGGAGCCGAGGGTTGTTTGAAGACGGTCTCAAAGATACTCAACAAGGTAGCTGGAGTTAAGCTGTGGCTTGTGTAACTGTGGTCCTGCTCAGGCGTGAGCCTGGAGAATTCAAAAGGCGGTTTTGCAGACAGGGATGCATCGATAAAGAGTAATAAATTTCTCTCTTCAAGATCGGTGACATGCTCGATCTGCAACTGAAAGTCAGTAATTAGTTCATAATCTGATGGGCTATGGATTGCCCGCTCTTCCTGTTCTAGCTCTTCAATCAGCAGAGGCCCAACGGCATCATCACCCCGGGATGGATTGCCGTAGCCAATTATTACGATCGGTGGTCTGTTCACCGTTTCAGTTCACCCTGAGTATCCTTGATCAGTCGGTCAACAATCTGGCCATCGGGTTGTTGCAGTTCAATCACCAACGGCATCTTGCCCAGGGCATGGGTAGCGCAGGAGAGGCAGGGGTCATAGGCGCGTATCGCGACCTCGATATGGTTAAGCATGCCCTCGGTAATCTCCTGGCCATTGAATAGATCCGCCGCTACCGTTCTGACCGACTCATTCATCGCCCGGTTATTGTGGGTGGTTGAGACGATCAGGTTGGCCCGGCTGACCAGCCCGTCATCATCAATTTCATAATCATGTATCAGGGTTCCCCGGGGTGCTTCAATGACACCGATACCCCGTTGGCGCATTTCACCACTCAACTTTAGATCAGTGCCAAGCAGATCAGGGTCATCCAGTAGCTGTTCAATCTTTTCGGCGCAGTGTAGTAGTTCGATCATCCGTGCCCAGTGGTAGGCGAGGGTGGATTGAACCAGGCCCTGATTATTCAGTGAGCGGAACTCTATCCTGCCGGCTTCAGCCAAGGGGGTATCGATGGTGTCACAGTTATTGATGCGGGCCAGTGGTCCAACCCGATAACTGCCCTTCTCTGGTCCGAGGTGTTGCAGATAGGGGAACTTCATATAACTCCAGGATTTGACCTCTTCACGTATGTGCTGGTCATACTCCCGGTAGTCGATCTTATCCATCATGCGACTGCCATCGCTGGCTGTAACTCGCAACCCACCATGATAGAGCTCCAGCGCACCATCATCCTGGCAGAGACTCATCATGTGCGTATCGATTCGGGCAAACTGTTGATTTGTTTCCAGCGCCTCCATGAAGAGCTTCCTGGCCAGCTCCAGTGCGCCCTGCCCCCAAGTGATTATCTGATGGATATCCTGCTGCAGATAATCACGCTCACTGCTGTCCAGTGCCTTGTTCACGCCACCAGGTATGGCGCAGGTGCCATGTATGCGTTTGCCTGCGGTAACTCGAATGACCTCCTGACCAAACTTGCGCAGCAACACGCCCTGTTTTGCCAGATCAGGATGAGCATTGATCAAACCGACGATGTTGCGTTGACTGATCTCACTGTCAAAACCAAACAGCAGGTCTGGTGAAGAGAGGTGAAAAAAGTGCAGGGCGTGAGACTGAAGCATCTGACCGTAATGCATCAGACGGCGGACTTTCTCGGCTGTTGGCGTGAGTTGTTCAACGCCCACTAGCTGATCAATCGCCTTGCCCGCCGCCAGATGGTGACTGACCGGGCAGATGCCGCAGAGTCGTTGAACCAGTACCGGCAGTTCCCAGTAGGGACGACCCTGGATAAACTTCTCAAAGCCGCGAAACTCGACAATATGCAGGCGCGCCTGCTGGATACGGTTTTCATCATCCAGCAGAAGCGTCACCTTGCCATGGCCCTCAACCCGGGTCAGTGGCTCGATGGCGATGCGGCGCAGTTTTTCCGGCTGCGCTGCGGTCTCCAGCTGTTCGATAGTTACAGGTCTTTGCTCAATCATAGTGAATCTGCTGATAGGCGAACTGAATGGGTCTGCCGGAGAGCAGTTCATCCAGGAACGTGAAAATGGTGTCGGCGGAGGGTGGGCAACCGGGCAGGAAGTAGTCAATCCATACCACTTCATGGATTGGGTGCACCTGATTCAGCAACAGGGGGAGTTCAGGGTCATTGGGGATCTGTGGGTTATCGATCCCGGTACCATGAAGATAGGCCTCTTCCAGACACTCGGCCAGAGAGTATTGATTCCGCATGGCGGGAACGCCCCCATTGATGGCGCAGGCTCCGACGGCCACCAGAATCTTGCACTGGCGTCGAAAGGCCTTCAATATCTCGACGTTCTCGGCGTTACAGACGCCGCCTTCAATCAGCCCCAGATCGCATGGGCCCACTTTTTTAATATCCGTCAGCGGTGATCGGTCGAATTGAATATGCCCAACCAGATCGATAAGTCTTTCATCAATATCCAATAGCGACATGTGACAGCCGAAGCAACCAGCCAGTGAGGCAGTGGCAACCTTGATCGGACTACTCATCCGCTACCTCCTGATGTTTTGCAACATCACCGACCTGGCTGATGGGGGCTTGATCATAGAGTCGTTGGCCAATCGGTATGTTATACCCCTTATGTTTGGGCAGGATGGCACCTACCGGGCAGACCCGCGCGGCTTTGTCGCTGCTGTTAAAGGCAGAATCGGCCAGCTTACCGCTGGGTGAGTCGATGGTGAGATGGGCTTGTATGCCACGACCGCTGATGTTGAAGACCGCTTTTTTATCACTGTCACGACTGGCCCTGACGCAGAGTTCGCACAAGATACAGCGATTGAAATCGATAATGGTATCCGGATGAGAGGCATCTATGGACCGCTTGGGATAGAAGTGGACAAACTCCGGGGCCAGCATGCCACAGTGATAGGCCACGGCCTGTAGCTGGCAGGCGCCACTTTTTTCACAACCTGGGCAGGTGTGATTTCCTTCAACAAACAGCAGTTTCAGCAGCAGGCGTCGTTGCGTCACCAGCTCATGGGTTTCATTTTCGACCACGATGCCTTCGCCGGCAGGAGTCGTGCAGGCGGCGACACTGCGACCATTGATTAAGACGGTACAGAGCCGGCAACTCCCATGAGGTTTGAATTCAGGATTGTGGCAGAGATGAGGAATATAGATGCCGGCCGTCAGTGCCGCATCCATAATCGTTTGTCCGTTGCTAAATGGTACTGTGATGCCATCTATCTCGAACGAATTTGTCATACGCCACCCCCTTCCAGATGTGCATCAGGGTCGTCTCGCCCGGTCAGTAGACGGGCCTCCTCCAGAGAGGCGTCAAGATCGAAGGCTGGTTCAAAACTCGTGGCACGGAGTCGAGACTGAAATAGGCTGGGAAATTTACCCAGACCATCCAGTATTGGATTGGCTGCAGTCTGTCCCAGGCCGCAATGACTGGTCTTCTGCATAAGGCTACCGAGGATACTCATCTCATCCAGATCCTTAGCCGTGGCGTGCCCCACCATCACTTTACTCAGTTGTTTGGCCAATAGTGAACTACCTACGCGACAAGGGGTGCAGAAACCACAGCTTTCATGACGGAAAAAGTGGGTGAAATTTTCGATAGCCCGTAACAATTCTCGATTCTGGTTGAAGATCATAAAAGAGCCGCCAGTTGAAATATCTTCAAAGGCGATGGTGCGGTTAAACTCTGTAGCTGGAATCATGCGTCCTGCCGCGCCACCAATTTGTACCGCCAAGGTTTGCTGGGCACCACATGCATGGAGGATGTCACGGATTGATGTGCCAAATGGGAACTCATAAATACCGGGGCGTTCGCAATCGCCCGAGATGCTGAGCAGTTTAGTGCCGGGTGAGGCAGGGGTTCCAACTTGTCGAAACCACTCTGGACCACGCTGTGCAATCATTGCCGCATTGCAGAAGGTTTCAACATTGTTGACGACGGTAGGAAATCCGCAATAGCCCTGTGTCACTGGAAAGGGTGGGCGGGAGCGGGGAATGCCTCGCTTACCTTCCAGGGATTCTATGAGTGCCGACTCTTCACCGCAGATATAGGCACCTGCACCGAGATGGATCTTAATATCAAAATTGAAATTGGCTTGTCCCAGTATGGACTGTCCCAGCAGCCCTGCCTTTCGGCGTTGTTCCAAGATTTCATTCAATGGCTGCAGTAGGTAACGGTATTCCCCCCGAAGATAAATAAAGCCTGTACTTGAACCGATAACAGCGGCGCAGAGGGTCATGCCTTCAATCAGACGGTCTGTATGCGCTTGGAGCAGATAACGATCCTTGAAGGTGCCTGGTTCGCCTTCATCCGCGTTGCAGACGACAAATCGTTTTTCTGCATCAGCGGCGGCACAGAAGCGCCACTTCGATGCAGTGCTAAAGCCAGCGCCCCCACATCCGCGGAGTCCTGATTGTTCAAGTTGATTGAGCAGGCTGGTGGGTCCGTTTTTGAGTCCGGCAGCGATGGCGGCACCTGGGATGTATTCGCTGTTCAGGATAATATCTTTGCGTCGCGTTTTGCTAGACACCTCAAACAATGATCTAGGCCATTGATCAAGAGGTGTGCTGGCGTCTACTCGTTGAATAATCTGGTTAATGCGTTCGGTAGTTAGAGCGGTAAGCGTATAGCCATTAATCAGTGCTGCGGGTCCCTGATCGCCCATGCCGATGCAAGAGGTATAGTTCAGGCTGACACGTTTATCTGCCCGGGTTGTGCCTATCTCAATCCCCAATCCCTTTGCTAACAACTCTGCCAGTAGCCGGCTTCCCTGCATCTGGTCGGTGATGTTGTCACTGATGAAAATTTCATATTCACCTTGGTGAGTGGTGTGCAGAAAGCTATAAAACTCAATAACACCGACAATATGGGACTGACTTAGGCTTAATTGTCGTGAAAGTCGTTCTATTTCAGTCCAGGGAATATGGTGATACGTCTGCTGCAGCTCAATTAATCGCTGTAGCAGTTCATGCGCGCTTCCGTCTCCCGTGCTTGTCATGTGAGTGGTACTTTGTGGTGCATCATCTGCAATCATTATAGCGTCCGTTGATTTCCGTGATATGACAGGACAGGCTTCCAGCTGCCACGACCCTCAATATACCGCATAATTTGTTTTGACAATTAGGCGTGGATCAATAAGGAAAGTTTTTTCCATTGCTGCCGATATATTTATCATCTAGAAGATGGGTAAGCGTAGGAATAGTATGCCGAAGATAGGCCGGTTTGAAGTAAAAGAGAAGTTGGGTGCCGGTAATCAAGGTACGGTTTACCGCTGTATTGATTCCGAATTACACCGGTCAGTAGCGATAAAACTACTTGATCGCCAGATGTCGGGCGTCTCCAATAGTGTTGATAGCCTACTTAGCGAGGCCCGGGCTATCAGTCAGATTCAACACCCCAATATCGTATCCCTTTTTGATGTAGGCCACGATAAAAAGCGTCCCTATCTGGTTTTTGAATATGTTAAAGGGGAATTACTCTCTGATCGAATGAAGCGTAATAAACTGACGCTTCAGGAGTCATTGGATATCTTGGTGGGTATCTTGTCTGGTATTGACCAGGTACACCGCAAAGGAATTGTGCACCGTGATCTGAAGCCGGCCAACATCATCTTGAATGGCGAGGGTACGCCAAAGATTATGGATTTCGGTATTGCAAGGATTATTACCGGTACCTCTAACCCCGATGTCGAACTAACAGGTACGCCACGTTATATGGCACCTGAATATATTGTCGAAGGGAAGGTAAGTCCCCAGGCGGACGTCTTTGCTTTGGGGGCGATTTTTTATGAACTGTTAACCGGAAGAGTGGCATTCGATGCACCCGATCAACAGACGCTGCTAAAACATATTCGCGACAGTGCGGTAGTTAACCCCTCGGAGTTGAATTCAGAAATTGGTCAGCCACTGGATGCCATAGTGCAGAAAGCGCTTGAGAAAGAGCCTGATCAGCGATTTTCCAATGCCGGAGAAATGCTGGTTGCCATTAGCGAGTATCGCAAGAGTGATGATGAGAACACGGGCCTGGCGACCAAAGGTACAGTTGATTTTTTGTTACGAAGAATGCAGCACAAGAGTGATTTTCCTGTGCTCTCTGAATCTATTCGTACCCTCAATCGATTGACTGCATCCAATGATAAAGGGATGGATCAGCTTGCCAGTATTATCATTCGTGATTTTGCCCTCGCCAGCAAGATCCTGAAGGTGGTCAATTCAGCTTACTATAGCCATTTTGCTGGCCGCATCGGGACCATATCCCGAGCCATTGTTGTACTCGGAATTCAAACCATTCGATCCATTGCTGCGTCACTGATCTTCTTTGAGCATCTGCATAACAAGACACAGGTCGTTAAACTAAAAAATGAAATCGCCGCCGCGATTTTTAGCGCCACACTGGCGCGCCAGGCTGCAGAAGATGCGGAGTTGGAGCATGTAGAGGAGGGGTTTCTGTGTGGCATGTTGCATACCCTCGGAAAGATTCTGGTGACCTATTACCTGAATGATGAGAGTGAAGAGATTCTGCGCTTGGTCAAGATGGAGTCGATTCCTCAGGCGAAGGCCGAGCAGCGGGTGCTCGGGATGTCATTTCAGGATGTGGGCGTGGCTATTGCAGAGCAGTGGAATTTTCCATCAACCATAACTCATGGCATGGTAAAAGTTGACCCAGCTTCACCCGGCGAACTGAAAAAGAGTGACGTTAAATTGCGTCTGATTGCAAATTTTGCTAACGAGGCTACCCGTATTATTGGTGAATCAAGTGATGGTGGTGAACCCCAGATAAGGCAGCTGATTAAACGCTATAGACGGGGTTTGGCCATCAGTGAGAAACGCTTTGAAAAAATGGTAGAGGAGGCGCGGCGTGAGTTTGTTGAGTTGAGTGGGAGCCTCGGCTCTCATGCAAGCAATAATCCTTTTATGGAGCGATTATCTCGGCCATCCAAGCCGGATACGTCACATGTGGCTAAAGGAAAGAGTGTCAAGCACGACATCACAACAACACTCGCGCTTGAGCAGGCCGCCAATCTCCCCCCCTCTGAATCACTGATTACAGAGGCCGCACCGGATGATCCGGCAATTAATGCAGAGATTGTTCTAACAGAGGGATTGCAGGAAGTGACCGGGATGCTGTTGGATGACGAAACCAATGTTGTGCAGATTTTTAATGTTGTCCTTGAGACAATTTATCGCGCCCTGGCATTTCGGCGTGTTGTTCTCTGTCTGCAGGATCGTGCGACCAATCAGATGAAGGGCAAGCTTGGCTTCGGTGCCGATATCGACAATTTTTTACCCCGCTTTAATTTCCCAAAACAGTACAGTGCCGATGTATTTCATGCAGCGTTGAAGAATGGCGTTGACCTGGCAATCTCCAATGCCCACGATGAAAAAATTCAAGCCGATCTGCCTGAGTGGTATAAACAGATTTCAAATGCTGGGTCGTTTCTGATATTCCCCTTGGTAATCAAGCAGCGTCCGCTGGGTTTGATCTATGCCGATCACTCTCAACCAAACGGAGTTGTGTTGACTGCCAAACAACTGAACCTCATCAAAACCCTCAGAAATCAGGTGATTCTTGCGTTCAGGGCACGAATGTGAAAATGTTGTCATCACTCTGGTTGAGGCTGAAGTAGGAAAAGGCAGCATGTTGGAATATATCTTTTTTGATGAGCGTCCGTGGCGGTTATTCATAGACTACTTAATAGAAAAAGGGCTTCAGCCACTCTCGGCTCAGGAGGATCAGGGATTTATGGTCCGTTTACCGGAAGAGACTGATGATGCGCTCATGGATGACATCGAAGCTTACTATGATGAAATGCTGGATATGAACGAGGCGCTGTTCATCGAGCAGGCTGACCCGTCAGAGCATCAGCACGCTGCAGGTGTAAGCGTCAATCTGAGTGATGGAAAGGTTGTTCAGGCGATGGTGGATCCCACGCTTTTGAATCGTATCCTTGTTGTACTCAGTACCGATGAATTAGGCCAGTTTATCAATTCAATTGTGGATGCCGTTGAGAATCCTGATGAGCGTTCTGTCTGCAGGCGTCTGTAGGCCAATCTTAGAATGCGAAAAGCCTGATTATCGTTCCCACGCGGGAGCGTGGGAACGAGCGCACAAACCGGATAATTATAAGGGCGTGTGTTAAAGACTATTTCTTAGCCTCCTGTAACTTCTCCAAACGTGCCTCTTCGGCCGCCTCCTGTTTGCGTTCTTGCTTTTTCTGTTCAACCAGTTCGATATATTGCTTGGGGGTGAGGGTCGCCGCCCGCTCTGGTGCCTCCTTGGGCGCATAATAGGCATAAATGACCACGCCAATCAGAACGGCCACTATCAGCAGAAACGGTTTTTGTTCCATATGCTCTGTCCAGTATCAGTGCTTCACTTCAGAATACACCAATCAGCTCATTACCGCAGGGTAATGATGGGCCAACCCCGCTGTCCTGCTGTTTGGATTAAGATCTCATCGGGATCAACGGCGACCGGTTTATCTACAAGCTCAAGCAGTGGCAGGTCATTATGCGAGTCACTGTAGAAGCTGCTGTTAGACAGATCTTGTTGATGTGCCGCTAACCAGCTGTTTAGTCGTGATACCTTGCCTTCACGGAAGCTGGGTATGCCTGCGACCTCGCCCGTATAGCGACCATCGATCATCTCCGGGTCGGTGGCAATCAGATGCTCAATTCCCAGGGCTGAGGCGATAGGTGCGGTAACGAAGGCATTGGTAGCGGTAATAATCATCAGGGTATCCCCCGCCTTCCTGTGCTTCTCAACCAAAGCCCTTGCGGCGGGTAGCAAGATGGGTGCGATCTTTTTCTGCATGAATTCATGGTGCCATTCCTGCAGTTGTTCAATCGGGTGTTGGCTTAATGGTTTGAGCGAGAAACGGAGAAATTCATAGATATCCAGCTGCCCTGCTTTGTACTCCTGATAGAAACGGTTGTTCTCTTTTTCATACCACGCCGCATCAACGATGCCTTTCTCAGCGAGAAACACACCCCAGAGGTAGTCCGAGTCCCCATTGAGTAGGGTATTGTCGAGATCAAATATAGCTAATGGCAAAGCAGTTTCTCCTGGTTGAATCAAGCGGCCATTTTAACTCAGAAACGGGTGTGGAGTGTAATGTCAGGGCCACTCCTGGTGGACTGTAGCGAATGCCAATATTAAGGCTATATTACAAGTGGTTGCCGGGATATGGTTACTTGTGGAACAATCAAGCCAGTTTATAGATTCTTAAATAGGTTTTCTTTTGATTGATTCAGAAGGGTATAGACCTAACGTTGGTATCATACTTTGCAATCATCAGCGGCAGCTTTTCTGGGGGAGACGTATAGGGCAGGATGCCTGGCAGTTCCCTCAAGGCGGTATAAACGAAGGAGAGTCGCCTGAACAGGCGATGTACCGTGAATTAGAAGAAGAGGTGGGACTCAAGCAACACCAGGTAGAAATGGTGGGTGTAACGTCCGATTGGCTCAGATATCGCTTGCCAAAACGATTTTTGAGACATCACTGCAAGCCGTTATGCATTGGCCAGAAACAGATCTGGTATCTGCTTCGGGTGTTATGTGAGGAGACAGATTTCTGTCTTGACCATGCCCCGAAGCCAGAATTTGATAGCTGGCGTTGGGTAAAATATTGGCATCCGCTGCGTGAGGTGGTCTATTTCAAACGCAAGGTCTATGTACAGGCGCTTGAAGAGTTGGCGCCGCTGTTGTTCCCTGACGGTGCACCTAATAGGACACAGGCCAATTATCTGCGTCAGAACAGGCGCTAGCGGCTAGTGCTGGAGACACTTCATCGTATTGTCCAGGAGGTCAATGCCGCTCCCGATTTGGGTGAGGCACTACGGCTGATTGTGCAGCGGGTAAAGCAGGCGATCAGTGCTGACGTATGTTCTGTCTATTTGACCGATTTTGATCGGCGAGAGCACATCCTGCTTGCCACAGAGGGTCTGAATCCGGATGCCGTGGGTAAGGTTAGCTTACCTATGCATCGCGGTCTGGTGGGTCTGGTCTGTGAACGTGCAGAACCCGTGAATCTGGATGATGCCACTTCACATCCCCGTTATCTGTTTATCCATGCAACCGGCGAAACCCAGTATCGGGGATTTCTGGGTGTGCCGATTATCCAGAATCGTAAGGTGCTAGGCGTACTGGTTGTTCGCCAAGTAGAGCCCCGTAAATTTGACGATGATGAAGTTACCTTCCTGTTTACGCTTGCGGCTCAGTTAGCGGGTGCCATCACTTACGCCAGAGCCAGTGGTGAACTCAATCAGATCCAGCATACCCGCAGTCCCCTAAACCGTTATCTCAGTGGTCAGCCGAGTGCGCCGGGTGTGACTACCGGGCAGGCGGTTGTGGCCTATCAGCTTGCGGACCTGGATGCCGTACCTGATCGTACAACGGATGACCCTGGGGCTGAGATTACCGCCTTGAAAGAGGCAGTGGCCCTGACGCAACAGGAGTTGAAAAGCCTCAAGTTGCGTCTCTCTGCCGAATTGCCGGTTGAAGAGCAGGCGCTGTTTGATGCCCTGTTGTTGATGCTCGGTAGCGATACCCTGATCAGCCAGACAGTTGAACGTATTGAGCAGGGGCAGTGGGCACAGGGCGCCCTTCATCACACCATTGAAGCGCATGCCCGGGTCTTTGATAACATGGATGATGTCTATCTGCGCGAACGGGCCTCTGATATTCGGGACCTGGGTCGGCGTATTCTGATGCATCTTCAGCTGGATAAGCCCAGGGAGATTCTTTATCCGGATAAGACGATCCTGGTGGGTGAAGATATCAGTGCCGTGCAATTGGCCGAGGTGCCGATTGAGCGGCTGACCGGTATCGTCTCTGCCATGGGTTCCAGTTCATCCCACGTGGCGATTCTGGCCCGTGCTATGGGTATCCCGGCGGTAATGGGTGTGACCGATCTGCCGGTAGGACGTCTGGAGGGCCTGGATGTCATTATCGATGGCTATCGTGGGCGCGTCTATGTGACTCCCGATCCATCGGTCAGGGATGAGTATGCGCGTCTCGCCAAAGAAGAGACCGAGATAGCGGTAGAACTTGAGGCCATGAAAGGCCTTAAGGCTGAAACAACCGATGGCACCGCTATCCCACTGTATCTGAATACCGGTCTGATATCGGATGTCATGACGCTTGGGTTGGAGGAGTCTGAAGGGGTCGGTCTGCATCGAACAGAATTGCTCTATATTACCCGTGACCGTTTTCCTGGTGAAGATGTTCAGGTGGAGAGTTATCGGCAGTTATTGAGCTCATTCAATCCTCGTCCGGTCATCTTGCGCACCCTCGATATTGGTGGTGACAAGCCGCTTCCCTATTTTCCGTTTTCTGAGTCGAATCCCTTTCTGGGGTGGCGCGGTGTGAGAATCTCTCTGGATCATCCTGAGATCTTTTTGACCCAGATTCGCGCGATGATACGGGCTGATATAGGGTTGAATAATCTGCAGATCATGTTGCCGATGGTCAGTATGGTGTCTGAGGTTGATGAGCTGCAGATGTTGATTCAGCGTGCCTACGATGAGTTGATTGAAGAGGAGTATGAGGTATCAATGCCCCCGGTAGGGGTCATGATCGAGGTGCCTGCGGCGGTTTATCAGATTGATGAGATTGCCCGGCGGGTCGATTTTCTCTCCGTCGGTACTAACGATCTGACTCAGTACTTGTTGGCCGTTGACCGGAACAATCCACGGGTTGCGGATATCTTTGATGATATGCACCCGGCCGTGCTGCGTGCGATTAGCCAGATTGTTGAGGGTGCGGCACTCTATCGCCGCCCGGTCAGTGTCTGCGGCGAATTGGCGGGAAATCCTCTGGCGGCCATCCTGTTGCTCGGTATGGGGGTCGATAGTCTCAGCATGAGTGCGGGAAGTCTGCTCAAGATTAAGTGGGTTATTCGCAGTTTCAGTCGGGCACGGGCAAAAAGCCTGCTACAGGCCGCCCTGCGTATGACCGATGCCCGACAGGTGCGTGGTCTGATGGAGAAGGCGCTCGATGATATGGGTCTGGGTGGTTTGATACGCCCCGGTAAATAGGCTTCTGCCTAACGATACTGGCGCAGATACCACCACTCAAATAGACGCTTCAACCAATGGAATAGCCGCATCTGTGGCAGTGCGATGTTATAGCCGGGTGTTCGGGCGACCAGGCTGCCGCGGCTCTGACTGTCAACAATGCAAAACAGCTCGACCTTGAATGTATGGGTCGGCTGTTTGCCATCCAGTTCTGCCAGCAGGTTGGCTGCAGCTGCTTCGGCCTGAAGGTCTGCCATATGAGCTTGTTTTGGCATCCATTCCGGGCCGGGATAGCTGCCTGAATCACCCGCGACGTAGACCTGGGTCATGCCTTCGACCCGACAGCGCTTATCGGCTTTGATCAGGCCTCCTTCTGAGCGGGGTAGTTCGGTATTATCAAACCACTGATTGCCCGTCATGCCCGGCATAAAGAGGATCAGGTCTGCATCAAACTCTCCACCTTCGGTGATCACCTTGGTCTCGGTGAACTGTTTCATCTTATGACCCAGATGGGTTTCGATGCCGCGTTTTTTCATCTCACCCAGTAGGCCTTTTACGGCCTTTGGCCCGAGCCTTTTTCCAGGCTCAGCGGCGGGAGTGAAGAAGATGAGTTTGAATTTTTCACGGCGCCCTTCCCGGCGGAGTTGCTGGTCGATACCAAACAGAAACTCAAACATGGGTCCCCCGCGCATCGCGGATGGCTCTTTGGGGTTTCCGGAAAAGCCCACAGCAATGGTGCCGCCGGTCATGGCTTTCAGTCGGTCACGGATCTTTATCGCCGCCGGGATGCCCTCGCAGGGGGTGATCGCGTGTTCGATACCGGGGAGCTTCTTGATGAAGCGGCCACCAGAACAGATAATCAGGCCATCATTCTCAATATCTCCCTGGTCGGTCACCAGAATCCGACCATCCTGTTTCAATCCAATGGCTGAGCCTTGAAAGTACTTAACATTTTGTCGGTGGAAAAAATTGCTCAGATTGATCTGCAGATCTTCCGGTTTTCTCAGACCAGAAGGAATCCAGATAGTGCCGGGTAGGTAGGAGAATTCGGGCGCTGGTGCCACCAGGGTGATTTCCAGTGCTGGATCAGCGGCGCGCAGTTTTTGAACGGCTGTCAGTGCCGCAAAACCAGCACCGACAAGGGTGATTCTCTTCATGCCTTATACCTCGAATATATTATCTTGTGTCTAGCGCTTTTGGCGCATTATATCTTTTTTTGCCTGATCATTTCCCCTGTATCGAAAGGGATACATTGGGGGCATCTGTCAGGGTGATAAGTTTAGTCATGCGATAGGCGGTTGATTTCATTGGTGCCGGCTCCATATAGTGTGGGTAAGCTTAATCACACAAATCACCTCTTCAAGATCGGTTGGCCGTTTGAATGTCGCTCAAAACAATACCCGGATATATTTAACTAATGAATGCACTCGCCATCTCTGATCTGCGAAAGGTCTACAAGAACGGATTTGAAGCCCTCAAGGGGATTGATATCAATGTCGCGGAGGGTGATTTTTTTGCCCTGCTTGGGCCTAATGGCGCCGGAAAATCGACCGCCATAGGTATCATCAGCTCGCTAGTAAATAAAACATCCGGTCAGGTCGAGGTGTTTGGCCATGACCTGGATAAGGACCCTGAGGCGGTCAAGTCCTGTATTGGTCTGGTGCCACAAGAGTTCAATTTCAACATGTGGGAACGGATTGGCGAGATTGTCGTCAATCAGGCCGGTTTTTACGGGATTCCGCGAAAAGAGGCCTGGCGAAGGGCCGAAGCGAGCCTGAAACAACTGGATTTGTGGGACAAGCGCAATCAGATGTCCAGAACCCTGTCGGGCGGTATGAAACGTCGGCTGATGATTGCCCGTGCCTTGGTGCATCGACCCAAGCTTTTGATATTGGATGAGCCGACTGCGGGCGTGGATATTGAGATACGTCGCTCCATGTGGGCGTTTATGAGTGAACTGAATGCGCAGGGGACCACCATCATTCTCACCACCCATTATTTGGAAGAGGCCGAGAGCCTTTGTCGAAATATCGCCATTATCAATCAGGGACGGATTGTTGAGAATACGCGGATGGATCAATTGTTACGTCAGCTGCATACCGAGACCTTTGTGCTGAACTTGCGTGATCCTTTGGCTGATCTTCCCGGTCTTGATGGTTTTCAACTCAAGCGACTGGATGAGCAGCGCATAGAGGTGGCGATTAATAGTGATCAGAGTATTAATCACCTGTTTGAACAACTCACCAATAAAGGGGTAGGTATTACGTCAATGCGTAACAAGCAGAATCGTCTTGAACAGCTGTTTATAAATATGCTCGAGAATTCACGCAATGGAGCGGCACAATGACCCGCTATAGCCGCTATTGGACGGCCTTCCTCACTATATTTACCAAAGAGTTATTACGCTTTACCCGGATCTGGTTGCAAACAATATTACCGCCTGCCATTACCACTACGCTCTATTACATCATCTTCGGCAATCTGATAGGTTCCCGGATAGGTGAGATGGATGGTTTCAGTTATATCGATTTTATTGTCCCGGGTCTGATACTGATGGCGGTGATTACCAACTCATACTCCAATGTGGTCTCCTCTTTCTTCAGCAGTAAATACCAGCATCATGTGGAGGAGTTGATTATCTCTCCCGTGCCTAACTGGATCATTCTTGCGGGCTATGTTGCCGGAGGGGTCTCACGTGGGGTATTGGTCGGGGTAACGGTTACAGCTGTTTCGTTATTCTTCACTGATATTCAAGTACAAAGTTATGGCTGGACCCTGATGGTATTTGTATTGACCGCAATACTTTTTTCACTGGCGGGTTTTATCAATGCTGTTTATGCCAATAGTTTTGATGACATTACTATCGTTCCGACCTTTATTTTGACGCCACTCACCTATCTGGGCGGGGTGTTTTACTCAATCAACATGCTGCCTGAATTCTGGCAGCAAGTGTCTCTGGCTAATCCAATCCTCTACATGGTTAATGCCTTTCGCTATGGATTGCTCGGGGTGTCGGATATATCAATGGTCGCGGCATTAGGGATTGTGGTGTTGTTTATACTTGCGCTTACAACCTTTAGCCTGATGTTGCTCAGTCGGGGTATTGGCATCAAGACCTGAGGTTCATCGGCGGGGGATGTCCAGTGGGATATCCCGTGCGATTGTCTCAAGTCGATCCATTACCCTCTGGACATCAGGGTAGTTTTTATTCAGTACGAGATAGACGTCCAGCTGCGAGAGTATATGGTCTTGCACACCCTCAATGGGATTGTCGGCTAAGACCTCCGCAGAGGGGCCCGTGTAATCGAGCAGGTATTCGGCACGCTTGTGTGCCAGCATCGCGAAGGCGCTCTGATGATTTGGGGCGTTGAAGCGTTCGATTTTGTTCTCTTTGTTTCGTATGAATCGCCCCAGTGTGCCGTAGCTATAACCAAGAATGGTGATGACTCGTTTACCCTTTAAGTCATCCATGCTTTGAATGGGTGCTGCATTATTGAGTCTATAGACCCGCAACTCTGTACGGGTGACGGGTGCCTGGCTAAAGATGCAGCACTCTTTTAAGGAGTTTGCGCGAACCAGTATGGCGAAGTTTGAAATGCCATTTTTTAGATTACTAAAGAGTCTTTTTGCTGGATAAGGGGCGGAGTGCCATTTCATGTTGGCCTGACTAAAGAGCGTCGCTGCAAAATCAAGTAATGGGTTCTTTAAAATGCCTTTATCATCGGTACGAATAGTCCAGACCGATTGATTTGGATAAGCATATTCAATTTCAGGTGTGGAATCATCTGCCCAACTTATAGCTGGAAAGATGAGCAATGAAATGAGTGTCATGCCATATAGGGTGTTGTTGTAGACTCTGCTGGTCATGCGAGTTTCCTGAGGTTATTTTAAACGGCAGACATGCATGGCTACATTTATTGATAATAGCTCAACCATCGGTGTGTGGACGGGCCGTTTTTAAAATCGGTAGTACCAGGCTGAATTCTACCCCCTTTCCAGATGGCAGATTGCGGGCTTCAGTATGGCCGCCGTGGAATTCACTGATTAAGCGTACGAGATAGAGGCCCAGGCCCAGATGGGGTTCTCCCTGTTTGCTCTCGCGAATGGAGACCATGGAGGCGAACAGCTCCTGCTCCATACCGGGTGGCAGTACGGGGCCCTGGTTGCGAACGGCTAGCCTGAGTAAGCTGGTGCTTTGTTCGGTGAGTATCAACTCAATGGTTGTTTCATAAAGATGAAAATCAACCGCATTACTGATCAGTTTGTCCAGTGCCTGACTGATCAAGTCGGGTGCTCCTTTGATGAACAGTTGTCGGTCGAGCCCTTTGAGATTAAAGGTGACGTTACTGAATGCCTGTCGATAGCCCTCCAGTGCCATCTCAAGCATGGCATTAAGGTCAAACGTTTCGATCTCAGTTTGTATCAATTGTTGTTCCAGACGCGTCGCTTCACGCATGCGATGCAATATCAGCCCCAATCGACTGACGCCTTCTTCTGCACGCTGTATATAGCGAGATTGGGCCTCAGGATCACTATTATCGTTCAGGTTTTCAAGAGAGGATTTGACGATCGTCAGCGGCGTTCTGAACTCATGGGCGAGTCGTGATGCCATTGCCTCCAGGTAGCGATTGTATTCAGACAGCCTATTGAGCACGCTGGAGAAGCTCCGGCTGAGATCGCCAATCTCATCTTCTGCCTGGTCTGGCTTCAGTCTTCCCTGGATGCGTCCGTCAGGCGTGACAGCGGCCTCTATGTGGCTGCTAAGATGTCGAATGCGTCGGGTCAGCAGTGTGGCAAAACCAAGAATCGCCAACCCGGTGAAGAGAAACAACATCAGCGTAATGCCGGTGATCTTCTCCAGCGCCTGGTTCTGCAGGGTTAATATCTCATTGGTGCTCTGCTCAACCAGCACTGCACCGACGACGCCATGATCTGACTCGATAGGCCAGGCCGCCGAGAGTATGACGGCCTTTTCGTCCGGTGTGTGTCGTCGACGTGTTTGAGGTTGTCCCGAGAGTGCGGCTTCGATTTCGCCACCTTTTAAGCGGGCGCTGCGACTGAACTCATCTTCAAAGTGATGACTGGGTTGGTCCAGTATGAGTCGCAGCAAGGGTTGTAGCGGTGAGGGCAACGGCATATCCTCCGCGGTTATGGCATCGTCTACTGGCTGTAGTCGCCCCCTCCTGGCCAATACCAATTGCTGCCGATTGAGCACCCAGATACGCGCATTTTCATGCTGTAGTCCGCCGATCATACGGCCTATCTCTGGATCGGGCCGGATGATACGCCCCAGCAGGGGTTGACTCCCGTCCGATACCGTTGATATGAACTTTGCCGTTTCAGGTTTAGTGGGATCATCCAGATCGGATACGCTTAGGGCGATGCGGTCACCCACGAGATACTGAGGAATTCGCAGTTCCAGCGTATAACCGTGTTCGGATGTTTGCCATTCACCCTGAATTCTATCTTCTCTGCGCACGGGGTAGGGATCATTTTTACGGGTAGGCATCTGCTGGGCAGTGACCCAACCCGGCGCCGTCGTGGCAATGCGATAATCCACTTGCTGTCCACTCGCCTGCTGAATGCTGATCCGCACAGAGTCGCCGAGATCCATTCGAGTTGCACCAGGGGGCAGGTGCAACACCCGGTCATCCTTTATCCGGATGAACAGGTAGAGATGGCTGCCGTACTCCCCAAGGATGCTTTCAAACTGCCACTCCCCCTGCTCTGGATAGCGTTCAATGTTTCCCAGGTAGGGCAGCCAGTCTTCACTATAGCCATCCAGTTGTATGGATTGAGTGAGTGGGTTGAGATAGATGAGCGGCTCGTCTGAATCATCCTTTCTATCGTTCGATGTAGTGAGGAGCGTTGGGCTGTTATGCAGTATGGCTGCGACCGCTTGTGCCGTGCCGAGTAGCATGGTTTCCTGGGTCTGACGGAGAAATCGTTCGGTCTCCTGGATGTAACGGTAGCCTGCCCATGGGATGGCCAATAATGTCAAGGATACCAACAGCAGTTTGAAACGGATGCTGCGAAAAAAACTGCGTTGATGATTCATTCTTTGCTGAGAACTGGCGCTGCCATGTTCCAGCGATAGCCTATGCCATAGACAGTTTCAATGGCGTTGAAGTGACGGTCAATCTCTTCAAACTTGCGCCGGATGCGTTTGATATGGGTGCTGATGCTGGTGGCATCCACCAGGATATTGGCAGCGTCCATCAGTTGATCGCGACTTCGGACGTGGCCGGGGTGGATGCAGAGTGCGTGGACAAACCAGAATTCGGTGAGTGTCAGGTCAATGGGTGTCTCCTCCCAAGTCACCTGAAATCGATCCAGGTCAAGCTTGAGCCCGCCGCGTTCAATGACCTGCTCTTTCTGGATCGGCTGTTTCAACGCGTCCATACGACGGAATAGGGCAGAAATGCGTGCGGCGAGATGGGCCAGGGTGATGTCTTTGGTGAGATAGTCGTCTGCACCCAATCGCAATCCTGAAACGGTATCCAGTTCGCTGTCCCTGGCGGTGAGGAAGATTATCGGTAGCGTCGTGGAGAGGGAGCGGAGCTCACGGCAGAGCTCAAATCCACCCTCCATCTCATCATTCAGGCCGATATCCAGGATGGCCAGATCAGGTAACTGCTTGCGAAAGGCGGTGATTGCCTCTGTCCGGGAGGCATAACCACTGACCTGATAGCCTTGCCGGTTCAGTAGGTCGACATAGTTTTCCCGAATAGCGGGTTCATCCTCAACAATGGCTATCTGTTTTTTCATTAGGCTTCAGGCCGGTTTGATTGCGCACACTCTACACCAAAAACCCAGGCGAAATAAAACCTTTAACATGAAATAGAACGCACAAAAACACCGGAACTGCATGCCAGCAGAGAGCGACACATCCCCCTTATTGAAAGCGTTGCTGTCCCTGGAGAGGATACTGCCGAACGGGCTGTTTTTCAGAATGGAAGAGATGGCTGAGCAGAAAGTCGACCATAGCGGATGGATTATTCAGATCGAGTACAGGGATATGGCAGGGTGTCGTAGAGAGCCGCTCATCTGTTGCGATGGCAATGATGTTCGGGTCATTCGGATAGAGCAGTGGTTTGCCGAGCGAGGGTCTGTGCAGTTCGATCTTGGGGAACTGTTCCCGCTTAAAACCCTCCACAAGCACCAAGTCGAGTGTCCGGGTATCCAGTGCCTGCAGTAGATCGCCCAACTCAGGTTCGGCTCGTTGATCTTCCCGTTCAGTAATCAGGGCGATGCAATTGCGGGATGCCACCAGCATCTGGTCAGCCCCCGCTTTACGCAGGCGATAGCTGTCTTTGGTTGGATGGTCTATCTCAAATTTGTGGTGGGCATGTTTAACCGCGCCAACACGCAATCCCTGTTCTTTGAGCAGTGGCAGCAGCTGTGCTAACAAGGTAGTTTTCCCGGTGCCACTGAATGCACTAAAACCTATGAGTGGTAACGGGAACGAGATCATGTATCAGCCTCCAGTGGCAGTAAAGGGCGTTAATTGATCCGAAGTTCTGATGATTCGGTATCAGTGCTACACCGTTGGTAAATCAAGGCAGCAATAAGAGTGCCAATTGATTGGAATGGATTTGGTTCGATTATTGCCTTCCGATTCTTTGCGTTAAATAAGAATAAAGTCGTTAAAAGGGGTGATTTGTCTGAGATTTATGGGTGAATCTGGGATGTTTTGGCGTGTAGGGTCTATTTTTTAGTCAAGTAGATGAGCCATTTCACACCAAATTGTCTCAAGGGTTTGACTGGAAATCGGGTCAAAATGTCCCATACTGGTTATATGCAGGATCAGTGTTCAGGTCAGGTGCCATGCATCAGGGCTGAATGAATGATTATTTTCGGGTAGAAATAAAGCGGCTGTCATGGTGACGCGCGCTGAAGACAATAATTGTAAATCAACCAAGGGTGATTTCTGTGGCAGAGCAGGTAATGGATCAACAAGAGATTGAGTCAAGTACACGCATGACCTCGGTATTGATTGTGGATGATGAGCCGGGTATCCGTAGTTTTTTACAGCGAGGCTTGCAGAAGTATTTTGGCTTGGTTGAGACTGCAGAAAATGCGGCGGCGGCGGAGATACTGCATGAACGCTGTTATTTCGATCTCATTATTGCGGATATACGCCTGCCTGGTCGGACCGGTGTTGAATGGGTTACCGAGTTGCGGGAGCAGGGGACTGCTACAGGAGTAATTTTCATGACCGCTTATGCGGATCTGGAGACGGCTATTGCCGCGCTGCGGGCGGGCGCGGAAGATTTCATAATGAAACCGTTTCGCATGGAGCAGATGATGGCCTCAGTTAAGCGTTATATGGATCGGCAGAAAATGCAGCGGGAAAATTTTGTGCTACGTCGACAGGTAGACCACATCTTTGACAAATCTGGCATGGTGGGTGAGTGTGAACTGATTAAGAATCTCTGTCAGGTCATCAAGCGAGTGGCTCCGATGCCCTCTACTGTGCTGATTGAAGGTGAATCGGGTACCGGCAAGGAGTTGGCAGCGCGTGCGATTCATGAATGGAGTGGTCGTGTCGGTAGTTTTGTCCCGGTCAACTGTGGAGCGATCTCGGCGGAACTGCTGGAAAGTGAACTGTTTGGCCATATTAAGGGCGCCTTTACCGGGGCGCACCAAGCCCGGGAAGGACTCTTTACCTATGCCAATGAGGGGACGCTCTTCCTAGATGAGATTGGTGAGATGCCTCTCTCCATGCAGGCGCATCTTCTGAGGGTGTTGGAAGAGCGGACCGTTCGCCCGGTGGGTTCCAATAAAGAGGTGCCTGTGGCGGTGCGGATTATTGCTGCAACTAATCGGGATCTGAGTGAGCAGGTAAAAAATGGTCAGTTTAGAGAGGATCTCTATTATCGCCTTAATGTCCTCTCAATCCGCATGCCGTCACTGCGGGAGCGATTGGAAGATATTCCTCAGCTGACGGCTCATTTCAGTAAGTCGCTGGCCTCTGAATTGGGTGTGGAGCCTCCCCAACTCTCTCAGGCAGATCTGGCCTGTCTGCGCAACTATGACTGGCCGGGAAATGTTCGTGAACTGAAAAATGTCATCGAACGCTGTCTGTTGCTTAACAGCAGTCCCAGTCAATGTCTCAGCAAGCCCTCACTTTCAGATGACCCGGCTGATTCAAAGAGTGAAGGTGATGCACTGCAATTGGATCAAGTGGAGAAGCATCACATCCTGCGTGTACTGGAAGGTGAAGGTGGAAATAAATCGGCGGCAGCGCGACTATTGGGCATCTCACGAAAGACCCTGGAGCGGAAAGTACAGGCCTGGGGAGAGTGTTAACCGGCCTTAATATACGGTGAGCCTTCTCCAGCAAATTTTTAAGCAGATCAATGGGTCATTGCGTTACAAGCTACTGACCCTGGTGCTCTTCCCAATTGTACTGATCATGCCGATTGCACTGGTATTGGCAATCTACTGGGGGGCCAATGCCACTTACGATCAACTCTACCTAAAGGTCAATACAGACCTTTCTGTCTCGCATGATATTTTTCGGCGCATGCGCCAGGATTATCTGGGGCAGGTTGGGAATCTGACTGAATCCTATGCCTTTCGCACTGCTCTGGAAGAACAGGATTATGCGTCAATAGAAGCACAGTTACTCAGCCTCAAGACGGGGTCAGGCTTTAGTTATCTTCGATTGCTCGACCAGCATGGGCAAGATGTTCAGGCACGATCTGCTGAGCAATCAACACATATCCCGTCCCCTTCGTTGGATGCGGCTCTCCAGGGCGAGCCCAGGGTTGGTGTCGAAATTTTCAGTCAGGCTGATCTCAAATTACTTTCAGCAGACCTTGCGCAACAGTATCACCTGCCCTTGATCCCTACCCAGAAGGCACGACCTACCAAACGAACAATTGAGGATCGGGCGATGATGATTCGCGCCATACATCCGGTGCGCGATCTCAGTGGAAAGGTGGTTGCCGTAGTCGATGGGGGGGTTTCACTTAATGATAACTTCAGTTTTGTCGATACCATCAGTGACCTGGTGTACGGCCCAGGCAGTTTGCCTGAGGGCAGTATTGGAACGGTAACGGTCTTTATTGACGATGTGCGTATTACCACCAATGTCCCATTAAGGCCGGGAGAGCGGGCGCTCGGCACCCGGGTGTCGAATGAAGTGCGCAGTAAGGTACTGGATGAGGGCGAGGTCTGGATAGACAGTGCCTTTGTGGTGAATGACTGGTACCTGTCAGCCTATGAGCCGATTATTGATGTTCATGGAAAGCGTATCGGTATGCTCTACGCCGGATTCCTGGAAAAGCCATTTCGTAATGAGCTTTGGAAGGCGCTTGCCATATTGGTGTTACTGTTTTTGATTCTGATGGGCATCTCCTCACTGTTGGCGGTTTTGGGCGCCAAGTCTATCTTCAAACCACTGGAGACTATGAGTCGGGTGGTCAGGGCTACCCGGGAAGGTGAGGCGCGGCGTATAGGTTCTGTCGCGTCCAGGGATGAGATTGGTGAGTTGGCCCGTGAGTTTGATGCGATGCTGGATCTGTTGGCTGAGCGGAATCAGCAGATTCAGGCCTGGGCTGATCAATTGGAAGATAAAGTCAAAGAACGTACCGCTGAATTGCAAAGTAAAAACCAGGATCTGCAACGGACCATTCGGGCGTTGCGTGAAACTCGCCAGCAACTGGTTATTGCAGAGAAGCTGGCGGCGCTGGGTGAGCTAACGGCTGGTGTCGCCCATGAAATCAACAATCCGACGGCGGTCATGCTGGGTAATCTGGATGTCATTACTGCCGAGCTGGGCGCGGCACTGCAACCGGTAGAGAATGAAATTAAACTGGTAATCGAACAGATTTATCGAATAAGGGATATTGTCAATAACCTGCTGCAATACTCCAGGCCTGATGAGTATGCAGGTTATCTGACCCATGTTGATGTGAATAGCGTGGTTGAGCATACCTTGGCCCTGGTGCGTCATTTACGTAAAAAGTCTGAGTTTGAGATTACACTTGATTTGCAGGCCGATAGATTGGTAGAGATCAATGAACAAGAGTTGCAGCAGGTGCTGGTTAACCTTGTGGTGAACGCAATTCACTCATTAAAAGGCCGCGTTGGTGTGATACAGATTCTTAGCCGAAACTGGAGTGATAAAGGTATTCAGTTTCAGGTAAAGGATAATGGGTCAGGCATGGATGATAATGAGATGGGTCGTATCTTTAATCCCTTTTACAGTACCAAGCAGCAGGGTGAAGGAACGGGTTTGGGTCTATCAGTCAGCTATGGCTTGATGAGACGCTATGGTGGAAATATCACAGTCGAATCTGAGGTCGGCGTGGGTTCCTGTTTTACCGTCTGGCTTTTGTGCGTGCCGGTGATGGCGAGTGACGAAGAGACCATTGAAGAGCAGCTTCAGTCCATGCATGGCCAACAGGAATTGGATGAAGACCAGCCATCAGAATCGCTAGGGTAAACGCAACAGCGTTCGGTTGTTATATTCAGGTTAGCTGCGTATTGGGGTATTTTGCGCTATGATTCGCAATGAGGCTGGCAGAGATTGAGATAGAGAGAAGGTACGGTTATGACCGACGAACATGGTTTATTTCTTGAAAAAGAGCTCGAGAAGCTGGATGAAAAGCGCCGGGAAATTTTAGATCAACATACCCGACTTCTCGAGAAGAATGCCTATCTCATTCAATGGGGTCAGGTTGTTGCCGCGATGATTGCCGACGGCAGTATGACGGCCGATGAATGGAGTACTCGCTGTTTCCAGTATTTAGAGGGAACCAAGCTGGAAAGTGCATTGAAGGGATTAAATACCCCAGATTAATCTAACACCTACCTGTTCTAATCATCACCCCATACCAGATCGCCAGCTCCCTCCAGGTTATAACCCGTCAGACGTTCCGCCATGGATTGGCAGGGTTGCGATTTTAGACGTGTGATCAGGTCCTGGAACAGGCGCCTGAACCAGATGTTTCTTGGCAGGGCGATATCAAACGACTCCCAGCCAAAGGTAATAAAACCCAGGCCATATTCCTTGGCAATGGCGCGTGCTCCTGGCGCCACATCACACTGCTTCATGGCGATTGCCGCTGCTGCTTCCCGCGCCGATAGTGCGCTGACCTGATTGTTTAGTTCATCTTTACTGATGCTGTAGTGGCTTAACAATTCGAGCAGAAAACGTTGACTTCCTGACCCGGTTTGTCGTGTCGCCCAGCGATAGCGATTGTGAAACAGTAAATCGACGTCACTGGATTTGATATTGATTTCGGGGCTGATCATAAGCCCTTGCTCGCGCCGGAATGCACGGATTAAGACCCATTGATGATGTTGGGAGTATTGGCTGAGCAGGGCGGGATGACGCAGGTGGCTCTCACTATCCGGTCCCCAGTGTACGCCACAGGCATCAACACGGTTGGCCTGCAGTAGATCCAAACCAAGTCGCGTACCCGTGGGTGTATAGCTGATAAGGGCATGGGCGCCCGTCTGTCGCGCGAAGTCTTGTATTAATCGGTACAAGAGGGGGTCACCACCCCCTGAAATGACCAGTCGATCCGTGAGTAATCCTCCGTGGGTCGAGTCGAGCATCCAGCGATCAACCAGCTCTCGGGGAAACATCCATTTACCCGTCACTTTTGTAGCGGGAATGCCGCCTTCATTCACCAGGGCGTAGATCTTCTTTTCATTCAGGTGCAGGTATTCAGCGACCTGCTTAACACTCATAAAAACATCGCTGTGTTGTGACATTACAGCTGCCATCAGTTTATTCCCTATATGACCATCGGGTCCGTCTTCTTTTTACGCAAAAATCATACCTTTCTTGTTTCTGCTTGCCGTATTCCGTCCAACCCCTCCGTTACGGTGATTCAGCTATCGAAATAGATATCAGAAAGAGGGGATGTGGTCTGATTTGTACCAACAGGGTCAGGACAGTTGGACAAATTGCCACATTGTTGCCCGAATCTGCCATCGCTCTGCCCGCTTGACGAAACCGGCTTGCCACCTGAACAGGGTTTAATAGCCCACAGATAACAAGCAACCGGCGCAAGTCTGGATGACTGACACACCAGGGAAGGTGCGCTGGACCAATCAGGAGCAGGTAATGAACCGAGCAGTACTTTTTCCCCTTATGGCTGGATTGGCATGGGGCAATTGCGCCAGTGCCTACGAAAGCAATTATCTCAATGCCGTCCATGATGTTGAGCAGTGGCAGGGTGGTCACTTCAATGAACAGGAGACTGCACCAACTTATTCAGAAGAGTGGCAAGGTGCCGGTATTGGGGGTATTGCTGGCGTTATTCTGGCGGGCCCGCCCGGATTTATTATCGGTGCCGCAGGTGGTGTGTTGGCTGGACGGAATTCTGGACTGGAATCCGATTTGCACACCACGCGGCAGGAGGTGGCTCGCCTACAACAGCAACGAAAACAGGATGTCGCCCAACTGGCTGAGCTGTCTCAACAATTACGCACCGCTCACTCGCATAACAAACAGCAGCTTCAGGCCATTGCATCGGGCTTTATCTATCGAATCCAATTCCGAACCAATCAGAGTGCCCTGGAGCTACAGGATCAGCAGGCGCTTAAAGCACTGGCGCAAGCATTAGGCACGCTGCAATCACTCAGGGTCCATGTCCAAGCCTTTGCGGATAAGCGGGGTCGTACCTCGAACAATCAGACACTGACTGAAGCGCGTGCCCTGAGCGTTACTGATCAATTGGTTCAGTGGGGCGTCCCCTTTAAGCGCATAGAAACCCAGGCCTATGGCGAAGCAAATGCTCAGTATGACCCGAGTGATGTTGAGGGTCTGGGTTACGACCGCCAAGTGATTATTCGATTTTGTTATCAGGAGGCCACATGAGCCGTGTCATACAGCCGTTAAGTGAGCACTTTCTCTACTGTTCACCGGAAGCCATGTGTCGGGATCTCTATCGACAGCGAACGATACCCAGTAACAACAAAAAGATACCTCAAAAGCAAAAAGCGGGAGACCACCATGGCCGAGCAAAAGCCGATTAATCATTTAGGTAAAGACATGCTGTTCACTTCGCTGGCTTCCCTGTTTGCTGGCATGGTCACGGCACTGCTTTTGGGATTGCTCGTGTTTATCTGGAGTAACAGTGCGGCAGCCGCCGAATTAAACAATAAGTCAAACTATCAGCCTATCCGTATGGATGAAGTAAAGCGTGGCAGTCTCTTGATGAAGCTTGCCAGTGGTGGTGTATCGGTGGATGCGCCCTTGTTGAATACCGATGTGAAAATGACCATCAGCGGCATAATGGCGCGTGTCGTGGTCAAGCAGCAGTTCAAAAATACGGCTTCAGAGTGGGTGGAGGGTACTTATGTATTTCCACTACCTGATGATGCGGCGGTCGATCGGATGCGTCTGCGCATCGGTGAGCGTTTTATTGAGGGTGAAATACAGGAGAAGGAACAGGCGAAAAAAACCTATGAAAAAGCAAAGCGAGAAGGGCGCAAAGCCAGCTTGCTGAGTCAGGAGCGGCCCAATATCTTCACGACTGCCGTTGCCAATATCGCACCGAATGAAACCGTACAAGTCGAAATTGAATATCAACAGACACTGCATTATGACCAGGGTGGTTTCAGGTTACGTTTCCCCTTGGTAGTGGCGCCCCGGTACATTCCTGGGATACCCACTGGGCCCTCTGAAATAGTCGCCTTTCAAGGGAGTGGCTGGGCAAATAATACTGATCAGGTAACGGATGCCTCACGTATTACCCCGCCGGTAGTCGATCCCGCTGAAGGTCCTATCAATCCCGTCAGTATACAGATCGGTCTGGATGCCGGGATGCCACTGGCAAAACTGGAGAGTAGTTATCACAAGATCACAGTCGAACAGGATGGAAAGGGGGTGCATCAAATTCATTTGCAGGATAGCGCAGTCCCCGCTGATCGGGATTTCGAACTTCACTGGGTGCCGCGTGCAGAAGCCGCACCGCATGCCGCCCTGTTTACGGAAAAGTGGGATAACAGCGACTATGCGTTATTGATGGTAATGCCACCTGTCAGTCAGCAATCCATTGATAATCCTGTACCAAGAGAAGTGATCTATGTGATTGATACCTCTGGATCTATGCACGGTGATTCAATCGTACAAGCCAGAGAGGCACTCAAGTTGGCACTACAGCGATTAGCACCCAACGATCGATTCAATGTGATTCAATTCAATCATCAGACCGATGCGCTGTTTCCTCAAGCCGTACAAGCCAGTGTAAAAAACATTCAATGGGCCACAAAGTATGTCAATGGCTTGCTCGCCGATGGGGGTACCGAGATGTTGCCGGCGTTACAGTTGGCACTGCGCCAGCATGCAGAAAAGGGTGTGCTGCGTCAGGTTGTGTTTCTAACGGATGGCAGTGTTGGCAATGAAGAAGCACTGTTTAAACTGATCCACGAACAGCTCGGTGAGAGTCGCCTGTTCACCATCGGCATTGGTTCGGCACCTAACAGCTTTTTCATGACCCGGGCGGCAGAGTTTGGTCGAGGCACCTTTACCTATATCGGCAAGGTAGAAGAGGTGGGTGAAAAAATGGCGGCGCTGTTTGCAAAATTAGAAACACCCCTCCTTACGGATATCTCCATTCAGTGGCCAGAAGGACAAAGTGTAGAGATGTGGCCGTCAAGAATACCCGATCTTTATGCCGGTGAGCCGATTGTTCTGGCGGTGAAAATGCAACAGTCAGCAACCCAGTTGGATATCACAGGCCAGGTTGCCGGTAATGAATGGAAGCAACAAGTCACGCTCAAGGGTGGTGCGCAGGAGTCCGGTGTACATCTCCTCTGGGCGCGCAGAAAAATTGCCGCGCTGATGAATGAAAAGGCCAGAGGGCGGGATGAGATGCAAGTGCGCAATGATGTGTTGGCAGTTGCCCTGCCACACAAACTGGTCAGTCAATACACCAGTCTGGTGGCTGTAGATAAAACACCCTCACGCCCAATCCAAGAGGGTCTAAAGAGCAAGGCCATGCCGACCAATCTGCCCAAGGGTTGGCATGCCGAAAAAGTATTTGGCAAATTACCGCAGACGGCCACAGCGGCAGAACTGAATATTCTGCTGGGTCTGTTCCTGTTAGTGTTGGCTGGATTGTTTAAGTGGTGGCAACGTGATCAGCGCATCACGACGCACAAGTTAGGTTTGAACATTGGCCGGGGATAGAGGCAAAAGGCATGAAAAAATGGACAACGCCATTCATCACCTTTCTTGTGTTAGTAGGGCTTTGGCAGATCAGTGAAGGAGGTTACATCAAGGCCAAGGCCCTGCTCGCGCAACAACTCCTCAAGAGCGCCTGGGAAGAGACGCAAGCAGGAAACAGTCGTGTCCGTCCATGGCCCTGGGCTGACACCTGGCCCGTGGCAAGAATGGAGATTGAGCGGCTTGGGATTGATCAGATTGTACTTGAGGGTTCGAGTGGAAGATCACTTGCCTTTGGTCCTGGGCATATCGCTGGAACAGCGCCACTGGGTGGCTTGGGTAACAGTGCTGTAAGCGGCCATCGTGATACACACTTTCAGTTTCTTCAGTATCTACAACCCGGCGATCAGATCAGGATAACACCGACCACAGGTGAATCCTTGATGTATGCCGTAATTAAGAGGGATGTGTACGATGAACAGGATACATGGCTGTTAGAGCAGAATAGCAATGGATTGACCCTGATCACCTGCTATCCGTTTGATGCGTTGATACCCGGTGGGCCAGGACGATTTGTTGTGAGAGCGATACCGGTTGCTGGTTTTGTTATGTGAGCAGGGGACATTTATCAGGAGTGCGTCGGAATCAGCGGCAGGTGTCGTAAAACTCCCCGGGGTACATACTCTATTTTTATAATGATTTACATTATTACCGGAGATAAATAGGACATATATGTTCAGGGTTGCCCATTAAGCCATTACCGACCCTATGCATACTCTAATTTGATATGCTTTGCTTAAGCCAACTCCAGATAGTGTTTTTGGGTCAACGCGGTGGGGTGTTCTGTTTTTTCTAATGCCCTTGCTATCCTGATAATACCTTCTTTGATCTGTTGCTCAGTAAGCGATGAGTAGCCGAGCATCAGCATACGCTCGTGTTGTTCTTTATTGCCTGAGCAATAGGCATCGCCCTTGGGCAGTGAATAGATACCCACGCCGACATGGGCTGCAATCGATTCGAGTTTTGTTGCAGCAGGAAAATGATCAGGTAGTTTCCAGGTCAGGTGCATGCCGCCTTCAAGACCGGTGAGTTCGACGTCCTCAAACTGTTCCTGAAGTGTCTTGATAAGACAGTCTCGTCTGTTGAGATAGGTGTGTCGAATACGTCGCAGGTGATTGGCAAAGCCGCCCGAGCGGATAAACTCTGCAACAACAGCTTGTTCCAGCCAAGGCTGGCCGTTATTGAGCAGTGTCTTGACGGTGCGTGCTGGCTCTATCAATGCTTCCGGCAGAACCATATAACCCATTCTTAACGAGGCACCTATAGACTTTGAGAACGTGCCAAGATAGATGACACTGTCGTTATGATCGAGACCCTTCAGCGCTGTCAGAGGCGATCCGTGGTGGCGAAAATCGCTGTCATAATCATCTTCGATCAAGTAGGCCCCAGTCTGGTTGGCCCATTCCAGTAATTCCAGTCGGCGCTTGAGTGACAGGGTATATCCGAGCGGATATTGATGGGAAGGCGTCAGGTAGGCCAGCTTGATCTCACCTTTCGGAAGATGGGCGGTTGTCAGTCCTTCAATATCAACTGCAATAGGATTCAGCTTTGCACCGTAACTCTCGAAGACATTAGCCGCACCTTGGTAGGCTGGACACTCAATGACAACTTCTGTCTCTTCAGTGATAAACAGTCGCGCAATAATATTCAGCGCTTCCTGACAACCTGCAACGATCAGCACCTGTTCAGGGCTAACCGAAATTCCTCTTGCTGGACCCAGATGATCGACTATGGCCTTGCGCAGACGAAAGATACCGGATGGGTCGTTGTACTCTGTCAGGTTGTCATGGGCGAGCTGAAGTTGACGGATGGTCAGTTGGCGCCAGCGACTGACAGGAAATGAGCGCGGGTCAGGTCGCCCCACTTTGAAGTCGATATCGATCTCTTCTGATTTTGGTTTGTATACGGTATGAGGAGTGCCACTGAAGCGGGGCAGGCATCGGCTCTGCTGAGAGATGTCCTGTTTTTTGTGTTGTTCAGGACAGGCATCCAGTAGTAATGAGGCTTCCGGGATATGGCTGGTCACAAAGGTGCCCACCGCCGGTTTTGTTTCAAGATAGCCTTCTGCAATCAGTCGCTCATAAGCCAGAAGGGTGGTATTACGTGAGACATTGAGTTGGGTTGCCAATTCCCGGGTGGCGGGCATCGCGATTCCGGGTTTTAGTCCGCCATTCAGAATGAGTCGCCGGATCTCATTAAAGAGTTGATTTTGAAGGGTGCTTTGATCATCCTTGTTAATCGTCAAAGGAAGCTGGTTTGTCATCGCTCAACCTCTGTGGCCAATGGCTCTGGCCCTATCATAAGTAGTGTATGCGTTCTTCCGATAGTACCAGTATAGAAAATTTCCATAATACCAGGGTGGAAATAGCGCCCCTTCTCCTGCTGGTACCATTTTTTTATTCCGGATTGGTCCTTTATTCCTCCCCATATCTAGTTTTTTATGACACCAGGACACGAGGTGTCCGACTTTGTCATGGGCAGTAGCTCACGGGGGGAGAGGTTATGTGCAGCACAAAAAAGAGAAACTTACTTATCGCAAGCAAGTTGTTGCTTGTTCTGATAGGCATTCTGACACTCAGCCCCACTTGGGGTGATATCCCTAAAGAGACCTATAAGGCCTTGGGATTGAACGAAGAGTCGGCATCACCGAAACAGCTCTATGACAAGTTGGTTGATCGCTACACCGATCCCAAGCAGGGGGCGGGCAAAGGAAAATTTGCCGATAAATGGGAGCCGATGTCCATCGATCAATATTTCAATCCATTGAGTTTCTATAAACCCCCGACAACTGAGACACACGCCTCTACGGGGCAGGAGTGTATCACCTGCCATGAAGATCGGGATGAAACCCCTGGGGCGGTGGCAGCCTGGCGTAAAAGCACGCACTCCAATCTGACGGCGCTGCGTAATTTACCACCAGATGACCCCCGTTATTACAAGAAGGCACTGCTAGAAGAAGCGGAAAAAAATCTAAGGTCTTTGGGGAAACTGGACAAGCATGAACAGCTCAATCAGGTCTCCTGTATTGATTGTCATGTGGGGATAGGTGCGAAGAAGGGCAAGCATGACAAAGATCTGCGTATGCCGGATGCGGCTGTTTGTGGTCAATGTCATCTGAAGCAATTTGCAGAGCGTGAGTCTGAGCGGGATACGATGGATTGGCCACAAGATCAATGGCCTGATGGCAGACCCTCACATGCGCTGGGTTATCAGGCGAATGTTGAGTTGGCCACCTGGGCGGCTATTGAGGAACGTGAGATTGCCTCGGGTTGCACGATGTGTCATGTCAACGCACCGAAGTGCGATACCTGTCACTCCAGGCACCAGTTCTCTGCAGCCGAAGCGCGCAAACCAGAGGCTTGTGCCACTTGTCATAATGGTGTTGACCATAATGAGTATGAGCAGTTTTTACTCTCCAAGCATGGAACGGTCTATCAGGCGCATGGAGATGGATGGGATTGGGAGCAGCCGCTTGAAAAGGCTATTGAGAAAGGTGGCCAAACCGGTCCCACCTGTGCGCTATGCCATATGGAGTACAAGGGGAAGTTCGGCCATAACGTGGTTCGCAAAGTGCGTTGGGCGTTTAATCCCACGCCTGCTATAGCCGATAATTTAAATCACAAGTGGTTTAAGGAGCGTGAGGAGGCGTGGATCGATACGTGTGATACTTGCCATTCTCCGAAGTTTGCCAAGTCCTATTTTGAAATCATTGATGGCAGCATCAAACAGGGTATTGCCAAAGAGCAAGAGGCCAAGGCGGTTCTAACCAAGCTCTATGATGATGGGTTATTGCCGGGGCAAAAAACCAATCGTCCGAAACCCCCTGAGCCAATTGAAGATGCGCCGGGCGGTTTCTTTCAGCTCTTCTGGGCAAAGGGTAACAATCCGACAACTATTGAGCGTGACCATGCACAGATGTGGGAGCATGATCTGATCAAACTCTATAAAGGTGTAACGCATGGTAGCCCCGGTGGTTATACATACACTGAGGGTTGGTCACCACTGATTGGCGACTATGCGCGGATTATGGATGAAGACACAAAGTTGCGTGATATGGCGGCACTCAAAAAACGTGTGGCGGATCTGGAAGCCAGCTCCAAACACAGCATGTTCAATCTGGATACCTTTGAGAAGAAGGCCTCGATAGGTGGCTTGGGCGGCGGTTTGCTACTGGCCGGTTCACTGGCCATGATCGGTGTGCGCCGGCGCAAAGAACAGTCCGGGGAGGAGGCATGACTGCCATAGCTATTGAGAGAGAACAGCGGCTCAAACGTCATTACCCACTTGCCGCTGTTCTGCTGGTATCCATCGGTATCATGATGTTGGTTTGGGTGGGGATGGAACTTATGCGCCCTGTTGTCCCTGTCTATGAGTATCATTTGGAAACCAATGGTGTGCTTGGCGATTTTAAAGAGCTGGGTGCGAGTGAAAAAGCCCAGTCCGTCAGTGTGTCTCGCTTCCAATTAAAAATGCCTGATAACACGCAGCCTTTAGCCGTTGCCTATGTGGCCTATCCTGATGCTGAATCCCCGGTACTTCTACAATGGAATAATCTGCTGGCAGAGCCGGTGCTTTATGAAACAGGTAATCTCGCTGCACTGTTAGAGATGGTGCCTGTGCTGGAGAAGCAGGCCGAGGGGGATGTCCCTGTGCTTGGTTGGTGGGACACAATGCGTATCTTGTCAATTGTGTGTCAGTGCCAGCCCCTTACAATACCCCACCAGGCAACACCCTTGATCGTACCACTGCCGTGGTTGGCAAAGCAGGATCAGGTGGAGAAAAAAGAGCAAGCGTTCTGGCAGGTCGGATCGGCAAAAGAGGGTAACGTTTTTTCACGCTATGCAGCCGCACTTGCTATGGAGTCAGATGCGGGATTGAACCGCTTACGTGAGATGTCGGGTGAAAAATCGCTGCTGCTGATCCTGAATATTACGGATGCCTATAAACTTGGTACGCTCATGCCAGATCAGATTGGGATTGGTTTCAAGGATTTTCCTGGAACCGGTGATATGCATGGCATGATTCAGCGGGTAAAGGATTGGCTTCAGGAAGAAGGTTATAAACACTATGCTGTACTGCGCCCTTCGGAAGAGTTGGTGAGGGTCTATTTTCTCACAGAAGAGAGCGATGGTGATCGCCTGGTAAGTCGTTTGCTACCTTTCAACAAGCAGGGACCAAAAGGCATGGAGGGTGTTAAATTGGTAGCCCAGCAGAGTGGCTATTGGGTGTACGAAATTGCCCCTCTGAACAAATCATGAGTTTTAAGGGATTCAACAGAATAGGGTATTGACGGTCACTGAGTTATTGAATGTTGATAAATGTAGATATGAAAGAGTTGAATGTGGAAGGGGGGTATAACACCGTCCGCCAGCACGCGCTCCTTTTAATGGGGCTGGCTATTCTGAATGGGCAAGCTTGGAAAATAAAAATGCTCCCAGTCGCTCAGTAACTGATTAATTGAGAGTGGGATTTTTGTCAGACTGGGCTGGGACGGGTGAGGCAGCAAGACTGTCATGTAGAGTTTCATCCTTAAAAATCGATGTCTCTACAACCGGCTGCGCTCCCGGGTTCAAAATTTACTGGGTAGATGGAGCTTTAAATTCAGGATGATTCACGATGAAGTGTTTCAGCGCTTTCTCGAGAACTTCGGCATGTGACTGATTATTATTTTGCTTGGCATGCTGAATATCTTCAAGGATCATTCGTTTGATCATTACAGTTCCTTCCGGGAGATGCACCATATATTGCGCCATCTCCAGGGCTACAATTTCCGGGACGTGTTCGTGCTCTGCGATTGCCAGAATCTCTTCTTCATCCAGTTCGCATAGGCCCAGGCAGTCTTCAAGTGTTAGCATAATCTGGTCCCTCCAGTTGGTTTTCCTCTTAGCCTAACTATGTCAGATGACAATCATCATTGCGTTGATGCAAATCATCTGAAATTGGTGAGGTTATTGGTTCCGGAGAACTAACCGCCTGTTGCATTCATATGCCGGAACAGCACTGGTTGGGATGTGAGATCAAAATCATGACCTTTCGGTTTCAGATCCATCGATTGAATAATGGCATCCCGCAGTGGTTCGTTGTCCAGTGGATGGGCACGGAGTACGCGGCGAAGGTCAACAGAATGCTCTTGCCCCAGGCAGAGCAGCAAGCGACCCTCTGCGGTCAGGCGAACCCGATTGCAGCTATCACAAAAGTTATGGCTGTGGGGTGAGATAAACCCGACACGGGTTTCAGTGCCATCTATTCGATAGTAACGGGAAGGGCCGCCAGTCGTTTCAGTGGTTGGGATCAGGCTGTGTTGCTTTTCTATATCGTGCAGGATTTGGTCACTGGAATAGTAGGCGTCCGCACGATCATGCTCGCTGATAACACCGAGGGGCATCTCTTCGATAAAGCTGATATCCATGCCACGATCCAGGGCGAACTGGACCAGGTCATTCACCTCATCATGGTTGCGATTCTTCAGGATGACCGAGTTGATCTTGATGCGTTTAAAGCCGACTGTCCGTGCGGCTTCGATGCCATCCAGTGTCTTTTTGATTTCCCCCACCCGGGTGATTTCATGGAATCGTTCTGGCTGCAGGGTATCCAGGCTGATGTTGATGCGCGTTACACCGGCTGATTTGAGCTCTTTGGCATATTGCGGCAACAGCGTGCCATTGGTGGTCAGGGTGAAGTCATTCAGGCCCTCCAGTTGACCGAGTGAATCAAACAGCTGAATGACATTGCGTCGGGTGAGCGGTTCGCCACCCGTGATCCTGATCTTGTTGACACCCAGTTCTACAAAGGTTTTTCCGATGCGTTGCAACTCTTCCAAGGTGAGAAGCTGTGAGCGTGGGACAAACTGCATATCTTCTGACATACAGTAGACACAGCGCAGGTCACACCGGTCAGTAACAGAAATCCGGAGGTATTTGATCTGCCTGCCGTACCTGTCTATCAGTGGCTGATGCAGATTTGTGTCGACACCGTTTACCTGAGTTTGATCCATGCGTGCTCCTATAAGACTGAGTTTAGAGTGAGCTACAGGCAAATACCATACCCATTTACTAGGGTTATTGCAGTAGTGGGCTGATTAGACAAATTGTCTCGATTTACAACCCGCAGGGCCACCGCAGATAGGTTCTATTTGTCTCAGTTAGTCCAGATGGACTGTGACATTTTGCCGCAATTTTCATCGCTTTTATATTTTATTGTCTGGGGTAATAAGCGTCAGCGGGGCTGAAAAACTGGCTTTGTGCAGGCTGGTACGGTCTTTGCGTCGAAACCGTAACACATTATGCAATAAAGAGGTGGTCGGCCATGTTTCAAGAGCCTGTTGAGGATTTAGATGAGAGCGTCCCCTCTGAATTCTTAATCTCGGTCGTTATGGAGCGCAAGCCTTGTCAGAGCCCGTGGCTTGATGCCTCTTGGACGGCCGTGGGCGTGACGGCTCAACTGTGGAGTGAGGCCGCTGCATCACATCAGGTCACGTTGATACACGAGCAGGGGGAGACACAGCAATTCCTCAATAGCGGTTATCAACTGCAGCTGCATGTGGATGAGTGTGAAAGCTATTACCACAATCTTTGTTCTGATTCCCCGCGCTGCTTTGTCATTGCCACAGAAGATGATCAGGGTGTTCCGGTGCCAAAGGTTGTCTCACTCAGTTTTGATGAGGCACACGCCTATCTGGAGTGTGATGAGATGGTGTATGCCGTTGCGATTCCCCCGGAGTTATATCGGTGGTGTGAGCTGTTTGTGCTGAATCACTATGTACCTGTGTTGAAAAAGAAGCGACGTTTAACGGATTGGAGTGCGAATGACAAGAGTGGGCGTGAGCAATGAGTAGTCGCGATCGGGAATATTCTATTGCTGAGGATCAGGGTGGATTCATCTCGCGCTGGTCAAGAATGAAACAGGCCACACAGCAACAGGACGAATCAACGGAAATGGCTACTTCGGATGATGAGGCCACTGTTGAAGCCCCGCCTCTCAGTGATGAAGATATGCCGCCGATTGAATCGCTGACTGAAGCGTCTGATTACAGCGTTTTTTTCTCTGAGAAAGTCAGTGAGGCATTACGTCAGCAGGCCCTCAGAAAGCTGTTTCACAGTGCCTCTTTCAATGTCTGTGATGGCCTTGATGATTATGCCGATGACTTTACCAGCTTTGCCAAATTGGGTTCGATTATTACCTCGGATATGCGGCATCAGATGGCTGTTGCAAAAGAGAAGCTCGAGGCTGCGCTGCAGTTGGAATCGGATGCTGAAGTAGCTGCAGAAGATAACGATCAGCAGGCGGCAGATGGTGTGAGTGGGGTAGACGTTGCGGAAGAGCCAAATAATGAAGCCATACCTTTGTTAGATGGATTTCCAGACGAATCAAATGTGGATGATTTGCTGATGGCTGAGCAACCCGAGACAGAAGGCAGGATAGAAAATGAGTGACCAGATAACAGATTCCAGAAAAGTCAGAAATGCCAAGGCCAAAGAGGCGGCACTTTCGGCAGCACAACAGGTAGTACTAGAGCCGACCGATCTGGTGGAGTTTCAGTCACGAGGACGCGTCATTGTCATTGGTAACGTGGAAGCGATGGAGTTTGCGCCACGTTTAACGGCACCGCTACAGCCGCAACTATTGTTGCTTGAAGGGGAAGAGTTGCCCGGTGTTCCGGTTATTTCGCAGGGTGGTAGGTCTGTGCAGATAACCGGCCATTTAGGTGCCTTCACTGTTCAGTTGGGTGAGGCCGGAAAACCCAATGCCGAGACATTATCGGCTGATCTGATTCTGGATCTGGGGTTAGAGCCGCAGTTAACCATGCCCATGAAGCCACCGGGTTATATCGTTGCAAAGACCGATGAGCTGAGTCTGATTGAGGCGGATGAGCAGTTGCGTGATCTGGTAGGTGTCTTTGATAAGCCACGTTATTTCAATTATGACGCATCAATCTGTGCGCATAAACGTTCTGGGCATGTTGCTTGTACCCGTTGTATAGAGGCTTGCCCGGCAGAGGCGATCAGTTCACTGCTTGAAAAAGTTACGGTGGATTCGAATCGTTGTCAGGGTGGTGGTGTGTGTGCCACGGTCTGTCCGAGTGGTGCCATGCGTTACAGCTATCCACAGGCGAAAGATACGCTGGAACAGATACGGTTGATGCTGAAGCACTACCGCGAAGCGGGTGGTATTGACCCGATAGTCGTTTTCACGACTCAGGATGAGGTGACGGATATTCCGCTTCAGGGGAATCACCTCCCGATAAGGATTGAGGAGTTGGCCAGTGTGGGTTTGGAGGTGTGGCTTTCTGCGCTGGCCTATGGTGCCAGTAGTGTCTGGTTGCTTGAAGACGATGCCATGCCCCAACGCGTTCTGGATGCCTTGCAACAGCAGTTTGTTACGGCTCAAGAACTGCTGTCTGCCATGGGCTATCCCAGCTCGGCCCTACGGCTGGTTGATAAGCAGGCTGTTGAGTGCAGCGGGCCCGAGGTGCACATGCCAGCCATTAAACAGGCCAATTTCTCTGGTTTGGGGGGCAAACGGCCAACCGCCTACATGGCGATAGATCACTTGTTTGAACAAGCGGCGCGAGCGCGACCGATGGCGAGTCTCTCAGTAGGCGCGCCATTTGGTATGGCGCAGGTAGATGCCAGTGCTTGCACCCTCTGCCTCTCCTGTGTGGGGGCTTGTCCTGGTAAGGCGTTGCTGGCCGGGCAGGACGCACCTCAGCTTCGCTTTATCGAGGCGAACTGTATTCAGTGCGGTATGTGTACTCGCACCTGTCCTGAAGATGCCATCTGGATTACCCCCCGGCTGCTGTTTGATCGTGAGGCGAGGGCGAAGATTCGTCTGTTACATGAAGAGCCACCGTTCTGCTGTACCGAATGCGGCAAACCGTTTGCAACCCGTTCTGTGATCGAGAATATGCTTAAAAAACTAGAAGGCCACTGGATGTTTAAAGACGCCCGATCCCGGAATCGTCTGACTCTGTGTCAGGATTGCCGGGTGGTGGATATTGCGCAAGATCCTGAGGCGATGGCCCAGGGAATGATGGGCGAAACGCTCCAATGAGGATGGTGAATAGGTTATTTCACTCCCTTTTTGTCATTTTTTTCCATGCCTTATTGGCCCATTGATTGCTCAATATAATTCCTGAGGAAGTTGTGATGGCAAATCAGAGTGAAGCGATGCAGAGTGAATTAATAGCAGAGGACGTTCAGACTAACGAGCTGCATGCCCATAATGGGTCGATGCTCTCTGAGGAGCAGGGCTACCGTGCAGGTGCCTATGGCGTATTGGCCGCATTACTTGCCAGAACGCCTGATCAGCGCGTGCTGGAACAGATTGCAGGCTTCTCATCCATTGACCAGGCCGGTGGTGAGATGGCGCTCTCCATGTCGATGCTTGGACTGGCGGCAGCCACTTGTCGAACAGAATCGATTGATGATGAGTTTCATGATCTCTTTATTGGTTTGGGTCGGGGTGAGTTGGTTCCTTATGGCTCCTGGTATCTCACGGGATTTCTAATGGAGCGTCCCCTGGGTCGATTGCGCGATGATCTGTTCGCCCTGGGTTTCCAGCGTGATCCTGACGTCCATGAACCAGAAGACCATATGGCGGCGCTTTGTGAGGTGATGCAATTGTTGATCCTTGAAGGCCAGTCCCATGAACGGCAAGCACACTTCTTCAATACACATATGTCAGGTTGGGCGCAGCGCTTTTTTAACGATCTCAGTCAAGCGAAATCGGCAGTATTTTATCGGGCAGTAGGTCGCTTCGGTATTTCATTTGTCGAGCTGGAAGCGCGTTACCTGGCTATGCAGGTTTAATCACCCTTTATCCCTCTCGTGGAGGAGACGTAATGAAAAAAGATAAGAAGCAAGCGCTGGCTACCGATCGGCGAAAATTTATTCGTGGTTCACTGGTGACCGGAGTGGGTGTGGCCGCAGCGGCTGTACTACCGGGTACTGTGCTGGCGGTGGAGAGTGATGTCGCTACGAAAGAGGAAGGGCAGAAAGGGTATCACCTGACTCAGCACATCCTTGATTACTACAAAACAATGGCTAGCTGAGTCGCTCCGGTAGCGTAACAGGGGATAGAGATGAAACTGAAGAAACGATTAGATCAGAAACCTGGACTACCGTCTGATGCCACACAGCAGTCGACAAAAGTCAAAGGTAATGCAATCAGCCGACGTGCCTTCCTGCGCAACTCCAGTCTGATGACAGGGGGTGCGGTATTGGCGGGTGGATTTACACCGGGCATTATGAAAAAGGTTGAGGCGCAATCCGCACCGGCGGGTTCTACTCAGCAGGTGAAGACCATCTGCACGCACTGCTCCGTGGGTTGCGGCATTGTGGCAGAGGTACAAAACGGTGTCTGGACGGGTCAGGAGCCCGCGTTTGATCATCCGTTCAATCGGGGTGCGCATTGTGCCAAGGGTGCTTCAGTGCGTGAGCATGGACACGGCGAACGTCGCCTGAAGTATCCGACCAAACTGGTTGATGGTAAATGGAAACGGGTCAGTTGGGATGAGGCGATCAATGAGATCGGTGACAAGATGTTGCAGATCCGTAATGAGTCGGGCCCTGATTCAGTTTACTGGCTTGGTTCAGCCAAGCACAACAACGAACAAGCCTATACATTTCGTAAGTTGGCGGCCATGTGGGGCACCAACAATGTAGATCATCAGGCACGAATCTGTCACTCCACCACGGTTGCCGGTGTTGCCAACACCTGGGGCTACGGTGCGATGACCAACTCCTATAATGACATCCACCATTCACAAGCGATTCTGTTGATAGGCAGTAATCCTGCTGAAGCCCACCCGATTGCTCTGCAGCATATTTTTAAGGCGAAAGAGCAGAACAATGCACCCGTGATAGTGATTGATCCCCGGTTTACCCGGACGGCAGCCCATGCTGATCACTTCCTGCAAATTCGTCCTGGAACCGATGTGCCGATCATTTGGGGCATGCTCTACCATATTTTCAAAAATGGCTGGGAAGACAAAGAGTACATCAGTCAGCGGGTTTACGGTCTGGATGAGGTGAAGGCGGAAGTCGCCAAGTGGACCCCGGATGAAGTTGAGCGGGTAACGGGCGTACCTGAAAACCAAGTATTTGCTGCCGCCAAGGCAATGGCTGACAACCGTCCGGGTACCTTTATCTGGTGTATGGGTGGTACTCAGCACACGGTTGGTAATAACAACACACGGGCTTATTGTGCCTTCCAGTTAGCGCTGGGTAATGTGGGTGTCTCGGGTGGTGGAACTAATATTTTCCGGGGACATGATAATGTTCAGGGAGCCACCGATTTTGGTGTCCTTTCACATACGCTACCAGGTTACTATGGGCTTTCTGCCGGCGCGTGGGGCCACTGGTCAAAAGTTTGGGGTGTGGATCTTGACTGGATAAAAGGTCAATTCGATTCGGCCTCTTATGAGAAGAGTAAGGATAAAGACATCAGTCCCATGTATACCAATGGTATCCCAGTGTCACGCTGGATTGACGGTGTCTTGGAAGAGAAGGGAAATATTGCCCAGAAGGATAATCTACGGGCAATGGTTTTCTGGGGACATGCACCCAACAGTCAGACCCGTGGCAAAGAGATGAAGAAGGCCATGGAGAAACTGGACATGATGGTGATCATTGATCCCTATCCGACCGTCTCTGCGGTGATGCATGATCGAACCGATGGTGTCTATCTGTTGCCGGCGGCCACGCAATTTGAAACCTACGGTTCCGTGACGGCATCCAATCGGTCATTGCAGTGGCGGGACAAGGTCATCGAACCCCTGTTTGAGTCGCTGCCTGATCAGACCATCATGTATAAACTTTCCAAGAAACTTGGATTTGCTGAACAGCTGTTTAAGAACGTTAAGATCAATGGTGAAGAGCCGCTGATCGAAGACATTACCCGTGAATTCAACAAGGGCATGTGGACCATTGGTTATACCGGTCAAAGTCCTGAACGGATGAAGAAGCAACAGCAGAACTGGGGTAACTTCAACTACGATACGTTGTTAGCCGAAGGCGGGGCCTGCGATGGTGAATACTTTGGCCTGCCCTGGCCCTGTTGGGGTACTGCTGAGATGGGGCATCCGGGTACACCCAATCTGTATGAT
The DNA here is from genome assembly GCF_007625115.1 of Sedimenticola selenatireducens. Lineage (GTDB taxonomy): Bacteria > Pseudomonadota > Gammaproteobacteria > Chromatiales > Chromatiaceae > Sedimenticola > Sedimenticola selenatireducens_A. The sequence goes on along the minus strand of NZ_VMNH01000023.1, from coordinate 18,130 downwards.
CCCAGTAAGGCAGTCGCTGATGGTGGTCTGACCTTCCGTGCCCGATTTGGCGTTGAGCGTAACGGTGAGAGTTTGCTGGCCAATGGTTCGTATTCCAAGGGGTCGGAGATCAAAGATGGTTATCCCGAGTTCACCGATAAGTTGCTGAAGAAACTGGGTTGGTGGAATGACCTGACACCCGATGAGCAAAAACTTGCTGAGGGTAAAAATTGGAAGACGGATCTTTCCGGTGGCATCCAGCGTGTGGCGATCAAACATGGTTGTGCCCCCTTTGGTAATGCCAAAGCACGTACCGTAGTCTGGACATTCCCTGATCCCGTGCCTGTCCATCGTGAGCCACTCTACACCAGTCGACGTGACCTGGTTGAGAAATACCCGACTTATGAAGATCGGAAGTCGTTCTACCGTCTGCCGACTCGCTATGGCTCTATTCAGGCCAAGGATTACTCAAAAGATTACCCCATTATTCTTACCTCAGGTCGTTTGGTTGAGTATGAGGGGGGTGGTGATGAGACGCGCTCCAATCCTTGGTTGGCTGAATTACAACAAGATATGTTTGTCGAGATTCATCCACGTGATGCGAACAATGCAGGCGTGAAAGAAGGCGATGATGTCTGGGTTGAGGGTGCCGAAGGAACCAAGGTGAAGGTGAAGGCAATGATTACCCGTCGTGTTGCGTCAGGTGTCGCCTTTATGCCGTTCCACTTTGGTGGACACTTCGAGGGTAAGGATCTGCGTTCCAAGTATCCTGCAGGTGCTGACCCTGTTGTGCTGGGTGAAGCCGCCAATAGTGCCATGACCTATGGTTATGACTCGGTGACTCAGATGCAGGAAACCAAGTGCAGTCTCTGCAAGATCAGCAAAGCGTAAACACGAGGATAAAAAAATGGCTCGAATGAAATTCTATTGTGACGCTGAACGCTGCATCGAATGCAACGGCTGTGTTACTGCCTGTAAAAATGAAAATGAAGTGCCCTGGGGTGTTAATCGGCGTCGCGTTGTCACCATCAAAGATGGTGAGCCGGGCGAGCGCTCGCTCTCTGTAGCCTGTATGCATTGCTCCGATGCGCCCTGTGCAGCGGTCTGCCCGGTTGACTGTTTCTATACCACGGCGGACGGTGTGGTGCTGCATGACAAGGATATCTGCATTGGTTGTGGCTACTGTTTCTATGCCTGTCCGTTTGGTGCGCCACAGTTTCCTGAAGACGGTGCCTTTGCCTCGCGTGGCAAGATGGATAAGTGTACCTTCTGTGCCGGTGGGCCAGAGGAAGATCACAGCCATGAAGAATACAGCAAGTACGGCGCCAACCGCTTGGCAGAAGGCAAGCTGCCATTGTGTGCCGAGATGTGTTCAACCAAGGCGTTGTTGGCGGGTGATGCCAATGTGGTCTCCAACATCTATCGTGAACGCGTCATTAACCGTGGTGCGAGTGTGTTGAACAGAGGCGTCTCATATCAAAATGCCTCACTTCGTCAGACGCGTGGTATGGAAGGTAAGGCCAGCAATAAGAAGTAGCGACCGTTAGATATTGCGCTTATTGATGAGCCAGCCATATGTTTAATCTGGCTGGCTCATCATGGGGCTATAGATTACTGCGGTGAAACACGGATAAAGAGATTGACTTAGGTGGTGGTTACAGCGCTAGGAGATTTTTATGTTCGTACGGCCACTGCATCTTTACGCTACTAGCTGGTCTTTTAGGAGATACTGATGAGAAGGGCTTTAATCCCACATAAGGGGTATGGCATAGGTGACGACTGGGTTTTTTATCTGCTCATCCTGATAATGCTGTCACCTCTGCTAGTGATGTCAACGGCAAGTGCTGAATCCGGCAAAAATACACAACCTATTCAAATTCCCAATCCATCTGCTGACCTGTGGCGAGAGGTGCGCCAACGCGACGCTATTGCTGTAGGTAATAGCCAAGTTAAGAGTGCCGACAGTGGTGTACTCATTAATCCGTATGGTGATAAGTGGCGGAATTTCCGCATGACGCAACTGATACCTTATGGTGGTTACCTATTGGCCGGTATGCTGTTACTGCTGATCATCTTTTTTATAGTACGCGGCCGCATAAAGGTCGTGTCGGGCATGAGTGATAAAAAGCTGTTTCGCTATTCTCTCTACGAGCGAACCATTCACTGGTGCTTGGCTGCAATTTTCCTGTTTTTAGCCTTCACTGGATTGATATTGCTATTTGGTCGTTCTCTGTTGATACCAATAGTGGGTCAAGAGTTCTTCTCGCTACTCGCCTCTGCGAGCAAGGAGGGGCATAACCTGTTTGGGCCATTGTTTGCTGTGGCACTGGTCCTGGTTTTCTTTCGTTTTGTGCGGCGTAACATTTATCAAAAGGGTGATCTTACCTGGTTGTTGAAAGGTGGAGGCTTGATTGGCAAGGGCCATGTGCCGTCTAATTTTTTCAACATGGGTGAGAAAAGCATGTTCTGGATGCTGGTGTTGGTTGGGGGCGTGATTGTCGGCTCCGGTCTTGTGCTGGTTTTTCCTGTGTTTGGGCAAGGACGTGTGCTGATGGAGTTGTCGCATGTTTCCCATGGCATTACGACGCTGGTAATGATTGTGGTCATCATGGGACACATCTATATCGGCTCTGTGGGTATGGAGGGAGCCCTTGATGGTATGACCACAGGTTATTGCGATCTGAATTGGGCGAAAGAGCATCACGAGCAATGGGCCGAGCTTTGTGAAGAGCAGAATGAGGTCATTATGGAAGATGAGGTATCTCGATTGCAGGGTGACACTAAAGCCAATTCAATGCCATCGAGTCTAACGCAGGAGACAGGGCAATGATCGGGGAGCTGATTGATGGTCCTTTATGGTATTTTGCGTTTGGAGTTTTTGTACTCGGCGTGATCTATCGGATTATTTCGATTCTACGTGCGGGATTAAAAAAGGATTTTTCACGCCCTCGGGCGGAAGGTTCTGCCGGTGCGCTACGTACTCTATTCAGCCGGTTTATACCAAGGCGTGATGTTGCCACTCGCGGCCGACTCACTGTAATTGCAGGTTATCTATTTCACCTGGGATTATTTGCACTGCTTATTTTTGCGCAACCGCACGTGACGTTTTTCTCGGAGAGAATAACGGGTTTTAGCTGGCCTGCTTTGCCCTATTGGGCCTTTATTGTCAGTGCGGAACTGGCCTTTATTGGTCTACTCTTGCTCTGGTTACATCGGGTATTGCATCCGGTTACCCGCTTGCTCTCATCCATTGATGACTATGTCGGAATCGGGTTGGTCTTTCTGGTAATGCTTACGGGTTGTCTGGCATTGGCGCAGGCTTTTGAACCATTGCGGTTGCTGCATCTGTTTCTTGCTGAACTACTACTGATTTATTTCCCATTTAGCAACCTGATGCACGCTTTTACCTTTGCGTTTAGTCGTGCCTATACCGGTGCAACAATGGCGCGCAAAGGTGTGAATGCCTAAGATGGGAGAGACTATGAGTTATAATTTCGCAAAAGGTATCGAAGTTCTTGATCAGCAAATTGATTCTAGAATTGAGGCCTATTTCTCCTCCTGCGTTCATTGCGGTCTCTGTGCCGAGGCATGTTTGTTTTATACCGAGACCAGTGATCCTCGTTATACCCCGATCTATAAGCTGGAGCCTATGCGCCGGTTATGGCGTGAAAAGCATACATTTTGGGGAAAATTTTTGATCAAGATGGGCTTGAGTCAACCGCTAAAAGAGCAGGACTTTGCGGATTGGGAAACGCTTGTCTATGACAGTTGCACCATGTGTGGTCGTTGTTCCATGGTCTGCCCAGTTGGTATCGATATTACTTACATGATTCGCAAGGAACGTGAAGGATTTTCTGCTGCTGGGTACACGCCTGTGGGCTTGCAGGAGGCAACCAAGCGCGCATTGACCATTGGTAGCCCAATGGGGGTTACATTGAAGACCCTCAAGGCGGCATTAGTCCATGTTGAGAAGAGTACTGGTCTGAAGATCCCGCTTGATCAGTCAGGTGCGGATTACATGGCCCTGTTTTCATCGATGGAGGTGGTGAATTTTCCAGAATATATTGAAAGCGTTGCACGCATTTTTGCTGCAGCTAATGTCTCCTGGACAATCAGCAGTGAGGCGTTTGAGGCGACCAACAGTGGGATACAAATAGGTAGTCATGACGCTGCCAAAGAGATCGTTAGCCGGGTTGTAATTGCGGCTGAGGCATTAGGCGTCAAGTATGTCATTAGCCCCGAATGCGGACATGCCTATACTGCGATTCGTTGGGAAGGCCCCAATCTAATCGGTCGTGCATATAAATTTGAAGTTATTCATATACTGGAGTTACTTGATCAATTGCAAAAGGAGGGTCGCCTGCAATTTACGGGTAAAACCGACACGCCTTTAACCTTCCATGATCCTTGCCAAATAGTGCGTCGTGGTGGCGTTATAGAGTCCCCGAGAACACTGCTTGATTCAGTCTCATCTGGATTTGTCGAGATGACTGACCATGGGAGTATGAACTGGTGCTGCGGTGGCGGTGGCGGTGTCAGTGCCAACGAACGAGCGGAAGATTTGCGATTGAAGGTGTTTGATCGCAAAAAGCAGCAGATTGAATCGCTCGGTGTGACAACAATGGTTACCTCCTGCGCTAACTGTCGCATAGTGTTGGAGGAGGGAATAGAGGATCGCGAGATGGATGTTGAGGTTATCGGATTAACTGAACTTCTCGCTGAGTATCTGATGGATAACTCAACACCTGCTGCCTGATCTAAATAACGGTGATCTCTGCTGTCTCGGAGTTAATCAAAGAGGTGTGTTGTGTGAATAGAGACTCGATTACGCCCGTTGTTCTTTGATTCATAGAGCGCCGTATCAGCCTGTTTTAGCAACTCTTGGGTTGACTGGTTTTGGTATTCAGCAATGCCGATGGAAACGTGAATGGTGAGTCCCTGGTCAATATCATCGTGAGTATATCCAGCAACCTTTTCTCTGATACGTTCGGTAACCGTTTTTGCTTCTATGATTCGAGTGTTCGGCATAATCAGGAGGAACTCTTCTCCGCCATAACGGCCAATACTGTCAGGGCTACGCAGTTCCTTTGATACCAGACTGGCGAATCGTTTCAGAACAGTATCGCCAGCATGATGACCGTAGGTATCGTTAATTTCTTTGAACAGATCCAGATCCATCAGGGCAATGCAGAAATGATTGCCACTTCGTTCTGTTCGCTCCCACTCCTTGGAAAGTTCGCTCATGATTGAACGTCGATTATGCAGGCCGGTAAGTTCGTCCGTAACGGCCAATTCTTGAATCTTCTTCAAAGCCTTGTTGAGATGGGTGTTTCGCTCATTCAACCGCTCACGTAGTCGATTCAGATAAGCACCCATCAGGGCAAATGAGGGTAGTACAATAATAAGGGCAGCCCAGTACAAGATCTCAAGATTGATGTCGATCGTCTCAGGGCGATTCTGTATGAGGAGTTGTAGCATCAAGCCATAGGCGGCAATGGAAAAGGCATCTAACAGCAGAAATTGTCGAAAGCTGAGCCTGAAAACGCCGAAGAGATGACTGGTAAGGTAGAGGAGTAACAGTATGCCGCGGCCATCCGTGACCAAGTATGAAATCTGTACCGTTAAAATCGTACTGGCAACAATCTGCAATGATGTCAGGCTGGGGTCACTGAAGCGCAGATTGAGACCGGTTTTGAATAGCACGAAAAAGAGTGCGTTGATTAAAACCATCAGGCCAATGAAGTAGAGGTAGTACTCCATTGTGAGATATCCGAGCCAGACCAGTAGGCCTACCATGAAGGCGCCAATCAGATAGCTTGTTACTGCCATTAGATAGCGCCGAAAACGTAACTGCTGGGCATAGGTGGCCCGCATGGCTTGATTTTCGCGCTCTATGATTTCCTGATGATCCATATAAGGTTTTTCCTTCGGCTGGCCAATCATACACCACATACATGGTAAGCGTGTCTACAGATAGGTCAGCAGTCTGTGATAGATCTCTTTCAGTCCAACCGGCTTGCTGAGGTAATCATTCATCCCCGCATCAAGGCATCGTTCACGGTCACCCGGCATGGCCAGTGCGGTCAGTGCTATTATTGGGGTGTTCGCCAGAACAGGGTGGTTTCGTAGTTGGCGGGTGACCTCCAAGCCATCCATATCGCTCAGCTGGATGTCCATCAGGATAATACCCGGAAGATGCTCATAGGCCAGCTTTAATGCTTCAATGCCGCTGCCCGCACTCACAACATTAAACCCTTGAAGGCGCAGAAAATCACTCATCATGGCTTGGTTGGCCGGGTTATCTTCTGTCAGCAGGAGAGTGACGCCTTGTATCGACTGGTGTTGTGCAGGTGATCCGGCCAAGTGTGCTTCGGTCAGCTTTTGGTGATGGGCGCAGTTGTCATCCCTGGACCAAGGGAGCGTAACGGTAAAGCGACTGCCTTTACCCACTTCACTTTCAACTGCCACATCACCGCCGTGCAGTTGCGCCATACGTTTTACTAGGGTGAGACCCAATCCGGTGCCGCTGTATCGGCGGGTTGATTCATTATCCAACTGTACAAAAGGTTCAAACAGGTGTTGCAGTTGTGTGGTCTCAATACCAATTCCATCATCCCAAACGGAGAGTTCAACCTGGCCCTGCTCATCGTTACCTTTAATCTGAAGGCCAATCTTGCCGCCTTCTGGGGTGAATTTGATGGCATTGCTCAATAGATTGACCAGCAGTTGCTTCAAGCGCCGCCCGTCACCATGGATCAGTTTTACTGAAGGGTCAATCTGCTGTTCAAGATGATGGCGTTTCATATTAGCGGGTTGGCGAACCAGCCTCAGGCTGGCTTCGACAAGCTGGTCTACCGGGAGATAGTCCCATTTCAGCTCCATTTTTCCTGATTCGACCTTGGCGACATCCAGGATATCGTTGATTAGCGTTAGCAAGTGGCGTGAGCTTTCTTGAATCGTGCCCAACGCACGATTCTGGCCGCTGTTTACAGGGCCGTATAACGCATCTTGAAGCATTTCAGTCAGTCCCATGACCGTAGTCAGTGGTGTACGCAATTCATGACTCATCGTCGCCAGGAACATATCTTTGGTCTTGGCGGCTTGTGCTAACTCAGCGTTGGCAATGTTGAGTGCAAGTGTTCTCCGCTCTACCCGTTCAGACAGTAAGGATTTCTCATGCTTCAGTTCATTCTGCGAACCGGCCAGACTCTCTTGCATGGTTTTGAGTGCTTGTAACAGTTCACCGGCCTCATCGTTGCCTCTTTCCGGTATGGGGCCTGTGAGGTTTCCCTGGGTGATGCGCCGGGCAACGTTTGTGGCTTGAACAATGGGATGCGCGATCATTCGATCGGCAAGCCAAACCAGTGTAATGATTGTCAGAGTTAACAGGCTGATAACGGCAATAAGAATACGCTGTTCAATCTCTCGCTGATGATGCGTCAGTTTTTCGAGTTTTTCCTGTTTGTACATTACTGCGGACGCGACAACTTGGTCCATCAGTTCAGTGGGTTGACGATCTATTCCCCTAACCTGCCTATCGACTTCGATAGTGGTATCGCTACTGATCTCTTTAATAGAATCGAGTGCCTGTCGGTATTGTTGACCCAGGTTGAGGTGGGCCATTTTAAAATCAGAGGCGGCCTGCCAGGCCGGTGTATTAGGTTCCAGCTTACTCAATAGAGTAACAATGCTGTGTTGTGTTTTTTGCTCTTCTTGCTGAAATTGATCCAGGTATTTCTGGTAGAGGAGCGGTTGATGACCTCGAATCAATATGTTTTTCCACTCTTGAACCTGTTTTTTGAAGTGGACTTGGGTGGCAAGACTTTCCGTTACAATCTGGAAGGTCTGCTCGGCTATCTGGCTTGCATTATTTGTCGCCTGCTTGAAACTGATTGAAGCATAAAAGCCGACAGCTAAATTAATGACCAAGGCTGTGCTGATGGTGGTGAAGAGTTTCCATCGGATATTCATTTTGACATGATTGTCCTAGCCAGATTTCACGGAAGCCTAGTGTACATTAGAAGTGATCTGGCACCGATAGTGAGACATCATAAGCCCTTTTGATATTTCTATTTATTCTACTGCTAAGGGAAATACCCTATTGATGTCTCATATTTGTAACAGTTACGCTTCAAAGCTACGTGCCTGTAACATTGCGGTCATATAATAATTATATGCAACAGTTCCGAAAGGGTACCAATAGGGAGGCGGAAATGGTGTTTGGAAAAGGCGTAAAAAGCATTCTCTTTGCAGTGCTGAGTGTCAATGCCAGTTTATTATCAGCACAAGGCTTAGAAGAGGCCGCGCGCGAAGTCGAGAAAGCTATTCACTTGACGCCTGATATACAAAACGGCAAGAAGGTCTACATGATTTGCACGGTTTGTCATCGGCCGGAGGGCTGGGCCAGCCCGGATGGCATGTATCCACAGATTGCCGGGCAGCGGGCCAGCGTACTGATTAAGCAATTGGCTGATATACGAGCCAGAAATCGTGATAACCCAACCATGTTGCCGTTCACCTCTCCAAGATTATTGGGGGGTGCCCAAGAGATTGCCGATGTCGCCGCCTATATTTCCCAATTACCCATGAGTCCAAATAATACTGTTGGACCTGGTTATGACTTGGCCATGGGGGAGAAGCTGTATGCGGAGGAGTGTGCTGAGTGTCATGGTAAGTCAGGCGAGGGAGATATAAAAGATCATATTCCGATGATTCAGGGTCAAAATTACTATTATCTGATTCGTCAGTTTGATTGGATTCGTTCAGGTAAGCGGCGAAATGCGGATTCTAAGATGGTAAAGCAGATCCAGCGGTTTACTCCACGTGAAGAGCTGGCTGTGCTGGACTATGTATCGAGGATTGAACCACCAAAGGAAAAGCTCGCCACGCCGGGTTGGTTGAACCCAGATTTCCCCAATTATGCGCGTAACCCATGGCCGCAAATGCCGATGCCGCAGATGCCTCAAATGCCCATGCCGCAGATGCCGATGCCACAAATGCCTCGGTGAGTTGTTGTTAGATGGATATTAATAAGAAACGGGGCCAGATGGCCCCGTTTCTTTATTGCGCTAAGGTTCTATCAACCAAAGATATCGTGGGTGATGTTTTTGAACCAGCTGTGTGCATAAAGTACTTCACGTTTGAACACTTCTGGACTGGCATCGCCGGGTGTCAGGCCACCAGAGACGGAAGCGATCTTGGAGCGGTCTTCCGTCAAACGGTAAACGGCCGCGACAGAGAATCCATAGTCTTTGCCCGCAATCGAGTAGCAGGTATTGACGTAGGACGGCGTACCGGGCTCTTGACCATTCATCATGGCTACGATGGCGGCTGCACAGACCTTGGCCTGCGAGTTACCAGAGTAACCTGACTTAGGCATGCTGGATGCGATACTCGCATCACCAATAACATGGATATTGGGATGAATCTTGGATTCAAACGTACCCAGGTCAATGGGGCACCAGCCGCTGTCGTTGGTCAGTCCCGCTGCAAAGGCGATAGCACCGGCCTTTTGGGGTGGGATAACATTGAGAACGTCGGCCTTGATCTCATCACCAAAGGCGGTAACGATGGAGTTGTTGGCTGCATTGACCTTCACAACACCAGCCTCTTCCTGCTGGCCATGCCATTCGATCATGGCATTGTCGGTCTGATAGCCATACATCTTTTTCCAGGCGCCGGTGAACAGGCCTTGCTTGGAGAACTTAGGCTTTGGATCAAAGATCATAACCTTTGATTTAGGCTTGTGATGCTTCAGATACATAGCGATCTGACTGGCACGCTCGTAAGGTCCAGGAGGGCAACGGAAAGGGTTGGGTGGTGCCGCAATGACGACGGTACCGCCATCCTTCATGTCTTCCAACTGTTTACGCAGCATGGCAGTTTGTGGGCCGGCCTTCCAGGCGTGTGGAATCTTCTCAGCCACCGTGGCGTCGTAGCCTTCGATCTTGTCCCATTGGAAGTCAATGCCGGGAGCGACAATGCAGCGGTCGTAGGCGTATGTGCTGCCACTGGAGGTCTTTACGACCCGTGCCTTGGCGTCAATACCCGTTACCTTATCATGGACGACTTTTACGCCATGCTTTCCGAGCCCGGTATAGCCGAACTTGATGGAGTCCATGGAGCGTTCGCCACCCAATACTTCGTTGCTCATGTAGCAGGTGTAGTAGTTGCTGTTGGCTTCGATCAGCGTCACATCCATGGTCGGATCAGCCATACGGAGATACTTTGCAGCCGTAGCGCCAGCAGTACCGCCGCCAACTACAACGACCTTTTTGGAAGCGCCCAGAGCAATGTAGGGTACACCGATCATGCCGGCTGCTGTTGCAGCACCAGCGGTTTGAATAAATCCTCGACGTGTAATCTTCATGTTCATATGTCCCCTGTCTTATTTCTGCTGGCTTGCATAGAAGTTGAGCAGAGCAATGACGCCATCACTACCTTCACGTTCAAGCATCTCTTCCAGTTTCTTCTTCATCTTTTTCGTGGCTTCGCGATCACCTGCTTTGTAATCAGCCAGTGTCCAGTTGACATACGGCGTCCACTGGCCGGCCAGTACGCCAGCATCATCTTCGGCTGATTGACCGCCGTCGGCATGGCATTTCTCACAGTACTTGTCGTGGAGCTTGGCGCCTTTGTCGGCTAAAGCAGGATCGAAATCCTGTTTGGCCTTCATGAACTTTTTGCCACTGTAGAAACTGGACATCGCCTTGATTTCGTCTTCGGTGTAACCCTTGGCGATACGACCCATGATGGTAGAGGGGATTTCACCACTGGCGAATCCGGCCATGGTCTCATTGAAGTAGGTTGGTGAGAGTCCTGCGATAGATGGAGCGGCTGGTCCCATACTGTTGCCGCCCGTGCCATGACAACCGGCACAGGTATTAGCTAGCATGGCGGCGTCAGCGCCCATCATCATTTTTGGCTTATCATCGGTAGCAAATGCTGAAAATGCGGCCCCAACCGCTAATCCAGCAACCAATGCGGCCTTCGTTAAGGTTTTATACGCCATGATACCTCCTTTGGTTTTCAGGCTTTTTTGTTAAAAAGAGAAGATGTAAATGCACTCTTTTTTACAATGCATGAACTCCAGATTGTCTGGAGTGTCCTGCATCACTTTACTGACATGAATAGTCTGTTCTCATGTCTGGATGTACCGGAATTCCGGATACAATTTAGTTCGCACACCCTATTTTCAGGGTTCACCCTTCAGGATTGCGATGACTTTCTTATTTCTTTTCTTTTTGGCGATATCAACGGCTGTGCGGCCGCTATGATCTGTTTTATTGATATCAGCACCATTTATTAATAGTAGTTTTACCAGCGGCTCATTGCGCGTGGTCGCTGCTTCCATAAGCGCTGTAACACCATCATTATCAGCTATATTGACATCAGCCTTACGTCGGAGCAATAGTTCAACGGCCTCTAAATGCCCTTGCCCGACTGCCCAAATAAGCGGGGTGGCGCCATCCATGTCATGCGCGTTAACGTTCGCTCCACGTGCAAGCAGCACTTCCATTACCTGGATATGACCTTTATCGGCGGCCATGATGAGTGCCGATGTACCATGATTATCGCGCGCTTCAATATCTGCGGCATGATCAATCAACATGGCTGCCGTTTCGAAGTGTCCTTTTTCTGCGGCATGTATCAGCGCTGTTTTACCTTCATTGTCACCCAGGTTTGGATTGGCGCCCTTATACAGCAGCTGTTCAACCATGTCGGTCAGCCCGTATCGGGCGGCAATAATGAGTGAATCCCAACCCGCCCGTGTTCGGGCATTCAAATCTGCACCACGCTCCAGCAACATCGCTGTGAGTGCGGAGTGGCCATTCTCTGCCGCAAAGGTGAGGGCGGTACAGCCTGCACTGGCTTTGGCGTTCACATCAGCGCCGCGGGAAAGTAGCAATGCTGTGGTTTCAATATTGTTGTTTTGGATCGCCATCATCAGGGCAGTCACGCCAAACTGGTTGCCGCTGTTGATGTTGATCCCTTCATCCAGCAGTCGGGTGACTGTATCGATATCCCCGATACTGGCAGCCAATCGATATTCAGCCTCTTTCGGGTTCTCACTTGCCCATGCTGGGCTGGTAAGAATAAGGCTAAACAGTATGGCGAAGACCCTTATCTGCTTCATTGATCTCTACCGTTTCTCTGGTTATACCCTGAAAAGTTCAACCTTTATTCTCTTCATTGACGGTTTCTTCGGGTTCGTCAGGTTCTGTATGAGCGATGCCTTTATGGCAATCAATACAGGTTTCACCTTCATCAACCGCCGTGGAGTGACGTTTACGCGCCATCCGATCCTGTGAACTCAGGTCCATCTGGCTAAAATCGTGGCAACTCCGGCATTCTCTGGAATTAGTCGCCTTCATCTTGGCCCAGACGCGACTGGCCATGTCCCAGCGGTGTGCTTCGTACTTTTCTTTTGTATCGATGGTGCCGAGAATTTCGTGCAGGACATCTTTGTAGGCCAGTACCTTGGCGACCATTTTTGGGCCAAATTCTTTGGGTACATGGCAGTCAGAGCAGGTGGCGCGAACACCGGAGATGTTCTGGTAGTGAACGGTCTCTTTGTACTCTTCCAGATTGACTTTCATGGAGTGACAGGAGGTGCAGAACTCCATCTCATTGGTTGCAGAGAGTCCCATATTAAATAAGCCGGTAAAGAGTACGCCTGCCGAAAATACAAGCACAAGAATGAGAACGAATTTTTTTCGTGAGATGGTCCCGCTGGTGGAACTGCTTGCCATACACTACCCTCAAAACGTTTCCATGGATCAAAGGGTCAAACAACGCTAGGGGTAGTGTGTCGGCTAAAATGATTGGCTTACATATACAATTATGCTGCCAATTTCATTAACCTGCTTCCCCGCCTGTAACGCCTCTCTTACATAGAATTTATCTTTATTATTCACAATGATGGTACGGGATATTATGGCTTTTTGCAAAGCAGCTAAAGGTTTTCCACTAGTTGTTTTTGGCGGGGGTTAATTGCGGGAGCGGAATGCTAGGTAATAGCGTAATTCATTGATTATAAAAAATAATGCTATGTTATTCGGATAGAATTTTTTTGCGCATTCATTTTTGCTGTGCTGCGATCAGAAAATTGAATGGTTTTTTTGCGATAAATTGGAATGATTCTCATGCCGTCAGTTTTACATACAAAAGCGGTAATTCACGAGGTAGCTGTGATGGCTTGTGGATCACCACGTAACTGCCTGTTCCAAAGAGATGGGGCAGATAGTCATTGGCCTTTGCATCGATCGTGACACAGAAAGGTTGTAGTCCGAGTTGCCTTGCTTCATGAATAGCCTGGCGTGTATCTTCAATACCATAACGCCCCTCATATTTATCTAAATCGTTCGGTTTGCCGTCAGTAAGTATCAATAACAGTCGACGCCCAGAAGGTTGGTTTTTCAGTAGTTCGCTGCTGTGTCTGATTGCGGCACCCATGCGTGTGTAATAGCCTGGTTTGATGGCATCTATGCGTCCTCTGATCATCCCTGAGTAGTGCTCATCAAAGCTTTTTATCTGATGAACGCGGACAGGATCCCGCTTGCGTGAAGAGAATCCGTACATGGCGAACTGATCCCCCGTGGCGGCAAGACTTTCCGCGAACAAGTAGAGTGAGTCCCGAATGACATCAATGACCCTGGCGTGGTTGTTGACCCAGGTATCAGTCGAAAGTGATAGATCGGCAAGCAGCAGACAGGCCAGATCGCGAGCGCCAACACGGAGATCTTTGTAGAGGCCGTCACTGGCCGAGGTATGCCCTGCGGCTCGGTCTGTGGCATAACGCAGATAGGCATCAATATCCACTTCACAGCCATCTTGTTGCCCGCGATGCCAGATGCGTGCGGGCATCAGGTGTTGAAACTGAGCGCGCAATTTTCTGGCCGTTTTTCGTAGTGTTTCTGGTAGATCCCTGGGCTGGGCGTCTGCGGCCATCATTGGCACGATTCGGCAGTGGTCTGGGATCAGCTTCTGTTTTTTGAAGTCCCACTCCGGTAGTAGTATACCTTCACCCAGCACCAGATCATCATTCGCCTCAGAGGGTAGATCCAAATCAAAGCGTAGTTTGCCTGCGGAGGCCTTGGCATCGCGGCTTACGCTGAGGTTATCCATGTCTTTGAGCGCATCTGCGGCACTGTCAAGATCTTCATTCTCTTCAGAGCCCCGGTCCAGGTTGGCAAATTCGCCCCAGGTGAAGATATTCTCCATGCGAACGGTGATCAGCCCCTTATCTTCTTGTTCCGGTTTCTTGGCGCGCTCAGATTTGTGGCGCTGCATGTCTTCAATCTCTTTTGTTTCGCCCTGGCCTCGCTCACCCTCTTCGTCACCCGCGCGACTGGTTGAGGGCGCAGATATGGGAGGGAAGGGGTGTAGCCAGAGGGGTACCGGCTGTGGAGGTCTTTTTGCTGCAGGCAGTTTTTCAACGCTTCCTGGTTCGAGTAGGGCCTGCCGGATAGCGTGTTCCTGGGCTGCTTCAGCCGGTGGGAGTTTATCTTCTGGTGTGCGTTCTGCCAGATGGGCGTCTACCAACGCTGCATAGCGTTTAGCAATGCCTGGATAGTTATGTAATGTTTTTATCGTCAGGCGTTGGTTCTTGTTCAACCATGCCTCCTCTTCCTGATGGTCGCCGACAGCCAGGGCAGCAAGCCAGGTGTAGAGGTAGTGGTTGAGTTGTCTTTCTGGGAAATAATCGATCACTGCCGGTAGTCGAAGTGACTGCTCATCGCGCCACGCCAGTTCAACGCGTCGGTTACTTCCGGCAATGCGCTGTAGCAATCCCCGCCGTGCACCATGTTCTGTGGCATTGGCGGCGGCGACTTCGAGCCCGCCATCACCTCCCAAGGCACGGAACATAACGCCCATAATCTGCTCGATATCTTCCAGATGCACGGCCGCTTCGGGATAGCGGGTTTCCGCCGCACGTGTAATCATCCGGTGCCAGAGTTCACCAACTTTCTCTTCCAATGTTAGGTTTCTCCGGTTTGCTGGTTACGATCGTCGGAATTAGGCTGTCTGGTCCGTTTTCCGTTGCTGTCCCGGCCAGTAACCACGGGAATGGCTTCCAGGTCATCCACCCATTTTAGTAATCCAGGGCGTTTCTCCTGTGCTTGTACCTGATTACAGGCCGAGATGCATTGGGCGCATTCAGTGCAAGTAAACATCTTGCGCTTGATAGAGCGGGGCTTGAGTCGCATGGGGCAGACATTGTCACAGGCGTTATTGCAATCAGAACAGAGGTTGGCCCGGTTTCTGTCAAAACCGACAACCATCCCTTTATTATTGGCCATCCAGGCAAGACTTTGAAAAAGTCCCACGGCACAGCCAAAACGACAAAACAGATGGCGGGCAAACATGAACTCGATAAAAAGTAGCAGCGTTCCTACACCGAGAAACCGCATCTGATTAGGTGTCAATGAAGCCGTCAAGAGGTTCTGATAGATCTCAAACGGGGGTAACAGGTAAGTAAGCAATGATAGTGCCCAGAGGAACGCGAAGAGTAATGCAGCCAGGATCGTGACTGGCCAATAACGCCTATCGGGTTTCTGTATCTTTCCATTGGGTTGCAGTTCAGGTAGTGGGTTTTTCTCCCAGATACTGGGTTTGCCGCTGGCGCGATACATCAGTTTGTTGATCGTCTCCACGACTGAAAAGTGTGGGCAGAGCCAGCCACAATAGAGCCTGCCAAAACGCCAAGCGCTCCAGATCAACCCGCCACCCACCAGGGCAAGTGGGAGAAATCCCCGAACAATCAGATTGAAGGCGGCTTCGCCGGGGCCAATCTCCCCAGCGATAAAGGCATCCAGCCCAAGTGTCCAGTGCTGGCCTAGAAAGAAGAAGTGATTCTGGGTAAGATCGAATCGAAACAGATCTAAAGGCGGGGCGAGAACAAACAGGGTAAAAAAACCGGCCTGAAACCAGAACCGATTTTTTTGTTGTTTGGTGGCTTGACTGACAAGGCTCATCAGGCATTAGCGTCCGAACGCAATTTCCACTACTTCCATCAGTGCACGAGTGGTTTCATCGTCATCCGTGAGGGGTTCTACCATGGCCGCCCGACACGCCTCTACCGGGTCATAACCACCGAGTATCAGGGTGGCGGTATAGACCAATAGGCGGGTGGATGCAGCCTCTTCCAGATCATGATCTTTCAGTGCGCGAAGCGAATTAGCCAGATTGACCAACCGCTTGGCCATCATGCCATCAATGCCAGTTTCACCGATGATCACCTCTTGCTCCAACTCGGCATTGGGGAAGTCAAAGCGCGCGGCTACAAAGCGTTGACGGGTGCTGGGCTTCATCCCCTTGAGCAGATTCTGATAACCTGGATTATAGGAGACGACCAGCATGAACTCGGGTGGCGCATGTAGAATTTCACCCGTTCGTTCAATAGGTAGAATACGTCTGTCATCAGTCAATGGATGTAATACCACGGTCGTATCCTTACGGGCCTCAACCACCTCATCCAGATAGCAGATGGCGCCCTCTCTGACCGCCCTGGTCAGTGGACCATCACTCCAGTAGGTACCATTCTCACCAATCAAATGTCGGCCTACCAGATCGGCCGCAGTCAGGTCGTCATGGCAGGCGACTGTGTAGACCGGTCGATTCATACGAGCAGCCATGTAATTGATGAATCGTGTCTTACCGCAGCCGGTTGGACCCTTAATCAGCATGGGTAGCTGATGTTTGTAGGCATGCTCGAACAGCTCAATTTCATTGCCCTGCGGCTTGTAGAAAGGGGTCTCTGTTTTCAACGTCTGTTCTGCGGTTGGGGTCGCATTGGTCATCCGGATAAGTCCCGTAGTCAGTAAACTATTATCGAGCAAGAATGAAGGCTGTGGTTATCAGGCTGCCTGGAATGATTAGCCAAACTGAAACAGGCCAGCGCCATAGGCCGCGAAGACCGCCTAAACCCATGAAATAGGCCCCTACCAGGTGACCCTTGATCATGGCAATACCTAATACGAACAGGGCAATCGTCAGTCCACCCATCTGTTGTTCACCGATATAGAATGTCACAAAGGTGAGTGTAACCAGTAGTACAAATACCCAAGTGCAGGGGCGCATGCCTAAAAAAGTTTTTTTGCTCATGGTCATTCCTTAGCGCATGACGTAGACGAGGGGAAAGAGGATCAGCCACACCAGATCGACCATATGCCAATAGGAGGCTCCTGTCTCTACGCCAGTGTGTTCAGTGGCGTTATAGCCGCCTTTTTTTGCCTTGATAGCAACTGCAGCCAGAATCACCATGCCCATGATGACATGCATGAAATGGAAGACGGTCAATGACAGGTAGAACATGTAAAAGGTATTGGTACTCAGGTTGATGCCCTGACCAAAATGATGGGCGTACTCCCCCACCTTAACGACCAGGAAGACAGCGCCCATTCCCATGGCTGCAACTAACCAGCGTGAACAGATTAGGTGATGGCCATCCTTGATGGCGGCTACGGCGCGCACTACAAAGTAGGAGCTCGTAATCAATGCCAGCGTATTGATTAGTGCGGCTTCACGGTCCAGGTGGAGTTGAAACTCGTTAAACAGCGCCACATTATTCATTCGGGTAAAGGCATAGGCACCAAAAAAGGCCGCAAATACCGACAGCTCTGCGAGGATAAATATCCAGATCGCCAGATCACCCGGAGGGTAGCGATTGACTGTGTTCAGGTTGATGGCGTCTACTGCCTGTGTCATCGGTTTGATTCCATTGGGAAAGCTGCTGGGTGTGTATTAGATCTTACAAATCAGCAGGTTAATACATGATGGAAGGCTAAGGTAACAGAAAGGGCGTGGGGGAAGAATTGATAAATGTTAAATCAATGAAAAAATATCCAACTATTTTAGTCAAGTAAGTGATGATGTCCTGAAAATAGGCGTGACACGCCCTTGGCAATTTGCTCCCGCACATCCCTGTGCTTCGCGGTATACGTCCCTCCCTGGACATAAAAAAGGCCGGCTCAAAGAGCCGGCCTTTCATGTGGAGCGTTAAGCCCCCAGGATGTTACTTAAACTCAGAAGCGACGGCCTCTGGCTCATCCTGACCGATAAAGAAGCTGGCGATATAGACCACCAGACCGATCAGGAACATCACACCGGCAATCTCACGCAACCAGTAGAACAGTGAGATCTGATCCTG
>NZ_VMNH01000003.1 GCF_007625115.1 Sedimenticola selenatireducens | reverse complement strand
GCGCAGCAACACGAGTCGTTTATCTAAGGTGTGCCTGACGGCACCGTTGGTGGGTTACGGTGCAAACAACGCACCTAACCCACCCTACTTTGAATACGAATCTGCTTAAGTAAGTACCAGTCGAGACAGGGTTCGAGTGAACGACAAAAAACGCGCTTATTAAAGCCCTATCAGTCGCTCGCCGAGTCCTGTTTGAAGCGTGATGGTTCCAGATGATGTCGCTTTAACAATTTATAAAATTCAGTACGATTACGCTTTGCCAACTTCGCGGCCTGACTCACGTTACCACTGACACGGCGTAACAGCTCCATCAGATACTCCCGTTCAAACTGCTCGCGTGCCTCCTGAAAACCCGGCACCAAGGCACGCTTCTCTTTGAGCGCCTTCTCGACCTGCTTGACGGGAATAATGGGCGTCGTGGAGAGTGCCGTCAGCTGCTCAATGACATTCTGTAGCTGCCGCACATTTCCAGGCCAGTCATACTGCACCAGAGCATCCAGTGATTCTGCTGAGAAGCCTTTCACCCGATCACCATAACGCGGGGCTAACTGTGTCAGAAAGTAATTGGCCAACAATGGAATATCTTCACGTCGATCAGAGAGCGGTGGCAAGGTGAGTGTTACGACATTGAGTCGATAGTAGAGATCCTGCCGGAAACTACCGTCGGCTACCAATGCATCCAGGTCGTGGTGACTGGCTGAGATAACACGCACATCAACGACGATATCCTGATTGGCTCCTACGGGTCGTACCCGTTGTTCTTGCAGCGCGCGCAACAGCTTCACCTGAAACAGCGGTGGCATGTCGCCGATCTCATCCAGAAACAACGTGCCACCATGAGCGGTTTGAAACAGCCCTTCCCGCGCGGACACCGCCCCACTGAAAGCACCCCGCACATGACCAAACAACTCAGACTCCAACAGTTCGGCAGGGATCGCACTGCAGTTAACGGCGACAAAGGCTTTGTTACAACGTGGGCCGACGCGGTGAACCGCTCGCGCAATCAACTCTTTTCCTGTACCGCTTTCTCCATGAATGAACAGGCTTGCATCACCTTGAGCGACGCGTTTTACTTCCTGCAGTAACTGCTCCATGGATTGGCTGCGGGTAATGATCTCTGATCGCCAATCCTGTTGTGCTGACTGTTCACTGTCTGCCTGTGGCCATCCTCCCATTTGAAGAGCTTGTTCTACTTGCGCGATTAACGCTTTGCTGTCGAAGGGTTTGGTAAGAAATCCAAACAACCCCTGGCGGGTGGCATTAACGGCTTCCTGTATCGTCCCATGCGCAGTGAGGATAATGACAGGTAGAAGTGGATAGTGCTGTTGAAGATGCTGAAACAGCGCCATACCGTCCATTCCACCCATCCGCAGATCGGTGACCACCAAGTGGGGCTTGAACTGTGGCACCAGGCTTACCGCCTGCTCACCACTGCTTGCGGTTTCAACAGTGAGGCCGATGGCAGTAAGGCGCAGAGACAACAGCCGCAAAAGACTCGGATCATCATCCACCAGCAGCACTTGATGAGTGCGTGACAACTCAGTGTGTTTCTTGCTTTTCATCCAGACGCCTGTTGATACTGGTTTCTATTCGCTTCAGATCTTGCAACTGGCTCTCCAATATCGTGTTGATTTTTTCCATTTGTGTGAGCCGACGTTGTAACTTTTTTTGACTTGTCGCCGCCTCTATTAATTGCTGCTGTTGGTGTTGCTGATACTGCAATAGGCGAATCTGATAGTGTGCCAGCCAGCTCACTTCATTGGAGACGAAATGCTGTTCCAGCATATTCTTGATCCAGTCGATCGCTTCTTTAGGCTCACCGCAGCCGTCGACCTGTGTGATTGCTGTAGCCAGATACCAGCCTGTCCAACGGTTGCCACTCTGCTCATACGATTGACGCAGTTCAGCGCAAAGCACATGCTGACCTGCAAGTTCATACGATTGAAAGCGCATTGAAAAATCGATAAGGCTTTGCAGATCCTCTGCCACAATCACTGTGTCGGCAACGGCTGGACTACTGCTTCTAATGGGCTGTTGCTGACATCCCATTAACAAACCCAGAAAAAGAAGAGGCACTAGGTACTTCATCCATTCATCTCCAGCATAGTCTGTTGTGCTAATGGGAGTGTCAGTTTAAATCGGGCGCCCGGATACTCGGTTGTTGGTTCGAGCAAGTTGATCTCACCCCGATGTCGCTCCACCGTATCGCTGACCAACGCAAGACCAAGACCCGATCCTTTAACGCTCCAACTTCCGGTGTTTGTTCCTTGATAAAATTCTTGAAAGATCTTTGACTGGTCTGACGCTGAAATACCCTCACCCTGATCTTCAATCAGGAGGATGACTTGATGATTCTGCGAAGAGAGTGACAGCCGCACATGCCCCCCCTCTGGCGAAAACTTGATCGCATTACTAAACAGATTACCTACCATCATCCTGATTGCCTCTCTGTCGCCCTGTATGGTAACCGCCTGCAACGCATCTATAATGTCCAACCGTTTGGTTCTGACCAGAAGCTGATACTCAGCAACTGATTTCCTGATCACTTCAGAAAGATCAAATTGGCAGGGCTCACTCAGTTCAGTCCGGTGTGTCACGCGCTGATACTCCAGCAGGTTCTCTACCAGGCCATTAAGCTGTAGTGCACCGATTTTCATTAACTGCACGATCTCACGCTGTTCACAATTGAGTTCTCCGACCACTTCGTCTTCCAACAAATCTGACCCTTCACGGAGGGTCGCCAAGGGTGTTTTTAACTCATGGGAGATATTGCGAATAAAGCGCTGTTTTTCATCTTCCACTTCCATCAAGCGGCGGCGCATCCAGTCCAGATGATGGCCCAGGTCTTCCAGATCACTCGGGCCGTGTATCAGGATGGGTTGATCAAACCGCCCTGCACCCAGTTCGCTGATCACCCGTTCCAGGCGTTTGATTGGCCGCGTTAGCAGATAGGCAAACAACAATCCCAGGAGCAACGCCAGCGGTAAGGCCAACAACACCCAAAGCAGCATCTGCTGCCGAACCCGGCTGGCCTCTTGCGCTAATAATTCAGCCTCAATCGCCACCTCCCTACTGCCGATCTGCTGTAACACTCTGGCCTGTAAGGTCAGCGTTTCGTAACCCTGTAGATCATCTGCCGTTAATGCCGCCGCTTTATTCAGCGCCTGCTGTTCAACATGCCCAAACAGGGCAGACTCAGCGTTAAGAAGACCTTCCAGTGGTATACGCAGTTCATCTGACAGACCCTCAAAACGAAGTCCATTGGCTACTTCAACGAAGGCGTCATGATGCTGCTGAAAAACCGCATACAGTTCTGCATCTTTCAATACCTGGTACTGACGGATACTCCGCTCCATTGCGATCAATCGCTCAAGGAGCATACGTCCCCCTTCAGTTGCTCGAACGGTCTGAAAAAGCGTTTGCTGACTTTTCTCGGTATAATTACTGACTGAGAGCAGGCCTGACAGAAGTGCCACCACAACCGGGAGCGTAACCACCAAAAATCCGATAAAAGACCAATGATAGAGCGAGCCTGTAGGAAACCGTCGACCCGTCTCTACCCTTCTGCTGGACAATGAGGTCTCATTGTGGACGAGCGAATCGTTTTTCTGATGAGTCGTTCCCGCTGGATCGAATTGCCGAACCCTGTTCAATGGAACTCCCTGTCGTGTTTGCTGCCTTAACCAGGCATTGACAACCTGAAAGAGGGCGCAGCATAGGGAATAGTCGACAGTTTTTGTATTTAACAGTTCTCAAAAACGACTATTGCCGCCGCCCAAAAAACGGCGTAGATATAAAACTGCGAACCGGTTCACTACCGACGAAGAAGGTCCCTGAGGTAAAAAATAATATGAACAGAAGTAGAACCCTATTACTTGGATTGGTTGGCTTTATTCTGATACTCACGCTGGCTGTGTATAACGGAGCCGAAAAGATAACGGATGATCTGACCGCCCGGGGAAGGAGTGCCTTTGATGAACAGGGTCTGCAATGGGTTGAACTTAAAACTGACGGCCGCAATCTTCTGCTGAGTGGTACCGCACCTTCTGAAAAGGCGGTCACCCAAGCGTTAAAACTGGCTGAGGGACTACCAGGCGTGGAGGGCGTGTATGATAACTTCAGCTACGCGGCCAATTCAGTGAAAACCCCAAAACCTACTGCAGATTCAGACTGGTCAACATCAATAAAGGCCCAATAAATATCAGTTATCTGCAAGATCCGCTAGAATGAATCGGGCATAGAAATAATGTAGGTACTGGCCTTAACTCAGTACCCAAAAAGGACCGTGTGATGGGTTATCTGTTTTTTCAAATTCTGATCTGGATTTTACTTGCCTTCGGACTTGGCGGCATTATTGGCTGGCTACTGCGCGGTTTTACCCACGCCTTTGCCGACGAAGGCAAAAGCGAAGATGTGCAAAGTGGGCGTGGCGGTGATCACATCATGATGGCCCTGCTCAAGTCTGAGCTGAGTGACTACAAAAAAAGGGTTAAAGAGCTCGAGGCCATAGCAAATACTCCCGACCCAGCGTCTGCACCAGCACCAGCACCTGGAAAAGCTAAAAAAGAGATCCTCGACGCTTGGCAACCGACTGCACTTCCTGAACCCAAAGGGGTCGCAGATGATCTAAAGAAGGTGCGCGGGATAGGTCCAAAAATTGAAAAGACCCTGAATGATCTGGGCATCTATCACTACTACCAGATTGCAGCGCTGGACGAAGATAACATCGTCTGGCTGAATAACCATCTGCATTTTCCTGGCCGCATTGAGCGGGAGCAGTGGGTTGAGCAGACGCGTGAGTTTGTGCAGCAGAGTATTGAGCAACCGGCCACGCCTTAATCCGCAAGATCACCTCGTCAACTATCGACGTTGCCAGCAGAGTATGCGGTTGTTCACCGGCATTTCGTAATCCTGTAACAACGCTAATCCGGCTTTCTCGGCCAGATGATTCACCGCCTCAAAATCCCGCACCCCCATCGCTGGGTCGCGCGCCTTAAGCCAACCATCAAAGCGGGCATTACTCTCACTACTAAACTTGCCGTTATAGTTGAACGGCCCATAGAGTGCGAAGTGCCCACCACTCGGCAACAAACGACCCACCCCGGCCATCATCGCCTCCACATCGGTCCAGTGCATGATATGGGCAGTATTGGCCGAGAATACGGCATCCACCGCCAGATCTGGCCACTCTGACCGGCTTACATCCAGCAATAGCGGTGGTCGTACATTGGGCAGTGCCGCCTCATCCAACCAGAGTTGAATGCCCGCGTGATACTCCTGACAATCACTGGTATACCAAGTAAGGTGTGGCATCTTGGCAGCGAAATAGACGGCGTGCTGTCCGGTCCCGCTGCCGATTTCCAATACGGCGTTGGATTGTTCAAAGCGGGGCTGGATCACTGACAGAATCGGTTCACGATTTTGGTCGCAGGATTCAGAATAGGGTTTCATAGTGAGTTTATCCTGATTCAGTGCAACCAGGGTTGCGATAAGGAATAGAGGGTTGTAACTGTTGAAGATAGTTGGCAATAGCGGCCTGTTCATGCTCAGTATAGCGGGCAATCGGCTCGCGAAACCCCTCATCCCTGATCCAATGACTGGAGCGAGTCAAGGTCGGCACGAAGCCACGAGAAAGCTTGTGTTCACCCTGAGCACCCGGCTCAAAGCAACTCAATCCCTGTTCAATACAGTGCTCAATGCCCTGGTAATAGCAGGCCTCAAAATGCAACCCATCCAGTCGCAAATCCGCCCCCCAGTGCCGCCCATACAGGGTCGTATCACTCTGGTACATCAATGAGCCGGCGACACAGACACCGTCCAGATCAGCCAGCACCAACAACACCTGATCCGGTAGTTGCTCGGCTACCTGGCGGAAAAAGCCATAATTGAAGGTAGCCATACCCCACTTCTCCTGGAAGGTCTTGTTATAAAAGTGGGTAAACTGCTGCCAATCCTGATCGCCGGCGGTGTGGCCATTCAGACGCCGCAGTGTGACGCCCGCTTCCTGCACCCGCCTGCGTTCCTGGCGAATATTCTTACGTTTCTTGGCCACCAGCGCACCAAGAAACTGATCGAAATCGTCGTAGCCCTGATTGTGCCAGTGAAACTGCACATCGTGGCGCGTCAGCAATCCTTGTCCAGCGAGAAACTCAAAGCCTTCCGCTGTGGGAAACAAGCAATGAAAACTGCTGGCTCTGATCTGTTCGCCCAATTGCAGAACTGCCCGTAACAGAATGGGAAAGTAATCCGACGCCTTACCAGCGACTGCCAATAAGCGCTGCCCAATGGCAGGGGTATAGGGAACGGCAGAGACCAGCTTTGGGAAATAGGCCAGACCCGCACGGTGATAGGCATCGGCCCAGGCATTATCAAAAACAAACTCGCCATACGAATTATGTTTTTCATACAGCGGCATAGCCGCCTGTAGCGCCCCTGCTTCATACACTGCAATATGGCAGGGCAGCCAGCCAAACTGCTCACTCACACAGGCGTGCTGCTCCATGGCGTTGAGAAATTCATGTCGCATAAAGGGATTATTATCACGGACCAGGGCATTCCACTCCCCAGGGGAAATCTCATCAATACGATCGTGAATCTTTATTTCCAATGACCATGACTCCGTAGGTGCTCAATCATGGACAATCTATCAGAGCGCTAATGCGTTAAATACCGGTGAAAACTGATGATTCTTCATCAGCAGCTTTAAAACGGGACACTCGGCCAGTCCGCTTCATCCTCATCAATCACCTCGGGCTCCTCCCTCCCGGCCTTAATCCACTGCTGCATCGCCGGACTGTGGTAGAGCGTTTCGGTGTAGGCCTTGGATAGGGGGTCCAGTGCCACCTCATAGCTCAACAGACGCATCACCACAGGCGCATACATGCAGTCCGCCACACTGAAATGACCAAACAACCAAGGCCCTGCGGCGCCATACTGTTCACGACAGTAACGCCAGAGGGCCTGGACTCGATCGATATCCCGCTGCGCAGCAGGGCCCGGCTTGAATCCTGGAAAACGCCGGCGACAGTTCATCGGCAGTTCATTGCGCAATCCAAACAGACCTGAGTGCATCTCCGCCGCCGCGGATCGGGCAACGGCGCGCGCTGCACGATCAGCAGGCCAACCCTGTTTTTCCGGGAACTGCTCCGCCAGATACTCCAGGATCGCCAGCGAATCCCACACCTCCAGATCCCCGTCCAGCAAAACGGGCACTTTAGTATCGGAAAAATGCACTGAGAGATCTCGCGCCATGCTCTCAGTGAACAGTTTTACCTTTTTGGTATTGAACGGAATCTCATGATGGGCAAGAAACAGCCAGGGACGCAGCGACCAGGAGGAGTAGTTCTGATTGCCAATTACCAGTGTCAGACCCGTCATAGTGTTTCGCCTCTTGCAGTATTGGGATGAAACTAAAGCATACACAAACCCTTGCGAGGTGTCAGGAGCGCCTGTCGCCTGGTGCGTTTTCACTATACAATTGTTCATTTACTGAGACTTTTACAAGAGAGAGACCATGCGCCACGAAACCGACGACCTTCGCATCGAAGCCATTAAAGAACTCATCGCCCCGGCGGAGTTACTGGCTGAATTTCCCGTTACAGATGCGGTTGCCGATACGGTACATGACGCCCGCCAAGCGATTCATCGGATACTGCATGATGAAGATGATCGGGTACTGGCGATTGTTGGGCCCTGCTCGGTACATGATCCGGCAGCAGCCCGTGACTATGCCGCCCGACTCAATAAACTGCGCCTGGAGTTAGCCGATGATCTGCTAATCGTCATGCGCGTCTATTTTGAAAAACCCCGTACCACGGTCGGCTGGAAAGGATTGATCAACGATCCGGATCTGGACAGTTCGTTTCACATCAACAAAGGCCTGAAACTGGCCCGCCAGCTGCTGCTGGATGTGAACAGCATGGGACTACCCGCTGGAACCGAGTTCCTGGACCTTATCAGCCCGCAATACATTGCTGACCTGGTGAGCTGGGGGGCGATTGGTGCGCGCACCACCGAAAGCCAGGGACATCGAGAACTGGCCTCTGGCCTCTCCTGCCCAGTCGGCTTCAAGAATGGTACCAACGGCACCCTGCGTATCGCCCTGGACGCCATACGCGCCGCCTCCCAACCGCACTGCTTCCTCTCGGTCACCAAGGAGCGTCACTCAGCCATTTTTACCACCCGAGGCAATGAAGACTGTCACGTCATCCTGCGCGGTGGCAGTCGTCCCAACTACGATACCGAGAGCATCAATATTGCTTCCGAAGAGATGCAGAAAACCGGATTCAAACCACGCATGATGATCGATTTTAGTCATGCCAACTCGCGTAAGCAGCACCAGAAACAGATCGATGTAGGCCATGATGTCGCAGGACAGATCGCCCGAGGTGATCGTCGAATCAATGGTGTCATGATCGAGAGCTTTCTGGTGGCAGGAAATCAGGAGTGGCGGGCAGACGAAGAGCTGACCTATGGCCAGAGTATTACCGATGCCTGTATCAGTTGGGAAGATACCGAGCCGCTCCTGCGCACCCTGGCCGATGCAGTGCGCCAGCGCAGAAGCCGAAAGAGTTAACCTTTACCGAACCACCGTAAAGCTGAACCGCTCCCCATCCAGGGTGATCTGATCACCCGGGGAGAGGCTCTCCGAACGACGATCGATTTTGCCATCACCGTTGACGTCGATACTGATACCGTCGTTTAGGTAGTTCCCATCAATAACCCGGTTATCGGCCAGATAGGCCGCATAACGTTTGCCATTAATCTGCAACTGACCAGCAAGCTGGGTACGGTTGTAGAAACGCAGGGCGTCCTGTCTCCAGCTCTGGTCATTGGTATAGATCCATAGCTCCATATCACCTTGCAGCTGGGTAATTCCCGACGCCCGATCAAGCGGCAATTTAAGTACATTAGCGAAGCGTCCCTTGCCTCGGTTAACCAGTGGTGCCCCGTCATCGGTCAGATCCCCATTTCGATTGAGGTCGACATAGAGCTGATAGCCCTGCGGATCGGTATCCAGCACGAAGGCGTGACGCCTGCCATTGGCAAGATCTAACGATCCATACTTCTGACCAGGACCTTTGAAGCGGGGCAAACGCCGATGCAATGAGCCAGGACGGCCCGAAAAAGGCACGTTTTGAGACACAGCGCCTATCTTGAAACCGACCGGTCGAAAACCAACGCCGATGGAAACCTCTAGCGACGTTCCCTCCTTGGTGGCCCGAATGGGTTGCGGCTTAACGACAACGGGGACTTCTGTCCGTGGTATCGCTGTTTCGATCTTGCGGGGAATTGACCGGGGCGGTTGTGGTTTTGATGACACCGGCGGACGTTCTGTTTTTGGAAAAGGTAAATCAGCAGACCGCCAAGTCTCTACGACCTGCTCATAGACTTCAACGGCCTGCTCGGGGATATGCTCTAGCAGTCCACTGTGGTAGAGCCAATAGGCGATAAAACCAAACACAATCAGCCGGCCCAATCCTCGACCGCCCCTGGACCTCTTTTTAGGAAATGCCGTGGGAGACTCGATGGAAATTTGAGCGCGAGGTTCCTCTCCCCGCCTGATCGTGGGACGGTCTGGAAACTCACTGACGCGCTCTTTCATGCCTTAGCGTCACTCACATTTCGTCAAAGCCCGCGGCCTTGTACCAGCGCTTGGCTTCATCCAGATCCTTCTCCACCACATCACCCTGCTCATACATCATGGCCAGGGTGGTCTGCGATCCAGCCAGCCCCTGCTCAGCGGCCTTCTTGAACCACTCCACGGCTTTGGGACCGTTTTTATCGACACACTCCCCTTCCATGTACATAAAACCCAAGCCGTGCTGAGCCAGCGCCATACCACTCTCAGCCGCGCCTTTCATGTATTTATAGGCCATCAGCTGATTGACGACCATACCCAGCCCATTCTGGGCCATGATCGCCATGCGATATTGAGCCTCTGGATTGCCCTGCTCGGCCAAGCCTGACAACAGTTTGGTTGCGCTGGCAAAATGCTTAGCCTCAAATGCCGCAATACCGCTACCTAACTCCATCTCAATCTGTTGATCATTACTGCTCATTGAAATACCTCCGGTTCTAGGATCATTCACAGCATCTGCGCTGAGATCCTTACATAATCATTCTAGTGTTTAAGTCTCTGAATCAAGACTTACTCTGTTAGTCAGGAAACGCCGAGTCCTTCAGCCATTTTTGCCACAGCATGAAAAGCGGCTTATCAACGGCGCCCATAGCGGGCATGACCTTTAGCCCCAGGCGCGGTTCCGATGACATTGAGTCGTCACAGAACACCCCACCCGCTTCAGCGAATATCAGCCGACCCGCGGCATAGTCCCATAGCTTCTGGCCACCATGCAGGTTGAGATGGGCGCGACCAGCGGCCAGCCAACACCACTCCAGCGCAATCGCCCCAAAACAGCGTTGCGAGCGATAGGGCGGCTCATTGGCCAAACGGTTGGCGAGTGCCGGCGTCAATCGCTTCAAATCCACGAAAGCAATGCACTCCTTCAACGAACGGGGGCCTTCGTACAATCTGAGCAGCTCATCATTGAGCCAGGCGCCCTTTCCCCGCTCGGCACGAAAACACTCATGCCGAACAGGGTCATAGACAATACCCAGAACCGCCTCCCCTCCCATAACCAGCGCCAGCGAGAGGGCAAAGAATGGCAAGCCCGAAGAGTAATTCGTTGTGCCATCCAGGGGATCAACACACCAGTAACAGTCCGTCTCGGCAACCGCCTGCTGTTCTGCTTCGGTCATCTCTTCGCCCATCAATGGAATCTCGGGCCAGAATTCCGCCAGTCTTTCAGTCAAGCTCACCTGCACAGCCAGATCAGCATCGGTCACCAGGGTGCCATCACGTTTCCGCGAAATCTCTGGATGACGGTAACGTGAGAGCACTTCGGCCTCGGCTATCTCTATGAGGATATGCTGGATCTGCTGACTGCACGGCCAGACAGCGTGATTTACTAATTTGCTATTCATGCCGCTATCATCCCGTATTACCTGCATTCGGGCAATCAACTACGTCCGTGTAAATAGAGGGGTTTTCCCCCTTGCACCTTGGCGTCAAGGGCCCTAAGCTTTCCTGTATGCCGATGGCTTTATGCAATAGTAGGATTAACAGGGAAGTGCAGCAGTTCAAACGTGGCAGTGTGCTGCCTATATTGCTGTGTCTGCTTTTTTTATTTCCTGGTACAGGCTTCGCCAGCCAGGATCTTGACACTCAGCGTAAGGCCTTCCTTGCAGCCGAACGCATCTTAGCCACGGGCGATCTGAACAAATTTAACACGCTCAAAACCTCACTTAAAGACTACCCCCTCTACCCTTATCTCGAATACAAGGCACTTCGACTTCAGCTTGCAAAGCTGGATAGCAGTCAGGTGGATGCATTCATCACCACCTATGCGGACTCTCCTCTATCTAGACAAATGCGCAGGGTGTGGTTGTCCCGATTGGCCGACAAGGGGAAGTGGTGGACCTATCTGGTGTTCTACCGCCCCAATCTGGGCACAACACTACAGTGTCACTATCTCACTGCCCTGATGGAGACAGGAAAGGCGGAAAAGGCCCTGAAGCAGGCAAAGACCATTTGGCTTCACCCCCGCTCCAGACCCGACGAGTGTGACACCATTCTGGAAACCTGGATCAATGCTGGCCTCCTAACACCCGAGTTGGCCTGGAAGCGGGTAGCACTGGCCATGCAAGCGTCGCAAGGCCGCTTTGCCCTCTATCTAAAACGCTACCTCTCCCCAGAGCAGCAAGCCACGCTTGACCTTTGGCGTGAGTTACAGCGGGATCCAGTGCAGGCCTTCAACAAACCACAACCCCTACTTGAAGGGGACAGTGCCCACAATGCCATCATGCTCGACAGTTTTAAGCGGCTGGCAAGACGCGATGTCGATGCAGCCCTTGATATCTGGCAAAAAAATATCGCTCACCTCCCCTTCAGCAAAGAGCAACACTACCAGGCACAGCGGGCTCTGATGTTGGGGTTAATCAGGAATGATCATCCGGACCTGCTGGCCCACCTAGGCAACTTTACACCCACTCCTGACGATGAGCGCTTACACGAGAGTCGCCTGAGGGGCGCCTTGAAACAGCAGGCGTGGCCACAGATACTGGCATGGATCAATGAGCTACCTGACTCACTGAAGCATTCTGATCGCTGGCGTTACTGGGAGGCACGAGCAAAGGCTGAAACGGGTAACAAGCTATCTGCGCAGAGCACACTGCAAGCACTGGCTAAAGAGCGGAGTTATCACGGCTTTCTTGCTGCCGACCTAGTCGATCAGGCGTATCGTTATGACTCCACACCACTCGACCTTGAACAATCGGGCATTGATCACCTGGCGAAACGCCCTGGATTGATGCGAGCCCGTGAGCTTTTTCAGTTAGGGCGTTTTGTCGATGCCCGACGTGAATGGCAGATGTCCATTCGCCAACTGAACCGACTGGATTTAAAAAGGGTTTCCAAACTGGCCCAATCCTGGGGCTGGCATGATCGGGCTATTTTTACCCTGGCCAGAACGGGTTACTGGGATGACCTGGAGTTACGTTTTCCGCTTGAACACATGACGCTGGTTGAAGAGAAATCCAACGCAAAAGCGCTTGATAATGCCTGGATATTTGCCGTTATGCGGCAAGAGAGCGCCTTCTCCAGTGATGCCCAGTCACCCGCCGGCGCCATGGGGCTGATGCAACTGATGCCAGCAACGGCGAAATTCATTGCCCGAATAGAGAACATTAGGGCACCCAAGAAGGCACACTTGGTACGACCTGAGCTAAATATTACCCTGGGTACTGCCTATCTCAATCATGTCTATCAACAGCTTGGGACAAATCAGGTCCTGGCGACCGCGGCCTATAATGCAGGGCCAAATAATGTTCGCAAATGGCTGCCTGAGGCAACCCTCCCCGCAGATATCTGGGTGGAGCTGATCCCCTTTAATGAAACACGGCGCTATACTGAGCGCGTGCTAAGCTATGCCGCAATCTATGATCAGCGCCTGAATCAACCGTTACAGCGACTATCGATGCGTATGTCACCGATCCATCCGAGAAGTCAGTTGGCGGCAAAAGAGGTTAATGGAAAAGACGTGGCTTTGTAGTGGTATCGTCTGACACCGTATTTGGTAGATCAGGAAGAGGACGTCGGCGCGTGTTGGCCTGCTCAATGGCATAGCCAATCATGTCGGGATCAGTAATCACTTGATAATAACAGCGGCCATCCGCGGCTTTTCGTCCCGGCTTTTCGCCATCCCACAGCGTTACCTCAGCCTCTCTGATCACCAGGGCATGCATATGTCCCTCAAGATCAGGGTAGCGCGCCAGCAACATGTGGTCATTCCTGGCCCGCTTTCCCGACTCCAACTCGACCTTCCGGAATGAGAGCTCCGACTTCAGCTTGTAGTAAGCGGGGACATCCAGCTCAATACCATTCACATTGTAGCGAATCAGTTTATCTGAACTCTCCTTGTCGATACTTGCAGTCGGCGTGGGCGCCAGCACCATCACACCTCGTCCAAGCGCTTTACCGTAAGCCGACTTTTTCACCGCTGCTGAACAGGACGAGAGCTGGTCAGCCCGGTTAATCGCAGGAGAGATCATGATCTCCCGGCCCTCATCATAGAGAAAGGTCGGTGCTTCATCGCTGAAGGCAATCCCCAGACCCAACTCCAGCTCTGGCAACTCTTTTTGCCTGTTTTCCACATTCTGCTTATCCACTACCTGGAGAATCTTGCGCGCCAAGCCGCAGGCATGGGCCACACAAAGCCACTGGTAGGGTGTATCTTCATACTCAAAGATACTGAGGATGACGGCATCCCCTTCAATAAACACCTTCTTGGCTCCATAACTTTCGAGCAGTTTATTGATCGGCTCAAAGAAGTTGAGACTGAAATGGGAGGCCGGATTGAGATTGCGCTTGCGCAGTTCACTGGTCATGACGGTTGAACCCCGCACATCGGCCTTAATAATGACGTGATTGCGGATGCGGTGCTGCTCCGGCTTCAACTCCTGCCTAAGAGGGAACTCCACTAAACTGCCATTACGCCGAGATAGCTCTATATCTTCCGGACGTCTCAGCAGGTGTACACGTCGCATGGCGGCATGCGCCGTATAGGCCTGCTTGAGATCGCGTCTAAACAGAGCAAAGTGGCGCAGAAAACTGAATATCCGTCTGCGTCTGCGCGGTCCAGGGATACTCCGGAGGGATGCCATCGAACGATCCAGGACCTTGATCGCCTGAACCAAATTGGGCTTCGAAGCGAGGCTGTTCAATTTTCGCTGAAGATCTCTTTTTGGCAAACGCCCCGTGAGATACTGCGCAATTAAGCGAACGGGTACCTGACGATTCAACTCCTGATAGACGCCCGGCGCAGCATGACAGGCCAACAGATCCAACTCGACACGACTTCCTTGAAACGCCTTCAAAATCCGCTTCATCAAACGATTATGGAAACTGGGCCATTTATCATGCGTCCAACTGGCGCGCACAATAGGGCCATCATAATCCGTGCGGATTGCGTTGCTGTGTTTGACTGAATAGACCAATCGATCAATATTCTCGGGAAGATCCAGCCAAGAGCAGTTACCTGTCTCATACTCTGCAGGCTGCAACGACCGCCTTAAAAGCATCAATGTCTCGGTATACCCTATCAGCCCCCCCTGATCACCCCGATTACGCCTAGCGGCTGTCTGGATATCGCCACTGGTTGCCTCAAATTCATCTGTCGGCTCGGCAGGCCAGCACCAAGAGGGCAGATAGTCAGTAAAAAGACTGATGACGAGCCGATTGACTCGATTAAAACCATCAGGATCCTCCTTATCTGTACAGACCAGAGGATAGTGTCCCATCAACTGCTCATCAGCCCAGAGTGAGGGAAGCTGTAGCATCGGATTAAAGAGTAACGGTTTCGGTATGGGCCAGGAACGCCCTAACACCGACTTACGCAATTTACTGAGACGCATATTCTCCAGTTTCAGCATCTCTCGGAACATACGGCGGGTTATGCGATAGCGGATGGAAGATTCATTCTTGGCTAGCAACACAAGTCGATCATGTAACTGCACCGATTTACCTGTTGATTGATGGCTGTCCATACTTTTGGCCCGCTGCACCTGATTGCGCAACCGTCCAAACTCATCATCCACCAATTGCAGCAGAAACTTCACTACACTGAACTGGAGCAGCTGGACCATCTCGAGCCGGTTATGCTTTCTTGCCCGGTCCACAGTCAACTCCATCAACCCGGCATAACCCTCGCGTACGGCCTGAATATCTTTATTGTCTGGTGGTGGCGGTGGTTCGCCCCAATAGTTTTCCGTTACATCATGCAACAGTGAACGGCGCACCAACATCCGACACCGATCCATAAACTCCTGGCTCAACAACACATCGATTCGATTGTTGTCGATACCCATTGGGAGTCGGTCAAAAAGGAGTTTGAAGGGTGTTTTTTTCTGTAGCGGCTTGCTGAACTCCTCAGCATCAGGAGCCCAGCGAAAAAGCTTTTCCAGACTTGCCACGCTATCGCTCCCCTCTTAATTCAGCCGAAGACCCTTCAGCGCAACAGCGCACCAACCAGCTTATCTTCAAGCTCAATGCGATTCGCCAACTCTTCCCCGAGCATTGAGAGATCTTCGGTCAATTCATCCATGGACTGAATATGATCACTCAGGTCGTACTTATCATTAAAAGCCACCACTATATCCGTTACCTCTGAGATACGCGGATAGGCTTTCTCCGCCACTTTGATCACCTCCCCCCTACGCTCTTCACCCGAAGTGATCCGGTCATAGACTTCAAAATGCCCAAAGGCCACATAGTCTACCAACAGCTGGCAGAAATCCCGTAATAGCTGTTTCTCTGGTTTATCTGGATCGAATGATTCAATGCCGGCCAACTTGCAATACAGCACCAACATCTGCTGCCGCTCTGCCAGCCATTTATCGACCATTTCTTGTGTACGGGCGCGACGTTCTTGCCCACTGCTATTGTGCATAGACCCCATTTCCTGACCTTTCTTAATCTAGTTTTTTTACTAAAAGGTACACTAAGATAAACACCATTTCATGCAACTGGCAAGTATCTCTATGCCTTTGATAATGCAAATAGAAATATCTGATAAACTGAGTGAAGCTCAAGGTAATGCAATTGTGAGGGTAAAGGTGAAGAAAAACCGGGTTTTTATCACACTGATTCTGCTGACAGTGATACCCCTAAATACACACAGCCTGGAGTATCCGAATCGCTATAACAACATGGCTGAAACCCTGTTTGATATGATGGATGCCTTCTCATCAGCCTATCAACGGCGACGTCACGAACGTGATAACGACAATTACGGGGCATACGTCACCCCGCCCGGCTACTCACCCCACTATGGCGAAACCTACCCCTACCCACCCACGCCCTATGGACCGCAAAAATTTCCGCTGAATGGCAGCTGGCAAGGCGAAGGGGGGGAAATCCTGGTAATAAGAAATCAGCAGTTCAGAATCTATCTGGATCGTGATAATTACCTGGAAGGACGCTTACAACAAATCCATCCACAAATGATCGTGCTGCAGGATTTACAGACGGGACAGGCAAGACCCTATCAATTTGCCGAGTCAAAAGGCCGGTTGATACTCCTTGATCCCTCAGACAATCTGCTCCGCTACATCCGCATTGGTTGGTAGGTAACCCAAGTCAAGTCAGCCAGGTAAACCGCGAAAGACAAAAAAACCCGCCTACAATCTGGCGGGTTTTTCATATACAAAAAGTGACTAAACCTTACTGCGTTTCCATCCAAACCCTAACAATCCTAATCCAAAGAGTGCCAAGGTAGCAGGCTCTGGAACATTATTCGTATTGTGATCATTGGGATCTTCATTTGGCGCAATATAGTCACCAAAATTTGCCGAAATGTAGGGTATCGCACCTGATGCTGCTGATGAATGCCCAAAATGATAACGCATATCTACACCATTGGGCTGAATACCAAGCGATACATGACCAACACTGGCACCAGAACCCCAAAGATCTGTAGTGGTAACACCGGTAAGCAGTATCGACGCAGGGTCCACATCATTCACGGCATTATCATGAGAGCCTGTTATTAAATCAAATCCCAGTTGCGCTAGAATCGGATTAACATTCATTGTCCAGTCTGGATTGTGATCGGTACCAAACCAGATACCACCACTAAAGCTGTCAAACGCAGCGGCAACATTTTGTATCAGCGCCACTTCTGAGGCGTTATTGGGCTGAAAATGATACCCGTAAGAACGTGAATCCATTACGACACTATTATGTGCCCCATAAAAGGTCTGTACTGCATCGCGGTCAGCTTGATTTAAGTAACTGGTCGAAGTCAGATCCCAAACAAACAAGCTATCGTAGCTACCCGATGCCAGTGATGTCGCCAGGCTTCCGCCTGTTCTTGCGTCAACAATAGTTACCGTGTGGCCTACCGCTTCGAGGTTTGCCTTCATCTCAGTGTAACCCGTGTAATCAAACTGGGTCAGCAATATATTACCTGAAAAAGCCGGGGTGCTTATAAGGGCCGCAATAAGTACACCCCCTATCTTTTTAACTATTTTCATTGAAAGATCCTCCTCTCCATTGGACAGCTACAAATCAAATTTTACTAGGCAATTTAAAAACACCATTATTAGGATGCATTAATCATACCAAAACCATAGTATATTGATTTTTATTGTATTTTTTTGATGCATGGCATCCGCGACAGGCACTTTGTAAAATAAAATTAACACCTTTCGTAAATATAGGCCGCTTAGCGTCCAAAAAAGTCAATGCAATGCCCTTTTTTCCAAAAAAAACATCCGTTAGGGTCATTTTTAAACTGAACATGTAAAGTAAACTGACATTCCATAGGGTTTCCCCTAGATCCAGCCACACCCCACCATTCATAAATACAGTCTGAAAGGCATTCACTACGTTTAGCTAGACTTTTAATTCGAACGTATAGATTAATGTTGGACACGCAACCAAACACTACGACAAAGGCGGACCCATATAAAACGCTAGTCATAGGGCCATCAATACTATTAAACGTTTTCTGCGCTCTTCTTCTGATAACAATCCTAATGATCTACAGGCTTGATAAAAAGCAGGTAATTGACCATCCGCCTCGATAAGCAACTGTTTTAAAGCGGGCTTCCACTGTTCATAAGTAGCAATAGACACTAGATGGGCATTATTCAGATCCCGATCAAACCAGCCATCAAACCCCGAATAACCCTCCCAGGTTTTCTTCAACGACTCATACCGCTCACGCAGTGATTGGTAGAGTGTCGCTTTACGCTGTTGCATCTGATCAGGCGTCCACGCCTGATCAAACAGCACCTGTAGCTGTTTACGTGTTTCCAACAGCAGGCCTATAAACTGCTGTTCGCGCTGCTGTGAGCGTTGCCACTGCTCAAGGCGTTGTGCATCCTGATCCTCTAACCATTTGACAACACCTACCTCCTCCACGAAACCGGCAAATGCCTCATTAAAGGCACTGTCGTCCTTCACATAGAGTTGTTGGTGAGCTAATTCATGGAAAATTAATCCGGCAATTCGGGGGCTAGACCAACCCACGATAGTACTGGGAAGGGGATCATCAAACCAACCTAATGTTGAGTAAGCAGGCACTGGTTCCACAGCCACATCCAGCCCTTGCGCACGCAATTCATCGGCATACAAATCGGCACTCTGACGCGAGAAGTAACCGCGGTAACTGGCACAGCCAATAACCAGATAACACCACTGCTTGGGCTGCATGGAGAATTGAGGTGCAGCGACGACACTCCAGACTACGGCATCACGCTCTAGATCAGCATAGCTTCGATAGCTGTCGTTATCAGGCAAGGCAAGGGAGTCCGAAGCAAAATCACGTATTTGCTTAATGGCTGCCAACTGCTGCTTTAAACTATCGGGAGTCTCTGGGTCCTGCAAAACCGCCACAATAGGACGACGCTGTCCCATCAACTGCAGATGTCCGCCAATAGACTGGCTATAATAGCTGAGGGAACTGCAGCCTTGCAGAACCAAAAAGGCAGTCATCAGTATGAGGCCACAACCGAGCGTTTTGGGGCGCTGTTTCATGCTGAGCTAACAGGATATTGAGTCGTCATAGTGAGTCATTCTAACATTTCAGGGATGCGTGCCTATCTGGTGGGTGGTGCCGTACGGGATCGTCTACTGGGATTGGTCGAGAGTGATCATGACTGGCTCGTAACCGGCATCACTGCAGAGCAGCTGTTGGCACAGGGGTTTCGCAGGGTTGGCCAGGATTTCAGTGTCTTCCTACACCCACTTACCACGGAAGAATACGCCTTACCTAGAGGTAAAACGCAGGAGCAGAACGAATTCAAGCAGGTCTGCAATGATCTGGTAGCGCGTGATCTGACGATTAATGCCATGGCCCTGTCACCTGAGGGTGACATCATTGACCCCTTGAATGGTCAAGCGGATATACAAGCAAGGATACTGCGTCACACCCCTACTTTCAGACAAGACCCAATCCGGGTACTAAGACTGGCCAGATTCGCGGCCCGCTTGAATCCCCAGGGATTTCGCATTGCCGACGAAACACGCCGCATGATCCACAAAATGGTCACATGTGGTGAACTCAATGGACTGGTTTCGGAGCGGGTCTGGGCAGAAGTGAAACACGCGCTGGAGAGTGATGCTCCGGTCGTCTTTTTTGAGACCCTGCGTGATCTAAAGACACTCGGTATCGTCATGCCCGCATTGGATCGGTTGTTTGGTGTGCCACAGCCGGCCAAGCATCACCCAGAGATCGACACCGGCATCCACAGTCTGATGGTACTCAATCAGGCAGCAGGCTTGCGCAAAGATCCTGAGACACGTCTGGCTGCGCTGTTGCATGATCTTGGCAAGGGCACCACCCCACCTGACCAATGGCCAAGTCATCACGGACATGAACTGCGGGGCGTTAAACTTATCGATGCCCTGTGCGATACCCTGCGAATTCCCAATCGTTTCCGGGAACTTTCACGGTTGGTGGCGGAGTATCATACGCATTGCCATCGGGCATTTGAGCTCAAACCCGCCACACTGGTCAAAACCCTGATGGCGCTGGATGCACTACGACGACCTGACCGGTTTGAGCAGTTCCTCGCGGCCTGCGAGGCCGATTCGCGTGGCCGTACAGGGTTTGAGACGTGCGCCTATCCACAGGCCGCCTACTTCAAAGCGATCCAACAAGCGGCAGCAGCGGTAGATACTGGAGCGATCGCCAAACAGTGCCATGATCCGCTACAGATTGCAGACACCCTATTCCAGGCCCGCAGCCGGGCCGCAGCTCAAGCCAAAAAGACCTGGCAGGCATCACATTTACCGCCAAAATAGGTGAATTGGTTCTCAATTTTCACTGACTTCGGACGAAACATTTATATAAGGCGTTAACCTCTTTCCTAACAGGAACTGAAACTGACCCAGTTCCCACCCGCGTTAAAGCTTACGGAACCATGAATGAACCCGAGCCAACAGATTCAAGTCCCCGGCTATCGCATTGAGCGCGTTCTGGGAAAGGGCGGGATGGCAACCGTCTATCTCGCCACCCAGATGTCATTAGGCAGACCGGTGGCACTTAAGGTTCTGCATGATCCGGATACGCCGCAGTTTTTTGAGCGCTTCTTCAACGAAGGTCGCTGCATCGCTCGACTCAATCACAGCAATCTGGTGTCGATTTATGACATCGGCCAGGGCGAAGGATTTTACTACATAGCCATGGAATTTCTGCCTGGAGGCGATCTCAAGTCCCGAATTGCCCAGGGCATCAAGCCGTCCCAGGCCCTGAAGATCCTCGTCCGCCTTGCGGGCTGTCTTGCCTACGTGCATGGCGAAGGCGTAGTCCACCGGGACATAAAACCTTCAAATATCCTTTTCGGGACAGATGGCACTCCCGTACTGACCGACTTTGGCATTGCCAAGCTGATTCAGGCCGATAATGATCTCACCGTGACCGGCACCGTAATGGGCAGTCCACACTATCTCAGCCCGGAATTGGCACAGGGAAACCGGCGGGTTGATGGGCGCTCAGACCTTTACAGTCTGGGCATCATTTTCTATGAGATGCTCACCGGGAGAAAGCCTTATACGGCAGACAGTTTTGCTGCCACATTGATGGCCCATATTCAGAAACCATTACCCAAACTACCTGAACAGTACGCCAGCCTACAGCCCATTCTGGATAAGCTGTTGGCAAAGAAGCCGGAGGATCGCTTCCAGAGTGGCGCAGAACTGTTGATGAACCTGCAGCCCTTGCGCAACAAGAAACGTTTACTGCTTGACCCTCAGGATACAGAAAATCCGACTTCTGAGACTCGCTCTATGGAAGTTGCCGCTTCTCCATCAAAGAGTTATCGCTGGCTGATCTATCCTGCACTGGGCGGTTTTCTTCTATTGAGTTGGTTTGGGTTCAGACAAATGACAAATGCCCCTGACTCATCCCCAACAGCAGAAGCATCTAACCAAGCTGAAGCGTCAACACAAATGGCCATAGTGGCGCCAGCCAGCATGGCTGAACAAGAGGCCCCCTCTGCGCCGATCAGTGAAACGGCAACGGAACTAGAGCCAGAAGAAGTAGCGAAACCAACAGTGGACGCCGATACAGAAGAGACCACATCGGCAGTTTCTCCGAAAACTGATCTCAACAATCTGCTCGCTAAGGCGCAACAGCGTTTCGCTGCGGATAAACTGAGCTACCCTAGCAGCGACAGCGCCCGCTTTTATTATCAAGCTATTCTACAACAGGAACCCGGGCATCCAGAGGCGACCAAGGGTCTGGATAAAATAGCCAACCGCTATGCCGACTTGGCTCAGATTCAAATCAATAACGGCCGTACACTGAAGGCACGCCGTTATCTGAATCAGGGTCTGGAAATTCGCCCAAAGAGCCGGCGATTAATCCGCATGATGAACCTGCTAAATCGTCCTGTTAAACCAAAAAGCAGTGCCGATATCTTCGATAGGCTTGCCCCTGAAAATGACCGTTGACCTTGCATAAAAAAAGGCGCTCCGAACCGGGAGCGCCTTCTGATCCCCATGGCGATCTGTGCTATATCTTGAACTGCCCTACGATACGCTGTAGTTGACCCGCGAGATTATTCAATCCTTCACTGGCCGAGGCTGTCTGCTGCGCACCCTGCGCCGTATGCTCACCAATCTCATTGATCCCAACGACATTACGATTGATCTCCTCGGCCACTACACTCTGCTCTTCAGCGGCACTGGCAATCTGGGTATTCATATCACTGATCTGATTAATAGAGTTGGTGATTGACTCCAACACCTCACCCGTTCGCACCGCGTAGTCCGAACCGCGTTTAGCCTGAATATTGGTTTCACCCATTGATTTTACTGCTTCTTTGGAGGCCGACTGGAGACGCTCAATCATCTCTTGGATCTCCTGGGTAGACTTCTGAGTCCTGGAAGCCAGCGTACGCACTTCGTCGGCAACGACAGCAAACCCACGTCCCTGCTCACCGGCACGGGCTGCTTCAATGGCCGCATTAAGCGCCAACAGATTGGTCTGCTCGGCAATATTCCGAATCACATCCAAGACGCCGCCAATCTCAACACTGTCCTGCTCTAAACGACCGATGACACCCGCAGCCGTTTCAACTGTTTCTGAAAGCGCGTGGATAGCCGCAATACTCTCATCAACCGTGCCTTTTCCTTCGGCCGCCTCATCTCGCGCCCGCATAGCAGAGCTGGCCGCTGACTCTGCATTCTTTGCCACCTCTTGAACAGTAGCCGCCATCTGGTTAGTCGCCGTTGCAGCCTGCTCGGTTTGACCCTGTTGATTGCTGATACCTATGCGTGTCTGCTCAGATACCTGAGAGAGCTGTTCAGCCGAAACAGAGAGATTTTGTGTGACGCCATTCAGCTCACCGACAACACCCTGCATCTTATCCAGGAAGCGATTAAACCAACCGGCCAATTCACCCAATTCATCCTTACTGCGTGCATCAAGACGACGAGTCAAATCACCCTCGCCCTCCGCAATATCCTTTACCGCATCAACAGTGTGCTGGATCGGACGCACAATAATCCCGGTAAAAATCCAGCCAATCAGGGCGCCAATAACAAATACAGCCACAGCAAGTCCGATCGCCACACCGGCAATACTACTCTTCAACGCCTCAACAGAGCGGAACGCCTCTTCCGTGCTCATTTCAGCGAGAACCGCCCACTTGAAACCGGGAATATTGAGCGGCGCATAGGCACTGAGCACTTCAGTACCCCGATAATCTACATAATTATTAATGCCCGATTCACCGGCTATGGCCGCCTCTGTCGAGGGTGATTTCAATAGCTGGATACCAATACCCGAGTGTTTTGCCTTCGCTTTGTTAATCTGCTCAGCCGACAGCCCAGCCTTGCTCAAACTATCCAGGTAACCCGCTTCATTTTCAATTTGAAAACGGCTATCGCTACGCAGCAGATAATTCTGATCCACAATGAAGCTTTCACCTGACTCACCCAGCCCAACATCGGCCCAACGCCGATCATGCGTCATGATATCGGAAAGCCGTTCAACCGAGAGCTCAAATATCAGCACACCAATGTGAGTACCGCGACTAAATACAGGTGAGGCAAAAAAGGCCGTCTGATTGTCGAACGAGGGGGCGTATTCAGCAAAATCAGAAATAGCGATGAAACTCGGGTCATCTGCTTCGTTGGCCTGTTTGAAAACCTGCGCCAGTCGACTCTCCGCAAAGGGACCCGTAGTCAATGATGTGGCAAATTCCGGTTTTTTAGATACGGAGTAGACCACTTCTGCGTCTTTAGCATTGACCAGGAAAATATCAGAATAACCAAACCGCTCCTGGTAATCCTTCAGCGAGTTATGGAAACGCTTGTGCATCACCTCATAGAGTGATCCATCTTCCGGAGCCTCCATCGCACTCTTCTGACCCAGCGGATTGGGGTTCGCTGCAATATAGGCATGCTGAAGTGTAACCCCAGTACCCGATAACTTTTCAACCCAACTGTCCGCATCAACCTGCACCCCGCCATTCTGCTTTTTATATTCATCAGCGAACGGTCCTTGATAAAACGCCACTAACTCCTTGCGCATCTTTTCAAGCTTAGGGGCACCGGCTTCACCCGTCGCCTCTACACTACTTTGATAGTTGGTATAGGCATTGGGGAGCGATTTCAGGGCATCGACAACCATACGATTGTCGGACAAGGTTACAATCTGCGCCTGTACAGTGGCAAAGTAACGCTCTATCGCTTTTTGACTGCTGTTTCGAAGAGCAATCATTTGATTCTGCGCCTTGGTTTCAAGTGCTTCGCGGCCATTTTCAACGGCAACCCAACCGAGTACGGCACTCACAACCACCACCGGTATTAACATCAGGAGACTGGCACCAACAGTCAATTTTGTCTTGATTTTCATAATAAAACGCGTCCCAACGGGCAGTCCGGATCATTCATCGGAATCAGTATTAACAAGTGGGAGCAGACAAGGTTCTGCAATCAATAGCCACCCACATCCTCTGCCGCCATATCTTCAGCGGTCATGTAGGGGGTAGCGACACTTGCAGATGAAACTTAAACGACATTAATCATACACTTAATAGATAAGTGTTTTGGAATATTCACGTACTCTTTACATGGGAAGGATATGCGGCTCAGACATACTGTCCTGCGGCATAACCGGAGGACCAGGCCCACTGAAAATTAAACCCACCAAGATGACCGGTGACATCCATTACTTCACCGATAAAAAAGAGGCCCGGCTGGCGTTTGCTCTCAAAGGTCTTGGATGAAAGTTCATCCGTATCGACGCCCCCAAGGGTCACTTCAGCGGTTCGATAACCCTCCGTCCCTGCCGGTTTCAATAACCAACCGTT
Organism: Sedimenticola selenatireducens; assembly: GCF_007625115.1. Lineage (GTDB taxonomy): Bacteria > Pseudomonadota > Gammaproteobacteria > Chromatiales > Chromatiaceae > Sedimenticola > Sedimenticola selenatireducens_A. The sequence goes on along the minus strand of NZ_VMNH01000003.1, from coordinate 202,146 downwards.
GAGATGATCGGCAATACCTTTTAGTAGCTGATCCGGCATATCAGTAATCGTCCGCTCACTCCATTCTGACCAATACAACGACATCAACTCGACTACCAGTTTCTTGGGTAATCGCCTCGCCAACAGGTTCTTCAACAAACCTTTAGGGTGTTCTTTTTTCCATAACCCGAGTAATTCATGGGCAGACTCACCCGGCAGAAGGTCAACCCGAATAGTATCGCCCGGTTGCCAGTAATTGGATATCTGCAGTACAGCAGGGCCGCTCAATCCCCGATGGGTAAACAGCATCTGCTCTGAAAAGGTCCTATCACCCGTGGAAATCGCTACCGGGAGGGCGATACCAGACAGACGCTCTGTCACACCCTTCATGCGATCACTGAATGTGAAAGGCACCAACCCAGCGCTCACAGGTAATACCTTAAGACCAAACTGTCGGGCGATCTCATACCCGAAGCCACTTGACCCCATGGTCGGTATTGAGAGTCCACCCGTCGCCACCACCAGCGAGTTCGTTTCATAATCACCCTGACGGGTTGCGAGCCGATAACCAGCTGAGTAGTCGATGGTCTGTATCTCACAATCGGTAACTAAACTGACCCCCGCCTTTTCACACTCGGATAACAACATATCAAGGATCTGTCGTGCCGAGTGATCACAAAAAAGCTGGCCATGTTCACGTTCGTGATAGGGAATTTGGTAGCGCTCTACCAGTGCAATAAAATCCCACTGGGTGTAGCGCTTCAATGCCGATTTACAGAAATGTGGATTAGCCGAGACGTAATTATCGGGCTCTACAATACGATTGGTAAAATTACACCGGCCGCCACCCGACATGAGGATCTTCTTACCCACTTTTTTGCTGTTATCCAGCAAGGCGACACGACGCCCACGACGGGCAGCCGTCGCCGCACACATGAGACCGGCGGCACCAGCCCCGATAATGACAACCTCATACTGCTTCACAATTTCACCCTGATTCAGTGACAGAGGCTGGATCAGACCTCTCGCTCGGATTATCTCACAGATGCACGATCAGCTTCACAACAGCAAATATCCCAACATCCTGACTACAATGGATTACAATACCGGCTTTTCCGATTCCATTGTTTGTTAAGGTGACCCCGTTGCTAGCCAGTTTCCCCCTGCACACCCTCTTACTCCAAACCCTCGAAAAGCTTGGCATGAAAGAGGCCACACCGATCCAGGAACAAGCCATCCCGGTGATCCTGGCGAACCGGGATCTGATGGCAAGCGCCGAGACCGGGAGCGGAAAAACCTTTGCCTTCCTGCTGCCTACACTCGATCGCCTGCTGAATAAGCCGGCCCCGGAGAGTGGTACCCGCGTATTGATCATGGTGCCAACCCGTGAGCTGGGTCATCAGATCCTTAAGCAGGGGGAAAAGCTGATCAGCGAAACCCGTCTTCAGATCGGCCTGATTACCGGCGGCGAATCATTCAAGTATCAGCGCGCCCTATTCCGAAAAAATCCCGAGATACTTGTCGCTACCCCAGGCCGCTTGCTGGAACACCTGGAACAGGACACGCCCGATTTTCGTGACCTGGAAGTACTGATCCTGGATGAGGCCGATCGGATGCTGGATATGGGATTCAGCGAAGACGTACTGAAAATTACTGAACAGTGCAATAAAAAGCGCCAGACGCTGCTGTTTTCCGCAACACTGGGGCATCGAGGCCTGCGCACTATCACCGACTCGCTACTCAAAGAGCCGGAAATCATCTCGCTCAGTACCGTACGGGACCGCCACAGTAATATTACCCAGCAGGTCATCCCCGCTGATGACAAGCTGCATAAGCAACGCATATTGGCCTGGCTGCTGAAAAATGAAACCTATGATAAGGCCTTGGTGTTCACCAACACCAAGCTGCAGGCCGACGCCCTCGGCCCGGAGCTCAGAAAAGAGCACCTGCGGGTTGGCGTATTACATGGTGATATGACCCAGGACGAACGAAACCAGATCATGGGTTTTCTACGCCAGGGCACTATTAAGGTCCTGGTAGCCACTGATGTGGCTGCCCGTGGTCTGGATATCAAGGGCGTAGACTTGGTTATCAACTTTAACATGGCCCGCAGTGGCAAGGATTATGTCCATCGCATTGGCCGCACCGGACGGGCAGGCGAACAGGGCCTGGCCATTTCGCTGATCTCACATCAGGAGTGGAACCTGATGACCGGCATCGAACGCTACCTCAAACACGAATTCGAGCAGCGCACGATTCGAGAAGTCGCCGGTAAATACAAAGGACCGAAAAAGATCAAAAGCTCAGGAAAATCCGCTGGCAGCAAGAAAAGCAAGATCGCTGCAAAGGAAGAGACGCCCAAGGCCAAGAAAGTCAAACAGCGTCTACGGGACAAAAAGAATATTGGTAAGCGGCGCCAACCCAGTGGCACAGGTTCGCAAGAGGCACCACGGGAAGCAGGGCATAAACCACTGACACGAAAACCCAAGAAACCTGAATAACAGCTATGTTTGAAAAACAAGATTTGATCAAACTTGCCAAGATGGAGATGCCCTTCGGCAAATACAAAGGGAGTCTGTTGATTGACCTGCCGGAGCCCTATTTGCTCTGGTTTGCCAACCAGGGATTTCCTGAGGGTAAGCTGGGACAACTGCTGGCATTAGCGCTTGAGATCAAAACAAACGGCCTGGAAAATCTGATAGAGCCTCTAAAACGTATACCGACCATTCACTGAAATGCGGTCAACCCAGTCGACGATGTTTATCTCGGAGCAGTTCATTGGTGAGGCTGATATCAAAAAGATCAGGTGAAAAATCACCCCCAATCCAACGAACCATATAGTCGTGCTCAGGATGTGACGGGTCTGCCGTGGCCTCAATGAATTCGTCATAACCTGGCGGACCACCCACATCTTCTGGCGGACAGGCGCGCTCACCATAACAGCAAAGGGGCAAGGGCTGTGAAAGGTCATAGGGAAGAATCTTCTCCAGCACCACCCGATGTTCCCAGGCATCGCCAAAGTCATAGATATAGAGCAGATTCTCCCCCTCCTTCTTCAATACCTGGCGTAGACGGGTTTGCTGCTCATTGGCCGTATCATCCGGAAACTGATCATCCGGCACACCGTATTTATCACCATCCTTGATAAACATATGCATGTGAATATTGGTCCAACCCATGGCAATCTGCAGGGTGTTATGCAAATCCGCCAAGGTATCACTATCAGCAACGCGAAGCTGCCTCCAAACCTCGGGGACTACACCCAAGAGACTGACATTCAGCTGATAGACTTTTCGTAAATAATCCATATTTATACTAGGTAAATAGGCTTTTCCTCGGAATAGCATCATAACAACCCAGTGCCAGAGTAAAAGCCCAACCTGTTAAAAAGATGATCTCGCTCAATAGGTCTTATCAATCACGGTTAATGATAAGTCTAACCCTTATTATAGGATGGTTTTCTAGATCGATACGGAATCAAGCGACATTCTCAGGTTTTCCAATGACGCCTCTCTACCACGAACATCCCGCATGGCCTCTTTGAAATAGCCGCGAAGTGATTTTTTAAGATGCCGGATCACCTGTTTCTCCGGCAGAGCCTTAAGTACCGAGAAGATAGCCAAGGCATAGGTTAAGTCATACTGTGAGAGGTAGCTCTCCCGTGCTGTCGAAGCTGCGCCACAGCTACCACACCCACCCCGCCTAAAGTTGAAGGCACTGTTCGCCATCATCAATCCAAAACCAAGAAATACCGTCAGAATTTCACAGGCATGGGGCCAGTTCTCACTCCCACCCGGTGGTGGCTCTTTTGCCATAGTCGCAAGGTAGTGTGCCAAGGTATGTGCCAATGAACCGATCAGAGCCTCTGGATTGCCTACCTGACCCGGATCATAGGCGATGATCAACTGCGCCTCTGTATTGGGCGGCAAAATATCACCCCCTCTACGCACTGCGCCAGGGATGGCAACCCGGCCTTGCTGGGATTGGTCATACACATCCTGAGTAACCAATCGACAGGGCCAATGCCCCAGATGAGCATACTGCTTCACCTGCTCAAGTATTAGATTAGCCATACCCTCCACGCTGTCTACTCGACCAGGGAAGTGTTCATTAGTGGGTGTGACTAACAGCGTGCTCTGAAAAAAGAGATCCGAGTCGAACTCGCGCAAAGCCCAGGCAAACAGCTCGAACTGCCAGGCAATCGAGGCGTCATCCAACACTTCCCGCTGTTTTTTGAATAAGTTAAGCAAAACCGTCTCCACTTTTTAAAATCGGCTTTATTATGTCAGAGAAACTGGACCATTGAGGCATTTTCATAGAATGGGTTCTGATGCTAATAAAAGTCTGCTAGTCTGAATACATACTGTGATCATTAACCTGAAACGGATTAGCAAACACATAAATTATGGAAAATTCTGACAGACTGGCTGTCCTTATTGACGCCGATAATGCGCAACCCAGTATTGTAGATGGATTGCTTTCTGAAATTGCCAATTTTGGGACCGCCAGCGTCAAAAGAATATACGGTGACTGGACCTCTCCCGGCCTGAAAGGTTGGAAAGAGGTTCTATTGGAACACTCGATCCAGCCGATGCAGCAATTTGCCTACACCAAGGGTAAAAATGCCACTGATAGCGCGATGATTATTGATGCGATGGACTTGCTCTATACGAATAACTTTAACGGTTTCTGCATCGTATCCAGCGACAGCGATTTCACCAAACTGGCATCCAGAATAAGAGAGTCCGGGTTACTGGTCTACGGCTTTGGCGAGAAGAAAACGCCCGCACCCTTTGTTTCTGCCTGTGACAAATTCATCTACACAGAAGTCTTACGCGCAAAGAGCGATGAAAGTGCCGCTATTGTTAAAAAATCCAGCAGTGAATTAAAGAAAGACACGAAATTGATTCGACTATTGCGGGATGCAGTAAATACCGCGTCCGATGACAGTGGTTGGGCACATCTTGGGCCTGTCGGAAGTACTATTGCAAAACAGTCACCTGATTTTGATCCGCGAAATTACGGCTATGGGAAATTAGGAGAACTGGTTGCAGCCACCACTCTTTTTGACATTGAGTCGCGGCAAATTGGTTCCACCAATTCAAAGGCGCTTGTTGTTCGGGACAAACGCCATAAGTAAAGCCTCTGATCCTCCAGACTTAACATTCGGCGCAGACTGGCGAATAGCAGAACTGTCGATATGAATCAGATAAAAAAAATACTCGGGCTGATACTGCTGGTTGGGGTCGCGCTCTATGGGTATAACGAAAACGCACGCTATGCACCTAACCCTGATAATAATCGTCAGACCACTACCACGCAGTCTCTCCAGTATGCCTATGACAATCGGCTGAGCGATATACAGGTCAGTGGAAGTGGCACTGTGTTACACCTCTTGGCCGATGATAACGAGGGGAGCCGGCACCAGAAGTTTCTGCTAAAAATATCCAGCACTCAGACGCTGCTGATCTCGCACAACATCGATCTGGCACCAAGGATTGATTCGCTAAGGAAAGGTGACACCCTTCAGTTCTTTGGTGAATATGAATGGAATCCAAAAGGCGGGGTTGTTCACTGGACACACCATGATCCAAATGGACGCCATATCGACGGCTGGCTAAAGCATGCAGGTAAAACCTATCAATAAGCCTTACTCACTGCCCCAATATTGTGTGCTGATCGGCTCACCCAAGTCGGCCTCAACCAATCTCCGCCGCACTTCCAGCAATCGTTCTATCAACTTCGGCTCTTTCTCTTCATAGGCTGCTGCATCCGGTGTGCGCTTTACCACCACACCCAATAACTCAGTAATGGCATTTCCGATAGAGTTTTGACTGATTGTCACCACCAGCCGCCCCGTATCATCACGATACAGGAGCTGCTTAAACGCCGGCTGCCAGCGAATGGCATTGGCGTATTTGGCATCATGCACACATTGATCCCGCACCTTCTTGGCTGTCTTGAGAAAATCATTATTATAGAGCAGGGTGCTTTCTATCTGCTCTGGATAGTAGGCATCCTTGGGAATAGGGGCATTGCGAGTTGAAACCTGGGTGAAGAAGGTGCGATAGAAATCGATGAATCCCTTGAGAATGGCATCATATTCACGCCAGAAATAGATACTCTTCAGTACATCCACGCCACCTTGTACCTCCCAACTGGGAAGGCCCTGAGGATAGCCGGTCAATTGAATGCGACAGGTCCCGTCGGTTACGGGCTTAAGAATCTCCAACTCCAGCTGTGAGAAGAACTCATAATAGACATCATGCATGTAGGCTTGAAACAGGCTGTGCTGCCCACCATCGGTCAAATTGGGATTCTTCTCATCGGCAAACCTGGCATCACTTATCTGTTTCTTGTCAAAGGCAATAAAGTGATTGTGCAACATCCGAATACTGGGTACGCCCGGCGAGGTCAACGGCCAAGTCGCATCAAGACTCGCCTCACCCGCGAGAATCAGCGCCTCATTCGGGTCCGGATACTGCTCCAACATATACTCAATCAACACCTGATTCATCCGATTCCAGACATGCCGAACATGATTAGGCACCTGGGTCCGGCGCACCGGTCTACCCAGGGGATCAAGGATACAGTTTGAGGTGTTATAGATAATTGATGCGTCAAACTCGTTGCTGTGCCCGAGTGCTTTGCGATAGAGCAGCAGGTTTTCCGGATTCATTAACAAGCCGTTGTTATGCACCAGGTCATTGAGGTTTTCTGTACTATTGAAAAACTCATTGGGCATCATCCCTTCCGGCACCTCCAGGGGAATGGGGCGGAACGGTGTTTGGATCTCGCGGGGACCTGACTGCATATCCTGAACCTCAGACACAATATTTTATTTATATCTATATAAGACATTGAAATACCTAATAATTTAATCAGGCATGAACATCATAGAGCAACGAAAAATATAAGCAAATATTAATATTTTTTCGAGGAGTAGAACCCGCTCAATAATTCACATTCAGGGCCGTACAGAGATAGCGCATCAATAGGTCAGCTTGTTGAAAATCCTTTAATACGGACTGGGTAAAACGTTTGCCATGAATGGAGTCAGAGGCAATGGACTTTATCGCAATGAAGTCCTTTCTTTTCAGATCATCGATCAATGGATGATCTGCACTGAAACCTCTGGGCGGGCGTATTAAAGAATCCCCTTCAAGTTGAAACTGTTTGGCAAATGCACCACCCTGCACCGCTTTTTTCCAGGCGGCAGGGTTGTCATCGATAAAGGTGCGGATCTGGTTAAGCTCTTTGGATTCGGGGTGCCAGATGCCCGCCCCCACAAAACAGCCTTCAGGTTCAATATGCACATAAAAACCGGGTGCATGAACATCTTTCCCCAATTCATGCCGAAACTGAATACCGATATTCGTCTTATAGGGCGTCTTGTCTTTGGCAAAGCGGGTGTCGCGGTAGACCCGCATCAATGATCCACCCACCTTTTTCGGGATAGCGCGAAAATGGGGCGATATCTCTGTCAGACCCGGGCCAATTGATTCAATGAAGGCCAGTGCAGGTTCGCGCACTAAAGCCTCATAGCGGGACTTATTGTCATTGAACCAGGTCTTGTTATTGTTGAGGTTTAATTCGCTGAGAAACTGCAAAGTTGCAGCAGGAAATCCTTCAAACAGAGCCATTATGGTCTCCCTATGCTGAGCGTCTAATGCGCCTCATCCAACGGGTACACTTCAAATGACGCAAACCTAAGACTCACTTTAGCGCCTCAATCAGAAACCTGCCACCCAGATCATTACCGGCAGCGTTATGGCTGAAGCGATCACCTGGACAGTAATCAGGTTGGCCATCAACGGTGCATCACCACCCATCTGGCGTGCCAGGATATAGGAGGTGGCGGCTGTCGGTACCGCCGCCGCAATAACGGCCACCGTACGCGGCATGCCTTCAATACCAAACAACCAGGCCCCGGCAAACATCAGCAATGGCATACCCAGTAAGCGTATTGCCGCACCAAACGAAACGAGCACGCGATGATCCAGTACCAACGAAAATCGCAACCCAGCCCCTACCGAGAGTAATCCCAAACCGAGTGCGCCACCGCCTAAAATATCCAGCAGTGAGTAGAGCTGTGATGGAAGGCCAATGCCTGTAAGATTCAATGTAGCACCCATCACACAAGCGATAATAAATGGGTTGCGCAACAATTTATGCAGCACATCGTTCAGACTGCTGTCACCGTCAGTAAAACGCGCCAACACAGCGACATTGATCACATTCAATGGCGGAATAATAACCGCCATGATGATCGCCATGTAAGCCACACCCTCATCGCCATACAGCAACCCCACGATGGATAGCGCAATAAAGCCATGCCAACGGGTCGCACCCTGAAACAGGCTGGTAAAGGCGGGGCCATTGATATGCAGCCAGCGTTTCATCATTGGTTGAAATATCAGCAACAGCAGGCTCATGCCGAAGATGGCAAACAGCACCATTGCTGAAAACAGCAACAGCTCTGTTGAGGCAATTTTTGCTGTGGCTAGCGTCTTGATCAGTAGGGAAGGGAACAGAACGAAGTAACAGAGATTTTCAAATCCGAGCCAACTCTCATCACTGAATAGCGTGGTCCGGCGCAACAACATCCCGAGTACGATAATGGCGATCACCGGGATGAGTGCATTAAATACAGCGATCATGGCTCAGGCCGTTCCTTCAGTACGAAAGCGAATAACCCAAGCGGAAGGGCTGGGCTGAGGGGTTATCTTATGCGAAACAGTCGAGCCCCACAATTAACAAAAACGACCGAATTCAACACGCCGTTGAATCAATAAAGCCCCAGCCTAAAGCGGTGAGCCGCGCCCGTTTGTTGGGCAAGTGCCATTACCTGTTGAACAGGGCGAAGGCCCAGGTAATTCGGCATTGCCTATGCGCAGATATTGACCAGACTCCTCTGCCCAGATCACCTCGTGGGGTGGTATCTCTTCCGATGGAAAAGGAATCAACTGTCCACGCACACCATCGTTTTCGATGACCTGATAGGTTTCTCCAAACAACTCCAGAATATCACCTGGCATAAAGTCACTTTTATATGCTGGCATAACGAATTCGCCTCTCAATGTTGGCCCCTGGTTAATCTACCCTCTTTTTAGTATCTTTTGCAACCATTCGACTATCTCAACACTTCACATCGGGATAAAAACCGCCGAGGCAACCGACTGAATAATCGTCTTGATCCTGCGATTACTACTCTGAGCAATAATTCTGGCCATGCTGTCCTGTATGGCTATCAGCTTACCTAACAGGCGCTCATAGCTGAGATTATTCACTCGACCCCCTGTCTCATTACTGATCAGAAAAAGCCGCCCTTCGCTGTCGCGATCATGGCTCAGCTTCCAGATTGCTATCTCAATATTACGCGCGGCGTTGTAGAGCTTTTGCGGATCCAGTTCATCCGTCAGATAGAAGCTCTGCTTATTGTTATGCGCCTGCAGAATCATCCCTCGCAGTCCCTCGACAAAGGCCAACACCCGATCACCGGAGTAGTACGAGTCAAATGCCAGCGCAATGCTGTCACTTCCCCGCTTGCCTTGCAGCTCAGGAAACACCCCATCACGGCCTGTCCCGAAAACCCGATCTACCGCCTGGCTGAGTGATTCCGCGCCACCCTTCGGCCACTCTCGCGGGTTTCGACGATAGAGCTTATCCATGAGTTCCTGCAAATACTCCAGGCTGTAGCGAAGCTGGATCTCCGTAACCATATCGACATCACTCTTGGCGATATCCTCGACTTGAAAATCACGCGTCTTGATGGGTGAGTTTCGATCTGGTGCACTGTTGCATCCCATCAACGACACAACCAGTAACAGCATCAGTAGAATCCTAGAGCCTTTCACGCATATCCCTCATAGCAAAACCTCGCAGGCTGTGATTCCATTCCCGCGTCAATCCCAAAACTTTAAAACGCTCACCCATCTCAGTGGGAAGCGTGAGTTTTTTAATCCCTTGAACCAGCGTCATGTGGGTCTCCACATCATTCGGATCAGAGGCCGCAACCAGATGCTCAAGACCACTGCCCAGCAAAAAATAGGCCTGTGTAGTATAGCCCGCCACATCAAAGCCAGCGGCTTGGGCTGCCTCTGCAATGGCGGTAAAATCGACATGCGCCGTTATATCCTGCAATCCGGGATAGACGAGCGGATCAGGGTGAGCACGATGTCTATAGTGGCACATCAGTGTGCCGCGATTTCGAGAAACGTGGTAATACTCCGCTCGACTATGACCATAATCGATAAGCAGAACCAGCCCCTCGCGCATGGAATCCTTTAGTGACGAAAGCCAGGGAGCGGCACGCAGGTTGATCTCTGATTCCAAATCATCCAACACGTCAACCGATTGCAGCAGATCTGCGACACGCTGTTCAAAATGGGGAGACGTCGGCTGAGCCCAGATCAGTTGAAACTGCTCTCCTTGCCAAGTGACATACTGCTCCAGGATCTCTCCACTGGCTATCCGAAAACGATGAACCGGCATGGCATCCAACAACTCATTGGCAATCACCACACCTGAGAAACCTGCCTCCGGAAAAGTCGTTAGCCACTCAATCCGATCCAGCAGATGTGGTACACGCTGTGCCAGTGTTTGTTGTTGTCTTTGTTGCAGATCGGGGCTCAAATCCAGTATGCGATAGCGACTGGGGAGCGCACCCCTCTCCTCCAGCGCCAGCAGCAGATCAGCCGCCAACGCCCCGGAACCAGCACCCACCTCAAGGATTTCGCCCTGAGGCATCCCCTGCAACAGATCACCACATTGTGTGGCCAAACATTGCGCAAACAGCGGTGAAATCTCAGGTGCGGTGATGAAGTCACCCGCTTCACCAAATTTTCTGGCACCAGCCGTGTAATATCCCAAACCCGGTGCATAGAGGGCCAGTTCCATATAGCGATCAAAGGCCAGCTTTCCACCTGCGGCTGCAATCTCATCGCGAATCAGAGAGACCAGATTCAGGCTGTGTTGCTGGGCATCAGCGTCAGGTATCGGCAGTTGAGCCACGACAGCCTCAGCCGCCCGGGGGGTGATCCTATCATTCATGAATTTCGTAAACCTGCCCGTTCGGTATAAAGTGGTAGGGGTAGAACCACAGATTGCGGAACACCAGTAGCCCCTAGTTTAGCAAGACCCGGGGTAGAGCAGAAATCAAGGGAGAGCCGAGCGTGGCAATAGCAGATCAACCCGTGGCCCTGATAACCGGCAGCGCCCAGAGAATTGGCGCTGAAATAGCACGCACGCTGCATCAAAGCGGACAGGATATTGTCTTGCATTATCGCAGCTCCGCAGCGGCAGCCGAGACACTCAAGCAGGAATTGGAGAACCAGCGTAGCGACTCGGTACTACTGATCCAGTCTGATCTGAATGCGACTGACAAACTGGCTGACATGATTCGCCAGATCGAACAGTGGCGAGGCCGTCTGGATATCCTGGTTAACAATGCCTCGTCTTTCTACCCAACCCCTGTGGACAGTCTCAACCTCACACAATGGGATGATCTGATGGGGAGTAATCTCAAGGCGCCGTTTTTTCTATCGATTGCAGCAGCCCCTCTACTGAAAAAACAGCACGGGTCTATCATCAATCTGCTGGATATTCATGCCGAGCGCCCAATGGCAGGACACGCCATCTATTGTATGGCCAAGGCCGGCAACGCCATGATGGTCAAGTCCCTGGCCCGTGAATTGGGTCCAGAGATTCGGGTCAATGGTGTTGCACCCGGGGCAATACTCTGGCCCGACCAAGCGCTTGATGAACAGGAGAAAGACAACATCCTTTCCCGCACACAACTCGGCCGCTTGGGGACACCCTCAGACATCGCCCGCACCGTGCGTTTTCTGGCGCTGGATGCCCCCTATATCACGGGCCAGATTCTTGCGGTTGATGGGGGACGAAGCGTCCAGCAATAACGCTCAAACAGCCGACAGCCCCGTCTCGAAAGGCACGGGCCAGAGTCGCTGAGACGTCTGATCGAAACGCGCCCATAACGTCCGATACGTCTCCCCCAGCTCTGGGTGAACACTGTCACCGGCCAATTCAGATAGGGGCAATAATACAAAGGCATAGCGGGTGATCTCATCACGTGGCAGATGGGCACCTTTTACGGTCACAATCTGATCACCATAAGTAAGCAGATCAATATCCAACGTTCGGGAGGCAAATCCGCCCCCTTCGCGAGTGCGGCCATGTGCTGATTCAATAGCCCGGAACAGCGTCATAAGATCCTGCACCGGGCGATCCGTATCAATCCCCACCACCAGGTTATAAAAGGCATCGCCGGAAAAACCGACCGCTTCACTCTCATACACACGTGAGATCATGAGTGAGCCAAACTCCCCATGCAGATCATGCAGCGCCGCACGGATATTATGTTCCCGATCGATATTACTGCCCAGGCTGATCCACACTCTGACCATACTAGAAACGCTCGCCCCGTTCGATGATCACACCCACATCACTGGCCGCGCTTACGGCGCCGATCTTATTCACCGTCAAACGTACCCAACGCACATCAAACTCCTGGCGAATAATCGCCGCACAGCGCTCCGCCAGCGTCTCGACCAGCTGAAACTCACTCTCTTCTACAAAACTGATCAATCGCTTGGAGACTGCCTTGTAATCTACCGCATCGGTAATATCTTCCGTGGCAGCCGCACGCTGCACATCGGTACTCATATCGATATCCAGCACGACCGTCTGCTTGATCTCCCGCTCCCAATCGTAGATACCGATCACTGTTTCAATTCTGAGATCACGTAAAAACACTATATCCATGGGTATCCCATATTCCTGCCATTGTGTTCGCACATGGTAAAGCAGCCAGCCCGGATAACAAATACCCTTGACCCTGACACCCCGCTACCGGGACAATTTGGCGCATAACTGGCGGACATACGCTCGCTGGACAGGAAACATCATGACAAACGCACTCTTAATTATTGGAGCTTATCTGCTTGGCTCCCTTTCCAGCGCCATCATTGTCTGTCGACTGATGGGACTACCCGATCCCCGTACCCAGGGCTCAAATAATCCCGGCGCCACCAATGTACTACGCATCGGCGGTAAAAAAGCGGCGGCTATTACGCTGCTTGGCGACAGCCTGAAAGGCTTTTTCCCGGTCCTGGCAGCCAAATTGATCGGGGTCGAACCCCTGATTCTGGCTGCGGTTGCCATGGCGGCCTTTCTGGGACATCTGTATCCAGTATTCTTTCGTTTCGAAGGGGGTAAAGGCGTTGCCACAGCCCTCGGTACTCAATTTGGACTCAGCTGGCAGATCGGGGGCGTCGTCGCCCTGCTCTGGCTCTTCATGGCCAAGGGCATGAATATCTCATCGCTGGCCGCCTTGGTCTCAATGGCACTGGCCCCCGTGGTGGTCTGGTTTTTCTGGCCAGCGCCCGAATTGATCACCATGCAGATCGTAATGAGCCTACTGCTGTTTTGGCGTCATCGCAGCAATATCAAAAACCTGCTTTCTGGTTCGGAAGGTAAAATCAAGAATGAACAGGGGCCGGAATCCGACGCCTGATTTAGATCCCAGATAGAGAGTCCATCGGCCAACGCGCCTTGGCACTGAAGCCCATCGGCTCGGTGGCGCCAGCGCGGAGACGCTGCCAACCGGCGTAAGCAATCATGGCGCCGTTATCGGTACAAAATTCGGTCCGGGGATAGTAGACCCGCGCACCCTCTTTCTTCATTGCAGACTGCATCTTCTCACGCAGATGCCGGTTAGCGCTCACTCCGCCTGCCAACACCAGCGTTCCCGCACCGCACTCACGCACAGCACGACGACATTTGATCACCAGGGTATCCACCACCGCTTCCTCAAAAGCGCGGGCAATATCCGCTTTGGTCTGCAATACCGTTTCCGCTGAATCATTTTCAGCGATTTCACGCTGCGTAGTATTCAGGGCAAAGGTCTTCAGTCCACTAAAGCTAAAATCCAAACCCGGCCGGTCGGTCATGGGACGAGGGAAATGGAAACGCTTAGGGTCACCTTTCAGTGCCAAAGCCGCCAGCTCTGGCCCACCGGGATATGGCAGTCCCATCATCTTGGCCGTCTTGTCAAATGCTTCACCAGCCGCATCATCCAGCGACTCACCCAGCAGGCGGTATTGACCAATGCCCTTCACTTCTACTAATTGCGTATGCCCGCCCGAGACCAGCAGTGCCACGAAGGGGAATTCAGGGCTATCGGCTTCCAGCATCGGCGCCAACAAATGGCCTTCCATGTGATGCACACCTACCGCCGGCACCTGCCAAGCCCAGGCCAACGTGCGGCCAATAGCCGCACCAACCAACAATGCCCCCACCAAACCCGGACCGGCGGTATAGGCCACGCCATCAATATCACTTTTTGAAAGCCCTGTCTCAGCCAGCAGGCTAGCGATCAATGGCAAGGTCTTGCGCACATGATCCCGAGAAGCCAACTCGGGGACCACGCCCCCATAGACTGCATGCAGATCAACCTGGCTATGCAGTTTATGGCCGAGTAAACCCTGGTCACTGTCATAGAGCGCAATACCTGTCTCATCACAGGAAGTTTCGATTCCTAATACCCGCATTTGCTTTTTCAACCGAACCCCGGGCAAAACCTACCCTATTGGCTACAGTTTTTGGCCTCCACACCTTAACTATGTACTGGCTTAACACTCTCCGAATCGAGAGAGGCTGCAATTCCACCACATCCCAAGAAAAATCCATAATTTTTTTGCAAAACGCTAAAACAGTGCGTAGAATTCGCGCTCTTATGTTTCCAGCGTCCCGTTGGTACGATTTTTGAGGTGGGAAATGCCCAACGTCCGAGTTAAAGAAAACGAGCCTTTTGAAGTCGCAATGCGCCGCTTTAAGCGCGGTTGTGAAAAAGCTGGCGTACTGGCGGAAGTCCGTCGTCGCGAGCACTACGAAAAGCCAACCACTGAGCGTAAGCGTAAAGCCGCTGCGGCAGTGAAGCGTCACTTGAAGAAAGTCTCCCGCGAAAATCGCAAGTGGGATCGTCAGTATTAATCTGACTGTGCCGTTCATTCCGTGCTAAAACAACGCATCCAGGACGACATGAAGGCCTCCATGAAGGGGGGGGATAAACCCCGCCTGGGGGTTATTCGTCTGCTGATGGCGGCTATAAAGCAGCGTGAAGTGGATGAACGGATAGAACTGGACGACACGCAAATACTGGTCGTGCTGGATAAAATGGTGAAACAGCGCCGTGACTCCATCACCCAGTATGAACAAGCCGGACGGACCGAACTCGCTGAGCAGGAAGCTTTCGAGATCACCATCCTTCAGGATTACCTGCCAACGGCCCTGACGGAGCAAGAGATCACTGACATGATCAAGGAAGCCATTCAGAGCACTGGCGCTGAATCAATCCGCGACATGGGAAAGGTGATGGGCCAGTTGAAGCCCAAAATGCAAGGACGTGCCGATATGGGAGCCGTCAGCGGCCTGATCAAGCAACAACTCAGTAGCTGATCCAACCATTCTGACGCTCTAAACTAAAGCTCTGGCATAGTGCATGACCAGGGCTTTTTAGTCTCTGTGCAGTAGAATATTCGGGATACTATTGCTCTATGGCTGGAAAAATCCCTGCACACTTCATTGATGAACTGCTGAATCGGGTCGACATCGTTGACTTGATCAATAGCCGCGTTCAATTGAAGAAGACAGGCAAGGATTACCAGGCTTGCTGCCCGTTCCACAACGAAAAGACGCCCTCTTTTACTGTTAGCCGCGAAAAGCAGTTCTATCACTGTTTTGGCTGTGGTGCTCACGGCACCGCCATCGGTTTTCTAATGGAGTACGACAACCTGGGATTCGTTGACTCTATTGAAGAACTGGCCGCTCGAGCTGGCCTGGAGGTACCCCGTGAATCCGGCGGTGATTCAGGCCCCGATTACCGGCCACTCTACGAAAGTCTCGACCAAACAACCCGTTTCTACCAATGGCAACTGCGCAAACACCCCGAGGCAAGCAAGGCGATCAACTATTTGAAACAACGCGGCCTGACCGGTGAGGTCAGTGCTGAGTTTGCCATTGGCTATGCACCGCCTGGCTGGGACAATCTCATCAAGCAACAGGGGCAGTCAGAAAAAGAGCTGGAACTACTGCGCCAAACGGGCATGATCTCTGAGCCGGAAGAGGACAAGTGTTATGACCGCTTCCGTGATCGCATCATGTTCCCGATTCGCAACCATCGCGGTAACACTATCGCCTTTGGTGGACGAATACTGGGAGACGGAAAACCCAAATACCTGAATTCACCCGAAACGGTTGTATTCCATAAGGGCAAAGAGCTGTACGGACTCTATGAGGCCAGAAAAGCCCTGCGCAAAATCGATCGTCTGATGGTTGTTGAAGGCTATATGGATGTGGTTGCGCTGGCACAGTTTGGTATTCGTTACGCGGTAGCCACACTTGGAACGGCCACCACTGCCGACCACCTGGAAAAACTGTTTCGCACGACATCGGAGATCATATTCTGCTTTGATGGCGATCGGGCCGGCCGTGAAGCAGGCTGGAAGGCACTGGAGACCACATTGCCACTGATGCGGGATGGCCGTGAAGCACGCTTCCTGTTTTTACCCGACGGAGAAGATCCCGATACGCTGATCCGCAAAGAAGGTAAAGAGCCGTTCGAACAACGCATTACCCAGTCATCACCGCTCTCCAGTTTTCTGTTTGACAAACTGGAGGCCGATATTGATATGCAATCACTGGGGGGCCGTGCAAAGTTGGCGGAGCAAGCCAAACCGCTTTTGGCCAAACTTCCGGCCGGCCTGTTTCGCGAGATGATGCATAAACGCCTCTCCGAACACGTTGGCTTGGCACAGGGACAACTGGGCACACAACAACCGCAAGAACACCGAATAAGCAGACCGGCCGTGCGCAAAAAACAGGGCGCCCAGCAAACGCTGTCACCGATTCGACGCGCCATCACCCTGTTTCTGCTCAAGCCAGAGCTGGCGCTGCTGGACGATTTACCAAAAGAATGGCGGACTTTTCGTGCTCCAGGCATCAATTTATTGGGGCAACTCCTTGAAATTGTGAAAATTCAACCTAATCTTAAGGCTGCACAGATAATCGAACGTTGGCGCGACAAGCCTGAATTCCATCATTTGGAGAAGATCTGGCGCACTGCAACTGAATTACCCACACCCGAGAGCGGCATGGAGCACGAATTCCGTGGCGCTTTAAATCGGTTGGTAGAACAGCAACACGAACAGGAGACCAGCGAATTGCTGGAACGAGTCAGCGCAGGGGACGCTTCCGAACAGGAGAAGCAACGCCTGCGTCAGCTACTTTCTGAAAAGCAGAAAATGACTGACTCACATAAACATTCGGATTGATGTGGCAGACAGAGCACGACCTCTGACACATCGATCCGGGATATTTTGTTGTGTGCGAGTAGAAACCCCGTCAAATACAGGCTATACTTCGCCGCTTGACATTCGCGCACGCCCCTTAGAATTTAAGGCAGGAAATGGATAAGGTACAGCAGCAATCCCAGCTCAAGCAACTCATTGCGAAAGGTAAAGAACAAGGTTTTCTAACCTACGCCGAAGTGAATGACCACCTCCCCGACGGCATCGTAGAACCCGAGCAGATTGAAGACATCATTCGGATGATCAACGATATGGGTATCCAGGTGCATGAAACTGCGCCGGACGCCGATGATCAGGTCATGAGTGACAACGCCGTTTCCGCTGATGACGATGCAGCGGAAGAGGCTGCGGCTGCCTTGGCAAGTGTCGACAGCGATTTTGGCCGCACCACCGACCCTGTGCGCATGTATATGCGTGAAATGGGTACGGTTGAACTGCTCACGCGCGAAGGCGAGCTTAAGATCGCCAAACGCATCGAAGAAGGGCAAAACCAGGTACTGACCGCCCTCTCGACCTTTCCTGAAACCATCATCAACATACTCGAACTGTTCGACAAGGTCGAGACCGAAGAGATGCGTCTCACGGATGTGATCGTAGGCTTTGCGCAGCCCGAAGAAGAAGGGCCTATTGTACCCGCGCCAGCCCCCGCCGCCAAAGCCACCAGCGAAAAAGCCGACAGCGATGACGACGATGAAGATGAGGACGACGACAGCGAGGAAGAGGAAGATCCTAATCGCGGTCCAGATCCCGAAGAAGCAGCTGAAAAGACCAAGGTCCTGAGAAAGGCACACAAAGCCCATGCTGCCGCACTGGAAAAGCATGGTCGCGAGCACAAGAAAACAGTTGCCGCCGCAACGACCCTGACCGAAGCGTTCATGGACTTCCGTTACAGCCCAAAAGTATTCAACACACTGGTGGAGAATCTGCGCAGCAGTATCGCGTTCGTTCGCAGCCAGGAACGCGCCATCATGGATCTGTGTGTTAACACATCCCAGATGCCGCGCAAGGAGTTCATCACCTCCTTCCCCGATAATGAGACTGACCTGAACTGGATTGATCAGCAGATCAAAACCGGCAAGGGTTACTCGGATGCCCTCGTAGAAATTAAGAGTGACGTCCTCCGGGCACAAAAGAAACTGCTCGATCTAGAGCAACGCAGCCAACTCGCCATCTTTGAGATCAAAGAGATCAATCGACAGATGTCCATTGGCGAAGCGAAAGCCCGTCGCGCCAAGAAAGAGATGGTGGAAGCCAACCTGCGGCTGGTGATCTCTATTGCTAAAAAATACACCAACCGTGGCTTGCAGTTCCTGGATCTCATTCAGGAAGGCAATATCGGCCTGATGAAGGCCGTCGACAAGTTTGAATACCGTCGTGGGTATAAATTCTCCACCTATGCGACCTGGTGGATCAGGCAAGCGATTACCCGCTCTATTGCAGACCAGGCGCGGACCATCCGTATCCCGGTCCATATGATTGAGACCATCAACAAACTCAATCGCATCTCTCGCCAGATGGTTCAAGAGATGGGTCGTGAGGCCACTCCAGAAGAGCTGGCCGAGCGCATGGATATGCCGGAAGACAAGGTGCGCAAAGTCCTCAAAATTGCCAAAGAGCCTATCTCTATGGAGACGCCCATTGGTGACGACGAAGATTCACATTTAGGTGACTTTATCGAGGATTCTGGTGTAATCTCTCCCATCGATTCTGCCACCGGCGAAGGTCTACGCGAAGCCACACAGAACATGCTGTGCGGACTGACCTCAAGAGAGGCCAAGGTACTGCGTATGCGTTTCGGCATCGACATGAATACCGACCACACCCTCGAAGAGGTTGGTAAACAGTTCGACGTCACCCGTGAACGAATTCGTCAGATCGAAGCCAAGGCACTGCGTAAATTGCGTCACCCTTCTCGCTCAGAGAATCTGCGCAGCTTCCTCGACGGAGATCAATAAGCACAATCAGTTTTCCGGGCCTATAGCTCAGTTGGTTAGAGCAGTGGACTCATAATCCATTGGTCCTAGGTTCGAGTCCTAGTAGGCCCACCACAATAAAATCAAGGAGTTAGGAGAAATCCCAACTCCTTTGTTTTTTCCCCGGTGCACATCTGGTGCACATCTGAAACAAGATATCAGCAATAGTTCCGTTAAATCCACTGGCCAAGAAATCCCATACAACACATTATTCTTCATGACATTTGAATTGGTTTTAGCTATTGTATGAAGCAAGATAGAGGGAACTAGTATTCATGAACATCAACGACGCATGTGATTATATTATTGAGAGGATGTCAGGCGCTGGATCAACGCTAAATCTCTTAAAATTACAAAAACTTCTTTACTATGTTCAAGGCTGGCACTTAGCTTTCTATAAAGCGCCTTTATTTGAAGGTAAATTTCAGGCATGGGTTCACGGTCCGGTGAATAGAGAAATCTATGACCGATTTCGGCACGAAAAAAGCCTCTACTCTACAGTTGACACATCCGACCTTAGGCTTGGTTATTCTTCTAGCCAAAATTTAAGCGCTGCTTCAATTCAGCACATCAACTCCGTATTAGATACATATGGTTGCTTTACTGGTGATCAATTGGAGTATATGACTCATCAGGAAGATCCGTGGGTACAGGCCCGTGGTGATTTAGAGTCAAGCGCTAGATGTGAGTCTGAAATAGATGAACGTACAATGGCTACGTATTATTCATCAAGACTTCAGTAAAGCTTTGCTTGAGCGAAGCGATGAAACAGATGAAGCCTGTTCTTCCTGCGTTTGCACCCAACCCAAACGCACAACACCCTATCCCATCAAAAACAAACACCCCAAAAAAATGGACATTCTCGTTCAGGTTTTGGAAACAAATTGAATACTTTGGTTTAGATAAGACAGATTCTGCTTGGATGGTTTCAGTTTTAGAGAAACTGCAAGTACTCTCACAAGAAAATATTGAGAGTGTTTTATGTAGCCCAGAAAAGAAAAAATACTGGCGATACCACAACATTGACTGGGGTCAAAAGAATATTCCCGTCCAAAGAGCAGACCTAGACTGGATTACCGATACATATAGAGACAACCCCGAAGACTATCCATTTGTTCAATTCCAGATCTCAAAGTCCCTTGGGAGAGTGATTGGGTTCTGGGACGATAAGGATACGTTTAATATAGTTTTACTCGATCCCTATCATAATATGCAGCCATCAAAAGCATATTCATATAATGTCGACCCTTGCGGTCCGTTAAGCTGCGACTACACTACCTTGCTAGCTGCAATCGACTCATTGGCTGAAAGCGACTGTGAAAGAAAATCCTGTGAAATACGCTACAGCTACCTCGATATAAATTCACGCTCAAAGCAACTGGAAAGTTTTGGTGTTTACATAGTTAAAATGTCCGACGAGAATAGAGATCTATATGCCGATCTAAAAGAAAAGGGACATGTTAAAAATATTCACGACGTACTCATGGTGGGCATCGATGGATTAATAGAGGGTCTGTAGATAGGCGCATGATTGATCGCATAAAAATTAACACCATCTTTTAGCCCTGCAATACTCAAGTGTTCATTTTGGTGATACGAAAATATGCCTTTGACATCGGTCACTGTGCTGTCGGTTGTGGACTTTTGACCCGCCCCCCTATCAATACCGTCAAGGCAGGGTCTACTTCTACCTAATCAGCACAAGCGAGATGATTCAGAACACTAGGCGTTATCGGTTGCCCTAAAAGATACCGTTCATTGCGCGCGTACTGCTCCGATAACGGAAAAATGACAGCTAATCTCACAGTTAGGCAGGAAATAGGGCGGTCACTCTATCTAGCGTTATCCCTCGCCGCACATGACCCACTGTCTTGATTGCTACAAAGGACCCGCTCCCGGTGTAACCCACATCAAACCACAGACAATCTATAAGCAATCACATGGTAACTATATGGTTCCTTGAAATCCGGGCAGAGATATTTTCAAGCAAATCTATAAGTTATTGTTTTTTATAGTCGCAAGTAATCATGCTTGTCGGTATTGTTGTCTTTATTTGATTCACTGCCCTGATATCCGGGTAGATCTGCCCTGTTTTCAGGGTCGGGTTTTAATTTTGGCGTCCAATATTTCCACTCGTCCGAGGGCTCCCGGCCATTGGCGTAAGGCTCAAAGGTTAGCCGCCATTCCCTGGCTTTTCGTTGCTGCCATAGCTCCCCATGAGTTAATACAATAAACCCATTGGCAACCAACTGCTTAAAGGCTTCCATCACGGCTGTTTCACCGGCATTAATCAAAGTCTGTGCACGCTTTAGGCTGATACTCAATGTTCCGTTTCTTGCAGGCCGATAGATCCGCTGAAACTCTTCAAGTAAACATCTGGCGACGGGTTTCAGGTCACGGTAGGCAGAAGAGGCAAGTATTACCTCCCACTTTTTCACATAGCCCCCTTCGCGTTTGTATGGTTTAGGCTTTGCCATAGTTAAGACAACTCATTTTCTTTTGTGGTGGAGCATAAAGGGCTGGATAGCTAGCCGGGCCTTGCGCTGTGCATTACCCACATATCCAGCCCCACGAAAGGACCCGCACTAACTAGGCTGTATGCCTCAGTTTATGAGCGGGGATTATTCGGCCTTTCGCTATCTGCCTGACTCCATCGGCTGTCACTTCTGAAACGATGCGCCCATGCTTTTCACCTGGCCTGATAGTGACCACCTTCACCACCATAGAACGGTCAATTGAAACCTTCTCATGCCCCCAATGGATGCACTGATACCAGCCCCCGGAAAACCGCTGTTTACCTGTCATTGCTATGTAGGTACGCATGGCTAAACCTCCTTATCTGGATCAGATCTATCCATCCATGAATTGGGCAACCCACTGGCAACAATGGCCGACGCTATCAAATGGGAAGAGGCCCGCAGAGCGTCGATTATCTCTTGAACGCCTTCTAGGTCCTCATCAGCAACTAATCGTCTTTGCAGGGTTTCTCCGGCCTGTTGCAAGGTGTTATGCCATGATAGGCCGGTCCAGTTGCCCCCGTTCTTTCGAGAAGGTCGGCTAACCCACTGGCTTACCTGCCATGAGTATTTTTCTAACTCGATTCGGTATTGTTTGTTTACTGGGATAATCACGCTCATTTCACACCCCCTTTGAAAACACCAGGCATAAGCACATATTCACCAACTCGGTGTTTATGGCCCTGTTCGGTGTACTGAGTGACCCAGTGCATGATGATGTTGAGGCGGGAATCATGGCGCAATTCATAGATGCGGGTGGCCGGGCAGAGAATATCCAGTTCAGACCGCGCTTGTAGCGTGGTGACGGGTCCCTTTTTCAGGCTGTTTAAAAGGCGTTGGCGTTGTGCATCTGAAGAGTTATTATGCTGTTGCTGTTTGGGGCTCGCATTGGTCGGGCTCTTTTTTTTGTCCATCGTTTGGCCCTCCTTATGCAACACTGCCGGTGTGATTGTGCAACCGGCGCTCAATGAACGCCTGCACATCTTCCGCGCGATACATCACACGGC
Source organism: Sedimenticola selenatireducens (assembly GCF_007625115.1). GTDB lineage: Bacteria > Pseudomonadota > Gammaproteobacteria > Chromatiales > Chromatiaceae > Sedimenticola > Sedimenticola selenatireducens_A. The sequence continues at coordinate 179,284 of NZ_VMNH01000003.1, read as the reverse complement.
CACCGACTTTTACAAAGGGAAGGTTATAGCGCCCTGTTGAACGCCAAACCTGAAGGGTTCCGGCTGTTATACCGAGTAGATCAGCCGTTGTTTCAGGTTCGAGTAGTTTGTTTAGATTCGATTTTGGTATTGATTGAATAGCCACCTTATTACTCCGTTTGCTTGGTTAGGTGTGGCTATTTTTGAGTAATGCTTATTTCCTTGCTGATAACCGCAGGAAATCTCCCTTAGTTTCTTCTATTCTCCGTTATCTTCAGGAAAATACTCTTTGAAACGTTTTTTGAATGTTTCTCTGTCTAGCGATTTACCGCCTAGTTCAATCTGGACTTTCTTTTTATCTATCACTAATGACCAGTCCGGCATACCTGAGTTAAATATGAAAGACCACAGTTGGCCTTTTAGCGGGAGTTTATTGTACTTATTATAAAAGCAGAGCGTATGATCTTTGATGCAATCGTACCAATCATCTTTTCTGCCTGGTTCATTGATATAAAAACTCCGCCTTTCCTCCTCATATACCGCAGATTCATTCATCCAAAAAGATGCAGGCATATTGCCTGCAACCCATTCAGTAAACACTTCATCCTCAATCAATACCCCGATATCCACGCAAAATTCTTCTTCATGTGAATTAGAGCCAACAACCTTATTTATTGGTAGTCGACTAATTGGATCATACGCAATGATGCGCCCACTAAGAACTTCCTCAATCAATAGGTTAATCGCCCGAACTAAAGCAAGACCACTCTCTCGGGTGTCACTCAACGCCTCATCTTGGTAAACATTTATAGTCAAAAGATGCGCCGCAATACATAAAGGGGTAAAGCCCTCGTACTTCCCCTCAGTATAATCACCATAGATCTTTTCAATTTCATCAAGGACCGATTGATCTTTAATAGCTCCATTTTTCATTGCGCACCCCTTACCGTGCATCCCTTCATTAAAACCAAACCAAGGCGGTGAAGGTTTCCGCCCGTTCGGGAGCTACCCTAGGTTTGGTGTTACTTATCATCCTTGGAGCCGATCCAGCCTGTAGGGACAGGTTTTCGGGTGGCCGCCCTAGGACCGGCAAAACTTTAAGCCGTTTTCAGTTCTACTACCTTCCCCTTATTCAAACCCGTCAGCCTGAGTAATTCCTGCTCTATGCGGTTTGATGCCTTCGCTAGCCGTTCAGGTGTCTGCACCACATACCCGGCGGTGACATCACCACTCATCTTGTGATTGACCAAGGCTTTAATGGTGTAAACCGACATATCCAAACTTTCAGCAATTGAGATATAGGTACGGCGTAGATCATGCGGTGAAAACGGTATCTTGGTTGCCAACTTCACTATCTCAATACTCTTGCGTGGATCAGACATATAACCCGCTTTACCAAACGGCGCAGGGAACACCCAACCTGTTCGTTTTCTACCCCTTCGCGCTTTTAGTCGCTTTCCAATAAAGTCAGGCAGGGGAAGCGTGACCACTTCCCGGTTTTTAGTGTCTAGTAATCGGAATGTATTAGCGGTGAAATTGACCTCTTCCCAAGTGAGCTTTGCCGCCTCTTCTCTTCTTGTTCCGGTAAACAGAAGAAACAGCAAGTAGTCGCTTGAGACTTCGTTATTCAGGCCTTCAACCGCTTTGAACCATTTGTCCAATGACTCCCTAGGCACAACCCGCTTCTTTCTCGGTATCTTAAACCGGGTCTTGGTTTCCTTCAGGATATCAACCGGATTGCGGAGAAATAGGGTACTACCTTCACTATCCCGATACTTGGCCTGTGCATAGCGGTAAACCGCCCCCAATACCCGGATTGCATTATCCGCCCGGGCTTTACTTGCCTTGCCCCGCTGCTGGTATTTGGCTTGTACCATTCTGTCGGTGATGCTCTTTAAGGGCTTGTCCATCCAATCGTCAAAACTCTCTTTCATGACGAGCTTGTAATCTTTGATGGTTCCCGGCTTTAGATCACGTTCGGATAGATAGGAGTCAAACACTTGCTGCAAGGTAACAGTGAGTGCTTTTTTCTTCTGGCGTTTCTGAATGGGGTTTACATCGTTGGCAATATCAGCAAGGAGCTTTTTTGCTTGGGTCCGGGCTTGCTCCACCGTCATAGCCGGATATTTGCCGTTCTTAATGGCTATGCGTTTGGTGGTTCCGTTGACAGTGGCCCGCACATGGAATGACCGAGTACCCCTATCCGTGATAGTGAGTCCAAGGCTTGTCTGTTTGGTGTCGAGATAGTAGGCCCGCCCCTTGGCTGGTGCAGGCAAAACGTCAAGAATCTTTTTCGTAAAATTGAGCTTTTCGGCCATTGCTCAACCCTCCCTAAACTGACCACCTTTAATTACTGGTGCACATCTGGTGCACATTTGAGCAGTAATATTCGTGATTTTCCGTTAATCTGTATTATAGATGGTTATTATTATAACTTCATGTTTTTATTTGCAAATATCGGGTATTTTCAGGAATTTCAGTGACCCAGAAAAAGCCACTTAATGGGACTCATAATCCATTGGTCCTAGGTTCGAGTCCTAGTAGGCCCACCACAATCAAGCACTTATCGGAATCCGATAAGTGCTTTTTTATTGCATGGAAGCATTTATATACGCCTTCAGCCCACAACACCCTTTTTGTACTCCGCTCGTCACGGGTTCGCCTCCTGTCGCCAGCTCCGGTAACCTCAATTAAGTTTAATAACTTCTGCTTCAGCAGGATTTTTATGTAGCCAGGAAAGTTGGCGTTATAGCAAGGAATAGACCTCAGAAGATTTGTACGCAATAATTCTGTATATCCAGGAATAAGAATAAGCTTGGGGCTGGCGTCAAATACTAAAGGGAAATGGTTCCGTGTTAACTCAGTTTGCATTACCTCAATCACCAGCTATAATCACCGACAACAAAACCCGCCAAGGCTATGCTGCTTGCAGTACCCTCAAACCGGCGGGTTACTTATTTTCGGGGCAAAAAAGTGCAGTTCACTAAACCCCCAAAAAGCTTCCAGGAACAGATCGGAATCCTTGAATCCCGCGGCATGATCATTTCGGATCATGGAAGTGCCGCACATTATCTGAGTCATCTCAACTATTACCGCCTTAGGGGGTATTGGCTACCATTTGAGGCAGATCAGAAAGCGCATAGCTTCAAATCAGGTGTTACTTTTGATGATGTGCTTAATCTCTATATTTTTGATCGTGAGTTGCGCCTATTGGCCCTGGATGCCATTGAGCGCATAGAGGTGTCTCTGCGCACCCAGTGGGCTTATCATCTGGCTCGTTTGCATGGCCCTCATGCCTATCTTAATGCGGGGCTGAGCAAAAACCCAAGGTGGCATGCTAATAACCTATCTTCATTGATGAAAGAACTGGAAAGATCCGATGAGGTGTTTGTTAGTCACTATAACGAAACTTACAGTGTCCCTGAATCACCGCCAGTCTGGGCAGTATGCGAAGTGATGTCATTGGGATTGCTGTCGCGCTGGTATAAGAGCCTGCGCCCAGCCTCTACCCGCACAGCTATCGCCAGAACCTATGATTTGCCGGATCGGGTACTAGAAAGTTTCGTTGAACACATGGCTTATATCCGCAATATTTGCGCGCATCATAGTCGCTTATGGAATCGACGTATGACAAAAACGATGGAGCTCCCTCGCACGAAACCTAAGGGGCTGAGTGCGAACTTTGATCATCAGCAGGAAAGAAAACTCTATAACACACTGGTCATGATTGCTTACTTCATGGATATGATCAGTCCAGACCATCACTGGAAAAAACGTCTGTTTCATTTGCTTGAAGAACATAAGATAGATGCACGGGCAATGGGCTTTCCGACTGATTGGCAAAGCCGTTCAATATGGCAAAGCTAACTTATTCTAGTATCGGGCGTATCCACTGCTAGGGAATGCGAATTATGAGCCAACAATTTAAGGGTGCAGTTGGCACGGATGCCTTTATCCAGCGATGAGCCAATGGCACCGAGCGCTCGAATTATCAGGTGTTTCTCGGCGAATTGGCCGAACTTTTGGGGCCCGGTAGACCCATAGCCCAATTACTGCAAAACAGCTTGCACGCTGCTTTAAGCGCGGCCAAATTAAACGAGTGAAAGAACTACTGGCTGCCCTTGTCGCATTGGGTACGGTACATGAAATTGTTAATGATGGCTTTGTTTCAATTTAGCACAAGGATGTATGAAAAAAGTGGATAAGAAATCCCCAATAAAAAGAGCTGTTTTGCGAAACCCTGGGCAGTCGCTTGAAGAGCGTATTGACTACCTCATAAATGAAAAGGCCATGACTTACTTTATGATGGTCTTACTTATGTTTGTTTTAACGGGTTATGAGTGGTGGCGATTTATTTTTGATTCTCCCCCACAACCCTGGATTCTCACTGCACTATTGTTCATAGTAATCATTTATGTAATACCGAAAACACTGAAGATCATAAAGGAAGTCAGGAACCTACGGCAGGGTCTAGCAGGTGAAAGAGCGGTAGGCCAGTTTTTGGATGATTTGCGTGAACGGGGCTGGAAAGTAATTCATGATCTGGTTTTTGAAGGATACAACCTCGACCATGTATTAATAAGCCGTCATGGCGTATTTGTAGTAGAAACAAAGACCATGTCCAAGCCTGCAAAAGGCAAGCCGGAGATCTACTACGATGGGCAACAAATTATCATTGATGGATATAGGCCGGAGAAAAACCCCGTTACACAAGTACTTGCTGGTGCCGGATCATTACAAGAATTGATTCTGGAGTTAACGGGAAAAAAGTACTATGTACGGCCGGTCGTGTCTTACCCCGGGTGGTATGTGAATGCGAGCGCTGAAGCCCAAAAAGAAGTCTGGGTCTTAAGCACAAGAGCACTTCCTGGCTTCATCGGAAGACAAGGAGAGGTGCTAAGCAATGAAGATGTGGCTTCGCTGACAAAACATCTTCGAGATTACGTTCGAAACCAAAAAAATAAGGATCTGGATGCTTAGTGGCCTCCTTCTTCAGCGTTAAATGCATTCGCTCATGCGCCCGTTTTGCTGCGATTTTCCCGGTTGGATACGCTCAATGGCGATGCCCAGGTGCAACCACCAGACGTACAGCTGACTTAGACCAAAAAGCGCATTGGGTGAGGCAAAAGGCGCGCCGTTATCGGTATGGATGGCCTGCGGCAAGCCGAACTCCTTAAAGGTCCGCTCAAAGTGATCCGAGAGACATGGATACTCCATGACGTATTCCCACATAGGGCATCAATTTCTGATCGAGAAATTCTGAGGATATTTTGAAATGCAGAAGAATTAATTGATTAGGAGCGAGGCACCCTGTGCCAATAGGACGCAGCAAGGACACTTTCATAGGACTTGCCCAAACCCCATGAAGGTGAGAATATTTGAAATGCAAGTAGCTATAAACCCTCGGGTGACCGCTTTTCCCTGAAGCGAAACGAAGCCTCAAATAGTTTCGTTAGCCCCAAATCACCCGAGGTCGATATTCCCTGGATGGTGTTTTTGTTGTGTGGATGTGATGACGTTATTTATCACCTCCATTCGGCCGGTGGTTGCTGTCTATTATGTAGCGGTGCCGGGTGTACGCAATATCGATACAAGGAGCCTGTATGAATCAGATCAAACAAATAGCCATTACCCTTAGCACACTACTACTGATAGGCAGTCACGCCATGAGTTTTGCCGAGGAGTGTAATTACAACTGGATATTGGCTAACACGGATGGATCTAAAGCAACCAAGGAGCAATACATTGAAAAGGATCGCCGTGAAGCTGAGTGTAAAAAAAGGGTAACAGACCAAGCGAAGAAGGTCAGTAATGCAAGACAACGACTGAAAAACGAATTCAAGATTGACCCTTCTGGCATGACCGACGATGAAGCCATTGCACGCCTATCAGAAGAGCAGAATAACCGGCGTCAGGCAAAGGAAGAAGCGGAGGCTCGTCGACAAGAGGCCGCCGATGAAAAACGCATGAGCCAAATAGATCAGATGATGGATAAGCAGAACCAGATGCTGAAAGGATTAGGCGTAACGCTCGGCAGCATGGGCGCAGGAGGAGCATCTAACGACAGTGATATTGATCCAGCCGAACTGCAGCTATACCAACAGATGGTTAATAACGGTGTTGCCCCACAGTGCAAAGGCAAGCAAGGTGAGGCGCTTATTGAATGTGTCGATATCGCTGTTGATGGAAAGCAGTAGCGCAGACCGTGGCTTGTATTGGTAATGGGCTGAGCGCCTTAGTTGAAGTCGCTTCGGTTGCTACCGAAAAAACCGAACATGTGTTTCGTTGTGATACCAAAGGGGTAGCACTTGCACCGCTATTAGAAACACCCACACCTTTTAACTGGAGTGTAAACGGTATTCCAGGCGGTAATCATCTAATTGATCGGATTGTCGCAGACGATAAAGCAGGCGCAATCTACACTGCACCCGCGAGTAAACCCAGTAAATCAACCGTCGCTGTGAGCATTGAAATCAAACAGCAGACAGCCGGAAGACCCTGTTTGTTTCCAATATCACGCTGCTTGATGATCGCAAAACTTACTTGGGTAAAGTATTTATTTCGATAAGCAGCAGCGCTATCGTTACAAAGCAAGTGGTGAGATTGCCATGGTACAGAACTCTGCCGGAGGAAGGGGCTATACCTCTGCTGATGGCTGGCTTGAAGTGTTGTATCGGGTAGAAGAGTGCATACCTTTCATGGGCACATTACCGTTGATGGGTGAACTAGAGATGGACACACCTGACGATGGGCAACACCAGATTACGCTAGGCACAGATCCGTTCGAGATCACCTGCCATGACGCAAAGATACCGCAAGGTCTGTTGACGACCGTTCACCCCTGTGAAGCAGGAACAGGCGGACTTAACGATCGATCATTAAGTGGTGCAGCCCATTGTGATTCGTGAGCCTGTAAATAACTCGGTGTAACTGTCACGGGAATAATTTGTTATTGAGCCGCTAGTTATTAGCGATAGCAGATAATTTATCGACCCGCACACCAGGTTCAAGAAGATGTTCAAAATATAACTTTCGCTAACAAAGCGGCAGCAAATCAAATTGCGTATCTAACTACCATTACCCCAGCACACGTTTTTACAGCTATCCCATCCACAGGCGCTACCAAGTCTGCATCCTGCACCACCCAGTCAATCTTATCCCTTAACCAACCCTTCAAACTTATACCCCACACCATAAACGGACCTGATAAGCTCTGAATCACCCTGATACTGTGAAATCTTTTTTCGCAGGTTTTTCACATGGCTGTCGATGGTACGGTCGGTCACTATCCGGCCATCTTCATAAAGATTATCCATCAATTGTGACCGGGCGAAGATACGACCCGGCTGTTTAACCAACGTACTGAGCAGTCGAAATTCTACCGGGGTGAGATCCAGGGCCTTTCCTGCAACGGTCGCCAGCATCCGTTCAGCATCCAGTGTTATCACGTCACAGTCGTTCACCTTGGGCTGTTGACTACTGGCCAATGTACGAAAAAGTGCATTGACCCGAGCCATTACTTCGCGGGGACTGAACGGCTTGCAGATGTAATCATTAGCACCGATCTCCAATCCCAATATCCGATCAATCTCCTCCACCCGTGCCGTAATCATAATAATCGGAACATTGGAGAAACTTCGCAGCTCCTGACACACGGCTATACCATGCTTACCGGGCAACATCAGATCCAGTAAAATCAGATCAGGTTGTGATTGCCTTACCCACTCAACCACACCTTCACCACGATCCAGCCAGTAGGTGTTATAGCCATCATTATGAAGATAGTCCTGCAATAGGCGGGCAATCTTTACCTCGTCCTCAACTACAAGCACTGTACGCTTTGATTCAGCCGTACTCATATCTTCCTCGTTGACTGAATAGGTAACATCAGACTGACTTTCAGGCCACCCAGCGACGAGGCCTCAGCCGTCAGTCGCCCGCCATGGGCCTGTGCAATACTCTGCGCAATAGACAAACCCAGACCGGAGCCGCCGGAGTCACGATTACGCGAACCCTCCACCCGAAACAGGCGATCAAATAACTTTGGAAACAGTTCGGGCGACACCCCTGGCGCGCTATCTTCAAAATGGATCATCAAAGACGCACCCTCCTCACAATGCACATTAACCGCACCCCCTTCATCGGTATACCGCAGACTGTTCTCCAGCAAATTGGTAAACAGTTGGGTCAGCCGTTGCGGATCAGCAAACACCACCGCATCGCTTTCACAGTTCATTGTGAGGGTAATAGCCTTTTGACCCATGGAGAGGGTAAACCCCTCTGTCACTTGTCGTAAGAGTTTTACAGGATCAACAGGTGTTTTTTCGTAGCTGAGTGAGCCCATATCTGACAGAGAGAGCTGATAAAGATCCTCGACCAACCGCTGTAACTGTTTTACCTCAAGCGAGAGTGACTGTATGGATTCGCTATTGACTGGCCTAACGCCGTCCTCCATCGCCTCCAGCTCTCCCCGCAATACCGTTAATGGTGTGCGCAATTCATGGGAGATGTCAGCAATCCACTGACGCCGACTTTGCTGGTTGTGATCCAGCGTCTCTGCCAGGGTATTCAAATCAGCAGCGAGATCACCCAGTTCATCGCCTGTATTGACCTGGGCACGACTCTCAAACAGTCCGGAGGTTAATTGCCGGGCCATCTCTGCCAGTCTGGCTATGGGGCGATTGAACACTCTGGCCAGCAACAAAGCTGCAATGACCGCGATAACAAAAGAGAGCAGCGCAGTCAGTAGCAGGTTTTCAAGCTGTTTACTGGCAAACTGCCGCTCTATCTGGGTACGGAATGATTGATTGATTCGCAGCGTGAGATAGCCAACCACTTTTCCGCCCAGGGTTATCGGAAGCCGACGGTCTGTCGCTTCAGGCACAGGACCAACAACGGGCGCCAGCGCCTGATCCAGCAGACCTATCTGCTCTTGCATAAACCGGGATGACGGAGGACCTGGCTCATCTAAAAGATGGGGTGGTGGACGATCAAACTCCTGCGGCGGCCGTCTTCCCGGGTGACCCTGCGGACCTCTTCCCCTGGGTGGTGGGGGCGGTGCCAACTCAGACTCCGATAATAACCGATGCCACAAGAGTGGCTCTTGTTTCAGAAAGGTCCAGTCTCCCCGTTCCTGGTACAGCGCTCCCAGGGTCTGGCTAAAGCTGTCTAATCGTTTGAGTCTTACCTCTTCAATAAACTCATTGAAACCCTGCTGAAAACTGAATCGAGATACCCCCATGTTGATCGCCAAAATCAGCATGACCACCAGCAGAATGGAGAAAAACAGCTTATGCCAGATCTTGATACGGATGGGAAACATGCCTTGCACTATAACATCAGACTTGGGGAGTGTCGGGTGCTCCGTTGGAATCGAAAAGTCCTGGATGGTGAGAATCTGAGTTGATCACCATCCAGGGGTTTACAGCCAACCCGCTGTTCAATCCAACAGCCTTTTAGGCCTTGGCACTAAACATTTGAGTCTCGGAGCCAAACAACTCCTGAATTGAAAGGAGCAAACTGTTTTGATCCGCCTCTGAAACCCCTTCGGCATAATATTGATCCAACAGTTCGTAGAGTTCCATCATCACCTCTTCACTAAAATTGACACCACCCCCGGCACCCGGCCCCTGACCCGATGGTGGCCCTTGTACGCCCGCCAGATCCCCAACGGCTTTGGCATCAAAACCAGCAACTGCCATCGCATCAGCCAGCGCCTTTCCCGGCTGTATACCTGCATCCTGAAAGGTGGACACAATAGACTGGGCGTCTGACTCAGTCAGATTATCCACATCAAATTGACTCAGGGTATCACTGATCAGCTGCTTCTGATCATCTGACAATGAAGCACCGCCTTGCGGGCGGGGTGGTGGTGGCATTGCCATGCCTGTACTACCAATTGAATCGATCATCCTTTGTCTCCTGTCTCTCTCGTTATTTAACACTCAATATATTAAGTAACAAATGTGGAGACATTATGGAGTTTTAGCCCCCTTACTATTTCCATGATTTCTCCACACTCTCTCCCTATTGCCTGCATGTTTGAGCGCTACTGTTCTATTCCAGAGGGGCGACTAAAGACCGCTCCGCTGACAACCACATAAACCAGGAGATAATCGATGGTGATCAGGAAAACCATTGTGGCCACAATTGCCGCAATAACACTTACCAGCAGCGTCTATGCTATGGGACCAGGCAAAGATGGGCCATGTGGTGGTGGACCACCACCAGCCCCACCCAATATAGAACAGCTCACGAATAAGCTTGACCTGACTGAGGAGCAAGCCGCTTCTCTGAAGCAACTCTTTGATTCACAGAAAGAGCGACATCGGGAAAAGGGCAAAGAGCGTCGAAAGGCGCATGACCAGATGCACGAAAAGATCGCAAGCATCCTGACACCCAGCCAGATGGAAGCGTTCATAGCGATGAAACCTGCGGGTTGTCGGAAACAGTAAGCCACCGGCGCTCACTTTCCAGGCAGTGAGCGCCGCTGAAATTCACATACACAGGTTATTCGTAAAAGAGGGCATCATGAGCACACGACAAATAATCAAACAGCTCGTCACACCGCTTGTAATAACAGGCATGACAATATTGCCCTACGTATTAGCGGAAATGGTGCTGGCAAATCCAACAACACAAGAAGATGTTTCCGGCCTTTATAAAACGTTAACATTTGACATTGTAGAAAGTGCAGAGGCATTGGAAGCCCAGCGGTTTAACGGAAAAAAACAAGTAGCCTATGCCGCGTATCGCCTGGCGGTGATAGCCGCCAGCCAGGGGGACAAGGGCAAGGCATTCAAGCTCATTAGTGAGTCATTAATGCTCCAACCCGAAAACCTGAGCTATCTGGCTTACGCGGCAGATATGGCATTCAATCTGAAAAACTTCATGGTTGCAGAAAGATTGTTGTTAAAAATGATTTCCCTGGAGCAAAACAGTAACGCAGAACAAAATCAGGCCTTACCCACCTTACTGGATGACCTGGCACTGATTTATCAAAAACAAAACCGTCTTTCTGATTCAGTTTCACTTTTGACAGAGGTCATTGCACTTGAACAGATAAACAAGGGCGATACGCCTATCCCTGTTTTAGCACAGCGGTTACACCGGCTGGTCGAAATGAAAATGCAACTGGGCAACTACGGACAAGCATTAAAGCATCTCGATAAAATAGTTACTATTTACCAGGCAAATCCTGTGGAACACAGTCAGTCACTTGCAAAGGTGTTCCATAACATCGGTGAAATCAGAAGCTTGATGAATGATGTGACTGAAGCGAAAATTGCTTATAAAAAAGCCATTGAGTTATGGGATATGAAAACAGAGCAAGGTAAAAACGGTATTGATATGACCAGAAAAAGTTTAACGCGTCTAAAGGCTGTATCAATGGCACCTACCCAGAAGGGTATTGATTATTTCAGACAAACAGCGGACACGCCTCAAGACAAAACATCAAGTAGTACACTAAATTTGAATACCGAATCTAAAAACTCATGCTAACCGGTTAGCGTTTACCATAAAGCCAATTGATCACAATCCTGGCACGTACAGCGAAACCAGATAATTCAACCACTTTATATAAGGATGTAATACCCAATTAACTCTGCTTTAATGAGCATCATACGTGTACTTTAATGCATGTCCATCACTGCATGGATTACGCTAATAGTGCGTACAGCATCAATACATCAGTAACCGATATTTATGCAACTCCAATGGCCTGCCACTATGAGCCTTCTACGCCAACATCTAATCGACCCAGAGATCTGTATTCGCTGTAATACCTGCGAAGAGACTTGCCCCGTGGACGCCATCACTCACGATGACAATAATTACGTCGTTGATGCCGCAAAATGTGATTACTGCATGGATTGCATCTCACCCTGCCCGACGGGTTCTATTGATAACTGGCGTATGGTGACAGCCGGGTATTCCATTGAAGCGCAGTTTTCCTGGGGAGAACTGCCGGCTGAGATTGATCATGGCGATGCGGCATCGGTTGACTCACAACAACAGGAAGCCAACGAAGAAGACGCTAGCGAAATTCTAAAAGTAGCGCACTCGGGTGAAAGTGGAAAAGTACTCCCGCCTGCTTCTGCCGAACGACCTTATATCAACATATACAATCGCGATAAACCGATGACTGCCCGCGTAGCCGGTAATTTTAGACTGACTGATGACAATAGCGAATCGGATATCCGCCATGTAATTCTCGATTTTGGTGACAAAACCTTCCCCGTATTAGAAGGCCAGAGTATTGGTATTATTCCGCCCGGTGAAGATGAAAAAGGCCGCCCTCATTTGGTACGGCTTTATTCTGTCGCCAGTCCACGCGATGGTGAACGCCCAGGCGCAAACAACCTGGCGCTCACAGTGAAGCGCGTTGTTTTTCAAGAAGACGGGGAAACGGTAAGAGGTATCGGTTCAAACTATGTTTGTGATTTAAAGAAAGGTGATCAGGTACTTGTTACTGGACCATTTGGCGCAACCTTCTTGATGCCCAATACAACCAGCGCCAATCTTATTATGATTTGTACGGGCACAGGATCCGCGCCCTTTCGTGCCATGACAGAGTACCGAAGACGACACATGCCTGATGCAGGCGGAAAACTGCTCCTCTATTTCGGCGCAAGAACCCCAGGTGAATTACCCTATTTTGGGCCTCTCAATAAACTCAGCGATCGGTTTATTGATAAACAGTTGGTATTTTCCAGACTACCGGATAACCCCAAAGAGTACGTGCAGAACCGGATGATTAACCAAGCTGATAAACTCGCAGCACTCCTAAATTCACAAGATACCTATATCTATATTTGCGGTCTAAAAGAGATGGAAAAAGGCGTAGAAGAGGCTTTTGAAAAAATCTGTGCTGATAACAATCTAAGTTGGACTGAAACAAAAATAACAATGAAAAGTAGCGGCCGCTATCACGTCGAGACGTACTAACGCATTACCAATCGATGTGATCGTCCGCTGTTTAGTTAAAAACTCCTGCTCTGCCCAATTCAATACTGTCTGGTTGTTAAGGTAGAGAGGGCTCCCTGCTGGAATATATTCCATAATTGCCGCGGCATAGCGATCAAAGGGATTGGCTAGTTTACGTATATCTTTCATTTGCCCCTTCGAAAGATCATGACTGTTCTTCCGAATACTGAAAGGTACGGATAGTCAGTTCCAAACAGTATCTTATGATAAACATCTGTCTGCTGGAAAGATGACACAGTGCCCGTGCCCGTAGCAGTGCAAGAATGGCTGAGATATCGGCATAGATATTTGGATGATCGTTGAGTTTATACAAGAAAATAAAGTAATCATCATCAAAGTAGGCAGGCTTCTTTGAAAAATTCCGCCAGAATTTTAGTTTGTACTCAAAGCGACCCAGCCCCATATGAGCCGCAATGACAGCAACACCGCATGCCAACGGAAGATCCAGCATATTGGTATTTTCATAATCACGGAACTGTAAATCATACAGCCAATATCTAGGTGATCGACGGGCCAGGCAAAATGATGGCCTTTCTTTCCCACGACTCCGGCTGAAAGCTTGATAAATACCCTTATCCTGCCAACAGATTAATGCCTCTGGATTGTCATGATTCAGCATTGGGTTATAGTTAGCAAATAGCGCACAAAAAAGAGGACTTGTTGTTGAAAGAGAAAACGACAAAAAAAAGATCCCGCCCTAATGGCCGGCAGGCAACAGCAGAAGATCTGAATGCCTTACTACCGTACATGAATAATGGGCCACCGCGGCGTGACCTCTTGATTGAATATCTGCATCGCATCCAGGATGATCGTGGTTATCTTGGTAGTGGACTCCTGACCGCATTGGCCGAAGCACTGAAACTCTCAACGGGTGAAGTCTATGAGGTAGCCAGTTTTTATCACCATTTCGATATTGTTAAAGATGGCGATACACCCCCACCGACGCTAACTATACGAGTATGCGACTCTATCAGTTGTAACATGGCTGGCGCAGAGAAGCTGATCGAGGAACTGCAAGCAGGTCTGGGGTCAACTGTACGCATACAACGCGTTCCCTGTGTTGGTCGCTGCGAAACGGCCCCGGTTGCCGTTGTGGGTACTAAGCCGATCCCGTTTGCCCAATCCAGTCGTATCTACCGAACAATTGATCAGGGATCATATAATGACCTGATTCCACATACCGCACTCGCCTATACAACCTACCTTAAACTCGGAGGCTATCAGCAACTTAAAACGCTTGTTGAAGCTGATGACGAAACGACCCGTGAGAAAATAATCACCACATTGGAAAACGCCAATCTGCGAGGACTTGGCGGGGCTGGTTTTCCTACTGGGAGAAAATGGCGTATCGTGCGCAGCTTTGCTGGACCCCGCCTGATGGCAGTAAACATTGACGAAGGCGAGCCGGGGACATTCAAAGATCGTTATTATCTGGAACGCAACCCGCACCGTTTTTTGGAAGGGATGTTAATTGCTTCCCACGTAGTCGGCATTGCGACAATCTACATCTATCTGCGTGATGAATACGCCGGCATTCGAGCATTACTACAGCAAGAAATTGCAGCATTAATTAAAGATCCTCCCTGCCCATTACCGAACATCGAACTGCGTCGTGGGGCGGGTGCCTATATCTGCGGCGAAGAGTCCGCAATGATTGAATCAATTGAAGGCAAGCGAGGAGTCCCCCGCTTACGTCCGCCCTACATTGCAGAAAAGGGGCTGTTTGGTCTGCCCACATTAGCGCACAACATGGAAACCCTCTACTGGGTCTGTGAGCTACTGGAGAAGGGCGCCAATTGGTTCAGCGCACATCGTCGGAATGGCCGTCACGGCCTACGCAGCTTTTCGGTTAGCGGTCGAGTGAAACTTCCCGGCATGTATCTCGCACCGGCTGGCATCACGCTACGTGAACTGGTTGATGAATACTGTGAGGGCATGGCAGAGGGTCATACACTCAAGGCCTACTTTCCCGGTGGTGCATCAGGTGGCATTCTGCCGGCCACATTAAGTGATATTCCACTCGATTTTGATACCCTGAATGAGTATGGCTGTTTCATTGGTTCAGCGGCCATCATCGTGCTATCTGACCAGGACAGTGTTCGAGAGCAAGCGCTAAATGCCATGAAATTCTTTGCCCATGAATCCTGTGGTCAATGCACTCCCTGTCGTGTTGGCACAAAAAAAGCGGCGATGTTAATGAATGAGAAAAAATGGGATCAAGCATTATTGGAGGAGCTCTGCCAGGTAATGGGTGATGCCTCTATCTGTGGACTCGGCCAGGCCGCTCCTAATCCACTCCGATGTGCGATGAAGTATTTCCCGGAGGAGTTTGGATAATGACCCAGTCACAACACCCCAATGCAACAGCAGTCTCCTTCACGTTGAATGGTGTAACCGTCACAGCACAAGCGGACGAGAGCATTCTTCAGGTGGCACAAAGGCAAGGCATCGAGATTCCTCATCTCTGTTACACAGAGACTCTGCGTGCTGATGGCAATTGCCGCGCCTGTGTGGTGGAGATTGAGGGTGAGCGGATACTCGCGCCTTCCTGTTGCCGTTATCCCTCTGAAGGGATGTCAGTTACCAGCCATTCCAAACGCGCAATGACCGCGCAAAAAATGGTGCTGGAACTACTGCAGTCCGATGCGCCTAAAACAAATCAATTGACACCCCATAGTGAGCTTAAACACTGGTGTGAAAAACTCGCTGTAACCGAGTGCCGTTTTCCAGAACGCCAGCAACCCGCGAAAGATTGTTCTCACCCTGCAATAACCACCAGTCTGGATGCCTGTATTCAGTGTGGGCGTTGCCTGCGTGCCTGCCGGGAAGAACAGGCCAACGATGTCATCGGTTTTGCTGGACGGGGCAGTGAAGTGCAGATCATCTTTGATATGGCTGACCCTATGGGGCTCTCCAGCTGTGTCGCTTGTGGTGAATGCGTGCAAGCCTGTCCGACTGGCGCAATCATGCCGGCTGGTGATGTCGGTAATCAGCTTGCTGACAAACAGGTTCACTCCGTCTGCCCTTACTGCGGTGTCGGCTGTCAACTGACCTATCACGTTAAAGACAACAGCATTCTTTTTGTCGAAGGGCGTAATGGACCGGCCAATCATAATCGTCTCTGCGTCAAGGGACGCTATGGATTTGATTATGTCACCCATCGCCAGCGTCTCACCAAACCGCTCATCCGCAGAAGTGATGCACCGAAGCACATCGAGATGGATATGGATTATAACAATCCATTACGGGATTTTCGGGAAGCAAGCTGGGAAGAGGCTCTGGAATTTGCGACCAAAGGACTCAAGAAGATTCACAAAAAACAGGGACCGAATGGCTTAGCCGGTTTCGGATCCGCCAAAGGATCAAACGAAGAGGCCTACCTGTTTCAAAAGCTGATCAGAACCGCGTTCAATACAAACAATGTTGATCACTGCACACGACTCTGTCACGCCTCATCTGTCGCCGCACTGTTGCAGATGATTGGGTCTGGCGCAGTTTCAAATCCCGTAGCCGATGTAGCAGACGCTGAGGTGATAGTGCTCATCGGTTCCAACCCCACATCCAATCATCCGGTTGCGGCTACGTTCTTTAAAAATGCAGCCCGTGATGGGAAGACGTTAATCGTGATGGATCCACGTAAAACGGATATCGCCCGCTATGCCGATCATGTGTTGCAGTTCAATCCTGACACTGATGTGGCAATGTTGAATGCCATCATGCATGCCATTATCCAACTCGATCTGGTTGATCATAACTTTATCGAGCAACGCACTGAAGGTTACACCACACTTAAAAAGCATCTGCAGGATTACACCCCTGAACGCATGGCGCCTATCTGTGGTATACCCGCTGAAACACTTTATGAGGTGGCACGCATCTACGCCAGCGCCAAAGGTTCCATGATCTTCTGGGGCATGGGTGTTTCCCAGCATATTCACGGCACTGACAATGCACGTTGCCTGATCAATTTGGCATTGATCACCGGACAGATCGGACGGCCGGGTTGTGGGTTGCATCCCCTGCGTGGACAAAACAATGTACAGGGTGCATCAGACGTTGGCCTCATTCCCATGGTCTACCCAGACTATCAGCGAGTCGATAATGCAGAAATACGTAAAAAGTTTGAAGCACTCTGGCAGACAACGCTTGATCCAAATCCTGGCCTGACCGTGGTTGAAATCATGCATGCGATCCATGATGGGAATATACAGGGGATGTACATCATGGGTGAGAATCCCGCCATGTCGGACCCCAACTTGAACCACGCCCGCACGGCACTCGCTTCACTGAAACATCTGGTGGTGCAAGATATCTTTATGACGGAGACAGCCCATTACGCGGATGTAATTCTGCCCGCCTCAGCTTTCCCTGAAAAAACGGGCACCTTCACCAATACAGACCGACGAGTACAGATGGGGCGACAAGCAATCGACTCACCCGGTGAGGCGCGGCAGGATCTGGACATCCTTCTGGCAATGGCCAAAGGACTCGGCCTGCAGTGGAATTACACAGGACCGAGGGATGTCTTCAATGAGATGCGCCAAGTAATGCCTAGCATTGCAGGCATCACTTGGGAACGCCTTGAGGCCGAGAGTGCGGTCACCTATCCCTGCAGCCATGAAGGTGATTCTGGTGAGTCTGTTATATTCCAGGAGCAGTTCCCACGCGCAGGGGGTAAAGCCGCTCTCATTCCCGCTGCTTTCAGTCATGCGGACGAGCTACCTGATGATGACTACCCCTATATTCTAATCACCGGCAGACAACTCGAACATTGGCATACGGGCGCCATGACACGTCGAGCCAGCGTTCTAAACAGCCTGGAACCCGAAGCTGTAGCGATGGTGCATCCTGATCTACTCGAACAGATTGGCCTACATGCAGGCGAATCGATCCGTATACGCTCACGCCGCGGCGAGGTGGTGACAGGGACACGCAGTGACCGTGGGCTGAATCCTGGACAGATTTTCCTGCCTTTCTGTTATTACGAGGCGGCAGCCAATATGCTAACCAATGATGCGCTGGACCCAGACGGGAAGATTCCTGAATTTAAATTTTGCGCCATTAAAATTGAACAAGCCTGATCTGACAACTTAATAGATTTACGATCATGCACTATGGTCACGTCGAAACTGATCAATAGCCGTCACTTTGGGATTGGTTGTAATGACCTTTGTAATCTGAACATCACTGCGTCGA
The DNA here is from genome assembly GCF_007625115.1 of Sedimenticola selenatireducens. Lineage (GTDB taxonomy): Bacteria > Pseudomonadota > Gammaproteobacteria > Chromatiales > Chromatiaceae > Sedimenticola > Sedimenticola selenatireducens_A. The sequence continues at coordinate 161,122 of NZ_VMNH01000003.1, read as the reverse complement.
CGGTCAGCACTTCTATTCGTGCTCTCTTTACTGCGATTACGTTGCATGAACTGCCGAGCAAAAACCGGCTCATTGTGTAGGCGCTGCCCCTTGAAATGAGATATCAGCCATGAACCTGCCTGATCTGGAGAGACAGAGACTAATCCATGATACTCGACCAAGCCCTCACCGTCCCTGAACTGAAGTACATCACAAGTTTCGATTGCTGGGCGCGCAGTAAAAGGAAAGTGAAATTTTTTATCCAGCAAGCCAGCAACCAGACCCTCAAGCTCCCGGGTAGTTGTGGTCTTCGGCACCCTGGGTATAAATATCTTCATTTAACGGCCTCTTGATTAACAAAAGTATAGTTTATAAGGGGAGAAGTCATTCGCATCAACCGCTCCCTGCACTATACTTTCGGTTAGCACACCTACCAATAAAACAGATATAGGACAGAATGGTACTTATGGCTACTCCCATTATTAAAGATGATCCGTTGTATCGATTACTGCGTGATGGACAAGTTGATCAGTTTAACCAGCAACATCAACCCGGCTCACCTTGTGACTTGCGTGGTGTTGATCTACGGGCCCTGGATTTGCGTAAGCTCGATCCCCGAAACCTTGATCTGAGAGACTGCTATCTTCGCCAGGCCGATCTTCGCGGTCTTGATCTCTCGGAGACTAATCTGGAAGGTGCCAGCATCAGTGGCGCGAAGATCTCTGGCACTCTGTTTCCAAAACAGTTAAGCGCCGATGAGATCAACCTTTCACTGGTTCACGGAACCCGGATGCGTTATCGGTAATAAGTCTCCCTAGGGAGTATTAATCAGGATGCGGGCATGGGTTGCGTAGGCAATCGGGTTATGGCTTGTTTCAGGATAACTCCGCCTGAGTGCCTGTCTAGCCTGATTTTTCTGCGATTCACTGCCACGCTTCAAGGTCAGTTCAATCAACAAGGCGGCGGGTGATGGCATCGGGCCATCTGCGATTGCGCTTTCTGCTAAAAAACCGGGGATCAATGTGTCATCGCTATTGACCCAGCCTGGGTCGCGATAAAAGCGCGCCCAAGCTTGTGCAATCAATAGTTGCACCTGCTTGCCGGTTTCACTTTTTTCATTCTGCAGACTGTCCCAGTCATCCAGCCCTGTTGCCACATAGGCATAATCCTCCAGTGCGGCGCCCCCTATGGGACCAGAATTACCACGTGCCCTCATTAATGTTTCACCATCCCATAACTGGGAGATCAAGAACCCTCTGAGCGCTGTGGCGGCCTCAAGATAGCGGGGCTCTTGAAGCAAGCCTCCCGCCTCTACCAGAGCTGATAACAACAAACCATTCCAAGCCGCCAGCTGCTTGCCATCACGGGGATGCGCCCTCACCAGCCGATCTGCCATCAGCTTATCACGGACCTTTTGCTCCAAAGCGGTCAACTCTGAGGCTGCGCGCTTAAAGAGTGGAGCAAGGGACTCCAGTGACTGATGATCGACTGGCAGAAAGCCTCCTTCGGTCTCTGGAGTGCCATCAAGACGCCAGCGCTTTACTGCAAAGACATACTCATCATCCGTCAAGAGGGTACGCAGTTGATCATCCCGCCAGAGATAACCACCCCCCTCCACATCCTGGCTATCTATCGCTGAAAGGCTGGCGATATAGCCTCCATCACCACCAGAAAGTGTTTTGAGGGTGAAATCCAGTGTATCCCTGGCAACTTGCAGATAATCAGGACGATTCAGGACTTGTGCGGCCTGCAAATAGAGTCGAGCGAGCAGCGCCTGGTTGTAAAGCATCTTTTCATAATGGGGAATCTGCCAGCCAGGATCGACGGTATAACGAAAAAATCCACCCGCCAGATGATCCCGCATCCCCTGTGTCGCCATACGATCAAGTGTCAGCTCAAGCAGGCCGGCTAACAGCGCATCCGGTTCACGCGCCTGAGCATCGAGCAACGCCATCCACTGGGGTACCATCGGGAATCGATTGCCGTTGCCGAACCCCCCTTCCATCTCATTGCCCATGGCCAACGCCATGGTGACTAATCCGGCATGCAGATGACGAGTATCAATCAGTATTGGTTCCTGTGCGGTTGATTGCGCACTACTCGTCAACTCGATAGAGGCCAGGCGTGCTGTATCACTCAACTGCTGGTGATGCCCACTCCATGTCACTTCCAGTTTTACCAAGAGTTTCTGGAATGTGTCCGCAGGAGAATAGGTCAATCCATACAGGGGATAGCCTTCCGGAGTGAGGAACACATTCAGTGGCCATCCGGCATGGCCGCGTGTACGTTGGACAAAATCAATCAGATGGGCATCCAGCGCAGGCAACAGTTCACGATCCACCTTCACCGGGATAAAGTGCCGGTTCAGCAAGACGGCTATCTCTGGGTTCTGATAACTCTCACGTTGCATGACATGACACCAGTGACAGGCAAAGTAACCACTGGAGATAAACACCAGCTTACCTTCACGTTTGGCTCGCGCCATCACATTAGGCCCCCACTCCTGCCAAGCTACAGGGTCATTACCATGCAGCGCCAGATAGGGGGATGGGTGATTGGTGAGGTGATTGCTCAGTGCATTACTGGCAAGCAGCGGTGGCGAGAGTAGCAGCACCAAAAACAGCAGCGGCGTTTTGAACATAATGCTCCTCTTGCGGATTTCGAACTCTTCTCTCTAAGTAAGAATGAACGACTGAGATAATGATTGTTTATCACATGACTGATTCATGAAACATGATCAAGCATTGAAGAGTAAGACCGTTATATCTGGAAATGGTTTTACATTTTTCTTGGGGAGATTACCGCTACTTAAAATTTGCCTATGGGCACAAAATATGTGCCCACGCTGCACACTGACCTGTTTTAAATAACGGACGCCTTTCTTGCGGTCTTATAGGAAATATAGGCATTGACAAGCAAAGCCATTAGAATTAGCCAAAATACTAAATCTGATGAGCCAGAATCAGATTGAGCGGCGTTCTTTGACTCGCTGTATTCTTTTGCGTCTTCATAAATGCGGGCATAGTCAATAGTATCTTTTTCGTCTAACTCAGCGAATATTCTGTACTGGTTGACATAAGCTTGATCATATCTTTTATAGGGTAAAACTCTAGTTTCATACAATTCTTTAGCCTTATCCTTTTCCCCATTATTAAAGTACACATGAGCAACTGTATCGAGGTAAGAAGGATTGTTCGATTGCTCCAACAATTCCGTATAAAACGCGTAATCTTGTATATATTTTTCGTTCTTAACCATATCCCATAAATAGCTGTTGATTTTTTTCAGATCGTCTTGCTGAACGCCACCTGAACTATCACTTGTTACGATATTTGCAGCGGCACTGCTAAAAAAACCAGACAAAAAGCCTGCATGTAAGGGAAAAGACAGGACCATAAACGCACAAAGTAGAGCAAGTTTTTTCATTTTATTATTCCTCTATGTACAAAGATAATTTTTATCTGGTTGTTATGGATCACACTATTGGCTTCACGCAGTTCGGCATGACGCCTATGTATCTGATTAACCGGGCCGAGCTTATAAATACCTCATAAAATCACACCAATACGCCCAAACCTGCTCGGATGGATGAGAAGCGCACGCTGAATCTTTCACGGCAATGAATTTTGCCGTCACTATTTGCTATAGGGGAATTATTACGCCGGAATCAGCGTCAGGCCATCGAAGTAGCCCTGAGACAGTCGCCAATAGAAACTAATCTGAAGACACGGAATGCGCGCCCATATCACTACCCTGACTTATTCTATAGATGGGTACTGGATGAGTATCAATAATCCTCATCCAGTTGATCGAGAATATTGCGTGCGACTTTAGCCTGTTCCTCATTGGCTTGGCCAAGGATCTCATACAGCAGCCCCCGGGCTTTTACCTCTTCGCCTTCATCGCGCAACGTCTGAACACGGCGCAACTTTTCATCGATGACATCATCATAAAAGCCTTCATCGTCTGACTCACCAAGATCGCCACCCTCTTCTTCCTCAGCTTCTTCCGCTTCCTGAGCTTCGATGACATCCAACTCTGCATCCAGCTCCTCAGGCGTCAAAGGTTTGAAGCGTTCCAAATCCAAGGGGGCATCATCCACATCAAATGCCGGATCAGAGACAAATGCTGCCGCTGCAGGCGCAGCTGGTGAGGGCTTTTTTGGCTCGTCAGAGGGGGCATTCACATCAGTCTGTCCTTCCTCGTCTTCTGCCTCTTCACGCCGATCCTTGTCACGTTTTATGATCCGCGAGAAGAAGACGCCAATCTCAAACAGTATCCACATTGGCAAGGCCAGCAGGGTTTGCGAAATCACATCTGGCGGTGTCAGCAACATACCCAGACAAAATGCACCCACAATGATATACGGGCGTTTTTCAACCAGCTTATCCGGCGTGGTCATGCCCATGGAAACCAAAATAATAGTGGCAATCGGCACTTCAAAGGCGAGGCCAAAGGCAAAGAACAGGCTGAGCACGAAATCGAGGTACTTGGCAATATCGGTCGCCATCACCACGCCGTCTGGCGTGGTACCCGCCATAAAGGCGAAGACCAGAGGGAATACCACAAAATAGGCGAACATGACGCCGACATAGAAGAGGAATGCGCTGGATGCGACCAGCGGTATCATCAGGCGTTTTTCATGCTTGTACAGCCCCGGTGCGATGAAAGACCAGAGCTGATAGAGGATGAACGGCATACCCAGAAAGATTGACGCCATGAGGGTCAATTTGAAGGGCGTCAGGAACGGAGAGGCCACCTCAGTGGCGATCATTGACGAGCCTTCCGGCAGATGGGCCATCAGCGGCCCGGCCACCATCACATAGATATCATTGTTGAAGTAGAACAGGCACGCAAAAATCACACCCACGGCAATCACTGCCCGCAGTAGCCGATCCCGCAACTCCAGGAGATGTGCTACAAAGGGTTGTTCGCTCAGGGCGTCTCGCACCCCGTCATTCTGTGTCGTCATGTGGTTTTTTTGATGGGACTATTTCGGAGAGTTGGCCGGCTGCTCGTCTTTTTCAGATTCATTGGCTTCCGTCTTCTCTATTTCTTGGGCCGTTTTATTGGTCTCATTAGCAAAATCACGCAGGGTACCACTGGTCTCCTCAACGATTTCGTGGAGGGGGTCCATCTGCTTTTTCTGCTCTTCAAGAATCTGTTTCAGCTCTTCAGCCTTCATCTCCTTGTCGATCTCACTTTTCAGCTGAGAGAGCATTTTGCGCCCTTTTCCCATCCACTTACCGGCAGTATAAGCCAGCTTGGGCAGACGCTCTGGCCCAACAACCACCAGCGCTACCAGTCCGATGATTGCCAACTCCCAGAAGCCGATATCAAACATAAGCTAAAATAACCTGCTACTCAGTGAGTCCGTAATGCTTCAGGATTTTTTTGAATCGGAGGACTGTTCCTTTTTGGTCACCTCACCTTCAATGATTTTCTCTTCATCAGCCTGTTCCAGTCGGGCACTGTCATCGTTCTTCTTTTCATCTGACATGGCACCCTTGAAGCCTTTCACGGCATTACCCAGGTCCGAGCCGATATTTTTGAGCCGTTTGGTTCCAAACAGCAGCAGTACAATTACCAGGACGATCAACAACTGCCAGATACTGATTCCACCAAAACCCATAATCTTCTCCACCTCAAAAGCAACGGTCCGTTTCGGAATGAACGGATGAACCTACTGAAACAATCTTCCATATCGCGGACTTCGATCCGCTAGAAGAACCTGATAATAACCGAAAATAACGCTCTGCGCAGGGTTTTTAACTGACGATCATTCGCCCCGCTGCGCCTTCTCCTCCAATCCAGACAGGCCAAAGCGTCGATCCAACTCATCCAGTACATCCTGGGGCTTTAATCCCTGATGCGCCAACAGTACCAGGGTATGAAACCAGAGATCGGCCGTTTCATAGACAATTTTTTGATTGTCCCCGTCCTTGGCGGCCATGACGGTCTCGGTCGCTTCTTCGCCGATCTTCTTTAAAATCGTATCGAGCCCCTTACTATAGAGCTTGGCCACGTAGGACGAGTCCGGGTCGGCATCTTTGCGTGATTCCAATACCGCCGACAAGCGCTCCAGCAGATCACTCATAAGCGAACCTCTACACCTTGATCGGCCATGAACCGTTTGGCCTCTTCGATACTGTATTCGGCGAAATGGAAGATACTGGCAGCGAGTACAGCATCGGCACCACCCTGCAAGACACCGTCTACCAGGTGCTGTAGATTACCCACCCCGCCCGAGGCTATCACCGGCACGGTCACGGCATCACTGATGGCCCGGGTCAGTTCCAGATCAAACCCCACCTTGGTACCGTCCCGATCCATACTGGTCAGCAGGATCTCACCGGCCCCGTACGCCACCATCTTCTGCGCCCACTCAATGGCGTCCAACCCCGTAGGCTTACGGCCACCATGGGTAAATATCTCCCACTTGGAGGGCTCGCCTTCGGCATTGGTGCGCTTCGCATCAATGGCCACAACGATACATTGGGAACCGAATCGGCTCGTGGCCTCTTTCACGAATTCCGGATTAAACACGGCAGCCGTATTGATGGCGACCTTGTCAGCACCGGCATTGAGCATGCGCCGAACGTCATCAGTGGTACGGATACCGCCACCCACAGTCAGCGGGATAAACACCTCGCTGGCCACCTGCTCCACTACGTGAACGATGGTCTCGCGGTCGTCTGAACTGGCAGTGATATCAAGAAAGGTGATCTCGTCAGCCCCTTCGCGATTATAGCGGCGGGCCACCTCAACAGGATCTCCTGCATCACGGATATCGACAAACTTGACGCCCTTTACCACGCGCCCGGCATCGACATCCAGGCAGGGTATGATTCTCTTGGCCAGCATTTCAGTAATCTCTCGAAGTATTCATGGACAACCGAGTTAGCGGCTAAGGCTATCAGCCAGCGTCTGTCCGGCAGCAAAATCCAGCGTCCCTTCATAGATGGCACGACCGGTGATTGCACCCATAATGTTCTGCGTTTCAGCCTTGCACAGCGCCTCGATATCGTCCAGATTCGTAATACCACCGGAGGCTACAATCGGGATATTGACCGCGTTAGCCAAGGCTGCCGTGGCCTCGACATTGGGGCCAGTCATCATGCCGTCACGTCCAATATCGGTATAGACGATGGCAGAGACGCCATCCTGTTCAAAGCGGCGTGACAACTCTGTCACCTCCTGATCAGTGACAGTTGCCCAGCCATCAATGGCAACCATGCCCTCTTTGGCATCCAGTCCAACGATGACGTTCCCTGGAAACGAGGCACAGGCACGGGCTACAAACTCCGGTTCTTTAACCGCCTGGGTACCGATAATGACGAAATTGACGCCAGCCTCCAGATAGGCCTGGATGGTTCTCTCATCACGGATACCGCCGCCTACCTGTATCGGCAAGTCGGGATAGGCCCTGGCAATCGCCTGAATCACCCCACCATTAACCGGTTCACCGGCAAAGGCACCGTTCAGGTCTACCAGATGCAGGCGGCGCGCCCCAGCATCCACCCAGCGACCAGCTACTTCTACAGGATCATCGGAGAAGATGGTTTCATCTTCCATACGGCCTTGGCGCAGACGCACACAGCGACCATCTTTGAGATCAATTGCGGGTATCAGTAACACAGTTCAGTACCTTTGTAAGTAGCAGCTAAAAACAGTGGGATAGCTAGATATCCCAATTGACAAAATTCTGCAGCAGACGCAGTCCTGCATCCGCGCTCTTCTCTGGATGGAACTGGGTAGCAAACAGATTATCTCGCGCAATCACGCTGGTAAACGGGATGCCGTAATCCGTAGTGCCGGCGACCAGTTCGCGATCTTCCGGGTCGACATAGTAGCTATGAACAAAATAGAAACGCGTGTCATCATCGATACCTTCCCACAGAGGATGATCCAAGGTCTGCTTGACCCTGTTCCAGCCCATTTGAGGAATCTTAAGTCGATGACCCTCCGCGTCCCTGGATTCCGGAAAGTGTTTAACCTGCCCCTCGAACAGCCCCATGAGCGGGGTACCCTGATTCTCCTCACTAAAGCGCATCAACACCTGCATGCCCATGCAGATTCCAAGAAATGGCTTGGTTTCCGCCGCTTTCAGCACGGCCCGATTCAGATGATGCTTAGAAATTGCGGCCATACAATCACGCGCCGCCCCCTGACCAGGAAAAACCACTCGATCGGCCTGCAGGATTAATTCCGGGTCATCGGTAACGTGGATCTTGTCATGCGCCCCAGCGACATGCTCAATCGCCTTCGAGACAGAGCGCAGGTTGCCCATGCCATAGTCTATGACTGCAATGGATTTCGACATATGTTTAGACTGCCAGCGTGTATTGAGATTAAAGAGAACCTTTGGTGGAGGGAATCACCCCTGCCATCCTGGGATCAGGCTCCAACGCCATGCGCAGCGCCCGACCAAAGGCCTTGAACACGGTCTCCGCAATGTGATGGCTGTTGCGGCCTTTGAGATTATCCACATGCAGGGTTACACCGGCATGGTTCACAAAGCCCTGGAAAAACTCATAGAAGAGATCGGTATCAAAGGCGCCAATCATGGCACGGGGAAAGTTCACATCGAACTCCAGCCCGGGCCGACCAGAAAAATCGAGCACAACCCGACTCAGCGCCTCGTCCAGCGGCACATAGGCGTGTCCATAACGATAGATGCCCTTTTTGTCACCGACGGCTTGTGCAACAGCCTGCCCAAGGGTGATGCCGATATCTTCGGCTGAGTGGTGGCCATCAATGTGCAGGTCTCCCTTAGAGATTACTGCAAGATCAATCAGACCGTGCCGCGCCACCTGATCCAGCATGTGCTCCAAAAAGGGCATGCCGGTGTCCAGACTCGACTCCCCCGAACCATCAAGGTTCAGGCTGACTTTAATTCGGGTCTCAAGGGTATTACGTTCGATCTCAGCTTTACGCTGCATGGGTCGACTCCAGCGGCTATAAATCGTCTCTCAGTACGATGACAGGCCATAATGTTACGGCCAAAAGGGCATTCTATGGGAAATGGCTGATTTGTCCAAGGATGGACTTATGTCGCGGGGTCATGGATGACCAGGAGCGACGGTCCAAGGACGGACTTATGTCGCGAGACTTGAAATATTTCAGACCTGCAGCCAAAAGGTAACCGGACCATCGTTAATCAAACTGACCTGCATATCGGCCCCAAACTGGCCTGTACTGACCTTATCATACAGGGTGATGGCCTGCTGGCAGAGGTAGTCGAACAAACGTGCACCTTCTTCCTGTGTCGCGGCCGAGGAGAAGCCGGGGCGCGTCCCTTTATGCGTATCGGCGGCGAGGGTAAATTGAGGCACCAGCAGCAAACCGCCCTGAATATCCCGCAGGCTGAGATTCATGCGGTCATCCGCATCTGGAAACACCCGATAACCCAGCAGACGTTCCAATAGTCTATCAGACTTTTGGGTGCTATCTTCCCGCTCAACACCGACCAAAACCAGTAATCCCTGGTTGATTTCAGCAACTCGCTGACCGGATATATCGACAGAGGCCGATGAAACACGCTGAAGAAGTCCTATCATGCTGATATACTTACACTATTTTTTATATTACACGGAAATTTAAGGGAATACTAAACCAAGTACAGGCTTTACTTTCTTCAGATTTATCCTACAAAACCCCGAGATTCAACGCACAACTTAGACAGGGAAAGCATGGCAATCTATACCTGTCGCCAAACAACGGATACCCATGGACCGGCCCACTTCTCACGGATGATTCCACGGACTGGAACCCTTTGCCAACCAAGCCCGGCGACATGCCCCGACAGCAAGGATTGCTGCCGGGGTTTTTTATTGGACGCTATTAATCTGAACTCGTGGTCCTTGATGCCCGTTTCCGCTCATGCTCTTTCAGATGACGCTTACGAATACGGATCGCACTGGGCGTTATTTCGACCAGTTCGTCCTCTTCAATAAACTCAAGCGCTTGCTCAAGGGAGAAGCGAACAGGCGGGGTCAATACGATATTTTCATCGTTACCAGCCGCGCGAATATTATTCAGCTGCTTGCCCTTAATCGGATTGACAGTCAAGTCATTGGCCCGGGAATGTATGCCGATCACCTGGCCTTCGTAGACAGCCATGCCATGCTCGGTAAACAGACGTCCCCGCTCCTGCAGGTTGAACAGAGCATAACCCAGCGCCTTGCCCGTAGAATTGGAAATCATCACACCATTGTTGCGTGGTGCGATACCACCATGTTGGGCAGGGCCATAGTGGTCAAACACATGGTAGATCAATCCTGAGCCAGAGGTCAGGGTCATAAACTCGGTCTGAAAGCCAATCAGGCCTCTGGATGGAATGACATAGTCCAGACGCACACGGCCTTTCCCATCTGGAACCATATCTGTCAGGTCACCCTTACGGCTTCCCAGGGCCTCCATGATGCCGCCCTGGTCTTCTTCTTCCACATCGACGGTCAACTGCTCGTAAGGCTCACAGACTTCACCATCTACTTCACGGAAGATAACTTCAGGACGAGATACCGCCATCTCAAAACCTTCACGTCGCATCGTCTCCAACAAAATAGAGAGATGCAGCTCACCACGACCGGAGACCTTGAACTTCTCAGGGTCGGTACCCTCCTCCACGCGCAGTGCTACGTTGTGAATCAACTCCCGCTCCAGTCGATCCTTCAGCTGCCGGGAAGTCAGGTATTTGCCCTCTTTTCCAGCAAAGGGTGAGGTATTCACCTGAAAGGTCATGCTGACTGTCGGCTCATCCACTGTCAGCGGCGGCATGATCTCCGCATGCTCGGGATCACACAAGGTATCCGATACATTGGGTGCCGCAATACCGGAAAGCGCCACGATATCACCGGCTGAAGCACTCTCTACCTCGACCCGATCAAGCCCGATGAAACCGAACACCTTGCCGATCTTTTCCCGCCGTTGATCACCATCACGGGTAATCAGCGTGATGGGCATATTCTTACGCACGGTTCCGCGTGTAATACGGCCGACAGCGATAGCACCCAGATAGCTGTTGTAGGCCAGCGTAGAGACCTGCATTTTAAAGGGACCGTCTACATCAACATCCGGCGCACTACAGTTGTTGACGATGGCCTCAAATAACGGCGTCATATCGCCCTCACGGACATCACTCTCAGCACCGGCAAAACCATTGATGGCAGAGGCATAAATAACCGGAAAGTCGAGCTGCTCATCCGTGGCGCCGAGACGATCAAACAGTTCAAACGTCTGATCAACAACCCAATCTGGCCGCGCACCATCTCGATCAATCTTGTTGACGACGACAATCGGCTTCAGCCCATGCTGAAAGGCCTTCTGGGTAACAAATCGGGTCTGCGGCATCGGCCCTTCAACGGCATCAACCAGGAGCAGCACCGAATCCACCATCGAGAGAACCCGTTCAACTTCGCCACCAAAATCGGCATGCCCCGGGGTATCGACTATATTAATACGGTAGTCATTCCAAGTAATCGATGTATTCTTGGAAAGGATGGTGATTCCCCGCTCCTTTTCCAGATCGTTGGAATCCATCAACCGCTCTACAGGTCCGAAGCGGTCGCCAAGCGTACCCGACTGCTGTAAAAGCTTGTCAACCAGGGTGGTTTTGCCATGATCAACGTGGGCAATGATGGCAATGTTTCGTAACTGTTTCATGATCGGGACCGCAATCCAAGGTAGGTTTAAAGGCGGCGCATTATATACACATTCCTCTTTTCTAGCTCATCAATCGTAACAATGGCCCATTTTTTTATCCTTCAACACCATAAATCAGTAACTTAGCGATACTTCGTGAGACAAAGCATGCAACAAAAGTGACATCCATCTGTCACAAAAGTGGTTTATCGGTTACTCACAGATCCTGTGGATAACTTTGTGGACAAATTCTGATTAAACCGCCTGAACCCGCCAAAATACTACATTCCTGTTAGATTGATAATTTTTCATACAATTAATAATCTCCTTTATAAACAGAATGTTATAATTTTTACTCACAGAGGGCGATTGGCTGTTGACATCAGATTTTAACTACGGTAACGATTGTCTATAAGTGTGTATAACAGGTCGAAATAGGGTTGAATGTCGATTAATTTGTGATCTTCGACTTGGACAGTGAGTAGGCGATCTGAAAGAATGCGGCATAATTTTTACACCAACATTGAGGTAAGCGTGAAAAAACTCCTGATCACTCTGACACTGCTGACAGCCGTTACTCATCTGCAGGCAGAGACCCGTTACGTAACCGACCAGTTCAAGGTCACCTTACGTTCCGGCGAAAGTTCAACCCACAAAATCACCCGCATGTTACCCAGCGGATACGATGTTGAACTGATTAGCACGAATAACGAAACCGGTTATTCGCTGGTCAAAACCAAGGACGGCACCACCGGTTACATCCTTACCAGGCAACTGATGCCGATTCCCAGCGCACGGGATCGCCTGGTGAATGCCGAGGCCAAACTGGCCCAGTTACAGGAGGAGCCCGGCCGTCTGAGTGCACGACTGAGCAAGTTGCAGGATGATTTCAAGGCCCTTACCAGCGAGCATAGCAAACTGCAACAGGAGAAGCAGAAGCTCGATGAGGAGCTGCAAGCCATCACCCGAACCGCTGCCAATGCCGTGCGCATTTCCAATGAGCGCAATGATCTGCGCAAGCAGGTAGCCACGCTGACGAGGGAAGCCGAGGACCTGAAGCAGGAAAACCGTGAACTGAGCAACGACAGCAATCAGCGTTGGTTCCTGATCGGCGGCGGTGTCGTGGTAGGCGGTATTATTCTTGGACTGATCCTGCCAAGCCTGCGTGTACGTAAACGCAAAAGCTCCTGGGGTTCGCTCTAACTTTTGAGATAGCGGGTGTCGTAAACCAAGGAGTCGGAGTCAAGCCACACAGCGAAGTGATTAAAACCCACACCGTTACACGGATTGACTCCGACTCCCAGCACTACAACCCTCTATAGCGAGTTAACGTTTCAGCTGACTCAAATCACGTACCGCACCGCGTGCCGCACTGGTAGTCAATGCGGCATACGCTTGCAGTGCCTGTGAAACCACACGCTCACGCCCAATGGGTAACCAGGCTTGCTCACCCTTGGTCTCCATCGCCACTCTGCGCGCAGAGAGATCGGCCTCACTGATGGCCAGATTGATGGTACGCCCCGGGATATCAATCTCGATCAGATCACCCTCCTCCACCAGGCCAATGTTGCCACCCTCTGCCGCTTCGGGAGAGCAGTGACCGATGGAGAGGCCGGAAGTACCGCCAGAAAAACGACCATCGGTGATCAAGGCACAGGCCTTGCCCAGGTCTTTTGATTTCAGGTAGCTGGTGGGATAGAGCATCTCCTGCATACCGGGACCGCCTTTGGGGCCTTCATAGCGAATCAATACCACATCACCCGGTTTAATCTGATCATTCAGAATCGCTTCGACTGCAGCATCCTGACTCTCAAAAATACGCGCAGGACCACTGAACTTGAGGATCGACTCATCCACACCGGCCGTCTTCACAATACAGCCCGCTTCAGCCAGATTGCCGTACAGCACAGCTAAACCACCGTCCTGACTATAGGCATGCTCGATGCTGCGGATACAACCCTTTTCACGATCGACATCCAGGCTAGGCCAGCGTGTCTCCTGACTGAACGCAGTCTGGGTTGGTATACCGGCGGGACCCGCAAGATAACGGCTGAGCGCCGTCTCATCCTGGGTTCTGCCAATGTCCCATTTCTCAATCGCCTGCCCCAGGGTGCCACTGTGCACGCTGCCGGCATCGGTATGGATCAGACCACCCTTGGCCAATTCACCCAGGATACTGATGACACCACCGGCACGATGCACATCTTCCATGTGATAGAGCTGGGTGGAGGGGGCCACCTTACTCAGATGCGGGACCTTACGTGACAGCCGATCGATATCGGCCATGGTGAAATCCACTTCGCCTTCATGGGCTGCTGCCAGCAGATGCAACACGGTATTGGTAGAACCCCCCATGGCAATATCCAGGCACATGGCATTCTCAAAGGCCTTAAAGCTGGCGATAGACCGGGGCAACACTGCCACCTCATCCTGCTCGTAATAGCGGCGGGCGATATCCACTACCAGGCGACCCGCCTCCAGGAACAGGTCACGGCGATCAGCATGGGTCGCCAGCAGCGAACCATTGCCCGGCAGGCTCAACCCCAGCGCCTCGGTCAGGCAGTTCATGGAGTTGGCGGTAAACATGCCGGAACAAGAGCCGCAGGTAGGGCAGGCTGAACGCTCAACAGCGGCCACATCCTCATCAGATTCTTTATCATCTACCGCCATCACCATGGCATCCACCAGATCCAGCTTCAGATCCTTGCCATGCAGGCGTGTCTTGCCCGATTCCATCGGACCACCAGAGACAAACACGACAGGAATATTCAGGCGCAGGGCAGCCATCAACATGCCCGGGGTGATCTTGTCGCAGTTGGAGATACAGACCATGGCATCGGCACAGTGGGCGTTGACCATATACTCTACGGAATCCGCAATGATGTCGCGGGACGGCAGTGAATAGAGCATGCCGCCATGGCCCATCGCAATACCGTCATCCACGGCGATGGTATTGAACTCTTTCGCCACACCACCGGCTTTCTCAATCTCTCGCGCCACCAACTGCCCCATATCTTTCAGATGAACGTGGCCCGGTACAAATTGGGTGAATGAATTGACGACAGCGATGATCGGCTTATCGAAATCCCCGTCTTTCATTCCGGTGGCACGCCACAGGGCGCGCGCTCCGGCCATGTTGCGTCCATGGGTGGTAGTACGGGAACGGTATTGGGGCATGATCCTCTCCAGCTTGTGTTAAATCAGGAAGTAATCAGTCAATTATCCACCATTTGTTGCTTTACAGCACCCCCCAGCATCAGGGGTTATAGGTAATGCGATAAATCAACCCGGCATGATCATCTGAGACCAGTAATGAACCGTCTGGCATCTCCAACAGGTCAACTGGCCGACCGCTCACCGCACCACCAGTTCCGAGCCAGCCCGTCGCGAAGGGCTCATAGGACTTAACCTCACCTGACTCGATTCGCGCCAACCCTATCCGATAGCCAACCGGTTCACTTCGATTCCAGGAACCGTGCTCCGCCACGAATAGCTGACCCTGGTATTTTGCTGGAAACTGCTTTCCCGTATAGAAACGTATTCCCAACGGGGCGACATGCGCACCAAGCGTTAAAGCTGGCGGAGTAAAATCTTCGCAAGGCCGTAGCATGCCAAATTCAGGATCGGCCAGATAACCGGCGTGACAATAGGGATAGCCGAAGTGTAAACGGGGCGATTCAGCGCGATTAATCTCATCCGGAGGCAGGTCATCACCCAGCCAATCTCTCCCGTTATCGCTGAACCAGAGATCACCTGTTCCGGGCGCCCAGTCAAAGCCTACGGAGTTGCGAACGCCTTCGGCAAACAGCTCCCGTCCTTTTCCATCAGGACGCATACGGATAATCGTGCCGTAACCCGGCTCATTACAAATATTACAAGGCGCACCAATGGAGACATACAGCAACCCATCGGGTCCAAAGGCGATATAACGCCAGCCATGATGCCTTTCCGTAGGGAGCTTGGCGATCTCCACCGGGGCTGGAGGATTGTGCAACCGACCCTCAATGCCGTCGAAACGGGTAATGCGGTGATTCTCCGCCACATAAAGTGCACCTTCATGGAAGGCAATACCGTTGGGCATACGCAACCCCTCAGCAAGCAACACCGGACGCGAGAACTTGCCATCTCCCTTCTCATCGCGTGCGGCATAGAGCTTTCCCGCCCTTCGGGTTGAGATAAACAGCGTTTTCTGATCACCAAGCGCCAAGGAGCGGGCATCCGGCACACCCTCCAAAGCTACGGTGATCTGGAAACCATTAGGGAGTGTTATAGCTGCCGATGCACCAGCGATCTGCTGCCACCCAGACAAGAGAAAAAGGAAAACCAATACTATAAGTTTCATAGACGGATCCTGTGCATGCAATAATTAAATAGCATAGTCGATTCCATTTCGGGTGATAATTTAGGACTATAATCCAAACACTACTCATGCACTGTTCAATACTATGACGACAAAAAGCGAACGTACTCAGCAGAGAATCATTGATGCCGCCAATCAGCTCTTCTACCGGAAGGGCTATAACCGCACCTCATTTACCGATGTGGTGGATGAGGCCGAAGTGCCTCGCGGCAACATCTACTATTATTTCAAGACCAAGGAGGAGATGTTGCAAGCCGTAATAAAGCATCGCCTGGAGACCACCAAGGTGATGCTTGCTGATTGGGATAAGAGCATCAAGACACCGCTCGATCGACTGGAGCGGTTTGTACAGATCATGTATGACAGCACACCGGCCCTGTTGCGCTCAGGTTGTCCAATGGGTTCACTCAATGTCGAGTTGGGCAAAGATCAACCGGAACTGAAGAGCGATGCCAAGCAACTGTTCGATATGTTTCAGCTATGGCTGGCAAAACAGTTCGCCCAGATGGGCTACCCCGAAGAGGCGCGTGAACTCTCCCTCGAACTACTGGCCAGGGGGCAAGGAATTATTGTCATCGCCCAAGTCTATCAGGATCCCGGCTTTCTGGAGCGTGGAACCAAAGAGATCAACCGCTGGCTGGAAAATCTCGATCGCTACGCCTGATAAAAGATCCCCGAAGAAGATCGACACCCTTTAAACCATCCACAACCTGTAAGAGTCATTATGTCCGCACCCGCCCTGATTCCAATGATTGAACAGCTGATCGCTGCACCCTCTGTCAGCAGTATCAGTCCTCAGTGGGACCAGACCAATGAGCAAGTCATTCAGCATCTGGCGGACTGGTGTCGTAGCGCCGGATTTAGCGTTGAGGTACTGCCTATCCCCGGTCTGTCGGGTAAGTACAACCTGGTCGCCAGCGCCGGCAAAGGCCCAGATGGCCTGGTACTGTCAGGCCATACGGATACCGTCCCTTACGACGAAAATCGCTGGCAGACAGACCCGTTCAAACTCATCGAACGGGACAATCGTCTCTACGGGCTGGGCACCTCCGACATGAAGGCCTTCTTTGCCCTGGTGCTGGAATCGGTACGTGACCTGGACCTGACAAAGCTCAAGCACCCACTGACACTGCTGGCAACGGCCGATGAAGAGAGCACCATGTGTGGCGCACAAGCACTGGTCGATACCCATCGTCGACTGGGTCGCCATGCGGTAATCGGTGAACCGACTGGACTCAAGCCCATCCGCATGCACAAAGGGATCACCATGGAGGTTATACGGCTGCATGGTCGCTCCGGGCACTCCAGTAACCCCGCACTGGGTGTCAATGCAATGGAGGGGATGTACCGGGTGATCGGTGACATCCTGCAATGGCGCGACGAATTACAGGCACGCTATCGCAATCCCCTGTTTGAGGTGGAAGTGCCCACCCTCAATCTGGGGCATATCCATGGCGGCGACAATCCGAATCGCATCTGTGCCAGCTGTGAACTACAGATAGACCTGCGCCCGCTTCCGGGTATGGCACTGCAGAGCCTGCACGAAGAGTTGCAACAGCGGCTGGAAAAGTTGATGGCCGGCAGTGAACTGCGCCTGGAGATCTTCACGCCCTTCCCCGGCGTCCCCTCAATGGAGACTGCGGCCGATACTGAAATTGTACAGACAGCAGAAAGACTCACCGGACACAGCGCGGCATCGGTCGCCTTTGGTACAGAGGCTCCGTTCCTGCAACAGCTCGGCATGGACACCCTGATTCTGGGTCCAGGTGATATTGACCAAGCCCATCAGCCCAATGAATTTCTTGGCCTGGAGCGCATCCAGCCGATGATTAAAGTGTTACGAGATCTTATTCGACACTTCTGTTTGTAAACATCTACTCAGTGGCGCTTAAAGCTTTCTGGAAGTGTCAATTGCGCCCCAGGCTTCAAACCGTAGCGGTTAAACCAGTCACGGTTCATCTCGAGGACATAGAAGGTTTCTGGCGGTGAATGGTACAACTGTTTTCCACCATCCGGCAGCATCTGCGTTGTCGCCAGTAACTCGCCCTGTTTATTAAAATAGCCCACATCCAATGGGATCAAGGTATTAAGCATCCAGAGACTCACCTGCTGCGGTTTTTCAAATACCATCAGCAATCCCTGATCTTTTTCCAATTGCTGCCGATACATCAATCCCTGCTCCCTTTGTTCCGGTGTAACGGCCAGCTCAACATAGGCGTTGATATTGTTTACCTGGATTGTCCCTAACTGGGGAGAACTGCATCCTGACAATAGGAATAACAGTAAAACTATGTATTTTTTCACGATTTTTTCAGCAACCGGCCTTTAACCGCTCGAATTATTCTGTAATGGGGTTTACATTATGGAGCACAGAAGAGCCTGGTTTTCAGACTCGTCTATAGATTAAACGGGAACTGCGCGAGTGGCAAAAAACAGAAAAAAGGCACACGACCCCTTCGTTGATTGGTTTCGTAACTCTTCGCCCTATATCCATGCCCATCGTGGCAAGACGGTGGTCATTGTCTTTGGTGGTGAAGCGGTTGCTGATCAGAGTTTTGCTGATCTCATTCACGATATCTCACTGATGCATGGACTTGGGCTGAAACTGGTCCTGGTACATGGCGCCCGGCCCCAGATCGAAGAACGTTTAGGTCTGCATCAAGCCGAGATGCAATACATCAATGGCTTACGGGTCACTGATGAAGCCGCACTGGCCTGTGTGAAAGATGCCACAGGTGCCGTGCGGGTAGAGATTGAAGCACGCCTATCCATGGGTTTGGCCAACTCTCCGATGGCCGGGGTACATATTCGGGTAGTCTCTGGCAATTTTGTCACGGCAAAACCGATCGGCATTCGGGATGGCGTTGATTACGGCCACACCGGGGTCGTAAGACGTATCGACGCGGATGCCATTCGGCGCGTCGTGGATGCTGGCGCTATTGCACTCATCCCCTCACTGGGTTACTCACCGACCGGTGAGGTGTTCAACCTCAGTGCAGCCGATGTAGCCAGTTCCGTATCCATCGCAATGGGTGCCGATAAGCTCATCATGCTGACCGAAGGAAAGGGCGTGACCAACACCCGGGGCAAGGTACTGACCAACGTCATTCCCCGTGAAGTGGAAGTGCTCTTGGCGCGGCGTAAAAATTTGCCTGAGGAGCTGGTACAACAGTTGAATCATGCCGTCAAGGCTTGCAGGGGCGGGGTAAAACGGACCCACCTGATCGGCCGCCATATGGACGGGGCGCTGCTTAAGGAGCTGTTTACCCGCAATGGTGCTGGCACACTATTGACAGCAGAACCCTATGAAGAGATACGCAATGCCCGGATTGATGATATCGGCGGTATCCTGGAACTGCTTGGTCCACTGGAGGCCGAAGGCACACTGGTGAGACGTTCTCGTGATCTATTGGAAACCGAGATCGAGCGCTTCACTGTCGTCGAACTGGACGGCATGATTATCGGCTGTGCCTCCCTGCACACTTACCCTCAGGACAGGATCGCTGAGCTGGCAGGTGTCGCCGTACATTCGGACTATCGCAATAGCGGTCGCGGTGACGCCTTGCTTGAGCATATGGAGAAACGGGCACTTGCTTCAGGCATCGACCGGCTATTCGTGCTCACCACCCAGACAGCACACTGGTTCAGAGAACGGGGCTTCCTGCCGTCTCAGGTCAGCACGCTACCGATGGCCAAGCGGGAGATGTACAACTACCAGCGCAACTCCAAAGTCTTTATCAAGGGGTTGTAAACAGAATGGCCCACGGATCCAGAACGGCGGTTATAACCGCCATCATCTCCAATAGTATTGTCACGGTCATCAAATTTTTCGCCGCCATGATCAGTGGCTCAGCCGCGATGATGAACGAGTCCGTCCATTCGTTGATGGATACGCTCAACCAGGGCTTTCTGCTGATCGGCCTGCGTGAAGGTGGGCGCCCTGCCGATAACCGTTATGCTTTTGGTCATGGACAGAAAAAGTATCTGTGGAACCTCTGGAGCGCCATAGGACTTTTCTCCATTGGATCCGGACTTGGACTCTCTCATGCCTGGCACTCCTGGCACGACCTGGGTACCAAGGTCGCGAGTGAACCCTCTATCTTTATGGGGCTCACGCTCAACCCGCTCTGGATCAACTTGGCGGTGCTGGCTATCGCCTTCCTACTGGAGGGGTACTCTTTTTTGGTGGCCCTGAAGGCCTATCTGATAAAGATGCACAACGCGGGGAAAAGTAATCCGTTCAGTTTTCTTCTCGAAGCCGACGATCCAACCCTGGTGGCCGTGGTACTGGAGGATTCCGTCGCCATGCTTGGCCTGGCGTTCGCAGCGCTCGGTGTCGGTTTGACCGCGTTCACTGGTAACGGCATCTGGGATGTCAGCTTCTCAGCGCTTATTGCAATCACGCTGGGAATGATCGCCTTCTATCTAGGCTTTACCAACATGCGTTTCCTCGCTGATTTACGTGATAGTGAGGCAGAGGCAACCTTTCTCCGGGTCACCAAGAAACATCATCAGGTCGAGCGCTGTCATGACCTTCGTTCGATCATCATTGATGAAACCAACACCATACTGGTCGCCGAGATCGAACTGCGTGAAGAGGCGGTAGTGCCCGGTCTGCACGAACGTATCCAGGCAGAGCGCGAAGCCATATTGAGCCAGCTGCCATCCAAAAAACGTAACGATGCCAAGCTACACTGTTACGCAGCAGCCCGCGCTTCAGTGATCGTTACACTCCAGCGTACAGAAGAGATCATTGACGAGCTGGAAACCGCGGTAAAAAAAGCACTGCCCAGGGTGAGTCATGTCACTATTGAAGTCGAAGGCATCGCCACATTAGCCGAGATTCCTGACGAACCGCCACCGTAAAACCGACAAACTTCGGCACTGCCATACCGAGGAGTCTGCAACTACCCTACCTCAACGGCTGTCATATTAGGATTGCCTGCTGATAATCTCATCCGCACAGCAGGCCATTTTACTCTTCGGCGAAGTTCGATGAATCAAAGATAGAAGCAAAAAAATGACTGAACTCGAAACAGCTCCCACTCAAACCGCCCTACTTGATCAGGTCATCTCCGACCTGGAAGCCGGTAGACAGGAAGAGCTGACCGCAACCCTGCTGGCCACCCATCCGGCAGAAGTAGCCAATCTGCTGGAATCACTCCCGCCTGAGCAGCGGAGCGAATTGTGGGATGTAGTCCCCGTCGCCCAAGAGAGTGAAGTCCTCTCATTTCTGCATGACGAAGCCCGTACCACCATTGTCGACGAAATGGATGAGGGTGAGTTGGTCGCCGCTGCCGAATCAATGGCGCCCGAGGATCTGGCCGAGTTCATCGATGAATTACCGGAAGACCTGACCAACGCGCTGCTGATCTCCATGGATGCTGATCACCGAAAACGCCTGGACAGCGTCCTCACCTTTGAGGAGGCGAGTGCCGGCCGCCTGATGAGCACCGACGTCATCAGCGTACGTAAAGACGTTTCCATTGCGGTTGTTCTGCGCTGGTTAAGAAGACATGAATCTCTACCGCCCCATACAGACAGCTTGATGGTGATCGATGATGAAGGACTTTATCTCGGCAAGCTGGATGTGGCTGATGTACTGACCAGTAATCCAGAAACCGAAGTGGAAGCGATCATGCAACCCGAGGCGGCCACTGTTCGGGACAATCTCAGCGAACATGATGTGGCCGCTCTGTTTGAGCGACGCGATCTGATCTCGGTGGCCGTGCTGGATAGTGCGGGAAAACTGCTCGGACGCATCACCATCGACGATATTGTTGACGTTATCCGTGAAGAGTCTGACCGCGCCCTGCTGCGCAGTGCCGGCTTGAATGATGAAGAGGATATGTTTGCACCAGTATTGCCCAGCGCCAGACGGCGGGGCGTGTGGCTGGGTATCAATCTGATCACCGTATTCATCGCCGCCTGGGTGATTGGCCGGTTTGAAGAGGCGCTGGAGCAGATTGTTGCCCTGGCTGTTTTACTGCCGATCGTAGCCAGTATGGGTGGAATAGCCGGTAGTCAGACACTGACCCTGACGATTCGCGCTCTGGCGCTTAACCAGATCGCCAACGCCAACGTACGCTGGCTGTTAACCAAAGAAGTTCTGGTCGGCGCCGTGAATGGCATGGTGTGGGCGGTCGTAGTAGCGCTGGTCACTTACCTCTGGTTTGGCAACATAGGGATTGCGCTGATCATCGGCATAGCCCTGATCCTAAATCTGCTCGCCGCCGCATTATCGGGTATTGTCATTCCCCTGCTGCTTAACCGCTGGGGTATCGATCCCGCGCTCTCTGGCGCCGTGATCCTGACGACTGTAACCGATGTAATCGGCTTTCTCAGTTTCCTTGGACTCGCAACACTGTTTCTGATCTAGACCGTTTGCTCCTTCTTCTACACTATGTAGTGATGGGCTCTTCATTGGCAACACGCCATAGGGCGCCCCATGGGCGCCATCGGCGGGCACGGCCCGCCCTATGTTCTAAGCGGTATGGATTATTCGCTTCGCTCACCCTGCGGGCTGACTTTCAGTCGTTCAACGCGCTTCGCGCTTTAGTCCGGCCTGCGCCGGGATGACGGTGGTTCTTGGCTTAAGTAAGTGCCATTCGAGTCACGCCCTTTATTCTGTCGGACTGAGGGGTTTGAATCCTCCCTGTTTCAGGGTCGGGGTAAACTTGCTGGCGGGTTCCTTCTTGGTTTTTTCACTTGAAGGCGGTGTAGCAATGATCCGCGGCGTGGGCTGCAGCGTGGTCAAACCACAACGCCCTGAGTAGCGAATAGTAACCGACAGCTCATTGTTGCCTTCATTCAGCTCACTCACTTCAGCAGCACTGTCCAGTTTCAACATAAAGCGATTGTCTCCAGGATGAATGGAGACCATCTCCGTTCTCAGGTACTCCACATCTTTTTTCAATCCATAGATACGTTGCAACTTGATCTGTTGGTTTGTATTCATATCTAACCACTTCAAGGCAAAGGCCGGACTGTCCGCCATACCTTTATTGCTCACATGATAAACCAACTGGATCTGGCAACCCGGCAGATTGCCATTGATAGCATGAACACCCTCCCACTGAACGGCCGTACCTCCCACGGTCAAGGTCTCTCTGCTTGTGATATCCGGTAGCGCAGGCTTAGAAGCCATGCGTGATTTTGTCAACGCCTCTTGCTGGGCCGGGGCAAATCCCCCCATGCCACCTCGCCCTTTTTCAGGTTTCTTACCCGGCAACACTGCACTAATATCTTGCTTTCCGAACTTATTCAGATCGTCCGGATCAATTACAATTGTTTTCGATCCAGGCATCGGGATCTGCAGGGTACCTGAGTAACAGACGACACTGGAGCCATCGTGATTGGGATCTTGCTGACAGAGGGGCAATGCCTCCATTTCAGGGTAATAAGATCTGAGTTTCAAGACCACCGATGAATCGGTGCAGTGAATACCCAAATTGTCCCAGATGATTGCACAGTTGGCCGGCATAAATTGCTGCGCCGAGATAGTGGCCGGTGAAATTTCAGCCTTGAGCATCTCTACAGGTTTTTTGTCCATCCGTAGTACGGGTTTTTTATCTATCCGAGGTTTTCCGTTTATCCCTGTTTTATCAGCCTCCGTATTGCTCTCTCCTGGCAATACGGCATCACCACGAGAGATCGTGTTCAGTGCATTGACTACCACTCTCGCCTTATCCCAACCCGACAGATAACTGGAATCAAACATCAGTTCACAGCGCAATGCTGACGGTTGTGACAAGCCCTGAATGGCGGCCTTACGCAGCACTTCACAGCGCTCCTTTTTCCAGGGGCGTGTACAAACCACCGTTGTATCGCCACTGAGCCCACAACGTTTCAGCCCCAACTCATTACGAATGGCACGGGCCAGTTTATTATCTGCCTTGACCTGATCCAGGCTGCAGTAGTTATCCGTGTTCACCTGACCGAAGACATCACGGCACTGATCGTAGGCGGGATAGTTCAAACACTTTAAGTTGATACCATCCTCAGGACTCCACCCCGTGGGTGGCAGACAGCCCGCAATAACCAGATCACGGATCTTGTCATCCAGCTTGGCCTTCTCCTGATCGAACTCGGCAACAAAACGATTACCCAATGGCGTACAGACGAAGGAGGCAACGCTCGGCGTGGGCTGCTGTGTGTTCTGATCAGTGAGGCATTGGTTATACAGCTGCATCAACATATCTTTGAATGAACCCGTCAGCTTGTCAGCCGAGGCCTTGAGGGACTGACAGCGTGCCGGATTGGGTTCAGGAAAGGGGAACAGACCCCGCATGTGGGTTTCACACAGCCCTCGAACAAAAGTACGCTTGCTACTGTTGGTCAGCTTGCCATAGTCCTCAATCGCATAGATGGCGGGCAGGTGTTTAATGGCCATCTCGTAGTAAGCATCTGGTGCAACGTCCAGTGCACTCTTGAACGCCTTCACTTCGTTACTGAAGCGGTCACGCTGGCCATCACACAACTCCTGGGCATTCTCTTGACTCATAGTGTGCGAGTCAAAATACCGCTCGCAGGGATCACGCACATAGGCTAATAGCGTACCCCACCCTTGCCAGTTATTGGCTACACCCAACCAGGTTCCGTAGTGATACCAGGGCTGCCAGTAGAGTGCGTAATAGTGGTCACGATCCATGTGTTTCGACTGACCAGAGACCCAGTCACCCAGATTATTGATGCCACCCCAAACGGCATTGGCCGCATCGTTGAAGGCATCCACCGCATAGGCCAACACCTCTGCCAACGGTCCACAAACCGCATCTTTGCCCGGAATGCTATCAGGGATCAGACTGCAACCCAGTTCTGGACCCGCCATGGTCACCAGCTTCACCCAGTCACCAATAGAGCCACTGCCAATCGCCACTAATACCTGCCGAACAACCGGTTTACCTTTTGAGACTACCTCTGCGAATAGCCCACCACAGACGAACGAACTGATCGGCCCCGTGGTACTCAGCCCTGCTTTACAAACTACCTGAAACAAGACATCGGTCCCAGTGACTTCAAGCACCTTGAGCCAATCACTGCCATAAGCCGCTTGCACAACTTCGACAACAGCTCGCACACCCGGATCTTCTGGCATAAAGCCGGCTGACTGCAACTCACCTCCTACGCACGCCTGCGGAGGTTGTGTGACCAGGCAATTGACCAGATCTTTGGCATCCACAATGGCAGGATCAACAATACCGGCTACCACCAGCACATTCAGCAGGGTATCCAGCGTATCCGCTCGTGAATTGATTGGCGCACTCAGACTCAGAAGCACTAGAATCAACAGTGGTAATTTACGCAGCCTATCCATGATATCTCTCCCCAATACCGGTGCCGCTACCCGCTGACACACTTAATTATTGTTAGTTTAATTCTACTGCGAAATTTAGCTCTTTTCTGTCGCCTAAATAACATATCGCTTAACTGTATGTCGGAGATCAAGACAAACGGTTCAAAATGCACCCAACTAAGAAAGCAGCTATGCTTTCAGGAAGGATTCACTATTCAAAATAGCCAGGTAGGGTGGGCACGCCGTGTGTGCCCACGTAGTAATTATGGAGCATTCGCGTGGGCACAAAAAACGTGCCCACCCTACGGATCTGCCACCGGAATAACATATCGCCTAACTGTTTGTCGGAGATCAATGCAAAGGGTTCAAAAAACAGCGGAATAAAAAATCGGCTATGCTTTTCAGAAAGTAATCACTATTACAGCTATTACCGTGGATCTGATTATGCCAGACAAGCAACCCGCACTTTTCATCTCACATGGCGCGCCTGACTTCGTCCTTACTGATCATGTCGCCAACACCACACTTAAAAATCTCGGCAAAAAAATAGCGTCGCCAAAAACCATCATTATCATCTCTGCCCACTGGACACATACCCCTATTGGCATTACCACTGCTACATCCCATCGAATAATCTATGACTTTAGCGGCTTCCCTGAAGCCCTTTATCAGCTCAACTACCCAGCCAAGGGGGATCCGGCCCTGGCCGGACAGATCGCTCAACAGCTTGAGAGATCAGGATTCAGTGTGGCATTGGATCAGGAGCGCGGACTGGATCATGGCGCTTGGGTTCCTTTGATGCTGATCTATCCTACGGCAGAAATCCCTGTCATCCAAGTATCGCTCCCGATGGGTACTTTACGTGAATCGGCAAAACTTGGAGAGGCACTGGCACCCTTCCGGGAACAGGGTGTTTTGATTATTGGTTCTGGCGGTTCAGTACACAATCTTCGCACCATGAACAGAGAGGGACGCACCGATGTTTGGGCAAAAAAATTTGAGTATTGGTTACAGCAGAATGTAGAAGGTAATCGATTCGACAGGGTCATTAATCCACAACAATTCACCCCTCTATTTGATCAAGCTCACCCCACACCTGAACATTTTGCGCCACTCATCGTCGCCTGGTCCGCAGGCAATAAAACTAAACCAGGCCGACGTTTTCATCAAAGTTTCATGTATGGGAATATTGGTATGGCGATGTATGAATTTGGATAAGTAACAGGACAAGGAATATTGGCAGCCGTAACATCCACCCTTAAAATTCACGCATTTTAAGCTTGGTTTCAGTTTCAATTGATAGGCTCTCTCCAGACAATTTGGAGAAATGCCATGCACACAACACTGCCACAAAAAGAGATCAAGGTCTGGGACCTGCCTGTAAGAGTATTTCACTGGTCCCTAGCCGCCTGCTTTATCATCGCCTACATCACGGAAGATGACTTCATCTCGCTGCATAGCTATGCCGGCTACACAATACTGGGACTGATACTCTTTCGTCTCATCTGGGGATTTGTCGGTACTAGGCACGCCCGTTTCAGTGATTTCATCCAACCACCACAAAACGTATTCAGCTACCTCAAGCGTGTCCTAACTTTCACAGCGGAACGCTATGTCGGACACAACCCCGCGGGAGGTGCAATGGTGTTTGCACTGTTACTGTCCCTGATTCTCACCACGCTGTCCGGTATGGCTACCTATGGTGTAGAGCAGTCTGCCGGACCCTTGGCAGGCCTGATGAACGGTCTGCCTGTTTATGTGGGTAAAGCCGCTGAAGAGGTTCATGAATTCCTTGCCAACTTCACCATGCTGCTGGTTCTATTCCATCTTGCCGGGGTATTAGCCGCCAGTTTTCAACACAGTGAAAACCTGATCCGCTCTATGTTTACCGGTCGTAAACAGCAATCACAATAATCGATTAAATAGAGGCCGCCGAATGAAGACTTCCCTAAGCATATTTCTGTTGCTGCTTTCAGTAACCGTACAAGCATCACCGGCATCAGAGCAGGCATTGGCCAGCTATCTCAGCCAAGGTGCCGGCCCATTCAGTGCAGAAGCAGGAAAGCGCATCTGGCTCAGTGTATCCCAGGATACAAAGAGCGGCGCAGATAGAAGCTGTACCAACTGCCATGGAAGTGATCTCACACTTCCAGGAAAACATAATCGTACAGGAAAACCGATCGAACCGATGAACCCATCAATCTCACCTCAACGTTTATCCGAGGGAAAAAAGATTGAAAAATGGTTCAAGCGAAACTGCAAGTGGACCTTGGGACGAGAATGTACACCACAGGAGAAGGGTGACCTGATTCTGTTTATCCAACAGTAAATATAATTCAATTGAAATACGGGGCAAGCAACATGAAAAAATTACACCGGGTCATTGCAAGCACACTCACTGTGTCACTGCTATCCATTACGGGCGTGGCATTAAGTAGCAACGATGAGAGCAATAATGCGCTATTCTCCTGGTTCAAAAAGACAAAGACAGGTATCGATCCTGTAGAAAGCCAACGCTACATCGAGGAGTGTGGGAGTTGCCATTTCCCCTATCAACCAGGCCTGTTACCCGCCACTTCATGGGAAACCATTACCAACAATCTAGATGATCATTTCGGAGAAAATGCCGAACTTTCCGAAAGCGACCTCAACACCCTGCGCAACTTTTTATTGAATAACGCGGCTGGCAGAAGCAATTACGGTTTACCGAATAAGATCATGGCGGCCCAAGGCGATCGGCCGTTGCCGTTGCGCATTACCGAGATGCGCTATTTTCTCCATGAGCACAGCGAGCTTCCGCAACGCATGGTGCAGGATAATCCCAAAGTGAAATCTTTTAGTAACTGTGACAGCTGTCACCAAAGCGCAAAACAGGGGTTATACGATGAACATGATGTCACTATCCCGGGTTTTGGGCACTGGGATGACTAGCCGAGTACAATGTAATTAAGCCTGCGAAACGTTTGTCTCTAAAACCATGCAGACATATTGGGAGGGCAATATAAAAGAATCTACGACTGTAATTAAAAACAGTGGCCGTCTCCAGATTCTTTGCTCCTGAATCTATCACCCTATCCCACCAGCCCTGGTGTACCCCCGCCGACCTGGCACACCATGACGTTATTGACAATATGATTAAAAGGTATAAAGTAAGTAACCATTCACTTACTTTTGGAGC
The DNA here is from genome assembly GCF_007625115.1 of Sedimenticola selenatireducens. Classification (GTDB taxonomy): domain Bacteria; phylum Pseudomonadota; class Gammaproteobacteria; order Chromatiales; family Chromatiaceae; genus Sedimenticola; species Sedimenticola selenatireducens_A. The sequence continues at coordinate 132,667 of NZ_VMNH01000003.1, read as the reverse complement.
AATCGTGGCACTTCATGTCAAACATCTATCGGGGGATAAACGCAGGGCCATTACGGTTGAAACGGTAATAGAACTTGCGGCAGAGCAGAACCCAAACGATATAACCACCGCAGCTATTGCCAATCGCATGGGGCTGTCACAAGGCGCACTGTTCAAACACTTCCCAAACAAGGACGCGATTCTCAGCGCAGTAATGGAGTGGGTATCAAAGCGCCTGCTATCCCGAGTGGACAAGGCTGTGCAATCCATCGCATCCCCTACAGCAGCACTCGAAGCGATGTTCATGGCACATGTTTCATTTGTAGCTGAACACCCAGGCGTTCCCCGCATGCTCTTTGGTGAGCTGCAGCATGCCAGCGATACCGCGCCAAAACGCATGGCACAGACACTGATAAGCCACTACAGAGAGCGCATACATAAATTCATTGAAGCGGGCAAGGCTGAGGGGGAGTTGTATTCGGGGCTTGATAATGATGCAGCAGTGAGCCTGTTTGTCGGCAGCATACAGGGGTTAGTAATGCAGTCCCTTCTGGCCGGAGACGTGAAAAAATTAGCTCAGGAGGCACCTCGAGTATTTAACATTTATCTCCGCGGTATCAGGAGCGCATGATGAAATTATTTCGCCTGCAAAGTCGAACATGGGCCCTGGTTGCGGTGTTGCTGCCACTGAGTGCACTGTTCATTTATGTGGCCATGCGCTCCGGCCCACTGGCACCTGTCCCAGTCACCTTAATTAAAGTGGCTAGCGGAAGTGTGTCACCTGCACTGTTTGGTATAGGCACGGTCGAGGCCAGATACAGTTACAAGATCGGCCCTACCGTTTCTGGTCGCCTAAAATACCTGAACGTACAGGTTGGTGAACAGGTCAAGGCTGGTCAACTGCTCGGGGAAATGGACCCGGTTGATCTTGATGCGCGTCTGGTTGCACAAGATGCAGCGCTAAAGCGTGCCAGGGCACAATATTTAGAGGCCCGCGCACGTGAGTCTTTTGCCCGGTCTCAAGCTGTTCGTTATGAAAAGCTGCTGTCAGACCATACCATTAGCGAAGAGATCGTAACGACGAAAAAACATGAGTTGCGTCTGGCTGAAGCCGCATTAAGCGTAATCCATGAGGATATTTCTCGCATCAGTGCGGAGTTTGATGCCATGCAGGCACAGCGTAACAACCTCAGGCTGGTTGCCCCTGCAGATGGCTTGGTAGCACTGCGCAGTGCAGATCCCGGCACCACTGTCGTTGCCGGCCAAGTGGTCGTGGAACTGATTGATGTAAAAAGTCTGTGGGTGAATGTACGCTTTAATCAGACACACTCATCTGGTTTAAAAGCCTCTCTTTCTGCAGAGATCGTTCTGCGCTCACATGCCAATCAAAACTATCCTGGAAGCGTAGTACGGATTGAACCTATGGCAGATCAAGTGACAGAGGAGACTCTGGCCAAAGTGGATTTTGCACAACTTCCTGACCCGCTCCCACCACTCGGGGAGTTAGCCGAAGTAACAGTAACATTACCCTCCCTACCCCCTGCACCCGTTATCCCTAATGCAGCGATCCAACGTAAAGATGGACAACTGGGTGTCTGGCAAGTAGTTGATGGGAACCTTCAATTCACGCCGGTAATCCTGGGTACCGCCAGCCTGGATGGGCAGGTTCAGGTGAAAGAGGGACTTGAGGTTGGAGACCAGATAGTGGTCTATAGCACTAAGGCCCTGAGCAGAAGAAGCCGGATCAATCCCGTTGATCGTTTACCGGGTGTCAAAACGTGATCAGTCTGGCTGGACGCGATATCCAACACGCTTGGGGAAAGTTTGTATTTACCGGTGTGGGTCTGGGGTTGTTGATTGGTGTCACCCTCACCATGGCCGGTGTCTATCGCGGTATGGTGGATGATGCCAAAGTCCTGCTAGACAACAGCGGCGCTGATCTCTGGGTTGTACAGAAAGACACCCTCGGCCCCTATGCCGAATCATCAAGTATCTATGACGATATCTGGCGCGGCGTTCGCAGCATACCAGGCGTAGCCAGAGTGGCTAATGTCACCTACCTGACGATGCAGGTGCAACAGGGTGAACGTGACGTACGGGCGATGGTAACGGGTGTAACAGCCGGCGAACCCGGACTGCCCGGATGGCCACCCCAACTGGTTGCTGGTAGACAGATTACCCGAGGGCACTATGAAGCCGTTGCGGATATCGCAAGCGGATTCCAACTGGGCGATCGGATTCAGATCCGCCGCAATGAATACACCGTAGTTGGCCTGACTCGTCGCATGGTCTCATCCAGCGGCGATCCAATGATATTCATCCCCCTCAGGGATGCCCAGGAAGCTCAGTTTTTAAAGGACAATGACGCCATCCGACAGCAGCGACGCCGGACCAGTGAGAATCCCGCATTCAATCGACCCGGCGTTCCCGGCTTACTGGATGCCGTTATCGCCTCACAAAGTACCAACGCATCGGTCAATGCTGTTCTGGTACAGATTAAACCGGGACAAAATGCCCAGACAATCGCTGAATCAATTCGCCGATGGAAACGCCTGACTGTCTACACCCGCAGTCAGATGGAAGAGATCCTTGTCGGAAAATTAATTGCCACCTCATCAAAACAGATTGGTATGTTCCTGGTGATCTTGGCCATTGTCAGTGCCGCCATCGTGGCATTCATTATCTATACACTGACACTTGGCAAGATTCGTGAAATTGCCGTATTAAAACTAATCGGCACACGAAATCGCACCATTGCCGGGCTTATTATGCAGCAGGCCATTGCACTTGGGGTGATTGGATTTGTGGTAGGCAAGATAACCGCTACCCTGTGGGCCCCCGTGTTCCCAAAGTACGTGCTATTACAACCTCTCGATTCTGTCATCGGTTTTATTACCGTCATCATCATCTGTGTGCTGGCAAGCATTATCGCCATTCGTGCCGCGCTGAAGGTTGACCCGGCCGAGGCCATTGGAGGTTAAGATGCGCGATAAAGGAATACGCATTGAGGGCCTGACCAAACGCTATGGAAAAGGCGACACCGCAGTTGATGCCCTCAAGGGAGTGGATATGCAGGTCGCACCGGGGGAAGTTGTCGGACTCATCGGACCGTCGGGCTCTGGAAAAAGCACCCTGCTTAAATGTCTGGGAGCCGTCATCGAACCGACAGCGGGCCGGATGATTCTAGGCAATGAAACTATTTATGATAATGGCTGGAAGGTGAACGATTTACGCGCCTTACGCCGTGACAAAATAGGTTTTGTCTTTCAGGCCCCGTACCTGATTCCATTTCTGGATGTAACCGACAATGTAGCGTTGCTTCCAATGCTGGCAGGCAAACCAAATGCTGAAGCTCGTAAACAGGCCGTCGAGCTTCTTCAGGGACTCGATGTACAACACCGTGCCAGAGCCATGCCATCACAACTCTCCGGCGGTGAACAGCAACGCGTAGCCATTGCCCGCGGTCTGGTTAATCGCCCACCCGTTATCCTGGCCGATGAACCGACCGCCCCACTGGATAGTGAACGGGCTCTCGCAGTGATCAAGATACTCAATGATATGGCGCGTAAATTTGAGACAGCAATTATTGTCGTCACTCATGATGAGAAAATCATCCCGACATTTAAACGTATTTACCATATCCGGGATGGCGTGACCTACGAAGAAGCGGGGGAAGGTATTGACTTAAGATAATTTCATGCTGCAATTATGTTGCTCAGCAATAATCACGGTCCCGAATGACACTGAGCAAGCTCAAATGTGGGGCGGGTTAGCGTTTTTACGTAACCCACCAACCGTGTCGTCAGGCACACCTTAAACAAACGACTTGTGTTGCTGCGCAACGCTTGGTGGGTTACGGCGCAAACAACGCGCCTAACCCACCCTACATTGGATACGAATCTGCTTAAGTAAGCATTATTCTTCTCTGACTTAGTTTTTCTGTTTTTTCGAAAACAAAATTTTAAATCGTTACTTCGGACTCACCATTTTCTACGCCAAAAACGGACGCATGGTTATACGCTCTATAGGCAGCCCCCTTACTAATTCAACAAGCGCGGCAACAACAAGGTAATCGATGGGAACAGTATCAGGATAACAACTCGCACAATGTCTGAGATCAAAAAGGGCATAACCCCTTTGAAGCTCTCTATCATCGGCACGTCTTCCGCCATTTTGTTGATGATAAAGACATTCATCCCAACGGGTGGTGTTATCAAACCCACTTCGACAACGATCAAGGCAATGATGCCGAACCAGATCTTCAGCTCTTCCGGGTCCATGGCAAAATCCAAGCCCATCAGAATCGGCCAGAAGATCGGTACAGTCAGCAAGATCATGGAGAGTGAATCCATGACACAGCCAAAAATCAGATAGAGAATCAACATCGTCACTAGCACGAGATAGGGTGATAGCTGACTGTCACCGATCATGCGTGCCGCCTCTGCTGGCATCTGTGTGAGTGCCAGAAAGGCGTTAAACAGATCCGCGCCAAAGACAATCAGAAATATCATGGCGGTGGCACTCGCCGTACCGAGCAAACACTCCTTTAACCCGTCTAAACGCAGCCCGCCATGCGCGAAGGCCAATATTCCTGTGGCTATTGCGCCAACGGCAGCGCCCTCTGTAGGGGTAAAGGCGCCAGCATAGATACCCCCAATAACCACCACAAAAATAATGACCACGGCCCAGATATCACCCAGGCTACTCACCTTCTCTTGCCAACTGCTCTCCGGCCCAGCAGGGCCCGAGTTGGGTTTCAGTCTCACATAGATTGCAATGGCGATCAGGTAGCCAAAGGCGGCAAGAAAACCGGGGATGAAGGCTGCCTGGAACATAGTGGCAATATTGCCTTCAGTAAGAATGGCGTAGATTACCAAAATCACGGACGGCGGAATCAATATCCCCAACGTACCACCCGCAGCGAGCGCACCCGTTGCCAGACAACCAGAATAGCCATGTCGCTTTAATTCAGGCAAGGCCACCTGCCCAATGGTTGCTGCCGTGGCCAACGAGGAGCCACAAATTGCACCAAAGCCGGCACAACCGCCTATCGCGGCCATGGCTATGCCGCCACGGCGATGCCCCATCCATACACTCGCCGTATGAAACAATGCACGACTCAAACCCGCTTTACTGGCAAATTGACCCATCAATAAAAAAAGCGGAACAACGGAGAGATCATAGGTACTGAATCGCCAATACGCTGCCGTCTTGAGGTAATTGATCAGTGGCGACCAACCCGACAGCCACACATAACCAATCATTCCGACCAGGAGCATGGCAACACCAATCGAGAGTCTCAGTGCGATCAGTATTAACAAAACACCAAACAGCAGAACACCAATAGCAATGCCACTCATATCGATTTATTGCTCCATTGGCGTACACCCGTATAGAAACAGACCAGCGTTAGCAAGGCGAGTGAAGCGACTATTGGAATAAAACCCCACCAGCGCATCAAGCCTAATATCATTGTCTGCTCTTCATAGCGATACATGTCATACCCCCCCAGAGCAAGACGCCATGTCAGTAGTGCGGCAATGATACAGAACACAAAACTTCCCAGACTATCCATTCGACTGCGGGTCTTAGCGCCCACATTCATGGTAAAAAAATCCACCACAACATTGCCATTGTGTAACTGGCAATACGGAAGGAAGGCAAACACGGTAATCGCACAACCCATTTCAACCAGTTCAAAATCACCCGGCACCGGAAGACTGAAAAAATAGCGCCCGACAATGCTGATTACTGTCATCAGTGCTAGACCCAGCAGGACCATACCCCCCATGAAAGCAAACCAACGACTGGATGCATGAACCGCCCGACCCAAAGGGTCGGGCTGATGATTGTTAATCGTGAATGTCATGGATTCAATAAATTACTCATCTATCAATGGCTGTATTTTGTAACCAGATCCCTGGCGTCGTCATACATCTTTTGGCCATCTTTACCCTGGTCATTCATCGCCTTGATCCAATTATCAATCACGGGCTGTGTCGCGCTTTTCAAGGCAGCAAGCTCTGCACCTTCAATAGTGTTGAACTGATTACCGCGTTTTTTCGCAGCCTCGCGCCCAGGATTGTCTGCAGCATCCCACACTTGCCCGATCTGTTTGGCCAGAGCCAGCCCTGAATTATTATCCAGCACCTGCTTCAGGTCGGCGGGTAAACTGTCGTATTTTTTCTTGTTCATTGCGAACAGGAACATGGCCGTATAGATACCCCGATCACCGCCAATCTCTGTGTGATACTTAACCAGTTCGTGGGCCTTAAGGGGTAGTGTCACTTCATAGGGCAGCATGGCACCATCCACTACACCTTTTGATAACGCTTGTGGCACAGCAGGTACGGGCATACCAACGGGCGTCGCACCAATAATAGACAGCGCCTCATTAATTGTCCGGGTTGGTGCACGGATCTTGGTATTCTTTAGATCTGCCAATGAGGTGATTGGCTTATCGCGCATGTGGAACTGTCCGGGTGCATGCGTATGAATCAGGATAGGATGCACATCCTTGTATTCATCTTGCATATACTTTTCGTAAAACTCCCAGGACGCCTGACTGGTTGCCTCTGCGCTTCCCGCTACAAAGGGTAACTCAAATACTTCTGTAAGCGGAAAGCGACCACGCGTGTAACCGGGCACCGTCCATACAATGTCAGCCACGCCATCTCGAACCTGGTCAAAAAGTTGTGGCGGCTTTCCACCCAGCTGCATGGCCGGATAGATCTTTATATCAATCCTGCCATTGGACTCTTTCATCACCTTGTCCGCCCAAGGTTGAATAAACTTGGCGTGGGCAGTTGCAGGTGCCGGCAAAAAATGATGCACCTTAAGTTCGACTTCTGCAGCCTGGACGGAAAGCCCGATCACGACCCCCGTTGACAGTAGTAGCTGCATCCCCTTTCTTATGTACTTTTTCATTACGTTCCTCCTCGGTTAACTATCCGGTCCAGTCAGATAAATACATCATATGGCCGGCATGGTCTCTTCAAGCATTTGTTGTAATTTGAACTTTTGAATCTTGCCCGTGGCCGTCTTCGGTACTTCATCTATGATCCGCACGTCTTTCGGACATTTAAAATGTGCTAACTGTTTTTTTAGCGCGCTCTGTACCTGCCGCGTCAACATCACCCGATCAACATCAGGATATTTTGGCTCAAGGAATAATACGATCTCGCTTAGACCCTCTTTACCCGATGCCTCCACAACAGCGGCCTCACCGACTTCGGCCAATGACAGGGCGCAACACTCAATCTCTCCTGGGCTCACCCATTGTCCGGATATTTTCAACATGTGATCAGCACGCCCCTGGTGATACCACCACCCCTCATCATCAAAGCTGAATATATCGCCTGTGCGATACCACACGCCACTGAATGCATGACGCGTCATATCCTGGCGATTCCAATAGCGGTCACACACGGATGGCATTCGGAGCCAAGCCACACCAGGCGTATCCGGTGAATTAATAGGCTCACCCTCCTGCGTGGTCAAACGCACTTCTGCCCAGGGAACCACTCGCCCTGTCGCCCCCGGTTTATGTGCATCCGGTGTATTGACAATAAACAGAATCAACGTCTCGGTTGTGCCAATACCCTGATAGATCTTATTCCCCGTGACTTGCAGCCACTCTTCATGCAGAGGCACGGGTAACTGCTCACCCGCTGAAACACAGCAACGGATGTTTGTAAAAGCGGGATGATTGGCAATCCCTTCATTAAGGAGTTTGCGATAAAAGGTCGGCACACTGAATAACAGATCGGGTCGGTGTTTTTCGATTAGATAACCGGTTCGCTCAGGGGTTGGCCAACCATCAAACAAAATCAGGGTCGCACCACAACGCAGTCCGGCAAAAAAACCGTGGGCCAAGGGGTAGGCAAAAAACAGTTTAGAAGTGCAGAGAATCTTTTCACCCGGCTGAACCTTGAGGTTTTCACGTAGATGTAGATCACTGACAATCACATCGTGATGCAGATGCACTGCCGCCTTTGGCTTTCCTGTAGTGCCTGAGGTATATATCCAGAATGCCATATCGTCAGGTGACATTGCGGTGATCTGGCGTACTGAAGAGCTATCGTTTAGTAAATCCTTGGTTGAGAGATGACCCTCAGACTCACCATTCCTGATGATCAATCTGAACGGATGAGTGATTGCAGATTGGAATTGCTGGAATGTCTCTAAATATTCACCTTCAATAAACAGTACGCGAGCTCGACTTTCATTAATAATAAAGACCAGATCTTTCTCAACAGCCATCCGATTGTAGGTGATAGCCACCGCACCGATGCGCATCACGCCAAGGTAGGCCGCCACGAGATCAACGGAATCTTCCAGTAAAAAAAGCACCCGCTCTTCTGGCAATACACCCTGCGACCGTAAGGCATTGCCATACTGATTCGCACGAGCATCCAATTGGGCGTAACTGATCGATTCTGATTCATCAATAATGGCGATCGCATCACCCAACCCTTGACTCAGGGCAGGACTCAATATCTCGTCACCGGCATTCATGGCACTTTCGACATAGGTCTGTGGAAGGGTCATACGCAATTATCGCTCCGCCAAGTCAGTGCTTAATATTTCTTATATTATTCTTTATACGATGAATTATTTTGCATATTCCAGGCCAAGACCTTCTCTTCTCCCACGAGAAAACGGCTAATTACCTAATATTTATAATGTTTATTATGCCCATTTATCGAGAAAGGTACGCGACTGATCCGCCATTAACTGTTCATATAACGAACACTTTGTAGAATTATTATTTGTCTAATTGACGAATAATACATATATTTCAATAAGTAATGGTGAAGCGAGCAACAGATTAACAGTATGTCCATAAAATGGACATTATTCGAGAGGGAGAGATTGCATTATATTTCTACTTACTGGAGCGTATTTTGAATTTTGTAGATTGTGGTTCTGGAGACACCCAATATTCGAGCCGCCTGGCTGATATTCCCTTCACACCGCTCAATCACCCATTGAACATAGGCGTGCTCCATTCGGGCCAAAGTCCCGGCAGCGTGGAAGGTCGCCAACGAATTATCGCCTACACCATTGACCGACTGGCTTGAGAGCATAGACTCAACACTCTCCGCTCTAATCTCCCCATCACAATAGACGCGAAGACGCTCAATTACATTCTTCAATTCCCGGACATTTCCAGGCCAGTGATGTCCCATCAGCTGCTTCATGGCACCGGGCGCCAATACGGGCGGCGTTGTTCCACCCAGCGTCTGACCCAGGAAGTGATCAACCAACAAGGGAATATCATCCGTACGCTGGTTCAGCGGGGGGATATTGATAGTCAAAACATTCAGGCGATAATAGAGGTCCTGGCGAAATCGCCCTTGGGAGATCATCTTTTCCAGGTCGCGGTGAGTGGCTGCAATAATGCGGGCATTGGTGCGCTTGATCTGCGTGCTGCCCATCGGCCGGTATTCGCCTGTTTCCAGAACACGTAGTAACTTTGCCTGACAGGTCGCCGACAATTCACCGATCTCATCGAGAAAGAGCGTACCCTCCGTGGCTGCATGAAACAGCCCGTCATGCTCCTGAATTGCCCCGGTAAATGAACCCTTCTTATGGCCAAACAGTTCACTTTCAAGTAGCTGATCTTGCAGCAATCCACAATTCAGGGGAATGAAGTTTGACTGCTCGCGCTCGCTCCAATAATGAAGGATCTGAGCAACCACCTCCTTACCCACACCACTCTCCCCGGTAATAAGCACAGGCATCTGTAGAGGCGCCATCTTCTTTGCCATGGCAATAACTTCACACCATGGGGCACTTCGCCCTATCGCCAGGGGAGGCTTCTTCGTATTATTTTTAGTTGCTTTTGTAAGCATATGGCGCAGATCTCAATACACAACCGCTGGATTATGTACGCCGAGAATAGCAACAATAATGTAAGCAATGCAAAGGCAACCGTTTATTAATGGCTACAAGAAGAAGCCGCACAGAGATTATTTCATTTTGCATCATCGTAGTCACCAGCTTACACAAAACAATAAGCCAGCCACTACGATGACATCACCAAGAACAACGAACCCTCAAGGGCGGGAATTACTCACGGGAGTCTTCCCCGCCTCTATGCGAACCAGAAACTCTTCCATGATCTGCTCATAGAGTGCATCACCCAGAACCTGATCCTCGACACCCGAGTCAATACTGGGGTTATCATTAACCTCAATTACCACAATGCCGTTCTCCGTCTCTTTCAGATCCACACCATACAGACCGTTACCGATCAGATTGGCTGCCTTGAGAGCGGTATCCACCACTTTTTTCGGTGCATCGGCTATGGCAAAGGTGCGGAAATCACCCTCTTTATCCACACTACTGTGATCGTATATCTGCCAATGATCCTTAGACATAAAGTATTGGCAAACATAGAGCGGCTTGCGATTAATAATACCCACTCGCCAATCAAACGGGGTATAGGTGTAGGCCTGCCCCAACAGGAGATCGGAATCCTTGAACATCTTCCTGGATACCTGCTCCAGCTGTTGGCGGTTCTCGACCTTGTAGACGCCTAGAGAGAACGATCCATCCGGCACCTTGAGGACAATGGGGTAAGCAATCTTCTCTTCCAACTCATCCAGCCCACCGGAGCGAACAATCACCGTCTCAGGTGTCGAGACACGATGTAATTTCAGTAGCTCTTCCAGGTATATCTTATTGGTACACCGCAAAATTGAATCCGGGTCATCAATAACAACCAGTCCCTCTGATGCCGCCTTACGGGCAAACCGATAAGTGTGGTGATCAATGGCTGTGGTTTCTCTTATGAAGAGTGCGTCAAACTCACTCAGTCGGCCGTAGTCTTTGGGAGATATAAGCTCCGCATCCAGGCCATACTTTTTCGCCGCACGGACAAACTTTTTCAATGCTTTGGGATCAGAGGGCGGCATCGCCTCCTGCGGATTCTGCAGGATCGCCAGATCATAACGGCCCATTCTTTTCTGCCTGGGCGCTTGCCAGCGCTTACTCAGGTAGCCGTTAAGTGCATCATCCAGCTCATCCTGTTGATCATCTGAGAGATCCTGTATGCCCAGCGCTTTAATACCAGTAATGCGCCAGTCCGCCTTTTTTTCAAAAACAATGCGCATGAGTGGGGCACGGAAGAGTTCGAAAAGCTCGCGCGCCAGCGGCTGAAAGTCCTTCAGCGGAGAGTTGCCAAACATCATCGTCACACTGAACGAGGTTGTCTCCACCCCTTTGTGACGGCGACCCAGTATACGTTGAACCTGCTTGTCCAGGTCTTCGGTTTCCAAAGAGTAAAGTGACTTTCGACTCAAATCACGCAGCGTCCTCACAGAAGGGATTACCTTATGCCCACGGGCTTCTGCCAGCAGTGAACAATAATACCCCTCCCCCAGATACTTTTGTGAGCGGCAGAGATTAACGATGCGTAATCCGCGTTTCTGCTGCCAGATTGGATCTTTCAGATACTCAGCCGCCGTCACCACAGGATAACCATTAACATGGCCCTTCCAATGGCTGGCCTTTTCAACCAATAACAGATGTTCAGTCATGATAGAGCACCACCATTGCCTGTAAACCTACCCGCCCATAACGTGCCATGGTTTCAAACTTCTCCTTTAAAATAGGCATATGTATTGAATCAATTAAGGTCTCACCTTCATCACGATCAACAAAGGGATCATTAACATAGATAAAGCTGTCATCTGACCCGGTCACTACCACCCAATGAGGCACCCGCGCCTTATAGATCTGCCACGAACTTATAAGCACCAGAGGAATTCCTTTACGCTGAAGGCACTCATCAATCTCTTTCGCTGTCACACCCGCCGGATTGATCGGCACCCCCAGGGACTGTAACTCTTCATACATATCCTCTTGAACCAGGCGCATCACCTCTTTCTTGTGCTTGCTACGGACCGAGTCACCCAAGTGGGTTCCCGAACCCGTGATATAGACATCCACGCCATACCCTCTATTGACCGCGGCAATAGCCAATCCATACGGCCCACACCCACCGTGCCCTGAAGTCATGAAAATCGTTGTGGCTTCACGCCAGAGTCGCAACTCCAGGCGTCGGGAGAAAATGACATCAGGGTCAAGTGCCTTCATGGCCATCATCAAAGAGGCTGCACCACAGGTAAATTCCAGACTCTGTTCATAATAAGGTACCGGTGTCAGTTCCGGATGAAGATCAGGTGCCAGCGATTTTTCCATTCGCCAGGCATCCATGTGATCTTCGTAATAATCAACGAACTCACCTAATCGACGGTAGCCCAAGGCATCATAAAGACGCAGTGCAGAATGATTATCCTTGCGCACTTCCAGCCGCAGATAGGCGCGATGGTGAGCCCAGGCCTCTGCCTCCGCTGCCTTCATCAAACGACGACCGACACCCTTGCCTCTGGCATCCGCAATCACGGCTATCGAGTAGAGTCGCGCAACCGATGTGGCACGTGAAAAAAGCAATACGACATCACCTAGCGCGACGCCATGCTCTTCTGCGACCAGAATGGCGGCATTGCCTTTTTTCAGCAAATAACGAAACTGCCTTGATGAAATTCGATCAGCTTCAAAACACTGCTCTTCCAGCTGTACCAACGTCCCTAGATCATCTGGTTGAGCCTTACGTATCAACAAACCCGAATCAGGGGTCACACTATTCATTACGCATGCCTAAAAAAGAGCTCATAGAGGGTGAGTATTATCTCAATGACAATGAGTATAACGATATACCACTCAACACGTAGTGTTCGCCGATCTTGAATCAGACCCAGCAGGGTTTCAGCAGTGCCACTAATCAAATCGAGCTTACGCTCTAACGCTATCTGCCGTTCCCCAATCTCATACTCATTTTCCAGGCGCTGCCAGAGCCGCTCATGTTCCGGGTGCTCCCAGAGCACATCGGGTTTCTCGCCTACCTGAGCACGCGCCACCATGCGATGCTGTATCTGCAAAATCTCACCGATGTGACAGAGTAGATCATGTGCCTGCCGAGGCAGATGCCCCGCAACTTGCATTCTTTCAGCCAACGGCTCAATACGATCAAAGGCACCAGACGCCTGCTGCTCATAGTGATCCAGCACCAGACTCTTGGCTAAAATATCGGCAACCAACTGCAACACCGGTACTTCGGCTACGCGCAATATTAACCTACCCGAGGCAAAGCGCTCCTCTGCATCCGGTATGATTTCAATATCCAGTGATTCAATAATGGGCGCGTCAAAAGGCCGTTTGATAAAGGGGTGCAGTTGTTGGAGCAGTTTCGCCTCAGCCTGGGGAGAGACATCAAACAACACCACGACGCCAAATCGAAACAGCACCGCGTAACCACCCTCATGGATGGCGATAATAGTGGGATCCCGGGAGATGGCTTCCAGGTGATTGATGCGTCTTAACTCGATACCCAGTCCGACAAGGAGTGACTGGGCCGTGGTAGTAGATGACAACATGAGATGTACTCACTCAACAAACAAAATTAGGGTCGCCTTATACAAGCATACACCGTTTAGACTGCCGTTAGCATTTGTGTTATTGAGAGAAAATACACCTCACGAGACAGGAAACCTGAATGTTATTCGTTATAGGGTCAGCATGATCAATAATCGTCTAAACTCTTTCGCTCACGCTTGGTGCGGATCTTACTACGGCCACGAGGGCTCTCTACGTCTGCAGATCGAGTACGCTTCCGGTCATTAGGATTCCGGTAGCTGAAACGATAATCCAGCTCATCGCTCTCTTCGACAAACTCATTGCGCAGCCTTCTGCTCACTACACTTTGCTCCTATCCTGTTCATTAACGTCATTAGGGGAAAAACGGCGACAGATTTAAATCAATCGACTATAAATAGAAAGCAAAACTTATTTGTTGGTTTAAGCAAAAATTTTTGTTGAAAAAGTGCTTTCTGCGAGGCTCTTACAGCCTCACCATTAGCACCATCCGGCCCACCCTGCCGTAGGGGCCTTTTCCAGCCAAATATACTGACACCAAAGGGAGTCACCATGTCTGAAAGTGCAAAACTGACCTATCAGGGCAAAGAGTTTGAATTGCCCGTGATCTTCGGCACAGAGGGCGATAACGCCATCGACATCCGCAATCTACGCAGCCAAAGCGGACTTATTACCTTTGATCCAGGGCTAGGTAATACTGGAAGCTGTCAGAGCGATATCACCTTTATCGAAGGCGACTTGGGCATACTCCGTTATCGCGGGATTCCACTCGAACAATTCCAGGATAATCCCAACTTTGTTGAAGTGGCTCTAGCGCTGATCTTTGGCGAACTGCCCAACCAGGAACAGTATGCACAATTCAGCGCCAGCCTGACAAAGAATGCGAATCTGGATGAGGACATGAAGCATCATTTTGCTGGATTCCCCCGTTCAGCACCTCCGATGGCGGTACTGTCGGCAATGATATCCACCCTCTCCTGTTTCCATCCTGAGTTCCTTGAACTGGAAGACGAGACACAATTCGCCCGCGCCGCCGCTCGACTCATCAGTAAGGTACGAACACTGGCCGCTTATGCCTACAGACGCTCGCTGGGTCTGCCTTATAACTATCCGGATCCTTCACTACCCTACGTGTCCAATTTCCTGCATATGATGTTCTCTGAACCCTATAAGCAGTACAGCATGGAAGAAGAGGTGCTCACCGCCTTAAACCTCATCCTTATTCTGCACGCGGATCACGAACAGAACTGCAGCACCTCGACCGTTCGCATGGTTGGCTCAAGTGGCGCTAATCTGTTTGCCTCCTGCGCCGCGGGTGTAAGTGCGCTCTGGGGTCCATTGCATGGCGGAGCCAATATGGCCGTCATCGATATGCTGGAAGCGATTCACCAAGGAAATATGACACCCGAGGCATATGTCGCCCTGGCAAAGGATAAGGACAGCTCGGTTAAATTGATGGGCTTTGGTCATCGTGTCTATAGAAATTTTGACCCACGCGCAACGATTCTGCGTGACGTCTGTGAAAAGCTGCTCAACAAGCTGGGCATTAATGATCCCCTTTTAGAAATAGCTAAAAAACTGGAAGAGATCGCCCTCAGCGACAGTTACTTTATCGAACGCAAACTCTACCCCAATGTGGATTTTTACAGCGGCATCATCCTGCGGGCTATTGGTATTCCAACAAGTATGTTTACCGTCATCTTTGCCATTGGACGCCTACCGGGCTGGATTGCCCATTGGTATGAACAACATAGTCAGAATGACGGTAAAATCTGGCGGCCTCGTCAGGTCTACACCGGTCTAAACGAAGGCCGATTTATCCCCAGGTCTGAGCGCGGCTGGTAAACAAAACAATCGTTCTTGAGGCACACGTTGCCGGGCCCTACAAAAAGGCTCGGCAACATCGACAAACCACCTGTTTCCATTAAAAGAATCTATATTCAAGCCCACCCATATCCACTCTCGAAGCAACTTATATTTCTGCCTAGCCTACACTGTAGACGATCATATTTAATGATCGTATCGACAATAAAATTTCTCTCGTATTCATTAGTACTATCCCCTATAAATACGCCGCTGGAAGAGACTATTCAACCAGAGAGTCAGACCTAATTTATTTGCACACTGAGGAAAGCTGTGTATGAAGAAAACATCGTTGTACAGTCTGTTGGTTTTACTATTTGCCTTCCTGGCAAACAGTGTTGTCGTTGCTGCTGACAATGCCAATCAAACTGATGAAGAGCGCTGCCAGGCTTATGCAAAGGAAGATAATGTGCCTGCGGCTGAACTTGCAGATTTCATGAAAGATTGCCTTGAGTCTCTCAAGGGCGATAACGAAGAAAAAGAGAAAAAAGAGTAATACTTCATTGAAGTATTCTGAATACTTATATCGATTATAAATATTCAATGCTTAGCCGGTCAGTAGGCCTTATCTATTGACCGGTTTTTTCATTTCTAACCCCACAGCCCAATCAAATTGCTTGCCTGAAGACACAGCGATCAGTATCACAAGGCATCGCAGTTAGGCGACAAACTCAATCATCTATTGCTACCTGGTTCCTTCCACTTCGCTTGGCTTTGAAGAGGGCCTTATCTACTCTGGCAATCAGTTGATCTCTGGTATCCTCAGGACGATACCCAGCAACACCAACACTAATTGTCATATTGATCTGTTTCTGCTGATAGTCGGTGGGATTGTTTAACACACTCAGACGTAACTCTTCCGCCATATTCCGGGCAATGGCAATATCACAATCCTTTAACAACACCAGGAACTCCTCCCCTCCCCAGCGACAGATAATATCCGTTTCGCGCAACCGGGAGACGGTCAAACGGGCAATCTGCTCCAACACCGCATCCCCAGCCAGATGACCATACTGATCATTAACCCGTTTAAAGTGATCAAGATCGAACAGTAAGGCGGACATCTCTGTCGGGCGCCGCTTCAAATTCAATACCAGCTGCCTGAAGAGGATGTCCAGTGCCTGACGATTATACAGGCCGGTTAACTTGTCGGTTGTCGCCATCCGTTCAATATCCTGCTGGTATGAAGATATGGTGAAATTAGTGATGACCAGCACAATGAGTGTGATCAAAGCACAGGCGGCCAAATTGATCAGCAACGTATTGAACAACTCGCCGGTACCTGCCACCTCACTTTGCACTACCAGCAAATACCACCCAAACTCCTTGATATAGCGGGTGTTTAACAGAACCGTCCGGTCTGACAACTGATACTCAAACGATCCAGCATCTGCAACAGCGATCTCTTTCAATAAGCGACCCGTCTCGGCATCACGCTCCAGCTCTTTCAGATAGTTTTCGCTGTCGCTTATTTCAGCACTGCTCAGCCTAACCCCACCCTGTTGATCGACAAACAGAATATCCCGATCATAGGTCTCCTGATAATGGGTGATCATCTTTTTAACCGCGTCAACCGCCAATCCAACACCGGTGACACCAATAAATTTACCCTCGTAATCATAGACACGGTAGTTCACGAATACCGTCATGGCATCATTGTTTGCCATGTCAAAATCAACATTGATCTCATAGTCACTGGGCAATTCACGAACCCGAAAATACCACGCATCACGTGGTTCATTAGGGCGCACTTGCTTTAACAAGCCATCGGCATGGTAATAGTTACGACTCTGCTCCGATACAAAAAATGCCGTAAAGGCATTGTACTTTTCCTTGAGTTCCTTGAGATAACGCGTGACTTCGGTCTGCTCCTGCTCACCTCGAATCACCCAGTCTCGCAAAAAGGTATCGGAAGCCATGACCGAAGAGATAAAAATCGGTTTTAGCAGATCACGCTGGATCTCGGTATAGATATTATCACTGGTAAGTGGCAATTCATTATTGGCGACATGGTCCCGCAAGGAGGCGACGGATATAAAGTAACTGGCCAGACTTGTCAGCAAAAAACCCGCTATCAACAAAGCACTAATCAGGATTATCAAACGCTTATTTTGTTTGAACATGCTCTGTCTTCAACTCCTAGAGATTTTACTACCCAACAGGCAATCGGCGTGTGCTGACTTAAGGGCAGGCTGACATAATGGGCATAAATGACTTGATTATCAATAAACCCCACACGCCCCTGGATTGCTTACAGTCAATACAATTGTTTTTCTGATTGACCCAAGCAATCATCAATAATGGCAATGCCTTAGTATTACTTGTGGCATTGGCCAATAAATATCATCATTTTTCATAAAATTTGTTTTTGTTGGTTTTTTTCTGGAGAATCCATACTCGCATACCCGCCATTGGCCATAGGTATACTCACAGCTAAAAATAATCACGCCGTTTACTTTTTTATTGCATTATAGCCCTATGCTTAGTCGTAAACTTTCCGTTGCCCCGATGATGGACTGGACAGACCGCTATTGCCGGTACTTCCTGCGCCTGATATCCAAACATACCCTGCTCTATACCGAGATGGTGACGACAGGAGCGTTATTACACGGCGATCAATCGCGACATCTTGATTTTGATCCCGTTGAACATCCTGTGGCACTGCAATTGGGTGGGAGCGTTCCTGGAGAGCTGGCCGCCTGCGCACGACTTGCCGAGCAATGGGGGTATGATGAGGTCAATCTTAATGTAGGCTGTCCTTCTGACCGGGTACAATCGGGCATGTTCGGCGCCTGCCTGATGGCAACGCCACAGGTTGTTGCAGAGGGCGTTGCCGCCATGCGGGGTGCCACAAGCCTACCTGTCACAGTCAAGCACCGCATCGGCATTGACGACTTGGACAGTTACGAGGCACTGGTCAATTTTGTAGCAACTGTCGCTGATGCGGGCTGTTCTACCTTCATCATTCATGCACGCAAGGCCTGGTTAAGTGGGCTCAGCCCAAAAGAGAATCGAGAGATCCCCCCACTTCGCTACGATGTCGTACATAAGATAAAGCAGGAGTTTCCCCAGCTTGAGATCATCCTCAATGGCGGGATAACCACACTCGATCAAGTCGAAGACCAATTGCACTTTGTTGATGGCGTGATGATTGGACGTGAGGCCTACCACAACCCTTGGATACTGGCTGAGGCGGATCGAAGGCTGTTCGGCGACGACCACCCCATCCCAAGCCGGCACCAGATTATCGAACAACTGATGCCCTTTGCCGAACAGCAACATACCCTGGGCGCTCCGGTCAATCGCATCAGCCGACACATTCTGGGTCTGTTTCAAGGACAACCCAGAGCACGGGCCTGGCGACGCCACATCAGCGAACATGCGCATCGCGCCGGCGCCACCCCCGAAGTGATCCTCGAAGCGGCAAAATGTGTGCCTGAGTTATGAAGACAACTTACCGAGATCTGCTGGCCTATCAGACAAAGGATGGTTCACTCATTCGTGAGTTGATGCATCCGGGCCTCCATGACGTCAAAAACCAAAGCCTTGCAGAAGCCGTGATTCCACCCAGAGTGACCACTCACTTGCATCGCCATTTAACGTCTGAGGAGATTTACCATATTACCCAGGGCAGGGGTGAGATGCGATTGGATGATGAGCTTTTTTCAGTGGTATCCGGGGATACCATCCTCATTCCACCCGGCACACCCCATGCTATTCTTAACGAGGGTGATATCGCTCTGCATATTCTTTGCTGCTGCTCTCCCGCTTACAGCCACGAAGATACGGAACTGATTGATTAACGTCAGACGGGCCTGGACTCTTTATCGAGCACAACCATGATCTTGTCGAGGGGGAATTCAGGACTCACTGCCTGAACAACTGACTTCAACTCTATCGGAGTCAAAGGATCAGCTGCCGTAAGCTGGTGCTGCAAAACTTCGAGGGTAGCCTCTGATGGATCATTACCCACGGCCTGTCGATGCTCAACCCGGCGCTCCAACTCATCGAGGGGCACATCCAGATCCAGAATAACAAAGGGGACACCGAGCGTATCCGCAAGCAACCTGAAAGGATTACGCTGTTCATGTCGTAAAAAGGTGGCATCGATAATGGCAATCCAGCCGCTCTCAACGATGAGTCGCGCCACATCAGCCAATCTTTGGTAGGTATTGGCCGTCATCTCGGGCCGATAGAGCCCATCGGCAAGATTGGCATTGCTCGACCCAGACACCGCTAGCCCTGCTAGCCGTCGCCGTTCAACATCAGAGCGCAACCGAATCGCCGGAAGTTGTTCCAGCCCCATTGCTGTGAGTGTACTTTTGCCAGAGCCGGAATAGCCATGAGTGATCATCACCCCTGTTAGCCCTGCTTTGCTATAGCGTGCAGCCAAATCGAGATAGCCCTGAAAACTTTTCGTTAACAGTCTTTTCTCATCTGACTCCAGATCTTGCTGGTGCAGACGAATGGCGCAGACCTTGGCCCGCACCATAGCCCGATAGACTTGATAAAAGCGCAGCAGCGGCAAGGCCTCGTAATCACCACTCAACTCCAGATAGCGATTAAGCAGCCTTTGCGAATAGTTGGGCATACCCTGCTCATCCACATCCATCAACAGAAAGGCCACTTCGCTGATGACATCAATCCAGCGTAATGCAGGGTTGAACTCGATCCCATCAAAAATCAGCAGCGCATCTTTTTCCAGTGCAATATTGCCCAGATGCAGATCCCCATGACACTCCCGTATAAATCCGCCCGCCTGACGCACTAAGAGACGTGCATGGAGTTTTTTAGCGGTCTGTTGAGTCCATCCCTCTAACTGCGCTAACTGCGCATGTAATGGGGGGGAATCGGACAATGACCTGATCTGGGCGAAATTTTCGTACATGGGCGCCAAAACCACATCAGGACAGCCGAAGGGCTGGTCAGCGGCAACAACATCGACCGAAGCATGAAAAGCGACTAATCGATCCGCCAACTGATCTACAAGTTCAGGCGAGATCAACTCAGGATGCGCTGAAAGCAAACCGGCCTGATCAAACCGGCGCATACGTACCGCATACTCGATCACCTCACCCTCGCCAAAGGGAGTGGGTTGCTCTGGCGTACCCGTAATGGAAACGACATCCAGATACACATCTGGGGCCAGACGGCTATTCAGCCGAATCTCTTCCAGGCAATAGCGGTGACGTTTCTCCAGTGTCGAAAAATCCAGAAACCCAAGATTTAGCGGCTTCTTGATCTTATAGGCATGATTACCCACTAGCAGAACAGTCGAGATATGTGTCTCGATCACTTGATCAGGCAGCACCCCTTCAGGCCAGACGGGATT
Source organism: Sedimenticola selenatireducens (assembly GCF_007625115.1). GTDB lineage: Bacteria > Pseudomonadota > Gammaproteobacteria > Chromatiales > Chromatiaceae > Sedimenticola > Sedimenticola selenatireducens_A. Next base: position 112,050 of record NZ_VMNH01000003.1, on the reverse strand, counting down.
GCGAGCCAGATGCGTTAAGAGTGTCTCTTGATATTCAGTCACAGAAGGCAAGATACAGACCGTCCATATAAATTGACATTATATTAGGATATGCTAATATCGGTTCAAGTTTAAATGGCCGCAATTTCAGGCCACTCGAATATGACTTAATCGATAAAAGGAATGAACATGACCGTCGACCGTATGATACTTGCATTTGCCGGCTTCTTTATCCTGCTGAGCCTGGCGCTCGGATGGGAGCAGAGCCCCATCTTTCATAACACCAACTGGCACTGGTTTACCGCATTTGTCGGTCTAAATCTTTTCCAATCCGCCTTTACTGGTTTTTGCCCACTGGGCAATATCCTCAAGGCGTTTGGCGTAAAGAGCGCCTGATTCGTCTATAACACCGGCTCAGCATACAGATCATGTGTGTCTGAGCCGGTGATCTCCACCTCGACAAAATCACCCGGCTCAAGATCCCAACCACCCGCAATAATCACATTGCCGTCAATCTCGGGGGCATCTGCGGCACTGCGCGCAATCACCGCCTCTTCCGTCACACCATCGACCAACACGATCATTTTTCGACCTATCTTGGCCGTCAACCGCTCCTGACTGATTGCCTCCTGCACCGCCATAAATCGGGCCAACCGTTCCTGTTTCAGAGACTCTGGCACTTGATCAGGCAATGCATTGGCAGTCGCCCCCTCTACTGGCGAATAGGCGAAACAGCCAACCCGATCCAACTGCGCCTCCTCAAGAAAGTTTAATAGCTCCTGGAACTGTGCCTCGGTTTCGCCGGGAAAGCCGACAATAAAGGTACTGCGTAATGTGAGATCGGGACAGATTTCCCGCCAACGCCTGATTCTTTCCAGTACTTTCTCACTGGCCGCCGGGCGCTGCATCGCCTTGAGGATATCGCGATTGGCGTGCTGAAGTGGCATATCCAGATAGGGAAGGATAAGCTCCTCCGCCATAAGGGGGATCAAATCATCCACGCTGGGATAGGGATAGACATAATGTAACCGGGTCCAGGCCTGGAACTCACCCAAGGCCTGCGACAACTCTTTCAGGCGGGTTTTCAGCAGACACCCACCCACCAGGTCGGTCCGATATTTAAGATCCACGCCATACGCACTGGTATCTTGGGAGACTACCAGTAGCTCACGAACGCCTGAATTGACCAGATTCTCAGCCTCTTTAACCACCTCACCCACCGGGCGACTCAGCAGATCACCCCGCAAACTGGGAATGATGCAGAAGGTACAACGATGATTACACCCCTCTGAAATCTTCAGATAAGCATAATGGCGTGGTGTGAGCTTGACCCCTTGCGGCGGCACCAGGCTGATGTAGGGATCATGCGGCGCAGGAAGATGGGCATGCACGGCACGCATCACCTCTTCATAGGCATGCGGCCCGGTAACCGCCAGAACACCTGGGTGTACTGACCGAACCTCATCCTCCTTAACCCCAAGGCAGCCAGTCACGATCACCCGACCATTCTCATTGAGCGCCTCGCCAATGGTCTCCAAAGATTCTTCAACGGCAGCATCAATAAAGCCACAGGTATTGACGACCACCAGATCAGCCCCTTCGTAGCTATAGGCGATGTCGTAGCCCTCGGCCCTGAGTTGGGTAAGGATTCGTTCAGAATCGACCAGATTCTTGGGACAGCCAAGACTGACGAAACCAACCTGTGGGGTTTGTTTACTCATGCCGGATCAGTTCGGCTTGGAAGCGAGAAGATCGGTAAGCGCAACAGCTTGTGCCTCCTGGCGCAGCTGTAGCACAATGCGCTCCTCCAGTGCCAGGTCACCACTCACAATATGCGGTAATAGCTCCTCAGCGAACTGATAGATAATCGCCATCCCCGCGCGATTACGCGCATCAACCGCATCCTGAGAATTAATATGCTGCGCCAACATGGCCATATAGGCCTGGAATTGCGCGCCCTGCTCTTCCACAGTTAGCGATTGAAACTCTGGGGTAAACACAATCACCAACACCTTACCCTGACCGTCTGCCGGATCAGAGATGGTGATATTCATGGGCCCTTCAATCAGCATTATTACTCCTTACAACCTGTCAGATGTTGCCAGACGCGTTGCGCTGGCGAGATCCATCTGATTCTACCTCATTGTACCGCTGAAAATAGACTCCTAAAGCCTGTGCCAATAGCAAAAGCCCCTGGACGCCTCATAAAGACCTTATAGCGCCAGCCAGATCTTTGTGATTATTAGATTATTTTATAGGTGAATTGATTTTTCTGCAGGGCAGTTTCATCAAAATGTATGAGAGGATTCTCTGTCATGGCGAGTCTCGTGCCGACAAAAACCTGAGACAGATACCAAAGCAGTGTATGAGGTATTCAGATTGAAAAATTGCAAATTATGCGGTTTAAGTAAGGCCTGCAATTCCCTTCCAGGCATCTGTATTATTCTACAATACGTCAGTATTGCAGTGCTGGTCAGTGTAATGGGCTACCTGTTTGTAACCCAGGAACTGCTCTCCTGATACGCTATTTCAATAAATAAATTTATGTTCTAGGATTATGCAGCCGCTGAATCACGAGTGGCTGCCGCCATCCACGCAGGCCTGGGCACATAGCCAAAGTCGGCAGCCTGTGCCTTTTGGAGCAGTGACTCCTTCTCCGCCGCCAACACCAACAAGGCTTCCTCCATAGAGAGTTCTTTCACCTCATAGAGAGGGAGGATTTTGCTTGCCGCATAATCTTTATTAATCATAATGTTATCCAAGCTATATGAGTTATTGGATTAAGAATATCATAGTCCTTATTGAAATTATTGCAATACTTTTAGCCCGCACCTACTTAGCAATCCCAGGACCAAGCAGGCGCAGTACGCAAAGACGCCCACGTGCACACTTGATATAATCCAGCCTTTTCCTGCTAAAGAAACCAGACATGGGCTACAGACTTTCTAAGATATACACGCGAACAGGCGATAAGGGCACCACCGGGCTAGGCGATGGCAGCCGAGTCGATAAAGACAGTGCCCGCATCGAAGCCATTGGCACGGTTGATGAGCTAAACTGCCTGATCGGCGTGCTGATTACGCACAATCCACCCGAAGAGATAGCCCAGCTGCTGACCCAGATTCAGCATCGTCTGTTTGATCTTGGTGGGGAACTGGCTGTACCAGGCTATCAAGTCGTTACCAACGAATCGATCGAAGCCCTGGAACAGAGTCTTGATCAGTTAAACGAAACACTCCCTCCGTTGAAGGAGTTTATCCTCCCTGCGGGGAATATACTGGCGGCCAGCTGTCACCACGCCAGGGCCGTTTGCCGCCGAGCAGAGCGACGACTGACCTTGTTAGCACGCCAGGATCAAGAGCAAGTCAATGAGAATGCACTCAAATATCTCAATCGACTCTCTGACCTGCTGTTTGTCATTGCCCGCGTACTGGCGCGCCAGAATGGCGGAGAAGAGGTTTACTGGAATAAAGAGGTCTAACACCCTTAGGTGAGCCGTTCAGCAATTTATCCAAACTTAACAGGATCAAAGCATTGTCTGATTTAACACCCGAAATCACTGCTAACAGTGAAATAACCCTGCACTTCGCCATCGCGCTCTGTGACGGAACCACTATCACCAGTACATTCGAAGGCGACCCCATAACGCTTACCTTGGGAACGGGGAGTCTGATTGATAATCTTGAGAAGACACTCTTCGGCCTCAAAGCAGGGGAAAAGCAGTCTTTGCTGCTTGAGGCAGATAACGCCTTTGGCCCACGCGATGAAGAGAAGGCCTACGCCATGCCCCGCTCATCTTTCCCAGAAGAGATGGCACTTGAACCGGAGTTGGTGATCAGCTTTTCAACCCCCGCCGGCGATGAACTGGCCGGCATCGTCATGGAGTTGGATGAAGAGCAGGTCAAGATCGACTTCAATCACCCACTGGCCGGGAATGACATCGTCTTCACCGTACAGATCATCAACGTCAACAATCCGGAATAAGGTCACCAGAGAAGATCATGGAGATACTGCTTGCCAATCCCAGAGGCTTCTGTGCCGGTGTTGACCGTGCGATTGAAATTGTCGAGCGCGCACTGCAGATCTTCGGCGCCCCGATCTATGTACGACATGAGGTGGTGCATAACCGCTATGTCGTCGACAGTCTAAAAAAAGCGGGTGCGATTTTTGTCGATGAATTGGAAGAGATTCCCGCCAACAGCACGGTCATCTTTAGTGCACATGGGGTGGCACAAGCTGTCCGCCAGGAAGCCGAACGACGCCAACTGCAAGTATTTGACGCCACCTGCCCATTGGTGACCAAGGTCCATCTTGAAGTCGCCCGACACAGCAAGTATGGCCATGAAGTGATCCTTATTGGCCACCGCGGCCATCCGGAAGTAGAAGGCACAATGGGGCAGTACAACAACACCGGTGATCAGGGAGGCATCTACCTCGTCGTCACGGCGGATGATGTAGCGGACCTGCAAATAAAAGACCCGAACAATCTGGCCTTTGTCACTCAGACCACCCTGTCAATGGATGACACCGCCAAGGTAATTACAGCCCTTAAAGAGCGATTCCCCATAATACAGGGGCCTAAACAGAACGACATCTGCTATGCCACCCAGAACCGCCAAGACGCCGTAAAAGAACTGGCCAAACAGTGTGACCTGGTACTAGTGGTAGGTTCGCCCAACAGCTCCAACTCCAATCGATTAAAAGAGCTGGCCAAGCAGTCAAGCACCCCGGCCTACCTGATAGACAGGGCAGACGACATTAACCAGGACTGGTTAATCGGTGTTAACAAGATTGGAATTACTGCGGGCGCTTCAGCGCCCGATCTATTGGTGGATGAGGTGATTGAAAAATTGAAGTGTTGGGGTGCACATTCAGTTCAGACATTGAGCGGCAGAGAGGAGCATGTCACCTTCTCTCTGCCTAAAGCATTGCAACAAACCTAAATCACCCTAACCCATTATTTCCAGCAATCATTAACCGTGACACCTGTACTTTGCCCGGTAATATTTCTTGTGCCATCCTGAGTCAGCGTCAGCGTGCCGCACTTATCACCGGTTTGTGGACCCGTGGGTGCTGCATGCAGTGTATAGGTTGTGCCGGCAGCATTCATTGCATTGATAGTGAGATTATAAGCCGCGGTCCCCCCATCTACAGGGCTAGTCGCAGAATAGACAGTCGCTGGCGGCGAACCCGTATCATTCGTTCCACTCACCCCGCAGGTATTAGCACCCCCACCCCCTCCAGCATCACAGTAGTTACCATTGACCGTATAGCGACGCTCCAGGACACCGGAAAACCCCATTAGGGCACCTGTAGCATCCGCTCGCCGGGTCTTCCTCACCTGCTCCGTGTAAGAGGGATATGCAATAGCCGCCAAGATACCGACGATTGCCACCACAACCATCAACTCAATAAGTGTAAAGCCCCTTAGTTTTTCAAACATTCTCATTGAACAATCCTTTTTAGTACTGAGCCACCGACTCATCGTATCTGCTGCCATGACTGCCTACCCTTACCGAGTCCAGAAGACTCAACAATTGTCTCGATACCACCTTGGGAACCACTGGAATATTTATACTCTTTGGTTCCAGCAGGAAGAATCGTGGGTTCAGTCAATATACCTTCTGTAGACCGCTGACCCGTTGGTCTGGGCGGACCATCGTTGCTCGCATCACCATCGCCATCCGCATCGACACTGACACTGGCCAACACGTCAGCCGCATCGACATCGCCGTCACCATCCACATCAAGATTTGTACTGGTTGGCCAGCCACCTGTCACGGCATCCATCTCCATAATCCAGCTATAACCACCAGAATCACAAGGATTCGATGAAGGCACCTGGGTAACGAATACAATCAATCCATTGTTCAGTTTTGGATTGACTGCAACAATCTCCCCTGTATCCGTAAGATCCATAAACCAACCGTCTTTTGTGGACCAATCCACGGCCATGTTAGAAGTCACACGGAATACACCACCCGTTGCAGTAGCCTGCTGTATAACCGTTTGCTCCTGTAAGTCTGAACGCCCTGAAACTGTGGATCCCTGATCTCGAATGGCATAAAAAGTCTGTTCACCATAGTTTGACGGATTATTATCGCCAGTCTCGTAGTATTTACCGGTGCCAAAGTAGACCATCACTCCCCCCAAGGGATGGGCACCAACATCTGGACGCACTGTAATTGGTTGGGTATTGGAAGGCGTTGCGTCATCAACCGCACTGAACAACTTATACCGCTTGGAGCTATTATCCCAAAGACTGGTATTAGTACTGCTAACATCTACTTTCCACATATTGCCGTAAAGATCACCGGCGTATATCGCATCCACCAAACCATCACCGTCAGTATCTACAGGGGCCGGGGTAGACATACCGTTTGGCACAGCAGTAGAACCTTCACCTGTATCAATCTTGATAAAGTCTGTCCCTACCGTCCAGACACCATCCAAACCGCCCTCAAGGAAGGCAATATAAAGCACCGCATCACCATCACCCACATTGCCATCACTAGCGGTACTGCCATAGCCATTACCAAAGATCACAGCCCACTCACCATTTGCCATCTTTGCAATCGCTGGCTGACTATAGGTATACCCCAGATCAGCATCATCAGCATCAGTAAACTCCCACAACGCAAGCTTCTGGGCATTTGTAGCATTCTGTGCTGCGCTTTTCACCGTTGCAAAGTTTATCGGATCAGTGACATCTAGCGCGAAGTAGCCCTGACCACCCCCTCTAGCCCCGCCGACTAAAACCGTATGCCATGCATCTGCACCTGTAGTATCAATAAAGACATCAGACACTGTCGGGTTACCGTCAACATAGAATCGATGACTGTAGTCTTGAGAAGTCAATTGATTTAAATCGGACATGAGGAAATTAGGCACGTAAGCCACCACCTCTGTCCCCTCATCACCGGCCGAAGCTGAACTCTCTTCAGGAATAAATCCATGCAGCATGCCATCATTACCGCCCACATAGATGATTGGCATACGGCTGGCATGCGTTGATTTGAATGCAGAGTAGCAGGTGGAAGGGGTGCCGCCACAGGCAGCCGCATCTGGATACAAGAAGTTTGGCTCCGCAACATAAACAGGTGCAGAGTTAATCAAATCACCCAACACGGAAGCCCGCTCACGGAATGTCCCGCCGGTATTATTGGCCTCTTTTGCTTGATTCCCTCGCAAAAACTCCAAACGATCCTGACCTTTTGAATCAGAGGCCGCAGGACTGGAGTCAGGATTAATATCCAATGCGGCCTGTTGTGTAGCGTTCAGGGAGGACCAGGTAAAAGGAATACCCTGTCCATTGCCTGAATTAGCCGTCGGATCATAGCTAAAAATATTTCTGCCAGTACTCCAGTTTTGTGCATCCAATACCGTTTGTGCATTCCATTGTGCCGCCCCAACTGAACCATCCGCATTCACAGGATAAGCCAGCAGCTCACCACTCCATTCGCCGCTATTAAAACGGGCCTGGAAAATCTTCGTTCCCGCTTGCAACCTGACAGAGTTGGCCACAACGGCGGATGAGGAAGAGTCCCGCTTATCAATATCAGAAAAGGTCTTGTTTAACGCTGTTACCATTTTACTTGGATTGGTAACACGCACATAGTTATCAGGCTCACCATCACCATCCGCATCCCATTCTGATGTGAGATTAGGGTAACCATCGTTATCAGAGTCAACAAATCCACCGTACTTACCCGTCAACCAAAGGGGATTTTTCTCACCGGTAAGCGGATTAGCATTATACTCCTGCGTATCCATCATGAAGGTACTGACTGTCTGGTCTCCTGGCATATCGGATTCCGAGCGCAGATCTGTAGTGTTAGCCTGAAAAGCAAAACCCGCCACATAATAGGTATTTTTTCTGCCATTGTTATTAGGGTTAACCGTACCGGTTCCCCAGGCACGAATCTCACCTAATCCGTTACCATGATCACCGCCCGTGTATGCACTCCAAATTGTCTGATCACTCAAATCAGCGCCTACTTTATTAGTCCAGGCCCTGGCATCGAAGAAAGTATCAGCACCTGTTGGATTGCCGTAATCGGAATCACCCCAAGGATCACCGGAACTCCAATAGGTCCCAGGAACTGTCTTATCGCGATGTGGGAAGGCGTCATTTAGCCCAACGATAAAATTCTTCTGGCATGAATACTGGATAGGATCATCCCAGGTAGAATAAGCTGGAAATGTCCCATACTCAGTACTTGAAGTGGGCAGAAATTCAGAAGTAGGGCCTTTGTTTGTTATTGACTGCCCACGAAAGTAGTGCAGTGATTCATAAAAAAGCTCACTCACAGGATCATAGGATTTATACCCGTGCGCCCTGCTAAACCTGTTGATGTAATTGATTACACCAGAATCAGTGATGCCATTGCTCCCCGACTGAGCATCCGGATCAGTCACATACAGCCCATCCGTACCAAACTCAGCATTGGGATTGGTCTGCCGTGCACCAAAACCTGAGGTAACAGGACGATCTGGTCCCACATACTTCATCTTGGCCCTGAGCACACCGCCATTTTTTGCAATGGTGGCATCTTTCAGATAACTGGTTACCGCAAAGCGTTTATTTTCCGCATTTTTCTGGATCAATCCTTCCGGCTTATAATAAGGCGTACCCGCATTATCATACTGAACGCAGTTAGCCTCCAGCTTTCCAAGCTCGCAGACTTTAACTCTAACGTTAGCAGTTATTTTTTCAGCACCGCCATGCGAGGTACCAAATTTTACGGTCCAGTCCTCATTCTTGATATATATAGCCGAGTCACTCCAAGGCGTCACCGTAGAAGGCGCCACGTTTCTTGTCGACTTCACTAACTTATAAGGAAACCAACTGTCGTTGCTGTGCTTTTTAGCGCGTTCCACCACCGTTAATGCCAATGTATCGGTAACTCGATTACCACCCGTCATGGTATAGAGAAATGCATCCATTGCCGTCATGGTGGCCCAATTCATGAAGTTACCACTGTATTGCCCGCTACACTCATGATCAGAATTTGTCGCAACATCCGGAACAAAGTATCCGCTACCACTGCTGTAGTTATAACAACGATTAGGATTGAAATAACCGACATACTCTTGGGTCTTGTCGTAACAAATTCCTACAGTTCCACCGTCATTTACCCGGCCCGTACAACTCCCTCCATCAGCAACATCATTCTGATCATTGTATGCCGCACCACCCATTGGGGTTTCTACAGACAGATTGATCAGGATATTAGGATCGGCAGACGTGCTGAGACTCAACGGGTCTTGTGAGATATTGGGTGCCGCAGCAATTGCAGAAGAGGCCGCACAAAAGGTATAGGCACCTACTAAAACTGCTAATCCAACGCGTTTGTGATTCAGTTTTTTAATATCCATAACCAGTAACTCCAGCGGAAATAACCACTATCTCAAATAAGTTGTTTGCAAAACTGCAACACCGCCGCCCTTTCCAACACCGCGAGCAGTAACCTGATACATAGCAGCTTGCGAACCGGCGGAAAAACCAACCACAAGGCTGGTTCCCGGCAGGCTTCCTGCAGGCAACTCTTCAATGATGTAGCGAGGAGCAGACACATCCGGACCGGCACTGCCTGTGGGGGTGATTTTACAGTTACAAGCCGCCTCAGTAGTGGCGGACCAAGTCACACTCTGCCATTGGTCACTACCGGTTCCTGATGGGCTGTACAACCCTACGGTATTATTAAATGCCGGCAGTGAGGCCGCTGTAAGGAAGGTTTCACCTATCCTCAGCGCCACTTCTCCTGCCTGGAAAGCGATCTGCTTATCACGGATGGCGCCGGACATCTTCTCTTCAAGTGTGGTGGTTTGCATACTGGAGACCCCAAGTATGGTCATCAGTAGTAGCATGATAAGCGCCACCACAAGCACTACGCCCTTCTGCCTAACGGGCAAACCCGTTCGATTCATACATTCATGCATTACAACTTACCTCGGTTGCGAATCTTTACAGTGGTGTTGTAGACATATCGCTGACGGCGATCCACCGCAGCCGCCGCAAAACTGGAACCCGCAAGGCTATAGGTCCTTGTATCCGTTTGAGTTGCAATCTCTCGGGGTGTTTGCGCCAACACACCCAAGCGAACTGAAACCACGCGATTCCAGGTTGCCCCGGTGACATCCAACACCTGATCGGCACGCACATAACGCTCAGCATTGCCATCATCATTGGCATCTACACCATAGAGTAGCTGCATGTTTTCAATGTTTTGCACGAGCTCTTGTGAGGCCATTGAAACGGCACCTGAAACATTCTGTAGACCCGCCCGGTAAAGAGACCGCCCACCTGCTGCATTTGTACCGATATAGTAATGCCAGGAATCAAATTTCAGGAGATGGGAATCTGGCCCATAGGCATAGGCCGTACCATTAGTGGTTGAGCAATCCTTTGGATAGCCCAAACCTTTGGTACAGTTACCAGGAGATATACTAGGCACCCCCGTATTATGAACAACCGTGACATTGGATGAATTGGTATTTGTTACCTGAAGAATGGATGACTGCACCAAATCACAAATCATCACAATATCGCCATCTTGCAGGGTGCTGAGCGCATTCAGCGTGAACTGCGCCGAAGTGGGCACGTGAGACACAACACTAAAATCCGCGTCACCGCCTCTTAGAATAGAGACGATATCGGTCCCAGCCACATGATTAGTAAAGGGTGCGCCCAAGGCGGCAATACCTACAATACCCCGATCATTCGCACCGGTATCATCGTCCGTACTATTTCCGTCATAACCATTGATGCCTTGCGTGAAAAAATCTCCTCCCACACCCGCCGTACTGTTTAGCACATTGACAGTCTTGCTTGTCTGACGGCAAGGCATGAAACCTGCCATACGGATATCATTAGTAATCAGTTCGGCCGCAAAGCGTATATTTTCCTGCATACGCGCCATATCTTCAGCGGCTCTATTGGTCTGTTTACTGGAAAGAAAGATCTGGATAACACCTGCCATAAGGACAAGGCCGATGACTAACGCCACCATGATCTCGACTATGCCTACGCCTTTCTCTCTCATCCCGTTAGCAGTGCGCGCAGATTGTCTGTTTCTATTGGTCACTTTCATATCCGTGTACTCACTGCAAGACTGGTGGTAGTACTGCCATCCTGATCATCTATCCAGGTCACGGTAACAGTGACATCATTTCCACTGATTGCCACAACACCCGTACCACCTGGCAGTAAACCTCGAGTGCCCAATGCCACACAGGTTGCATTGGCATCCCAGGCACCTAACATACATTTCCAAATATTCAGATCATGCGTTACAAGTTGAGCTGTTGTGCAGTTGGATGAAACTGTCTCACAACTCTGATGGGATGCCGGTGCATCGGTCGCTACGGTTGCGTAAGAAGCGAGGCCATCTGGATTGACGCGAATACTGTCGATGATGTCATAAGCTAAATAGGTAGCCTGCGAACGCAAATAGGCACTGTGATTGTTTTTGAGTGAAAGGACCTGAAGCCCTCCGATACCCAACAAACCAACGGCGAGAACCACCACGGCGATCAACACCTCAAGCAGTGAAAAACCCTGTTCAGTTGTTCGAAAAACTCCCGCATGCATTTTTTTTGTATGTCGTTTTATGGGCATGTGTAACCCCTATCAAGATCAAAACTTCCAACCGCATTCACTGTAAACTGCCGTCCTGTTTCACCCGTTCTGGAATCACAAAGATCGAATACAAGCGCCGCCGTCCCGGTAAGTTGCCCTGTATGAATAAAGGCAATCGTTCGTACTCCTGTGGTGCTATCCAGTGTGGCAGCCGCATCAAGCGCCTTGAATGTTCTTATCGCAGTACCCACTTCACCGCCATCAACCACATTATCGTTGTCTGCATCTGTCCAGAGTGAGACGGTATAGCCTTGACCCCATTCATTGGTACTGGGCGAAGTCGTGGGTGCCTGTATCACAGCACCAGCACCCTCTTTAATGGCTGTCGTACGCGCCAGAGAAAGGGCCGTGGCAAATTCATTCGCCCCTGCGACCAGATTATTATTACGGATAAAAGTCGTAAACGATGGAATCCCAAAAGCCATTACAATAGCTAAAAGGATTACAACCAACATCAGTTCGATCAGTGTGAAACCGCGCTGCGGCAGGTTACTCACCCTTTTCATTGTGTATCCCATAAAACGCTCTCTGCGTACTTAATAAACGACAAACACCATACGTAAACTAGAAATTTGTCTCTAGGATAAGTTATTAGCAGACAGTCCCAACAGGTTAAATAGACTACCGATGAATGGAGGATAACCACCGATCAGCGGCCTAATCCGGTCTATCTTCGGTCTTTTCTTCAGTCACGGGGGGGGTCATCGATATCGCAATGCGCCAAAACCCTGAAACCGCCTATTTCCCAGCCACTTATCGGTTGTGTGGTGGGCCGCATTTATTTATACTCCCGTTCCCCTGATTGTGCCTAAACACAATCTGCTCTATAAAGTTTGAAAGGCCACCCTAGCTCAGTTGGTAGAGCGCATCACTCGTAATGATGAGGCCGCCGGTTCGATTCCGGCGGGTGGCTCCACCCCTCTTCCATCCTGAACACCCCATTTATTGAATAATAAACCCTCATATTTGCATGGATCTAAAGAATCCTATTTAGAGGCCGTTAACCTACCCACATAAAGAGATCCAACACCGAGTTGGGCTCGAAATAATGGGATCAGAAGGTCCAGCTCAGGGAGGTTATTACATGTTCAGCTCACTCAAGATCGGCCATAAGGTCTGGTCAGGATTTGCAGTCGTCTTGATCATTATGGCGGCCATCTCGATACTGACGCTCAAGAGTCTCGCAAATGTCGAACACTCTGTGGTGGAGATGGTGCAGGTTCGCCAACCCACCGCCTTGCTATCAAAAGAGCTTTCCGCCAATGTCCACCAAACGGCAAGCGCTCTGGGCTTCTTCCTGTCCACCAAGGAAGAGACGCATCGCGAGGGATTTTTAAAGGGGTTAAAAGAGTCTGAGGCGCTGGTAGCCAAGCTCAAAGAACACAAAGCTGTCTTCTCAGATAAACAGTCAGCCGATTTGGTCGATGGGCTCGCCAATGATCTACAAAAATTCCGCTCAATCGGTGATCAGTTACTGGAGACCGCCACCAGCTATGAGGGCAATTTTCCCGGTATAGCCTACGCCAACACCAACCTCAACCCCATGAGTCGAGTGATGGTACAGCTCACCTCGCAGATGATCGCCTCTGAACAAGAAGAGGATGTCAGTGAAGAGCGGCGCGAGATGCTCGTGCTCTTCTCTGATCTACGTTATGCCTGGAGCAACGTCATGAGCAGTATTCGTGGCTATTTGGCCTTCCGTTCAGACGCCGTGACCAATGACCTGAAACTCTACATCGAACGCACCGAACAGCTTCTGGGTAAAGTTGAGGCATTTGAGGATGAACTGACCCTGGATCAGGCCGATTCACTGGCTCAATTCAAGAGCCAGCTATCAACCTATAAAGCCAACATTGAAAAAATGATGTCGATTCATGGCGGTGATCAATGGCGAACCGACGCCTGGTTGGTACGCAGTGAAGCGACCCCCCTGTTTCAACAAATCGATAACAAACTGAATACCCTGGAAGAGCTTCAGGCCCAGGCGATAGCGCAGACAAATACCACACTAATTGATGAAACAACCCGAACCACCAGTACGGTTTCGATTCTATTAGCCATCGGTTTGGCGATTGGACTGTTTATGGCCTGGCTGATTGGTCGCGCTATCAGCAAACCTCTTAAGGAGGTGGTCGACGCACTGGATGATATCGCTCACGGTGAGGGAGATTTGACACGCCGTCTGGAAAGCCACACACAGGATGAAATTGGCCATCTGGCGCACGCGTTCAACACCTTTATCGATAAGATCCAGGCGCTGGTGCAGCATACCGCCAAGGCCACGAGTGAAGTAATCTCTGCCGTTGCGGAGACAACCGATAGCACCAGCATCATCACACAAAAAGTGCTTACCCAAGAGCAGGAGACACAGCAGGTCGCCACGGCCATTCATCAGATGTCCGCCACCATTAACGAGGTTGCCAGTAATGCTGCCAATGCTTCAGAGGCGTCTCGTTCAGCCACCAAAGAGGCCGCTGCCGGCCATAAAACTGTTGAAGAAACTGCCTTGTCGATTCAGGCGTTGCATGCAGAGATCAGCGCAGCAGCGACTATTATTGGTCAGGTAGAGAAGAACAGCGCTGGGATCGGCAGTGTATTGGATGTCATTAAGGGCATTGCTGAACAGACCAATCTGTTGGCGCTGAATGCCGCCATTGAAGCCGCCCGCGCCGGTGAGCAGGGACGGGGGTTTGCCGTGGTTGCAGATGAAGTACGTAATCTGGCCACCCGCACCCAGGAGTCTGCAGGAGAAATTGAAGAGATGATCCGCAATCTGCAGACCAATACCCATCAAGCGGTAAAGGCGATAGAAAGTGGCTGCGGTACAGCTGAAAAAAATGTGAAACAGGCCAATAGCGCCCGCTCATCCCTTGAAGCAATCAACACGGCCATTGATACGATCAATGCCATGAATAACCAAATAGCCCTGGCCTCCGAGCAACAGAGTGCGGTATCGGAAGAGATCAATCGCTCCATTGTCGCTATCAGTCAAGAGAGTAAAGATGCCGCAGCACTCTCGCAAAGCTCCATGGCCACTACAAAACACCTGGGCCAGCTCGCCGCGGAGCTGCAACAAGTCGTACAGCAGTTCAAACTATAACGGGGTGGGCGACTTGCTCCTCCTCTAAGCTGTTTCGATACCTCGACAACTCGCCATAGGGCGCCCCATGGGCGCCGTCGGCGGGCACGGCCCGCCCTATGACCTGGGACGGAAGCGCATATGATTCATGACTACGACGGCTAACCACAAGATGTAGGTGGGAGGCGCGAAGCGCACTGAACACCTGAAAGTCGGCCCGAAGGGTGAGCGAAGCGAATAATCCAGCCACGACCCGAGGTGCCCGCACACCCTGGATTCCCGCCTTCGCGGGAATGACGAGGTCGGTGCGGAATGACGGAGGCTAACGCGGAGTTGCATGGAGGGTGCAACCCTGCAAAGATGCCGATCTCTGAACGGCTGATTCTACACCCACCATGACTACACTCTTTGTTAACCGCCTGACCGTGATTGATTTCTCCTACCTCGACCCGGTACATGGGCTGCTGGGGGAGAGCTGGCTGGTGGACATTGAGCTGGACGGCTCTCTCGATCATCAGGGGATGGTCCTTGATTTTAGCGAAGTCAAAAAACAGGTCAAACAGACGATTGATCGTGAATACGATCACTGCCTGCTCATCCCCACCCAATATCCCCAATGCCAGATTCAGCAGCTTGAACATCGCTGTGATATTCAGTTTCAACTGGCATCAGGCGAGATCATTCGGCACAGCAGTCCCTACAGCGCTATCGCCCTGATAGCCGCGCCCGCTATCACCGAAGCAATCTTGATCCGTGTCATCAGCGAAAAACTCCAGAGCGTATTACCTGATAATGTCCAGGCACTACGCATCCGGCTCTATCCAGAGATGGCCAGTGATGCCTGGTACCAATACAGTCATGGCCTCAAGCACCACGCCGGCAACTGCCAGCGAATCGCTCATGGACACCGCTCTCGCATTGTCATTTATCGCAATAATGATCGTGATCAATCCCTGGAAGCCGATTGGGCAACGCGCTGGAAGGCCATTTACATTGGCACCCAGAGCGATCTTCTAGAGACCTTCCAGGAGAACGGAATCGAGTGCCATCGGTTTGGATACACCGCCAATCAGGGACTGTTTAAGCTCGAGATCCCCAGTGATCGGTGTTACTTGATTGAGACGGATTCAACCGTAGAGAATTTGGCTCAGCATATTGCGGCAACCCTGAAAAGTGAGCATCCAGAGGATGATTTCAGGATTGAGGCCTATGAAGGCGTTGACAAAGGGGCAATAGGCCTTGCCTGATCAGACATTGATCATAATCAGCCAAGGCCTCTGAAAAAAAACACTACCGGTCAAACTTCAAGCGCTGACCAGTTACCGCGGTATTGACTCCGCGGCCATCACGATAGGCCACCTGGCCATTCACAAAAGTTGTCGATATTCGGGTCCGCAGACGCTCTCCTTCCATGGGCGACCAACCGCATTTATAGAGTACGTCACCTCGCTCAACCCGATAGGGATTACGCAGATCAACCAGGACCAAATCAGCCCAGTATCCCTCTCGAAGATAGCCTCGCTCTGAAACATTAAAGAGTCGCGCCGGTCCATGACTGGTCTTCTCAACCAGCTGCTCCAGGGTAATCAGCCGTTCGTGATACAACTCAAACACCATCGGTAATGCCCACTGCACCAAGGGCAATCCAGCCGGTGCCTTAAAATAGCTGCCGAGCTTCTCTTCCAGGGTATGTGGCGCGTGGTCTGTAGCAATCACATCAATGCGGCCCTCTACAAGTGCCTTGCGAATTGCATCCCGGTCGGTCTTACTCTTCACCGCCGGGTTGCACTTGATGAAGTTCCCTTTATTCTCATAGTCCCGATCATCAAAATAGAGATGGTGGACACAGGCCTCTGCCGTGATCATTTTATTATCAAGCGGGCCTGGCTCAAAAAGGGCCATCTCACGGGCCGTGGTAAGATGCAGGACATGCAGGCGTGTTCCATGTTTCTTGGCCAAACCAACGGCCATAGAGGATGAGAGATAGCACGCCTCAGCGCTACGGATCTCAGGATGGCAGGCGATGGGCACATCCTCGCCATACTTCTCCCGATACACCGCCTCCAGATGCTGGATGGTAGGCGTATCCTCACAGTGGGTCGCCACTAAAATCGGGGCATCTTTGAAAATTGCCTCAAGGGCCTTTTCACTATTGACCAGCATATTACCGGTTGAAGCCCCCATAAAGACCTTCACCCCGCAGGCCTGCTTAGGGTCGAGTGCCGCAATCTCCTCCACATTGTCATTAGTGGCACCCAGGTAGAAGGCGTAGTTTGCCGAAGATCGGTCTTCGGCAATTAAATACTTATCTTCGAGTGCTGCCCGCGTGGTGGTTTGGGGATTGGTATTGGGCATATCCATGAAGCTGGTGATACCCCCCGCCACCGCAGCACGAGACTCACTCTGCATATCGCCTTTATGGGTAGCGCCGGGCTCCCGGAAGTGAACTTGATCATCAATCATGCCCGGAATGAGGGTCAGCCCTCCAGCATCCAGTACCCGCGTATTCTCTGGGACAGAAATTTCTGCTGCGATCTGCTCAATCCGACCCCGTCGAATGAGAAGATCACCTTCCAATATCCGCCCATCGTTTACCATGGAGGCATTCTTAATCAATATCTGCTCAGGCATAAAGGTCTCTGTTCTGTTTGCGTATCTACATGGAGTTTAGCTGATTGATCAGGCTAAGAAAGGAACTCAATCGTACTCTCTGTCTTTCCATCGCCTAACTGCAGTGAACACCTCAGCACCGTCTGCCAAGGAATGCCCCACATACTTTTCGGCAGCCGCTTTTACATTAGGCAATCCTACCCGCAGAAACGGGTTTGTTTGTAACTCAGTTTGCAGGAGAGAGGGTACAGAATTTTCTCCCTTGGCGAGTAGCGCCTGGGCCTCTTGTTCTCGTGCGGGGATAGCTTTACTTTCCGGCTCTACCCATTTCGCAAACCCAAGATTTGCCAGAGTGTACTCGTGCGCGCAATAGAGTTGGGTCTCTGGTGGTAAGGCAGCTATACGCTGCAAAGAGTCATGCATCTGCTCATGGGTGCCACCAAAGATGCCTCCACAACCGGCAGAAAACAGCGTATCACCGCAGAACAAGACCCCTTCCCCATAGTAAGCAATATGGCCTTCGGTGTGGCCCGGCACTTCCATCACTTCAAAATCAGCCTGAAGTCCCGGTATATCGGGATGATCACCCTCTTTCAGGCGACTCTTAATGCCCCGAATGGTCTCATGGGCAGGACCAAAGACTGCCACTTTTGGAAAGGCAAATTGTAAATCCATTACCCCACCCGTGTGATCGATATGCTTGTGGGTAATGAGAATAGCGCTCAATCTTAATCCCCGTGATTTGAGCCAGGCCAGCACCGGCTCACTCTGACCGGGATCTACGGCCACGGCTGTTTCGCTGCCAGGGTTATGCAGCATCCAGATGAAATTATCCTTGAATGCCTTGACGGGGGTAATTTCCAACATAGGGTCACTCCGCTCGTTTACTATTTTCCGTAGAGGTCTTCCGGATCAATCAATGGCTCCGAGACCACCTCTACCTTGTCACCGCGTACCGCATTATAAAAACAGGTACGACGCCCAGTGTGGCAGGCAGGCCCCGTCTGATCCACCAATAACAGGATGGTGTCACCATCGCAATCGAAGCGCATATCCTTAAGAATCTGTACCTGACCGGAAGATTCACCCTTGCGCCACAACTTCTGACGTGAACGAGACCAGTAGCATACCCGCCCCTTCTCCAGTGTCTCATCCAGTGACACCCGATTCATCCAGGCCATCATTAATACCTCGCCGGTATCGTGCTGCTGGGCAATGGCAGGGATCAGCCCATCAGCATTAAACGGAAGGTTATCCAGCACTTCAGCCAGGGGTAAGCTTTCACCAAGCTTAAACTTTTCACTTTTCTTCATTAGTCCATCCAGTACTTTGACACATAGGTTCTATGGAAATCATAACACTGATGGGATCGCGTCATGAACTTCGACTCAAAAAGCCTGTGGCAGATGCCTTCTGCAGAAACGGGGTGGTATACTGGCCGAAAGCAGCCTCATCAGGAACAGGGCAGTGACCGAATATACATCAAAGCTGAAACAAGCCGGACTCAAAGTTACCCTCCCACGTCTCAAAATACTTGAAATATTGAGCCAGGGTGAGGGCCAGCACGCCAGTGCCGAGGATATTTACAAGATATTACTGACCCATGATGAAGATATTGGTGTCGCCACAATCTATCGTGTTCTCACTCAATGCGAGCAGGCTGGATTAGTCAAACGTCATCAGTTTGAAGGGGGCAGGGCGGTTTTCGAGATTGCCGAGGGCGATCACCACGATCACATTATCTGTGTACGCTGCGGACTGGTTCAGGAATTTAATGATGAGACGATTGAGAACCGGCAACGAGAGATCGCTGAGAAGGCCGGGTTCAAAATGGCCGAGCACAACATGACGCTGTATGGCTTGTGCAAACAGTGCCAGACAAAGTCAGAACGTAAGTAACGAGTACGGGATGCGTATCTTCAGAGTTTCATTCATTAATCAGGGAAAAGTCTATCAGCTTTTTGCCGAATCGGTGAATCAGGCCGATGTTTACGGGTTTATCGAAATCAAAGGGCTGATTTTTGGCGAAAACAGCGCTCTGGTCATCGATCCATCCGAAGAGAAACTCAAGAGTGAGTTCAGTGGCGTCAGTCGCACATTGGTTCCGATGCACGCCGTCATCCGGGTCGACGAAGTTGAAAAACGCGGCCAATGCAAAATAATGGAGCTGGATGGCAGCCCCAATATCACGCCATTCCCTGGGCATATTTATGGCCCCGGTAAAAGCTCAGACAAATAACCACCCCTTTCCCCGCCCATCTTTTATTGAGAATAATCATTGCCAATCTTCTGCATCCCTTAGAATATAAGGCAACCAGAATATTCGGTAACGCCAATGAAAAGGGATCAATCATTTCTGATCAGCCTGCTGCTCTCCTGCACATTCATAGTGGCATGCTCACCACAATCGCCAAGCCTGGATGATACCACCGTACCCCCTTTAATCAGTGCCGCCGAGTCTGGAGACACGCAGCACATCGCTGCTCTTCTGAAGAGCCAAGAGCCTGTCGATGCTCGGGACAGTTGCCACTGGACCCCACTTATGAAGGCCTCGCTCTATGGCCACGAAATCGCGACCGAACAACTGATCAGCGCTGGTGCGAATCTGGACCTGACTGATAAAGGCGGCTATAGCGCGCTGATGCTCGCCGCATCGAATAATCACGCCTCAGTGGTAAAACGCCTGCTTGAACAGGGTGCTAACCCCAACATGCAGGAATCGACCAAAGGCTGGACGGCCCTTATCTGGGCCGCCAAACGTGGGCACAAAGCAACTGTGGATGCCCTGCTCCAAGGGGGCGCAGCGACTGAGATCCATGACTTCGAAGGCGAAACTGCACATAGCTGGGCCATTGCAAACCAGCACACTGAAATAGCTAAATCATTGGAAAATCGTAAAAAAGATACCTGACACAATCTAAATTCAATAAGGCGAGTTTCATCACTAAAAGGGAGAGATACCATGAGCATTAAGAATGATCAGGAGTTGAAAGCAGCGCTAAACGACCTCACACAGGATCAGCAGCGCATCTTGGGGGCACGCTTCACCCAAAGCGTCATCGGGTTAACAGATAACCCCAGACTTGAATCGGCGCTGAAGATTGCACTGGACCCACAAAGCGATGTGCATGCCTTAAACGATGCCTACAAGGTTGCTAAGTCAATTGCTACAAAGACCTACACCGCTTGCGGCCGAGATGCCGACTGGGGACTACAGGCCGAGCACTTTATTGCCGCCGCTTGTGCCGCCACATTGACACCCACCGCTCTGATGACAGAGGCGTTTAATGCCGCCTGGAAGGCCGCCATTCAAGCGCGTATGGCGAAAAACTGTATCATGATAGAGAGTGAAACCGGTGAGGTGGAAAATGAAGCCGAGAAGCAGTATCAACTGACCCGGTCATTCAAGGATGAGCAATAACCGCCCATAAACCTCAATTTTGCCGTTGATTATTTGAGCAGGGATTAGGCGTATCATTAAACTGTAAATGATGCGCTACGTTGCTATGGGCGTGAAATAGTTCTCTGGATGACCCCAGAAAAGCAGCCGGGTAATACGGGTAATAGAAGTATGAAACAACGTCTGACCAGTTTGATTCAGGAAGCACTGCAGCCGCAACACCTGGAAGTGATTGACGAAAGCCATATGCACAATGTGCCAAAAGGGGCACAGTCCCACTTTAAGATTGTGGTCGTAAGCAATCAATTTGAGGGCTTGTCTCTGGTCAATCGTCATCGAATGGTCAACAGCCTGGCAAAACCACTATTTGATGAGGGCCTGCATGCCTTGGCGCTGCACACGATGACCCCCGAGCAGTGGCAACAGAAAGGCGGAACATTCCCAAAATCACCACCCTGCATGGGTGGTGGCAAGTAGGGATCTACCCTCAAGCAGGGTCTGCATAGTCACACTTCCCCCAACACTCATCTCACATAATTCACCACCAGACTTGCACTTTTTCAGTTTTTTCCTTAATTTCAGGTAAAACTATAATTAAAGTGGGGGAGTGGTATGACGATCTGTTCGCAAATCAAGGGTTATGCACGTAATCATGAGCGGGTCGCTGACCTCTCTTCGTTGATGGCCGTAGCCCTGCTGTTTACAACTATCTGGGTCGCCATTGATTTTCAGGCCATCATCTTCAGTTGGATCAAGCAGAGTATCTTGCTACATGGTCCGGCCGTCATCCTACTGCTGATACTGGATGTTTTTCTGATTTTCATGCTGCTGAATATTGGTTCGACCCGACTCGAAAACCCCGACGATGAACATCAGGATCGCTGCTTTGGTACCTTTCGAGGACGCATGCATGGCGGATTCAATCTCGGGACCGCATTCAACAACTGGGTCCACCATATTGAACAGGTCAATAAAAAGCACCGCTAAAGCATCCGTCAGGTATCCAACGCCTGCACCACAGATAGCAGCCCTGCCGTACTGGATAATCAGCATCCTATTATTGATGGTGCTGAGCGGATGCGCCTCGATGGCAACACAACGGCTCGCCAGTAATCTGGCGAGCGCCATGTTGAATCAAGATGATCCGGATACGGTTCGGGCCGGGGCACCCGCCTATCTTCTGCTACTCGATGGCATGATCCGGGATAATCCAGACGATCAAGGCTTATTGGTCGCCGGCTCTCGGCTTTACGCCGCCTTAGCGAGCGGACTGATTCGTGATCCCGACCGAATCAAACGCATGACCAACCGTTCCCGTGACTACGCCAGCCAGGCGCTCTGTTTACGGCACATCACGCTCTGTGAAAAAGAGCGCGTCCCGTTTGAAAAATTCAAATCGAGCCTGAATGAAACCGGCCTGGATGAATTGAATGTACTCTATGCTTACGCCACCAGCTGGGCAAGCTGGATTGCCGCCCGGACAGATGACTGGGGCGCCCTGGCTGATTTACCCAAAGTTGAGCTGTTGTTAGAACGAATTATCTCCAAGACCCCTGGGTATGACCAGGGTCGAGCCCAACTCTACCTGGCCGTGATGCGCTCTCAACTTCCCCCGGCACTTGGCGGGAAACCTGAGACTGGCCGATATCACTTTGAGCAGGCCATCGCCTATTCGGAAGGTCGCGATCTGATTGCAAAAGTAGAGTTTGCCCGGCGCTATGCCCGTTTGGTTTTTGACCAGTCACTGCATGATAGACTGCTAAAAGAAGTGCTTGATGCCCCCGCCGAAGCCCCCGACCTGACCCTAAGCAATATCCTCGCAAAACAACAGGCTGTAGAATTATTAGGTGACGGTTATTTCTAGTCTGCGCTGTAGACCAAAAAGTATTAAGCTTAAGACAAACCCACAACAATAATTGCCTGGATGCACCATGCTGAAAAGCCTAATTCTTTGTTTATCTATACTCCTGCCCGCACTCTCTGTCAGTGCTACCACCCTGAAGATTGCCACCCTGGCACCCGATGGCACCAGTTGGATGAAGATCATGCGGGAGGGCGCTACAGAGGTAGAGCAACAGACCAACGGCCGGGTTAAGATTCGCTTCTATCCCGGCGGCGTAATGGGCAACGACAACAGCGTGCTGAGAAAGATTCGCGTCGGTCAATTGCACGGCGGTGCGATTACTGCAGGGGGGCTTTCCTCTGTCTACCCTGATATCCAGATCTATAGCCTCCCCTTCCTTTTCCGCTCATTTGAAGAGGTGGATTATGTCCGGGAACGTGTCGATCCAGTACTGATCAAGGGTCTGCAAGAGAACGGCTTTATCAGCTACGGCATTAGCGAGGGTGGCTTCGCTTACTTAATGTCGCATTTACCGCTAGACAGTGTTGACGCCCTGCGCCAGCAGAAAATATGGAGTCCCGAAGGCGATCAGATCAGCCTAACGGCGTTCCGTACTATCGACGTCTCACCCGTTCCACTGCCACTGACTGACGTGCTCACTGGGCTGCAAACCGGACTGATCGATACCGTTGGCTCATCACCGATCGGGGCCATTGCACTGCAATGGCACACCCGGATCAAACATATTGCTGACATTCCACTGATCTACCTCTATGGAACACTGGTCATCACCGAGAAAGCCGTGAGTAAACTCACCCCCGGTGATCGCCAGATTTTGAAACAGGTCATGGAGAAGCAGTTTCAGCAAATAAACCAGCAGAATAGAAGTGACAACCTGGGTGCCCGCAAGGCATTGCAAGAACAAGGTATTATCTTCCACCAGCCGATGAATGGTGATCGCCAAAGTTGGCAGGAACTGATTGACAAGGTGGAACAGCGCCTCAATCAAGAGAACCAGCTTGATCCTGTGTTATTCAAACAGATTCAGCAACACCTGGAGACGGTAAGAAAGGTCAAGGGATAACCGATGCAGCCAGTAAACCTGCTCAAGGAATTCGGACAGGCGCTTAATCAGGAACAGTTTGAAACGCTGCTGGAGAACCCGCATATTCGACTGCAGCGCATCATCAGCCCTCCTGCCTTCCGCTCAGAGCCATTTCAGCAACCCGAAGACGAGTGGGTACTGGTTCTTCAGGGAGAGGGCATCCTGGAGATAGCCGACGAACAGATCACCCTCGGTGTTGGCGACAGCCTGCTCATACCCGCAGGCACACCTCATCGCGTCATCACCACGTCCATTGATCCCCACTGTATCTGGCTGGCGTTTCACCTTGCAACCAGAGTGACGGATCCGGTGAACGCATGATCACGAAACTGAAGCGGCTAAGCGCACTCCTGCTGCAGATGGAAGATCTGCTTTTGACACTGTTACTGACCAGTATGATTCTGTTGGCCACCAGTCAGATTCTGTTGAGAAATCTCTGGGATTACAGTCTCTCCTGGGGCGACCCCACATTACGACTCATGGTGCTATGGATAACCCTGCTCGGTGCCATGGCGGCCACACGGGAGAATAACCATATTCGGATTGATCTTCTCTCCCGATATCTTTCTGTTCGCGCGCGACGCATCAGCAGCCTGATCACCGACAGCTTTGCATCATTGGTCTGTGGAATCCTGGCGTGGCACGCCGCACGTCTCGTGCTATTTGAAATGGAGGATAACGCACTGTTTCTGGATACTTGGCCGATCTGGCCATTTCAGCTGATCATGCCAATTGGCTTTGGCATCATCTCACTACGATTACTGCTCAATGCGCTGATTGGTAATCAAGGACAGGCCGTTTCATGATTTTCATAGGCGTCGCGCTGTTAATTCTTGCCCTTTTTGGCGCCCCGCTGTTCAGCATCATCGCCGCCAGCGCTATGCTCGGCTTCTATCGCAGTGACATTGATCTTTCCGTTGTCGCCATTGAGTTTTACCGTATTGCGGAAATGCCGGTACTACTGGCAATACCCCTCTTTACCTTTGCCGGTTACTTACTGAGCGAAAGCGGTGCACCCAGGCGCCTGGTTCGGCTGACCCAAGCCCTGCTCGGCTGGATGCCTGGAGGCCTAGCCATCGTTTCACTGGTTGCGTGCGCCCTGTTCACGGCATTTACCGGCGCCTCTGGCGTTACCATCGTTGCACTCGGCGCGCTACTCTACCCGGCCCTGACCCATGCGGGCTATCGGGAAAACTTTAGTCTTGGGCTGGTCACCACATCAGGGAGTCTCGGATTACTTTTTGCACCGGCACTTCCATTAATTCTTTATGCCGTTATTGCCCAGCAACTGGGCATAGCCGGCAATATCACCGTCGATGCCATGTTTCTGGCCGGTATACTACCGGGGTTGCTCATGTTGACCCTGCTGACCGGCTGGTCGATCTATTCCAGTCGGTCATTGCCACTGGAATCGTTCTCTTCTGAAGAAGCACTCAGCGCGATAAAGCAGGCCGCCTGGGAGCTACCATTGCCGATTGTAGTGCTCGGTGGAATCTACAGTGGCTATTTTGCCATCTCTGAAGCGGCGGCTGTAACCGCTTTCTATGTATTAGTGGTAGAGGTCTTCATACTGCGGGAGATTTCCCTGCGGAACCTGCCTGCCATTATGCGTAAATCAATGGTACTGGTGGGGGGCATCCTGGTGATCCTGGGACTGTCGCTGGCATCAACCAATTACCTGATTGATGCCGGCATACCCAGCCTGCTGTTTGATACTATTCAGGAATTGGTCAGCAGTAAATTGACCTTCCTGATCCTGCTCAACATCTTCCTGTTGATCCTCGGCACCATGCTGGATATCTTCTCAGCCCTGGTGCTGATGGTGCCGCTGTTGTTACCCATTGCGATCGGCTACGGCGTTGACCCTGTGCATCTCGGCATCATCTTTCTAGCCAATATGCAGATCGGCTACTTCACTCCACCAGTAGGTATGAATCTGTTTATTGCCAGTTACCGCTTTAAAAAACCTGTACTTCAACTCTATCTCGCCACCCTGCCCTGGTTTCTGATACTACTGGCAGCCCTACTGATCATCACCTACTGGCCTTGGCTATCACTGGTGTTGGTGAACTCCTGACAATATCCTTTCCTAACGATGGCCGAGCAAGGCATCCAGGTGTGCCAGTACACTGCGCGCCAACGAACCCACCTCATACCCGCCCTCCAATGTAGAGACGATCCGTCCCTCCGCATAGGTATCTGCAATCTCCTTTAGCTGGGTGGTCACCCAATCATAATCGGCTTCGCGTAACCGCAGGTGACTCATATCATCCGAGATATGCGCATCAAACCCGGCAGAAATCATCACCAGTTGCGGCTTAAAGTGGTGCAAAGCAGGCAGCCAATGCGCCTCAACCTGTTTACGAAACTCCTCTCCATTGGTACCGGCAGGCAAGGTGATATTGACGATATGGTCGGTCTCAGTCTCGTGTCCGGTAAAGGGGTAAAACGGATGCTGAAAACTGGAACAGAAGAGCACCCGAGGATCGGTTTCGAAAATATGCTCTGTGCCGTTACCATGGTGCACATCAAAATCAATCACGGCGACACGTTCTAGACCATGCTTAGCCAGTGCATAGGCCGCGCCTACCGCCACGTTATTGAAATAGCAAAAACCCATCGCGCGATCCCGTTCAGCGTGATGACCGGGTGGACGGATAGCACAGAAGGCCGATGTCACCTCCTTACTCATCACCAGATCAACCCCCTTAACCACGGCCCCGGCGGAACGCAGCGCTGCATCCAGGGTCTTAGGCATCATGAAGGTATCCCCGTCGAGCTCAAGGATTCCTTCATGGGGTGCATCAGTAAACAGCATGGTGACATAATCAGGATCGTGCGCAAGCTCCAGCTGTTCCCGTGTTGCCATCGGCGCATCATATTGTGAGAGGGCAAACTCCATACCGGTACTGATGAGTAGATCCTGTATGGCGCGCAGACGACCAGGCTGTTCTGGATGATCTTGACCGACATCATGCAACAGGCAATCTGGATGAGAAATATAGGCTATAGGCACAACTTAATCCTCAAAAAAATGTAAAATCGCTATCACATTCCTACTCTATTCTTTTCCTAGGCAACAGGCAAAAAAGGCACATGGGCCCACACCATCTCGACACATTGTTCTCCCCTAAAAGCATCGCCGTATTCGGTGCTAGTGAAAAAACTGACAGCGTCGGTACGCGTGTCTTCAGAAATCTGCTCGAAGCAGGATTTAAGGGTGGACTCTATCCCATCAATCCCAGCCACAAATCGGTTCAAGGCCACACCTGTTTTAAGACAATAGGAGATGTTGAACACGCTATCGATCTGGCGGTGATTGCTTCACCCGCCAAGACCGTCCCGAGTATTATCCGGCAATGCGGCGAGCAAGGTGTTCGATCCGCGGTCATTCTGACGGCGGGTTTTCGTGAGACCGGCCCGGCCGGCGCACGTATTGAACAATCCATACTGGAGACCGCCCGCCACTATAATATTCGACTGGTAGGCCCTAATTGTCTGGGAATAATGCGTCCAAGCGTGGGACTGGATGCAACCTTTCTAGAAACACCCGCACCAGCAGGTGGTTTGGCGCTGGTCTCCCAGTCGGGGGCCCTCTGCACGGCTATCCTGGATTGGGCCAAACCTCATCAACTGGGCTTCTCCACTGTGGTATCTCTGGGCAATGCCACGGACATCGACTTTGGCGATGTGTTGGATTTTCTGGCTTCAGACTATAAAACCACCGCTATCTTGCTCTATATCGAAGGCATCCATGACGCCCGCGCCTTTATGAGCGGATTGCGTACCGCTGCCCGAGCCAAGCCGGTCATTGTCTTGAAAGTGGGCCGCCACACCAAAGGGTCACAGGCTGCCAGCACCCATACCGGCGCGATGATCGGCTCCGATGATGTCTTTGATGCGGCACTGGAACGGGCTGGCGTGGTAAGGGCCATGACGTTCGGGCAACTGTTCGCGGCCGCCGAGATCCTCTCCGCCGGCAAGAAAGTCAATGGCAACCGACTGGCCATCATTACCAATGGTGGTGGTCCCGGGGTACTCGCTACTGACCGCGCGGAAGATCTTCGGGTCGAGATAGCCCAATTAGGTGCAGAGACCGTCAATCTGCTGGACAAACACCTCCCCAGCAACTGGTCGCACAGCAACCCCATAGACATTACCGGAGATGCTGCATCTGCAACCTATGGCGAGGCCGTCAAGGCATGCATCAATGACCCGAATATCGACGGTGTCCTTACCTTGTTCACGCCCCTGCCCATGAGTGACCCTCTTGCTGCCGCCAAGTCTGTCATTGAGGCGGCGCAAGACAGAAAAGGTAAACCGGTACTGGCTTGCTGGATGGGAGAAACCCGTATTCGGGAGGCTCGGGAACAACTTGCATCACAGCACATCCCAAGCTTCATTACACCAGAACGGGCGGTAGAAGCATTTGCTTATCTGTCGAGGCATTGTCAAAACCAGAAGCTGTTACAGCAGACCCCAGGACCACTCTCTGATCTGCGTGATCCAGACGTGGAAGGCGTACGACTGATCATGGAATCCGCCTTGGCCGAGGGCAGGACACTGCTCTCTGATCTTGAATCAAAGGCCATTCTGCGCGCCTTTCATATCCCCTGCACACAATCAATAGAGGCCAACACACCCACCCAGGCACTTGTGGCGGCTGAAACGGTTGGCTTTCCCGTGGCCATGAAGATCAATGCACCAGATATAAGCCACAAGTCGGATATAGGCGGGGTACGACTTAATATCAATACCGCACCAGAAGTGCATGCCACATATAAATCGATGATGGAATCCGTTAGCACGAGACACCCCGAGGTGAAGCTTCTGGGGGTTACCATCGAACCCATGTCAGCTAATCCCAACACCCGTGAACTGATGGTCGGCGTTAAGCGAGATCCCGTATTTGGTCCGGTGATCGCCTTTGGTTCAGGTGGTACAGCAGTAGAGATTTTGCGTGATAGCGCTGTCGCCTTACCCCCCCTCAATAGCCTACTCGCGCAACGATTGATTGCCAGGACCCGAGCCGCCAAATTACTTGAACCGTTCAGACAGATGTCCAAGGTAAAGCAAGAGGCTGTGGAGCATGTACTGCTGCGAGTCTCGAACATGGTCTGTGAATTACCCCATATCGTTGAAATGGACATCAACCCGTTACTCGCGGATGACCGTGGCGTCATGGCAGCGGATGTCCGGATTAAAATTGCCCGTCCATCGAATGCTCCCATCCCTTACGCCCACATGGCCATTCACCCCTATCCCTCGCATTTGGTCAATCGTCTCCACTTGCCAGACGGAACAGTTCTGACCATCCGGCCTATTCGACCAGAGGATGCAGATATAGAAC
Source organism: Sedimenticola selenatireducens (assembly GCF_007625115.1). Classification (GTDB taxonomy): domain Bacteria; phylum Pseudomonadota; class Gammaproteobacteria; order Chromatiales; family Chromatiaceae; genus Sedimenticola; species Sedimenticola selenatireducens_A. The sequence continues at coordinate 83,043 of NZ_VMNH01000003.1, read as the reverse complement.
AGGAGTTTGTCAGAAACATGTCTCCAGAAGCGAAGTACTTTCGTTTCATGCAGACGATTGATGAACTGACACCGGAGATGCTGGCACGCTTTACCCAGCCAGATTATGACCGTGAGATGGCGTTGATTGCAGTGATTACTGAAAACGGCAAACGGACTCAACTTGGCGTAGCCCGCTATACCGTTAATCCAGACAACCAATCCTGCGAATTTGCCTTGGCGGTACTGGATACAAAACGCCGGATGGGTATCGGCTCCCGCCTCATGGAGGCGCTGATGGAGTCTGCCAGAACGCGGGGTATCCGCATGATTGAGGGTGAAGTTCTCGCTGACAACAACAAAATGCTTTCGCTGATGCGGCGACTCGGTTTCGCTATCCGCAACTCACCGGAAGATACCGGTATACGTATTGTTGAACGCTGGCTCTGATTAAATTAACAACTGAAACGAACAAGCCCTGCTCAGGGCAGGGCTTATTCAACTTTAAACAATGAAGCTCAACTACTCTATGGCATGCTTCTGGATACGGTAGAGTAGGGTATCCCGAGTAAGGCCCAACAACCGAGCGGCCTTGCTCCGATTACCGCCACTCATACTGATCGCCTGCCTGATCATGTCACCCTCAAGGGCAAACAGATCAATACCTCCTTCAGGCAGGGTAAAGAGTGTCGAATCTGAAGCCGTGCTGGCATCCCGCCGGATCTCTATCGGCATATCGGCTGTTTGAACAATGGCGCCTGCCATTAGTATCACCATACGCTCACAGAAATTGTGCAGCTCTCGCACATTTCCCGGCCAGCGATACTGCTTAATCAAATTGCGGGCAGTCACCGAATAACGAGGTGCCTTACGGCCATGGCGGCGTGCCAGATCCGCGGTGAACTGTTTCAATAACAACACAATGTCATCGGTCCGATCCCGCAATGGTGGCATAGTGATAGGCACCACGTGTAACCGATAATAGAGATCTTCGCGAAACCGACCTGCTTTCTGTAGGGCCAACAGATCCCGGCAAGTGGACACCAGTATGCGCACATTGGGATATCCGGCGCGCCCCGCCTCTACTGACTCCATATAGTGGAGCAGCTTTGCCTGTGCCTCCAGACCCAGATCAGCCACTTCATCTAAAAATAACGTCGAACCCGCCGCACTCGCCTGCAATTCAATTTCCAGGCCCGCTTCATCAACACCCGAGCAGCCAACCACCCTGAAGGCCGCCAGAGCACGCGGGCTTGCCCCATGAATCTCCCTCGCCAGCAGCGCCTTGCCTGTTCCAGGCTCACCACTGATCAGCACAGGGACATCGGTCACAGCCACCATACGCGCGGCATTTACTACCCGGGTAAATACCGGGGAGTGTCCTATCATCTTCTCGGTAACACTGTTCATAACTGTATCACTCGTTATCAATGGGTGCCCGCTGATAAGCGGTCACATCCAGAAGCTCAGGAAACCACAGGGTCAAAAGACCTATTGCTATAATAATCAACCCGACAACCACCTTCAAATAAGGATTTTGAGCATAGCGATAAAGCCGGCCTGTCAACAAGCCGGCAGCCATTACCGAAGGCAATGTGCCCAAACCAAATGCCGCCATGTAAAGCGCACCATTCGCGGGTCCTACCTTGGTAGCGGTTGAGATGAGCATAGTATAAACCAAACCACAGGGCAGCCATCCCCATACAGCACCATAAGCCAAGGCCTGCGGTATTGACTGAACGGGCATCAGGCGACGTCCAAACGGCTCAAGCAGACGCCAGAGCGGCGCGCCAATTCGCTCGACTTGAGCCAGTTTCGGCAGCCAACCCGCTATATGCAGGCCTATCAGCACCATAATCAGTGCTGCAAACCACTGTAACCATCGATGCCCCTGACCCGAGCCCAGCACATCCAGCAGTGTACTACCAAGTAGGCCCAACAGCGCACCGGCCAACGCATAACTTAATACCCGACCACTGTTATACACAAACAGAAAGAGCAGAAAACGGGCACTATTTTGTCTGATATTGGGCGGTAAACCATAACTTAATGCGCCCATGATACTGCCGCACATGCCGATGCAATGCACGGCACTGAACAATCCAACAGTAAAAGCCAGCGGTAATGACAGATCCAAGCGCTTTTCCACCATCTAATCAATATTGAACCACTTACAGACCTGGCTGCCCGTGATCACCCTAGCGTAAGGACAGGTCATCGCTGCCGCTCACTACAGATAGATACTGCTACAGGTTGGTATAGTATGCGATCGGACACCATCACGCTTTGACAATAGACAATTGAACACCCCATCTCATTGCCGCACAATGCCAGCGTAATACGGCTGTGGATTGATACCAATCCTGTACATTCGAACACACCATAACAATGGGATCCTGATGAAAGATTTGCATGACTTGGAGCTGATACTTACCTCACACACGCCGATCATTGTGATTGAATCTCTGGAAGAGGTAAGGGTCGCGCAGATGTTAGCCCAGCTGGGTCTTCGGCTCGACTATCCCATGTACCAATGGGCAGTGACCGAGGGGCTGAAACGCCTGGAAGCTGACTTTGGTGCCCAGAAATTCACCTCTGAACCGGCTGAAGTGCTCAAACACATTAAGGCCGTATCACAGCCCGGTTACTATTTATTACTAGACTTCCACCCCTTTCTTGACGATCCGATTCATGTTCGACTGATCAAAGAGATTGCCCAAGAGTATGAGAACCTGTCGAAAACACTGATCTTCTTAAGCCATGACCTACCAATACCACCAGAGATCCGACATCTGACAGCTCGCTTCACGCTGCGTTTGCCGGATCGAGCCGGCATCAAAATGCTGATTAAAGAAGAGGCGCGTCGCTGGCAGTCCCGACATAAACGCAAGGTCCAGGCTGACCCCATAGCGGTTGACCGACTGGCAACCAATCTCTCCGGCGTCACGGCCACCGACGCCAGACGCCTGATCCGCTCCGCCATTGAGAATGATGGCGCTATCAGCCAGGACGATCTTCCCGGTCTGATGAAGAACAAATATGAGTTGATCAACCAGGATGGCGTCATCGCCTTCGAATATGACACCGCCAGCTTTGCCGAGGTCGCCGGACTCATCCGGCTGAAGGAGTGGCTCAGTCACCGCCACAACGCCTTCACCAACAAAACCAATACCGCCGACAGACCCAAGGGGATCATGCTTCTGGGTGTGCAAGGGGGAGGCAAAAGTCTGGCGGCCAAGGCTGTGGCAGGGACATTCAACGTTCCCCTTCTGCGAATCGATTTTGGCGCTCTGTACAACAAGTATATTGGTGAAACCGAGAAGAACCTGCGTGGTGCACTGGATGTGGCAGAAAGCATGGCACCCTGCGTACTCTGGATGGATGAAATCGAAAAGGGCGTATCACCAGGCCACTCGGATGAGGGCGTATCCCAGCGCATACTTGGAACCCTGCTCACCTGGATGGCAGAAAACAAAAGCCCGGTATTTATTGTCGCCACGGCCAATGACATTGAGCGCTTGCCCCCAGAGTTGATACGCAAAGGAAGACTGGACGAGATCTTCTTTGTCGACCTCCCCCAGAGCGCGGTACGACGTGAGATATTCGACATTCACTTGCGCCGTCGAAATCAGGCGCCCAGCGGCTTTGACCTAGCACTGCTGGCGGACTCAACGGCAGGGTTTACTGGTGCGGAAATTGAGCAAGCCATTGTCTCGGCGATTTATGCCGCACAGGCTCAGGATAAAAAAATGAATACTGAACAACTGCTTGAAGAGATCGAAAGGACCAGTCCACTGTCCGTGGTCATGTCTGAAAAGATGGAAAACCTACGGGCCTGGGCAAATGGCCGCACCGTTACAGCCGACTAGCCAGATACCCCTAACAAGCGCAATCGACTACCCTTCAACCCACTACAGCAGTAAAGACAGGCACAACCCATGCAAGCAACACACCCCCTGGGTCAACTCAACACCCTGCAACAGATGATGACGGACTTGATTGAACCACTCGATGAGTCCATTTGCCGAAAAAGCTATCACCCTGACCTGGCGCCGCTTCTCTGGTACTACGGCCGGGCGGCCTTTATTGAAACCTACCTGGTGCGCGGCATGGTACAGGGCGATACCGACCTGACCGACCGGGTAAGTGAGATTTTTACTCCCGGAGCACTCCCCGCGGAGACACAATGGGATCGACTGCCACCCAAACAACACCTGCTAAACTGGGCCCTGGAACTGCACGAAGAGAATCTCATGCAGTTGGCTAATCGTGTGCGCTTACCATCCCATGAGCTACTTGTAGAGGACCGCCTGATCCATCTGATCAATCAAGCGCGGGCAGCACTTTATGAACAGATGCTGCAAGTCCTGGTTGAATACAGGATCATACTGCATGAGCCTTATCATGCTGCACGCCCCCTATTCGCCAAACAACCCGAGAGCCATCATATCGGCATATCGCAAGGCCACTATAGGATTGGCGCCAAACAAGACCCAGCCGCGCTGGATAACGAGCAGCCTGCACAGATGGTTAAGCTGAGTAACTTTCGGATCGATCCTAACCCGGTAGACAACGGCACATTTTTGGCCTTCATGGAGGCCGACGGCTATGCGCAGAGGCAGCTCTGGAGTGAAGCTGGATGGCACTGGCGGAAGACCACAGAAGGCCATCCACACCATTGGCGCCAAGACGATCAAAACAGCTGGTATGGCATCAGTCTAAATGGGCCGGCAGATCTACTCCCCGATGATCCTGTAATGGGCCTATCGCAACATGAAGCTCAAGCTTACGCCAATTGGGTCGCCTCACTCGGCGGCGAACTTTCAGGCGCCGTGTTACAGCACGAATACCAATGGGAGGTGGCCATGCGCACCCAGGCTCTGAAGCCAAACGGCCGGGTTTGGGAGTGGTGCGCCAACCTCTTCCAGCCCTATAGTGAGTTTTCCGCAGATCCTGAACCGGTCGGCAGTGAACAAGCGTTCGCCTTAGGCCATCATGTATTACGGGGTGGATGCCTGCACACCCAGCCGCCCATTAGACGAATCACCTTTAGGCATCATGCAAACGCAGATAATCCACGCCTGTTTTGCGGCGCCCGACTGGTTTACCCACCCAAGGATTAAAACAGCATGATTCATTACGACATGCCGCTTTATCGCCCACCCAGTGAGGGCAACAACCTGATCATCCAGGCGACGCTGGGGTGTCACTTCAATCAGTGCTCATTCTGCTCCATGTATAAACAGAAGACGTTTCAGGTACGCCCCCTGAATGAGGTATTTGCAGAAATCGATAGGGCGGCAAGGGTCTGGCCCGATGCTCAACGGGTCTTCCTGGCCGATGGAGATGCCCTTACCCTCTCAGCTGACCACCTCCTGAAAATACTGGAAAAGCTGTCCAACTCATTTGCAAAACTGACCCGCGTCTCCTGTTATGCCAACCCGAGTGATATTCTCCGCAAGTCAGATGAGGAACTCAGCCTATTGCGCGCACATAAGCTCAATCTCCTCTATCTCGGCATCGAATCTGGATCAGCTACTATTCTGAAAAAGATCACCAAAGGCGCTAGCCCACGCAGCATCCAAGCCGCCCTGGATAAAGCGCATCACGCAAAACTGAAGGTATCTGCCACGGTCATTTTAGGGCTAGGGGGTCAGGATCGGTCCGATGAACATATTGAAGGAACAATCGCACTGCTCAACAACGCGCCTGTCACCTATCTTTCGACGCTACAGCTGTTCCTGGAAACCGATGAAGAACGGGAATTTTTACGCAAGTTTGCAGAACCTTTCCAGATGCAGGATGACCACGCTATTCTGCTGGAACAGCGCAAACTGGTTGCAAATATTGACCCACCCAATGCGGTTATATTTCGCTCCAATCACGCTTCCAATGCGCTGGCACTGGCGGGCAACCTGCCGCGTGACCGGGATCGTCTCGTGGCACAGATTGATCACGCCATAAGCCATAACCAACACCTCAGACCGCGGCATTTACGGCGACTCTAATAGGCGTGAGCCCCACTCCGTTGAGGGATGGGGCTCACCCTCCTTTTTATTCGCCTTTCTTCTCTTCCAGTGCCTTTGCTGGTGTAATTGAGATCAGCTCAACCTCGAATATCAGCGTCTCATTTGGACCAATAGCGCCTGGGGCACCCACTTCGCCATAACCCAGCTTTGAGGGAATAAAGAGTTTCCACTTGGCACCCTTGTTCATCATGCCAAGCCCCTCACTAAAGCCAGGAATGACCCCATTTAGGGAGAAGGTCGCCGGCTCATTACGGGCATAAGAGCTATCAAACTCCTCGCCAGAGATCAGCGTCCCACGATAATGAACCGTCACCTCGGCATCTGCAGGAGGGGGCGCACCTTCACCCGGCTGAATCACCTGATATTGCAACCCACTGGGCAGAACAACCACTCCCGCCTGCTTGCTGTTCTGCTCAAGATACTTCTCACTCGCCTGCTGTGCGGCTATAGCAGCCTCGGCCTTTTCCTTGGCCATAGCCTCTTTGGTCAACCGGAAGGCTTCACCCATTTGCTCGGGAGTCATTTTGGATGGATTACCTTTCAGCGCGTCGTCAACCGCTGCGCCAAACGCAACCCCATCGACGTTAACGCCTTGTTGCTTTAACTGCTGGGCAAACTGCTGCCCCAAGGCATAACTGAAGCGCTGCTGCAACGTAGCCAGGTCTTCTGCTTGTAACGAGAAGGCAGCGATTGTCAAGGCGGCGGCTGGGATTGCGTATTTAATAGAGACAAACATTGAGTTTCCTTTAGTTTATTGTGACTCGACCAAGTCGATAATCGATAAGAACACATTATTAGTAGTTATTAATCATTTAATGCGTCAAATAATTGCAAAAAGTCACATATTTGACTTTTAACCCTTGGCAATCTGAGGTTTACTGCCTATGCTAAAGGCAGAATACCTATACCTATGAGCAATTGAATGGCAATCAACTCCATATCCGGCAATGCTGTCCAAGGCATTCAACGAGGCATGCGACAGATGCGCAAAAGCGCAACTGACATCGCCAGCACAAACCAGCTAAACGGCCAAATACCCACCAAAGACGCCGTTCGTGCATTGGTTGAACTCCACCAGAGCAGCCTTCAGATCAGCACCTCCGTCAAGGCATTGAAGACAGCTGACACCGTGATAGGTTCCCTGCTGGACGTAAAAGCCTGACCCTTTAATCGTCGATGAACTGCATCGACAGATCAATGGCCACAACATCCTTGGTCAACGCCCCCACAGAAATATCATCAACCCCCGTCTCGGCAATCGCTCGGATAGTGGAAAGATTAACGCCGCCAGAGGCCTCCAGGCGCGCCGCACCACCCACCAGACTCACCGCCGCTCGAAGCTGATCCAGGCTAAAGTTATCCAGCAAAACACGCCTGGCTCCCGCTGAGAGCGCCTCACTCAATTCAGCCAGAGACTCAACCTCAACCTCCACCTCAATATCCGGAGCCATCGCCAGCGCCGTCCTCACGGCAACAGAGACCGAGCCAGCCGCCTTGATGTGGTTCTCTTTGATCAGAATGGCATCAAACAGTCCGATTCGATGATTATCACATCCACCGCAGGTAACGGCGTACTTCTGCTGCAATCTCAAACCTGGCAAAGTCTTGCGCGTGTCCAGAATCCTCACCCCGGTTCCATCCACTGCATCCGCATAACGCCTCGCCAGGGTTGCCGTACCCGACAGCACCTGCAGGTAGTTCAGCGCACTGCGCTCACCACTCAGCAGCGCCCTGGTATTGCCCCGTAACTCACAAACCAGGCTATCCGGCTCAACGCGATCACCGTCACGGCAATGCCAATCGATAACGATGGCATCATCCAACTGACGAAAGACTTCATCAAACCACGCCACCCCACAGATCACCGCCGCTTCCCGGGATATCACCTTGACTCTGGAACTGGCATCCGCTGGAATAAGTGCCGCCGTGCGATCCCCCGACCCCAGATCTTCTTGCAGTGCCAAACCGACTTGTACGCCGATATCTATTGATTCAAGAGCGATCAACTCAACGAATCTCCAATAGCTCTACCTCAAACACCAGCGTTGCATTGGGAGGAATCACACCACCCGCACCGCGTGCGCCATAGCCCAGTTGCGGCGGAATGGTGAGCTTACGCTTTCCACCAATCTTCATACCCTGGACCCCTTCATCCCAACCGCGAATCACCTGACCTGCCCCTAGGGCAAAAACAAAGGGATCATTCCGATCCAGGCTGGAATCAAACTTACTGCCGTCCGTCAGCCATCCCGTATAGTGAACAACAACGCGCTGCCCGGCGGCAGCTACATCACCTTCACCCTCAACAAGATCGTCATATTTTAGACCTGAATCTGTCATTTTCTCTGGCATTAGTCTGTTTCCTGATTTCCGATAAGCGCCCATCTTCCACAAGATGCATCGCGCAAAACAAGGGTAGCCATATTTAATGCGCAACCACCGTCACAAGCGGACTATTGTATACTTTTGCCAACACACATCGCCAGACACAAACCCACGATCAACACCACCAAAAAAAGACCCCCGACCAGCGGGGGTTTTAACGGCACAGTATTCATTTACAACCGATCACTTATCCATATCATCTTCCGCTGCCGACTTTTTCGATCCCGCCTTACTCAGCGCACTCACCATTGAAGTCAACGCCCGATCCATCAGCGGCACATCCAACTCAGGCAGCACCACAGCCTTGCCACTGCGTAGCCAGACGCCCAAACCTTGCTGGGTCACATCCGCCACCTTCATCCCCTTGCGATTAACAAACAGACAGCTACCACTGACACTACTACGCCAAGAAAGCTTGGTACGCACCACCGCCCCTTCCTCATCGGTCAATTCCAACCAAGTACCTACCTGCAAATCAGCCGCCTGCTGATCAAAATCGTCCACCTCCAGATCCGCAACATGACCGACGCCTCCAGGAGTCTCTAACACAATCTCTTCCATAACCGCCTCAGCCGGCCGAGCGACCCCAGTCGGCTGCTCATCGTTTTCAGCCGACTCGACCACCCGCCCACCGCGCAAACAGGCCAGATGGCGCGCCTGTAAGCCTTTGAATGCACGGGTCATCTTGTGCTGATTGTAGGAAATTTCACCCAGGCCGGCACGCAACCCTTTCAATAGATCCGGAATTGAGCGCAGCAACTCCTGCCGCTCACTCTGTGAAGGCTTTGGCATAACACTCCAGACCAATCGATCCATCAGACGTACCGCCTCAGACCACTCCTCACTCTCCTGCCCCTTACGCAAATAGATCAGCAACAGCACATCATTCCAGCCATCACGCACCAAGTTCTGCACTACATCAGGAACCGATTCATATTCAGATAAGCAGCGTCCGATCTCTTCGGCCACATGCCGCTTGGCCTCAACCAAGACCTCCTTACCCTGAGTAACCTGGGCAGCACGCTCCTCGGCCACATGAGCGCCACGTTGCTCCCGATCCAGAAAGGCCGAGAACTGTTCGTTCAGCTCCTCGAACAGACCCAGATTGTCATCAAACTCAGACAGTATTCTACTGACGACGGCATCAATATGGGCATACAAACCATCGCCACTGCGACCGGACTGCTCAGTCCACCCAATAGCCGCCTGCGCCATGCCGTTTAACAGACGCCGCGCCGGATGGTCTTTTCTACTAAAGAACGATTTATCCAGAATTGCCACTTTGAGCATAGGGATCTGCAGGCGAGCCAACAAGGCACGCATGGCATCTGATAGGCCCGGATCATCCAATATGAACTCAAAAAGCATTGAGATCACATCAATCGTATCTTCATCTGAACGATCAATAGCCTTACTTCCACCGGACGGCTGCCCAATATGCGGGGACTTAAGCAGGATTGTCCTGACTGTCCCAGCATCCAAAACATGGCCATCAGTCTGAGAAGAACCACCGTGTTGGTGCTGCAATACCGATAGCGCTGAAAGCAGGTCCATACTATCAACATACTGAACTGGGGCGGAGGAGTGCTGCGCAACCGGGCGATGTTGCATCAGTAGCTGCTGCAAGGTGGAAAATACCTCAGCCTGAATCGCGGAGTGCGCCTCGTCACTGTAGTAGCCACTCTCGCCGGCATAAGTGGACCCAGCGCCCTGACTCTGCCCACTACTACGGCGCATAGAGGGCTTGATCTCAGGCTGAATTCCAGCCTTTGCAAGCGTCGCGTTCATCTGATCATAGACCTGCCCCAGATGACCGATAACCTCTTTCTCAAACTGCTTATATATGACCAACTTGACGGCAAGCGTCACTGAGAGCGATGAAACCGACTGCTTAAAGGCTGCTGCCAGTGAGGCAGGTGAGAGAGGATTATTATCCTCCTCAATACGCACCCCACTCAGCAGATAGCTGAAGCGCTGATCGAGCGCATAAAGATCCCGGTAATAACTGTTATTACCTTTGGACACCATACCCGAAACCGCAAGCCCCTCTTCCAGATCATCGCTCTCTACCAAACCCAACTCATCGCTGGAAAAAGTGGCATCGGGCGCATCATTGGGCACAGAACCCGGACCATGAGTCCAGAATCGATCAAACCGCCCAAGGACGCATTTATTAAAGGCACTCTCGACCTGCTCACGATCTCGCCGCAGACTCCGCATAGACTCAAAATAGGTGGTTTGCTGCTGATTGGTTTCCGCCTTATCTGCCAAGGCATACAACACGTCATCCAGACGCTCAAACAAGGCATCTGTTCTTTGCGGCAATATCTTCACCAACAGCTGTCGGCATGCATTAATGGTACCTTGATACCCGTCCCGGAGCTTCACGGTCTGCTCACCCGAGCGTTTACCATCAAATGAAATTATATTTCCGGCCTTCATAACTGGATTCCAACGTTATCTATCTCAATCAGTATCAAAGAGTAACCCACATTCGAGGGTTTTACAGTTTGGAGTCTGGACTCCGAAACCTATATCGGCCGTGAGAGGCGTCACAATTAGCAAATAGTCAAAATATTGTCGTTCAAAAGCGTGACTCAGCTCCCACATAACCAAGTCAAAGCCCACATTTTAACCAACACGTCACCCACCTTACCCACTAAAAACATAAAACTCACAGTTAAACATTTATCTTGTTAACATGAAATTACGCGTCGTGTATGGTTAGCTCCGTGAACAGACTTTTACAGCATTTCAGCAAAGCGCTCATGGAGAGCATAAGGGATCTTGCCCCAATTGTAGTCGTTATTGCATGCTTTCAATTACTTGTATTCAGACAACCGATACCCGATCTTGGCGGATTACTGTTTGGCACACTGCAAGTAGTGATAGGGCTGACACTGTTTATCCAGGGACTAAAAATGGGCCTCTTTCCGATCGGGGAGTCCATGGCGCACGACTTCGCATCAAAAGGCAGTGTAGTGTGGCTGACCCTGTTTGCCTTTGCTCTCGGCTTTGGCACCACCGTAGCAGAACCCGCACTGATCGCAATTTCTGACGAAGCCGCTCGCATTGCGGCGGACGGCGGGATGATCCAGAACAATACCCAGGAGATGAATGAATACTCCAATGGCTTACGTCTTACTGTCGCCATCTCAGTCGGCCTCGCCATTGTCATCGGCGTCATCCGCATCATCAAAGGATGGCCTGTGCAGTACCTAATCATGGGCGGTTATGCGGGCGTTGTCATCATGACCGGTTTTGCGCCTCCAGAGATTATCGGCATTGCCTACGATTCCGGCGGCGTCACCACATCGACCATTACGGTACCACTCGTGACGGCACTCGGCGTTGGTCTCGCCAGCAGTATTCGCGGAAGAAACCCAATGACCGATGGTTTCGGGCTGATTGCTTTTGCCTCACTGACCCCCATGATATTCGTCATGGCTTACGGAATGCTGCTCTGATGGAATGGCTGACACTCTTCCTGAAGACCCTGCTTGCCACAGTTGTGGATGTCCTGCCTATTGCCGCTATTCTCTTCGGATTCCAGCTATTTGTACTGCGCAAAAGCATTCGCAATCTAAAGCAGGTCCTGACTGGCTTTGCACTGGTTTTGCTTGGGCTGGCTTTTTTTCTTGAAGGTCTGGAGCAGGCACTTTTCCCACTCGGTAAATTAATGGCAGCACAGCTCACCGCACCCGAGTTCCTGGGCATCAGCGAGTCCATAGGATCATCCGACAACAACTGGACGCACTACTTCTGGGTCTATCTTTTCGCTTTTGCTATCGGGCTCTCCACCACCATTGCAGAACCGTCCCTGATTGCAGTGGCCATCAAGGCCAATCAAGTTTCTGGCGGGGCAGTAGGTACCTGGGGGTTACGTATCGCTGTAGCACTGGGGGTCGCCATCGGCATCTCTCTGGGGGCCTACCGAATTGTCAGCGGCACCCCACTGCACTATTACATCATCTCTGGCTATATTATCGTGTTGATACAGACGGTATTCTGCCCCAAAGCCATTATCGCGCTAGCTTATGACTCCGGTGGCGTAACCACCTCAACCGTTACTGTCCCCTTGGTTGCTGCACTGGGGCTGGGCCTCTCCAGCACCATACCAGGACGAAACCCTCTATTAGATGGCTTTGGACTCATTGCCTTTGCCAGCTTGTTTCCAATCATGAGCGTAATGGGCTATGCACAACTCAGTGAATGGCTCAACCGTAGAGCAAAAGTGACCCTAGCGAGGGAATAAATATGCATTTCAAATTAATTATTGCTCTCATTGAAGATAGCAAGACAAACATTGTAGTCGATGCCGCCAGAAATGCGGGCGCCACCGGCTCCACCGTAATCAATCAAGCGCGCGGAGAAGGCATAGAGAAGAGCAAGACTTTTTTTGGTCTCAGCCTGGAAGTTCAGCGAGACATGGTGCTTTTTCTGGTCGAAGAACACCTGAGTCGAACCATACTGGAAACCATCGCAGAGGTTGGCGAGTTTGATGACAAACCCGGCACCGGCATTGCTTTCCAAATAGACGTGGAAGATGCTGTAGGCGTCAGCCACCAAATCAAACAACTCACCAGCGTAGTGGAGAGCGAATTGTGAACGAGCAAGCGATCACCCGTGTCCGGGACGTCATGAAAACCGACGTAGACACAGTGGATGGCATGGACACCGTTGAAGCCGCATTACAGAAAATGGATCATGTAGAGACAAAGACCCTGATTGTTGACAAACGTGACGAAAATGACGCCTACGGCATTGTCATGTTCTCAGATATTGCGCGCAAGGTTCTGGCGAAGGACCGCCCCCCAGCAAGAGTGAATATTTATGAAGTCATGACGAAGCCCGTTATTTCGGTTGAACCTGACATGGACATACGCTACTGCGCCAGACTATTTGACCGCTTGCACCTCTCCCGCGCCCCGGTTATCAGTCAGGGCAAGGTCTTAGGCGTAGTCAGCTTCTCTGACATGGTAGTGAAGGGCATCCGCAAGAGATGACAGCTTGCAAGAAAGGACTCCTGGCATCAGCACGCCAGTGCCCTTCGCCCAATCAGGATGAACGCCCCGAAGCCGAAGAGATCAATCTTCTGGTGATACACAGCATCAGTTTGCCACCCGATGAATATGGTGGCCCCTGGATTGACTGCTTATTCCAAAACCAACTCCCACCCGACGCACACCCCTACTTCGCAGAGATTCATCATATGCAAGTTTCAGCGCACCTGCTGATACGCCGCGACGGTGAACTGGTTCAGTATGTCCCCTTCAATCAACGCGCCTGGCACGCAGGGCAATCCTGTTTTGAGGGAAAAGAAAGATGCAATGACTACTCCATTGGAATTGAACTGGAAGGCAGCGATGAAACCCCCTATACGGAAGACCAATATGCTGTGCTGGCACACACTATTCGATTGATCCAGAAAGACTACCCCGCCATCACCAATGAACGGATTACGGGTCACAGCCATATCGCCCCAGGCCGCAAGACCGATCCGGGTCCGGCTTTTCGCTGGGACTATCTGCGGGAATTACTGGCTAAAGTGGACTAAGCATCCGCCCGGACTTCTCGACCAAGCAAGGCATCAATAAACAGCAATGCCACTCCGATGCTAATGGCTATGTCCGCCACATTAAACGCGGGCCAGTGATACTGACCATAGAAAAAATCCAGAAAGTCGATTACATGCCCAAACAGCAGCCGATCTATCAAATTACCAACCGCGCCACCAATCACCAGAGCGAGCGATAGTGCCAAGACCTTCTCACCTCTTAGACGAGACAACCAAACCACCAACACGATAGTGACAACTGAGGCCATTAAGGCAAAAAACCAGCGCTGCCAACCTCCCTGATCGCTTAGGAAACTGAAGGCCGCCCCTTCATTGTAAGCCAGCGTTAGGTTAAAAAACGGCAACACAGAGAGCGTCTCATAAACCATGAAACTGGCCTCTATGAGCTGCTTTGTCACCTGATCTAACACAATGATCAGCAACGAAAACCAGAGCCAACGTAACATTCAGCCAACCCCGTGAATGTCGAAAACGCTGAGCGGACAATCACAGTAAAGAAATCCCCACTGATCAGGCAAAACGACGCTCCTCGCCTGCCCCATCCACATTTTCAACGCAACGACCACAGAGTTCAGGATGCGCCTCGTGATGCCCGACATCCTCACGGTGATGCCAACAACGCCCACACTTTTTATGACTTGAGGCAACCGCAACCATATAGACCCCCGCCACATCGGTGGCCACTGCCGTTTCCGGCTTCTCAGCCAAATCATGTACTCGGGCATAAGAGGTGATCAACACAAAACGCAGTTCGTCAGCAAACTTATCCAGATCCGCACGCGCCTGATCATCACAATAGAGATCCACTTCAGCATCCAGTGATGAGCCGATAACTCCCTTAGAACGCAGCTGCTCAAGCTGCCTTCCAACAGCCGTACGCAGCGCAATAACCCGACTCCAGAAATGACGATCCATCTTATCGCCCTGATCCAGGGCAAACAGCCCCTCATACCAAGTCTCGACAAATACGGTCTCACCGCGTTTACCCGGCATGTTCTGCCAGATCTCATCCGCAGTGAAGCTCAAGATCGGAGCCAACCAACGCACCATGGCCTCCATCACATGATAGATGGCCGTCTGACAAGATCGGCGTGCCTGACAATCCGCCTGCGTGGTGTACTGCCGGTCCTTGATGATATCCAGATAAACACCGCCCATTTCTGGTCCACAGAAATTATGGATTTTCTGAATGATCAGATGGAACTGGTAACCCTTATAGGCCTCTACAATCTCATTCTGAAGCTGCAGGGCGCGATCCACTACCCAACGATCTAGCTCAACCATTTCAGAGGCCGGCAACAGATCTGTGGCCGGATCAAAACCGTTCAGATTAGCCATCAGGAAGCGTGACGTGTTACGAATACGGCGATAGGCGTCAGCCGTCCGGTTAAGAATCTCATCCGAAACAGTCATCTCGCCACGATAATCGGTTGAAGCAACCCAGAGCCGGATGATATCCGCGCCCAGCTTCTTCATTACATCCTGCGGACTGACCGTATTACCCAGGGACTTAGACATCTTGTGCCCTTTGGCATCAACGGTGAATCCGTGGGTCAGTACACCCGCATAAGGCGCACGATTATGAATCGCTACAGAGGTCAGCAGTGAAGACTGGAACCAGCCGCGATGCTGATCTGAACCCTCGAGGTAGAGTTCTGCCGGGTAATGCAGCTCTTCTCTGGGCTCCAATACCGCGTAATGGGTCACACCGGAGTCAAACCAGACATCCAGGGTATCCTGAACCTTGTCATAATGAGGCGCCTCATCACCCAGCAACTCTTCTGGCTTTAGCGAGAACCACGCCTCTATACCACCCACCTCAATACGCTGAGCGACCTGCTCAATCAGGTTGGCTGTATCAGGATGTAACTCACCGGTCACCTTATGTATGAACAGGGCAATCGGCACACCCCAGGTACGCTGCCGCGAGATACACCAGTCAGGCCGCCCTTCCACCATGCCCTCGATCCGGGCACGCCCCCAATCCGGAGTAAACACCACTTTGTCGATCTCTTCCAGGGCCGTCTTGCGCAGCCCTTGCTGTTCCATACTGATGAACCACTGTGGCGTTGCACGGAAGATGATCGGTGTCTTGTGGCGCCAGCAATGAGGATAGCTGTGAGCGAGACGCGCCTCCTGGACCAGTGCACCCTTAGTCTTCAGCACCTCAATCACTTTCTCGTTCGCCGTAAAGACATGCTCACCGGCAAACAGCTCAGTTCCTTCCAAGAAACGACCATCGCCACCTACCGGATTATGTACCTCAAGCCCATAACGCTGGCCAACAATATAGTCGTCCAGTCCATGGCCGGGGGCCGTATGTACCGCACCGGTACCCGCCTCCAACGTAACATGCTCACCGAGGATGACAGGGACCTCACGATCATAGAAACAGTGCTTAAGCTTCAATCCCTCAAAGGCATCACCCCGACCATAGGCGATCACCTTGTAGTCATCGATACCCCAGCGCAACATGCTGTCTTTTAGCATCCCTTCTGCAATAACCAGTCGCTCATGACCATGCGCACCGGTCGCCTGTACCACGACATAATCCAAACCCGGGTTCAGTGCTACCGCCTGATTGGCCGGCAACGTCCAAGGCGTAGTGGTCCAGATTACCAGAGAGAGCGGCCCCTCGCCGTGCCCACCCGGCACCGAGTGGCAGTTGGCCATCAAGGTCTCCGCATCCAACACTTCAAAGCGCACATCAATGGCAAAGGACTCTTTGTCCTTGTACTCGACTTCAGCCTCGGCCAGTGCAGAACGACAATCGGTACACCAGTGCACCGGTTTCGAGCCTTGATGCACATGGCCATTCTCGACAATTTTTCCCAGCGCGCGGACGATATCCGCCTCAGTACTGTAGGCCATGGTGAGATAGGGATTCTCCCAGTCACCCACCACACCCAGGCGCTTGAAATCAATCCGCTGCTTGTCCACTTGCTTGCTGGCATAGTCACGGCAAGCCACACGGAACTGTGCCGCCGTCACCTTTCCACCGGGCTTGCCCACTTTCTTCTCAACCATCAACTCAATTGGCAGACCATGGCAATCCCACCCCGGGACATACGGCGCATCAAATCCATCCAGGCTATGACTCTTTACGATGATGTCCTTCAGCACCTTATTCACAGCATGTCCAATATGGATTTCGCCATTGGCATAGGGAGGGCCATCATGCAAAACAAATTTCGACCGGCCGGCAAAGGCCTCACGAATTTTGCGATACAAACCCATCGCCTCCCAACGCTTGAGCATTTCAGGCTCACGATTGGCCAAGTTGGCCTTCATGGGAAAGCCCGTTTTAGGAAGGTTTAAGGTACTCTTATAGTCTGTCACGCTCTGCTGCCTTTTCGCATCCGTCATCCGGCCTGCGATCTCTCTAGTCAATATTCAGATAGTCATACTATGGCACAAGCTACATCTCACTCGAGCCATCTCACGACCGATTTTAATCGCCTTACTTACACGCCTCATGCTGAAAAAACGCCCGGGCAGCGTCAGCATCACGTTCGATCTGCTGACGCAGCGCCTCAAATGATTCGAAGCGCAACTCATCCCGCAGACGTTTGCAAAACTGCACCTGCACATGCTCCCCGTAAATGGTGCGGGAAAAATCGAACAGATGCACTTCCAACAGATAGCGGGAATCTCCCTCAACTGTTGGTCGATTGCCAATATTGGCCACACCAGGAAGCACGCCTTCAGCCAATCCGTGCACTGTCACGGCAAACACACCATGTACAGGGCTCACCTTACGATGCAGATCGATATTAGCGGTTGGAAAACCGATTGTCCTGCCGCGGGCATCGCCGTGCGCTACTCGCCCACAAATACGATAGGGTCGCCCCAGGTTTCTCTCAGCCAGCTCCAGATCACCCTTTGCCAGCGCCTCACGGATGCGCGTACTGCTAATCCTTGCCTCACCATCCATGAAGGTATTCATGTTGGCCACTTCAAAGCCATGAGCCTGGCCCACTTCCCGCAGGAGATTGATGCCCCCTTCGCGTCCCCGGCCAAAGCGAAAATCATCGCCCACGTACAAAAACCGGACATCTAAACCGACAACCAGCAACTCCTGGACAAACGCCTCGGCCGACATGGAGGCGAGCTTAGGGCCAAACTCCAGTAGCACGACCCGGTCAATTCCGGCATCTTTAAGCGCCTGAAGCTTCTCCCGTATACGGGTCAACCGAGCCGGCGCAGCGTCCGGGGCGAAATACTCCATCGGCTGAGGCTCAAAGGTGATTACGGTACTCGGCAGACCAAAGGCCGCAGCCTGATCGCGCAGATGAGTGAATACCGCCTGATGCCCGAGATGTACGCCATCAAAATTCCCGATGGTTGCCACACAGCCTCGGTGTTCAGAACGCAGATTGTGAAGACCGCGTATAACCTGCATCGTAGCCTGCTCAAGTGGGTCCAAAACGGTGCATTATAGGCAATGTTTCAGCACAAGTCCCCGTTTACAGGCCAGATCCCCTGCGATTTAACTACTTTGCTCAGATTACGGGTCAGGCCGTGTGGCTTTTAAAGTGACGCAGACGGATACCCAGCAGGGCAAGCACAGCAAAATAACTGATCGAACCCAGCGCAATCCACTGCAGCAGACGCCACACCTTGTCAGATACCGGCACACCCATCCATGACTGCAGGTCACCCACACCCCAATAAAGCACAGCACCCATAACCAGGACGGCCGCACATCCACGAAGAATCAGAAACAGCCAGCCGGGCTCTGGCTGATAAACACCCTCGGCACGCAGCCCCCTGTATAGGAGAAAGGCATTGAGGGTAGCGGAAAGCGAGGTAGCCAGAGCCAATCCCGCATGGGCCAGCGGAAATACCAGGATAATATTCATCACCATGTTGGCAAACATGGCGATGACTGCAATCCGCACGGGCGTCTTAGTATCCTGACGGGAATAAAAACCCGGCGCCAACACCTTGATCATGATGAAAGCGATCAATCCAAGGGAGTAGGCCATCAAACTCTGGCGAGACATGGCCACATCAGTGGCATCAAACAATTCCGATTGAAACAGAGTAGCGATCATCGGCCCAGAGAGGATGAACAGACCTACCGCAGAAGGCAAACCCAGCAGCAGCCCCCAGCGCAAGGCCCAATCAATCACACGAGAAAAGCCCTCCGCTGACTCATTTGCGTGCTTTTTTGAGAGATTGGGCAAAATGACCGTCGCCAAGCCAACGCCCAGAATACCGAGCGGAAACTCCATCAGACGATCTGAGTAATAGAGCCACGAAATACTGCCTGACACCAAAAATGACGCAATAAGCGTATCCAACAACAGATTAAGCTGGGTAACCGAGACACCAAACAGCGCCGGCAGCATCAATTTGCCAATGCGGCGCACCCCCTCATCTTTCGGGGCAAAGACAAAACGGGGTAACAACTTGATCCGATGTAAAAAAGGGATCTGAAACAGCAACTGCACAATACCCGCAGCCAACACACCCCAGGCCAGCGCCATGATCGGCCGCTCCATCTGCGGTGACAGCCAGACGGCACAACTGATAAGTGACACATTGAGCAGTACCGGCGTGAAGGCCGGTATGCCAAAACGACTATGGGCGTTGAGAATGCCCCCCGCAAAGGCCGTTAGAGAAATGAACAGGAGATAGGGAAATGTCAGCCGCAACATATCTACCGCTAAATCCAACTTACCCTCTGAACCGATGAATCCAGGCGCAAAGAGCATCGCCAATACTGGCGCCCCCAGCACACCAGCAATCGTCACCGCTAACAACACGGCGCCCAGGGTTCCAGCAACATGATCAACAAAATGCTTCAACTCTTCAAAGCTGCGACGCTCCTTGTACTCGGTGAGCACCGGGACAAAGGCCACGGCAAACGCCCCCTCTGCGAACAGCCGACGCAGAAAATTGGGGATCTTGAAGGCAACAAAGAAGGCATCCGTTCCGGCGTTGGCGCCAAACATGTGCGCCACGACCAGATCCCGGACAAAACCCAGTATCCTCGAGAGCAGTGTATTGGAACCTACCTTGGCCAACGATCTGAACATACCAATGCGTCTTCTTTGTTTGCTAATAGGGAGGCATTCAACGCCACCAAAGGGCGAATTATAGGCTGTTTATCGCTTTTTTCAGAATATTCAGCTATTCACTCATTCGACCTACTCCCTGCCATGCGATACCCTGCACTTATCAATCAAGGCGATCGAATTAGCTGTTGACAAAACACGCATCAAGTCCCAAAATACCGCGCTCTTTATTGAGATACTCAGTTAATAATTTTTTTGGAGACTTACCTTGGCCAACTCACCACAAGCCAGCAAACGTGCGCGTCAGGCCGAACAGCATCGCCAGAACAATGCGTCACGTCGCAGCAACATGCGCACCAACCTGAAGAACGTATTGAAAGCATTGGCGACCGGCGACAAGGAAAAGGCTACCGAAGCTTATAAACAGGCGGTTCCGGTGATCGACCGCGCGGCAAACACGGGTCTTATCCACAAGAATAAGGCTGCCCGTCATAAAAGCCGCCTGAATGCGCAGATCAAATCGCTGTAAACAGTAGCACTTGCGCATCAAGAAAAACCGGCCAAAAGCCGGTTTTTCTTGATGCGCGCCTAATAAATAGATCCAACCACATCGCCTACACCTTTTCACCTGCGTTATACTCAAAAGGCCGATAGATTACCCGCCTGAACCAGCAAGAGAAGCCGCAGCATGCCTGAAGTAGCCGCACCAAACACACCTCGCCGCCGAAATATCCAGATCACAGCCACACTCCTGATCCTCTTTACCATCGCCACATTAGCGCTATTACCGCAGGTAATCGGTTATGCCATCAAAGAGTGGACCAAGGAACAAGGGGCGGAACATATATCGATCGGAAATATAGATTTCAACCCTTTCACCGCCGCTTTCCGGCTTGAAAACCTGAAAATTACCGGCAAAGAGGGTTCGACTTTTGCACTCCCGGAGCTTGACCTGCAACTTGAGTGGCTTCCACTTTTGGAGCGACAGATTGTTATTACCGGACTGAGACTCAGCGGCGCCGAAGCCCAACTGACTCATTACGCAAAGGGCCAGCAGATCATCGTTGGCGGCATGACTTTCAGCCTGCAAACCACGGAAGCAAAACATAGCGACATACCCTGGGGCCTCAAGCTCAATCGAATTGAGCTGACAAAGTCCAACCTGAACTATAAGGGGCCCAATTTTTCATCGCTGATAACCCTCAATCAACTGACTCTAAAAGGACTGAGCACAATAGACAAAAACAACACCGTCGACTTGTCACTGGATGGCACACTTGATCAGGCAAGCATCAAGTTGAATGGCGCAGTGATACCTTTTTCAGCATCACCGGGCTTTACCGGTAAGATCGGCATCAAAGACCTCCAGTTGCAACACTATAAGCCCTTAGTGGAATCACAACTCGAGCTCATTGCGGGCGCACTGAACACCGAAGGGAAACTATCATTGCACCTCCCACCCAGCAAAAGCGCCGAGATAACTTTTGACGGCACCTTTGCCTTGAACGATTTACTGCTAGCCCAGTCACCTCTACGCCTTTCCGGGGACAGGTTTACATGGAATGGCACCATCGACATCAAATCTGGCCGCTATACAACTGAAGGAAAGCTGACTACAGAAAAGATGCTGTATGAGGCCGCCGACGGACGCTCCTATCAACACGCCAACGCGGCTTGGACTGGTGCACTTAACCTACAAACTGAAGCCGATAAAAACCAGATTACTGCCAGTGGTACGGCTAACCTAATAAAGAGCACACTGAAAACAGTTGATACCGACATCGCCCTCGAACAGGCCGAGCTTACAATTCAGAAAAGCACCCTAACGACAGGCGCAGATAATCTACAGGCCGCTCTTACAGGCACGCTCAACCTCAAGAACACAGCAGTCGCCTCTCCCAAGGCAAGACTCCAGAGTGAATCCCTGAACTGGGATGGCACAACACAGCTCAACCAAACAGAAGCCGGCTTGAGTACTTCGTTAGAGGGCGCCCTTTCTTCAGGCGCATTACAACTGAAAGACGTCGATTCCAATGCAGATTTAAAATACGCCATGCTCACATGGCAAGGATCATTGGCCCTGGACAAAACAGCTACCCAAACGCTGATTAAGCCTATGGGAAGTCTGCGTATTGAAAGCCCGCTCGTAACAGATACCAATGCAGCACTAACACTCTTGTCTGCAGACGCCATCAATCTGGATCAACTCAACCATCTTGAAGACGACTCCATTGTCGCCGAGCAAATAATGACGCGCTCACTTGTCTTAGGCAAACCACTGCAGGGCGACAACCCACACCCTCTACTCGCGATTGCCGAACTCAACATCGTCCAGCCCAGCTTTTCACCCAACGCTGGCGTAAAAATAGACCAGATTGATGCCGTGGACTTTCAGCAGCGCGTACATCGGCATCCAGATAAGCACTGGAATGCTTCTGTGTTAGTCAACTCAATCAATCAGCTATCCCATTCTGATGGCGGCCAAAGCAAATCGGCAACTGAGCCGCTGCCTATTGAAATAGGTAAGTTCGCAATAACCGGGGATAGCCTCTTTACGTTCCATGACCAGACCACTAAACCGGCTTACCAGACACAGCTCAAACCCACACTACTGAGTATCACGGGGATCAACAGTAACACCCCAGACACACCCGCAATATTTGAACTGAAGGGCATACTCGGAGAGAGCTCCGCCATCAGCCTGACAGGCACGCTGGCGCCGTTTGCTACCAAACAGACCTTTAACCTTAAAGGTCAAATCGAAGGATTGGCGCTGCCACCACTCTCCGCCTACACCATCCCACTGATGGGCTATAAACTGCAGAGCGGGAAGGCAAACAGCGACATCCAACTCTCCGCCAAGGCTGGTCAACTGGAGGGGAGTAGCGACCTGACACTGAACCAACTTGAGGTTGAGCCCCTCAGTGCAGAAAAGATGGCTGCCCTGCAGACCCAACTCAGCATCCCGCTGGAAACCGCCCTCGGCATGCTCAAAGATAAGAATAACCAGATAAAACTCAATCTGCCGATCAGCGGCGATATGAACAATATTAATGTCGACCCAAGTGACGCCATCAATCAGGCCATTGGACGCGCCATGAAAAAGGGGGCCAAGACCTATCTTGCGACCGCCCTTTTCCCTTTTGGAACACTGCTGACATTGGTAGAACTGGCGGGTGATGCCGCCGCCAAAGTACAGCTTGATCCCATTCAGTTTGAACCCGGATCAGATCAATTGAAGAGCGACCAATACGCCTATCTAGAGAAAATAGCGCAGCTACTGAATGACCGATCTGAAATTCACATCCGGCTTTGTGGTGTTAGCGTAGAGTCCGATCGCCAGACCCTGCTGGAAAAAGCCGTGCAGAAACAAAAAGAGATGGCTTTAGCGAAGAAGAAGGAAGAGACCGAGGAAGAAAAAAATACAACAGTGCAAGAGCAACCCCCTATCACTATCAGCATAGGAGACGATGTGCTGAATAAATTGGCCTCAGATCGTGCCACCGCAATCGAGCGTCATCTGTCAGAGCACCATGATGTCAAGGGAGACCGCCTTATCACCTGCGCTCCACGGATCGAAAGCGACGAACAGAAGAGCACCCCAAGGGCCGATCTACTGATCTGATCTTACGACGCCCAAAGCAACTCAAACCAGGACCAGATTATCCCGATGAATCAACTCGGCCTCATCCACATAACCCAGAATTTCCTGGATACGGCTTGAGGCTATACCTTTGATCTGGTCACTCTCGATTGAGTTATAATTGACAAGACCGCGCGCCACTTCCCGACCTTGCTCATCGACACAAGCGACCATTTCTCCACGGGAAAAATTACCCACTACCTGTTTAACGCCGACCGCGAGCAGACTGCGCCCAGACTCCTTGAGCACACGCACCGCACCGGCGTCGACAACCAGGCGACCACGCACCTGAAGATGACCGGCCAGCCAGCGCTTGCGCGCCGCTTCAGCCTCCTGAACAGGCAATAACAAGGTACCGAGTGTTTCACCGGCTGCTATCCGGGTCAGAACACGATCACCCTCACCCGGAGCAATAATGGTCGCCGTACCTGATCGAGCAGCCAGACGTGCTGCACGAACCTTGGTAACCATACCCCCCTGGCCCAACAAACCACCACTCCCACCGGCCACTTGATCCAGCATGGGGTCATCCACCCGGCTCTCCTGGATCAGCACCGCATCACTGTTCTTGCGTGGGTCGCTATCATAGAGTCCATCCTGATCGGTCAACAGGACCAGCAGATCCGCCTCCACCAGATTGGCGACCAGGGCTGCAAGGGTATCATTATCACCAAAACGGAGTTCTTGATTGGCCACCGTGTCATTCTCATTCACCACCGGCACAACACCCAAAGCCAATAAGGTTCTTAATGTGCTTCTGGCATTGAGGTAGCGCCTGCGATTGGTCAGGTCATCATGGGTCAATAACACTTGCGCCGTATGCAGATTATGCTTCTCAAAACAGGTCTCATACGCACGTACCAGGCCCATTTGCCCAATTGCGGCAGCGGCTTGTAACTCATGCAGGGTCGTCGGCCGGGACGTCCAGCCCATCCGACTCATGCCTTCGGCCACCGCACCTGACGAGACCAGGATCAGCTCATTCCCGGCCAACACCCAACCAGCCATCTGCTCAACCCAGGAGGCAAGCGCTTCCCTGGCGAGGCCCTTGCCATCATCCGTCAGCAGCGCGCTGCCAATCTTAACTACCCAGCGACGGGAAGCGGTGAACTTTTCTCGAGACATGTTCATGCTACTGCATCTCAACAAATGATAAGTAATCTAACCTTGCAAGGGATCCCAGGGCGCATCATCATCCTCAACCATACTATCCTTGGGCAAATCCTGCTCACGCAGTACTTTCAAATGAGCCATCAAGGCCTGCATCAATTCACGCGTCCCTTCACCAGTTGCCGCCGAAATCGAAAATACCGGCCCATCCCAACCCAGCTCCTTCAGGATTTCCGCACGCCTCTCTTCAAACTCTTCATCCAGTAGCAGATCCTTCTTATTCAGCACCAGCCACCGCTCTCTTTCATACAGATCATCACTGTACTTCTGCAACTCAGAGACAATCAATCTCGCCTCTTCAGCCGGCGAAACCGTCTCATCGACCGGGGCAATATCGACCAGGTGCAACAACAGTCGCGTGCGACTTAAATGCTTCAGAAAGCGCAGACCCAGCCCCGCCCCTTCCGCCGCCCCTTCAATCACACCGGGAATATCCGCAATAACAAAACTGTTACCCGTGCCCAGGCTGACCACACCCAGATTTGGATGCAATGTCGTGAAGGGGTAATCCGCTACCTTGGGTGTCGCACTGGAAACTTTAGAGATCAGACTGGATTTACCCGCATTAGGCATACCCAGCAACCCAACATCAGCCAGCAGAATCAATTCGAGCAAGATATCCCGCTCTTCACCCATAGATCCGGGCGTGAACTGTCGTGGCGCGCGATTGGTACTGCTCTTAAACCGGGCATTACCAATGCCATGAAATCCGCCCTTGGCCACCAACAATTTCTGGCCATCCGCCAACAGCTCTCCAATCAGCTCATCAGCCTCCAGATCCGTAACACGAGTCCCTACCGGGACCTTGACATAAAGATCCTCAGCACTGCGGCCGGTACAATTACGTCCCATACCCTGCTGTCCGCTGTGGGCCCGATGACGCCGCTGATGTCGAAAATCAACTAACGTATTCAATCCGGAATCGGCGACCAGATAGACGCTTCCACCATCACCCCCATCGCCGCCATCCGGGCCACCGCGGGGTATATATTTTTCGCGTCGAAAACTGACGGCGCCATTACCGCCTTTACCCGCTTCTACACGAATTGTGGCTTCATCAACAAATTTCATCGGCCTGTCCGGTTATGGAAAACTCTATCGCTATAACGTAAAAAGCCCCGTCAAAAGACGAGGCCCTTTATAGCGCTTATCTGGCGAGGCGATCAGGCCGGAATCACGCTCACAAAGCGACGATTTTTCGGGCCTTTCACTTCAAACTTTACTACGCCATCAATCTTAGCGAACAGGGTGTGATCTTTACCACAGCCCACGTTGACGCCATTATGTACAGCGGTGCCGCGCTGACGAATGATAATGCCACCGGCATTGATTTCCTGTCCGCCAAAAACCTTTACACCAAGGCGCTTCGACTGTGAATCGCGACCGTTACGTGTACTACCGCCTGCTTTCTTATGTGCCATTGCCTTACCCTGCCCTTAACCTGCGCTGATACCGGTAATTTCGAGTTCAGTATACCATTGACGATGTCCCTGGCGCTTCATGTGGTGCTTGCGACGCTTGAACTTCAAGATCGTCACTTTCTTGGCCCGACCATGAGACTTCACCGTAGCGGTCACTTTACCACCCGCTACATAGGGGGTTCCAATTTTGATGTCTTCGCCGTTGGCGACCATCAGGACTTTGTCAAGATCAAGAGAAGCGCCTTCTTCGGCAACCAACTTCTCAACTTTAACGGTATCGCCCTCGGAAACCCGGTACTGCTTACCCCCGGTCTGAATTACGGCATACATACCAAAATCTCCGCGAAAATCTGCTAATCCGGCGCAAAGACAACCAACGCGCCAATGAAAGAGGCGGAATTCTACCCGTGACAGCGAGGCAGGTCAATCATCATTCTGAAAAAACCCTCAAAAACCGACCGCCGGACAACCCTGGGCCCGCTTCCACGACTGCCGTGTGCTTGACAGCCTGGAGACAGGCTCCTAGCATGCTCCACTCCTAATATACCCTGAAACAAAAGCAGTTAAAGACTAAACCATGGAAATGAGCACAATCCGCGAGTTGGTTGAGGAAGATATGAAGGCGGTTGACGCCCTGATCCTGCAGCGACTCCAGTCAGATGTGGTACTGATCAATCAGGTTGGCCATTACATTGTTAATAGCGGTGGCAAGCGTCTACGCCCGATGATTGTGCTTTTAGCGGCCCGGGCACTCAATTACCAGGGCAACCGGCATATCGATCTAGCGGCCGTAATTGAGTTTATTCACACCGCCACGCTACTCCATGACGACGTGGTCGACGAATCCGACATGCGCCGCAACAGGGACACCGCAAATGCGGTCTGGGGTAATGCGGCCAGTGTGCTGGTTGGCGATTTTCTCTATTCACGCTCTTTTGAGATGATGGTCGATATGGGCATGATGCGCGTGATGGAGGTCCTATCTCATGCCACCAATCGCATCGCAGAAGGTGAAGTACTGCAACTCCTTAACTGCAACGATCCGGATACGACCGAAGAGAAATACCGCGAGGTAATCCTTCGCAAGACCGCCACCCTTTTCGAGGCCGGATCGCGGCTTGGCGCCGTCCTGGGAGAAGCTACCTCTGAACAGGAACAGGCGTTAGCTGATTATGGTCTGCATTTGGGCATCGCTTTCCAGATTATTGATGACGCCCTGGATTACAGCACCTCCAGTGAAGAGATTGGCAAGAATATTGGTGATGATCTCGAAGAGGGAAAACCGACACTGCCCATCCTGCGGGCCATGGAAGTAGGTACGCCGGAACAGCGCCAAGCACTCAGAGAAGTGATCGAAAAAGGTGGCCGTGAACATATCGACGTGGTAATGGCCGCCATTGAATCGACCGATGCGATCGAGTACACTGCGCGCCTCGCGCAAGAGGAAGCCGAGAAGGCCAAAACAGCGCTCCTGACGCTGCCTTCATCACCCTTCCGCGACGCATTGACTGCCCTGGCAGATTTCTCAGTCAGACGCAGAAGTTAGACCAGAATCGGGGTGTAGCTCAGCCTGGTAGAGCACTGCCTTCGGGAGGCAGGGGCCGGAGGTTCGAATCCTCTCACCCCGACCAAAAAATGTTCCGAATCAACTGATTACTGCGAAAGGCAGTAAGCACTGAGTTGCCCCCTTCACAACCTACGCTACAAATAATCTGGCCATTAGATTTGTCCTGTTGCGATCCACACCACGTCTTAACTCAGGCGGAATACACCTCATCCAGAAAAGCCCTGACCGGCTGAATAATCGGGGCGTCATCATTCAGCAACATCGTAAAATGATTGACCCTGCTGACATCGAGCCGCCGCCCCTTGGGAATCCATTTGACGATGGCATCCGTTTCAGCATCGGTGAAGATGTGCCCGTGGTCGGCATCGGTCAACCCTTCATCCGCACGGACAAACAACGCCGGACACGATAGAGCTGGAAAGTGCAGACACATGCTGTAGAGAAAATGCAGATCAAGGTCTTTGTGCAGACTCTGCGCTGACGCCTTGGGTTGCACGCAGCCATCCTCAATCAGATAGACATCTTCCCGCAGATAGGCCTCCAGCATCTCGCCCCATTGTCGGCCATAAAACGGCATCGCCCGCATTGCTTTCAGATAAGCAGCCATCGAGGGATAGGGTGATTCAAGATGATTCAGTGTCGGACGAATCGCCTTCAGGACCCGCTCGGTGGGGTCTGCCCCACCTTCCAACAACACAATAGCCTCCACCAGAGAAGGACGGATTGAGGCAAGATAGGTACCAACGGTGGCACCAAACGAGTGACCCACAATGGAAAACTTATCGATACCCAACTGCTTGGTTAACATCAAAATATCGCTGACATGATAGGCGAAGCCATAACCCTCTTCAGGTTTATCACTGTCGCCCCGCCCCCGCAGATCAATAGCAATGACGCGATAGTCCGGCGAGAGCGCCGCACCCAGTCGCTCAAAACTCCCTTTATGCGCCGCAAAGCTGGGCAGACAAATGACCGTTTTTCCTTCACCCGTCCACTCCCGATAACTCAGGATGATCCCGTTAACTTGAACAGTTGATGTTTCAGCCATTTGCCTTACACACCACCTACCAGTACTTTTCCATGTGCAGATTGCCCGGCTCGCGCGGCCGTTTCTGTTGGTAGCCCCGAGCCTCAAGCCTTACCGTGGCATTTTCAATCATGGCAGGATTACCGCAGAGCAAGACATGGCTTGGACCCGGATCAAGCGCAAAACCACACAACTCCTCGATCGCCGGGTCATCCAGAAACGGCGGCAGCCGGCCGGTGAATCCTTGCCAGTCCTGATCAATCTGCGGACGCGATATGGTGGGAATATAACGGAAGTGGTCATTGTACTGGGCCAGGGATTCAAGCTCGCGACGATAACCCAGATCCCAGGAAAAGCTGGCGCCGTGCAACACCGCAATCCGTCGATCCCGGTTGGCCAGCACTTCACTGCGCAGCATACTGATGTAGGGGGCCAGACCCGTTCCGGTGCCTACCAATAGCACATCACTCTCTTGCGGCACTTTATCCAGGGTAAATATGCCCTTCGATTTCTCCGCCACATGCAGCCGATCACCCTCTTTCAGGGCAAACAAGCGGGGGGTCAGGGCACCAGACGAAACGATTGACACGTAAAATTCCAGATACTCCTGTTGGCTACTCCCGGACGCGATGGAATAGGCCCTTCTAATCATCGGATCACCACCCGGCTCATCACCTTCATCTTCGACCGCAGCCTCAGGAATCCGGGGGGCCTCCCGCAGCAGCCCCAGCATGGTGTATTGCCCTGCCTTGAATTTGAAACCTGGATTGTCGAGACACACTTGCAGGATGCGGATCTCTCCCGTTACTTCGATACATCGAGTCACAGTGGCGTTATAACTGAATTTACTTGTTTTCATAAAATACAATGAAGTCTTATGTGATCCAAATGCCCTAGAAAGCATCTAGGCATATTAGTTTCATTTGATACTTTATTGCCGTTTATGTCAAATCCTCAACCCCACCAACCCGCTTTAAAAGTGGATTACTTCGCCTAGCGTTGGAATCGAAGCATCCCAGTTAAATTGATCTACAAAACACTTCTGCAAGGCCAGCATGCTGTCACTTTCACCATGCACCAGATAGAGCCTGGGCATCGCCTTGCGCATATGGCCCGCCCACTCCAATAATTGGCTCTGGCCGGCATGGGCTGAAAAGCCACCCAGTGTGTGAATCTGCGCCTTCACTGCAATCTCACTGCCGAGAATCTTGACCTTCTTGACCCCATCCACCAGCAATCGACCAAGGGTTCCACGCGCCTGGAATCCAGAGATGATCAGGTGGGTATTTTTACGCCACAGATTATATTTCAAATGGTGGCGTATACGCCCGCCATGACACATGCCACTGCCGGCAATGATAATCGCCCCGCCACTGATCTTGTTGAGTGCCATCGACTCTTCAACACTCTTGGTAAACCGCAGAATCGGCAGCCACTGCTGCCAGTCATGGGTCATCAATTTGCGAAACTCAGGATCATCCTTGTTGAACAGCCGGGTATACTGCTCATAAATCTCACTGATACTGGTGGCCATAGGGCTGTCGACATAGATATTCTGCTGTTGTAACTGGCCCGACTGATAAAGCTGGCCAAGATGGTAGATCAAGTCCTGGGTACGCCCAACCGCAAAAGAAGGGATCAGCACGTTGCCACCGCTCTTGGCCGCCGCATCCAGTGCCGCTTTAAACTCATCTATCGTGGCCTCCAGTGACTGGTGATTCCGGTCACCGTAGGTAGATTCAAGTAGCAGTAAATCCGCCTCGGTGATAATCTCTGGATCACGCATCAGTGGCGCATGGCTGTTGCCAAGATCACCAGAGAACACCAACTTCTTCGTCTCGCCCTTATCCTCAATCCACAACTCCACAATAGCCGAACCAAGAATATGCCCCGCATCACGAAAACAGAGTTTGATGCCGGGCAAAATCTCTGTCACCGCTCCATAGGGTCGGCCTTCACACAACCCCAACTCCCTCTCAACATCATCAAGCGTATAGAGTGGTTCAATAGAGCGCTTACCTGCGCGTGCACGACGCTTATTCTCCCACTCGGTATCCTTTTCCTGCAGAAATGCCGCATCTTTATGCATCGTCGGCAATAGAGCCTCAGTCTGCATCGTCATATAAATCGGACCGCTGTAACCCCGCTTGACCAGAAGCGGCAACATCCCTGAATGATCCAGATGAGCATGGGAGATAACAACGGCAGCTAATGTTGTGACATCAAAAGGCAATGGATCTTCTTGCTCCCTTTGTTTACCTTTGCTCTTATCCCGCTTCTCTCCCTGAAGCATCCCGCACTCCAGCAGCACCTTCTGCTGCTCCGTTTGAATGAGGTAACAAGAGCCGGTTACCCGCTGCGCCGCACCCAGAAATGTTAATGTACTCACCTCGTTCGCCTCTCCCTATCACAGATTTAACACATAGACCCTATAATCATCATAGCCTAAACACACTAATCGATAGTGCTCTCGGAGGCTCTATTGACCCCAATCAACAAGCTCCTTTGATAGATGTAACATTATTACCCTAGACTTGTCACAGGGTGTGATCTCTGTGTAATAAGATTCCAGGACCTAATATGACGACCCAAGAAAGCCGCACGCAAACTCCCTTCTGGCATGCAAATGATCATGTACAGGTAGCTAGTTTTTTTACTACACCCGCAGCAGGCCTGACCGAAGAGGAAGCTAAAGCGCGGCTGAATAAATACGGCCCCAATCGCCTCAACCCACCCGCAGGCAGAAATGCTTGGCAACGCTTTCTGGAGCAATTCAAAAATGTGTTGATCTATGTGCTGTTACTGGCCGGCATTGTCACAGCAGCGCTGGGACATTGGGTCGACTCTGGCGTTATCTTTGGCGTGGTTTTCATCAACGCCATCATCGGATTCATACAAGAAGGCAAAGCAGAGCGTGCTTTAGAGGCCGTTAAAAACATGCTATCACCGCAGGCCATGGTGATCAGAGAAGGCAAACGTTATACCCTATCGGCCGATCAAATCGTCCCAGGGGATCTGGTGTTTATTCAATCAGGCGATAAGATCCCTGCAGATCTGCGACTCATAAAAATCAGAAACCTGAGAGTCGATGAGGCCATGCTGACAGGCGAGTCACTGCCTGTAGAAAAAACTATAGAAGCCGTGCCTACCGAGTCTCCCCTGGGGGATCGAACCTGTATGGCCTACTCCGGCACACTGGTCACCTTCGGCCAAGGCACCGGCATTGTCGTTGCGACAGGCGACCAGAGTGAGATCGGTCGCATCAGCGCATTGCTGGCCGAGGTCAAGGCGCTGAGTACGCCGCTGACACGACAGATGGCAACATTTGCCAGCCAACTCTCCATAGCCATTCTGGCCATTGCCTTGCTCGCCGCTCTGTTTGGTATTCTGGTTCACGACTACTCCCTTGAGGAGATGTTTCTCGCCGCAGTCGGCCTAGCTGTCGCCGCCATACCCGAAGGCCTGCCGGCCATCATCACAATAACCCTGGCTATTGGCGTTCAACGGATGGCCAACAGAAGCGCCATTATCAGACGCCTACCTGCAGTTGAAACCCTTGGCTCAGTCGATGTTATCTGCTCCGATAAGACAGGCACTTTGACCCGAAACGAGATGATGGTTCAGTCTCTGGTTTTTGCTGACCAGACCTTCCGGGTCGAGGGGAATGGTTACGATCCTCATGGTGAGTTTATCGATGAAAATGATATACATTCTGATCTGTCAAACCCACTGCTAAAGACCTGCTGTAGAGCCGCTATTCTCTGCAATGATGCCGCACTCACCGAAGATCAGGGACAGTGGAAGCTTCACGGTGATCCAATGGAAGGCGCGCTGGTCGTACTCGGATTGAAAGCAGGCTATGAACAAAACCTGCTTGCAGAACAGATGCCCCGAACGGACATAATTCCCTTCGAATCGGAACATCGTTTCATGGCAACACTGCATCACGACCACGAAGGTAAAGGCTACATCTACATCAAAGGTGCCTGTGAAGCGATCCTGCCGCGCTGTAGCACCCAATACACCTATCACGGCCCCCAACCCATTGACCCGGCATTCTGGTCTGAGCAGACTGAAATTATCGCAGCACGAGGTGAGCGCACACTCGCTATCGCCATGCGCCCCGCCGACCCAGAACAAAATGCGCTCAACTTCAGTGATGTTGAGGAAGGGCTCATCCTTCTCGGAATGGTGGGCATTGTTGACCCACCACGCCACGAAGCCATAGAGGCCATCAGCCGTTGCTATTCCGCAGGCATCGAAGTGAAGATGATCACCGGTGACCATGTCACCACCGCTCGCGCCATAGGTAAAAACATGGGCATCAGGGGGGCTGATCATGCACTGACAGGCGTTGAACTGGAATCAATGGATGACACAACGCTCAAGGAACAGGTCCGGCAGAACAATATTTTTGCACGCACCAGCCCCGAACAAAAGCTTCGTCTGGTCAAGGCGTTACAGGCTAACAACTGGGTAGCTGCCATGACCGGAGATGGGGTAAATGATGCCCCTGCGTTGAAACGCGCCGATATTGGCGTGGCCATGGGAATCAAGGGCAGTGAAACGGCCAAGGAATCTGCCGAAATGGTCCTGGCAGATGATAACTTTGCCTCGATTGTTAAAGCGATTGAAGAGGGGCGAACAGTTTATGACAACATCAAAAAATCGATCCTGTTCATTCTACCCACCAATGGCGGAGAGGCACTCACAATCTTGGCGGCCATTGCCTTTGGTCGATTACTACCGGTGACGGCCGCACAAATTCTTTGGGTCAATATGATCACTGCCGTCACGCTCGCCCTTTCACTGGCTTTTGAACCGGCCGAGGCCAATATCATGCAACGGCCACCCCGTGACAACACCGGCTCACTGCTGTCATCCTTTATGGTCTGGCGCATCCTGTTTGTCTCACTGCTGATGGTGGCAGCTACATTTGGGCTGTTCCTCTGGGAACGAAACACCGGAGCCAGCATTGAGGTAGCCCGGACAGTAGCTGTAAATACGTTGGTTGTTGCGGAAATATTCTACCTGCTGAACACCCGTTACATCACAGCACCTGTCATCAATAGACAGGGATTGCTGGGCAGCCGCTATGTGCTTCTCGCTATCGTGATCGTATCACTATTCCAGCTTCTGTTTACCTACATGCCCATCATGCAACTGTTCTTCCACTCGGCCCCACTCACCCTGGAGGCATGGGGACGAATTTTCAGCGCCGGGATAATACTTTTCCTGCTGGTAGAACTGGAAAAATGGATTGTACGGGGACGGTTAAAGGACCAATAACACTAGCCCATCAAACCTGAACTGATCGTGCGGCTATCAGCACAATCTGTACTTTCAGCGCAATGCCGTTTGGATAGGACCATCGATCGCAAAGTACACAAAAAGCAGCCCCACTCACGTGGGGCTCAGTGGCACTGATCTCATCCTGGAGATCGATCCTTCTGCACAACACTCTGCCCTAAACTCATTATTCCCACAGGGACGAAAGAATCACACCCAGCTCATCCCGGGGAGAACAAATATCTGGTCAATAGGTTACCAGCTTAGACTGAATGAAGCCGATTTTCAGCATGCAGAAGGGAACCGTTACAATTGTTGACAGTTGGCGCGGAGCAGGAAATACAGTACGGGTCAGGCTACCTGACTATCATTTAACTGCTCAAGGCGATAGCCGTGCTGGTAGATAGCCTTTAACTGCCAGCCATGTTCCGGCGTCAAATGCAGTTTTTGGCGCAAACGGCTGACATGAGTATCTACCGTTCGCGTCGCAATGTTGGCAGTAATACCCCAGATCGTTTCCAACAGATGGTCTCTCGATATAAGGCGACCCACATTGGTAAACAGCATCACGGCCAATTGAAACTCACGATCTGTCAGTTCAACCAACTCACCCGCCACTCTCGCTTCACTTTGTCGGACGTTGAGTGTCATGTCACCAAACACCAGTGTCTCTCCCTGGGGATTATCACTATTACTACGTCGTGCAAGGGCATTAATCCGAGCCAGTGTCACCGCTTTAGAGGCCGGCTTAACAATATAATCATCCGCCCCTTTTTCCAGCGCATAGACGATATCTTCCTCAGAATCCCGCGCCGTCATAAACAACACCGGAATGCGCCAATCGATCTGCTTGCGCACCCACTCCAAAACCTCGATCCCTGAAGAGACGCTCAGCTCCCAGTCGAGAATAAGCAGATCAAAGCTGCTCCGTTTTAAATCTTTCTGAAAGCTAGCGGCATCCAGATGCGGATGGCAGCTGTGCCCCCCCATCTCCAACCAGAGCTGGATCATTTTATTCTGATCCTTATCGTCCTCTAAAACCGCTATTCGCACTATCGACCTCTCACTGTAGGCTAGACACCTTGCCGACTATTTTCTAGCACAGGGCTAATTCCGCACAAAGTGTATCACTTTATAACCTTGTGACTAAACCCGAGCATCGCTCACTTTGGCTTCTTCCTGAAACTCTCGAACAGCCCATATTGCCAACGCCTTAAAGCCAACACGACTGTAGTACCGTATCGTTGATCGAAAGGAAGCTGGGCATCATCCTGGTTCAACTCATCAAACTCCCGCACCAACTGCTCCAACTTACGCTGAAAAACCGCATTCGAACTGGTGGCCAGCATACCGTTAATAACAATCAACCGCTCATGCTCCTTCACAAAACGGGAGCTGAAAAAATCGGCTTCCAGCTTCTCTTGGTAGAAGCGCTGTATCGGCCCGTCCTCGCGCCATTTAAAATTTGTCGCGACTAAAAGTTTGATCCTGTTTTTTGGCAGCAGCTCAATCAGTTTCAATCGGTCTAATCTAGCCAGATGCTGAATACATCGCGTCTCTGACAGTTGGTAATAACTAACCATCTGTTGATATGTCCAGCGGTTCAATGCACACACCGCTATCAGCAGCAACTCAACATCCGCCGCCAGCTCACGCTCCTGCTCTATCGTGAGACTCGTGATGGGTGCCTTTGCTTCTGCCTCCATCTGTTTTACTAAATCAGATATCTCCAGGTCAATCAGCTGACAAATCTGATCCAGTCGCTGTAGTGAGAAGCTCTTATCAGAAAAGAGTCGCTTTACACTGGCTTCGGAGAGCCCAAGATGGCTCGACACATCGGCATAGGTCTTGCCATGTGCCTTCAGCACCTTTTTCAGGGTGTCGATCAGTTGGATTGTCTGCGACATAGTACTCTTCATTTAAGTATCGATTTCCAATACTATCAGAATAAAATGCGTCGACAAGACACGGTAATTCACTACGCTAGTGATAATTTCACTGCACAGGGGATTTGAAGGGAAGGCCTAGACTATAGGCGGATCGTGCACTTGAACTAAAACAGTGTGGATTACCAGCAGGAATCAGGGGCAGCGCCATCGCGCCACCCCTTTATCGATCAATAGTTATAACCTGACTCCTCATGGCTGACGATATCCAGGCCTTCAACTTCCTGCTCTTCGCTAACACGGAGACCATTCGTCATCAACGCAACCAGCTTCAAAATCAGGTAAGTTCCCACCGCGGTGAACACAATACCTACAGTCACACCAACAAACTGCACCCAAAACTGCCCACCCATGCTCTCAATGCCATCAGCAAATCCGAAGCCACTGAATACGCCCAGTTCTGTCGACGAAAGCACACCTGCCAGCAAGGTACCCATAATGCCGCCAATACCGTGAACTGGGAATACATCGAGAGAGTCATCAATCTTCAGCACACGCTTGATGTATTGCGTGGCGGTAAAGCAGACGCCCCCCGCAAGCAGACCAATGATCAGCGCCCCACCCGGTCCCACAAAGCCTGACGCCGGTGTAATGGTACCCAAACCAGCCACCATACCCGTAACGGCCCCCAACACACTGGGCTTACCGAAACGCTTCCACTCAATGAACGACCAGGTCATGGCACCTGCCGCCGCTGATATGTGAGTCGAAAGCATGGCCATAGCAGCATCACCATTGGCCGCCAATGCACTGCCGCCATTAAAGCCAAACCAGCCAACCCAGAGCATGCCAGCACCAGTGACCGTCATGGTCATGTTGTGGGGTGGCATTGCGGTTGTCGGGAAACCTTTGCGTGGCCCCAAGACCACCGCAGCAACCAAGGCAGCCACACCGGCCGTGATATGGACCACCACGCCGCCAGCAAAATCAAACAGGCCCATCTGCTGTAGCCAGCCACCCCCCCAAACCCAGTGGGTAATCGGTGAATAGACAACCACCAACCAGATACAGCTAAACAACAGCATGGAGGAAAACTTCATCCGCTCTGCATAACCACCGATAATCAGCGCTGGCGTAATAACGGCAAAAGTCATCTGAAACAACATAAAAAGTGATTCAGGTATATCACCAGACAGGGAGTCCCGACCTACCCCGGCCATCATGACCTTGCTGAAATCACCAATCCAGGCGTTTCCTTCGCCAAAGGCAATACTGTAGCCAAAAACCAACCAGATAATGGATGCCGCCCCTGCAATGGCAAAACACTGCATCAACACCGAGAGCACATTCTTGGTCCTCACCAGACCGCCATAAAACAGCGCCAAACCCGGCAGGGTCATAAACAGCACCAGCGCAGTAGACGTCAGTATCCAAGCGGTATTGGCACCATTCAAGGCCGCCTCCTCGGCCTGTACCAGTCCTGGCAGCAAAGCCATCGGTGGCATTATTAATAGAGGTTTTTTCATTACATCACTCCCAAGCATAAAGAAAAGGCACCGCCGACGAGTGCCTGTTTTATCTGATCCATATGACCATTTAACCCAAAAGGGCAAAACGACCAAACAAATGCACAATTCATGCCCATGAATAATTCACAATAAATACAATAAGTTGATAAATAAACGAATCAAAAAGATGCAGGCACCGCACCCTTTGGATGCACCACCGGGATAAACTTGCACTAAAGTGGTGCATTAATTAACGCGCAAAAAAAACCGCCCAGGGGAGGGGGCGGCGTTAAGTCAGACTATTCGTCTGAAGGGGAGTCCTAATGAACAAAAGCACACTTCATATCACTCATGCCGGACATTAGGAATGTACGACATCACTAATAAAGACCGGATTAAACGGAAAAAGTTTCCACCAACGCCCAAGATTTCTCAATCCTTGCCGCCAACCTATTCATGTAAAGGGGAAGGGCAGTCACATTTAAATCAATAGGCTCGTGTTTAAATCACCTGTATTCACAACCGAAAGGATCTTGAACAACATGAAATTCAGAAGTATTTCATTCACTCTTGTATTACTGCTCTCCGTTGCTGCAGCTCAAACCGTAAGCGCAGGATGGAATCCACAGGAAGACAAAAAAGAAGCCAGTAGCACTACAGGCAACCGCGATGTAGATACCGCCATCAATCGGCTCAAATCAAAAGATCCTGGCCTGAAGCTATTCTTCAAAAAGGCCTATGGCTATGCCATATTTCCCACCGTTGGAAAAGCCGGCTTTGGTCTGGGGGGTGCCTATGGCGAGGGAGAGGTTTACCGCCAGGGGAAATTTATTGGCACATCCAGCCTATCCCAGCTGACAATCGGTTTTCAGCTTGGTGGCCAAGCCTACACAGAGATTATTTTCTTTAAGGACAAGCATGCCCTGGATGACTTTACCAGTGGCAATTTTGAGTTTAATGCACAAGCCTCTGCAGTCGCCGTCACAGCGGGAGCATCGGCCGATGCGGACTATGACAACGGCGTTGCCATATTCACCATGCCCAAGGGTGGCCTGATGTATGAAGCCGCTGTTGGTGGACAGAAATTCGGTTTCGATCCGGCACGCTAACAAAAGAAAAGCCCCATGACGTTGTCATGAGGCCTTTATCTGGTGGCTACGGGTGGAATTGAACCACCGACCTACGGGTTATGAGTCCGTCGCTCTAACCAACTGAGCTACGTAGCCAGAAGGCGGGGAAATATACCGGGGCTTCTGCGGTGTGTCAATTCAAAACGCCCTCTTTATGGACAAGCACGCACACCTAAAAAGGTATCTTATTGATCTGCATGATTTTTACCTGCGCAGATACTTACCCTTCATCTACCGACCAAACAGCGTCAAACATTGAAACGAAAATGGATGACGTCACCATCTTTTACCACATAGTCTTTGCCTTCCAAGCGAAGCTTCCCTGCCTCCTTTGCACCCTGCTCACCCTTGCAGGCAATGAAGTCATCATAGGCAATCACTTCTGCGCGAATAAAACCGCGTTCAAAGTCAGTATGAATTACACCTGCAGCCTGGGGAGCCGTAGCACCCTTCGGAATTGTCCAGGCACGCACCTCTTTGACACCCGCTGTAAAATAGGTCTCAAGACCTAGCAGCTTGTAACCGGCACGTACCACACGATCCAACCCAGGCTCTTCCAGCCCCATATCAGCAAGAAACTCCTGCCGCTCATCATCATCCAGATCAGCCAATTCTGCTTCAATTGCGGCACATACGGCTACTACACCAGCACCTTCCCGTGCAGCCAACGCCTCAACCGCAACCAGCAGCGGATTATCGACAAAACCACTGTCGGATACGTTGGCAATATAGAGGGTCGGCTTTATGGTCAGCAGGTGCAGATCACGTAACATCAACAGCTGTTCTTGTGACAGATCCATTGACCGAACAGGCTCACCTGCATCAAGATGCGCCTTGACTGACTCCAGCAACTCCTTCTGTGACAACACTTTTTTATCGCCGGTCCGGGCCTGCTTGACCGCTTTGAGCAGTGCCTTCTCTACAGACTCCATATCGGCCAAGGCTAACTCTGTATTGATAATCTCAATGTCGGAAAGGGGGTCAATCTTGCCAGCGACATGCACCACATCATCATCTTCAAAGCATCGGACCACATGGCAGATGGCATCGGTTTCACGGATATTGGCAAGAAACTTATTACCCAACCCCTCACCACGTGAGGCCCCTTCAACCAAGCCTGCGATATCAACAAACTGCATCGCGGTCGGGACAATATTTTGTGGCTTTACGATTTTTGCCAATTCAAGCTGACGGGGATCAGCGACAGGGACAACACCTACATTGGGATCAATTGTGCAGAAAGGATAATTTTCGGCTGCAATGGTGGCCTGTGTCAGCGCATTAAAGAGAGTCGACTTGCCGACATTGGGCAAGCCGACGATACCGCATTTAAAACCCATGTTCGTTGTCCCGGCAGAAAAAGGGCAAGGATAGGGTAATTGGAGTTCAGATTCTAGCCCACCGTCCCCAGATTAGCGCTAAAACCCAGACCTTGGTGCTACTGCAATCAGGATTACTGCTCAAAACAGATCAGGCAATTGTAAACAGTTTATCGAATTGCGCGATCTGCAGGATCTCTTTTACGGATTCATTTGCATTATTGAGTACCACTGAGCCTTCATGGCTGGCATGTTCTCGGAGCTGCAGCAGCATACCCATTGAGGAACTATCCATGTATTCCGTCTCCGCAAGATCGACAACAAACAGGCGCTCACCTCTTGGGTATTGTTTATAGGCGCCCGAAAATTCCTGATGACAGGAAAAATCAAACCGCCCCGAGACGTTGATAGTTACCTGTTTTTGATCCTCTGATTCTTTTGCCATTACACTCATTTCCGCGCTCCCAAGTCCAATTACTTTATTACTCACCTAGCTTTTAAAAATCCACATGCCAGAAAGCGTTTTCTGGTTAACCTGACGTATAAACCACTCTGAATATTTTTCTCAACGATGCACTTCATCCTAAACCAAGTTTGAAATACCGGCAGCCGGTAACGCTACTACTCATCTAAAACCAATAGTAACTTTGGCAATTTTATCCATCTACACAGACATCTTGCTTAATATACTCTGCCGCTAACTGTCTAAAATCACTGGCCGAACGACTATGCGGCCGGTACTCAAATATTGTACGGCCGATCTTTTGGGCCTCTGTTAATTGCAGTGACAAACACACTACCGTTTTTAAAAAATGACCAGGAGCAAGTGCAGAAAATTTTGAAGCGGCGACGCCTGTCAGGCGACGCCTAGCCGGTATCCTGTTCATCACGATATTGTAGTAAAGTGGTCGCCCCCTTGCCTTGCCAAACCGTTGCACTGTTTCCAACAAATGCGGCAGTGAATTTGCTCCCTGCTCATCACCAGCCAGCGGGATAATCACACGATCAACTGCCAACAGTGCATTCGCAACCAATAAATCTGAAGTTGAGGGGCAATCAAAAATCAAGTAGTCCTGATCCAATGGTTCCGTCAACAAGATGCGCTGCAATAAGAGCCCTTTCTCCATATCAGACAAGGCACCGGAAGCAAGCTCCGATAGCATATTACCCCCTGGAACGACATGCATTTCATCACGCGTACTGACAGAAACGGCTTCTAGTTTGGCCTTTCCCATGAGCACTTGATCGATACCCTGACTGGGCGGCCGGAACAACCCCAAGCAATCACAAAGCATTCCGTTTGGATCAAAATCAATCAGCGTCACCTGCTGACCTGCCAGGGCAAGCGCATGCCCAAAATTGACACAAAAGGTGGTTTTCCCAACCTTCGGATGTGGATTAAAAATAGCCAGCGTTTGCATCTTCAGGCAACACCCTTCCGCTGAAAAATAGTTAATCCCGCTCTAAGACGCATCTTGGCTCTCACAAACTAACTCATCCTCTTCAA
Source organism: Sedimenticola selenatireducens (assembly GCF_007625115.1). Classification (GTDB taxonomy): domain Bacteria; phylum Pseudomonadota; class Gammaproteobacteria; order Chromatiales; family Chromatiaceae; genus Sedimenticola; species Sedimenticola selenatireducens_A. The sequence continues at coordinate 41,583 of NZ_VMNH01000003.1, read as the reverse complement.
TGGCCGCTTCAATGCACATCAATTCATTCTATAAATAACGATCCATGCAACGACACTCTGTAAAGATTAGCGGCCGGAACAAAAAGATCTTTAACCATCAAGAGCCACATAAATCACATTATTAATTAACAATAACAATAGGTTACAATAATCAATAACGCAACACAGAGGCGTTTTGCACATACGACTCGTCGCATGCGCAGTACAGAAACCACGCACTTGGTGCTATTTGTAAAAGGGTTATAAGAGGACAGCTGGCGGGATACGAATACTCACCAAGAAAAGTCATATTTGCGGACATCTTTCACTATTCATTATGCAGTAAGGCACCAATACCGTCAGCCAGAATAGCGAGGTCATGCAGCGGCTTTAAATAGACATGCTCGGATTTAACACCGTGGTGTTTCAACACATCCGTGAGCTGAAACTCTACCGACCCTGTATGGATCACGAAGCGCATGGCATTACCAGATTCGCTCACCTTTACAATAAAGGTCTCGCCGCTCTCTCCTGGCAAACGCATGTCCACAACCGCTAAATCAAACACTTGAGTCTTCAGTAACCGCATCGCCTCCTCGGCACTTCCTGCAGCAGAGACTTCGTAATCATAGTCTTCCAAAAAGGCACGTAAACTTTCCCGGATGGCGTCTTCATCATCAATCACAAGAATGCGGTATTTCTTGGGCATTGAGCTCAACCTCCTGTTTTAAGACTCACAGTTACTTAATCGCCTGCGAATACTGTCTGAAACAAACAACTCAAACTGCTCTACGGGCAGAGGCTTACTGAAAAAGTAACCCTGGTAACGCTTGCAACCACTGTTATACAAGAACTCAAGTTGTTCTTGCGTCTCTACCCCTTCCGCAATCACTTCCAAGCCCAAATGATCTGCCATCGCAATGATAGTCCCTACAATAGCCGCGTTGCTCTCATCCACAGTGACCTCTTCAATAAAGCTCCGGTCAATTTTTAAGATATCCAGCGGCAGTTTCTTGAGATAGGAGAGCGATGAGTAACCGGTACCAAAGTCATCGATAGAGATTTTCACACCAATAGCTTTGAAGGAGGCCATCTTATCAGCCGTGTCTGCGACATTATCGATTACAACACCTTCGGTCAGCTCAAGGCCTAGACGCCTAGGGTCAGTACCTGTTCTCGCCAGTATCTTTTCAACTTGCAGCGGGAAATCAGGTTGCCTGAATTGCCAGGGACTGACATTCACAGCGATATGACTCAGTGACTGGCTCAATTCGCCCTTCGACCATTTGGTAATATATTCGCAGGCCGTCTGAAGCACCCATTCACCAATGGGCAGGATCAATCCAGTCTCTTCAGCAACCGGAATAAAACGGTCCGGAGCGATCAAGCCATACTGTGGATGCTCCCAACGCAGCAATCCCTCAGCCCCACACACTTCACCGTTTTCATCAATTTGAGCCTGAAAGAAGAGTTTCAGCTGATCACGGGCAATGGCCAGTCTCAGGTCTTTCTCCATATCCAGCCGCTTATCCGCTTCCGCCTGCATACCGGGCCGAAAGAAGCAGATCGCATTACGCCCCGCCGCCTTGGCCTGATACATGGCTGTATCACCGTGCTGCAACACTACGCCTGAATCTTCGTTCTGAATCGGGAATAGGGTTATGCCGATACTCGGGGTAATATAAAGCTCGTGATCCCTAATGCGTACGGGGAGAGAAAGTTCATAACTGATTTTTTCGGCCACTCCTTGTGCACGCCTTGCGGCAGCCTGAGTATCGCTTCCAATATCTGAGAGTAATACGACAAACTCATCGCCACCAATCCTTGCAACTGTATCTTCTTCCCTCAATACGTTTGCCAACCGTAAGGCAACCTCACACAGCAACTGATCCCCAACACTATGCCCCAATGAATCATTGATTGTTTTAAAGCGATCCAGATCAATCAACAAAAGCGCCCCCGCGTAACCATGTCGCTTGGATCGACTCAACGCCAGATCCAGTCGATCCAAAAGCAAGCGGCGATTAGGCAGATTGGTAAGACTATCATGATAGGCCTGGTGCTCTATCTGAGCCTCAGCCTGCTTACGTTCGGTTATATCGCGAAACACACCATAGATGCGCCCACCCCCTTCAGAGGAACGCTCTCGTGTTGCCGTGATGGAACAAGATCGCTCAAGGCCATTACCATCAAATAGCAAGGCCTCAAGGTCAGTCACCACCCCAACTTCATTCAGTCGGGCGCGCATTCCCTGGCAAACGTCCGCCTCAACAAACAAATCCCACAGGTGATTGCCCAACAATGCCTCTCGTTGATGTTCAATATTGGTATAAACAGAGGGGGAAATTTCCGCTATGACACCGTCCAGATCAACCTGAAAATAGACATCAGTAAGACTTTCGAAAATGGATCGGTACTTTTTTTCGCTCTGCTGGAGCTGTTGATTAGTCTGCTGTACCGCTTGATAGGCCTGATGAAGCTCTTCCGTGCGCTTTCGCACCTCCACCTCCAGATGCTCTTGATACATCCGGTTTTCCAGGATCAGGCGGCTTCTATCCAGATTTTTTCTAACCGCATGTAATAGAACCGACAGATCCTGTAATGGCTTGAGCATATAATCCCAAGCCCCGAGATGCAGCGCTTCAATAACGTCATCAATAACACCCGTGCCTGAGACGACAATAATAGGTGTATCAGGGGAAGTTGAAACCACATGCTCCAGTACACGCAGACCATCAACTTCTGGCATACGCAGGTCTACCAACACTAAATCCGGCTTATGAGACTCAAACAGCGCTATGCCTACTCGCCCATTCTCCGCCTCAATAACGGTGTATCCATAGTCCTCAAGATAGAGATGGAAGCTTTCACGAATCGCCTGCTCATCATCAATCGTCAGAATTACGGCACGCCGGCTCTGTCCCTGCATCTTATCCATGCAAGGCATCCAAACTAAATTCCGTAGACCCGTTTTTCACGCCATCGGCGTCATTAAAAACCAACCAGATTTCCCCATAGTTGAGCGGAACACTCATAGTAAAGACTTACTCTTGGCCCCAGGCAGTAATAGAGCGATGTTTTACCAGTAAATTAATTCCATAAATATAGATGTTCACACCCCAATGTAAAGCGACTCTTTTGCAAGATACTTTAATTATCTGGTCACAGATAGCGGCCTAAAAAGAGCCCCGATGAACTGATCATACCAACACTATGACGCTGAAACTTTGGAAGATTTTTGAACAAAAAAAAGCCGGGTGACATAGTCACCCGGCTTTTTTCGATCGCGTTGCGCTTACTTATTCCGCTCCAATACCTCTTTAATCACCTCTTCAGCGACATTTTTGGGGCAGGGCAGATAATGTGAGAACTCCATGGAGAACTGCCCACGACCTGAGGTCATGGTACGCAGATCGCCGATGTAGCCGAACATTTCGCTCAGCGGAGCCTCTGCCTTGATACGGATACCTGTTGGTGTGGTGTCCTGAGACTTGATCATGCCGCGACGACGGTTCAAGTCACCAATCACATCACCGACGTGATCCTCTGGGGTATAGACGTCCACTTTCATGATCGGCTCGATCAATTGAGGACCCGCTTTAGGAATGGACTGACGATACGCACCCTTGGCCGCAATCTCAAACGCGATGGCGGAAGAGTCAACCGCGTGGAATCCACCATCTGTCAGTGTAACTTTGACATCCAGACAGGGGAATCCTGCCAAGACACCTCGGTCCATACTAAGTGCAAAACCTTTCTGAATCGCAGGCCAATACTCTTTCGGTACGTTACCACCCACAACCACGGATTCAAATTGAAAACCTGATCCTGGCTCGCCGGGTTCTACGATGTAATCGATTTTACCGAACTGTCCTGAACCACCCGATTGTTTCTTGTGGGTATAACTGTCTTCAACACGCTGGGTAATCGTTTCACGGTAGGCCACCTGAGGCTTACCAACAATCACATCCACGCCATGGGTACGACGCAGGATATCGATCTTGATATCCAGATGCAGCTCACCCATGCCTTTCAGGATGGTTTCACCGCTGTCTTCGTCAGTCATTACATAGAACGATGGATCTTCCTGAACCATTTTATTCAACGCAATACCCATCTTTTCAACAGCCGCTTTATCCTTTGGCGCAATGGCAATGGCGATCACTGGATCAGGGAAGACCATTGGCTCAAGGGTAGCAGGGTTCTTCGGATCACAAAGGGTGTGGCCGGTCCTGACATTCTTCATACCAACGACAGCGACAATATCCCCTGCCTGGGCACGCGTCAGCTCCTCACGGGAATCCGCATGCATCTCCACGATACGACCAATACGCTCGGTCTTACCGGTAAAGGTGTTGAGAACAGTACAACCTTTCTCCATAACACCGGAGTAGATACGTACAAAAGTCAGCGCACCAAAACGGTCATCCATGATCTTGAATGCCAGGGCACGGAGTGGTTTCGCTGGATCGACAATCGCAAATTTGCCCGTCTCATTACCTTCCAAATCAACTTCTGGCTGAGGCTCAACTTCCATAGGATTAGGCAGATAATCGACAACGGCATCTAATACCAGCTGGATACCTTTATTCTTGAACGCAGAGCCGCAATAGGTTGGGAAGAAATCCAACGCGATAGTCCCCTTGCGGATACAGCGCTTGAGATCTTCAACAGAAGGCTCTTCGCCATCCAGATACTTCTCCATCAAATCATCGTCCTGCTCAACAGCGGTCTCAATCAGCTGCTCACGCCAGGTCTCAACAAGATCCGTCATATCGGCAGGCACGTCTTGAATCGTGTAGTTGGTGGGGTCACCGGAGTCATCCCAAACCCAGGCCTTGCGGGTCAGCAGATCCACAACACCACAGAACTCATCTTCAGTACCGATCGGCAATACCATCACCAAAGGATTGGCAGCCAATACCTCTTTGACCTGCTTCACGACACGATAAAAGTCGGCGCCGAGACGATCCAGCTTGTTCACCAGAATGACGCGAGCCACTTCAGACTCATTGGCATAACGCCAGTTGGTCTCTGACTGGGGCTCAACACCACCCGAACCACAGAACACACCCACACCACCGTCGAGCACCTTCAGTGAACGATAAACTTCAATTGTGAAGTCAACGTGCCCCGGGGTATCGATGATATTCAGGCGATGCTTGTTCCACTCACAAGAGGTTGCTGCAGACTGGATGGTAATACCACGTTCCTGCTCCTGGTCCATGAAATCCGTAGTTGCAGCACCATCGTGCACCTCACCGATCTTATGGATCTTACCTGTCAATTTCAGGATGCGCTCGGTGGTGGTCGTTTTACCAGCATCTACGTGAGCGAAGATACCGATATTTCGGTAAAGGGTTAGATCTGTCATGTTCGTACTCTGAGTTAGACAATAAATTTAGAATTCGGTAACCACCACTGCACATGAAACAGGAGGAAGAGGGTGTCAGAATATATATCCTGATCCATAGAAACCTCCTCATCTGAGCCGTTAACTCGGGTGATCTACAAGCCAATGGCAATATGATAGACGTACCAGATGCATGTGGTATTACGAACCAGACCACGCCAGACACTAAAATTAAGGCGGTGTTTTTGCAGTCCAGTTAGAAATAGCCGCGTATTTTAACCTGAAACCAAGACAGAATGGTAAGGTTTCCTGCTTTATTGTGAAATGTTTTTTACCCGACCACATTCCGGGAAGCGCGCGCATTCAGAAACAGGCAACACAAAAATCATCTCGGCAAATATAACCGCCTGTTTCAAAAAGGTTTCTAGGTTTCGAGAATGGAGAAAATATGGAGCTGGCGACAGGAGTCGAACCCGCGACCTGCTGATTACAAATCAGCTGCTCTACCAACTGAGCTACGCCAGCCAAAAACGAGGGCCTATTCTAGAAGATCCCACCCGATGTGACAACGCGTGAACAGGGATATTCCTCGTTTTTTATCGTCTCATTTTTCCGCCTCAGGCTCTTTGCGGCCTTAGCCGCACTCTCCTGACTTGATCGATAGTCTATCCAGTAGGTAGGAACCGTGATCAATCGGGGAATAACTTTGGCTGCATGCCCTTTTTTGGCGACTTCCTGCCGCCGAAGCTCAGCATTCTGCTTGCTGGAAAATACCCCAAGAGAAATACCATTTCGTTGGTCACCCTTTACAAATCGCCGTATATCAGAGATCCCGCTCTCTTTTAATTGCCGGACTTTATCGATTGCGCCTTCCTGGCTAGCAAGCGGCGGAATTATCACCCAGTAACCAATGGGTTTTTCCAGGGACTCTCTACGCAACGAGCTATCCATTCCCTGGCTTGCAAGCGACTCGGCCACCTCACGTGCTGCGGCACCCCGCTCGAATGGGCCGAAAGCACCACAAACCACCACGGACGGCTTTGCCTTCTCCGGAACAACCGCCGCGGGTGGCACAACATCCGGCGTTGAAAGCTTCCGGGAATTCATCGGCAGGGATCCGCCTACCTCGCTCTTTTCTTCCGATACAGCCTGCTCTGGAGACTGTCGCTCTTTTGCACTGTAATCAGCGCCCTCCCCTGTATGCGCTGCAACTGATACGGAAGAAGAAACGCCAGGCCGATCGTTTTGTACTACATTTGCGCCGACTGAATGGCTAGTGGCGATCTCAGGCCCTTGCTCAGCGACCTGACCATTATCCTCCAAGACCTCAGACAACAATTTAAGACTTCCTACCCCAGCGTGTTTAGCTGGCCGCGGCGGCAGGTCGGCCGGCTCACGCTGCAACCCCCAACCTAAAACCGCTAGATTCGCCAACAGCAGCAGAATACCCAACCACTTCATTCAGCTTGTCCCTCTGATGCCGCAAACAACGCCAATCCTTTCATAACCAATCCGCTGTCAATCTCGTAGGGCATTCGCAATAACGATGCAATGGCTCCTGCATCACTGCCAGTAAGGATTAATTTGGGTGTACCTATATGATTACTCTGCGCCTCTAGCATAGCTCGCTCAATCAATGCAGCCGAAGCATGCAATGCAGCCGAGGCGACCGCCGCGGCAGTATCGTGCGCAAACATTGATTCGATCTCAACACCCGCTACCCGCGGTATCTTTGTATCCCGCAAGAGTGAATCGCGCATAAGATTCAGACCGGGAAGAATCATTCCACCATGATGGATGCCCTCATCGGTCATAAGATCAATGGTTAACGCCGTTCCACAATCAACGATACAGACGGGCCCAACCTCATTTGCACGTACAGCCAAGAGGGTCAACCAACGATCAACGCCAAGCTGTGCGGGGTCTCGATAGCCATTCGTTACACCCAACTTCTTGTGCATAGCCAAAAGGATAGTCGGCGACTGCGTCCACGTTGCCCACATCCATTTACTCAACCCTTCGCCAAGCACCTCTCCCGCGACATTTGCCATGTAGGTCCGATCCGGAGTTTCGATCGTTCCCCAGCAACTCTGCGCCAATGCTTCCGGTGAAATAGTTTTATGCGATTGTGAAGATATAGGGGCTATGTGGCCATTTTTCATCAATGACCATTTTAGATTTGTATTCCCTATGTCGATAAGGAGTACAGTTTCATCTCTCATAAGGCATCCGAACACATACTGATCATTCAGGCAAGACGCAACGAAACTTCACCACCATGATAAGCCTTAATACCCTCTTCAGTCTCGACTAACAGTGCACCCGATTCATCTATCCCACGATGCACCCCTGATATCTGTCGATCCCCAAGCTGTAATTGAATAGACTTACCATCATACAGATCATACTGGCGCCACATGTCGCGCAACGACATGAGCCCTTCTTTTTCAAACTGCCCCATCATCTCGAACAGATTACCCACCAGTCCAGCAACGATACGATTCCTTGAAATTGATTCTCCGCCCGGTATATTTTTTAGATCAATCCAAGGCTGATCTATCGACTCGGCATCGGTTTTAGAAAGATTGATATTAAGACCGATACCAACCACCACATTACTGGGCCCACTCTGCTCTCCTGCGACCTCAAGCAACAGACCCGCCAGCTTTTGGTCCTTATAAAGAATATCATTTGGCCACTTCAGGCCGACATCGATAACCCCCAATTGCTTCAGTGTAAGCACAACCGCAAGTCCAGCCACCAGACTGATCCCACTCAGTTCAGCGGGCGCCAATGGGAAACGAAAATACATTGAAAAGTAGATGTTGTGACCAAACGGCGACACCCAACTACGCCCACGGCGACCACGCCCTTCAGTCTGTTGCTCAGCAACACATACAAGGCCCGGGGTTAACTGCTCTGGCACCTTCCCCATTAAATAACTGTTAGTTGACGCAATAGAATCAAGAATATGGATATCCGGAAGTTTGTGCTTTGCTGCTGGAGATAAGGATTTACGTATGCTTCGCTCATCAAGAAGTTCAATCGGGACGGGTAGCCGATAACCTCTACCACGTACAGCATGGCACTCAACATTCAACAGCTCTTTTAACTGCCCAAGCTGTTTCCATACAGCCGTCCTGCTGATGCCTAATTGACTCGCCAATTCCTCACCAGAATGCCACCCTCCATCCGCAAGTAAAAGCAGTAATTGTCGCGGGTAGTTCATAAAAATGGATCGCCTTTTTGCATGTCGCTGTATCTTTTTACAACCCCGTCAGCCAAGCCGTTCGTCGAGCAAGCGTAGCTTCATCCACATCTTCTTTAATCCACAACTCACAGGTATCGGCATTTGCAGGCAAGGGAGTTACATCAAACTCCATTATCTCATCCCGACGAAACGCGTGTACTTTTACGGGCGTGCCATTAATTGCGTTAGTCACCAAACCATCTAGATTTGCTTCTGAAACACGCAATCCATCAATAGCGATTAATGTATCGCCCGCTGAAAGCCCTGCGACCTGTGCCGCACCTCCATCAAATACATTCGATAGCACTAACTCTTTTCCATCGCTTCGAGTTGCAACACCGAGCACTAAACGAGGCAACTCCGCATCGGCGTCCGTATCTTTAAGCCCCCCGCTATCTGATGCCCCACGGGATTGTCGTAACTTATACCCGACACCAACAGAGTCAAGGTAGGTTTCAATATCGAGATCGTTACATCCACGAACAGATTGATTAAAAAAATCGCTAAGGTCTAGACCAGTATGCTCTTGTATAACACGCTCAATATCACCTTCACACACACCAACTTCCTTAGCCCCATACTGCATCCATAAAACACGCATTATGTCGTCTAATGAATATTGGCCTTCTGAACGCTCCCTGATGATATGGTCAAGCGATAACGCAATTAATGCACCCTTTGTGTAATAACTTACTATGGCATTGGGTGAATTCTCATCCTGCTTGTAAAACTTTATCCAGGCATCAAAGCTTGAGTCAGACACAGATTGGTGTAATCGACCAGCGCCTTTTTGGACGCGGGTTATGACCTTGGCAAGCAATGTAAGATAACTTTCCACGTCGATACTGCCTGACCGTACGAGCGCTAAATCATCATAGTAGGAGGTAATGCCTTCGAACGCCCAAAGCAAGGTAGTGTACGCCTCACTTTTAAGGGTTGGCTTTACAAACACCTTCGGTTTAATTCGCTTTACATTCCACAGATGAAAATATTCATGACTGCATAAACCAAGAAATTGTCGGTAACCGTCGCTCATCTTTTTTTGATGCTTATGTGGCAAGTCATCGCGTTTACAAATTAATGCAGTGGAGCTGCGATGCTCCAGGCCACCATAACCATCACCCACCGCCATAACCAAAAAAAGATAACTAGCCATATCAGGAAGTTCACCAAACAGCCTGATGTGCTGTTCACAAATCTTTTGGAGATCACTGCAGATACGTTCCATATCCGCATAATGCTTTCCTGTAATCACGATATTGTGAGGAATACCTGCGGCCTCAAATGAAGCATCAACGAAACACCCCATCTCGACGGGGTGATCTATTAACTCTTCATAGTTATTAGCACCATAAATTCCAAAGGCATATGGCCGTGCGCCACAGGCAGTCATGGTTGTAGCGACACGCCAGGAGCTATAGCGATCACCAACTGGCGGCAGTATTTCAACCAGACAGGCCTGATCTTCCTGGCCATCAATACGCAAGAAAACACTGGTACCATTGAAAAAACCATGCGTTATATCGAGATGAGCACTACGCACAGACAGATCCCAGGCATAGACTTTATATGTGATGGTTACCGCTTTATCAGTAACAGGAAGCTGCCAGGTCTGCTTATCAAGCTTCTGTAATTGAAGCTCAGCCTCATCCGTACAAGCACTGATCGAGACGATGTTGCGCGCAAAGTCACGAATCATGTAACTACCAGGAATCCATGCGGGTAACGATACGACCTGCCCTTTTGGATCAGGTCGCTCAATTAAAACGGTCACTTTGAAAAGATGGGCTTCAGGCGAAATGGGTTCAATCTTATAGTCAATCATTTAACGACGGCTCGATATGGACGATAGGAGAACTGTAGCAAATTAAAAGATCAAAGAAGAGTCCCTGTATCTAAAAAGGCGTTCCAAGAAAAAACCCCAACCGAGTAATCGATTGGGGTTTTTGGGTATAAAGCTTGGCAGTGACCTACTTTCACATGGGGAGACCCCACACTATCATCGGCGATACACCGTTTCACTTCTGAGTTCGAGATGGGATCAGGTGGTTCCAGTGCTCTATGGCCGCCAAGCAAACTTGTGGTTAGCCGCATAAGCGTCTAACAAGCATTCGGTATAGATTGTAAATAGTACAATGGGTTTGTTGCGTTTCTTAACCAGCACCCATGTACAAAGTACTTGGGTGTTATATGGTCAAGCCTCACGGGCAATTAGTACTGGTTAGCTTCATACATTACTGCACTTCCACACCCAGCCTATCAACGTTGTAGTCTTCAACGGCCCTTCAGAGACCTTAAAGGTCTAGTGAGATCTAATCTTGGGAGGGGCTTCCCGCTTAGATGCTTTCAGCGGTTATCCTGTCCGAACATAGCTACCCGGCAATGCCACTGGCGTGACAACCGGAACACCAGAGGTTCGTCCACTCCGGTCCTCTCGTACTAGGAGCAGCTTCCCTCAAATCTCAAACGCCCACGGCAGATAGGGACCGAACTGTCTCACGACGTTCTAAACCCAGCTCGCGTACCACTTTAAATGGCGAACAGCCATACCCTTGGGACCGACTTCAGCCCCAGGATGTGATGAGCCGACATCGAGGTGCCAAACACCGCCGTCGATATGAACTCTTGGGCGGTATCAGCCTGTTATCCCCGGCGTACCTTTTATCCGTTGAGCGATGGCCCTTCCATGCAGAGCCACCGGATCACTATAACCTACTTTCGTACCTGCTCGACTTGTCTGTCTCGCAGTCAAGCACCCTTATGCTATTGCACTCATTGCGCGATTTCCGACCGCGCTGAGGGTACCTTCGTGCTCCTCCGTTACTCTTTGGGAGGAGACCGCCCCAGTCAAACTACCCACCACACACTGTCCCTGACCCGGATAACGGGTCGAGGTTAGAACTCCAAACATACCAGGGTGGTATTTCAAGGTTGGCTCCACCAAGACTGGCGTCTCGGTTTCAAAGCCTCCCACCTATCCTACACAAGTAGGCTCAAAGTCCAGTGTGAAGCTGTAGTAAAGGTGCACGGGGTCTTTCCGTCTAGCCGCGGGTACGCTGCATCTTAACAGCGAGTTCAATTTCACTGAGTCTCTGGTGGAGACAGTGTGGCCATCATTACGCCATTCGTGCAGGTCGGAACTTACCCGACAAGGAATTTCGCTACCTTAGGACCGTTATAGTTACGGCCGCCGTTTACCGGGGCTTCGATCAAGAGCTTCTCCGAAGATAACCCCATCAATTAACCTTCCGGCACCGGGCAGGCGTCACACCCTATACGTCCACTTTCGTGTTTGCAGAGTGCTATGTTTTTAATAAACAGTTGCAGCCACCATTTTATTGCAACCTCCAACAGCTTAAAGAGTAAATCTCATCACCGTCAAAGGCGTACCTTCTCCCGAAGTTACGGTACCATTTTGCCTAGTTCCTTCACCAGAGTTCTCTCAAGCGCCTTGGAATTCTCATCCAGCCCACCTGTGTCGGTTTGGAGTACGGTCTCTTATTACCTGAAGCTTAGAAGATTTTCCTGGAAGCATGGCATCAACCACTTCACATCAAAGATGCTTCGTCGTCACGTCTCAGGATTGTGAGTCCGGATTTGCCTAAACTCACTCCCTACTCGCTTAAACCGGGACAACCAACGCCCGGATGGCCTAGCCTTCTCCGTCTCTCCATCGCAGTAATAAGAGGTGCAGGAATATTAACCTGCTTCCCATCGATTACGCATTTCTGCCTCACCTTAGGGGCCGACTAACCCTGCGCCGATTAGCGTTGCGCAGGAAACCTTGGGCTTTCGGCGAGGGGGCCTCTCACCCCCTTTATCGTTACTCATGTCAGCATTCGCACTTCTGATACGTCCAGCATGCCTTACGACACACCTTCAACCGCTTACAGAACGCTCCTCTACCATGCGTGTAAACACGCATCCGCAGCTTCGGTACACATCTTAAGCCCCGTTAAATCTTCCGCGCAGGCCGACTCGACTAGTGAGCTATTACGCTTTCTTTAAAGGATGGCTGCTTCTAAGCCAACCTCCTAGCTGTCTATGCCTTCCCACATCGTTTCCCACTGAGATGTGATTTTGGGACCTTAGCTGGCGGTCTGGGTTGTTTCCCTTTTGACGACGGACGTTAGCACCCGCCGTCTGTCTCCCATGATTGCACTTCGCGGTATTCGGAGTTTGCATCGGTTTGGTAAGTCGAGATGACCCCCTAGCCGAAACAGTGCTCTACCCCCGCGAGTGATACATGAGGCGCTACCTAAATAGCTTTCGAGGAGAACCAGCTATCTCCGAGCTTGATTAGCCTTTCACTCCGATCCACAGCTCATCCGAATCTTTTTCAACAGATCCCGGTTCGGGCCTCCAGTAGATGTTACTCCACCTTCACCCTGGCCATGGATAGATCGCCCGGTTTCGGGTCTACTCCCAGCAACTCATTCGCCCTATTAAGACTCGGTTTCCCTACGCCTCCCCTATTCGGTTAAGCTTGCTACTGAGAAGTAAGTCGCTGACCCATTATACAAAAGGTACGCAGTCACCCCGTAGGGCTCCCACTGCTTGTACGCATACGGTTTCAGGTTCTATTTCACTCCCTTAAAAAGGGTTCTTTTCGCCTTTCCCTCACGGTACTGGTTCACTATCGGTCGATAAGGAGTATTTAGCCTTGGAGGATGGTCCCCCCATGTTCAGACAGGATATCACGTGTCCCGCCCTACTCGATTTCACTGTTGAATAGTTTTCGTGTACGGGGCTATCACCCTGTATCGCCAAACTTTCCAGAATGTTCCACTAACACATCAACAGCTTAAGGGCTAATCCCCGTTCGCTCGCCGCTACTAAGGGAATCTCGGTTGATTTCTTTTCCTCCGGGTACTTAGATGTTTCAGTTCCCCGGGTTCGCCTCATACACCTATGTATTCAGTGCATGATAACCCGCTTATACGGGCTGGGTTTCCCCATTCGGAAATCCACGGATCAAAGTCTGTTTGCTGACTCCCCGTGGCTTATCGCAAGCTACAACGTCCTTCATCGCCTCTTATCGCCTAGGCATCCACCATATGCGCTTATTCACTTGACCATATAACCCCAAAAACTCTGGAGCCATGGTGCTGGTTTATAAACTTGTTTGTTACAAATGCAACATACCCAAGTAACTAATTATTCATTGAGAAAAATTAGTACTTATATTGTTAGATAGACCTATACATCACTTACGTGACGCATAAATCATCACCTATCTACAATCTATATCCGAATTGTTAAAGAGCAAACACTTTGTATAAATACAAAGTGGCGAACATTCATGCTCGACACTTGATACTCATACACGACACTTAAAATTGGTGGAGCCAGGGAGGATCGAACTCCCGACCTCCTGCGTGCAAGGCAGGCGCTCTCCCAGCTGAGCTATGGCCCCGATTCATTTCCAGAAACTCTCTTGGAAATAGTTTTCGAAAATCAAGGCGGAGGCTTGCGAAGTTTACATCAGTAAACGAGTAAGCCGACAACGCAGATATTCGGAAAACTGGTGGGTCTGGGTGGATTCGAACCACCGACCTCACCCTTATCAGGGGTGCGCTCTAACCAACTGAGCTACAGACCCGTGTCCGTGCTACTTGATTAGGTAATTTGTGTGGGGGCTCCGAAAGCGCTTAATCCGCTCTTTTAAAGGAGGTGATCCAGCCCCAGGTTCCCCTAGGGCTACCTTGTTACGACTTCACCCCAGTCATGAATCACAAAGTGGTAAGCGTCCTCCCGAAGGTTAGACTACCTACTTCTTTTGCAACCCACTCCCATGGTGTGACGGGCGGTGTGTACAAGGCCCGGGAACGTATTCACCGCGACATTCTGATTCGCGATTACTAGCGATTCCAACTTCACGGAGTCGAGTTGCAGACTCCGATCCGGACTACGACCGGTTTTGTGAGATTTGCTCCCCCTCGCGGGTTTGCCGCCCTCTGTACCGGCCATTGTAGCACGTGTGTAGCCCAGCTCATAAGGGCCATGATGACTTGACGTCATCCCCACCTTCCTCCGGTTTATCACCGGCAGTCTCCCTAGAGTTCCCACCATTACGTGCTGGCAACTAAGGACAAGGGTTGCGCTCGTTACGGGACTTAACCCAACATCTCACGACACGAGCTGACGACAGCCATGCAGCACCTGTCACTGCGTTCCCGAAGGCACCAATCTATCTCTAGAAAGTTCGCAGGATGTCAAGAGCTGGTAAGGTTCTTCGCGTTGCATCGAATTAAACCACATGCTCCACCGCTTGTGCGGGCCCCCGTCAATTCCTTTGAGTTTTAACCTTGCGGCCGTACTCCCCAGGCGGTCAACTTATCGCGTTAGCTACGTTACTAAGAGCCAAGATGCTCCCAACAACTAGTTGACATCGTTTACGGCGTGGACTACCAGGGTATCTAATCCTGTTTGCTACCCACGCTTTCGTACCTCAGCGTCAGTGTTGGTCCAGGAAGTCGCCTTCGCCACTGGTGTTCCTCCGGATATCTACGCATTTCACCGCTACACCCGGAATTCCACTTCCCTCTACCACACTCTAGTCTAGCAGTTTCAAATGCAGTTCCCAGGTTGAGCCCAGGGCTTTCACATCTGACTTACTAAACCGCCTACGTACGCTTTACGCCCAGTAATTCCGATTAACGCTCGCACCCTCTGTATTACCGCGGCTGCTGGCACAGAGTTAGCCGGTGCTTCTTCTAAAGTTAACGTCAAGACAAGAGCGTATTAAGCCCTCGCTTTTCTTCACAATTGAAAGTGCTTTACAACCCGCAGGCCTTCTTCACACACGCGGTATTGCTGGATCAGGCTTGCGCCCATTGTCCAATATTCCCCACTGCTGCCTCCCGTAGGAGTCTGGGCCGTGTCTCAGTCCCAGTGTGGCTGATCGTCCTCTCAGACCAGCTATGGATCGTCGCCTTGGTAGGCCATTACCCTACCAACTAGCTAATCCAACGCAAGCTCATCTATTAGCGTGAGGCCCGAAGGTCCCCCACTTTCCCCCGTAGGGCGTATGCGGTATTAGCTCGAGTTTCCCCGAGTTATCCCCCACTAATAGGCAGATTCTTACGCGTTACTCACCCGTCCGCCACTCGCCACCAAGAGAGCAAGCTCTCTCGTGCTGCCGTTCGACTTGCATGTGTTAAGCATACCGCCAGCGTTCAATCTGAGCCAGGATCAAACTCTTCACTTGAAGTGTTTTAGTCACTTTGTGGGTGACAAATCCGTGCTCGACATTACGTCTAAAAAAGGAATTCTTTTATAGATGTTCCGTCGAAAGTTTTGGCTTCATAAGCCACCGACGGAGCACCCACACAAATTACCTAACCTGATTGTTAAAGAGCTGCCAGATTTTCATCCGACCGAGACAGTCAATTATGAATGCCCCCGAATTTTAAGTCAATATCTTAGACCCAGAATCCTTCCGCTTGAAGCGCCCGACTGCGTCGTTCTCCCCAAGCGAGGCGCGTATTCTACGCCTCATTTCGATCAGGTCAAGACTTATTTCAACCTTTTCGAACCACCCTCTCCTAAGGGCCCCGTCACCCAGCTCAGCTACAAAATTTCGTAACCTTACCACCCAACGAGCGGCGCATTATACGCACTAAATACATCCACGCAAGAGCCTTTACTGATTTTTTATGATGCGATTAAAAACACCATGAAACACAGGAAAACTTAGCTCAAAGTGACTTTAGCAAAACGCCGCTTACCAACCTGATAGATATGGTTCGACCCCTTTACGACGATCAAACCTCGGTCATCAATTTTCTCACCATCTATCTTTACAGCGCCTTGATTTATCATCCGCAACGCTTCGGATGTACTGGAAACCAACTCAGCCTCTTTTAAAAGATTTGCGATAGGCATGCCTTCATCCGCACTCAAAGTCAGCTCTGGCATATCATCCGGCATCGCACCCTGCTGGAAGCGCGCCACAAAGTTCTCGTGCGCCTTGGTTGCGGACGCCTTGTCGTGAAAACGCTCAATCAGCTCTTCCGCTAACATCACCTTGGCGTCACGGGGATTCATCCCCTCTTCGACCCGCTTTTGCAGCGCCCTCACATCCGCCATTGGCTTGAAACTAAGGAGCTCGTAATAGCGCCACATAAGGTCATCAGAAATCGACATGACCTTACCAAACATGTCATCCGGCTGATCCGCGATCCCAATATAATTATTGAGCGACTTGGACATCTTCTGAACACCATCCAGCCCCTCAAGGATTGGCATCGTCAGGACCACCTGCGGCTCCTGCCCATAGATCTCTTGAAGCTGACGCCCGACCAGTAGATTAAACTTCTGATCCGTGCCGCCCAGCTCAACATCTGACTGCAAAGCAACCGAATCGTAACCCTGCACCAGTGGGTAGAGAAATTCGTGAATAGCTATGGGTTGACCATTTTTATAACGCTTACTGAAGTCGTCCCGCTCCAGCATACGCGCCACGGTATGCTTTGCTGCAAGCTGAATCAGGCCCGCCGCACCCATCTCCACCATCCATTCGGAATTAAAGCGAATAATGGTCTTTTCCCGATCCAGAATCTTAAAGATCTGCTCCTGATAAGTCTCCGCGTTCTTTAGCACCTCCTCACGCGTCAACGCCTTACGGGTTACATTCTTCCCTGTGGGATCACCGATCATGCCCGTAAAGTCACCAATCAGGAATGTCACCTCATGCCCCAAATCCTGAAATTGGCGCAGCTTATTGATTAGAACCGTGTGCCCCAAGTGAAGATCCGGGGCGGTCGGATCAAATCCCGCTTTGATCTTGAGCGGTTTGCCACGCTCCAGCTTCTTGATCAAAGACTCCTCGATCAGAATTTCATCCGCACCACGCTTAATGAGCTCCATCGACTCTGCGATTGACGCCATCTCCCACCTCAAATAAACCAAGAACTATGTCGGGGCGCACAATTTACAGGATGAAACAAGAAAAAGTAACCGTTTCTATATATATTGTGTGTATCTGAGCAAAACTCCCTTGCCAAAAAGCCTGGCACCCAGTATCTTCCTGAAAAAACTGGGAATCACGCCGGTTTTGCGCAATAATTATCAGAATTTTCCGGGAATTAGCGTAATAACATGATAAACGACTACAAATCACACAGTGATCTGCTAGACACTCCCCGCCAAGGAAAGCACCCCCGCCTGGGAATTATCGCCGTTATTGGGTTGACCCTCTGCGCCTCTGCGATCTACGCCTCCTTTGGAAACAATCAAGAAAAAGAATCGGCCGCAGTAGCCATTAGCGCTGAGGAGACATCGCCAAACATCACGCCGGCGCCAGCAGAGATGCCTCAACAGGTAGCATTGATCCTACCTAGCCCGGCGCATAACACATCGACCATCCAACAATCACCAGCAGGTGAGGACGAAAAACCTGCCCATGCTGAGGAATTGACTGTAGCTGTGACGACTGCACCGACAGAAGCGGCCAGAGCAAGCACGGCTACTAATGATACCGACAGCGCCGAACCACAAACGACTGAACACCCTGACAACCTATTAGCCAGCATTACTCAGACCGTCATTGAGGATGAAGCCACCATCAGCATCGACGAGGGAACATGGCTGGAGGAGAAGGTAAAGTCCGGCGACAATTTAGCACTCATCTTTTCTCGCTTAAAGCTCTCTGCCAACCTACTGCACCGCATCGTAAACAGTAGTAAAGAGGCGAAAAGCCTAGCCAATATTCGGCCGGGCGAAGCAATCCGCGTACGCGTCGACAAGCAAGGAGAGATGCTGGAATTGGTGCACAAGCAAAGCGCCATCCGCAGCCTACAGATCCTACCCAATGAAGAGGGATTCACTGCACAAACCCATGATCGGAGCCTCGAAAAACGGATTGCCACGGCATCAGGCACCATCACCAACTCAC
Source organism: Sedimenticola selenatireducens (assembly GCF_007625115.1). Taxonomy (GTDB): domain Bacteria; phylum Pseudomonadota; class Gammaproteobacteria; order Chromatiales; family Chromatiaceae; genus Sedimenticola; species Sedimenticola selenatireducens_A. The sequence continues at coordinate 23,103 of NZ_VMNH01000003.1, read as the reverse complement.
TCTACCTGAGCGCCCAAAGGGCCGGCCTCTCAGACACCCTGACTATGGAGCTGGCAAATATATTTGGCTGGGATATCGATTTCGCCCTAGAGATTCGGGCCGGAGATCAATTCAGCCTGATCTACGAGGAGGAGTACCTGGACGGCAAGAAATATCGTAACGGCCCAATCCTCGCCGCAGAATTCACTAATCAGGGAAAAGTGTTCCGTGCCATCCGGTTTGAAGATGAGGAGGGCTACAGCAGCTATTTCTCACCAGACGGCCAGAGCATGCGCAAGGCCTTCCTTCGGGCGCCGGTGGATTTCCGAAGAATCTCCTCACGCTTTACAAAAGCGCGCTACCACCCGGTACTTGGCAAAAAACGCCCGCACAAAGGGGTAGACTATTCTGCTGCGACCGGAACACCGATCAAAGCCGCGGGGGATGGCAGGGTCATCTTCCGCGGAACCAAGGGTGGCTATGGAAAAACCGTCATCGTTCGTCACGGAAGTCAATACACGACACTTTATGCCCATATGTCTAAATATCGCAGTAATGTCGGTAATGGCACCCGGGTAAGACAAGGGCAGGTCATTGGTTATGTCGGTAAAAGCGGCCTAGCCACCGGGCCACACCTGCATTATGAGTTCCGTGTCAATGGCGTACACAGAAACCCACTAACAATAAAACTACCAGCCGCTGAACCGTTGGCGAAAAAATACCAAAGTCAATTTGCGTCTGTTAGCGCACCTTTACTCTCGCAACTTGACCTGATCTCAAAGACGATGGTGGCAGATGCCAGGTAGCACTGGCATTGATACGCGTGCTCATTATATAGGCCTCATGTCCGGCACCAGCATGGACGGCATTGATGCCGTGCTGGTGACTTTCGATACTGGAACAGTCACGGTTCAGGGCCATACCTATCACCCCTGGCCCCAGGATCTGAAAAATACGCTGAGACGACTCTCACTCCCAGGCGAAAATGAGATCGACACACTCGGTGTTGCCGACATTGAAGTAGCCATCGAGTTTTCCCGAGCCGTATTCCAATTACTAAAACAGACCGGGTTCCAGCCTGAGCAAATAAAAGCTATCGGCTCACACGGACAGACCATTCGACATCGCCCTGATGCAGTCCACCCCTTCACCCTTCAGGTCGGCGACCCCAATCATCTGGCTGAGCAAACGGGCATCACCGTAGTTGCCGACTTCAGGCGTAGGGATATCGCCGCCGAGGGGCAGGGTGCCCCGCTTGCTCCGGCCTTCCATGCGGCCTTCCTGCACCACCCTGCCGAAGAACGAGTAATCCTTAATCTGGGTGGAATCGCCAATATCACCGTACTTCCCGGGAACCGGGACAAGGGTATTATCGGCTTTGATACCGGACCAGCAAATACATTGATGGACGCATGGTCCATGCGCTGCCAACAACGCCCCTACGACCAAGATGGCGCATGGGCAGCCAGCGGGCACATTCAACTCGAATTACTCGAGCGCCTGCTTAACGCTGACTATTTTAAACAACCCGCCCCCAAAAGCACCGGCCCCGAACTGTTCAATCTTGACTGGTTAGAGCAGCGGTGCCATAAAATCTCAAGCTATAAGCCTGAAGATATCCAGGCAACACTATGCGCACTCTCAATAGAGACGATCACCCGGGCTATCGGACAGTATGCGCCACGCTGCAGCCGCCTGATTTGCTGCGGTGGCGGAACCGCCAATACCTTTTTAATGGAGCAGCTTGGACAGCGTCTCAAGGATATTACTGTCGAAGATACTACCCGCCACGGCATACCACCGGATCAGATCGAGGCCACCGCGTTTGCCTGGCTTGCCTACCAGACAGTGGAAGGATGCTTTGGAAATCTGCCCAGTGTCACTGGAGCCTCACATCCGGTTATACTCGGCGGAATCTATCAAGCCTGACCTAGCAGACCGTACGTTTTCTCGAACACCACACCAAATAGTCCAGCCTTGATTGATATCAAAGCGATCTGACACAAACTCGCTAAACTATCGCATCCTATTGTCTTGTAAAGGAAAAACCCTACAAATCATGCTGAAAGTCCACTCAGAACCCCCAAAACCGGAGCTAAAGCCTGAGGGGATGACACTATTGGCACTGGGCTTCAGGCCTTTTTTCCTATCGGCCGCTTTTTCAGCCCTTTTTCTGATGCTGATCTGGCTCGGCGCCTGGTCTGGAGCCTACTCACTTCCGACATACTATGGCCCCATTGGCTGGCACAGTCATGAGATGCTGTTTGGATATGCTGTTGCCATAATCGCAGGTTTTCTCCTGACGGCAGTTAGAAACTGGACCGGGGTAACCCCGCCAACAGGCAAACCTCTGGGCCTGCTCTTTCTGTTATGGTTGGCCGGCAGAATAGTCCCGTTCTTTGATGGGCTGATACCAGGAACATTGATTGCCATTATTGACCTTGCCTTTTTGCCAGCCGTGGCACTTGGCATCCAACCTGCGCTTTGGCAGGGCCAGCAGAAAGTAAACCGTATCTTTGTACCGCTGTTACTGGTCATGGCTGTTGCGAATCTCTATGTGCACCTTCAAGCACTGGGATTCACCCTCACCGCGATCCAGGGCGCAGACGCCATGCTCTACCTTGTTGCATTCCTGATCACACTACTCGGGGGCAGGGTAATACCGTTCTTTACCGAAGCGGTAATTCCGGGTCATCAATCGAAACGCGATAACAAAGTAGAGATGGCCACCGTGATTCTATTGGGCGGACTGGTACTTACTCAATTCATCTACCCAGCACCCTTTATTACCGGACTATTTGCCCTGGGGGTTGCTATCACCCAAACGATTCGGGTGGTGGGCTGGTACAACCACAAAATCTGGCAGATCCCTATCCTCTGGGTTTTATTCACGGGCATGCTTTGGCTAATTATAGGTTTTACGCTGATCGCGCTTGCCAGTTATGAAGTAATTGGACTCAACCTGGCTAAGCACGCAATAACGGTAGGCGGCATAGGTGTACTCACCTTCGGCATGATGGCAAGGGTTGCCCTAGGTCACACGGGCCGCCCTATCGATTCGAGCCGCCTTATCAATGGCTGCTTTATCCTGCTCAACCTCGCCGCCATCGCACGCGTCTTCGGTCCGCTAGTACAACCTCAAAACTACACCTTTTGGGTCCATCTATCCGGTGGGTTATGGATTATCTGTTTTGTGATATTTGGACTGATCTATACGCCAATGCTGATTAAGCCACGGGTTGACGGAAAGGCCGGTTAAGAAAAACCCCCTGCCGTTTTCCCGGCAGGGGGTTTTTGATAGCGCTCTATCTCAAGTAAACGTCAGAAGGGAATGTCGTCATCAAACCCATCATCCGGCATTGGCGCCGACGAAGGGGCATCATCATTAGTCGATGAAGAAGCAGGACGACCTGAATCAAATGAGGTCGAAGAACCGCCCCGGCTATCGAGCATCTGCATCTGCTCAGCCACGATCTCTGTAGTATAGCGATCCTGACCAGACTGATCTTGCCATTTCCGGGTTTGCAGCTTCCCTTCTATGTAGATCTTAGAGCCCTTTTTCACATACTCACCGACGATTTCAGCTAGCCTGCGAAAAAAGACAACCCTGTGCCACTCAGTACGCTCCTGATTCTCACCGCTGTTCTTATCTTTCCAGGATTCTGAAGTTGCCAGGGTAACATTGGCCACTGCGTTACCATTGGGCATATAACGAACATCTGGATCCTTCCCGACATTTCCAATCAAGATTACTTTATTAACGCCTTTGGCCATATCTCCTCCGATTTCTAATAGGTTGCTCCCTGGCCAAAAGGCCTGAACGGTAATTTTACGTCTCTACGACAGAGAATTCATCCAATATTCCAAAATCTACGCAGTGGGTATCAACTTTAAGGTATGCAACACCCTCATCAGCCATGACAACAGCCTCGCCTACGCCAGGTATCTCTTGCAGTCTTGCCTGCAGCGATAAGGCCTCGGACGGCGCTTTTACGCCCACATGTATCAGGTAGCTACTCAGATAACTCGGCTTTGACATGCCCCTGGCAATCGCCAACCAAACGATGGCGATCATCGCACCAAACAGAAAAACGCCTTCCAGACTGAACTGAGCATATACCGCGCCCCCGGCCAGGCCGCCCATAAAAGCCCCGAGAAACTGTGATGTGGAATAAATGCCCATCGCTGTACCTTTGCTTTCTGCAGGCGCAGTTTTTGAAATCAGTGAAGGCAGGGTCGCCTCAAGCAGATTGAAAGCAGTAAAGAACAGTAGCAGAGCAAAACCAAACCCCAATATCGAATCCTGCAGCAGAATGAAACAAAGCTGGGCCAGCGCTAAAGTGAGTATGGCCATTAAAAACACCGGCTTCATCTTACGGCGCTTTTCCGCAATGACCACAAAAGGAATCATCATCAACATCGCCAGCAGGACAACCGGAAGATACACCATCCAGTGGTGATCCACCGATACGCCCGTTACATCTCTAAGGGTCAGTGGAACGGCAATAAAGACGGCCGTCAACATCATGTGCAATAACATAATGCCCAAATCCAACCGAACCAGATCCCCGTCACGCAACACCCTTGAGAACTGATCTCTAACGGCCTCAGCATCCCGATGCGAAACACTTTTCTGTGGATTTGGCACCAGATAAAGCGTCACTAAAATACCCAACAAGGCAAGAAGGCCTGTCAACCAAAAGATCCCTGGCACACCGATCCAGGCATTCAGCAAGGGCCCGAGTACCAGCGACACAGCAAAGGCCAAGCCGATACTCATACCAATAACGGCCATCGCCTTGGTTCTATTCTGTTCACGGGTTAGGTCAGCAGCAAGAGCCATCACCGCAGCGGCAATAGCGCCGCTACCCTGTAAAGCCCGACCTAATACGACGCCCCAAATGGTATCGGCACTGGCAGCTACCACGCTGCCCAAGGCAAATATCAACAACCCGCCTACGATGACCGGTTTACGCCCAATTCGATCAGAGAGCATGCCAAACGGCACCTGAAAAATAGCTTGCGTTAGACCGTAGGCACCAATAGCCACGCCAATTAACAGAGGCGTAACATCAACCAGCTGTTCTGCATAAATTGCGAAAACAGGCAAAATCAAAAATAGCCCGAGCATTCTTAGCGCAAAGATCCCTGCCAACGAAAACGCCGCACGAATTTCTATGGCTGTTAGCTTATTGATATTTCTGTTTTGTGCTTTCAACTGATCATCACTTCACAAGCAGACTGCGCTTTAGGTACCTAAGCGCACTATCATCCCAGATACCGGCTATTTAAATAAAGCCCGTTTTAATGCCCACCAAAAACAGTGTAAAAACCGCGCAAAAGGCCTGTTAATAACACCACTGTAAGTTTGGCTCGAAACAAGAAGACAGCGTATAGTATCAGGTTCGCTAATTGGCTGGTATGTAGATGGACACGATACGCATAAGAGGGGCGCGCACCCATAATCTGAAAGATATTGATCTGGATATTCCACGGGATCGACTGATCGTTATCACAGGGCTATCTGGCTCGGGCAAATCTTCTCTAGCCTTTGATACCATCTACGCAGAAGGTCAACGGCGCTATGTCGAGTCACTCTCGGCCTATGCGCGCCAGTTTCTTTCAATGATGGAAAAACCCGATATTGACCATATTGAAGGGCTATCCCCGGCAATTTCTATCGAGCAAAAGACCACCTCCCATAACCCGCGCTCTACTGTAGGCACAATCACCGAGATCTATGACTACCTGCGTCTACTCTTTGCTCGCGCAGGCGTACCTTGCTGCCCTACGCATGGGGTAAAACTTGAAGCGCAAACCATCAACCAGATGGTGGACCAGGTTCTTACCCTCCCTGAAGGAAGCAAACTGATGCTACTTGCACCTGTAATTTCCGAGCGAAAAGGTGAGCATCACAAACTACTTAGAGAACTCAATGCACAGGGCTTCATCCGCGCCCGCATTGACGGCGAGATATTCGAGCTTGATCAGCCTCCCGAACTGGAACTACACAAAAAACATACCATTGAGGCCATTGTCGATAGATTTAAAGTTCGGGAAGACCTTTCGCTACGTCTCGCCGAATCATTTGAGACCGCGCTTTCACTCTCTGGCGGATTAGTGCGCGTAGCCTCCATGGATGAACCCAGCAACAAAGAGATGGTGTTTTCTGCCAACTTTGCCTGTGCTGAGTGCGGTTATAGCCTGCCTGAACTCGAACCCAGACTGTTTTCATTCAACAACCCTGTGGGCGCCTGCCCTAAGTGTGATGGCTTAGGTAATGAGCAGTACTTCGACCCAGCCCGTGTAGTCGCACACCCCCATCTCAGCTTGGCAGCTGGTGCTGTCAGGGGATGGGACAGACGGAATGCCTATTATTTTCAACTGATCAGCTCACTGGGTAAGCATTATAAGTTTGATGTGGAAACCCACTGGGAAGAACTGCCAAAAAAGATCCAAGACACCATCCTATTCGGCAGCGGGAAAGAAAAAATCACCTTTTCCTATTTCAACGAGCGGGGCCGCAGCACAACCAACACCCACCCTTTCGAAGGCATCATTCCAAATATGGAGCGGCGCTATAGAGAGACAGAATCTACCGCCGTCAGAGAAGAACTGTCCCGATACATATCAATCCATCCATGCTCTACCTGTAGTGGAACCCGGCTTACCGAGGCCGCACGTCATGTCTTCATCCAGGATCAGAATTTACCCAGCATCACAGAGCGTCCCGTCGGTAACTGCCTGGAGTTTTTCCAAACGATTAAACTCAAAGGAAAGCAGGGTAAGATTGCCGAAAAAGTGATCAATGAGATCTCCCAGAGACTGCAATTTCTAGTTAATGTCGGTCTTGACTACTTAACTCTTGATAGAAGTGCAGAAACGTTGTCCGGAGGAGAGGCGCAACGCATACGACTGGCCAGTCAGATTGGTGCAGGCTTGGTGGGTGTTATGTACATACTGGATGAGCCGTCTATCGGCCTGCATCAGCGAGATAATGACCGACTACTAAAAACTCTGACTTATCTACGCGACCTTGGCAATACGGTTATTGTCGTTGAGCACGATGAGGATGCCATACGATCTGCCGATCACGTTATCGACATTGGACCAGGCGCTGGCGTTCACGGTGGAAGGGTTATCGCCCAAGGCACTGCGGATGAGATTGCTGCAAACCAGAACTCACTGACGGGGCAGTACCTGTCACGCCAACGCTATATAGCGGTACCGTCGCTGCGCCACACCTTTAATAAGAAACGGGTACTTTCTATCACAGGGGCCAAAGGCAATAATCTCAAATCAGTTGACTTGAAAGTTTCAGCAGGACTATTAACCTGTGTTACCGGGGTTTCTGGATCAGGAAAGTCTACTTTAATCAACGACACACTCTATCCACTTGCCGCCACAGAATTGAATCGGGCAAGCATTGATGCCGCACCCCATGAAAGCATTACCGGACTAGAGTACTTCGATAAAGTTGTCGACATCGATCAAAGTCCCATTGGTCGGACCCCCAGATCAAATCCAGCGACCTATACAGGTATTTTTACACCAATAAGAGAGCTTTTTGCCGGAACCCATGAAGCGCGCTCTCGTGGATATAACCCCGGACGCTTCAGTTTCAATGTTAAAGGTGGACGCTGCGAAGCCTGTCGCGGTGATGGCGTTATAAAAGTTGAGATGCATTTTCTACCAGACATCTACGTTCAATGCGATGTATGCAAGGGATCCCGCTACAATAGGGAGACGTTAGAAATAAAGTACAAAGGCAAAAGCATCAATCAAGTCCTTGAATTTACCATTGAAGAAGCGCTGACATTCTTCGAGCCAATACCCGCTGTTAAGCGCAAATTACAAACACTCATGGATGTCGGCCTCTCCTATATTACGCTAGGGCAGAACGCGACGACGTTGTCAGGTGGCGAGGCACAACGCGTAAAACTTTCCCGAGAGCTGTCTAAACGCGACACAGGCAATACGCTCTATATTCTGGATGAACCCACTACAGGCCTACACTTCCATGACGTTAAACATCTCCTGGAAGTGCTGCATCGTCTACGTGATCATGGCAACACAGTGGTAGTTATCGAACATAACCTGGATGTCATTAAGACAGCAGACTGGATCATAGACATGGGACCAGAAGGTGGCGACAAGGGCGGCGAGATAATAGCCCAAGGTAGTCCAGAGGACATCGCAAAGTCCCCCAAATCTTTTACTGGACAGTATTTGAAGTCAATCTTAGCAGAAAAAACACCTGAACCCTGAGAACCATGAATGTGTTACATTTGCTTCATATAGGTTTTTTAAATCACTTCAAATTCACTACCAATAGCGAGCTTTAACTGTTTTGAGGCCATGCCACAATTGACAGCCACTTCGACTAAATTGTTGGCATTTACATACCAAAAACAGGATCCAGGTTCTACAGCGGAAAAAGTTTTAGCGTGCGGGATTTCAATATCGTTTACTTTTATCCTCTGGCTGAACATGAGCGTATCACCGGCCACTCCAGACACCGCATTTCCATAGTGGTCAATGTAGATAATCTGGAATAAATCGTTTGGCCAGTCCGCACCAACAACAGTCATTTTATCTACTTCATCTCCCGGTACATCCTGTCCATTACATAGCAATGCGGCAGCAGGTGCAAAAATATCTCGACCGTGGAACGTACAGTGCTTTGGTTTCACTTTGAACTGTATAGTCTGTAAATGCACCTCCTTTGCATAATTAATAGCAACAGCAAGTAGTCCGTTATCCGGACCAATCAGCCAATGTCCGTCACATTTTGTCAACAGGGCCCTCCGGTCACTGCCAACACCCGGGTCCACCACCGCTATAATCACCGTATGCTTAGGAAGATACTCAAGAAAGGAAGCCAGTAGATAAGCCGATGCGCGTGAATCATATATCGGGGCATCAGCACATAAATCAATAATCTGTTGCGTAACACCTTCACCATACAGTCGCGCCTTCAATTGCCCAACATAATGGCTACCCACACCAAAATCAGTAAATAAAGCGATAAAGTCTGGTGTTATTTGCATATCCACAGATCCTCATTACACCCTATTATTTTAGACAAAAAAAACCGGGCATCAGCCCGGCTTTAATTATCATACTTCAGTTTCAGTTTAGTCAGCCTCAACTGCCTCTACTTCAACATCAGGACGATCGACCAATTCAACATAGGCCATTGGCGCTTTATCACCTGGACGATACCCGCACTTCAGAATACGCAGGTAACCACCTGGACGCTCTTTATAACGTGGTCCGATTTCCGTAAACAGTTTACCGACAACCTCGTCATCACGCAGACGGTCAAAAGCTAAACGACGTTTAGCAACGCTGTCACTTTTTGACAAAGTAATAATTGGCTCAGCTACACGACGCAGCTCTTTTGCCTTCGGTAATGTGGTTTTGATCAGCTCATGACGCAACAGTGAGCAAGTCATGTTACGAAACATAGCCTTGCGGTGTGAACTGTTGCGGTTCAGTTGCCGTCCTGAATTGCGATGACGCATGGATCGACTTCCCTAAACTTAGGTTAATACTATAGATATACAGTTTTAGGTCTAAACTTAACGACCTGTATCTTCCATACCTTCCGGCGGCCAATTTTCCAGCCGCATACCCAGAGACAGACCTCTGGTAGCGAGTACATCCTTGATCTCGGTGAGTGACTTTTTCCCCAAGTTCGGGGTCTTCAGCAGCTCTACTTCAGTGCGCTGAATCAGATCACCAATCATAAAGATATTCTCTGCCTTCAGACAGTTTGCAGAACGAACTGTCAACTCAAGATCATCAACCGGACGAAGCAGGATAGGATCAATTGCAGGCCTTGTCTCTTCTTCGACTTTTTCTGCCCCTACCGTTTCATCCAATTTAACGAACGCAGAGAGTTGATCCTGGAGAATAGTCGCTGCGCGTCTAATCGCCTCTTCAGGATCAATTGTGCCATTCGTTTCCAGATCAATCACCAAACGATCAAGATCTGTTCTCTGCTCCACACGAGTTGCCTCTACAGTGTAGGCAACGCGGCGGACCGGCGAAAAACTTGCGTCTAGCTGAAGTCTGCCAATAGGCCGATCTTCAATGCCATCACTCAAACGGTTCGCAGCCGGCTGATAGCCAATACCGCGCGCCACTTTAAGCGTCATGCTAATTTCACCATCTTTAGTAAGATTGGCAATCACATGATCTGGATTTGCAATTTCAACATCATGATCAAGTGTTATATCACTGGCCAGCACAGGTCCGACGCCTCGCTTCTTAAGCGTCAGAGTAGCTTCGTCACGCGTATGCATGATGATCGCCAGCTCCTTCAAATTAAGCATGATCTCCAGGACATCTTCCTGAACACCTTCCATACTGGTGTATTCATGCAGAACACCTTCAATCTCTGCCTCAACCACAGCACTACCTGGCAGGGAAGAGAGAAGAATTCTGCGTAAAGAGTTGCCTAATGTATGACCAAATCCACGTTCCATAGGCTCGAGAGAGACCTTGGCATGTAACTCGCTTATTGGCTGTACATTAACCAGTCGTGGCTTTAGAAAATCGGTAACAAACTCCGGCATTTCGACCTCTTGAAGGTAATCCTTACTTGGAGTACAGCTCTACAACCAGCTGCTCATTAATTTCTGCAGGCAGTTCAGATCGATCTGGCAGACGCTTAAATGTTCCTGCCATACCTTTAGCATCGACATCAATCCACTCTACAGTGCCATATTGTTCTGCCAGGGCCAGAGAGCTCTGTATACGAAGCTGCTTCTTGGATTTCTCACGTACGCTCACCACGTCATTCACCTGAATACGGAAAGAGGGCACGTTGACAATCTTTCCGTTCACCTCAATAGACTTGTGGCTAACGAGTTGGCGTGACTCAGAACGGGTACTGCCAAAACCCATCCTGTAAACAACGTTGTCCAGGCGAGTCTCTAAAAGCTGGAGCAGATTTTCACCTGTCGCACCTTTTGATTGTGCAGCACTCTTATAGTAATTACGGAACTGCTTTTCCATGATCCCATAAATACGACGCATTTTCTGCTTTTCACGGAGCTGCAAGCCATAATCTGAAAGGCGTCGACGACGATCTGTCGTCTGGCCTGGCTGCTTTTCCATGTTACATTTGGATTCCAGGGAGCGAGCACGGCTCTTCAGGAACAGGTCAGTGCCTTCTCGTCTGCTCAGCTTACACTTGGGACCGATATATCTAGCCATGATGTTCTATAACTCCGGATTAAACGCGACGCTTTTTAGGCGGACGACAACCATTGTGCGGTATTGGGGTCACATCACAAATGCTCGTGATCTTGAACCCTGCATTATTCAAAGCACGAACCGCTGATTCGCGACCAGGACCTGGACCCTTGACGTTAACATCAAGATTCTTCACTCCGTAATCTTTAGCTCTTTCGCCTGCACGGTCTGCCGCAACCTGTGCTGCAAAAGGTGTGCTTTTACGTGAACCACGGAATCCAGAACCACCAGCAGTTGCCCAAGAGAGCACATTCCCCTGGCGATCTGAAATGGTTACGATCGTGTTGTTAAAAGATGCATGTATGTGCGCGACGCCATCGGTGACGGACTTTTTAACCTTTTTCCGCACGCTGCTCGGTTTTGCCATCTGAAATGTTCCTATGAACTATTATCTGTAAACAAGCTCGGTGTTTACCGAAGTTGCTTTTATCGCTTAATAGGACGACGCGGTCCTTTACGGGTACGCGCATTCGTCTTAGTACGTTGCCCACGTAGCGGTAGACCGCGACGATGGCGAATGCCTCGATTACAACCAAGATCCATTAGGCGCTTGATATTCATCGACACTTCACGTCGAAGATCACCCTCGACAATAAATTTAGCTACTTCCGCACGGAGGGACTCAACTTCACCCTCGGTAAGGTTTTGGATTTTCGCGTCTTTTGCAACACCAGCAGCATCGCATATGCTTGCTGCACGGGTGGAACCGATACCATAGATCTCCGTCAACGCAATTACAGCGTGCTTACGATCCGGGATGTTGACGCCTGCAATACGGGCCATCGGGTAACTCCTGAAAATACAATTATCAGTTCACATTGCGCGCGGTGAACGCACAACTTTAACTGGATTTCTTAACTAAATCAAGCGAAAAAGCGATCAGCCCTGACGCTGCTTGTGCCTTGCCTCTTTGCAGATCACGCGTACAACGCCATTGCGCCGGACGATCTTACAGTTTCTGCAAATCTTCTTTACAGACGCCCTTACTTTCATGACTCAATCTCCAAAAAAAACCGTGGAATCCCAACAAACTCAGCGCAGAAGCCCTGCGCCTCCGCCTTTCAGATTCGCCTTTTTCATCAGGCCTTCATACTGGTGCGACATCATATGTGCCTGCACCTGAGCCATGAAGTCCATGACAACTACAACAATAATCAACAAGGATGTTCCGCCAAAATAGAATGGAACATTCCAGCCAACAATCAAAAACTCCGGCAATAAACAAACCGACGTTATATAAATCGCGCCAGCCAATGTCAGTCGTGACATCACCTTATCTATGTAGCGTGCCGTCTGATCACCAGGACGATAACCTGGGATAAAGGCACCTGAGCGCTTGAGGTTGTCCGCAGTTTCCTTTGAGTTAAATACCAAAGCGGTATAGAAAAAACAGAAAAACACAATCGCCAGAGCATACAACAACACATACAAGGGCTCGCCAGGTGCGATTTTTCCGACAATATCCTGCAGCCAGCGCATATTTTCCTGAGTCCCCAACCACTGCCCTAGGGTTGACGGAAACAAGATAATGCTTGATGCAAATATTGGAGGTATCACGCCAGCCATGTTGAGCTTCAGCGGCAGATGGCTGCTTTGAGCAGCAAACATCTTTCTACCTTGTTGCCGTTTCGCATAATTGACGGTTATGCGTCGCTGTCCACGCTCAACAAATACAACAAACGCCGTAACAGCCACAGCCAGTGCAAATAGCACAAGCACAGTCAACGCATTCATCTCACCTGTTCGTACAAGTTCCAGCGTGCCACCTATCGCAGAAGGTAGGCCAGCCACAATACCCGCAAAGATGATCAGCGAGATACCGTTCCCTAGCCCACGCTCAGTAATCTGCTCACCAAGCCACATAAGGAACAACGTGCCAGTCACCAACGAAACAGCGGCCGTCAGGATAAACCCAGGCCCCTGAAGCGATACCACCGGCATGCCTCCCGCCTGCTGAGATTGCAACGCAATTGCTATACCAACAGCTTGAAATGTCGCCAACACAACCGTGCCGTAACGCGTATATTGGGTAATCGTCCGTCGACCTTGCTCACCCTCTTTCTTCAGTTGCTCAAGCTTGGGCACTACTGAAGTCATCAACTGCATAATGATTGATGCTGAGATGTAAGGCATGATACCAAGTGCAAAAAGGCTCGCCCGCTCTAACGCACCACCTGAGAACATGTTAAACATGTCCAGGATGCCGCCTTGCTGCTGATCAAAAAGAACAGCAACGGCCGCTGGGTTTACGCCAGGGACGGGGATAAAAGTACCGATACGAAATACCAATAACGCACCAATTACAAACAGCAAACGCTGTCGTAGTTCGGTAAATTTACCCGCTCCGGCCAGATTGCCGGATTTTGCACCCTGACCAGCCATTTATTCCTCGATTTTCCCGCCGACTGCTTCAATAGCAGCACGTGCACCCTTGGTGACCTTAAGTCCACGTACGGTAACAGCACGATCAATTGCTCCGGAGAGTATGATCTTTGCACGCTTCATGCTGTAAGGTAATACATCAGATTCATGCAGGGACTTCATATCAATGACCTCACCCTCCACTTTCAATAGCTCATCAAGCCTTACCTCAGCAGTTGATCTTCCCTTCCGAGAGGTGAATCCAACCTTAGGCAAACGGCGCTGCAGTGGCATTTGACCACCTTCGAAACCGACCTTATGGAAGCCGCCGGAGCGAGACTTCTGCCCCTTATGACCACGACCAGCCGTTTTGCCAAGACCACTACCAATTCCGCGGCCGACACGCTTCGCGTCTTTAGTTGCACCTTCTGCAGGTTTAATGGTATTCAGACGCATCTCAAGCCTCCTCAACCTGAACCAGGTAGTTTACTTTATTCACCATGCCACGCGTGGCAGGTGTATCCTCAACCAGAACAGTATGACGGATACGACGCAAGCCGAGGCCCAGCACACATGCCTTGTGACTTTCCAGTCGCCCATTGACGCTTCGCATCAAGGTGACTTTCATCATTTTCTTTTCGCTCATGACTTACCCCAGGATCTCTTTAACTGATTTGCCACGTTTCGCAGCTACAGTTTCAGGATCAGTCATCTCGGTAAGCGCATTAACTGTTGCGCGAACCACGTTAATTGGATTGTTGGTACCGATGCATTTTGCAAGGACGTTATGTACTCCAACAGCCTCACAAACAGCACGCATTGCACCACCCGCAATAATGCCAGTACCCTCAGAGGCTGGCTGCATGTATACCTTTGCGGCACCATGGCGACCAATTAATGGGTACTGCAAGGTGTCGCCCTTGAGTTTAGCGTTACGCAAGTTTTGGCGTGCGTTTTCCATTGCCTTCTGAATAGCAATGGGCACCTCACGTGCTTTACCGCTACCAAAGCCAACCTTGCCATTTCCATCACCAACAACTGCGAGTGCCGCAAAGCCAAACACTCGACCACCCTTTACTACTTTAGCAACTCGGTTGACGTTGATGAGCTTTTCGATCAGATCATCACCTTCCGGCTTTTCATTAAACTTAGACATAGCCTGCCCCTTAGAACTTAAGACCGTTTTCGCGGGCAGCGTCAGCTAACGCCTTGACCCGGCCGTGATATTTAAAACCAGCACGATCGAATGCAACACTTTCGATGCCAGCAGCCTTAGCTCTTTCAGCAATGGCTTTACCAACAATGGCCGCAGCAGTGCTGTTGCCTGATGCGCCTTCAATTTCAGCTCTAACAGACTTCTCAACAGTCGATGCACTTGCAATAACCTGAGACCCATTAGGTGCAATTACCTGGGCATACATATGCTTTGGGGTGCGAAAAATGGTCAGCCTATTAACTGCCAATTCGCGAATCTTTGCGCGAGCTCTGCGAGCACGGCGTATACGTGATGCTTTCTTGTCCATCTCAGTATGCCCTTATTTTTTCTTGGCTTCTTTGCGGACAACATGCTCGTCCGCATAACGAACACCCTTGCCTTTATAAGGCTCAGGCGGACGATAAGCTCGTATTTCAGCAGAAACCTGCCCAACACGCTGTTTGTCACACCCGGATACTACAATTTCCGTCTGGCTTGGGGTTTCAATGGTAATTCCCTCAGGCACTGGATAATCTACAGGATGTGAAAACCCAAGATTCATGTTAAGCACATTACCCTTGGCTTGCGCGCGATAACCGACTCCGATCAACTGCAACTTCTTCTGAAAACCAGTGCTTACACCGGTAACCATATTTCCAACCAGCGCCCTGAAAGTTCCTGCCATTGCCCACTCATCACGTCCTTCCTTAACAGGAACTACGCGCACGGTATTTTCATCACTCTTAAGCGTAACGAAGTCATGCAGATTAAGCTTCATGGTTCCTTTGGATCCCTTAACGGTCAATTCATTACCGTTGAGGTTGACATCCACACCAGAAGGCACATCTATCGGATTTTTTGCTACACGAGACATATTCTAATCTCCCTTATGCCACATAGGCGACGACTTCGCCGCCCTGCCCACTAGTGCGGGCCGCGCGATCAGTCATCAAACCTTTTGAAGTGGAGATTATCGCCACGCCGAGCCCGCCACGTACTTTTGGAAGCTCTTTACTGCCTTTATAGATACGCAGGCCTGGGCGACTTATACGCTGTATGAGCTCAATAACGGGTTTACCTTGGAAATACTTAAGCTCGATCTGGAGGGTTGGCTTATTATCTTTGGTTTCAGTTTTGAAACCTGCAATATAGCCTTCATCCAAAAGCAACTGAGCAACAGCTGCCTTTTTCTTAGAAGCCGGCATAGAAACTGCCACCTTAGAAACTTGTTGACCATTACGGATACGCGTCAGCATATCCGCGATCGGATCAGACATACTCATTTTTAAATCCTCAGGGTCAGCCACCTGAACTCAGGAGCGATACCCAAACGATTGAACGAAAAAACGCCGATTGGCGTAAGCACCCAGTGCAAGGGTGCCGTATTCTACATTACCAGCTAGCTTTTACAAGCCCTGGAACATCACCACGCATGGCAGCCTCACGAAGCTTGTGCCTACAAAGGCCAAATTTGCGGTAAACTCCATGTGGGCGACCTGTTACGCGACAACGATTACGCTGACGAGCGCGGCTTGCATCACGCGGCATCTTCTGAAGTTTCAATACAGCCTCATCAACCTGTTCGCTTGTGCTTTCAGGATTTTGAATAACTGCTTTCAATTCACTGCGCTTGGCCGCGAACTTACCTTCCAGTTTTGTCCGCTTTACTTCGCGGGCGATCATGCTCTTTTTTGCCATGACGATTCTGCTCTATATCAGTTCTTGAAAGGAAAGTTAAACGCCTCTAAAAGCGCACGACCTTCCGCATCATTTTTCGCTGTAGTTGTGATAATAATATCCAATCCACGTAGCGTATCAATTTTATCAAAATCAATTTCAGGGAACATAATCTGTTCCTTAACACCCATACTGTAGTTGCCACGCCCATCAAAGGATTTCGGATTTAAACCACGAAAATCCCGAATACGCGGAATTGCCACATTAATTAGACGATCAAGAAACTCATACATACGATCGCGACGCAGGGTAACCTTACAACCAATAGGCCAACCTTCACGAACCTTAAAGCCAGCAACTGACTTACGCGCCATGGTGACAACTGCCTTTTGACCAGCAATCTTCTCCATATCACTGACGGCGAATTCAAGGACTTTTTTATCACCCAATGCCTCACCCACACCCATGTTCAGAGTGATCTTGGTAATCCTGGGGACTTCCATAACACTTTTAAAGCTGAACTGTTCTTTCAGCTTACCCACGAGTTCGTCGCGGTAGACCTGTTGTAATCTTGCCATCTCTCTATCCGCCTCAGATATCCACGACTTCGCCGTTAGACTTGAAGTAGCGCACCTTACGACCATCTTCCAATATTTTTATGCCGATCCGATCAGCCTTACCTGTATTCGGGTTATAGACGGCGACATTAGAAGCATCGATTGGCATCTCTTTATCGAGAATGCCACCTTGCTCACCCTTTCCAGGATTTGCCTTGGTGTGCTTTTTCACAATGTTGATATTTTCTACGATAACTTTTTCGTCGACCACAGTCAGGACTGTGCCCTGCTTGCCTTTATCTTTGCCGGTCAGGACGACGACTTGGTCACCTTTTTTGATCTTACGCATAGCCATGATATACCCCTTAGAGTACTTCAGGAGCGAGCGAGATGATTTTCATGAATCGTTCGCTGCGCAGTTCACGGGTAACCGGCCCAAATATACGGGTGCCGATTGGCTGGAGTTGTGTATTCAACAAGACGGCCGCATTGCCATCAAAGCGAATGAGCGAACCATCAGGACGTCTGACGCCTTTTCTGGTACGCACAACAACAGCGTTATATACATCGCCTTTTTTAACTTTGCCACGGGGGATTGCGTCTTTGACGCTCACTTTGATGATATCCCCGATGCCAGCATAGCGGCGATGTGATCCGCCCAGTACCTTTATGCACTGGACTCGCTTGGCGCCACTATTGTCGGCGACGTTCAGCATTGTCTGCATCTGGATCATTGGTCTATTCCAATTTAAAAAACACTAATTCGAAAACGTACGATTTAACAGGTCAGTTTCAAGATGCCTTATTGACAACCTTAACCAGACGCCAAGTTTTGCTCTTAGAGAGCGGGCGGCATTGCTCAACCACCACTATATCGCCAATACCACACTCATTGGTTTCATCGTGAGCATGAACCTTGGTTGAACGGCGAATAAACTTGCCATAAATCGGATGCTTTACCTTACGCTCTATAAGAACCGTAATGCTCTTGTCCATCTTGTCGCTGACAACACGGCCTTCGAGCGTGCGATTACTATTGTCCTGCTCGCTCATGATGCTTCACCTGCGCTTTTCTCATTCAGCAAAGTTTTTACCCGGGCAATCTCTTTTCGTACACGCCTCATCTCTGACGGACGCGACAGTTGACCCGTACCCTGCTGCATACGAAGATTAAACTGCTCTCTACGTAGTTCTAATAATGCCCCTTCCAACTCTGAGGGGTTTTTTTGTCTTAGATCAGAAGCACTCATCACATTACCGTCCGTTTAATGAAGGCGGTCTTGAATGGCAGTTTGGCTGCTGCAAGTCGAAACGCATCGCGCGCCAACTCTTCAGAAACACCCTCAATTTCATAAAGTACGCGGCCTGGCTGAATCAAAGCCACCCAGTACTCAACGCTACCCTTACCTTTACCTTGACGCACTTCAAGAGGCTTCTTGGTAATTGGCTTATCAGGGAAAACACGAATCCACATCTTACCGCCACGCTTTGCTGTACGAGTAATCGTACGACGTGCGGCTTCAATTTGACGAGACGTCATGCGTCCACGATCAACTGCCTGTAGCCCATACTCCCCGAAACTAACCTTGTTGCCTCGGTTCGCCAAGCCGCGATTGCGGCCTTTCATCTGTTTACGGAATTTAGTCCGCTTTGGCAATAACATGACTTAGTCCTTCTTACGCGGTGCTTTGCGACGCGCAGCCTTTGGTGCTGCATCTTCTGGAGCTTCATCACCAAAAACTTCGCCTTTGAAGATCCAAACCTTCACGCCAATGATGCCGTAGGTTGTTTTTGCTTCAGCAAAGCCATAATCGATATCAGCACGCAATGTGTGAAGTGGAACACGACCCTCGCGATACCACTCGTTCCGTGCAATTTCGGCACCATTCAATCGGCCAGAAATATTCACCTTGATGCCGCCCGCCCCAAGTCTCATCGCGGTCTGCACAGAACGTTTCATTGCACGTCTGAACATAACACGGCGCTCCAGCTGCTGAGTAATACCCTCAGCTACCAATTGCGCATCGAGCTCAGGCTTACGAATTTCTTCAACACTGATGTGTGCAGGAATCCCCATACGCTTGGAGACCTCCTCACGCAAAGTGTTGATATCATCACCCTTCTTACCAATCACAATACCCGGACGCGCCGAATGAATGGTGACATGGGCATTTTTCGCAGGGCGATCAATCTGTATGCGACTGACTGAGGCTTGCGACAAGCGCTTCTTCAGATAATCACGCACTTCAAGATCGGTGTTAAGCATGTCAGCATAATCTTTGGAGTCGGCATACCACTTTGACGTCCACTGCTTGACGATACCAAGACGAATTCCTATTGGATGTACTTTCTGACCCATAATTCTGCCTTACTTATCCGACACAATCACTGTGAAGTGACTGGTACGCTTTAAAATACGGGCCGCACGACCCTTTGCTCGCGCTCTGATCCGTTTCATTGTCGGACCCTCATCAACCATGACAGAGGCAACCTTCAACTCATCAATATCAGCGCCTTCGTTGTTCTCAGCATTTGCAATAGCAGAGTCCAACAATTTCTTCATAAGGTCAGCGCCCTTCTTATTACTGAAGGCAAGGACATTAAGAGCCTGCTCTACAGGCAGACCTCTAATCTGATCAGCGACCAGACGACCCTTTTGGGCCGAGATACGCGCAAAACGCAATTTAGCAGCAGCCTGCATGGTTTTACCCCGGTTATCGTTTCGATTTCTTGTCAGCCGCATGGCCACGGAATGTCCGGGTCAATGCAAACTCACCAAGTTTATGGCCAATCATGTTCTCAGTGACGAGCACTGGAATATGCTGGCGGCCGTTATATACAGCAATCGTCAGACCAATCATGTCTGGTAAAACCATTGATCTACGCGACCAGGTTTTAATTGGGCGTTTGCTGTTGCTTGCCACTGCTTCGTCAACTTTCTTCATCAAATGATGATCAACGAATGGGCCTTTTTTAATTGAACGTGGCACTTTAGATTACCTCAGTTCCGTTTACTTACGATTGCGCCGACGCACAATCATCTTATCGGTACGCTTATTAGTACGCGTCTTGTATCCCTTTGTAGGCACACCCCATGGGCTACAAGGATGGCGCCCGCCTGAGGTCCTACCTTCACCACCACCATGCGGGTGATCAACCGGGTTCATCGCCACACCGCGAACAGTTGGTCTAACTCCGCGCCATCTTGACGCACCTGCCTTCCCAAGCTTACGAAGGCTATGTTCGGAGTTTCCTACCTCACCAATCGTTGCGCGACACTCGCTACGGATCTTACGCATCTCACCTGAGCGGAGGCGCAGGGTAGCATATTCTCCCTCTCGTGCAACTAATTGTGCAGAAGTTCCTGCAGAACGAGCAATTTGCGCGCCCTTACCAGACTTCATCTCGATGCAGTGGACATTGGTTCCCACTGGGATGTTTCTCAGAGGAAGGCAATTTCCAATCTTGATACCTGAATCTTCTCCAGACATCACAGGGTCACCAGCAGACAACCCCTTTGGCGCAATGATGTAGCGACGCTCACCATCAAGGTACTTGATCAAAGCAATGTTGGCTGTGCGATTTGGATCATATTCCAATCGCTCAACAACACCCTTTACACCATCCTTGTTTCGCTTAAAGTCTATTATACGATAGTGTTGCTTATGACCACCGCCATGATGACGCGTTGTTATGCGTCCATTGTTATTACGGCCGCCACTCTTACTCTTCTTTTCCAACAGAGGCTCATGGGGTGCGCCCTTATGTAGTTCAGGGTTAACAATCTTAACCACGAACCGGCGACCTGCTGATGTTGGTCTGGTTTTTACAATTGCCATACTCTTAATTCCGCTCTATTCGTTGCGATTAAGGGCCTAATTAGGCGCCCGCACCGAAGTCGATATCACTGCCTTCAGCAAGCCTGATATAAGCCTTGCGAACGCCGTTACGACGACCTTTAATCTGACCGAAACGCTTGCTTTTGCCCTTGATATTGAGCACGCGAACGCCCTCAACACTGACATCAAACATCATTTCAACAGCCTTCTTAATCTCAGGCTTTGTCGCATCAGGAATGACCTTAAAGACATACTGGCGACTAGCATCAGCAGCTATCGTGCTCTTCTCAGAGATTACTGGACCAACCAGCACCTGCATCAAACGCTCTTTGTTCATGCCAGGCTCTCCTCTAACTGCTTGAGTGACTCAGAGGTAATGACTACCTTGTCAAAACCGATCAAGCTGACAGGATCGATTTCGCGCACATCACACACGTCCACACCATAAAGATTGCGGGCCGCAAGATAGAGATTCTCATCCGGCTGTACCGCCACAATCAACACCTCTTTTATTCCAAAGCTGTTTAACTTGGTAACGAGCTCTTTGGTTTTTGGCGCTTCAATCGCAAACTCAGAAACAACAATCATTCGCTCTGTACGCAGCAACTCAGACAAAATGGATCTAAGTGCACCGCGATACATCTTGCGGTTAACTTTCTGAGAATAATCTCTTGGCCTTGCCGCAAAGGTCACACCACCAGAGCGCCATATAGGACTTCTGCTGGTACCCGCACGAGCGCGGCCCGTTCCCTTTTGGCGGAACGGCTTGATGCCGCCACCACTAACATCAGATCGGTTTTTGCTTGCTTTGGTACCAGCACGAGCCGCTGCCATGTAAGCCGTTACCACCTGATGGATCAGTGCTTCATTATAGTCGGCTGCAAATACGTTATCGGAAACACTGATTGTCTCTGATTTACCATTGCCTGCCTGTACATTGAGGTCCATTACTTTATTACCCCTTGTTCAGCATCTTGATGGCGGGTGTGATAATCACATCACCACCACGAGAACCCGGCACAGCCCCTCTTACCAGCAGCAAGTTACGTTCAGCATCAACTCTCACAACTTTGAGATTTTGAATTGAACGCTTGACGTTGCCCATGTGGCCTGCCATTTTTTTGCCTTTGAAAACACGGCCCGGAGTCTGACATTGTCCAATTGAACCCGGTGCACGGTGTGACAAAGAGTTACCGTGGGTTGCATCCTGCATACGGAAACCGTAGCGCTTAACTGCACCTTGAAAGCCCTTACCGATAGTCGTGCCGCGGACATCAACGATCTGCCCGGCCTCAAACATATCGACCTTGATCTCTCCACCAACCTCTAGGCCTTCGCCTTCACCATCAGCCAAGCGAAATTCCCACATACCACGACCCGCTTCAACACCAGCTTTAGCCAAGTGTCCAGCCTCTGCCTTATTGACATGAGAAGCCTTACGAGCGCCTGTAGTAATCTGAATTGCACTGTAGCCATCATTTTCAATTGTGCGTAACTGGGTGACCCGATTAGGCTCCACCTCAATTACGGTAACAGGCACGGATACACCCTCTTCGGTAAATACCCGAGTCATGCCGACTTTACGTCCTACAATTCCTAGCATCGTCTTTACCTCAGTTCAGTTTGATCTGAACATCAACACCTGCCGCCAGATCCAACTTCATCAGCGCATCAACTGTTTTGTCCGTAGGGTCAACGATATCCATGAGACGCTTGTGAGTGCGAATCTCATACTGATCCCGCGCATCCTTGTTGACATGGGGTGAAATCAACACTGTAAACCGCTCTTTTTTAGTTGGCAGCGGAATAGGTCCATGAACCTGTGCGCCGGTACGTTTTGCAGTATCGACAATCTCACGAGCAGACTGATCAATCAGACGATGATCGAATGCCTTCAGTCGAATACGAATTCTCTGGTTGGCCATATTTATTACTCTATGATCTTAGCAACGACGCCGGCACCGACGGTACGGCCACCTTCACGGATCGCGAATCGCAGACCCTCTTCCATCGCAATTGGGGCAATCAATTTCACAGTCATCTTCACGTTATCACCCGGCATTACCATCTCTACGCCTTCTGGAAGGTCGCAGGCTCCGGTCACGTCTGTCGTACGGAAGTAGAACTGTGGACGATAGTTGTTGAAGAATGGCGTGTGTCGACCACCTTCATCTTTACTCAACACGTAAATCTCTGCTTCAAAATGTGTGTGCGGGGTAATGGTACCTGG